>NZ_QQOA01000046.1 GCF_003443895.1 Paraburkholderia phosphatilytica | reverse complement strand
TATCGACGTGGACGTGTCGGGCCTGCTGCAGCGCGAGCAGAACCTCGACCAGGCCGGCGACAAGCTGCTCGAATCGATGCTCGCCACCGCGAACGGACGCTGGACCTCGGCGGAAACGCTGGGCCATCGCGAGTTCGTGCTCACGCGTCTGTTCGAAAGCGCGTGACGCATCGGTCGCGCCTTCCAGGCCCGCCCTCGTGACGGGCTTTGCGAACGCAGTTTCGCTACGGTGGAACGTCCACAATGAAGACCGGTCGCAGGAAAATCGTCATCAGCGAATTCATGGACGAGTCGGCGGTGGATTCGCTGCGGCGTCATTTCGATGTCCACGCACGAGCAACGCTCGTCGATGAGCCGGACCGGCTGCGCGATCTGCTGGCCGATGCCGACGCGTTGATCGTGCGCAACCGGACCCAGGTCACTGCCGCGCTGCTGGACGGCGCACCGCGTTTGTCGGTCGTCGGGCGGCTTGGTGTCGGGCTCGACAATATCGCGCTTGACGCGTGCAAGTCACGCGGCGTGCAGGTGTTTCCCGCAACGGGCGCCAACGCCGCTGCCGTGGCCGAGTATGTAATCGCCACGTCGCTGATGCTGCTGCGTGGCGCGTATCTGTCGAGCGCCGCCGTTGCCGAGGGGCAGTGGCCGCGCACGGCGCTCTCGAAAGGGCGCGAAGCGGCGGGCGGCACGATGGCCGTGATCGGTTTCGGCGGCATCGGGCAGCTCGTTGCGCGGCTTGCGCGGGGCATCGGCATGCAGGTGGTAGGCCACGATCCGCAGATTCCCGCGGATGCGGCTTGCTGGCAGGAGGCGGGCGCGCGCGGCATGTCGTTCGATGACGCGCTGCGCGCTGCCGACGTCGTGACCATTCACGTGCCGCTCGTCGACAGCACGCACAATCTGATCGGTCCCACGCAAATCAAGATGTTGAAAACGCATGCAGTCCTGATCAATACGTCGCGTGGCGGAGTGATCGACGAAAGCGCACTTGCCGACGCGCTGAAGCGGGGCCGCCTCGGTGGCGCCGCGCTCGACGTGTTCGCCGACGAACCGCTCAAAGCGGGGTCGCCGCTTGCGGGCGTGCCTAACCTGATTCTCACGCCGCATATCGCCGGCTTGACGGTGCAGTCGAACGAGCGTGTCAGCACGCTGGTCGCGTCGCGCGTGACGGATGCGTTACTCGCGGGTGAATGACTCAACGCTAACGAAGGAGCCCTGATATGACGCGGATATCGTCCGACGATCTTTACGACCTTGCCACGCGCACGATGCTTGCCGCTGGCGCCACGTCGCGGACGGCCGAGGCAACCGCGCGCGCGCTCGTCTATGCCGACGAACGAGGTTTGTCGTCGCACGGCGTCGCGCGCCTGCCGATGTATGTCGCGCAGTTGCGAAACGGCCGTGTCGATGCGAAGGCGGTTCCGACGATCGCTGAAGCGCGCAATACGGCGGTGTTGATCGATGCCGCGGACGGCATGGCGTTTCCGGCGTGCGAGCTCGCGATCGAAACGCTCGTGAGTCGCGCCCGGGAGCACGGCAGTGCGGTTGTGAGCGTGACGCGCAGTCATCATCTCGGCGCGGGCGCGTGGCACCTGGAGCCGGTCGGCGCAGCCGGCCTGGTGGGACTTGCGTTTAGCAATACGCCCGCCGCAATGCCGGCGTGCGGCGGACGGCATCCCGTGTTCGGCACCAATCCGGTGGCGGCCGTGTTTCCGCGTCGCGATGGCCACCCGCTGATGATCGACCTGTCGTTGTCCAATGTCGCGCGGGGCAAGATCATGGTGGCCGCTCGCGAAGGCAAGCCGATTCCCGAGGGATGGGCGACATCGCGCGACGGCCGCCCGACGACCGATCCGAAGGCGGCATTGGAAGGCATGATGCTGCCATTTGGCGGGGCGAAAGGCGCGATGCTCGCGCTGATGGTCGAATTGCTTGCGGCGGCGCTGGCCGGTGCGAACTTCGGTTACGAGGCGGGTTCGTTCCTGACCGAAGCGGGCGAGAAGTCGCGCGTGGGTCATCTGTTCTGGGCGATCGATCCAGGTGCATTGGCAGGAAATGCCACCTACCTGTCGCGTGTCGAGGCGTTGATCGAAGTGATGCTGCAGGATGCCGACGTGCGGTTGCCGGGGCAACGCCGGGCCGATCTTGCGGATGTCGCGCTGCGTGACGGCATCGACGTTCCCGATACCCTGCTCAACCAGTTGCGCGCGTTGGCGGCGTGAGGGTATGCCGCGACGTCCGTCGCTTCACGTCGCGGTGAAGTAGCGCTTGATCGCGTCGGTGAAAGCCGTACGGCTGTGCTTCACGCGTTCGAGCAGTCCCACCCGGCGTCGCACGTCGACACCATCGAGCGACATGACCTTGATTGCGCGATCGTTGTCGAAATCGACGTTCGCGAGTTTGGGAACGATCGAAATACCGAAGCCCTGACGCACGAGCGCGACGATCGCCTCGACGGAATTCAGCTCCAGCGCCTCGTTGACTTCGAGCTTGCATTGATCGAGCACGTTCTGCACGAGGTGTCCGGTCCAGGTGCTGCGGTCGAAGCGCATGAACGGCGCATTGCGAAGAATGTCGTCCTGCTCCGACGGCAACTCGAAGTGCGGCGCGGTCGGCATGATGACAATCATCGGTTCGGAATAGAGCGGAGTCCAAAGCAATGTGGAGGCCAGCGGATGCGGCGATTGCGTGACGACTGCCGCATCCAGTTCGCCGACTTCGACCTGATGCGCGAAATCGCTGGACATGCCGGCCAGCAGATGCACGTCGAGGCGAGGATGCTGGCGACGGATCGACCACAGGGCATCGGCGAACGCACCCATCAGCGCGGAGACCAGTGCGCCTATCACGACCGTTCCCGACATTTCGCCGCCGCCCGCCGAAGCTTCGAGAAGCTCGTAGCGGCGAACGATTTCTTCGATTTCGGGAATGAGTGCGCGGCCCACGGGATTCAGTACCGCCGCGCGTGCGTTGCGGTCAAAGAGCTGAACGTTGAGATCGCTCTCGAGCGCGCGGATCTGCAGGCCGATAGCAGCAGCGGTCAGGCCAACCTTGTTGCCGGCGGCGGCAAAGGTGCCGCATCGAGCGACGGACAGAAATATTTTGAGAGTGCGAATGGATGGCATTGCTCGCGTTTCACGCAGACGACATGCATCGGTCGATGTCCAAAATGATACGCAACCTAAAGTATTTCCTGGTCTCAGGAAAACCATTACTGCGTTTTTCTTTAGCAAGCCGCCAGCGACAATGGACGCAGTAATGCGGCCGAAATTAGCGCGGCCGAATTTTCTCG
Organism: Paraburkholderia phosphatilytica; assembly: GCF_003443895.1. Classification (GTDB taxonomy): domain Bacteria; phylum Pseudomonadota; class Gammaproteobacteria; order Burkholderiales; family Burkholderiaceae; genus Paraburkholderia; species Paraburkholderia phosphatilytica. The sequence goes on along the minus strand of NZ_QQOA01000046.1, from coordinate 50,076 downwards.
CACAGTGCAGCAGACGTATCGCCCACTTCTGTCCACCACACTGAACGTCACACCGAGGCCCTTCATCAATGACAGCCTGGTTGAATGCGCAAATCGTTGCCGGCGCGGTCGGAATCGGTGTCAGTTCGATCGCAGTCGCGGGGGGCGTGGTGGCGATCGCGTATCTGGTGTACGGACTGACGGGCTTCGGTTCATCCATCGTCGCCATCCCATTGCTGACGCAGCTGGTTCCGCTGCGTACGGCAACCCCCGTGATGCTGGTGCTGGATCTCGTCGCCGGAATGCTCGTGGGCATGCGCAACCTCCAGTCTGTTCAGACACAGGAGCTCAAAAGGCTTGGACCCTGGCTTTGCATCGGGCTTCTGCTGGGCGTGAGCGTGCTCGTTTCGGTGCCGGAAAAACCGCTGGAACTCGTTCTCGGCGTGTGCCTGCTGACCTACTCGCTGTGGAAAGTCATGTCCCGAGGCGAGTTCCGCGAAATAGGCGGGCGCTGGGCGCTTCCATTGGGTTTCTTTGGCGGATGCCTGACGGCGGTATTCGGCACCGGCGGACCTGTCTACACGATTTATCTGGCCGGTCGCCTTCCCGATCCCGACCAGCGCCGCGCAACCATCAGCACGCTCATTACCGCTACGGCCGTTGCGCGACTCGTTCTCTTTACCGCTTCCGGACTCTATAAAAATCCCGCCGTCCTGCCGCTCGTGAGCCTGTTATTGCCTTGTGGCGCGGTGGGACTGTTCGCAGGGGCGCGGCTGCGCAGTGCGATTTCGGCGCCGCGTGTCCTGACGCTGCTCTGGATCGTCCTGATCCTCGCGGCTGTCAATCTGATCATTCGTTCCGTGCCTGCCTTGACCGGTTAGGCCATCTCGACACTTGCGCGTGGCGCTGGCGCCAGCCGGCTCACGCCCAGTTCAACCTGAACAAGGAGTAGACGATGATTCACGCCGTATTGCATGAACGCGAAGAGACGGTTGGTGTTGCTGTGGTGGCGATTCGCAACGTCGAGGCGAGGTGTTGATCGGGTACTGGTCAAAGCGCTCGATCGCATTCGAAGCTGATTGCGATCGGTCAGCCCGCTTCACCGTATAAGACGGCCTGGAAGCATTCGCCCGGCAGAGGCGATCTCCACGCTGTTGCCACAACTGGTCAAAGTGCAAGGGTCCGTGTGGCCCGGCATTTTTCTCACTGGAATCGCGTCTGCGCGATACGAGGTGAGATCAAGGAGACACCATGTTGCGTCGCATCTGCAAGCACATCTATGTCCAGGTTCTGATCGCCATCGTGATCGGGATCGCCGTCGGTCATTTCTTCCCAACGTTCGCCCAGTCCTTGAAGCCGCTGTCCGACGCGTTCATCCGTCTGATCAAGATGATCACGCCGCCGTTGATCTTCACCACGATCGTATGTGGCGCGTCGCAGATCGGTGAAATGCGCACCCTGGGCCGGATCGCCGGAAAGACCATCATCTATTTCGAGGTGTTGACCACGCTGGCGCTGTTCATCGGCATGTTGATGGTGAACCTGATCGGGCCCGGCGTAGGAATGAACATCCAGCCGGGCACGGCCGACGTTCATGTGCTGGCGCAATATCAGACGGAAGTGCATCACGGCGGCGGCCTGACGGGCTTTTTGCTCAACATCATTCCGTCGAGCTTCCTGAGTCCGTTTGCTTCGGGTGACATGCTTCAGATCGTCGTGATCGCCTGCCTGTTCGCGGTGGGACTGTCCTACATCGGAGACAAAGGGCAGCCGGTCCTGACGTTCTTCGAGTCGGTGTCGGAGGTGCTCTTCAAGATCGTCGGTTTCATCATGAAGCTTGCACCGCTCGGCGCGTTGGGCGCGATGGGCTTCGCAGTCGGGAAATACGGGTTGTCCGCATTGAACTCGCTCGGCATGCTGCTCATCACGATCTATGTCGCCACGATTTTCTTCCTCGTGGTCGTGCTGGGCACCATCTGCCGGATGAGCGGTTTCAGTCTGCTTCGATTGCTGAATCATTTGAAGGGAGAAATTCTTCTCGTCCTTGCCACGACATCGTCCGAATCGGTGTTTCCGCAGCTGATCCGGAAGCTCGAGGGCATGGGGTGTCCGAAGCAGGTCGTCGGTATCGTGATGCCGATGGGCTATTCGTTCAATCTCGACGGAACCTGTGTGGCCCAGGTGATCTGCGCGTTGTTCATCGCTCAGGCCTACAACGTTCCGCTGTCCTGGGGAGATCAGATCGGGCTGATGGTTCTCTCGATGATCAGTTCGAAAGGCGCAGCTGGCGTGTCGGGTGCAGGCTTCGTCACGTTGCTCGCCACGCTCACGGCGTTCAAACAGATTCCCATCGAAGGCGCCGCGCTCATTCTCGGTGTGGATCGCTTCATTTCGGAAGTGCGGGCCGTCACCAACATGATCGGGAACGCGGTTGCTACGCTGGTTGTGTCCGGGCTCGAAAAGGAGCGCGACAACGTTCAGATGGCCGCGGTGCTGAAGCTTCGTCGAGTGAGCGGCGAGGCATAGAAAACCTTTGCCTGAACGCCAGAATTATTCGATTTTTCTTCACGAAGAATTGCTGAACAATCGATACACGAAACCCGTTCAATCGTACTGCGTCAGCAGCTTTCCGAGAGGCATCGTGAATACCGAGAAACTTCGAGTAAAAGTCTGGAGAAGCACTATCCGGGGGCTCGTCACCTATGATGTGCCGCGTCATGAGAGTCAGACGGTGCTGGACGTCGTGACGTTCATCCAGCGCAAACTGCAGCCCGACCTTGCATACCGGTTCGCGTGCCGCGTGGGCATGTGCGGATCGTGCGCCATGAACGTCAACGGCCGGGCGCGGTGGACGTGCCGCACACACGTTTCGAAAGTCGCGGTAAACGACGAACTGGAGATCGCACCGCTGTCGAACCTTCCGGTCATCAAGGATCTCGTGACCGACATGAGCGACTTTTTCGACAAGTGGAGCCGCGCAAAGGGGCAGTTTTCCGGAAGCCTTACGCGCCACGACGATTTCGCGAGAGTCAGTCCCGAGAGCGCGCCGAGAAAGGCGGCGGACGCGGGGGTCGAGTGTATCGGTTGCGGCGTCTGCTATTCATCCTGCGATGTGGTGACCTGGCGTCCGGACTATCTGGGCCCGGCTGCGCTGAACCGGGCGTGGACGCTCGTCAACGACGAACGCGACACGCAAACGATCGAACGTCTGCGAGCTGTGGCTGGTGATGCGGGCTGTCACTCGTGTCATACACAGGCGACCTGTACGGAGCGTTGCCCCAAACATCTTTCACCGACCGCGGGCATTGCCGGCCTCAAACGGATGACGATGAAGGCTGCACGCGAAGGAGACCTGTGATGCATGGCATGTCTCTTCGCACCCAGGCTCGTCTCTGGTACTGGCAGCGTATGAGTGCAACCGCACTCGCGCTCTGTGTGTTCGTCCATCTCGGCGTCATCATCTACGCGGTCCATAGCGGCTTGAGCGCAGCGGCCATTCTCGGCCGCACGCGCGGAAATCTGCTGTTTGGCGCCTTCTATTCCGTGTTCGTGATTTCGTGCGCGATACACGTGCCTATCGGTCTGCTGAGAATCGCGGAGGAATGGTTGCACTGGCGCGGAAAGTTCGCGCAGGCCATCTGTCTGGTCTTTTCAGCCGGCCTCGCGCTGATGGGGCTGCGTGCTGTTTATGGAGTCGTGTCGTGATGAGAAAGAACGATTATCGCGCTCGCACGCACCCCGCGTGGTGGGCCTTTCTCGTGCACCGTCTTTCAGGCCTGGCGTTGGCCTTGTTCCTGCCGGTTCATTTCTGGGCACTCGGTCACGCCATTACGGGAGAGGCGTCGCTCGACGGCTTTCTGCGCGCGACCGATCAACCGCTGTTCAAGTTTGGCGAGTGGGGGCTGGTGGTTCTGCTCTCGCTTCACATGATGGGCGGCATTCGCCTGTTGCTGATCGAATTTCTGCCATGGGCAGGATTGAGGAAGGACTGGCTCGCCTTCGGTTTAGGAGCGAGCACCTGTACGGGTCTCGCGTTCCTGCTCGCGCTGATCCATTAGCGCCGTTTCGCGAGCATCCGCACTGCGCTAAACCCCCCACCATCTGTTTGACGAATACCGAAGAGACAGCGATGAAACTTGACCTTGACGTCGTCGAGGAAGCCTCGAAAGAGCTGTATATCCGCGCCCTCAAGTTGCTGCCGCCCGACGTGAAAGCTGGCATCGAGAGACTTTCCGCCGGCGAGACGTCGCCGGTCGCACAGCGGGTTCTCGAGACGATGCGGACCAATATCCGCGTGGCCGAGGATACGGAGAACCTGCTTTGCCAGGATACTGGCATCCCCATTTACAGCGTTGCGCTGGGCCGGAATGTCGAGTTCGACGGATTTGAACTGAAGGCGGCCATCCGCAAAGGATGCGAGCGCGCGACGCGGGAGCACCCGCTGCGTTCGTCGGTCGTGCATCCGCTGACACGCAAGAACAATCACACGTCGTGCGGCATCGAGGTTCCCGTCATTCACGTCGACTTCACGGACGAGAACGAGACCGCGACCATCGAGATGGTGCCGAAAGGAAGCGGGTCGGAAAACAATTCGTTTCTGAAGATGGCCGTGCCGGCCGAAGGCATCGACGCGATCAAGATGTTCGTCGTCGACTGTGTGATCGCTGCCGGCGGCAAGACGTGTCCGCCGACTATCGTGGGCGTCGGCCTTGGCGGTACGTCCGATCTGTCCGTTGCGCTAGCCAAGCGTGCCGCGACGCGCGCGCTTGGCACCGCTTGCGCGGACCCCGAGGGCGCCGCCCTCGAACGCGAACTGACCGAGGCAGTGAACCGTCTCGGTGTCGGCCCGCAGGGTCTCGGGGGCGATAGTACGGCGTTTGCGGTGCATATCGAACTGGCGTCGACGCACATCACGATGAATCCCATTGCGGTCAACATGCAATGCCATTCCGCAAGGCGTGCGAAGGCGCGGCTTACCACCGATGGTCTCACTTACGGATTCTGAAATGGCTCACTACGACCTCCATACGCCCGTCGACGAGTCGCAGATCCGCAAGCTGCGAGTCAACGATACGGTGACCTTGCATCACACGCTGTTCGGCATCCGCGATGCGACGCAGATCCATATGTTCGACAAAGGGCGCGCCACGGAATTCGATCTTCGCGGACACGCGGTCATTCACACGGCGCCGAACGTGCGTAAGGTCGCGCCGAGCGACGCCTACCCGGCCGGGTATCAACCCGTCTGCATCGGCACGACCACGTCCGACCGCATGGAGCGCTTCACGCGCCCACTGATGGAGCAGTACGGCGTGCGCATGATCGTGGGAAAAGGCGGTCTGCGCGAAGGATCGAAGTCGGCGTTCCAGGATCTGGGCGGTGTCTACCTGGCGATCATCGGCGGGACGGCCGCGCTCGAAACGACGTGGATCGAGAAGATCGAGGCCGTCGATCTCGACGATCTCAATCCAGAGTCGCTCTGGAAGTTCAGGATCAAAGGCTTCGGTCCGTTGCTCGTGGCGATGGACAGCCACGGTGGCAGCCTGTATGACGAAGTCAGGGGCGACACCGCCGCGCGACGCGCTGAAGTGCTCGAAAGCCTCGGAGTACCGACAAAATGAATATCGAGCACATCAAGACGGATATCCTGATTCTGGGATCGGGCGGCGCCGGTCTCTTTGCCGCGCTTCATGCGCACAGGCAGGCTCCAGATCTTTCGATCACTATTGCGGTGAAGGGGCTGCTCGGGAAATGCGGTTGCACACGCATGGTTCAAGGCGGCTATAACGTCGCGCTGGCGCCAGGCGATTCGGTCGAACGTCACTTCATGGACACCATCGAAGGCAGCAAATGGTTGTCCAACCAGGACCTCGCGTGGGCGCTGGTAAGTACGGCTGTCGAGCGCGTGCGCGAGCTTGAAAACGAGCTTGGCTGTTTTTTCGACCGCAATCCGGATGGATCGATTCATCAGAAGGCGTTCGCGGGCCAGACGTTCGACCGGACCGTTCACAAAGGCGACCTGACCGGCATCGAGATCATCAACCGGCTGGCCGAGCAGGTGTGGAGCCGTGGTATCCAGCGCCTCGAAGAACACCGGGCCATCGAGTTGATCAAGTCCGCCGACGGCAGGCACATCGCCGGGGTGTTGATGATCGACATGCGGACCGGCCGGTTCGTGTTCGTCCAGGCGAGGGCGGTCCTGCTCGCAACGGGAGGCGGCCCGACGATGTACAAGTTCCACACGCCGTCCGGAGACAAGAGCTGCGACGGACTTGCGATGGCGCTGCGCGCGGGGCTCACGCTTCGCGACATGGAGATGGTGCAGTTTCATCCTACCGGGCTGCTTGCCGGAACTCACACGCGTATGACCGGCACCGTGCTTGAAGAAGGACTGCGCGGTGCGGGTGGGCACTTGTTGAACGGCGCGAAACAGCGATTCATGGATACCTATGACACGCGCGGCGAGCGTGCGACGCGCGACATCGTATCGCGCGGCATCTATGCCGAAATGCGCGCGGGGCGAACGTCGCCTAATGGCGGGGTGTATATCCAGATGAGCCACCTTGGCCCGGACAAGGTTCGAAAGCAGTTCAAAGGCATGGTGGAACGTTGCTCGGATTGCGGGTTCGATCTCGCGGGCGGACTCGTCGAAGTGGTGCCGACTGCGCATTACATGATGGGCGGCGTCTCGTTCAGCACCGACTGCCGCACCGAGTTGAACGGCCTCTTTGCCGCCGGCGAGGACACCGGCGGCGTGCACGGCGCGAACCGCCTGGGCGGCAACGGCGTCGCGAATTCCACGGTATTCGGTGGAATTGCGGGCGACAGCATGGCGACGTGGGTGAAAGCGCAAGGTCAGTACCGGGAACCCGATTCGCGTGCCATCGAAGTCGCGATCAAGGAGGCTGAAGCCCCGTTTTCCAGAAACGGAACAGGCCTCGAAGACATTCGGGAGTCGCTCTACGAATGCATGTGGACGCATGTGGGCATCATTCGCGACCGCGATGGACTCTTGCGCGCGCGGAAGACCCTGGGCGAACTGCATGGACGGTTGATGCTGACCGGCGTTGTGGATGGCGACCGCGCATTCAACGCGCAATGGCACGACTGGCTGAACCTGAAGAACCTGATTTCAGTCAGCCAGATCATTACCGAGGCGGCGATCTCCCGCGAGAATTCGCGGGGCGCGCATTTCCGCGAAGATTTTCCTGAGGCTGGAGATCTGGAGATGTCCGCTTACACGACGATCCGGAAACGCGAGGATGGCGTCGAGATCAGGCAGGAAGCTGTGACATTCACCCGGGTACGCCCGGGAGAGACGATTCTATGTGAGCAGTTGACGGAATGAAGCGTGCCGCGTTACAGGCGCATTGCTGAAAACCCGCTTCCTGTTCAGCTCGAATCGAGCCGGTGCTGGTCCACATTATCTAGAAAGGAGACATCGCAATGCCCCCCAGTTTCGTTCGCACGCTAAGGCACGGGCTCGCGCTCGCTGCCGCATTGACCGCCGTTCTGCAGATGCAGTCGATCGCTCGCGCAGAGGACGCGTGGCCTGCCCAGCCCGTCCGGATCATCGTTCCCTTCACGGCGGGTGGTTCGACCGATGTGCTGGCCCGCGCGCTTGGCCAGGGACTGGGGACGCTATGGAAGCAGTCCGTGGTGATCGACAATCGTCCTGGCGCGGGTGGCATGATCGGCGCGGAGGTCGAGGCGAAGTCTGCACCCGACGGTTATACGTTGATGCTGGCTTCGGGAAGCATGTTGACGGTGAACCAGTTCATTTATAAAAAGCTGCCTTACTCGGACAAAGACTTTAGCGACATCACGACGGTCGCGAGTAATCCGATGGTCGTTGCGGTTGCGCCATCGCTGCCCATCTCGAACCTCAAGCAGCTGATCGAATACGGGAAGACGCAGCATCCGAAGCTGAACTTCGGCTCCGCCGGCATCGGCAGTCAGGTTCACATGGCCGACGAAGCGTTCGCGGGCGCCGCGGGTATTCCGATGGTTCACGTGCCGTACAAGGGCGAAGTGCTTGCGCTGAATGACCTGATGGCGGACCGCGTACAGGTTGTGTTGCCCAATATCGCCGCGGCGATGCCCTTCATGAAGGGCAAGACGATCAAGGTGCTCGCTGTGACCGGGGACCATCGCTCGAACGCGTGGCCCGACATTCCCACCGTGAGTGAAGCCGGGCTGCCCGGTTTCAACGTGACGGGCTGGTTCGCGCTCGTGGCGCCGGCCGGTACGCCCGCGAACGTCATCAGCAAGATCCAGCAGGACACCGTCAAGGTGCTGTCGCAACCGGACACGCGCCAACACCTGGCGGTGCTCGGTATGGACCCGGTGGGCGATACGCCGCAGCAGCTTCAGAGCAGGATAACGACGGAATCGGCGAAATGGCAAAAGGTCGTCAGCACCAGTCACATCAGTGCAAATTGAGCTGCAAGGCTAGCGGAGCCAACTGGCTGGCATGATATAAAAAATACCGGTTTGACCTTCTGATCGTCGACTTTCGCTTTTGTTAAGCCCGCCGGATGCAATGTCCTGGCGGGTTTTTTATTTCATCGACCGATCTTTGATGCCGCGTTGCGAACGCGGCGGCGCTGCCTGCCTGCGTTAGCGCAAGACTGAACGACGTTCGACATCCGCCTTAAGATCGTGGATGTCGTCGTGCAACTCGAGCATCCACCGTGCTGCGGCGGCGAGCTGGCGTTGAATTCGCTGGAATGTATCGAAGGGCGTGTGGACGGGCGAGGAGGGGGTATTCACGTGCGTTCGGGTTTTCAGTTAAGTAGCAACCCGTATTGTACTGGCATTGCGCCGAACAGGCGATCGTGCGCTAGCGACACAATGGCCTGCTTACAACAGTTTTGAAGCGGTTTTACGCTAGCTGGACCGACGGCGCCGCTTAGGCAAGCTTAGGCGCGCTTAGGCAGATCGCGGGCTGCCGTTCTTGCTGTCGCCCCTTTTAATCGCCACTCGTCCGGGGCATTTCGGCTCGCGTCCCGGCCGGACGCACGCGATCCGTCCTGTTCGCGCGCCGGCGGTTCCGGTGTGCCGACAGCGTGACCATCACGACAAGCAGCAGCGATGCGATGAGGAACCCGCAACTGATCGGCCGATCGACAAAAATGAACATATTTCCGTGCGAAATGAGCAGCGCGCGGCGAAAGTTCTCTTCGATCATCGGTCCCAGAACGAAGCCGAGCAGGATGGGCGCAACCGAAAATCCAAGGTAGTTGAAGACAGTGCCGATAACGCCGAACGCCAGCACTTGCCACACCTCGAAAAGGCTGTTCTGCGTGCTGAACACACCGACGGCAATGAAGAACATCGCGGAAGGAAAGAGATAGCGGTACGGCAGCCTTAGCAGTTTGACCCATATGCCGATCATCGGCACGTTTAGCAAAACGAGAAGAATGTTCCCGATCCAGAAGCTTGCAATGAGTCCCCAGAAAATATCCGGATGGTCCGAAATGAGCTGGGGGCCAGGCGTAATGCCCTGAATGATGAGCGCGCCGAGAATCAGCGCCATGACTGGATCGCCCGGTATGCCGAGGCTCATCGTCGGTATGAAATCAACCTGTGTTTTCGAGTGCGATGATGCTTCGGGCGCCGCGACGCCGGCAATCACGCCGGTTCCGAACTTCTGTGGGTGCCTGGAGAGCTTGCGCTCGAGCGCGTAGGCGACGAACGTCGTGATCGTCGGGCCGGTACCCGGCATGGCGCCGAAAAGAGCACCCACGGCCGTCCCTCGGGCCATTGGCCAGAAGCTGGCTTTGAGCTCGTCGCGGGTCGGGCGCATGTCCTTGAAGCGCACGTCGAGCGACTTGTTCGATATCTGCATTCTGTTGACGTTGCAGAGGAAATCCGCCACGCCGAACAGGCCCATTGCGATGGCAACCAGTTCGAGCCCATCGTTCATGTCGGTCAGGCCAAAGGTGAAGCGGAACGTGCCCGTATTCACGTCGGTGCCGACCATGCCGCACAGCAGGCCGAAAAGCGTCATCGCAACGCCTTTTAGCGCCGAACCTCTCGACATCGTCGAACCCGCGAGAAGACCCAGCAACATGACCGAAAATATTTCCGAGGGGCCGAACTTGAATGCCATTGCCGTCAGCAATGGCGAAGCAAAGATCATCAGGATGATGCCGGTCGACGCTGCAAAGAATGAACTCAGCATCGTGATGCCAAGCGCCGCGCCGCCCCGGCCGGCCTTCGCCATGGGATACCCGTCGAGGCAGGTAATCGCATGGGGAGGATGAGAAGGAAGGTTGAGCAGAATGGCGCCGATCGCGCCGCCGTATTGCGATCCGTAGAAAATACCGGCGAGCATCAGGATGGCCGGCACAGGATGCATGACATAGGTCAGCGGCAGCAGGATGGAAATCGCCGAAAGTGCGCCCATGCCCGGCAGCACGCCCACCATGTTGCCCACGAGGACGCCGAAGAACGACCACATCAGGTTGGAGCCCTGAAGTGCAACCGAGAAGCCGTAAAAGAGGTCGTGCAAGGATTGGTCGATCATGTTGCTCACTATCCCCAGGCAAACGGCGCCAGCTGAAGCTTTAGCGCCCATGAGAAGACAACGAGGGCGATCGCGCACATGACGATCGACAACGCGGCTGCGCGAAACAGGGTATTGGTCCGGTCTCCGAGCGCGGAAATGAAGACGATCGCGAAGGTGGCGGGAAGCAGGCCGCCGTATTTGCCGATCAGGATGAAGGCCAGCGTGCCCGCGATAATGCAGACGGCGCCACGCAGGTCGGGCAGTCGGGAATGCGCATCCGCGGTATCTTGCGCGGGCTTGGGCAGATCCTTGGCCATCGTGGCGATCAGAACGCCGACAAACGCCAGAAGCGAGCCCACCGCTAGCGGAAAAAATCCAGCGCCCATGCTCGTCAGCGATCCAACGTCATAGGACACACCGGCGTACGCGGCGCTCAGGCCGATCACGACCATCAGTGCGCCGGCGTAGTAATCCTTGCTGAAAGAAAGTCTGCGGTTCAATGCACACCTCCGCCGCCTGAGCGATCGATATCCGCATCGAAGCCCGGCAAAGACGTGTGGCGGGCCAGTTCCGGCAACTTTGCCCGGACCCTGAATAGTCGGGAAAAGATAGCACTACGAATCGGATTTTGCTGTGTCACCGGCGCGCGCATATCGCCCGCTGATAGCGTTGCCGATCCGGCACAGTCATACAACTCATATGTATGAGCTGCAATGTAATGTGTTAGCCTCGGGTTTGCCATCAGGGAAAACATGGGTGTCTCCCATCGTTGAGCGCGAGAAGAAGAGAATCTTTCGTTCACGCCAAGAATTACTCACTGTTCGCCATGAAAGATGACGCGAATAATCCACCCGGCACCCATGAAACGCGGGAATCAAAACGTCTTGAACAGGAGATATCGCAATGTCGATCGCATGCCGCGGCGCTGACGCGTTGGTAGGGGCGTTGTCGAAAGCAGGTGTGAAGCACATCTTCACGCTGTCGGGCAACCACATCATGCCGGTATTCGACGCATGCATTGGCGCGGGAATCGAGCTGTTCCACACGCGCCATGAAGCTGCGGCCGTGCACATGGCGGACGCCTATGCACGGTTGACCGGCAAGGTCGGCGTAGCGTTGGTGACCGGCGGTCCAGGTCACGCGAACGCGGTGTCGGCGCTCTATACGGCTCAGATGGCGGAATCGCCGGTTCTGCTTCTCTCGGGGCATGCTCCGCACGATCAGTTGGGCATGGGCGCGTTCCAGGAAATGCGGCAGGCGGATCTCGCAGCGCCTCTGGTCAAGATGGCCGCCACCGCACAACATCCACATACCCTCGTCGATGAAGTTATTCAGGCGATACGCGTCGCGCAGTCCGGACGACCAGGGCCCGTTCATCTGAGCCTTCCGACCGACGTGCTGGAGGGCGCTTCTCACCTGCCCGAAGAAGTCGAAGCCGGGCACTTCCTGCCACCTGCGCAACTGCTCGATGCCGCAACAGCGACGCGCCTCGCCGCGAGCCTGACCAACGCGTCGCGCCCGTTGATCCTGGTTGGACCCGCGTGCATGGGCCGCGCGGGCCGCAAGCGGAGCGAAGCGCTGGCGGGGGCGCTCGGTATTCCGGTAGTCGGCATGGAGAGTCCCCGGGGAGTCAACGATCCGAGCCTGGGTGCCTTCGCCGAAGTCCTCGCGCAGGCCGACTGCGTGATGTTGCTGGGCAAGCGGCTGGATTTCACATTGGCGTTCGGCAAATCGCCTGCATTTGCGCGGGACTGTACTTTCCTGCAGATCGACCCGGAGCCGCACGAGATTGCACGTACCCGTCGCGCGGTGGGTGAACGGTTGAAAGGGACGGCTGTGGCGGATACGTTCCCGGCGCTCGACATGCTGGCCGCGGTGCGTGGCGACGTTGACACGTGCGATGAACGATGGGCGCGCGATGTGCAAGACGCGATCGCGTGGCGGCCCGATGAATGGCGCACGGCGTCTTCGTCGCTTGAAAAGCGTGTCCATCCGGTTCAGGCGCTCGCGCCGTTCCAGACGCTGCTGGACAGCCATCCCGATGCCATTTTCGTTTCCGATGGCGGCGAATTCGGGCAATGGGCGCAAGCTTGCCTGCGAGCGCCCAATCGCATCGTCAACGGCGTTGCCGGGGCAATTGGCGCCGCACTTCCGTTCGCGCTGGCGGCACGCGTTGCGCACCCAGACGCGCCCGTCGTTGCCGTGATGGGCGATGGCACGTTCGGATTTCATGCAGCCGAAATGGATACCGCCGTGCGCTATGGATTGCCCTTTATCGCCGTCGTGGGCAACGATGCGCGCTGGAACGCCGAGTACCAGATCCAGCTGCGAAGCTACGGCGCCGAACGGTTGATCGGTTGCGAGTTGCTGCCCACACGTTACGATCGTGTGACCGAGGCTTTCGGTGGATCAGGCGTGTTCGTCGAGCAGGCGGACGACGTGAGAGATGCGGTGGACCAGGCACACGCCGCGCAGCGATCGAAGCTGCCGGCATGCGTGAACATCATGATCGAAGGTGTTGCGGTGCCGTCCATCAGGGCCCGGGTGGCGTGAGCCTTTGATTCTGTAGTTATACGAATCAGCTGTTCCAGGACTCAACGTTGAGGACGATGCGCGCGACCGGGTTGTTGTCGGCGGTCTTCGGAAAGAACTTGATCTGGACGAACGTTGCGAGACCGAAGGCGACTACCGCGAGCGTTGCAGACGCCGCGATGCGGTTGATGTATTTCATGGTGACCTCTATTTAATGATGACGAAGCTGGCAGGGGCGCCAATCACCTTCAGCGGCAAGCGATGCGTTTGCCGATCGGGATTGGACTGCGAGAACAGGGGCGCCCCACAATTTGATGACCTCAATCATAAATTGTTTGTCAGCAGGCCGGACGCGACATGCGGTCGCCAGTGAACGCTTAATTGTTCGAGACGGTGTTGCCGTGGGCGTTTCAACGACGAGTCGACTTCTGGACGCTGCCGCTGAGATCGTGCGGGATCCAGGGGCTGGATCGGGTCAATTCGCGGCGATCCAACCGGCCCCGTTGGAACGACTCCTCCGAAATTCAGGATCGCGCTGCGCCCGTCTCGGGAGATATCGTTAGAATAGCGAACCAATCAAAATGCGCGTAACGAGGGGCGCGCAACTGCAAGCGGATCTTTGCAGTCGCTTCTGGTCCGGAGCCGCGCCTCAAGACCGTCTGTGCTCCTGCGGACCATCCGTGAGACACACGCTGCCCATCGCGGGCAACGCTTCAATTCGGTCGACCCGTCACGCGCTGCACCATCGCAAAGAGCACCGACATCTGCAAGCCGCTTTTGAGTGCGTAGTTCGGGTCGTATTGATTGGAATAACCCCACCAGTCGAAGCATGCGTTCGGGTTCGTGGGTTCTGGCGCAGATGACGCAATCGTGTCGGGATACACGACCACCAGATCGTTCGTATCGGCCCATTCATTGATACCCGCCTCGGTGACCCAGCGGTTTCCGATCAGCGAAGCCTCCTGCAGGCAGCCATGAAGGGCGAGCACGAGTCCGCACCTTTGCCCTTGCGCACATGCTTTGGGAACAAAAACGCTCCCCGTCGAGCTCATCGAAAGGTTGGGGGACGCGCCGAATTCGGTTTGATCGAATGAAGAAAGCGTACCCGACAGCTTTCCGTTGTTGCGCGGTTTCAATGAGCCAAGGAACATCGTCAGCCACGTTTTTACGGAGTCGTAGACTGCGCCATTTTCCGAGCAACGCACCATGTAGGGACTCCCGAGCGTGCCGCAGGCAAGTTCGCCGTCAGGCGATTCCCACCCGTGCTCGGCTGGAAAGGTATGGTCGAAACGAACGCGGGCCCCATAGTGCTGGTACTCCGAGTTCAGGTCGGCCATTTCGAGCGGATTGACCACTTCGTCCTGCGTGCCGGACCAGAGGTAAACGGGCTGCCGACGCAGGTTCGTCGCCGGGTCGATGGTGCCGAGGGCCGATTGCGTGTCGAGATACGCCTCGGATGCGGTCAGCGTGCTGTTGTACGACGCCTGATTCGTCGGTCACGTCAAGCCGCCGCAGTTCGTCAAGGCTGTCGCTGCCCCGCCGGCGCCCGCGCACCAGTACACGCCGCCAGCATAAACAGCGGCCCCTTTGAAGGTGGACGAGTGAGCAACGTGCATCTGCACCGCTGCGAAGCCGCCAGAAGAAATGCCGGCGACGAAGACCTTCGCGGGGTCGATCTGATAGCGCTGAAGTCGGCTGACCCTGGACGCATTCGAACTACTGTCTGCGGTGGCGCTTCCTGTTGCGGCTAACGACTTCGCCTCAGCGGATGCTTTCATTGCAACGGCATCCGTACTGGTCGAATCGCCACCACCGCACGCGGCGAGGCTGATCGTGAGCACAGCGGCCGACGCTAACCGTAAGCCCAACGTTGTCGTCATCATGGTCGTCTCCACGTCCACGTCAGAGCGCCCGTCTGACTGAGGCGGTCTCCGGTTCTACCTGGACACAGGGCATAACAAAACGCGAATAGATGATGCGGAGCGCTGCGCGCGGACATTCGCAGACTGAGCAAGAATTGCTCCCGGCATTCACTGACTGCTGTTTGCCGCCGATGGCGTCGTCACACAGCAAGCCGGGCCACGGCAGGCGTTGACGCATTCGGTGCGATCACCCGATGAATTGAAGCTCGTCGTCGTCATTGATGTATAGCTCACGCCAAGCGTTCGATTGAAGATATCGGTGACGCTTTCCGCGGGAGCTGTTTTTTGGCCGTACACGAAGATGGCATTCGGATGCGTCCGGGCGAACTCGATGCGACGTTGCAAGGCCTTGTCGGCGGCTTCGCGATCTGCCTGAGCCTGTTTGCGTCGTGCCTGATCGCGCGCCGTTGCGGAGTCGACCAGCTGGTGGTTGGGCGTGGCGAATTGCGTCGATGTATCGCAGTTGAGTATGACCGAACCGCATCCCTGTTTCGTGGAATCAACGGGAGCGATGCTTAGCGACGGAGCGTCCGCGACGGCGTTTGAAGCGGCGTCAGTCTGACCGGAACTGTCGTCGTTAGTCTGCCCCGGACATGACCCGACGAAGCCGAACGTTATCGCGATAGCGACGCACGCTAACGTGGCAGTAACTTTAATTTTCCTTACAGTATCGAGCATCCATCTGCCCTGCAAAGGAACGATAGTTTTTCGACTCGCGCAACCCGCCGTAGTTCGTGAATTTGTCACATGAGCGCAGTGGTCACGGCGTCGCGCTGGTCTGTGTGCGAAACCGGACAGAGCGTGTTTCGTAGACCGTATGGAGTCTTTTGCCGTTGCTAGCTTGATTCGCCGACTGCTAACGTCAGTGCATCCAGGACGGCCGCTACCGCAGGCCGTTTAGCAGTGCCCTTCGGCAACGCCACGAACACGCGCCGGTTCAGAACCGGAT
The DNA here is from genome assembly GCF_003443895.1 of Paraburkholderia phosphatilytica. Taxonomy (GTDB): domain Bacteria; phylum Pseudomonadota; class Gammaproteobacteria; order Burkholderiales; family Burkholderiaceae; genus Paraburkholderia; species Paraburkholderia phosphatilytica. The sequence continues at coordinate 34,181 of NZ_QQOA01000046.1, read as the reverse complement.
CGACTGGAATGACCGCGAAGCCTGGATCGTTCTCCACGTGCCTTAACCCAAGGCGTGGCAGCAACGCGACTGCGCCACCTGTTCTGACCATCTCGAGGGTCACGGCCATGTTGCGGCTGCTGGTGGTGACCTTCGGCGTAAAGCCCCCCGCATAACAGGCGTTCAGAATGAAGGTGTGGTAAGCGGCCGCGGACTGGTTCAACGCCCATCGCTCGTGCGCCAGATCCGATAACTGCACGGACCGTCTGCCTGCGAGCTTGTGGCCGGCGGCGACCACGACGTCGAAGTGATCGACGCAAAGCGGCCGGAATTCCAGCACATTGGCGAGCGCTTCCGCGCTGACCAGATCGTCCACGATCGCAAGATCCGTCTGTTTAGCTGCCGCTGCGCGTAACCCTTCCGATGGCTCGAGTTCCGTAAAGACGAGGCTCAATTGAGGATGCTCGTCGAGCAACATCTTGACGGCGAGCGGCACGATGCTGCTTGCCAGCGAGCCAAAGGCGGACATCCGCACTTCACCGCTGACCTCGACGTTAGCCGCGGCAACCTCGGCCTCGATCTCTTCCACCATTCCAAACAGGTCGGTTGCCCGTGCGACCAGGCGCCGCCCGGCCGGCGTCAGCTGCACGCCTCTGCCCGAGCGTTCGATCAGGACCGTCTGCAGTTCCTCCTCGAGCAGCGCCAGCTGTTTCGACACGGCAGGCCGCGTGAGATGGACCGCATCGGCGACCGCGGAGATGGTTCCGAGGACGGACAGTTCATGCAGCAGATGCAGGCGGCTGAGATTGAGCATGGCGACTCCATAACGTCGCGACGAATGGTAACCAATAGTTACGCATACCGTCAAAAAGTGTCGTCTTTTTTTTCTGTTTTTGTCTTCCTATAGTCATTTCACCGAGACGTGGAAGCGCGTGGATTTCGAGGAATTCCGCTTTGTCGCCAGAGGGTTAGCGACGCCTGCGTCGTCCGGGTGAACTAACTGGATCCGTTGGAGGAGACATCAATGAAGGTTGCATTTATCGGTGTGGGTCGCATGGGTAGCCGGATGGCCGCTCGCCTGGTCGAAGCGGGCCATCAGGTCCGCGTGTTCGATCCGAGCCGTGCTGCGATGGACGAACTCGCATCGAAAGGCGCCGTGGCAACGAAAAGCCCTGCCGACGCTGCGGTGGACGCCGAACGCATCCTGCTCAGCCTGCCGAGCCCAAAGACGCTGCGCGATGCGGTGACCGGCGCGGACGGGGTGCTGAAGACCGCCGCGGAAGGCGCGGTCATCGTGGACTTCAGCACGGTCGATCCGGCGACGACGAAGGAAATCGCCGCGGCTGCCGCGCAGAAGCATGTCGCCTTTCTGGACTCGCCGGTCAGCGGCGGCGTCGCCGGCGCTGAAAACGGCAAGCTCGTGTTGATGGTTGGCGGCCCGGCGCAGGTGATCGAACAGCTCAAGCCCATTTTCGACGTGCTCGCAGGCCGTGTCGTGCATTGCGGCGACACGGGCGCGGGCCAGTTGACCAAGCTCTCGCACAACCTGCTCACCGCGATCAACACGGTGGCGCTCGGCGAAGTGCTCACCGCGAGCGTAAAGGCCGGCGCGAAGCTCGACGTGCTGTGCGATGTGCTGAGCGCAGGGCTCGCCGGAAGCAAGATGCTCGACTACCTGCCGAAGACGCTGTTCACGGCCGAGCGTCCCGCGAACTTCGCGATCGACCTGATGCACAAGGACATCAAGCTCTGCCTCGACGAATTCTCGAACCTGCCGATGCCGCTCGGTCAGTTAGTCCTCCAGACCTATAACGCCGCACGCGCGAAGGGCCTTGGCGGCAAAGATTCGACCAGCGTCAACGAGCTCTACGAAGAACTGCTTGGCATCCGTCTGAGCCTGCCCGCAGCGTGATAACGCATTCAATACGAGGAATCACAGTGAACTCTCGCACCGATCATGTCGCTCCTGAAATCGTACTGCCGAAAGCGGGCATCACCGGCCTGCTGATCGACAACGAATGGCGCGTTCCTGCCAATGGCAACACGCTCGACATCGAAAATCCATCGCGCCGCGACAAGCTCGCCACCATCGGCGCAAGCGATGCCGAAGACGTGAAGGCGGCCGTCGCCGCGGCACGCAACGCGTTTCCGGCATGGCGCCGCCTCGCGTCGCGTGCTCGTGGCGCATTGCTGACGGAGCTGGGCAATCGCGTCACCGCTCACGCGGAGGAAATTGCCCGCGTGCTGGCTGCGGAAAGCGGCAACGCGCTGCGCACGCAAAGCCGCCCCGAAGTGCTGGGCGCGGCCGAAGTGCTGCGCTACTACGGCGGCGTCGTCGCAGAGCAGAAGGGCGAAACACTGCCGCTCGGCCCAGGCCTCTTCAGCTATTCGACGCGTGAGCCGCTCGGCGTGGTCGGCGCGATCATTCCATGGAATTCGCCGGTGGTGCTGGCCGCCGTGAAGATTGGTATGGCGCTCGGCACCGGCAATACGCTGGTGCTGAAGCCTGCCGAAGATGCGCCGCTCGCCGTGATCAAGATCGCCGAACTGGCAACCGGTCTCTTCCCCGCAGGCGTGTTCAACGTGGTGACGGGCACCGGCATCGACGCGGGTGCGCCGCTTGCCGCGCATCCCGATGTCGCGAAAGTATCGTTCACCGGCTCGCTCGAAGTGGGCAAGCTGGTCGGTCATGCGGTTGCCGACCGCATCGGCCACGCCACCCTGGAACTCGGCGGCAAGAGCCCATGCATCGTGTATCCGGATGCCGCGACGCCCGACTATGTCGATGCGACGGTGACCGGCATCATCAACGCAATGCGCTTTGCGCGTCAGGGACAGTCGTGCACGGCGGGATCGCGCCTGTACGTTCACAAGGACGTGTGGGACATCGTGATGACGAAGCTCGTCGCGAAGGTCAAGGAACTGAAGATCGGCGATTCGCTCGACGAATCGAACGACATCGGCGCGATCATCAACGCGGAGCGCTACTCGGAAGTGCGCGCGTTCATCAAGGAAGCGATCGACGCGGGCGCGACGGTGCTGACCGGTTCGCTGCCTCCCGCCGTCGAAGATGCGAAGGGCTTCTTCCCCGAGCCGGTGATTTTCGCGGGCGTGGACAACGGCTGGCGCGTGGCGCGCGAAGAGGTGTTCGGTCCGGTGCTGGTCGCGATTCCCTGGACCGACGAAGATGAAGTGATCCAGTGGGCGAACGACACCGTCTATGGTCTCGCCGCCTACGTCTTCACGAACGACATCACAACGGCACTAAAGGTCACCACGCAGATCGACGCGGGCTGGCTGCAGGTCAACCGCGCCGGCGGCCAGATTCCCGGCATGTCGTACGGAGGTGCGAAGCAGAGCGGCATCGGGGCCGAGTACTCGATCGAAGGCGCGCTCGAGGCCTACACCGCACGCAAAAGCGTGACGATCAACGTCTGACGGTCGTCACACACGAGACAGCCCGGCGAGTGGACCGGGCTGCCGCCAACCACACGAAGCAACGGTTTGGAGTGAGACATGAGTGCACATCTGGAAGCAACCACCAACGAGGTCGAGCGCGAATCGCGCTCCGCGTCGACACGAGCGGCGTTCAGCTCGTTCATCGGCACGACGGTGGAGTGGTACGACTACTTTCTGTACGGCACCGCCGCCGCACTGGTTTTTCCGAAGGTGTTTTTCAACGAGCTGACGCCGGAACTCGCCACGCTCGCATCGATGGCGTCGTTTGCCGTCGCGTTTATTCTGCGTCCGCTTGGCGGCATGGTGATCGGCCATTTCGGCGACCGCATCGGCCGCAAGAAAATGCTGATCTTCACGTTGCTCGTGATGGGGCTTTGTACGGCGGGGATCGGGTTTCTTCCGTCGTACAACGCGGTCGGCTACTGGAGTCCGGCGCTGTTGATTCTGCTGCGCATCGTGCAGGGTTTCGCGCTGGGCGGCGAGTGGGGCGGTGCCGCGCTGATGTCGGTCGAACATGCTCCTGAAGGACGGCGCGGGCTCTTCGGCGCAACCATGCAGATGGGTGTTCCCGCGGGTCTGCTCGTCTCCACCGGTGCGTTCGCGGTCGTCTCGAGTCTGCCCGACACGCAGTTCTTCGCGTGGGGATGGCGGCTGCCGTTCATCTTCAGCCTCGCGTTGCTCGCGGTCGGCATGTATATCCGGCTGCAGGTCAGCGAGCCGCCGAACTTCGAAAAGGTGAAAGCGTCCGGCAACGTTGCGCGCGTGCCGTTGCTCGAAGTCTGGCAGAACGAGAAGATGAAGACCCTCATCATGGTGTTCTTCCAGACCGCGGCAAACGTCGGCTACTTTCTGATCACCGTCTACGCGCTGACCTACATCACCACCACGTTGCACCTGCCACGCAGCGTAGCGTCGACCGGATTGCTGATCGCCGCGGCCGTCGATCTCGTCATGCAACCGGTGTTCGGCTGGCTCTCCGACAAGCTTGGCCGCAAGGTGGTCTACGGTTTTGGCGCGATCTTCTTCGCGGTCTACGCGTTTCCGATGTTCGCGCTGCTCGATACGGGCAACCCTGTGCTGATCACGATCGCGCTGTCGCTCGGTCTTGGCATCGGGCATGCATCGACCGGATCGTTGCATGGCGTGATTTACGCCGAGCAATATCCAACCCGCTACCGCTTCAGCGGATCGTCGACGGCCTATCAGTTGTCAGGGATCGTCTCAAGCGCGCCGACGCCGCTCATCGCTGCGTGGCTTGTCGCGCGCAGCGGCAATTCGATGGCGGTGTCCTGGTACGTGGTGGCCGCGGCCGTGATTTCGCTGATCTGCGTGCTGCTGGTGAAGGAGACCTTCCGTGAGCCGATCGACCGTTGAGCGTGGTCTCGCGATGACGCCCACGAACGACCAGATCACCGGCGAGCGCATCGACCGGTTGATGACCGTCGAGATCCGTCCGCTCGACGGCGGCCTGCCGGCCGGCTATGTCGTGCCGATGTACGAGGTCTGTCGCGCCTGGCACGGCGAGCCGCTGAGTTCGCTGGCGGCTCGCAGGCTGGCCGATACGCTGTCCCGCGGCGACGTCGTCCTCATCGGGACCGGCGCGGGTACGCCGCCGAAGCTGCCGCACGGCGAAACCGACGGGCCGGTCGGCGCCGCTGTGCTGGCGCGGGCGCTCGTGCTGGCGTTCGGCGTGCGTGTGGTGCTCGTGACCGAAGACGCGCACGTGGCGCCGGTTATGGCGGTTGCCGCGACGATCAATGCGGAGCTCGATACGAGCGCGGTTTCGACCGTCTGCTTTCCGCTCGGGCTCGAATCGGGCAAACAGGTGGCGCAGTCGTTGATGGACGAATACCGGCCGGCCGCCGTTGTGTTCGTCGAGCGTGACGGCCCGAATCGCGAAGGCTTTTTTCACGGCGTGCGCGGCGACTGCCGCAATCCCGACGACGTCGGGCATGTCTATCAGCTTGCCGAATGCGCGCGCAAACGTGGCGTGCTGACCATCGGGATTGGTGACGGTGGCAATGAAGTGGGCTTCGGCGCAGTGCGCGACTCGATCACGGCGGTGCATCCGTACGGAGGCAGATCGCTTGCCGGCCATGCGTCAGGCGTGGTGACGGTCACGGCGACGGACGTGGTGGTCAGCGCGTCCGTGTCGAACTGGGGCGCTTACGCGGTAGCGGCTGCACTGGCCGCGCGCCTTCGCAATGCCGATCTGCTGCACAGCTCGAAGCTCGACCATGAGCTCATTGCGGCGACGGTACGCGCGGGCGCGCGAGACGGCGCCACCTCAAGAGCCGACGTGGCCGTAGACGGCATCGGCTGGCAAGGTCATGCCGCGTTTGTGGAACTGCTTCGCAGCGTCGTCAACGTATCGCTATGAATGGCGCGCGATAACCCCATTGAACTCTCGCAGCAGCACCTCATTCAATGCAGAGGAATTTCTTATGAGCGAAGTCAGGCAGGCGGGCAACTCGGACGCGCCCGCTCAGCACGTAGTCAGGACCGACAGCTTCGGCAATCCGATCGACCCGACGGTGGGCTTCGCACGCGGCACCATCATCCGCTCGAGCGTCGACGAAGCGCTGCGCTTGCGACAAGGTCAAGCCATCGCAGCGCAGCGCGTCAAGCTGTTTGGCGCGCAATCGATCGGCGTGTTCACCGGCAACCAGCGCGACTTTCCGGTGAGTGCGGACGACATTGGAACACTCTGCGAAGAGTGGGTTGGTCCCGGCCTCGCCGCGGAGGAATTGCGCGAGGTCGCGATCGGCCATATGGGCGGACGCGGTACCGACGCAGTGGCGACGTTCAACCGGACGAGCGCCGGCATCATCGCGACGATTGGCGCGCTGGCAGGTGGGCGATCCATTGTCTCCGTGGTGCCGCCCGGCGGACGCTCGCATGCGTCGGTTATACGCGGCGCGAAGATCGCGGGCGTGAGCGTTCACGAGATTCAGGGCGACAAGGAATGGCTCAAGGTCATCGAGACGCATCGACCCGCACTGGTGGTCGTCACGACGGTGACCAGCAGTCTCGAGCGGCTCGATGATCACGTCACACAGGAAGTCGTTCAGCACGCGCACGCGCTGGGCGCGAAAGTGTTGCTGGACGAAGCGTACGGCGCGCGTCTGCGCACCGTACTGCACGGTGGACAGTTGAGCCTTCAGCTCGGCGCCGATCTGTCGATCACGAACTGTGACAAGGCGGGCCTCTCCGGACCGCGAGCGGGCGTGCTCGTCGGGCGTGCGGAACTGGTGACGGCAGCCGCCGCGAAGGGAGCGGAGTTCGGCATGGAAGCCCGCGCGCCGATCGCGGCCGCCGTGCTGCGCTCGCTCCAGAAGTATCAGCCGGACGACCTGCGCAAGGAGTCGGCGGCGGGGCAGCAGCTCGCTGCGATTCTCGAGGCGAAACTCGGCAGGCAACTCGTGCAGCGCAGCGATCTCGGCCCGATGATCGATGAGGACGCGGTGCTGTGCGTGCTGCTGAAGCTGGCCGGAGACGAGCACGCGCAGCCTGTCGTCGTGCCATGTGAAGCGACGTCGGCGCTTGGCATGGTGCTGCTGAACGACTACGGCATCCTGACCGTCAACACGCATGGGCAGCCCGGTGCACGGGTGTCGTTGCGCCTGAAGCCAACGCTCGACGCATTGGACCGCGTCGGTGGATTCGACGCGGTGGTTGCAGCGGTTTTGCTGTCGCTCGACAAGGTAGCGAAGATGATTGGCGACCGCGATGCGATCCGGCAACTTGTCCTGGGGGATTGATCATGGCTGAACACACCTTCAGCGCAATCGACGATCGTCTCGATGCACTGGTGTCGCTGGATCTTGGCGGTCGCGGAGTCGAACATCTCCATCGCGCGGCACGCGAACGCCAGCGCTCGTCGCTCGTCGGCGCGGCTGCGGATGCACTGGCCGCGATTCCTGAACGTGCGAACGTGTTTGTGACGACAGGCTCGGTATCGCGCGCGTGGGTCTCGCCGACGATTGGCGAGAACGATGGTCCGGCCGGTCTTGCGGCTATCGTCAGAGCGCTGTCCCTCGCGAAGAAGGCGCTCTGTATCGCGTTCGTCGAAGCGACGCTGATCGAGACCACTTCCGCGATTCTGACCAGCGCCGGTCTCACTGTGCTGCCCTACGAGCAGGCGAAGATCGCACGCGATGACGGAAGTCTCGCGGTGGTGTGCGTCGAGCCTTTTCCACTCGATGAGGCGAGCGCCAAAGAGACGTCGAAGGTTCTCATCGACCGTTACCGCCCAGCGCTGTTCTTTTCGACCGAACGCGTAGGGCGCAACGTGGACGGCATCTACTGCAGCATGCGCGGCATCGACTACGGAATGGGCCGGGCCCGGATCGACTTTCTGTTCGACGAAGCGATCGCGCGGAAGATTCCCACTGTGGCGGTCGGCGATGGTGGCAACGAGATCGGGATGGGCGTCGTAGCAGAAGCTGTCCGCAAGCATGTGAAGTTCGGCGATCAGCGTCCCGATGGCAGCGCCGGCATCGGCGCCGTGACGGAAACCGACGTACTGGTGACAGCGGCCTGCTCGAACTGGGGTTGCTATGCGATTGCCGGAGCATTCGCGGTCAGGATGGGCAAGCCCGCGCTCGCGCACAGTCCGGCGCGCGAGGCCGCGCTGCTGAGGCGGGGCGTCGATGTTGGCCTCATCAATTCGGTGGCGAACGTGATCGACGGGAACGTCGACGGCATACCCGAGGCGACTCATCTGGCAATCGTGCAACTGATCTCGACGATCATCGAGCCTGCATTCAGGTAGCGCTCCGATGGCAGTACGTTCGCGCGTGCGTGGCAAACGTGCGTGGCAAACGTGCATGAGCAGCCGGCGGGTTCCCCCGCCGGCAGTCGAGCATCCGGCCTATCCGCCTGCGCGGCGGTACCTGTCCAGTCAGCCCCAGCCGATGACCTCACTGAGTTCCGCGTTGGTGAGCGCCTTGCCGTCCCAGTTCCAGGAACCATCGACGGTGTGCACCGCATTCGAATAGATGTGGTTCTTCGGCTGGCGGCCGCCTGAAAGCTCGTGGACGATCTCGGTGGCTTCGGCGAAGAATTCCTGCTGCACCTTGCGGTCCGCGAGCGCGAAGGACGGCACCTTCCACTCGATCCAAGCTCCAGCGAACTCCTTTCCTCCGGAGAACGTGGACGAGCGCGGCAGGACGTGAACCTGCGCGATCACATTGGGCGCCATGGCCTTGTTATCTGCCAGACCGTGGTGTCTGAGGAAGGCTTCCGTAATGCGGGCGACTGCCTGGGACTCCGAGCCTTTGGGAAGAACGCCTTCGGTGAAAGTGAGCGTGAGAGGCATTGCGGTGACTCCTGCAAGATCCTGCAAAAGGGTTGAAGCCGCATCGGACGAAGCGGCACGGCCATTCGCATAACGACCGTTATCCCAATTTACATAACGATCGTTATGCGGTCAAGTACAATATCGACTGGCAGATCGATTGGGGAATTCGTCACATGTCCAGGACGGAACAGAAAGAGGTCACGCGGCGGCGCATTCTCGAGGCGGCCGGCCGCGGCTTCCGTAAAGGCGGCTTCGGCGGCGTGGGCGTGGATGGCCTGGCACGCGAGGCCGGTGTGACTTCGGGCGCCTTTTACGTGCACTTCGATTCCAAGGCGACGGCGTTTCGGCAGGCCGTCGTCGAAGGTGTCTCGGATGTCGTCGACGCGCTTCATGCGCTGCAGACGGAACGTCCGGATGAGTGGTGGCCGGCTTTTGTCGCGTTCTATGTGGGGGAGCGGCGCAAGTGCGATCTGGCTGAGAGCTGCGGACTGCAGAGCCTCGCTCCCGAGGTTGCCCGAGCCGACGCGGAGTCCAGGTCCGTCTTCGAGGCGGAGCTTCGCAAGGTCGCGTCCGCCATCGCGTCCGGACCGCCGTGCGTGGATGCTCCGACGACAATCGATGGTGCGTATGCGGCTTTGGCCGCCCTGATCGGCGCGGTGACGCTCGCTCGCGCCGTTCCGGATTCAGCGCTTGCTGACCAGATCGCGGCAGCGACCCGTCGCCAGTTGAATCCATCGTGCGCTGAGGCGGAGGGCAAGAGGAAGGGACGGGCGGCCTCGGCTAGAGCGCCTCGGTAGTCGGGGCGATATCCGCCTAAGGACCCAACGGTCCATCGAGTTATCGTAATATCCGTTCAGATATAACGGGGCGAATGCCTCCCGGTGATGCCGTTCGTTCACAAAAGCTGTGAACGCCCATCCCGGCAGGGCGCCGATTCATACGTGATGCCGTCCGTTTCATGAGTTGTTGTCATGGGACAGGTGCCGGCTCCAAACCGCAGGTTTGCACGATGTTCATCCGTCAACTGAACTACCTGATCACACTGGCAAGAGAGCAGCATTTCGCGCGCGCCGCGGAGCGCTGCAACGTCACGCAGCCGGCGCTATCGTCGGCGATACGCAACCTCGAAACGGAGCTCGGCCTAGTGATCGTCCGGCGCGATCGCCGTTTTCTCGGGTTCACCGAGGAGGGCGAGCGGGTTCTGGGGTGGGCTCGCCAGACCATCGCTGCGCTGGACCATATGCGGCAGGATGCCTCGACCGCCCGGGTGCTGACCGGCACGATCAGGATCGGTGTCATTCCCACCACGATACCCATTGTCGGATCGCTGGTTGCACCCTGTTGCGAACAGCACCCGATGATCCGCTATTCGGTGCGTTCGCTGAGTTCAGCTGCCATCCTCCGGCAGCTCGACGACTACGAACTCGACATTGGCTTCACCTATCTGGACGATGACACGCAGGCGGGGTTCGAAGTGCTTCCGCTGTACCGCGAGCGCTACGTCCTGACGTCCCCCAAAGGCTCGGGGGAAGGAGCGTGTCTGGGTGTTCGTCGCTGGAACGCGGTTGGGGCATTGCAGTTCGGCCTTCTCGATTCCTCCATGCAGAACCGCCAGGTCATCAACGCCGCATTCAGGCGCGCAGGAGTTCAGCCCAAAGTCGTTCTCGAGGCCGACTCGCTGCTGACGCTGATTTCGAACGTGCGGCACGCCCAGCTCCACACCGTGCTGCCACATAGCGTTCTGAGCGTGATGGACCATACCGATCAGGTCGCAGTGACTTCGCTCGAGCCGGAACTGACGCGGGAGATCGGCCTTATCACCCGCGATCTTCCATCCCGGCCGCCACTCGTCTCCGCGCTGTGGGAGGTGGCGAAACACCTCGATTTGCAGGAGAGTTTCGATACGTTCCTGGATCGATCTCAAGCGGTTGCGCGTGCATCGATGAACGCTTGATAAGCCGAATTTACCAGCCGATACGTCGAAACGATTAGACCTTCACCACGTCCCTGATCAACACTCTGTGCGGTCGATCGGTCGCAGGCAGCGCGATCGTACCCGGGTTGCGCATGGCACCCGGTTCCCATTCCTTCAGAGCGGAGACAGATATCGTGGCAAAAATCGTTTGTGTGTTGTACGACGATCCGGTCAATGGCATGCCGAAGCAATATGCCCGCGACACCATTCCGGAAATCGCGCGCTATCCCGATGGACAGACCGCGCCGACGCCCAGGGCGATCGATTTCACGCCGGGCCATCTGCTGGGTTGCGTGTCGGGCGAACTGGGCCTGCGCAAATATCTCGAATCGAAGGACCAGCAACTGGTCGTGACGTCCAGCAAAGACGGCGCCGACAGCGTTCTCGACCGCGAACTGCATGACGCCGAAATCGTCATCTCGCAGCCGTTCTGGCCCGCGTACATGACTGCCGAGCGTATCGCGAAGGCGCCCAAGCTCAAGATGATCGTCACGGCGGGCATCGGTTCGGACCACACCGATCTGCAGGCTGCGATGGATCGAGGCATCACGGTTGCAGAGGTCACCTACTGCAACAGCAATAGCGTGGCTGAGCACGTCGTGATGACGACGCTTGCGCTGGTTCGCAACTATATTCCGTCCCATAACTGGGCCAACGAGGGCGGCTGGAACATCGCCGATTGCGTCGAACGTTCTTACGACATCGAAGGCATGCACGTGGGCACCGTTGCCGCCGGTCGTATCGGACTGCGCGTCCTGCGGCTGCTCAAGCCGTTCGACATGAAACTGCACTATCTCGATCGCCATCGCCTGCCGGAATCGGTGGAGAAGGAACTCAATCTCACGCACCACACGAGCCTCGAGAGCCTGACGAAGGTGTGTGACGTCGTGACGCTGAACTGTCCGCTGCACCCCGAAACCGAACACATGATCAACGCCGACACGCTGAAGAATTTCAAGCGCGGCGCGTACCTGATCAATACGGCACGCGGCAAGCTGTGCGATCGCGATGCAATCGTCGATGCGCTGAAAAGCGGTCAGCTCGCTGGCTATGGCGGCGATGTGTGGTTCCCGCAACCCGCGCCGGCGGACCACCCGTGGCGTAGCATGCCGCATCAGGGGATGACGCCGCACATCTCGGGCACCAGCCTCTCGGCACAGGCCCGGTACGCCGCAGGTACGCGCGAAATCCTCGAGTGCTATTTCGAAGGACGTCCGATCCGCGACGAATACCTGATCGTGCAAGGCGGCAAGCTCGCGGGCGTCGGCGCGCACTCGTACAGCGCGGGCAACGCGACGAAGGGTTCGGAAGAAGCGGCGCGCTTCAAGAAGGCCTGACACCTATGACGACCCCGTCCGCCGCTCCTGCTGGCGCCAACGGGGCCTCGACGTGGCGCGCCCAGGCCGGCAGCATCCTGCTTGCCGGTCTGGGCGCGTTCATCGGCCTGGCTCTCGTGGGCATGCTGGCACAGAAGACGTCGCAACCATGGATTCTCGGCTCGTTTGGGGCCACCTGTGTGCTGCTGTTCGGCTTTCCTTCCAGTCCGTTCTCCCAACCGCGGAACATCATCGGAGGACACGTTCTGACGTCTTTGACGGGCCTGCTGTGCCTGCATCTGTTCGGCCCGGGGTATCTGCCCATGGCTGCGGCGGCCGCATGCGCACTGATGCTGATGATGCTCACGCGTACCGTTCACCCGCCGGCTGGCAGCAACCCCGTCATCATCTTCGCCGCTCAACCTGGCTGGTCTTTTCTGGTGTTGCCGACGATGTCTGGAGCGGTCGCGCTGGTTGCGATCGGCTGGGTCTACTGGACAGCAGTGAGACGAGGCTCATGGCCTCAGCGATGGAACTGACGTCGCGATAGAAACACAGGATATCGAAGTATTGCCGCCTTACAGTGTTCCGTCCGGCGCTCATGCATCCGCGCCGATGGCCAACTAACCCGCTCCCCGCATATCCTTGATGTGCTGATAGACCGTTGCGCGTCCCATTCCCAGCACGTTGGCCACGTAATTGACCGCGCTCTTGCCTTTGAACGCGCCTTCCGCCCACAACGCTTCCACGACTTCACGGCGGTGATCGCGCGTCAGCGCATTCAGCGCCAGTTGCCGTTGTTGCAGCCATGCGTGCAGGAAGGTGTTGATCCGCTCCTGCCAGTCGTCCTTGAACAGCTCTTCAGGCTGCTTCACGATGCCTGCGCCCGACACGATGCGATCGATCACGTGCTTCACGTCGTCGAACACCGCGATGTTGTAGTTGATGCACATCACGCCAACCGCGACTCCTTCATCGTCGAACAGCACCGTACTGACGCAGCGCATGCGTCTGCCGTCCCAGTTGATCTTTTCGTAAGGGCCGACCGTCCCTGCCTGCGCGGAATGGTCGAGATCTTCCAGTGCGGCGTCGTCGCCGATTTCCCGCTTGGACAGGTTGTTCGCGATGTACGCGATCGTCTGGCTGCGCAGGTCGTGAATGACGACCTCGACGTAGGGGAAGAACAGCAGCGCGATACCGTCGGCAACGCGGCTGTACCGTTCGAGCAGCAGCCGGCGTGCAGCTGAGACCTTGGTTTTTCGCATGGGATCAAAGGAGGTTCCCGGTTGCGCGAGCCGACGATGCAGCGCCACGCAACCCGTTTTCATGGTGCGCCCTATTTTGCCATGGGCAGTGCGCGCGGCGGCCTTAGCATTGCGTGCCCTCACGCGGCGAGGTCAGATGCGTGAAAAGCGCATAGGCGATCGCCACGTCTTCGAGCCCAAGTCCGATCGAGCGGAAAAGCGCGTGGCGTTCGCCAGAAGGCCGCGCGGCCGTGCCGGCCACCAGTTCGGCCAGATCGCCGCGCACGCTTTGCGCGGACCAGCCATGCCGTTCTCGCGCCAGTTTCATTTCTCCGGCACTCTCCGGTGTGGTCTCGCGATAGTCGCAGTAGACGTCCATCGCGGCAAGCCACGTTGGCGGAATTTCGTGAGCATCGGCCGCGTTCGTGCTGATCGACGTCACGAGTGCGGGTTTCGACAGCATGCCGTCCGCGAGCACCGGCTGGCCCGACGACGTGCACAGCGCCACGACATCGGCATCGCGTACGCAGTCTTCGAGCTGCTTCGCGATGCGCACGCGCCGATCGAGCGCGGTCACTTGGGCGCGCTTCGCTTCGTCGTCGGCGAGCCCGGGCGAGAACACGTCGATCGATTCCCATGCACGCAGCGGCGCGAGATGACGAAGATGCGCCTGCCCGACGGCCCCCGCACCGACGATCGCGAGACGGCACGCGCTGGTCGCGGCAAGGCGGTCGACGGCCAGTGCGGTCGTGCCCGCCGTGCGTTCGACGGTGAGCAGACCGGCGTCGCACCACATCAGCGGCTGCCCGTTTTCCATCGACATCAGCGCGGTCCACGCGGTAATGACGGGTTTCGATCCGGCCACGATGTACGGCGACAGCTTCGCGCCGAACACCGCCGCATCCGCGACTGCGCCGAGGTACGTGATGAAGTCGCCCGCGCCGCGCGGAAACAGGCTGAGCGTCTGTGGCGGCTGCACCGCATTGCCGCCGGCAAGGGCGAGAAACATGCGGGTCAGCGCGCCGCGAACGTCGAGATGGGGCAGGGCCTCGCGCACCTCGTCATGCCGCACTATCAGCGGAAAGTCCTGGTTTGTCGTGCTCATCAGCCTGTTCTCCAGATCATTGCCGGCTCGCGGCGGTAGCGCCATGTTACGGGCAAAAAGTCCAGACTGGACGTTTATTTTTGAAAATTGCTTGCTTTTCATCTCGTCCAGAATAGACTTCATGTCCGGAACAGGTGCGAACGACGACGGCTTTCCGGCGCCTCGCTCCGCCCCGAAGGCGCCGCGTGCGTCACCATGCGCGTCCAGAACCATCGATCGATCTTCACTACACAGGGAATCACCATGCTTCTGAAGCTTTCACTCCAGCTGGCCGTCGCGGCCGCGTTGATCGGTACGGTCGGCATCGTCGACGCACAGGCACAGGACACGTTGCGTTTCGGCATCGAGGCCGCGTATCCGCCGTTCGAGAGCAAGTCGCCGACCGGGCAACTGCAGGGCTTCGACGTCGACATCGGCAATGCGGTCTGCGCGAAGATGGGCGTGAAATGCGAGTGGGTGGAGAACTCGTTCGACGGCCTGATTCCCGCGTTGCAGGCGCGCAAGTTCGACGTGATCAATTCCGCGATGAACATCACCGACAAGCGCAAACAGTCGATCGATTTCACGCCGCCGATCTACGTGGTGCCGATCGTGATGGTGGCGAAGCGCGGCACGACGCTGCTGCCGGACGCGAAGAGTCTGCAGGGCAAGCGCGTCGGCGTGCTGCAGGGATCGTCGCAGGAAGACTTCCTGAAGCAGCATTGGGCGACCGCCGGTGTTTCGGTGGCCTCTTACCAGGATCAGGATCAGGTGTATGCGGACCTCGTGGCGGGGCGCCTCGACGCGGCCGTGCAGGAGGCGCAGACCGTCGAGGACGGCTTCCTGAACAAGCCGGATGGGCGTGACTATGCGATCGTCGGCAAGCCGCTCGTCGACCCGGCGACGCTTGGCGAAGGCACAGGTTTCGGCATGCGCAAGAACGACAGGGCATTGGCCGCGAAGGTCGATGCGGCGCTGCGGGCGCTGAAGAAAGATGGGACACTGAGCTCGCTTTCGCAGAAGTACTTCAAGCGGGACATCATCGCAAAGTGAGGGTTGAAGCACCGGAGCAGGGGTCGTCGAATGCGCATTCACGACCGCGGGTTTGAAACGGGAACAGACGTATGGACTTCGATGTGATCGTGCTGGGCGCCGGGATTGTCGGCGTATCGGCGGCGCTGCATCTGCAGCAACGCGGGCGCAGCGTGGCGCTCTTCGACCGGCGCGCGCCAGGCGAAGAGACCAGCTTCGGCAACGCCGGCTTGATCGAAAGTTCATCCGTCGTGCCGTACGCGTTTCCGCGCGAGCCCGCAACGTTGCTGCGCTACCTGCGCAATCGCTCGACGGATCTTTACTGGGACTACCGGGCGTTGCCGTCTTTCGCGACGTGGCTCGCGCGCTTCTGGTGGGAGTCGTCGCCGCGGCGGCTCGAAGCTGCCGCGCGCGACATGCTGCCGCTGATCCGTCACAGCGTCGCCGAGCACGATGTGCTGATCGAACGCGCAGGGCTTCGTAACCTCGTGCACGACGGCGGTTGGCTTGAGGCATTCCGCTCGGCCGATGCATTCGAACAGCAGGCCGCAGTTGCCGAAGCGACGGCGCGCACGCATGGTCTGCGCGTGGCACCGCTGGATGCTGCCGCGCTGCGAGCGCGCGAACCCGGTCTCGCGCCAGGTTTCTGCGGCGCGCTGCACTGGCAGGATCCGAAGAGTGTCGCCAACCCAGGCGCATTGACTAAGGGCTACGCCCGCCTGTTCGAGGAAGGTGGCGGCACGCTCGTGACGGGCGATGCGACCACGCTGCGAGAAGAAGGCGGCGCGTGGACGGTGAAGACTTCGCAGAACCGGATCAGCGCGAAGGAGGTGGTCGTGGCGCTCGGTCCCTGGTCCGACAGAATCTTCGAGCCGCTTGGTTACCGCATTCCGCTCAGGGCCAAGCGTGGCTATCACATGCATTACGAGGCGACGGGCGCGCTGCTATCCGTGCCGCTCGTCGACACGGAGCAAGGTTACGTCGTCGCGCCGATGGAAGGGCGTCTGCGGCTCACGACAGGCGTCGAGATTGCGCGGCGCGACGCGCCGCCGACCGGCATCCAGCTCGCGCGGGCGGAACGTGTCGCACGGCCGGTCTTTGGCCTTGGCCGCCGTCTCGACGACGCGCCCTGGCTCGGCCTGCGGCCTTGCACGCCCGACATGCGGCCGGTCATCGGACGCGCCCCTCGTCATTCCGGGCTCTGGTTTTCGTTCGGGCACAATCATCATGGCTTGACGCTGGGCCCTGTGACAGGCCGCCTGCTGGCCGAGCTGATGACCGGGGAGAAGCCGGTCGCCGATCCGTGGCCGTTTCGTCCTGAGCGATTCAGGTAGATTGCGATGCGCTCATCGGATTCGGGCTTGCCGGTCAACGGTGATATCGAGCGCCGCTAAAGGCCGGCATTCGTCTTGATGAACTGCGCGAGATTGCCAGCCGCCGCGGCAGCGTAGCGTTTGATGCGCTCCCGCGCGTCAATCACTTCCGGCGCATCACGGTGGTGCCCGATTCCACCGAACGGGTTGAGGCGGTTTTCCTTTGCCCAGTTCGCTACCGTCGGATAAGCCATTCTTGCCCGCTCGTTCGCAAGAGTCGCGAGGAAAGCACGGAGGTAGTCCCTGTCCACATCCCAGTAAGCGATCGGCGGACAGAGTCGGTTCTTCTCCTCGTCGCTTTCCAGCAAGGCCTCGATCGCGCCCAGCATGGCGAACTGGTAACACACGAATCCCCAGAGGAATGGCTGCACGGTTATCTGCCTGGCCTCGAATATCGGACGCACGGGACGGCGCATCAGCCCCCTTGACGCGCAATGTATATGTACCGTCGCGTCGTTCGTCGGCACACGGCCCTCATCGAGCACGATCTCGTCGCGCTCGATCCGGACTACATGGCCGAGACGAACGACATCCTCGATCTGACGCAGCAGGTCCACCTCGGTCTCGCTGATCACCGCTCCGCGGAACATGCTGGGAGCGACGGCAGGATCGACGCGAAGGAAGAACCCTTCTGCTTCGAGTCGGGCGAAGAGGTCTTCAATGGAGGTGGCCTGCGCCATCGCCTCAAGCTGGATCGCCATGCCGCGGTACGACTCGGGGAGTAGCGCAAGCGGCTGCTGAAACCGGCGGTTCACCCACCACGCCTCCCGCGGCTTGATCCAGCGGATGGACGACGCGGGCACGTTCTGTTCGAGCAGCCATACACAGGTATCGAGCGCGGTCTTGCCCGCACCGATGACGACAAAACGCTCGGGCCGCTCCGTGATACGCGTGACATCGCCAGCGGGCACGCAGCGAACACCGTCAGCCACTTCGAACGGGGGCGGGCTCGTTGCGGGCACCGTTCCTTCGACATACGTGGTGTCGACGACCTTGCGTCTTACGCTTACCTTCCATGACGCTTGCGTGTACCGGGACACGAAACGGTCGTCCCCAAGATATTCGCTGCAAGGGAAGTAGCGGACCCGGCCGCTCGATAGAAACCGTCGGCGCATGACGTCGGCAAAATAAGCACGAATCTCGTCTGCCCCAGCAAGTTCATAGTAGCCGGTGTTCGTTCCGGTCGAATCGAGCACGCCCTGCCCAAGCGGCATGGAACTCACGCCATAGAAAGCGGACGGCTGGTGGAGACGGACGTAGGGGTAGGCGTCGATCCAGTGCCCGCCGGGTGCATGGCGACGATCGACAATCGTGAGTGTTGCATCGGAATGTGTGAGCAACGCGTCGGCAAAGGCCATCCCGGCGGCTCCCGCACCGACCACGAGATAGTCCGTTTCGAGCGTTTCGTCTGACATTTTTCGCTGCAGCCCTTACCGACGCCGGTCTACCCAGGACACGTCATGAACGTGCGCTGATTCTTATTCTAGGATTTTCCTGGAGATCATCGACATTAAAGATAGCTATCTGGACACGCGATACCCCTATCCAATCATTTCGTTTGATATCGATTTCGAAGGATGAGAAGGTATGAAACGAGAGGCGGGCGCCGCCGCGAGACCAGGGTGTATCCACCATCGCAGTCGCGACTCCGGCCGGCAGAAATCCATGGAGGCAGTGGGGCATGAATGAGCCAACCATCGTCGAACGCATCGGCCAGTTCGCCGGCAACGCGTGCGAAGAGCATTTGTCCGCCGACGCGAGGAAGCTTTTCAGACGCAACATCCTCGATAGCCTGGGCTGTGCGATCGCCGCGCTACCGGGCAAGCCGTTCGCAGAACTACGCGACCAGTTCGACGAGTATCGCGGCGCTGGCGCTGGGTCGTGCTCGCTGATTGGCGGTGGCAGGACGTCGCCCGATCAGGCGGCGCTGTACAACTCAGGCCTCGTTCGCTATGTCGATCTGCTTGACAGCTACATGTCGCCGGGTGGCCTGTGTCATCCGAGCGATAACTTCGGAACCATTCTCGCTGCCGCGGAGCATGTGCGCGCGAGCGGCAAGGCGTTCGTGCTCGCGCTCGCGGTGGCATACGAAATCCAGTCGCGCATCACGGCCGTCGTGCCGGTCATGGCGAAAGGATTCAATCACGCGATTCAGCTGGCGGCTTCGTCGGCAGCGGGATCGGGCAAGCTCTTCGGCATGTCGGCGGAACAGATTGCGCATGCGGTGGCGATCGCGACCGTGGACAACGTTTCGCTGACCTGCGTTCATTCCGAGCCGGTATCGCAATGGAAGGGCTTCTCGCCGGGTATCACCGGCATGCGCGCCATCTATGCCGCGTCGCTGGCAAAACGCGGGTTCACAGGTCCGCTTCGTCTGTTCGAAGGGCCCAACGGCCTCGAGCGCATGTTCGCGCAGCCGATCGAAATCGACTGGAACGATCCGCGCCTCGACATCATCCATCAGACCGTGATGAAGAAGTACTGCTCGTTGATCCACGGACAGCCCGTGCTCGAAGCGACGCTTGCTCTGAAGCGTGCGAACCGGGTTCGCGGCGAGGACGTCGAATCGGTCGCGTGCGATATTTTCCAGACGGGATACGACATCGCGGGAGGCGGGAGTTTCGGATCGAAGGACTCGCCGCGGACGAAGGAGCAGGCTGACTACAACCTCAAGTATCTGATCGCCGCAGCACTGCTGGATGACGTCGTGGGGCCGGCTCAGCTGGAACCGGAGCGCATCCGTGCCGACGATGCGCAAGCGCTGCTCGCGCGTGTCACGGTACGTGCCGACGAAACTTTCAGCGCGCAATATCCGGAGGCGCTCAACACCCGGATCACGATCCGCTGCAAGGATGGCCGTGTGCTCACGAAAGCGCATACGGGCTTTGAAGGCGGTCTGGAAAACCCGTTGTCCTGGGAGCGGGCCGTGGAGAAATTCCATTGGCTAAGCGAACAATACGCTGACCAAAGCCTTCGAGACGAGATCGTCGAATGGGTATCGGACCTTGAAAATCGTTCGATCGGTGAGTTGATGGCGTTGATGGTCCGCGTGGATCGCACACCAGAATTTCCGGCGACGCATCACGGCATTCAGTAAACCCCGCTACATCAGGAGAGAAACATGGCGCTCATCTCATGTGACATGCGTTTCGGACGAACCGACGAACAGAAGCGGAAGCTGGCAGCAGGATTGCTCAAAGTCATTGGCGAGGCGACGGGCGAAACGCACCACGACATCTTTCTGGTGATCAGGGAGGGGCGCGGCGTCAATTTTGTCGAACACGGCGAGCATCTTCCGGAATATGTCGAAGGTGCGGCAGACGACAAGGCGTTGATCAGCCGTCTCAAGTGACTGGCTGGATCGGCAGACAGGAGTAACACGAAGCGGAGGAGCATGGCCATGCCGTTCATCGAATGCCATATCAAGCAGGGGCTGAGTGCGGAGCGTCGCGAAAAGCTGATGCGGGACATCATCCAGGTGACGCACGAATCGATCGGCTCCGATCCAAAGATCATCAACGTGATCATTCACGAGCATCCTGTGGAAAACATCAGCGTCTCCAGCCGGATCAACGGCGAAGAATACGGGGAAAGAGCCTAAAATAGCGATTCGCGCCTGTTTTCCATCGTCTGGAGGTGCAGAACATGGACGTCGCCGACCTCAAGGTATTCGAAGCCGTAGCACGTCACGGCAGCATGAATCGGGCAGCCGCGGAACTGCATACGGTCCAGTCCAATGTGACCGCGCGAATCCGGTCGCTCGAACGCGAAGTGGGTGTGCCGCTGTTTCAACGGCACGCGCGCGGCGTCAGCATGACGCCGGCAGGGCGGCGCCTGCTCCCTTACGCAACGCGAATTGCCAAACTCGTTGCGGATGCGAAAACGGCCGCCCTCGATGAAGGACAGCCGGGCGGCCCGCTGGCGCTCGGCACGCTGGAGACGACCGCCGCCCTGCGCCTGTCGCCGATACTGAGCGGCTTCGCGCGCCGATATCCGGAGGTGCGACTATCCCTTGCAACGGGGACGACGTGCAGTCTGATCACGGACGTCGCCGACGGCCGGCTCGACGGTGCCTTCGTCGCTGGCCCGCTCGATCATCCCGAGCTGTGCAGCGACACGATCTTTCGGGAAGAGCTGGTGCTGATCACGCCGCGAACGGTGCGAACCCTGAAGCTGCTTTCGTCGGTGCCGGATCTCAAGACGATCGTGTTCCGGCTCGGTTGCTCATATCGCCAGCGTCTCGATACGCTGCTGGCCGACATGGGTATCGTCGCTGCAACTCCGCTCGAATTCGGTTCCACTGACGCCATCCTCGCGTGCGTCGCGGCTGGAGTCGGCATCACGCTTCTGCCCCGAGCCGTCGTTTCCGCGGCAGCAGAGCGGGATGGGGTCGTTATCCATCGCATTCCACCGGAAAAAGCGCACGTCGAGACGCTGTTCATTCGTCGGCGTGACGGTTTTGTTTCCAGCGCGATGCAGGTATTCCTCGATGTGACGCGTGCCGAATCCGGCCCGATGATGGTTGCGGCATAGCGGCGGTGTCTCTTTCGGCGATGCGATGTTCAACGGCGCGCCACGAAGCGACCAGGCTTGTGCTCGGAGACAACCTGATATCGCTCGGTCTCGTCGTTCGAGATGATGTGTAAGCAGCATAGTTGCCGGCCGATCGAAATCGCGACATGCCATCCGACACCAGATGGTATATTCAATCGCATTGTCAGCGTGAGTTGGCGATTCAAGGTCGTCTATGTCATCTGCCGCAACTACGTTTTCACAATCGTTCTTCCACGGCACGCGAGCGGATTTAAAACCCGGAGACCTTGTCGTAGTCGGTTACCAGTCCAATTTCACGGACGTCAAGCCACTGTCCTGGGTTTATTTCACGGCCACGCTGGATGCAGCGATCTGGGGCGCTGAACTGGCGACCGGCAGCGGACGGGAACGCATCTATGTCGTAGAACCAACCGGGCCGTTCATCGACGATCCGAACCTGACGGACAAAAAGTTTCCCGGTAATCCAGCGCTTTCATATCGCTCCCAGAATCCATTGCGGGTCATTGCTGAAGTTGTGCATTGGCAAGGGCACTCGCCTGAACGGCTGCAGCAGATGAAGATGAACGTTGAGCGCGCAAAGGCGGACGGTACCAATATCATCGACTAGACATCGCCATGACACTCGTTCCGCGTGTATGTGCGACGAGCATGTGAATTCCGGGAGCGGTACTGTGAGCCCGACAAGCCAGACGTCAATGACCACCGTTAAACATGACCATCAAAAAACTGTTCTATTACCCGAGCAATGCAAGCATGGCTCCTCACATTGTTCTGGAAGAAATCGGCCAGCCGTTCGAGTTAGTGCTGGTGGATCGCAGGCAGCATGAGCACAAGTCAGCGGAGTATCTGCGGCTGAACCCCAACGGATTGATCCCGGTACTGGTTGATGGCGATATGGTGCTGTACGAGACGGCTGCCATCTGCCTGCATCTGGCCGACACCCATCCAGAAAGCGGAATCGCGCCACAACTGGCAACGCCGGGACGTGCGGAGTTTTACAAGTGGCTCATGTGGCTGACGAACACACTGCAAGCGGCGTTGATTGTCTATTTTTATCCGGAGCGCTGGGTGGACGCTGGCAACGCGCCGGGTGCGAACCAGGTGCGAGTTCACGCTGAGTTGAAAATCGGCACCTTGCTTGACCAGCTGGAGTTCCAGCTTCAATCGAGCAATGGCCCCTGGTTACTGGGACAGCACTACACGATCCTCGATCCCTACGCGTTCATGCTCTGCCGGTGGACGAGGGGTTTCTCGAAACCCGCGCGCCTATGGCCGCTGCTCGGTCAGTATCTGCAACGGATGATGGAGCGAACCGCGGTCCAGCGCGCGATCAAAACCGAAGGGCTTGCTTCTCCGTTGGTGTAATACGACGTTTTGTCAGTGTGTTGGTCTGTTGGAAAGCCTCTCAAGCTGTCCTGTCGCTTTCCTCCCTCAAGACTCCTGACGCCTTGCCGATATCAACAGTCGATGCGGCGGTTTCAGCGACACCCTTCACTACCTGAATGGGTGCCGCATCAACGTGTCGTAAGGTAAGGCTATGTCGGATTTGAGTAACAGATCACAGGAGTACGTGGACGGCGCGCTGGTCGGCTTCGCTGTCGTCGGGCGCGATGCTCACGGCGAGTTCGTCATCCGTGCCTGCAACGACCCGTTCATCCAGATGGCGGGTGGGATGCCCGCGGATTGGCACGCGTTCCCCATTCCATTCGACGCGCTGCTTCCGGATCAAGCGGGAGTCGCGTTGCGCGAGCAACTCCTTGCGTGCTTTACGTCTGGGGCGGCGCAGGAACTTCAGCAGTCTTTCACGCTGCATGACGGCGTGCACCCGTGGCATCTCTCGCTGAAACCGCTCAGACATACGGGCAGTGGTGCGGCCGTGCGCGAAGTCCTCGTGACGGGTTTCGATACCGTCTCGAAGATGCAGCTGGCGCATGAACTGGAGGTGAGCGCCTCCCGTTTTCGTGCGGTGGTCGACTCGGCTTACGACGCGATCGTGACGATCAACGAACACCACAACATCACGTTCTTCAATCGCGCGGCAGAAAACCTGTTCGGCTACAAGTCGGCAGAAGTGCTGGGGCAGAGGATCGAAATCCTGTTGCCGGAAAGGTTTCGCGCGAATCATTCCCGAAACGTCAAGCAGTTCGCCGACTCGGTGCAGATGAGCTTGCGGTCGATCACGCCGCCTCGCATGGACGAAAGCAACAGCGTGTATGGACGGCATCGCGATGGCACCATCATCCCCGTCGAAATCGCGATTTCGAAGATCAAAGTGAATGGCGTGATCGAATTCACGGCAGTTGTTCGCGATATCAGCGAGCGCGCCCAGCTCATCGATCTGCTGAAGAAGCAGGCTGTGACCGACGCTCTGACAGGCTTGCCAAATCGCCGCGAGTTTCTGGATTTCGTCGAAAAGGTGCTCGGCACCGACGACCTTCTGTCTGTGTTTATCCTCGACATCGACTACTTCAAGAAGATCAACGACAGCTACGGCCACGATATCGGCGACGAAGTACTGCGGGTGCTGGCGAAGGTGGGTATGTCGATTCCGCACGAGTCCGGCTTGTTCGCGCGCTGGGGAGGGGAGGAATTCGTCGCGGCATTGCCGGGCGCGGATGCCGCGCTCGCGCATCGGATCGCGGAGGCGCTGCGACGCCGTTTCGAGGAACAGGATTTCGAGCACGCGTGGCGCGTGAAGCCGATCCCGTTTACCGTCAGTATCGGTATCGTCACACGGGAAGCGGGCGAGCGCGATGTCGACGCGTTGATGCGGCGGGCGGACCGGGCGCTCTACGCGGCGAAAGAGTCAGGCCGTAATCGCGTCGAGGTCGGGTAGGCTTCTGCACGATGGGTACGGGACTTTCGCGACGCGTTGTGCGTGCACATGGAAGGCGAAGCCACTTTCTATGGCAGCGTAGCCTGGAAGAACCGTCCGCGTATCATCGGCTCCTCGCTGGGCTATTTCTACTGCAATGATCGATGCTTTCCACTCCGTTGCACCGCGCGCAGCGGATCGCGCACCAGGGCGAATCCACGCCGTCCGGTATGCGCTGATCGCCTGCCTGGCTGTCGTGAGCGCGCTTTCCGGTTGCGCGGGTGAATCCACGACACGGTTGCGTGACGGCGGCCCGGTGACCTCCGCGCCGATTTCTGTCTTTCCGCTCGGCCACTACGACCAGAACGTCGATCGCTGGATCGACCCGCGCAGCCCGAACTACGACGTGCCTTTCCTTGCCGCCGACGTTCAGCGTGCGCAGTTTGCCGCGCTGTCCGATCGATACTTCGGCGCAGCGCCCGATGATCCTTCGCCGTGGAACCCCGCGTACATTGGCCGTCAGGTCTACGCGAACGGCGGCAAGGATATCGTTGCACTGCAGGAGCAGCGGTTTGCGCGCTTCGACAATTCGGACAAGCCGGGCCGCCTCGTCGGCTATGGGATGAATTTCAGGGCGCACACCAGGGCGTGGATCGATGCGATCGCGCGAAATGTCGACGCTGGGCAGTTCACGCGCGCGAACAGCTACGATGCGTCGCGCCGCGCGATTGCAACGACCACGCTGCCGGTTCGGGAACTGCCGACTCTCGATCCCTCGTTCTACGACTACCGGATCGCCGGGGAGGGCTATCCGTTCGACAACCTGCAGGTGAGTGCCGTGCGGCCCGGCACGCCGCTGTATATGCTCGGCACGAGCGCCGACGGCAGCTGGAGCTATGTGCAGACGCCCGATGTACAGGGTTGGGTCCGAAGCGATGGCGTCGCCTCGGTGGATGATGCGTTTGTCCACACCTGGCGGGTCGCCTCGCGTGGCAGGCTCGGCGTCGTCGTTGCCGCGTCCGTGCCGGTACGCGATGACCGTGGCGTGTACCGTTTCGATGCTCCTGCCGGAACACTGCTACCGTTGCAGCCTGCCTCGACAGCGGGCAACGCCGGCATGCTCGTGCCCGCGCGCAACCCAGACGGACAGGCGGTGATACGCACAGCGACGCTGGACGCGAGCGACGTCGCCATCGCGCCGCTGACTGCCACGCCGCGCCATCTCGCGACCTTGCTCAAGGCGCTCATCGGGCGTCCGTACGGGTGGGGAAACACGAACTTCGACAACGACTGCTCGTCAGAACTGCAGAGCATCTTCGCCGCGTTCGGCGTTTGGCTGCCGCGCCATTCGTCGACGCAGATGAGCGCGGGGCATATGATCGATCTGTCGCAGTCGACGCCAGCTGAACGACTCGACTACCTGTCCCGGCATGGTGAGGCAATGCACACGCTCGTCTATATCGGCGGACACGTGATGCTGTATCTCGGCAATGCCAGCGTCGACGGTCATGTCGTGCCCATCGTCTATCAGGACATCTGGGGGCTGCGGCCAGCTGACGACAGCCTGCGCGCCGTGGTCGGCGGCTCGGTGATCCTGCCGCTTCTTCCGCGTTATCCCGAAGACCCCGACCTCGAATCGCTTGCGGCAACGCCGACGTTCGAGATCAGCATTCTTGGCATGCCGGTCACTGGCGCACCCGAGCCCGAACAGGGTGAAAACCCTGCTGGCTGATCCGGTGAACTGTGTGCGTGAGCGCACACGCAACTTCCGACGTCCGCGCTAAGTTCACTGCGATGCGATGATCCTGCCATGACGAAGGAAGCAACATGCGAACGATGCGTTTGTTGGCAGTTCCTGCGCTGTTTTTCGCTGCTGTGTGTGCGCTGATTTTCTCGATTTTCCTTAGCCTGTAGAGTGAATACAGTTCTGGCTACAGGCTGCTGAGCGTGGGCGGCGGGATTCTCGGCTCGCCGCGATAGATGTCTCCCCCGGGATCAGACCGGACCACCAGCGCAAGGCACCCCCTTCCGGCATACCGCATGAAATAACCTTCCATCAGCTGGGCAAAAGTGTGAAGCGCATCGCCCACAAACTCGGCGCCGTCGATCGACAGCGTGACTTCGATACCCGGGACGAGCACGGGCGTGCGGATCGGCGGGAGATGCATCGTCGGGGTGATCCGGCGGCAGCGGAGTCCCACGATGCCGCGCACGTAACGCGTGGCTTCGGGCGATGCCGTATCGCCCAGCAGGTAGAGCGTGTCCTTCAGCGCTGTCACGCTGGACAGGTTCGTGTGGTTGGGTGTGAAGGCTGACACGAGCCGCCATTGGGCGGCACCCTGGTCGGATAGCCGGACGCTCGCGGACGGGATGTCGAGCATGGTGATCCGGCCTGGAAGATTCAGGGTTTCGCTGTGCAGGTCACCACCCGGTGCGCCGACCGAAATCGAACGGGGCACGTCGCCGTTCGTGCAGGCAAGCATGATTTCGAGCTTGCCCGCCGGAAGTTCGTAGGCACGTTCCTCGATATCGACGAGTCGGATCGCCGACTCGCTGCCGGCCATCTCCATCGCGACACGCCGGCTGCGCTCGCGCAGCCAGAACGCCCCCGGGCTGGAGACCCAGTGGCGTAGCGCACGATGAGGCGGTATCTCGATGCCTTTGGGGGCGTTCTCTTCGCCCTCGCAGTAGCTGACAGAGTCGATCGAATGGATGGTTGTCTCCGACGCCTTGAGCAGCGATGGGACGACCGGATACCAGTGCATGCCGCTCTTGACCTCGACCGGCTGTGCATCGCATCGGTACAGGTTGACGACTGGCGTGCAGAAGAGCTGCACATGCTGCGTACCCAGCTGTTCAAGCTGACGGGTGGCCGACACGTCCTCGGGGCGGCTTACTACCGGCAGGTGCAGCGCGAGCGACTGGCAGGGCCCGGCAGTTCGCAGCATCATGGCCAGGTCGAGATCGATAAACCTGAACTTCTGCGGGAACGCGAGATATTCGACCAGCAGGCGCAACGCGGTTCGCCGGGTGCCTTGCCGGGTATCGACCAGTATCTCGTTGGCGTCGAATCCGACGGCCTTCGCCAGCGTGCCGTCGATGAACTTCCACTCGCGACCGCCATTTGCCTCGACATACGCGCCGCGTGCATGCAGCAGGATCGCATCGAGCAGCGCTGCTGCGAGCGTTCGCCCGGTATCCAGAAAGATGCGCAGTGTATCCGGCAGCAGCTCGCTGCCAGGCTCCAGCAATGGGCCGATCGATGCAAATTCGATGGACACGACGCCAGTTGCATCTTGCGGCAAGGGCGTCGAGCCAGTCGTCGGCGCAACCGTCGTCGGGGAGAACCGCGCGCGCGATACCGTCAGCGGGGCGAGCGTCACGTCGTACGCCGTGCTGAACTGGCACAGCGAGGGACGGTGCTCGAGGGGTGTGCCGCGCTTGATCGTGACAGCCTGCGTGCTCGATTCGAAGAGCCTGCCGATCTCGAACCGCGCGATCGCGCACGCGGGAAACGGCTGCAGGAAGAGTGGAAACACCGTCTCGATCAGCGCTTCAGTGAACTCCGGCACCGGGTCTTCGATGCGCTCCACGGCACGTGCGTTCATGAAGGCGGCGGACTCGAGAAGACGCTCGATCTGCGGATCGTCCGATCGGCCGCTGGAGATCGACAGTCGAGCGGCTGCCTTGGGATAGGCGCGTTCGAATTCCCGCAGCGAAAGCCGCAGGTTCGCAAGCTCGCGCTCGTAGTGCGGCAGGAGGTCTTCTGGTTCGTCCATGGTCCTGGATCTGCGCGCGCAGCAGCCGGGAGGCGGGAAAGCTCAGGTTTCCCGCAGCAGGGGCAAGCAACTGGAAATGATCGGTCAGCCAGTCTGGCGGGACCGGAGCAGCCGCCGGCGTCGGGCCATGATGCCTCCAGTCACCAGCACGAGAGGCGCGACCAGAACGACGATCAAGCCGACCTCCTTGCTGAACGCGCCGCTGGACAGCCAGAGTCCCGGCCAGTCCATCCTGAAGATGCCGACGTAATAGCGCATCACCACTGCCAGAACCAGTATCCAGACAATCGCTTCGCGCAACGTGCCGCGCTTCGTCGTCGACGGAGGGGCGGCAGTGGGCAGTCTGTGCGCGCCCGGTTCCGCCACGCCCGCCGGAGGCTCCCACTCGTCAGGGAGTGACGCCGGATCGAGCCATCGCACCCGTCGCAGCCCCCGGAAGATGACGACGAAGGCCCCGATCTGCGCGATTGCCAGAACGATGATGACCCAGCCGAGGCCCGGGTCGAGCGGCGGCTTTCCGGCAACGAGATGGATCGCGTACAGGATGACGACCGGGCAGGCGAGCACCGCCGCACAGGCGATCGCACGAAACAGTCTGACCGCCCACAGCCGTCCGCCGCCCAGTCCGATCAGGATCGGCAACAGGACGGCGACGACGACGGCAAGCTGGACCAGAAGAAAGCCGTCGAATGCGAACCCTGCAACGTCGGCGAGGCAACCCAGCGCCTCGAATACCGTCAACCCGACCGCGAAGTAGAACGCGACGATGGCACCGATGGCGTTGCTCGGGGCTCCGCGCGGGCGGTCTCCCGGCTGGCCATTGCGTGCAGAGGACGTCTGCCTGTTCGGCTTTCCGGACGTCACGTGCCGCGAACTCATCGAGACGCTCCGTTGCCCGGACGTACACCCACATGAAACTGCAGGAGCGGTGCCGGTGTGCCGGCTATCCGCGACGGAAGCTGGGTCGGCAGCAGCGCGTGCGCCGGGTGATGCGGATCCTGGCTCCCACCGCTTGCTGCCGAATGCCAGGCCTGCGCCACCGAACTGGTCGTGTCGCTCCAGTCCGGCGGATCGGTTGCGTAGACACCAAGGCCATATGTACTCGCCGCATACGCCGGCAGTTCGATCAGGCGCAGCGCTCGCAGGCTGTTGGTGGCTTTCTGGAGCTTTGCCTGGGCGCGCTGGACATCGCCGGCCAGCCGGTTAGCCTTCGCCTGCATCTTCTGGGTCTTCGTCATGATATTGGGTTGATCGAGCTTGCTCAGGTGGGCTTCCTTGTACGCATCGATCGCGCTGCGCTGGTCCGCGAGGCGTGTAGTGGCCGTCTGCGCCTCCTCCGCGAGCTGACCTGCTTCGCGCGTCGCGGTCGGGAGCTCGCCAACGGCACGCACGCCGCCAACTGCCATATCCGGGATGGCCAGTATCGGCGCTACGGTCTCGATGAGCTTGTACGCCCACGAGTTTGCCAGCTTTTTCTTGCGCACCTCGTTCCCGGTGACCTCGTAGTAGAACATCTGGCCATCTTCGGCCAGCAGCGCGAGCGCGGCCAGACCCGCCACCACGCCGAGTACAGGAGCGAGGGCAATCCCGCCCGCAGCAATGCTGGCGACAGCAAGACCGCCGGAAATGACGCCCGCGGTGTCCGCAACGATCGCCACGCCGTCCACTGCGGTCTTGTGGCTTTCGATGAAATCGGCGAGCGGTGCGCGCGCACGGTTGTAAAGGGTCTTTGCGCTGCCCAGTACGCTCCCGGTTCCTGAACCATCCACATGCTGCCGGGCCATCTGGGTGACCGTCTGCGGATCCGCTTCGCCCTGGAACGCCAGCGGAAACAGCGGCGCCCGGCAAACCGACACGACCAGATCCGTCGTATCGCCGTCCCGGTCCGCTCGTGCGGACTTGAGCCGCGTCGAGGCCGAACCGTCGAAGAAGATCACGCCCGCGTCGTGCCCGAGCACCCCGCTCGCGAAGTTCGACAGATGATGCGCGGCATCGGGGCGGTGGCAGTACGGCTCCCAGGACGCGGGGACATTGGGCATGGTGGCTGAGAAACCTGGAGTGACGACTTAAAGATTCAGAAACGCCGATTTAAAACCGTCTTCAGGATGTAACTAAAAAAGATGGACGCGGATGGTCCGAAAATATAAGTCAGCAGGGCAACCGAATACAACTCCTGCAGATTGACAGCCAGATGACAATCTTTAAATCGGAAATTATTTCTCCCGACACGCGATATTTCAGCGGCGACAAGGAATTTGTTTCCGGCCATCAAGAAAAGAACGGGCGGCGCCAACCGGTTTTCAATTTGCAATGTATAAAACTTCCGACTCGCTATGGATACTTTCCAGTTTAAAAGTTTGACGCTAAGATTCTTGCCTCTTCAGTGGCGTATCGGGGCATGCCATGTAAATGTCTGAGAGCGCAAGCTTTTTCCAGCTTCAGAACAATCGCCTGATCTCGTTTGAAGGCCCTTCAAATGGCGTTTCTGATCTGGTGGCGGTGGATTTCCGGGCCACCGAGGGACTTTCATGTGTTTTCGATATTCAGCTGCGACTCGCATCGCAGGACCGCAATATCGAACTGAAGCAGCTGATCGGCCAGCCGGTCACCATTTCCCTGCAGGTGACCGCGTCGCTGGCCGGTTCAGACGAGCGATATTTTCACGGGTATGTCACGGAGTTCGCCCATCTCGATACTGACGGTGGATTTGCGATGTACAGCGCGGTCGTCCGGCCGTGGCTCTGGATGCTGTCGCGCCGGCAAGACATCCGGATCTTCCAGGAAGTCAGCGTCCAGGACATTCTGGCGCAGGTGTTCAAGGAATACGGTGCGCTCGCAACCTACGAGTTCCGGCTGCGCAAGACGCCGCCGCGGCGCAGCTACTGCACGCAGTACCGGGAATCCGATCTGACCTTCGCGCTGCGCCTGATGCAGGAGGAAGGGCTTTTCTTCTTCTTCGAACACCAGAAGGGTGCCCACAGGCTGATCATCACGGACAGCTCGACGGGAGCCAGGCCGATCGACGGACAGAGTCCGTCATTGCCGTACTCGACGGGCGAGTCACTGGACGACATCGACGTCATCACATCATTTCAGGCCCGGCGGCAGCTCGAATCGGACAACGTCAGCCTGAAGACTGCCGACTACAAGGTGCCTGGCGCGCGCCGGCTCGAGTCGGCCAATACCCAGGTCGACCAGGGCAACGTGCCGTCGTACGAGATCTACGACTATCTCGGCCCGCAGGGCTTTCCGGACAGCAACCGCGGCAACGAACTGGCGCGCTTCCGTACCGAGGCGCTGGCGGCCAACAGCAAGATCTTTGTGGGCACCAGCACGAGTCGCCGCCTGATGCCCACGCGCTATATCCAGGTCGACGACCACTACGACCATGCGGATGCGTCGCAGGATGACCGTCAGTTCCTGATCATCTCAGTGAGCCATTCGGCGCAGAACAACTATCAGGCGGGTAAAGGCACGGCATCGTACAGCTGCAGCTTCACCTGCATCCGCAAGAAAATCCCCTATCGTCCGGCGCTTACGATCGGACGACCGAATATTCCCGGTCCGCAGACCGCACTGGTTGTTGGACCGGATGGTGAAGAGATCTACACGGACACACTCGGCCGCGTGAAGGTGCAGTTCGCGTGGGACCGGCTCGGCCAGAAAAACCAGTCGAGTTCGTGCTGGGTCCGGGTGGGTCAGCCGTGGGCGAGCCGCGGCTTCGGCATGGTCCAGATACCGAGAATCGGCGACGAGGTGGTCGTGTCGTTTCTCGACGGAAATCCTGACAGGCCGCTCATTACTTCTCGCGTCTACAACGCGCAGAATGTGCCGCCCTGGACCTTGCCGGCGAACGCAACGCAAAGCGGCATCCTGACGCGTTCCAGCAAGGGCGCCACGCCGGCCAACGCCAATGCGATCCGCTTCGAGGACAAGATGGGCGCCGAGGAGTTGTGGATTCACGCGGAGAAGGATCAGCGTATCGAGGTCGAGAACGACGAGTCGCATAGCGTCGGCAATGACCGGACCAAGACTGTCGGCCACGACGAGACTGTCCTCGTGAAGAACGATCGCACGGAGACCGTCGGGAGCAACGAGACGATCACGGTCGGCGTCAACCGCACCGAGCAGGTCGGGAGCAATGAAACCCTGACTGTCGGGGGCAACAGGAGCGAAACCATCGAAGGTGCGCAGAATCTGATGATCGCTCTTGCGTCGGCGGAAACCGTTGGCCTAGCCAAGGCGCTGACGGTGGGTGGAGCGTACGCTATAACGGTTGCAGGCGCGATGAACACGGGCGTCGGGCTCGCTAGCGGCGAAGAAGTTGGACTGTCAAAAACGACGATGGTCGGCAAGACCTATACGCTGACTGCCGGTGACAGCATCGAACTGCGTACCGGTAAAGCGTCCATCCTGCTCCAGAGCGACGGAACGATCACCATCAGTGGCACGAATCTCGCCATCAGCGGAACAGAGGCTGTCTCGATCGACGGCAAGACCGTCGACATCAATTAAGCGTGGCCGCGATGGAGTTCAGAAACCTCACTCCACTCCACGCGATGGCTTTCCATGCCATTGACCTGCATGACCACGAATTTCACGTGGTCGTGCTCAAGGCAGGATATCGGCTCGAGCCGATTCACATCGACGCTCCGGACGCCGACACGCATGCATGCAGGCTGCTCGCGGGCAATGACGCCGTACGGCTTGCGATGGCCGATGAATACGAGGGTGAAACCGGGTCGAGCAGTGTGAAGTGGGAGAGCGACCTCGCGCCGTTCAAGCCGAAGTGTGACTTTCTGGTGCGCGCGACAGCACATGCACCTGAGGGCAAGCCGCTTCCTTCGTGGCCAGTTCGCGTGCGCATCAGCCTTGGAGACAAGGTCGTCATCGACAAGGGCCTTCGCGTGACGGGGCCGCGAGTGTTCCAGAAAGGATGGCGTGGATGGCGACTCGCGGTCCCTGAAGCAGTCGCGACGGTACCAATGCGATGGGAGTATGCGTTCGGCGGGTGCAGCCGCGTTGTTGCGGCCGCAGGCGTCGTCGGCCTGCCTGCCGAGCGTGAGCTGAACGAGGTGTGCTTCAGCAATCCGCTCGGTCGCGGATGGGTCGAGAAGCGATTCCCCGGATGCGCGACCGCCGGTGATGTCGTGGCGTCTTCGAGTGCCACTTCCGCGTTGACGCATGTGGCGAAGATCGCAGAGATACCGGCACCGCAGATTGAGGAATGGGATAGCCCGATCGAGAGCCCCGTCTTCGCGAAGCATCCATTGGCGCCGATCGACGCCGCACGGATGGCAGAGGTCGCGGCCAGTTACGGCGTCGCACCGGTTGGGCTGGGTGTGGTCGGGCGCGCGTGGGCACCACGTCTTATGGCAGCCGGGACATACGACGAAGCTTGGCGGGCAGACAGGTGGCCCCATCTGCCGCTCGACTTCGACTTCGGTTACTGGAATGGCGCACCGGCAGACCAGCAGATCGCGTGGCCCGACAACGGGATCTCGTTCGAACTTGCGAACCTTGCGGCGCCAGCACATACGTGCGTGGGGTTTCTCCGGGCACGGCTACCGGAACACCGCGCGCTGGTTGCACTTCGGTTCGAGAGCGGAGCGATCGCACCGGTGCCGATGCGTGCGGATACCGTTTTCATTGACGCTGAGGAGATGTTGGTGCTCGTCACCTGGCGAGCAGTATTTCCCGTGCAGCCGACGGTGCGCGTGTGCGAAGCACGTTTCGAGACAAACCCGACTGCGCCTCTCCTCCAGATCAACACCGATGCGAGACAGACCGAGACGGAGGAAGCGTGGCTAACAACGTGACCGCCCGCAAGGACGGCCAGTGGACCATCGTATCGACGATGCCCGACGTCTGCAAAACCCCGATGGGCAGCAGCGAGCCACCTGTGCCTTATCCCGTCACCGCGAATCTGGGCGATGCCGGGATGACGGCGAAGACGGTCCAGGCGAACGGATTGCCGATCGTCCGGTTCGACTCCAGCTTTGCGCCTGACACGAAGGGAGACGCGGCGGGAACGCTGCATGGTATCGAGAGCGGCACCACCGGAGCGAAATGCTGGCCGATCGATCACAGCGGAACAGTGCGGGTGGAGGGGAAATACATCGTTCGCCACAACGATCAGTTCTGGATGAACGGCAATTACAGTGGCGAGGAATGCTAGGGAAGGTCTGCACAACTCGTTTTCAGAGCGCCGACCTCTTGCCACTTGAACCGAGTTGGCCATGAGAATCTGCCGACAGGTTGGTCGTCCG
>NZ_QQOA01000045.1 GCF_003443895.1 Paraburkholderia phosphatilytica | reverse complement strand
CGGGCTGATTGCCAGCGGGCCAACACGACCGCCCGATACCCGATCATGCCTCACGTGCGCGCCGGATTGCGGACGGCCTTCGCGAGGCGCTTACCAAAACAGCGCAATCTACTGACTGTGCAAGGGAACATTGCTGAGCGGCCGTGGCATGGAGCGTGAACGGCCTGTATCGGACCCATTGGGGACGTTCACGAGCCCTCCAGGGAAGGGCGGGTTAGGGTCATGCATGGTCCGTATGAAACCAGCGCAGACTGGTTCTCCTTCCGTTGGACGTTGTCAGTCACTGGTCGGCGTTGGATGCCGTCTGGGCGATGTCTGCGCTGCGATGAAAAAGCAGATCGCTGAAATCAAAGAGACCAGAAGCACGGTCCACTCGACTGCCGGATAGCCGCGCGCAATGTCCCAGATGCTAGCCGCCGCGATCGGTGCGATGCCCTTCGCGATGTTCGACGGAAACGACAGCATGCCACTGATTGCACCATATCCTTCGGTCCACAGAAACTGCTGCACGATCGTTCCACGAAGGATCGTCATCATCCCGTTGGCTGCGCCGTAGCACAGCGCGAAGAGCCACAGCAGCGCCGCCGACTTGCCGGCGAAGATGAGGATGACCGTCGACGCCGGGAAAAGCAGCACCACGATGAACCCGACTGTCGTGATGGTGACCCTGCGATCGAAGACGAACCACACTGCTCTTGCGATGACCTGTGCGGGGCCGATCAGCGCCATCGTGACAACGAGAACGGTATTCGAGACGCCGCGCTCCACCATGAGCGGAACAAGATGGAACGTGAGCGCTGCGAACGTCGCGTAATAGGTCGTGAAGCACACGACGAGTGCCCAGAATGTCGGTGTGCGCAGCACGCGCCTCGCTGCTTCGTCATCGACTGTCCGGCGCTCGCTCTTCACGTGGTCCAGGGATATGTCCAGCCGCGACGATCTGATCGCAAGATGGTGGATCGGCAAACAGACCAGCAGATTGCAGCCGGCAAGGACTGCGAGTGCGAATCTCCAACCCGTGGCAACGACAAGATACTGGGTCAGTGGGATGAAGACGGTGCTCGCGAAGCCGGCAACGAGCGTGACCAGTGTGATCTTCGTCTTGTAGCGCTGCGGGTAGCGGTGGGTCAGTACCGCGAAAAGCGGATCGTAGAACGTGGCGGCCATCGACAGGCCCAGGCCGATCCACGCCACGAACACCACCGTCCGCGACGACGATACCGACCAGAGCAGCAACATCGCCGCAGCGATTACGGAGCCGACGGTCATCACGCGACGCCCGAGGCCATGATCGATCCACCTGCCAACCGGGTAAGCGGCAAAGCCTGAAACCAGCAGCCCGAGCGAGAGTGCCGCATTCGTTGCCGTGCGGCTCCAGCCCATCGACTGCTCCATCGGAACGACCAGGAGCGAGAACGAGTAGTAGACGGAGCCCCACGACACCAGCTGCGCGAATGCAAGCAGCCAGGTCGTCAGCGATTCGTTCGAGCCTGCGATGTCACTCGACTTCGCCGTCGTCGGTATCGGCATCGGCGTTCTGCGTGGGGTGCTCATGGCTCATCGCTGCGCTCGCGAGCGCGGTGATGGTTGCAGGGAACTTTTCCTTGCGTTCGCTGTAGCGGTCGGTCAGGTAGTCCGACCGGTCGCGCACGAGCAGCGTGAACTTGACCAGCTCTTCCATCACGTCGACGACGCGATCGTAGTATGGTGATGGCTTCATCCGGCCGCTTTCGTCGAATTCCTGGAAGACCTTCGCGACCGAGCTCTGGTTGGGGATCGTCACCATGCGCATCCAGCGGCCGAGCACGCGCAGCGCGTTGACGGCGTTGAACGACTGCGAGCCGCCGGACACCTGCATCACGGCGAGTGTCCGTCCCTGCGTCGGCCTGATGCTGCCGGAGTCGAGCGGCAACCAGTCAACCTGGTTCTTGAACACGCCGGTCAACGCGCCGTGGCGCTCCGGGCTGCACCACACCTGACCTTCAGACCAGATCGATGCTTCGCGCAGCTCGACCACCTTCGGGTGGTCGGCGGGCACGCTATCCGCGAGCGGCAGGCCGTGCGGATCGAACACCTTCGTCTCGGCGCCAAACGCGCGCAGGATGCGTTCGGCTTCGAGCGTCAGCAGCCGGCTGTATGAGGTGGGTCGCAACGAGCCGTAAAGCAGCAGGATGCGAGGCGGGTGTTGCGATACCGTTGACGGTTCCAGCTTCGCGAGGTCGGGTGCATCGAGGTGCGCGAGGCTGACGTTGGGAAGATCAGGCTGCATCGTAAAAGTGGGCTACAGGGTGATGGCGCGAGAGAGCAGCACCGCGGAGGATGGGCACAGATTCGCGGCCTGATGAGTCGCAACGATCGCTTCAGGAGCCGTGTTGCGTTCGACTGGTTTGAACCCGACCTTCTCGAAGAACGCCGCAGAGTCCGTCGTCAGCAGCCATGCCCTGCGGGCGCCGGCATCGAACGCTTCGCGCAGGAGTACAGCGAGCAGGTTGCGGCCAATACCGGTGCCACGGCGCTTTGGCTCGACGACGATAGAACGGATCAGCGTATCGATGCCGTAGTGCTCGAATCCGCCGTAGCCGAGCTGCGTACCGTCAAGCGTGCCGAAGCTGAAGAAGCTGCGGCCCGGCTCGCGGAGGTCGTCGACCGGCAGGCCGGATTCTCGCAACGCGCCTGCGAGTCCTGGATCATCGCAGGGTGTCGACCGGGCGATGATGAACGGCGCGCCTTCTTCCTTCAGCGTTTCTTCCGCCGGGCCGCGGGATAGCAGGGCGATAGCTGCATCCGACGGCCGGCAAAGGCGGGTACCGCGTGGTGTCACGACGATGGGCCGGTTGATCAGGATCGGATGACCGAGCATCGCATCGATCAGTTCCGCGTCGGTCAGTTCGGGATTGCCGAGGCCCAGCTCTTTGTAGGGCGTGTCCTTGACGCGCAGCACGTCCCGGACTGCCATGCCGCTGTCTGCGATCAGCCGTACGAGCGTTGCGCGGTCGGGCGGTGTGTTCAGATACTCGATGACGTGCGGGTCCTCCCCTGCTGCGCGCAGCAGTGCGAGCACATTGCGCGACGTGGCGCATTCAGGGTTGTGATAGATGGTGACACTCATGATTGACTCTCAATGCGCCTCATACCAGCGCTGTGAGCGGTTCACGACGCCGACGACGAGTAGCATGACCGGCACTTCGATCAGCACGCCAACAACCGTCGCGAGTGCTGCGCCCGACTGGAGCCCGAACAGGCTGATGGCAGTGGCCACAGCCAGCTCGAAGAAGTTACTTGCGCCGATCAGGCTGGACGGACCTGCGACGCAATGTGCGACACCAAGCCTGCGGTTCAGCAGGTACGCGAGGCCCGAGTTGAGAAACACCTGGATCAGGATCGGCACGGCGAGCATGGCGATTACGAGAGGTTCATGGACGATGGCTTGCCCCTGAAACGCAAACAGCAGCACGAGCGTGGCGAGCAGCGCGCAGATGGAGTACGGGCCAAGCCGGGAGACCACGTGCCTGAAATGCGCATCGCCTCGTGCAAGCAGCACACGGCGCAGGATCTGCGCGATCACAACAGGGATGACGATATAGAGCCCGACCGACGCGATGAGCGTGTTCCACGGCACGGTGATGGCCGAGAGGCCCAGCAGCAAAGCCACGATGGGCGCGAACGCGACAATCATGATCGCGTCGTTCAGCGCAACCTGGGACAGTGTGAAATACGGATCACCCTTGCACAGCTGCGACCAGACAAACACCATTGCCGTGCAGGGTGCAGCCGCGAGCAGGATCAGCCCGGCAACGTAGCTGTCCAGTTGTGCCGCGGGCAGCCATGCAGCGAACACGTGACGCACGAAAATCCAGCCGAGCAACGCCAT
Source organism: Paraburkholderia phosphatilytica (assembly GCF_003443895.1). Classification (GTDB taxonomy): domain Bacteria; phylum Pseudomonadota; class Gammaproteobacteria; order Burkholderiales; family Burkholderiaceae; genus Paraburkholderia; species Paraburkholderia phosphatilytica. The sequence continues at coordinate 56,956 of NZ_QQOA01000045.1, read as the reverse complement.
CGAGAACGGTTTGACGAGCCAGTTCACGAACAGCGTGACACCGATGCCGCGCCAGTGGCCTTTGACCTGCGACATCGCGCCGAAGTCGATCTTGATCAGCATGGGGATGATCATGATCCAGATCAGCACGCCGACCGGCAGGTTGACCTGAGCCACTTCCATCCGGCCGATTGCCTGAAAAACCGCCGGGAGCCATTGGCCCAGCGCAATGCCCGCGACGATGCAGAGCGCGACCCATACGGTCAGATACCGCTCGAAGAAGCCAATGGCAGGACGCGCAGCGTGCGACAGTGAATCAGTGCTGCTCATCGGATTCCTCGGCGGGGCGCTCGCCGATTGCGCGAACCTCCTTCTGGATTGCGTTGCGATCGAGCACGTGCAGCGGCAGATTCACGAACTGGCTCACGCGGGTCATGATCTGCCGGTAGACCTTCGTGAACACTGCGCGTTTCGCTTCATCCGTGCCTGTGAAGGCAGCGGGATCCTCGAAACCCCAATGCCCGGTGATCGGCTTGCCCGGCCAGATCGGGCAGACTTCGCCAGCGGCCTGATCGCACACTGTGATGACGAAATCCATCTGCGGCGCGTCTGGCATGCCGAATTCGTCCCAGCTCTTGCTGCGCATTCCGGCGGTGTCATAGCCAAGGGCCTCACAGCGCTCAAGGGCAAATGGATTGACCGTGCCGGACGGATGGCTGCCCGCGCTGAACGCGTGGAATCTGCCTTTGCCCAGCGTGTTGAACAGCGCCTCGGCCATGATGCTGCGGGCGCTGTTGCCCGTGCACAGCACGAGAATGTTGTAGGTCCTGTCGTTCATGCACCGCTCCGCATGTTGATAGCACCTGCGCAGCAGGCGACCTGGGAACTGCTGGCTTCTCGCGTGCGATCGCGGGACTCGCCATAGACCGGCGTCTGTTCAAGCGTCCGGAACGTTTCCCACGCCACGCCCTGTGGGTCCACTGTCCACGTCTTGTCTGATTTTGCGTAGCAGCAGGTGGTGGTAGTCTGGTTGGCAACCGGCAGTTCCGCGCGGGCGAAGCGTTCTCGCATCTCGGCAAGCTCCGCGTCGGTCTCAACCTGAATGCCAAGGTGATCGACACCGGGCTTCACGCCACGCTGCGAGATGGCGAAGTTCACCGTGGGGTCGACAAGTTCCCATTTGCGATAGTCCTGTCTCGAGACGGTCGGCTCGATCCCGCCAAACATCGCGGTGTAGAAACGGGTGCTCGCTTCGAGATCTTCCACGGCGACGTGGACGTGCATGCGCTTCATTTCGGGTCTCCACAACATGGCGGGGTAGCATTGACCGCGCACGTTGCGCCCGCGCAGCAGTTCTCGGTCAGAAAGCCGACCAGTCCGTTCATCGCGTCAAAGTTGGCCGAATAGAAAATGAACCGGCCCTGCTGGTTGCCGATGACCAGGCAGGCGTGTGACAGGTCCTTCAGGTGAAAGGAAAGACTCGACGGTGAAAGGCCGAGCCGCTGCGCGATCTCGCCCGCAGGCATGCCGTCCGGACCGGCAACGACGAGTGCACGGAAGATGGCCAGCCGTGATTCATGGGCGAGAGCGCCGAGCGCGCGTACGACGAGGTTCGAGTCCATGGCGGCATCATAGATCCATCGATTCAATGATTCAAGTAATATTGAAATATAGCAATGATTGCGACAGCAAATCTCGTCGGTGAGATTTAGGCTCATGTGAGTGTCTGCAGGTGGCCGCTTTCCCAGGCGGAAGCGGTCGCTGGAGTTGACGGTGGTGTACGGAAGCTAAGCGTCGCTCGTCGTCCTGCGGCGCGAGGCGCAGACGGATTCTCCTTCCGTCGAAAGGAGAATCGTCATGGAAGCCGTTGAGACGCGTGGTCGATACCGATCGGTTGCCACGATTCACCCTCAAGACTCCTGACGCCTTGCCGATATCAACAGTCGACGCGGCGGTTTCACCAACACCATTCATCATCCGAATTGCTGCCGCATCAACGTGTCGTAAGGTAAGGCGATGTCGGATTTGAGTAACAGATCGCAGTAGTACGTGGACGGCGCGCTGGTCAGCTTCGCTGTCGTCGGGCGCGATGCTCACGGCGGGTTCGTCATCAGTGCCTGCAACGACCCGTTCATCGAGATGGCGGGTGGGATGCCCGCGGATTGGCACGCGTTCCCCATTCCATTCGACGCGCTGCTTCCGGATCAGGCGGGAGTCGCGTTGCGCGAGCAACTCCTTGCGTGCTTTACGTCTGGGGCGGCGCAGGAACTTCGGCAGTCTTTCACACTGCATGACGGCGTGCACCCGTGGCGTCTCTCGCTGAAACCGCTCAGACATATGAGCAGTGGTGCGGCCGTGCACGAAGTCCTCGTGACGGGTTTCGATACCGCCGCGAAGGTGCAGCTGGCACATGACCTGGAAGTGAGCGCCTCCCGGTTTCGCGCAGTGGTCGACTCGGCTTACGACGCGATCGTCACGATCAACGAACAGCACAACATCACGTTCTTCAATCGCGCGGCGGAAAACCTGTTCGGCTACAAGTCGGTGGACGTGCTGGGGCAGAGGATCGAAATCCTGTTGCCGGAAAAGTTTCGCGCGAATCACTTCCGGAACGTCAAGCAGTTCGCGGACTCGGTGCAGATGAGCCTGCGGTCGATCACACCGCCTCGCATGGACGAAAGCAACAGCGTGTATGGCCGGCATCGCGATGGCACGGTCATCCCTGTCGAAATCGCGATTTCAAAGATAAAAGTGGATGGCGTGATCGAATTCACGGCAGTTGTTCGCGATATCAGCGAGCGCGCTGAGCTCATCGATCTGCTGAAGAAGCAGGCCGTGACCGACGCTCTGACAGGTTTGCCGAATCGCCGTGAGTTTCTGGATTTCGTCGACAAGGTGCTCGACACCGACGACCTCCTGTCTGCGTTTATCCTCGACATCGACTACTTCAAGAAGATCAACGACAGCTACGGCCACGATATCGGCGACGAAGTGCTGCGGGTGCTGGCGAAGGTCGGTATGTCGATCCCGCACGAGTCCGGCTTGTTCGCGCGCTGGGGAGGCGAGGAATTCGTTGCTGCCTTGCCGGGCGCGGACGCCGCGCTCGTGCATCGGATCGCAGAGACGCTGCGACGCCGTTTCGAGGAACAGGATTTCGAGCACGCGTGGCGTGTGAAGCCGATCCCGTTTACCGTCAGTATCGGTGTCGTCACACGGGAAGCGGGCGAGCGCGATGTCGACGCGTTGATGCGGCGGGCGGACCGGGCGCTCTATGCGGCGAAAGATTCGGGCCGTAATCGGGTGAAGGTCGGGTAGCCGGTTTGTTGTGCCTGCACACGAAAGGTGAAGCCATTTTCTATGGCAGCGTTGCCTGAAAGAACCTTACAACGTCGGCGTTGAATTGTTCATGAAACCCGGCGCGATTAAAACCCGGCAGACTGTTGCAGATCTCCGGGCGCACCCGCGACAGTCGCACGCCGCACGGTGGCAGGAAGTCGTAGTGGCCCGCGTTGTCAACGACGTGATACTCGGATGCGCGAGGCAAATCGTCGCGTACCGGCTCATCATAGTAGGGATGCGGCTGATGACGGTCATTGGCAGCGCTCCAGAGCTGGACCGGGGCGCGAACGCCGCTTAGTCCCACGGGGCCGAAAGTAAACCCGAACGAAGGCGCGGCGATGGCGATGGCCTTGATGCGTGGATCGTGAATCCAGACGTCGGCGGGAACGCTCGCAGTGGACTTGAGGTCGACGCCGGCATGCTGCAGAGCCTCACACAGATCGTGATCCGGGTGGGCTTCGCAGAACGGGGCGATTTTCGAAAGATCCGGGATGCCACCGGCGGCCACCAGCACGGTGAAACCGCCGTTCGAAAAGCCAAACGCACCGATTCGGGTCGCGTCCAGTCTCCCGTGTCCACGCCACTCGTCGACCATGTAATCGACCAGCCGATGAAGCTGGGCGGGGCGGCGCCAGATTTGCAGCACTCGGCTCTGGTCGTCGAAAGTGTCCCCGGCGTGACTGACTGCGGCCGCAACGAACCCCGCGCGAGCCAGAGCGAGGGCCGTATCGTAATGGCCGTCGTACCAGCCCGCACCGCCGTGCGACATCACCACCAGTGGCAGTTGATTGCCGACAATCGAAGCGTGGGGCGCTACGGTCTGGCTGAAATCGCCGAGGGTGTGCGGCGTTGCCTGCATGTTGGTCGGATACCAGATGCCGGCAATGAGCGGCGGCTCGGTGCCATTCGGTATCTTGACCTCCTCGAAACCGATGTCGGTCGCAAGGGCAGGTGTCGCAACGAGGCTCACGAGCGCAGTGATGATGGCCAAAAATCTCACGATGATCTCTGTTATCGTTCTCATTCAGACCGAAGGGTAATGAGCCGGACGTGGCAAAACGACCAGTCGCTTCGGTCCGGCATATCGGTTGCAGCGAGTGCTTCGCAGACGAACGGATCCACCCAGATTTTCACCGCGGATGGTACAGCGGAAGCCGGCTGCTGATTTTTGTGAGTCTCGACTGGAGGGCTTCGGGTCGAACAACGCTCATTTCCCGTAGGGCGGGATTCGGCCCAGTACCGGTCGTTCGACACAAGTTCCTCGATCGTCGATGGTCGCAGCGAGTTGAGTACATTCATTCCGTATGCGGGCACGAATTTACCTGGCCATTGCAGGCTCTCACGACGCTTACTTTCGGCGCGAATGTCCACCCGGGCGCTTTTCGCCTGGAGTGTCCACGGCCGCGAACAAATGTTGGCGGCCAGTGTCAAGAATCTCGTCCGCCAGCACCGGATCGACGTCTGCAGTCGCTCGCGAAAGCAGCAGGGTACCCACCATCTGGCTGAACAAGGTGATCGCCTTCCGGCGGCTGCCTTCGCTGACGCCTTCTGTTTCTTCAATGACCTTGGCGAACTGTTCGAGGTTCGCCGCCAGACCTTCCACGTAAGTTGCTCGTGCCGCATCGCCAAGCCGGCGCGCGTCACCTGCAAAACCCGACAGCGCGCAACCCGCTTCGATATCCGTGCGGTGTTCAGGCGAGAGGTACCACTCGATCCGCCGACGGACCGGGTTGAGTTGCGCGGACCTGGCGTGCTCGATGAGGGTGTCGAAAGTCTCTCCACCTTCGGTCATTGCCTTGTCTATCACCGCCGCGACCAGCGCATCCTTTGATTTGAAGTGGTTGTAGAAGCCGCCCTGCGTGAATCCCGCGGCCTTCATCAGTTCGGCCAGCCCGACTGCGTCGACGCCGCGTTCGCGGAACAGTTTTTCGGCGGCGGCCACGATCGCGCCCCGGTTTTCCGCCGCCTGCTGTCTGGAAACACCCATTTCCCACTCCCTTCGGCCGCAAACGGCCAATCAGACCCATCGAAAAATACAATGTCGATCACCATTGACATTGCTGGGCCGGCCAACCACAATCCATCCCAATGACAATGTCAATCGACATTGTCTTAAGTGTAGCCTGCTTTCCCTGACCATTCACGCGGCGGAAAGCACAACGGCAACCGGCGCCCGAGCGTGCCGGTCCCTGAAACTTTCAAGCGAGTCCCGACATGACGAAGACCACTCCCGAGCAAAACAAGGCGCTGGTGCTGAAGGCATTCGACACCCTGTTCAACAAGCGCGACTACGCCGCGGCCGAGCGCTTCTGGTCCGACCGTTACATCCAGCACAGCGCGCACATTGCGCCTGGACGCGACGGTCTGTTCGACCTGGTGCGCAGCCTTCCCGACACGTTGCGTTACGAGAACCAGCTGATCCTGGCCGAAAGCGACCATGTGATCGCGCATGGCCGCTTTTCCGGGAGCGGCCGACCCGCTGCCTGGATTGCTGCCGACGTCGTTCGCTTCGAGAACGGAAAGCTCGCTGAGCACTGGGACGTGCTTCAGGACGAAGCAACCGCGGCCGAATCCCAGAGCGGCCTGCCGATGTTCGGCGACCGCTTCCCTGCTTGAGCACACCGACTTTGCCCACAGCGGCGCTGTTCTCCACCTTCACTGGATATCGACAGGAAACCATCATGAAACTCACCGGAAACACGATCTTCATCACGGGCGGCGGCTCGGGAATTGGACGCGGGTTGGCTGAAGCGCTTCACGAGCGCGGCAACAAGGTCATCATCAGCGGCCGCCGGCGCAGCCATCTCGACGAGGTGCTGGCGGCAAATCCTGGCATGGCAGCCATCGAGCTCGACATCACCGACCCGGCCAGCATTGAGAAGGTAGCCGCGCAGCTGATCGCAGACTATCCCGACCTCAACGTGCTGATCAACAATGCCGGCATCATGCTGCCCGACCAGGTGGCCGGCCACGTCGATGACACGCTGATGGTCTCCACCATCACGACGAACCTGATGGGGCCGATCCGTATGACGTCGGCGCTGATCGATCATCTCAAGACCAAAGACAACGGCGTCGTCGCGTATACCAGTTCGGTGCTCGCGTTCGTTCCACTGGCGATGACGGCGGTGTATTCGTCGACCAAGGCGGCGCTGCATTCGTACATTCTTTCGCAACGATTCATGCTAAGGAATACGAAGGTTCGCGTCCTTGAGATCGCACCGCCCTGGGTGCGCACGGATCTCATGAACAGCCGCGAGGCCGAACAGGCGATGCCGCTGGAGCCCTTCATCGACGAAACGATGGTGGTGCTCGGCACCGATGCGGACGAAGTGCTGGTGGAAATCGCGAAGCCGTTCCGGGACAACCCGGGTCCTGACGAACACGCATTCGTCAATGGCCTGAATACGCAGATGGCGGAAGTGTTCGGCGGCTGAACGGCGGCCCGCCGGCCGCGCGATGCTGCCGGCAGGTCAACCAGCAGCCGTCAATCGAGGACATGACATGACGAATGATCTTTTGAAGCTGGCCGTCGAAGCCCACGGCGGTCTTGCGCGCTGGAATGCGATCCGCTCGCTCGAAGCGGACATGTCGATCACCGGCGGTATCTGGCATGTGAAGCACAAGCCGGATATTTTCGGGCACATCGTCGCCGCGATCGATACCCAGGCGCAACGCGTCGAATTGCGGCCCTTCACCGCACCCGATCGGCGCTCCATCTTTACCCCGGGCCACGTCGCCGTCGAATCGATCGAAGGGCACGTGATCGAGAGCCGCGACGATCCGCGGTCCTCGTTTGCCGGTCATAGCCAGCAGACGCCGTGGGACAATCTGCATGCCGCATATTTCTGCAGCTATGCGCTGTGGACGTATCTCAGCACGCCGTTTGTCTATACGTGTCCCGGTGTCGTGACCGAGGAGCTGTCGCCGTGGCATGAAGACGGCGAGCGGTGGCGGCGCCTGAAAGTGACGTTCCCTGCTTTCATCGAAACGCATTCGCGTGAGCAGGTGTCGTACTTCGGCCCGGACGGCCTGTTGCGGCGTCATGATTACACTGTCGATATCATGGGCGGCGCGACCGGCGCAAACTACGCGTCGAACTACCGGGAATTCGCCGGCATCATGGTGCCGACAACCCGGCGCGTGTTTGCGCATGACGCCGATGGCCAGAAGATTGCCGAGCCGCTGCTGGTTGCGATCGACATCGAATCGGTTTCGTTTCGCTAGCAGGTAGCGGGAGAGGTCGTCCACGGCGGTCGTAATGGCACAGGCTTACGGACGGCAAACCTTGCCGCCCCCCGTCTCATTCCCGTTCGTCGAAGAGACCTCGCCATGGAATATATCGATAGCCTGCGTGTTTTCCGGTCCGTGGTCGAACTGAAGAGCTTTACCCGTGCCGCGGATACGCATGGTATCGCGCGGCCGGTGGTGTCGCGAACCATCGCGGCGCTTGAAGCGCGGATGGGTTGCCGGCTGCTGAACCGCACCACCCGGCAGGTCTCGCTTACCGATGCGGCGGAGCGCTTCTACGAAGGCTGCGTGCGAATCCTCGATGATCTCGATGCGCTCGAAGCGGACGTGGGAAGCCAGACTCGGGAAGCGACCGGCGTCCTTCGCCTCGTCGCCCATACGACCGCGACGATGAACCGGCTCGTGCCACTGATCGCCCGGTTCAAGCTCGCGCATCCAAAGGTCGCGATCGACGTGATGCTGACGGAGCGGCCGGTCGATCTCGTGGCCGAAGGCTACGACCTCGGCATCGTCGTGCCGTACATGCTGACGAGCGAAACCACGGTCGTGCGCCTGCTTGAGCGGATTCCGGTCGTCATTGTCGCAACGCCGCAATACCTGAGCAGGCACGCCGCGCCGCAGCATCCATCGGAGCTGACAAGTCATCTGTTCGTTGCGATGTCGCCGTCCATCCGACGTCCCGCGATTGGTTTTCGCGACGGCGCGGAGGACCTGATCGTTCCGCTGCGTTTCGAGGTGTCGTCGAACAGTCCCGCGTTCAACCGGGAAATGGTGCTGAGGAGTTTCGGCATCGGCGTCGCACCCGTGGCGCTCATCGAGAACGAGCTCGCATCGGGCGAACTCGTGCGCCTGCTCGGCACGTTCCAGCTCGTCGACCCGAACATCGACATCCAGCTCGCTTACAGCAACCGCACCTTGCAGCCCGTCAAGGTACGCGCGTTCATCGACGACGCGATCGCCTTTTTCGACGCGCTACCAACCTCCTATCGGTCCGTCGCGAGCGTCGGCTGACCTTTCCTCGCGGATTGGTGCCCGCAATGGTACCAGTCTGATCTCCCGCCCGTCATCGCATCCGGGCGTTCCCGGTCGTATCTTGTGCGTATGCACTCCGATGACATCCAGAACGACGACTGTTTCGCGCTCCGCCAGGCTTCCCGGCACATCTCGAAGCTTTACGAGCGCCATCTGTCCGAAGCCGGCATCACACCCGCGCAGTTCAGCATGCTTGCCATGCTGGGGCGCTGTTCGACGCTGACGATGGCTGAGTTGGCGCATGCGATGGTGATGGACCGGACGACGATCGTGCGGCTCCTCAAGCCGCTGCTGCGGCGCGGCTTCGTGGCGTCGCCGGCGAAAGGGCAGAGCAACCGGCGCCTGCGGTTCGTGCTCACTGCAGATGGGCGCGCGAAGCTCGACGAAGCCGCTGCTCACTGGGCGGTGGCCCAGGCCAGCTTCGAGCGCAGCTTCGGGCAGCAGCAGGCCGCGTATCTGCGCAGCGAGCTGTTCCGGATGACGGGCGACGTATCCGACAGGTAACAAACCCGGCAACAAACTGGTTCATGTTGAGGCATCGATACGCGAATTCCCGGACGTTATTGTGTGTATATGCACTGCAATTGCACGACACGGATATTGGCCCGATCCGCCACAGGAAAAAGGAAACCATGATGAAACACGAACGACACCAGCCGCGCGTCAAAGCATGGATGGCATCGATTGCCGCGGCGGTCGCGGCGATTGGCCTCGCCGGCTGCGTGAACTACGGCGGCATCAAGAGCGACCAGCACATTGCGCCCCCTGAGCAGTTCGAGACACAGCAGAGCCTGCCTGCCCAGGGCGGCCAGTGGCCAGCGATGGACTGGGCGAAGCAGTTCGGCGACCCGCAGTTGCCTGCGCTGATCGACGACGCGTTGAAGGGCAATCCGACCATCGAACAGGCGCGCGCCCGCATCGAGAAGGCGTCGTCTTACGTGGGTAGCGCCAATTCGAAGCTCTATCCGAATGTGACGGGCAGCTTTTCGTCGACACGCCAGCTTTACAGCGGCAATTCGATCGTGCCGCCGCCGTACGGCGGCACGTGGCAGACCGAAAACACGGTGCTCGCGGGCGCTTCGTGGGATCTCGACCTGTGGGGCAAGAACCGGGACCGCCTGCGCCAGGCGGTCTCGCAACAGAAGGTTGCCGATGCCGAAGCCGAGGAGGTGCGCATCACGCTGGCGGCGTCGGTGGCGAGCACGTACAACCATCTGGCCCAGCTCTACGCGTTGCGCGACATCCAGGTTCGCGAAGTGAAGAACCGCGAGGTCATCGGACGTATCACGGCCGGACGCGTGAGCGCGGGACTCGACACCGACGTTGAGCGGCAGACCGCTAACGGTGACACCGCGACGAGCCGCTCGAGTGTCGGCGACCTCGACGGACAGATCACGATCGTGCGCTACCAGCTCGCCGCGCTGCTCGGCGCGGGGCCGGACAGTGGCCTGAAGATCACTAATCCGACCCTCGGCGAGGGCAACAACGTCGCGCTGCCCGACGACCTGCCGGCCGATCTGCTGTCGCGCCGCCCGGACATCGTCGCGGCGTACTGGCAGGTGGACGCGGCCACGCAGGATGTGAAGGAAGCGAAGGCCGAGTTCTTCCCGGACGTGAATCTTTCCGCCGCTGCGGGACTGGATGCATTCGGCTGGGGACGGTTTCTGACGGCTGGCAGCCGCGAGTTCCAGCTGGCGCCCGCGATCCATCTGCCGATTTTCGACGCTGGCGCGTTGCGCGCGCAGTTGAAGGGCCGCTATGCGGACCTCGACTACGACGTCGCGACCTACAACCAGACGCTGATCGGCGCGCTGTCCGACGTCGCAACGCAGGTCACGCAGATCCATTCTGACGACCGTCAGCTCGTCTACGCACGCGAGGCGCTGGATGCGCAGAGCAAGGCGTATCAGCTCGCAGTGGTCCGCTACCGGTCAGGTCTGAACGAGCAACTGCAGGTGCTGAACGCGGACGACAACCGGCTCGCCGCGGAGTCCGCGGTTGTCGATCTCGAGATGGACCGCCGCCGTACGCAGATCGGTTTGATCAAGGCGCTCGGTGGCGGTTTCGACGCATCGGGCGCAGGCCTCGCGACGCCGATTCCCGCGCCTGCCAGCGGCACCACGACCCAATGAATGCACCCATCCGCCGCCGCGCACAACCGCGCGAAGGCTCACCTCGAACCTTGCTGGAGTTATCGATGAACGCACCTCAAACGAAGCCGGCCGATGCGCCGACCAGGCAATCCAGACAATCGGGAAAACGCAAAGCGCTGCTTGTGCTGCTCGCCGCCTCGCTTGCGATGGCGGGCGCTGCCTACGGCGCCTACTACTACCTGGACGCCCAATACCACGTGGACACCGACGACGCCTACGTGAACGGCAACGTCGTGCAGATCACGCCGCAGATTTCAGGCACCGTGGTCGCCGTCAACACCGACAACACGCGGATCGTGAAGCAGGGCGAACCGGTCGTGCAGATCGACCCGGCCGACGCAAAGATCGCGCTGCAGCAGGCGGAGGCGAATCTCGGCCAGACCGTGCGCCAGGTCCACGGCCTCTATGTCGGCGACGACAAGTATCGAGCGGACATCGCGCAGCGCGAATCCGACCTGTCGAAAGCGCAAGACGACTTACGGCGCCGCCTCGCGACCGGCATGACGGGCGCGGTGTCCGACGAAGAGATCTCCCATGCGCGCGATGCCGTGCGCTCGGCGCAGGCCGCGCTCGACGCGGCGCGCCAGCAGCTCGGCGCGAATCGCGCGCTGACCGCCAATACGTCGGTCGCGAACCATCCGGACGTGCAGGCGAGCGCCGCGCGTGTGCGCGACGCCTACCTCGCGTACGCGCGCACCACGCTGCCCGCGCCGGTGAGCGGCTATGTCGCGCAGCGCACGGTGCAGGTCGGGCAGCGCGTGTCGCCGGGCACGCCGCTGATGTCAGTGGTGCCGCTCAATCAGGTGTGGGTTGATGCGAACTTCAAGGAGTGGCAGTTGCGCCATATCCGCATTGGGCAACCAGTCGCATTGACCGCCGATGTGTACGGTTCGAGGGTTATCTATCACGGCAAGGTGGCGGGCTTCACGCCAGGCACGGGCTCGGCGCTCGCGCTGCTGCCGGCGCAGAACGCCACGGGCAACTGGATCAAGGTCGTGCAGCGGTTGCCGGTGCGCATCGAGATTCCGCCGGCGGAACTCGAAAAGCATCCGCTGCGCGTGGGCCTTTCGATGAACGCGGACGTCGACGTGAAAGACGTCGCCGGCGATCCGCCCGACACGGCTACGCCTGTTTCGGCCTACAAGACCGATGTGTTCGCCAAGTACGGCGATGAAGCGGATACCGCGATCGCGAAGATCATCGCGGCCAACGAGTGAGCGGCCACGATCATGACTACCTCCAACCAACCGGCCCATCCCCCGCTGACGGGGGCGACCCTCGCGCTCGGCTCGTTCGTCGTGGGCCTCGCGGGCTTCATGACTGTGCTCGATTCGTCGATCGCCAACGTCGCGATTCCTACCATCTCCGGCAATCTCGGCGTCTCGGTCGATGAAGGCACGTGGGTGATCACTGTGTTCGCTGCGGCCAATTCGGTCTCGATTCCGCTGACTGGCTGGCTCACGCAGAGGCTCGGGCAGGTGCGCCTCTTCGTCGGCTCGATTCTGCTGTTCACGTTCGCGTCGTGGCTGTGCGGCATCGCGCCGTCGCTGCCGGTACTCCTGGCGGCGCGCGTACTGCAGGGCGCCGTGGCCGGGCCGCTGATTCCGATGTCGCAGGCGCTGCTGCTCAGTTCGTGGCCGAAGGCGAAGTCGTCGCTCGCGCTGTCGCTCTTTTCGATGATCGTCGTGACCGGGCCGATCATCGGGCCGTCCCTCGGCGGCTGGGTGACCGACAGCTACAGCTGGTCGTGGATTTTCTATATCAACATTCCCGTCGGGCTGTTCGCGGCCGCGATGGTATGGATCCTGTACCGGCATCGCGATACGCCAACCAGAAAGTTGCCGGTGGACATCGTCGGACTGGGGCTGTTGATCGTCTGGGTCGCGTCGCTGCAGGTGATGCTCGACAAGGGCAAGGATCTCGACTGGTTCTCGTCGAGCACGATCGTGATCCTGAGCATCTTCGCCGTCGTGGGGCTCGCGTTCTTCATCGTGTGGGAGTTGACGGAGAAGAACCCCGTCGTCGACCTGACGCTCTTCAAGGATCGCAACTTTCTGGGCGGCACGATTTCGATCGCCATTGCGTATGCGATCTTCTTTGGCACGCTGGTACTGTTGCCGCAGTGGATGCAGGAGTACCTGGGTTACCGCGCGGTGGATGCGGGACTCGCGACTGCGCCGCTCGGCATCTTTGCGGTGATCGGCGCGCCGATCATGGGCAAGATCCTGCCACGTTCGGACGCGCGCATCATCGGCACGCTCGCATTCATCGGCTTCGCGGTGGTCTACTACATGCGCACGTTCTTCTATACGGACCTCAGCGAAGGCTACATCATCCTGCCGACGCTGCTGCAGGGCATTCCCATGGCATTGTTCTTCGCGCCACTGACGGTGATCATCCTGTCGGGGCAGCCGCCTGAAAAGGTGCCCGCCGCGGCCGGCCTGTCGACCTTTGCGCGCATGTTCTTCGGTGGTATCGGCACCTCGCTTGCCGGCGTGGTGTGGAACAACCGGACCATCATGCACCATGAAATCCTGACGCAGCAATCGAGCCCGACCAACCCGGCGTTCATCGCACAACTTGACACGTATCACTCGCTGCTCGGACTGAACAGCAACGCGTCGTATGCGCTGTTCGATCACACGGTGCAGACCCAATCCGCGATGCTGGGCCTGAACGATGTGTTCTACGGCGCCGCGATCATCATGATCATCATCATTCCGCTGATCTGGATCACCAAGCCGGGCAAGGCGGGAGGTTCAAGCGACGCGGTCGCGGCTGCGCACTGAACGGATGATCGGGAGTGGGTGGTAAAAGATTCCCAATAAAATCAATGACTTGCGATGATTGATGTAAAGATTTTTTTGTTGGTCGTTTCGTTCTAAGTCGTTGATATAGAAGCAAAATTTTTGAAGATTCCGGAGGCGGCCGGGCCATTGTGTGCCGCAAAATGACGGTATGGCGGACGGTATGCGTCGAATGCGCGATTGCGACTCGATAATTTACAGGCAGCGTGATGCGGGATCGCGGGTACATCAAGGGCTCGTGGTTGGTGACGGTAGTGAGCGGCAAAAATTGATATAAGCCAGGTAGCCGCCAGGCATCCGCTTCCGCACTCGCGTCTTGCAGTGAGATACCAGTCATTCGCTCGCCGGAGCGAAACACCGCCAGTGACCCGGGCGAGCCTCCTGCTGTTGATAGCTTTCGATCTGGTCGGCCGCGCGCCCCAGTATCCGGCTCGCACACTGCCCGCGCGAGTCGAGATAGGCATTCAGTTCCGCAATGGCATCGCTCAATGCAGCATATCCGCTTGTGAACACCGCGGACGTCATCTCCGTTGCCGTCGCGCCGGCGAGCAGAAAGCGCGCGACGTCGAGACCGTTGCGCGCGCCATTGGTCGCGATCAGCGGATACGCAGCGCCGAGACGCCGTCGCGCGAGCGCAATCCATCGCGCGGTGAGCGGCAGAGACCATCCGCCGCCAATGGCCGCGTTGGTGCCAAGCACCGGTGCCTGCGATTCGAGGTCCGGCAGAAAACCCATGAAGCGCCCCATCAACACCACCGCATCCGCGCCGCTAGCCTGTGCTGCCGCTGCGATGCCCGTGACGTCCTCGCTCTGTCCGGTCAGCTTGATCCATAACGGCAGACGCGTGCTGGCGCGCAGGCGCGACACGATCGTTGCGATCCGCGCCGCGTCCCGTTCGAGTCGGATCGCGCCTTTCGACGCTTCCTCGCCATGTGGCGCGCCGATGTTGACTTCCAGTACGCGCAACCCTGCCTGTTCGATCTGCGCGGCGTAACGCGCGCACTGCTCCAGATCGCTGAGGATCAGGCTTGGAATGACGTACGCGTCGCTGGCGGCGGCTTCGCGGTCGAGCGCCGCGAGTTCGTCGAGCCAGCCGTCGAACTCGCGTTGCACGAGACCCGAGCGGCAGAACAACGTCGCGTCTCTCGATTCCGCCGTATGCCACGGCACAGGATTCCAGTGCGCGTCGAACAACGCATAGTCGGTCCGGTCGAGCTGGTCTTTCGCCGCCTGCGACTCGTTGGTCGATTTCGCAACGACCGCTGCCGCACCATGCCGTAACGCGGCGCGGATCGCGTCGCCTGTCATCGTGTGCTCGCCGGCACCGCAGATGACCGGGTTCTTCAGTGCGATGTTGCCGACGCGGGTATGCAGTCTGTCGTTCATGAGGCGATCAGCCCTATTTCTGTTTTTTTCTGTGCGCCGCCAGCGTGTGCTCGTACGCGTCGCCATTCAGGCGGGCACTCAACGCTGCGGCGGCGCTCTGGATGTGCTTGAGAATGCCCGGGTCGGGCGGCGACACCACTTCGCCACTGGAGCCAACGATACCGATCGTCCCGAGCACCACGTTGTTCATGCCGAAGATCGGACAGCACAGCGCGTTGATGCCGACGGTCACTTCGCCATCCGCATCGTCGTAGAGGCGCGCGCGTATCAGGTCGAGCCGCTCCGCGAGCTTGTCCGGATCAGTCATCGTGAGCGGCGTGAGCGGCGGCATCTTGCGGCGCATCACGCGCTGCTGGCTGGCCTCGTCCGAGAAAGCGAGGACGATGCGCCCCTGCGCGGAGCAATAGGGCTGGACGCGGTTCCCGGGTTTCACGGAGATGCAGACGTTTGCCTTGGACTCGACCGTGGCGACCACGAGCGCCGTGTCGTTGGTCGCCACCGACAGCAGCGCCGTCTGCCCCGTCGCGTCGCGAATCTGCGTGAGATAGGGATCGGCGAGCGTACGTAGATCGAACTGCTCGCTCGCGGCGGCACCATAGATCACGAGCCGGGCGCCGAGCCGGTACTTCTCGCTCACGGGGTCCTGTTCGACGACACCCAGCTGGCGCAACGATGCGAGGTGACGATAGACACGCGGCTTCGGTTCCTCGACGATCTGCGCAAGCTCGGTGACACCCATCGGGCGTCGGGCCGACGACATTTCGTCCAGCAGCCTGAATACGATGCCGACCGATTCCAGCACGGCTGGACCTTCCACCGCCTCCTGAACGCGCGCCTTTTGCGTTGCCATTGCCTGTCTCTCCCGTTTAGGCCCGGCGCGGTTCAGATTCTCATCAGCCGGGCAGCGTTTCCGGACGTCATTTTACGTATGTCCGTCTCGCTGTAACCGATATCGAGCGCGGTGCGGATCACGCTGCGAAAACCGTCGCCGATGGTCGGATTGCCTTTCTGGCCGAGGTCGGAACCGAGGATGGTCAGATCGACCGTGCCCGCCTCGATCACCTGGCCCAGGAATTCGGGATCGTAGAACTTGAACTTGGAGCCCGGTACCCACATGCACATCGAGTGCTCCATGTAGACGCCTTCCTTCGCCAGTTGACGCATGTCGTCGAGCGACGCGTCCACGACGTAGGTCGGATGGTTGACGAGCAGGCGCTTGACGCCGCGCTTGCGCGCTTCCTCGAAGAGCGGCCAGATTTCCGCGATGTTCAGATGTCCACCGGACAGCACGACGTCGGCTTCCGCGATCAGATCGAGGATCGCGAGTACCTCGTCCTTCAGCTTGCCGTCGTCGTTCAGCACGGTGAGCGGAATCGGCTGCAACATGCGCTGGGTGGTCTGCGGGAATTTCTGGTCGAACTGCTTGTCCTGGTGATGATGCGCGATGTGGTTCTTCGACGAGAACGTCGGCATCCAGACGAGATTCGCACCCAGTTTGAGGCCGTGTTCGACCGCGTGAACGTTCAGGCCGCCGACTGCGTTATTCAGCGGAACGCCCGACATCACATGCACGCCGAGATCGGCGAAGTGCTTGTTGAGCAGATACGAGACGGGGGTGCACGAGTAATAGTGATCCTTCAGCAGCACCGCCTTGAGTCCCGACGCGGACGCCTCCCGGATCGCCTCGACGTGATCGAGATAGCGGGCCATTACCGACGGGCCGCTGTGGCAATGCAGATCGATCGCACCCTGCATGAGCCGGTCGACCTGGGCGTCTTCCTGCGTTGTGGTTCGTTCGAGTGTGATGTCGTTCATCGTATTTCCTCTGAATGTGCGGTTCGGACGCCGTCCACGGTTTGCCGCCATCCCGCGCGCAGCATGGACTGGTCCGAACCAATGACGAACAGCGATGCGCCGGCGGCGAGCCAGGCGGGCACGTCGCGGCCGTCGCCGAGAAAGAGTCCGCCGGCCTTGCCCGCGCGCGTGGCGGCCGCGAGGGCGGCGCGCGTGCCGGCGGCGACCGACGGATGGTCGAGATCGAACGCGCGCAGCGAGACAGCGAGATCCGCGCGCCCGACGAACAGGCAGTCGACGCCGTCCACCGCCGCGATCGCGTCGAGTTGCTCCAGTGCGTCCGCGTCCTCGATCTGGCAGATCACGCTGACCGATTCGTCCTGACGGACGATGTGCTCGCGCATCGGCACGCCACCGTAGGCGCCGGCGCGCGCGGAGTTGGAGAAGCCGCGCACACCCGTCGCATAGCGCGTGCAGGCCACGATCTCCGCCGCGTCCCGCGCGGATCGCACGTGCGGCATCAGCACGCCTTCCGCGCCCATGTCGAGCACCTGAAGGAGTGTCGCAGGCCGCGTGTCCGGCACGCGCACGAGACCCGCGACTCCGGCCGCGCGGCACGCCATCAGACAGGCATCGAGATCGGACACGGAGAACGCGGCATGCTCCGCGTCGATCACGACCGCGTCCAGCCCGGCCACGCCGGCCACTTCGACCGGCTGGTAGTGCCCGGTCTTGATGAACGAGCTCACGAGCGGCGCGCCGCCGCCGAGCAGGCGCTGGCGGAACGTGCGTGCCGTCATTTCGACGCCTCCGCTTCGGCGAACTCGCCGGCCTGATAGTCGACCAGATGGCGGTAGTCCTCGCGCAGCGGCGCGAACACGTCGAGGTTCAGCACGACTTCGTCGCCGAGCGGTTCCGCATAGTGCACGACATGAGGAGGAATCCGAAGCATCGTGCCTGGACCGCCTTCCACGATCTCGTCGTCGAGATGGAAGCGCACCCGGCCCTGCACGATGATCACCAGCTGCTCGAAGGTGTGACTGTGGGGGAACACGGTCATGCCGGGGGTCAGCCAGTTCATCACGCACATGACGTCGTCGCCGCGGAAGCCGACGCGTTCCACGCCTTTGCGTACGACTTCGCGAGGCAGGTCATTCCAGTTGTGAAGCAGGTTCTGAAGGTTCATCTGACGCTTTCTCCTGCAGGTTCGGGCCGCATGGCGGAAGCCATTTCGCCATGCGGTGTTATTTTCTTCAAAAGAACAATGTTTCAATGAAAAGAATGTTAGGGCGGACCGCGCGCCGCGGTCAAGCGATCCTGCCGAATCGAAGGGTCGGGATTTATACCTGGAAACCAGTGCTTGACATGGCTCGGATCGAGTGTCTAGCATGTGTCGCGTAAAAGAACCGTGTTTCGATAAAGAAAACACAATGCGATGACGAGGCCGACCCGTCGGCCCCTCCAACCAGGATCCAACCCGGATCCGCCAGGATCCAGCCAGGAAGCGAGATGACTCTGAATACCCCTTTGTTGATTGACGGCGAATGGCGTGCCGGCCGGCATGCGCAGCGGGCGACGGTGCGCGATCCGGCGACGGGCGAAGCGCTCGGCGAACTCGGCCTCGCCGACGAACGCGACATGGAACTGGCGCTCGCGGCCGCGCGGCGCGGTTTCGAGGTCTGGCGCAAGACCTCCGCGTACGACCGCGCGAAAGTGCTCGGCCGCGCGGCCGATCTGCTGCGCGAACGGACTGACACGATCGCCGCGCTGATCACGCGGGAGCAGGGCAAGCCGCTCGCCGAAGCGCGACTCGAAGCGGCGAGCGCGGGAGACCATGTCGACTGGTACGCGGAAGAAGGACGGCGCGCATATGGACGATTGATTCCGCCGAGGCAGCGCGGCGCGCGACAGGTGGTGCTGCGCGAGCCGGTGGGCCCGGTCGCGGCGTTCAGCCCGTGGAATTTCCCGGTCGGACAACTGGTGCGCAAGATCGCAGGCGCGCTGGCGGCGGGCTGTTCGATCATCGCGAAGGGGCCCGAGGAAACGCCGTCGTCGTGCATCGAGTTATGCCGCGCGTTCCGGGACGCGGGCGTGCCGGACGGCGTGCTGAATCTGCTGTTCGGCGTGCCGGCGGAGGTCTCGTCGTTCCTGATCCGTTCCGACGTGATCCGCAAGGTGTCGTTTACCGGCTCGGTGCCGGTGGGCCGCGCGCTCGGCGCGCTGGCCGCGCAGCATCTGAAGCGCTGCACGCTCGAACTCGGCGGTCACGCGCCGTTCATCGTCTGCGACGACGCCGACGTCGATGCGGCGGTCGCGCTCGGGGTCGGCCTGAAGTACCGCAATGCCGGACAGGTCTGCGCGTCGCCGACGCGATTCTTCGTGCAGTCGGGCGTGTACGACGCATTCGTCGACGCGTTCTCGAATCGCGCCGCGCGCCTCGTGACCGGCAGCGGCGCCGCCGCGGACACGCAGATGGGTCCGCTTGCCCACGCGCGCCGCGTCGATGCAATGGCATCGTTCGTCGAAGACGCGCAGTCGGCTGGCGCGTCGGTACGCACCGGCGGCGGCCGGCTCGACGGCAAGGGCGGCTTCTTCTACCCGCCGACCGTGCTCGCCGATGTGCCGGATCACGCGCGCGTGATGCGCGACGAACCGTTCGGTCCGATCGCGACGATGCTGCGCTTCGACACGCTCGACGAAGTGCTCGCGCGTGCGAACGCGCTGCCGTATGGGCTCGCCGCATTTGCGTTCACGCGCTCCATCTCGACGGCGACGCGCCTCGCGGACGATCTGGAGTGCGGGATGGTGTCGATCAATCACTTCGGTCTTGCCGCGCCGGAAACGCCGTTCGGCGGCGTCAAGGACAGCGGCTACGGCAGCGAAGGCGGCAGCGAGGGACTGGACGCGTACCTTCAGCCGAAGTTCGTCAGCCAGATCGGCCTCTGACGGACGCGCGAATGGACACCTTCGACTACATCGTCGCGGGCGCCGGTTCGGCTGGCTGCACCGTCGCGGCAAGACTGGTGCAGGCCGGCCGGAGTGTGCTGCTGCTCGAAGCCGGACCGCCCGACAACCATCCGTTCATCCATATTCCCGGGACCTTCATCCGGGTGCACGGCACGCGGCGTACCTGGATGTATCGCACCGATGCGCAGGCGCATGTGAACGGCCGCGAAGTCTTCATTCCGCAGGGCCGCACGCTCGGCGGCGGCAGCTCGGTGAACGCGATGATCTACATTCGCGGCCAGCAGCAGGACTACGACGACTGGGCCGCGGCCGGTTGCACGGGATGGAGCTGGGACGACGTGCTGCCGGTGTTCCTGCGCGCGGAGGGCAATCGTCGTCTCGGAGCGCCGCTGCACGGTACGCAAGGTCCGCTCAAGGTCAGCGACGGCGTGTACCGGCATCCGTTGAGCCAGGCGTTCGTGCGTGCCGCGATGGAAAGCGGCGTGCCGTTCACCGACGACTTCAATGGACCGCGCCAGGAAGGTGTCGGCTATTACCAGACTACGACCGATGCGGGCCGGCGCTGCAGCGCGGCGGTCGCATACCTGGGGCCGGTAAGAGGTCGAAGCAATCTGGTCGTGCGCACCGGCATGCAGGTCGAGCGCGTGTTGTTCGACGGGCGCCGTGCGATTGGCGTGGCGGTGCGCGCCGACGACGGGAGTCTGCACGAATATCGCTGCCGCGAAGAGGTCGTGCTGTCGGCGGGCGCGCTTGCCACGCCGAAGATCCTGATGCTCTCCGGCGTCGGCGATGGCGTGCATCTGCGCGAGGTCGGCATCGGCGTGCGGCACGATTTGCCCGGTGTGGGGCGCAATTTCCAGGACCATCTCGCGGCATCCGTGTACGCGCGGACCCGCCGGCCGGTCAGCCTGCTCGGGCACGATCGGGGCGTGAAGGCGCTGGGTCACGGGCTGCAATATGTCGCGGCGCGGCGGGGACTGCTGACGTCCAACGTGATCGAGAGCGGCGCGTTCGTCGACGCGACCGGTTGCGGTCGTCCCAATGTGCAGTTCCACGTGGTGCCGGCGTTGACCGGCGACGTCGATCGCGCGCCGCCGGGCGGTCACGGCATTTCGCTGAATCCGTGCGCGCTGCGTCCCAGGTCGCGCGGCACGCTGCGGCTGCGCAGCGCCGATCCGCAGGCGAGCTTTTCGCTCGATGCGGGTTTCCTGTCGCATGAGGACGACCTGCGCGTGATGGTCGCAGGCGTCCGGCTCGCGCGACGCATCATGCGCGCGCGGTCGCTCGCGCGCCATCTCGACGGCATGCTGATGCTGCCGGATGGCGACGAAGATGCGATCCCGCAGCAGGTGTACGAGGACTACGTGCGCACGGTCGCGAAGACGGTGTTCCATCCGGTCGGCACCTGCAGGATGGGCGTCGATCCGCTCGCGGTCGTTTCGCCCGAACTGCGTGTGCGCGGGTTCGAAGGACTGCGGGTGGCCGACGCTTCGGTCATGCCGCGGATCGTCAGCGGCAACACCAACGCGCCGAGCATCATGATCGGCGAACGGTGCGCCGATTTCATGCTCGGCAGGCAGCAGGCGGGCGAGCGCCAGGCCGCCTGACACTGAACACACGACGCTGGATGCGACCCGGCCGCAGAGCCGCGCATCCGGTGCTACAACATCGCACAGGAGACAACGTGAATCTGCTTTCCCGCCCGACCTTCGAGTCCGCGCGCGACTGGACGCTTTACAACCGGATCGCGCGCCGCATCCTGCCGTTCCTGTTTTTCCTCTACATCATTTCGTTCCTGGATCGCGTCAACGTCGGTTTCGCCAAGCTGCAGATGGCCACCGACATCGGCCTGAACGATACGGCGTTCGGCTTCGGCGCGGGCGTGTTCTTCATCGGCTATTGCCTGTGCGAGATTCCGAGCAACCTGATGTTGCAGCGTATCGGCGCGAAGTTCTGGATCGCCCGCATCATGGTCGTATGGGGCATCGTGTCGGCGTGCATGATGTTCGCGCACTCGCCGCGGTCGTTCTACCTGCTGCGCTTTCTGCTCGGCGTGTCGGAAGCCGGCTTCTATCCGGGCATCGTGCTGTATCTGACCTACTGGTTTCCGGCCTGTGCGCGCTCGCAGGCGATGGCGTATTTCAATCTCGGCATCGCGCTTGCCGGCGTGTTCGGCAGTCCGCTGTCGGGCTGGATCATGCAGACCTTCGCGGGCGTCGGCGGACTGGCGGGCTGGCAATGGCTGTTTCTGCTGGAGGGAGCGCCCGCCATCGTGTTCGGCATCGTGACGTACTGCTATCTGGATAACGGACCTGGGCACGCCCGCTGGTTGAGTTCCGACGACAACGCACGGGTCGCCGCGCAACTCGCAGCCGAGCGCAGGGCGAGCGAACTCGACGGCGCTCGCCACGACTTTCGCGCGGCGTTTTCGAATCCGGGCATCTGGTGTCTGATCGTGACGAACTTCACGCTGTTGTGCGGCACCTACGGCGTGTCGTTCTGGATGCCGCAGATCGTCAGGAATCTCGGCATCCGCAGTCTGACGGTGACGGGCCTGCTCGCGGCCGTGCCGTTTGCCGTGGCCGCGGTCGTGATGCTGTTGGTCAGCCGCCATTCGGACAGGACCCGCGAGCGCCGCTGGCACGGCACCGTCTGCACGTTGCTGTCGGCCGCGGGGCTCGCCTTCAGCGCCTGCTTTCATTCACAGCCGTACCTGTCGCTGATCGGCCTCAGCGTGGCCATGGCGGGCGGTCTGTCGGGCTTCTGCGTGCTGTGGGCGCTGCCCGGCGTGTTGCTGACGGGGCAGGCCGCCGCCGCGGCGATCGCGTTGATGGCGATGATCGGCAACCTCGGCGGCTACGCGAGCCCGTTTCTGATCGGCTGGTTGCGCGACCGGACCGGGCACCTCGAAAGCGGGCTCTATGCGCTCGCCGCAGTGACCCTGCTGGGTGCGATCGCGATGGCCTGCGTGCCTCAGCTTCGTCAGCGGCCGCGCGCGATGGACGACGGTGCGCTGCGAGACACGCCCATCTGATGGAAAACTGGCGGCCTTCACGCAGCATGACCTCGCGCGACGATCGTCGGGATACCTGACGATCGTTACCCGGAGCGCCATTCGCCGGCCACCGCCGCGAGCCCGCGCTACCGACGTTCCGGACCGGCCGGCAGCAGATCGGCTCCCTTGTAGCCGAGATTCCACGAGATCCGCAGCGCGGTCCGTTGCAGCGGGGCGATGATGCCCTCGCCGGGATCTTTCGGAATGTACTGGACGCTGCCGACCAGCGCGAGCGTGCCGACCGCCTGGGCGTTGCTGTCGAGGATCGGCGCGGCGACCGCGCTGATGCCGAGCGTTTCGGCCTCGAAGGCGATTGCGTAACCGGTCTCGCGGGTTTTGCGAACGATCGACTCGAGGCGTGCGAGGTCGGTGACCGTGTAGCGCGTGTAGCGGATCAGTTCCTGTCTTTTCAGTTGCGCGTGCAGTTCGGGATGACCGAATGCCAGCGCGACATAACCCTGGGCGTTCGCATGCAAGGCCAGACTGGTTCCGGGCCGTACACCGATTTCGAGCGCGGCCTTGCCGATCACGGTGGCCAGCACGGTCAATTCGCGCGTGCCGAGGCTCGACAGCACCACGGACAGCCCCAGCTCCTCGCGCAGGTCGCGCATCGCGGCTTCGGCCGCGCCCAGCAGGTCGATCCGCGACCCCGCGGACTGGCCGAGCAGATAGGCCTTGACCCCAGGACGGTAGCGCGACGTCACCGGGTTCTGTGCCAGATAGCCGAGTTCCATCAGCGTCTGCACGTGGCGAAACGCGGTGGCTTTCGTGGTGTTCAACTGCGCCGCGAGTTCGCTCACGCCGATCTCGTCGGCGGCCCCCACGACCTTCTCGAGTATGTCGAACGTCATCTGTACGGATTTGACGCCGCTTCTGTTTTTTTCATCGTCCATCTTCACGCAGTCCTCTTGCCCGACGCGCCGGCGTGCGCGTCGATGGGTAACGACTCTGCGCGCCGGCCGCGATTGCGGCCTCGCCGGCGCAGAGCACATATATCACAACGGTCCAGCCTGCGGCGGGACCGTCACGCAAATGCGGTTCCGGCCACGAGCCGGCGCCGCGAATCCGCGGCGATCGCTGTCGGTGTCGCGCGCTCCCGCTGCGAAACACGCGATCCCAGGACAAACGATTATGTACCGCATATAGAAACATGGTAACGTAATGCGAAACACAAGTGATGTTGCATCACGACTTTTACGTTCAACCTGAGCACACCATGAATTCACTTTCCAGGCTCGACATCGCCCATCATCTGCATCCACAGACCAACCTGCGTCACCATGAGGAAAAAGGACCTTTGATCATCGAGTCGGGTGATGGTCCGTGGGTCGTCGATGCGGACGGAAACCGCTATTTCGAGGGCATGTCCGGACTCTGGTGCGCGTCGCTCGGCTTCAGCGAGCGACGCCTCGCGGAGGCCGCGTACCGCCAGATGCTGAAGCTTCCCTATCAACAAACGTTCGCGCACCGCAGCAGCGGGCCGGTGATCGAGCTGGCGACGCGGCTGCTCGATCTCGCGCCGGCGCCGATGTCGAAGGTGATGTTCCAGAGCTCCGGCTCGGAAGCGATCGATACGGCGATCAAGCTCGTCTGGTATTACCAGGCGGCGCGCGGGCGGCCGGGCAAACGCCGGATCATCGGCCGCCGGCGCGGCTATCACGGCACGACGGTGGCGGCCGCGAGCCTGACCGGATTGCCGAACATGCAGACTGGCTGGGGCCTGCCGCTGCCGGAGATGCTGCATGTGACCTGCCCGCACTTCTATCGCGAAGGGCGCGAGGGTGAGACGCAGGAGGCCTTTTCCGCGCGGCTCGCCGACGAACTGGAACAACTGATCCTGAAGGAGGGCGCGGACACGATCGGCGCATTCGTGGCCGAACCGGTGATGGGAACCGGCGGCGTGATCGTGCCGCCGGCGGGGTATTTCGACAAGGTTCAGGCGGTTCTGCGCCGTCACGACATTCTGTTCGTGGTCGACGAAGTGATCTGCGGATTCGGGCGTACCGGGCACTATTGGGGTTCCCAGGCGTTCGGCCTGGAGCCTGACATGCTGACCTGCGCGAAGGGGCTGTCGTCCGCGTATCAGCCGATCTCCGCGCTGCTCGTCAACGAGACGCTGTATCAGACGATCGCGAGCCAGACGGATGCGCTGGGCGGCTTTGGCCACGGCTTTACGTACGGCGGGCATCCGGTCGCGGCCGCCGTCGCGCTCGAAACGCTCGCGCTGTACGACGAATACCGGATTCTCGAGCGGGTCGGCACGACCGCGCCGATCCTGCAGGCCGGCCTGCGCAGGCTCGCCGATCACCCGCTCGTCGGCGAGGCGCGCGGCATCGGCCTGATGGGCGCGCTCGAACTCGTCGCGGACAAAC
Organism: Paraburkholderia phosphatilytica; assembly: GCF_003443895.1. Lineage (GTDB taxonomy): Bacteria > Pseudomonadota > Gammaproteobacteria > Burkholderiales > Burkholderiaceae > Paraburkholderia > Paraburkholderia phosphatilytica. The sequence continues at coordinate 31,821 of NZ_QQOA01000045.1, read as the reverse complement.
GCACGCGCGCGCCGTTCGATCCCGCGCTGCAGATCCCGCAACGGGTATCGGACGCACTGGTTCGCCGCGGCGTGATGCTGCGCGCGTTGGGCAATTCGATCCTGTGCGCGCCGCCGCTGATTTCGTCGACGGATGACGTGGAGATGCTGCTGTCCGCGCTGTCGGAAAGCCTCGACGAAGTGGCGACCGCGCACGTGCGCTAGCCTTATGGCAAGAACCGGTTGACAGGGTGTTTTTGGCTGGACACGATGGTTCTTATAGCGAAACGACGTTACGTATAAAGAAACATAAACGCAGTTGCGGGATGCCGGGTGTCGATGCCCGGCGGACCGCTTCAATCTGGATACCACTGCAATGAGACTGCTGAGTCGCACGGGTTTTGACAACGAGCGGGACGACGAGCTCTACAACCGCATCGCGCTGCGGCTGCTTCCGTATCTGGTGCTGCTGCTCGTCGTTTCCTTCGTCGACCGCGTGAACATCGGCTTCGCCAAGCTGCAGATGGCGGGCGACATCGGTTTGAGCGATCTGGCGTACGGCACCGGCGCGGGGCTGTTCTTCATCGGCTACTGCGCGTTCGAGATTCCCGCGAATCTGATCCTTCAGCGGCTCGGCGCACGGCGCTGGCTCGGCATCATCATGCTCGCGTGGGGGACGGTTTCCGCGGGCATGGCGTTCATTGCCAACCAGCCCCAGTTTTACGTGATGCGCGTGCTGCTCGGTATCGCGGAAGCCGGCTGCTATCCGGGCGTGATGCTGTACATGACGTACTGGTTCCCGCCCCGGCTTCGCTCGCAGGTCTGCGCGATCTTCTTCCTTGGGCTGACCTTCGGCGGCATGTTCGGCGGTCCGCTGTCCGGATGGATACTGCAGGCGGTTCCGCAGCAATGGGGCCTGCGTGGCTGGCAGTGGCTCTTCATCGTCGAAGCGGTGCCGGCCATCGTGCTCGCGCTCTTCACGTTTCGCTGGCTGCCGGACGATCCGCTCGATGCCGCGTGGCTCTCGATGGATGAACGACGCCGGGTCCATGCATCGGCGCAAGAGAGCGCTGAGGGCATGCTCGACATGGTGCGGCCGTCGCGCGTCGCGAACGCGTTGAGCAGTCCGTCTATCTGGCTGATGGCGATCGCCAATTTCGCCTTGCTGGGCGGCGCCTACGGCGTCAGCTTCTGGCTCCCGCAAGTGATTCGCAGCGCGGGCGTAGCCAATCTGTCGCGCGTCGGTGTGCTGTCGGCGGTTCCCTATGTGTTCTCGGGCGTCTGCATGATCCTCGTCGCGCGGCGCTCGGATCGCGTGCAGGAGCGTCGCTGGCACGCCATCGCGCCGATGCTGCTCTCCGTCGCCGGCTTTGGAATTGCCGGCGCGACGGCGGGCAGCCTGCTGGGTGGCATGATCGGACTGACGCTGGCGATGGTGGGCGCGCAGACCGCGTCGGGGGTACTGTGGTCGGTGCCCGCCACGCTGTTCTCCGGGGTCGCCGCCGGCACCGCGCTCGCGATGGTCACGATCGGCGGGAACATCGGCGGCTACGCGATTCCGTTCATGATCGGTTACGCGAGGACGCTGGCGGGCGGGTTCGCGCCGGGCTTCTACGTGCTGTGCGTGGTGCAGGTGGCGGGCATCGCGGCCTTGCTGCTCGTGCCGGCTCGCCGCTTCCAGATGGCGACGCGCAGAAGCGTGGATGGCCGCATGCAAAGTGCGCCGGCGGCTCGCCGGAACATCGCGTAAGGGTGACGCCGATGAAAGTCTTCTACTGCGACAGCCAGCGCGACCACGATCCGGGATCGTTCGTCGTGCACGGGCGCGCGGTCGACTACACGGAGCATCCCCAGCGTGCCGCGGTGCTGCATGCCGCCGCGCTCGATGCCGGATGCACGCCGGTTACGCCGGACGATTTCGGGCTCGCGTCGGTCGAACCGGTCCATTCGGCGAGGTATATCGAGTTCCTGCAGCACGGTCTCGACGCGTGGCGTCGTGCGACGGGCGTAACAGGTCCGATGGTGCCGAGCTTTCATCCGTCGGGGCAGGCGAGCGTGTATCCGGAGTCGATCGTGGGGCGCTGCGGTTTTCACGTTGCCGATACCACGTCGCCCGTTTCCGATGGCAGCTGGAAGTCGATCCTGCGCAGTGCGCATGCCGCGCATCATGCCGCCGATGTCGTGGTGAGCGGCGATCGGGTGGCCTATGCGCTGTGTCGTCCGCCCGGACACCACGCGGAGCGCGAACGCGCCGGCGGCTTCTGCTACGTGAACAACGTGGCGGTTGCGGTCGAGCGGCTGCGCACGAGGTTTGGACGCGTTGCCGTGATCGATGTGGACGTGCACCACGGCAACGGCCAGCAGAGCATCTATTACGCCGACCCGGACGTGCTGACCGTGTCGCTTCATGTCGACCCGGCCGTCGCGTACCCGTTCTTCACGGGCAGCGCGAGCGAGCGGGGCGCCGCCGGCGCGCCGGGATGCAATCTCAACTTTCCGCTGCCCAAAGGAACGGGCGACGACGCGTACCTGGATACGTTGAAGATCGCCTGCAGCCGGGTCCGCGACTTCCGGCCGGGAGCGCTGGTGGTTGCGCTCGGTCTGGACGCATCGCGGCATGATCCGTTCGCCTACTTCCAGATCACGGAGCAGGGTTTTGGCCGTATCGGCGCCGAACTTGCCCGGCTCGAACTGCCGACCGTGCTGGTCCAGGAAGGCGGTTACCTGGCCCCAGACCTGGGCGATAACCTGCGGAGCGTGCTGCGGGCATGGTTTTAGGCGGGCCTGGCAACTCATGGTGCAAGGTCCCACGTCAATGTTTCGTTATGCAGATTACTTTTCGATTTCAGGAGTTCGGCATGGAACAACGGATGAGCTGGAGCAGGATCGCGGTCACGGCAGTCCTGGCGCTGGCGGGGATGCACGGTCCCGCGATGGCGGGCGAAACGGTGACATTCGCCGGATACGGCGGTGCATACCAGAAGGGCATGGTGGACGCGCTCGCGCAGCCGGCCGCTGAACGACTCGGACTGTCCCTCGTCCAGAATACGACGCCGGGTCTGACCGCGGTACGCGTTCAGGTGCAGTCCGGCAGTCCGGCCTGGGACATCGTCAATCTCGGTTCCGACGAATGCGCGGCCGGCAGCGCGCAGGGACTGTTCGAACCGCTCGACTACCACGTCATCAAGACCGATGGGCTGTCGTCGAACGCGTGGTCGAAGGACTGGATCGCCAGCAACTACTACAGCGTGCTGCTTGCGTACCGCACCGACAAATACGGCAGCAACCCGCCGCGTACGTGGCAGGATTTCTGGAACGTCGTCAAGTTCCCGGGTCGCCGCGCGATGTCCGACGCACCCATCGAATCGCTCGAGATCGCGCTGCTCGCCGACGGCGTGCAACCGGACAAACTCTATCCACTCGATGTCGATCGCGCGATCCGCTCGCTGCAGAAGCTCAAGCCCGCCGTCAGCGTCTGGTGGTCGAGCGGCGCGCAGTCGGCGCAACTGATCGAGAGCGGCGAAGTCGACATGGAGATGATCTGGGGTAGCCGGATCGTTCCCGTGCTGCGCGACAAGGCCCCCGTTGCGTATTCCCGCGTCGACAACGTGCTCGGCATGGGTTGCCTCGCGATCCCGAAGGGTGCGAAACACGCGGCGGCGGCGCAGAAGATGATCGCGCTGATGGTGTCGCCGCAGCTTCAGGCGAATGTTCCGCAGTTCCTCGAAGGATACGGTCCGACCAACGCTCATGCGTTCGACGTGAAGCAGTTCAGTGCGAAGGAGCTGGCCGATCTGAACTCCAGTCCGCAGAACGTGAAGACGTCGATCCGGATCGATGGCCGGTGGTGGGGCGAGGGCGACAACCAGAAGACCGCTACCGCGCGATACAAGGCGCTCATTTCCCAGTAACCAGTCACCGAGACGACGTGAGGCAGATCATGAAGGCGGCGGTCGCGATCAGGAATGTCAGCAAATCCTACGGGTCGTTCAAGGCGCTCGACAACGTGTCGCTCGATATCGGCGCCGGCGAGTTCCTGACGCTGCTGGGACCCTCGGGCAGCGGCAAGACCACGCTGCTGATGGTGCTCGCGGGATTCACGCGCGCCAGTTCCGGTTCCATCGCCGTGGGCGGCGTCGAGATGCTGACGATGCCCCCGCATCGGCGCGATATCGGCATGGTGTTCCAGAACTACGCGCTGTTTCCGCACATGAGTGTCGTGGACAACATCGGCTATCCGCTCAAGCTGCGCGGCGTGGAGGGCGCGGCGCGGCGCAGGCGGGTGGACGAGATGCTGGAGGTGGTCCAGTTGTCGGGCTTCGGGCAGCGCGGCATTCACGAGCTGTCCGGCGGACAGCGTCAGCGCATCGCGCTGGCGCGCGCATTGATTTTCGAGCCGCGCATCCTGCTGCTCGACGAGCCGCTGTCGGCGCTCGACAAGCAGCTGCGCGACCGCATGCAGATCGAGATTCGCCGGCTGCACGAACGCTTCGGCACCACGACGATCAATGTCACGCACGACCAGCAGGAGGCGCTGACGATGTCCGACCGTATCGCGATCGTCAACGGCGGAACGATCGCCCAGGTCGGGGCGCCGACGGAAATCTACCGTTATCCGCGCAGTCGTTTCGTCGCGGAGTTCATGGGCGAGACCTGTATGGTGCCGCTGCGGCGCGTCGGCGAGGGCGCGTGGTTTCACGAGACCGAAGTGCAGCCGTCCGTGTCGCGCGGAGCGGGACCGGGCGGCCTGTGGATGGCGCTGCGTCCCGAGACGCTGGACATCGTCGACGCGCCCGCATCCGGCGCGCTGTGCTTCGATGCGAAAGTGCGCGACCGGCTCTATCGCGGCGACACGGACGTCGTGTATGTCGAACTGGAAGGTGGGCACGAAGTGAGGATTCAGGTTCCATCCGGCGCCGCGATGGCGGGGCGCTCGCCGTACGCAAGCGGCGATCGCGTCAAGGTTGCGTTGGCGCGGGAAGACCTCGTGCTGGTCGGAGACGATGCATGAAGTTCGCGACGAACGATGTGCGCCTCGTCGACATGAACCGGCCGCTGAACGAAGCCGCGCTGCGGCGCCTCGAACTCGCCGACCGGTCGCGCGTATTCGGTTTGAGTCTGCCGGGCCTGCTGCTGGTCGGCGTGCTGCTGCTGATTCCGTTTTCGTGGCTCGTGGCGAAGTCGCTGCTCGATGACGGCGGTCAGTGGTCGCTCGTCAACTACCGCACCTTGCTCGGCGCCGTGTACCTGCATTCGATCGCGACGACGCTCGAAGTGTCGTCGATGGTCACGCTCGGCGCGGCGCTGATCGGCTATCCGGTCGCGTATCTGCTGTGCCAGGTGCCGCGCCGCATCGCCGGCATCCTGCTGGTGGCGGTGGTGCTGCCTTACTGGACCTCGACACTCGTGCGCACCTACGCGTGGCTCGTGCTGTTGCAGCGCAACGGGATCGTCAATACCTTCCTGGTGAGCCACGGCATCGTGTCGTCGCCGCTGCATCTGGTGAACAACCTGGTGGGCGTGGTGATCGGGATGACGCACGTGATGACGCCCGTGCTGATCATGCCGCTCTACGGCGCCATGCGTTCGATCGACCCGGCGCTGATGAAGGCCGCGGCCGGCTGCGGCGCGACGCCGCGCGAGGCGTTCCGGCAGGTGTTCTTTCCGCAGACGCTGCCGGGGTTGTCGGCGGGCATCGTGATGGTGTTCGTGATCTCGCTCGGTTACTACGTGACGCCGGCCCTGCTGGGCGGCGGCAACGTCAACGTGATGGCCATGCAGATCCAGACCACGCTGTCTACGGAAGGGGACTGGGGGCTCGTCAGCGCGACGGGTGTCGTGCTGGTCCTGATCGCGCTCGCGGTGTCCATGTCCATTCACGCGCTGGTCCGGTTCGGCCGTCCGCACGGAGGCAGATAAACATGCAGATGATAGCGACCGATACGCAGATCACGCACTGGCAGCGTGCGTGGCTGTACCTGCTGTGCGGCGCGGTACTCGCGTTTCTCGTGGTGCCGTGCCTGCTCGTCATACCGATGTCGCTGTCCGCCGACAGCTTCCTGCACTTTCCGCCGCGTGAACTGAGTCTGCGCTGGTATCGGAGCTTCCTCGGTTCGGAAGACTGGATGCACGGCGCGCGCATCTCGATCGAGGTCGCGTTCGCGACCGTCGTGCTCGCCACGTCGCTCGGTACCGCGGGTGCCTACGCGATCCGGCAACTCGACGGCCGGCTCGCGATGGCGATCCGCACGATCTACATGCTGCCGATGATCGCGCCGGTCATCCTGATCGCGGTCGGCGTGTTCTTCGTCTATGCGCGGCTAGGCCTGAACAACTCGGTCGAAGGCCTCGTGCTGGCGCATACGCTGCTCGCGCTGCCGTATGTGGTGATCACGGTGGGGAGTGGACTCGAAACGTACGACATGAGCCAGGAGCGGGTGGCGAGGAGTCTCGGCGCGAGCCGGCTCAAGGCATTCGTTCAGGTCACGCTGCCGCAGATCGCACCGTCGATCTACTCGTCGCTGCTGTTTTCGTTCATGACTTCGTTCGACGAAACCGTGATCGTGCTGTTCGTCTCGGGCGGCGACACGTCCACGCTGACGCGCCTGATGTTCGAGAACATCCGGGACCAGCAGGATCCGACCATCGCGGCAATCTCGACCCTGCTGCTCGTGGTTTCGACCGCGGCACTGATCGTCGCGCAGCGCCTCGCGCGCCGCAAGGTTGGCGAATAGGTCCGCGCGCCGGAGGAGAAAGGAAAGAAGCAGGACCGCACCATAACGGAAATTTTAAACCCATTGAATCGGTAAAATCATGAAGATTAGAACTACTATATGTATTGCGGCTGCTGCTGCTGGCTACGCAGATGTCGTTCACGCGCAATCCAACCTGACGCTTTACGGAATCGTCGACGAATTCGTCCAGTACGTCGACACGGGGAAGGGCTATACGGCCGCGATGGGGTCGAGCGGACAGTGGGCGAGCCGCTTCGGCCTCAAGGGTTCGGAAGATATTGGCGGCGGCAACGCAGTCAATTTCGTACTGGAGAACGGCTTCCTGCCGACCACCGGCGCGTTCGCCACGTCGGGCTCGCTGTTCAACCGGCAGGCGTGGGTCGGTCTCTCCGGCAACTGGGGGCAAGTCCGCGCCGGCCGGCAGAACTCGCCGCTCTTCATCGACGAAGGCCGCATGGACGCCTTCGGCGCGGTCACGCAGGCGTCGGGCCTCGACAACATCACGACCTACGGCATTCGAACCAGCAACACCGTGTCGTACATTTCGCCGTCGTTCTATGGGTTGAAGGGCAGCGTCTTCGTCGGTCTCGGCAATGCGGGCGGACTGCGCAGTGCGGGCTCCAGCTACCAGTTCGACGTGACCTACGATCACGGACCGTTCTCCGCGTTCGTGGCCGGTCAGGCACTTCACAACACCGCGAATGTCGCGACCGACCGGACCATCCTGTCGGGCGTGTCGTATGCACTCGGATCGTTCACGTTCTACGGCGCCTACACGTGGGCGAAGTGGGATGAGCTGGCCCTCGACGCGAACACGTATGGTCTTTCCGTCGGCTATCAGATCAACCCGTCCAACTACGTCGCTGCCGGCTGGGCGCAGTTGACCGACCGCACGTCCGCGGGCGACAGCGCAAGACAGTTCAGCGTGCTGTACACGTACACGGTGTCGAAGCGGACCAATCTCTACGGCGCTGTCTCGTTCCTGCAGAACCACGGGCGCGCGGACTACACGCTGGCAGGCGCGGCCAACGCCGGTTTGCCGCTGGCCTTCAACGGCGCGAATGCGCGCGGCATCCAGCTGGGCATCGTGCATCGCTTCTGAGCGGCGCGGCGCCGTGATGAACGGCGCTGCGCATCGACGCATCGCGACATGCTTCGTCCATGCAGTTTGCCCGGATGGCCCGCTTGCCGTTTTCTGGTTACGATACGCAACGCCTGACGTTACGTAAGCGGCGCGACACCGGACGCGGTCCGGCGCGCGTCGATCTGACCGGGAAGGGACATGATGCTTTCGCCGTCCGAAGCTGCCGCAGCCGGCAACACCGTCGACTCTCGCAGTCATCTTGCGGCGCGTGTCGACCTCGTCACGCTGAAGCTGCTGATCGCGATCGTCGAGGAACGGAGTATCGCGAAAGCGGCCGAGCGCGAACACCTTGCACCGTCCGCCGTCAGCAAGCGGATCGCGGATCTCGAACATGCGATGCGCGTGCCGCTGCTCGAACGGCATCGCCGCGGCGTATCGCTGACTCCTGCAGGCGAAGCGTTGTTGCGGCACTCGCGGCGGATTCTGCGCGACCTGTCGCAGCTCGAAGTCGAGATGAGCGAGTTCTCGTGCGTATCGAACGGGGCGCGGGGGCACGTCCGGGCCGCCGCGAACGAATCCGCGCTGTTCGGCTTCTTTCCCGATGCGCTCGGCCGCTTCATGCGCGATTACCCGAACGTGACCGTCGAGCTGCAGCCTGACACGAGCACGGGCGCCGTGCAGGCCGTCCGCGAAGGCGCGGTCGAACTCGGCATCTACTGGGGCGATCAGCCGGTGGACGGGCTGCGGGTCATGCCGTGCTACGTCGACCGGCTCGTCGTCGTCGTGCCGGAGCATCATCCGCTCGCCGGCCAGCGCAACGTGCGTTTCGTCGATCTGCTCGACCATTCGATCATCCTTCAGGAGCCGTACAGCTCGATCCAGAATCTCACCGAGCGGCTCGCGGCCGAGGCAGGCCGCACGCTGCGCTCGCGGATCCGCGTCGCCGGGTTCGACGCGGTGTGCCGGATGGCGCAGGCCGGGCTCGGCATCGGTATCGTGCCCGACTACTTCGTGACCGGCCGCGCGGCGGCGATGCATATCGCCGAAGTGCCGCTCGACGAGGCCTGGGCCAACCGTCTGCACAAGCTGTGCGTTCGCGACGAAGACGACATGTCAGCCGCAACGCGTCTGCTCGTCGAGTTTCTCTGTCATTGACCCCACGCGTTTCTGCCATCGCGATTCACGCAGCGAGCGTTCCCAGATACGTCTTCAGCGGCATTTTTGATCCGCGCAGACTGCATTCCAGTCATTCACCCTGAACGTCTGGCGCGGCGCGTACCGGCCAGGCGGCAGTCTGGACGGAGCCTGCGTGAATCGAGTCACGAGCCTGCCGCGAACGCTGTTCGACAAGCTGTGGGAGCGGCATGTCGCGCACGAACGCGACGACGGGTACACCCTCATCTACATCGACCGGCACTATCTCGGCGACGACCTGCCGCGCGATACGTTCGACGTGCTGGCCCGCAAGGGTTTGCGCGTGCGGCAGCCCGACGCGACCATCGCGATGGCGGACCATTACGCGTCCTCGCGCGGCCGCTCGATCATGGACGTCGTCGATGCAGAGCGACGCGAGCTGGTCGAAAAGCTCGTCCATTTCACCCGCGAGCAGCACGTGCGGATGTTCGCGCTCGACGACGCGCGCCACGGCATCGTGCACGTGAGCGGCCCGGAGCAGGGGCTGACGCTGCCTGGCATGACGGTGGTCTGCGGCGACAGTCATACGTCGACGCACGGCGCGCTCGGTGCCTTCGCGTTCGGGATCGGCGCGTCGGAAGTGAGCCACGTGCTCGCCACGCAGACACTGTGGCAGCGGCGTCCGCTGACCATGCGCGCGCGCTTCAGCGGCGCACCCGCGTTCGGCGTGACCGCCAAGGACCTTGCGCTCGCGATGATCGCGCAGGTGGGCGTCGCGGGCGGCGCCGGCCACGTGATCGAGTACACGGGCGACACGATCGCCGCGCTCAGCGTCGAGGCGCGCATGACGCTGTGCAATCTGTCGATCGAGGCTGGCGCGCGCGCCGGCATGATCGCGCCGGACGACACGACGGTCGCGTATCTGCGCGGCCGTCCGTTCGCGCCGCAAGGCACGGCATGGGACGACGCGCTCGCGCAGTGGCGTACGTTGCGCAGCGATCCGGATGCCGCGTTCGCGCGCGAGGTCACGCTCGACGCGACACGGGTCGCACCGATCGTTACATGGGGCACCAATCCATCGCAGTCCGCACCGATCGACGGCCGCGTGGCGGACGCGGTCGATATCGCGGATCCGGCGCAGCGCGCGCGGGTGCTCGACGCGCTCGACTACATGGGTATCCAGGGTCGACAGCCGATCGAAGGGCTGCCGGTGGACCGTGTGTTCATCGGCTCGTGCACGAATGGGCGCCTGGAAGATCTTCGCGCGGCCGCGCAGATTCTCGACGGCCGCCGCGTACAGGTGCCGACGCTCGTCGTGCCGGGTTCCCGCGCCGTGCAGACCGCCGCCGCCGCAGAAGGACTCGACCGCGTGTTTCTCGCGGCGGGCGCCGAGTGGCGCGAGCCAGGCTGCTCGATGTGTCTCGCGATCAACGGCGACGAAGGCCGTCCGGGTGAGCGCATCGCATCGACGACGAACCGCAATTTTGTCGGCCGTCAGGGACGCGGCGTCCGCACGCATCTGATGAGCCCCGGCATGGCCGCCGCCGCCGCGGTCGCCGGCCGGTTGATCGACTATCGGGAGCTGCTGCGCGATGCAACCGCTGACGCAACTTGATGCGATCGCGGCGCCATTGCCCGCCGCGGACATCGACACCGACCAGATCGTGCCAGCGCGTTTCATGCATGCGCAGCGCGTGGACTACGGTCGCTATCTGTTCCATGACCTGCGTTTCGATGCGGAGAGCGGCGCGGCGAACCCGCGCTTCGTGCTGAATCGCCCACCGTATCGCGACGCGCGGATTCTCGTGGTGGGGCCGAATTTCGGTTGCGGCTCGTCGCGCGAACAGGCCGTGCATACGCTCGTGGATTTCGGTATCCGTGCGCTCGTCGGCACGAGCTTCGGCGACATCTTCCACGGCAATTGCCTGAAGAACGGCGTGCTGCCGGTGAATGCCGACGCCGCGTTCGTCGCGTCGCTCGTCGCCGCGCTCGAAGCCGCGCCGGGTGCGCGCGTGCGGATCGATCTGCCCAATCAATGCGTTTTTGCGCCGGACGGCTGCCGCAGCGGATTCGACATCGACCCGTTCCAGAAAGAAGCGTTGCTGCTCGGCCGCGACGAAATCGACATGACGCTCCGGTATGCGACGGCCATCGACGCCTATGAACGCGCGAACGGCGGCTTTGCAGTCGCGCCGGACCAGTCAACGCTGCACACACAGGACAACTCATGAAGATTGCAGTACTCCCAGGCGACGGGATCGGCCCGGAAGTGACCGCACAGGCGCTCAAGGTGCTCGACGTCTTTGCGCGCGAAGGCATGGCGCTCGAGTTCGACCATGCATTGATCGGTGGCTGCGCGTACGACGCCACCGGTCATCCGCTGCCGCCCGAGACGCTGGCGTTGGCGCGCGACGCGGACGCGATCCTGTTCGGCGCGGAAGGCGGATTTCACTATGAAGCGCTGCCGCGTGGACTGCGTCCGGGCGACGCGTTGCTCACGGTGCGGCGCGAGCTGCAGCTGTTCGCGAACTTCCGGCCGGTGGTCGCGTATCCGGAGCTGGCGGGTGCATCGCCGCTCAAGGCGTCGCATCTCGACGGGCTCGATCTCGTGATCCTGCGCGAGCTGACGGGCGATCTGTATTTCGGCGAGCCGCGCGGCGTGCATATTGAGAACGGCGTGCGCGTCGGCATCAACACGATGCGCTACGACGAAGAGGAAATCCGCCGCATCGCGCACGCCGCGTTTCGCACCGCGCGGCTTCGTCGCCGCCGCGTGTGCTCGGTCGACAAGGCGAACGTGCTCGAAGCGATGGAGCTGTGGCGCGAAATCGTCGACGACGTCGCGCGCGACTATCCCGACGTCGAACTCGAGCATCTGTATGTCGATGCCGCCGCGATGTCGCTCCTGCATTCGCCGCGGCGCTTCGACGTGATCGTGACCGGCAACCTGTTCGGCGACATCCTGTCCGACGAAGCCTCGATGTTGACCGGCTCGATCGGCATGCTGCCCTCGGCTTCGCTCGGCGACGGGACGAAGGGGCTGTACGAGCCGGTGCACGGTTGCGCGCCCGACATCGCGGGGCAGGACATCGCGAATCCGCTCGCGTCGATCCTGTCGGCGGCGATGATGCTGCGCATGAGTCTCGGCCAGCCCGATGCGGCGGCGCGGATCGAACGCGCGGTGCGGCGGGTGCTCGCGTCCGGCTACCGGACCGCGGACATCGCCGAGCCGGGCACGAAGCAGATCGGCACGTCGCAGATGGGCGACCTCGTGGTTGCCGCGCTGTCGTGAGCGGCATCGCGTCTCGCCGGCCCACGGGTTCCAGCAGAAGGAGGTCCGAATGAACGATGTCCGCCAACCGATCGTGCGCTTTCGCCAGGTGGGCAAGAGCTACGACGGCATCACGCGCGTCGTCGAAGCGCTCGATCTCGACATCTACGAAGGCGAGTTCCTGTCGCTGCTGGGGCCGTCGGGTTCCGGCAAGACCACCTGCCTGATGATGCTCGCGGGTTTCGAGTCGCCGACCGAGGGTGAGATCTGGCTGGGCGACACGCTGCTCAACACCACGCCGCCGCATAAGCGCGACATCGGCATGGTGTTTCAGAGCTATGCGCTGTTTCCGCACATGACGGTCGCGCAGAACGTCGCGTATGCACTGACGGTGCGACGCGTCGCGTCGGCGGAAAAGGCCGCCGCCGTGAAGCGCGCACTGGACATGGTACGCATGAGCGAGTTTGCGAACCGTCTGCCGAAGAGCCTGTCAGGTGGCCAGCAGCAGCGCGTCGCACTGGCGCGCGCGCTGGTGTTCAACCCGCGCCTCGTGCTGATGGACGAGCCGCTCGGCGCGCTCGACAAGCGTCTGCGCGAGCACATGCAGGTCGAGCTGAAGGACCTGCACAGCAAGCTCGGTCTGACCTTCGTCTATGTGACGCACGACCAGAGCGAGGCGCTGACCATGTCCGACCGCGTCGCGGTGTTCGACGCCGGCCGCATCCAGCAGATCGACCGCGTCGATTCGCTGTACGAAACGCCGGGCAACGGCATCGTAGCGAATTTCGTCGGCGACAACAACGTGTTCGTCGGCCGCTTGCTGTCGCTCGATGGCGAGCGCGGCGAAGTCGGGCTGCCGGACGGCGGTGTGCTCGCCGGCCGGGTGGTGGGCGAACTGCACGTGGGCGATACGGTGCGCGCATGCGTACGCCCCGAACGGATGGTGCTGCCGCCGTCCGGCGCGGCCTGCGCGCCGGCGCCGTCGATCAACGTGGTGCGGGCGCGCACGGCGGGCACGCTGTATTTCGGCGATCACGTGCGCGTGCGGTTCGCGCTGCACGGGCAGGAGAACGGCTTCGTCAAGGTCCCGCTCGGCGACGCGGGATGGGTGCAGGGGCACGCTGGCGACGAACTGGTGCTGCAGTTCGCCGAGCGTCATCTGCGGATTTTTTCGTAACGGCTGGATATTCGACACGGGGTGGATCATGCGTAAGGAAAAGTGGCTGGGCGCACTGGTGGCGCTTTTTGCGGTTCAGATGTCGCACGGCGCGCTCGCACGTCCGCTCGCCGTGGTCAATTATGGCGGCACGCTCGCCGACGCGCAGCAGGCAGCGTTCATCAAGCCGTTCCAGGCGGCGACCGGCATCGATGTGACGCCGGTGTCGTATTCGGGCGAACAGGCCAAGGTGAAGGCGATGGTGGATGGCCATCAGGTCGACTGGGACGTGGTCGAGGTCGAGTCCACCGACGTGGGCCGCGGTTGCGATTCGGGCATGTACGAGCGGATCGACTGGTCGAAGGTGCCGGACGCGGCGCACCTCGCGCCCGCCGCGAAAACGCGCTGCGGGGTGGGGCTGTTCGCATGGGCCAACGTGTTCGCGTACAACGCGAAGCTGCTGAAAACCGCGCCGGTGAGCTGGGCGGATTTCTGGGACACGAAGAAGTTTCCCGGCAAGCGCGGCATGCGCAAGTCGGCGCGCGGCAATCTCGAGTTCGCGCTGATGGCGGACGGCGTGAAGCCCGCCGACGTCTACAAGGTGCTGGCGACGCCGGCGGGCGTCGACCGTGCGTTCAAAAAGCTCGACGAACTGCGGCCGGACATCCAGTGGTGGGACGCGGGCGCGCAGCCCGCGCAGTTCCTGGTATCGGGGGACGTGGCGATGTCGACCGTGTTCAGCGGCCGCATCATCACCGCGCGGAAGCAGGGCCAGCCGCTCGACATCGTGTGGAACGGCGCGATCTCGGACTACGACTACTGGGTCATCCCCAAAGGCTCGCCGATGAAGGACGACGCGATGAAGTTCATCGACTACACGATCGGCGCGGACCAGCAGGCAGCGTATCTGGCGCTGCAGCCCGGCGGCCCGTCGAACTCGCAGGCACTCGCGAAGATGTCGCCGGACGAACTGAAGAACCTGCCGAACACGCCTGAGCACGCGAAAAACGGCGTCGTCAACGACCGCCAGTTCTGGGACGAGCACGGCGACGATCTCGACCAGCGCTTCGCCGCCTGGGCCGCGCGCTAACCTTGGTGCGCGCGATGACGAATCCGTCGGGTACGTCGCAAATGGGCGCGGGCGTGGCATCGGCGTCGGAGGCCACGCCGCAGTCGTCCCGCGCGCGGCCGCGTGCCGCGCGCAGGCGCCGCGTGCACGGCGATCCGGCGGGCGCGGCGCTGCTGATCGCGCCGCTCGCGGTGTTCATGCTGGTGTTCTTCATCGTGCCGATCGCGCTGTTGCTGACGCGTGCAGTGTGGGACCCGGTCGTCGCCGTCGCGTTTCCGCAGACGGCGCGCGCGCTCGCCGGCTGGGATGGCACGAACCAGCCGCCGCCGCGCGCGTTTGCCGCCGTCGCGGCCGATATCGTCGCGGCAGACGACGCCGGCACGCTTGGTGAAGCGTCCGCGCGGCTCAACCAGGATCTGCCGGGCATGCGCGTGCTGCTGCTGCGCACGCGGCATCGTCTCGAAGACGAGGCAAGCGGCACGGCACAGCCCGACGGCGAGACCGCGCGGCGCGATCTGCTGTCGGTCGACCCGCGTTGGGGCGACCAGGCAACATGGCAGGTCATCGCGCGCGCGATCCGTCCGCTGACATCGGTCTACCTGCTGCGCGCAGTCGATCACGCACGGGCGCCGGACGGCGCCATCGTGCCGTTGCCGAACGACGAAGGCGTCTACCTGCCGATCCTCGGCCGCACGTTCTGGATCAGCGCGGTCGTGACCGCGATCGTCGTGCTGCTCGGCTATCCGCTGACCTACTGGCTTGCCGGGCTGCCCGAGCGCCGGCAGCGCGCGGTGCTGATGGCGGTGCTGATTCCGTTCTGGACGTCGATCCTCGTGCGGATCGCGGCGTGGATGGTGGTGCTGCCGCGCGAAGGGCTGATCAACAAGGTCGCGGCGTCGCTGCATCTGATCGACACACCGTTGAACCTGCTCTACAACCGCACCGGCGTGATCGTTTCGATGGTGCACATCCTGATTCCGTTCCTGGTGTTGCCGCTGTTCGCGGTGATGCGCGGCATTCCGGCGAGCTATCAGCGCGCGGCGATCTCGCTCGGCAGCCATCCGTTCGGCGCGTTCTGGCGGGTGTACGTGCCGCAGACGATCCCGGGTGTCACGGCGGGCGCGCTGCTGGTGTTCATCAGCGCGCTCGGCTACTACATCGCGCCGGCGCTGCTCGGCGGTGCCGGCGACCAGATGCTCAGCTACTACATCGCGTACTTCACGAACACGACGATCAACTGGGGGCTCGCAGCGGCACTGAGCGTCATGCTGCTTGGCGCAACCGCGCTGCTCTTCATCGTGTACCGGATGCTCGCCGCTTCGCGGCCGGCTGCCGCGGCGGAGATCTGAGATGCGTCGAACGCCCGTCTTCGAACCCTACGCGCGCTGGCCGGAGAAAACCTGGTACGTCGCGCAACGCATCCTGTGCTACGGCGTGCTCGCATACCTGGTACTGCCGATCGTCGCGCTGATGCCGCTGTCGTTTTCGGCCGATGCGTTCCTCGTGTATCCGGTCGAACACTGGTCGCTGCACTGGTACCGCGTGCTGTTCGGCTCCGATACCTGGTGGCGCGCGATCCGCAACAGCTTCATCGTCGCGCCGAGCGCGACCGTGCTGGCGACGGTACTCGGCACGCTGTGCGCGCTCGGCCTGGACCGTGCGACGTTTCCCGGCAAGCGGGCGCTGACCGCGTTGATCCTGTCGCCGCTCGTCGCGCCGCTGGTGGTGGTCGCGGTGGGGATGTACCTGTTCTACATGAAGCTGCATCTGGCCGGCACGTTCACCGGCCTCATCGTCGCGCATGCGCTGCTCGGCGCGCCGTTCGTCGTGACGACCGTCGGTGCGGTGCTGAAGGGCTTCGATGGCGCGCTCGTCAGGGCGAGCCAGAGTCTCGGGGCGGGGCAGGTGGAAACGTTCCGGCGCGTCACGCTCCCGCTGATCCTGCCGGGCGTGCTGTCCGGCGCGCTGTTCGCGTTCGCGACGTCGTTCGACGAAGTGGTGATCACGCTGTTTCTCGCCGGACCGGATCAAACGACGATTCCGCGCCAGATGTTCAGCGGCATCCGCGACAGCATTACGCCGACCATCGTCGCGCTCGCGACGGTGCTGGTGCTGTTTTCGACGCTGCTGCTGGTTGCCTGCGAACGGCTGCGGCGGCGCGGCCTCGGGCGCGCTTGAGCTGGTGTCTCGAACAGCATCGCCCCGTGCGTTGCAACGGACTGCCGATTCGGGCTAACGCGGGCGGCGCGCTTTACCTAGAGTGGACCCGGGAGTCCGAGCGTTCGCTGCGGACGAGATGACGCAGCTGAGATCCGCGATACCGCCTGTCGCTCACTTCGAGTCGAGTTCCGCGAGCAGCCGGTCGACTGCCTGGTAGACGTCTTCGAGAACGTGCTTGCCGATATCGCGTTCGAGTTCGCGATAGTTCGCCTCGACGTCGGTGGAGAGGCTTTCGACGATGCCGACGCTGACCGGTGTGAGCGACACGCGCACGCGGCGCTGGTCGTCTTCGAAACGTTCCTTCGTCACGAGTTCCATTGCTTCCATACGCGCGAGCACGCCCGCCATGCTGGGGCTCGAGATCGTGCAGAGGATGGAAATCTGGCGCGGTTCCAGCGGGCCGTGCTCGTGCAGTGCGCGGATCACGCGCCATTGCTGTTCCGTGAGCCCGTGCGCGTTCAGCAGCGGGCGGAAGCGTTCCATCAGTTTTTCCCGTGCCTGCAGCAACAGCATCGGCAGATTGCGGTGTAGCGCGCGTTTGGCAGTCGAAGCGCCCATGGTGAAAGCTGATCGATTGAATGGGAAAAGGGCTGCGGGAAAACCCGCTGTAAAGCGGAAGATGCTTGACGGCGAATCATAGCAGGCAGAATAATACTAATATGTTAGTGAATTAAGCGGGAGACGTACAGCGATGTTCACACTCTGCGATCACAGGCTGCACCTTGCGGACGAGCCGCTGCCGCGCGATGTCGATGCGGCCGGCGTGCGCACGCTGCTGGCGGAAGGCGTCGCGTGCCAGCCGCCCGTTCACGGTTCGGTGTACGGCACGTTGCTCAACGACCGTGCCGCGCTTGCCGCGCTCGGCGATGCGTTGCATGCCGCGCCGTACAAGGCGCCGCCACGGGCTCCGGTGCTGTATCTGAAGCCGCGCAATACGCTGGCCGGGCACGGCGCGCGAATCGTGGTGCCGGATGACACGGAAGGCCTGCAGGCAGGCGCATCGCTCGGCATCGTGATCGGGCGTACCGCGTCGCGCGTCACGCCCGGCGACGCATTCGATTACGTCGCGGGCTATACGCTGGTCGTGGACCTCGCTGTGCCGCATGCGAGCGTCTACCGGCCGTCGGTACGGTTTCGCGCGCGCGATGGCTTCTGTGTGGTCGGGCCCGCGCTGGTCGCGCGTCGTCATGTCAGGAATCCTGACGAGCTATCGATCGACGTGTGCATCGAGGGGCGCGAAGCGTTCCATGCGAGCACCGCGAGCTCCGTGCGCGGCGTCGCGCAATTGCTGGCCGACGTAACCGACTTCATGACGCTCGCACCCGGCGACGTGCTGACGCTCGGCGTGCCGCACGGCGTGCCCATCGTGCGCGCCGGAGACGAGGTGGTGTTCTCGATCGCCGGCTGGGCGCCGTTGCGCGTCTCGTTTGTCAGCGCCGTTCAACGCAATGGGGAGCCGCAATGAAACGAGGACGCATCGCGTATGCGGGCGCGATTTATGAAGCGTATCCGGACGCGCAGGGCGTGCGGCTTGCGGATGGCCGCACCTGTCGTGAAGACGAGGTGGTGTGGCTCGCGCCGATCGACACCGGCACGATCTTCGCGCTCGGTCTGAACTATGCGGAGCATGCGAAGGAGTTGCAGTTCGGCAAGCAGGAGGAGCCGCTCGTGTTTCTCAAGGGGCCGGGCTCGGTGGTCGGTCATCGCGGTTTCACGCGACGGCCGTCGGACGTCACGTTTATGCACTACGAGTGCGAGCTCGCGGTCGTGATCGGCCGGCCCGCGCGGAACGTGCCGCGCGCGGACGCGATGCAGCATGTCGCGGGCTACATGATCGCGAACGACTACGCGATCCGCGACTATCTCGAGAACTACTACCGTCCGAACCTGCGCGTGAAGAATCGCGATGGCGGCACGGTGCTGGGCCCATGGTTCGTGGATGCCGCCGATGTTGCCGACGTCACGCAACTGGAGCTGCGCACCTACGTCAACGGCGAGCTTCGGCAGCGCGGCAGTACCTGCGATCTGGTCACGGATATCCCGGCGCTTATCGAGTATCTGAGCGGCTTCATGACGCTCGCGCCCGGCGACGTGATCCTGACCGGCACGCCGGAAGGCGTTGCCGATGTCGTGGTGGGCGACGAGGTGGTCTGCGAGATCGACGGTCTCGGGCGTCTCGTCAATACGATTGCTTCGGACGCGGACTTTGGCCGCGTCTGATGGCGTGTGTCTGACTGGAGAACACGATGCGAATTGAACATCTGATCAACGGCAAGCCGGCGGCGGCGCGCGACTACTTCGAAACGGTCAATCCCGCGACTCAGGAAGTCCTGGCCGAGGTGGCGAGCGGTACGGCCGCGGATGTCGCCGCCGCGGTGCAGGCGGCGAAAGAGGCATTTCCGGCGTGGGCCGACAAGCCGGCTGCGGAGCGAGCGAAACTGATCCGCCGGCTGGGCGAGCTGATCGTGAAGAACGTGCCCGAACTCTCCGAGACCGAAACGAAGGATACCGGCCAGACGATCTCGCAGACGCGCAAGCAGCTGGTGCCGCGCGCCGCGGACAATTTCACCTATTTCGCCGAGATGTGCGTGCGCGTGGATGGCCACACCTATCCCACCGACACGCATCTGAACTACACGCTGTTTCATCCGGTCGGCGTGTGCGCGCTGATTTCGCCGTGGAATGTGCCGTTCATGACGGCCACGTGGAAGGTGGCGCCGTGTCTCGCGTTCGGCAACACGGCGGTGCTGAAGATGAGCGAACTGTCGCCGCTGACCGCGGCGATGCTCGGACAGCTGGCCATGGAAGCGGGCATTCCGGCCGGCGTGCTGAACGTCGTGCACGGGTACGGCAAGGAGACGGGCGAGCCGCTCGTCGCGCATCCCTACGTGCGCGCGGTGTCGTTCACCGGTTCGACCGCGACGGGCAACCGGATCGTGCAGACGGCCGGCCTGAAGAAGTTCTCGATGGAACTGGGCGGCAAGTCGCCGTTCGTGATCTTCGACGATGCCGACTTCGAACGCGCGCTCGATGCCGCGATATTCATGATCTTCTCGAACAACGGCGAGCGTTGCACGGCGGGTTCGCGCATCCTCGTGCAGAAGTCGATCTACGCGACGTTCGCGGAACGCTTTGTCGAGCGCGCGAAGCGCCTGAGCGTCGGCGACCCGCTTGGCGACAGCACGATCGTCGGCCCGATGATCAGCCAGGGGCATCTTGCGAAGGTGCGCAGCTACATCGAACTGGGTCCGAAGGAAGGCGCGACGCTCGCGTGCGGCGGACTCGATCTGCCCGCGTTGCCGGATTCGATGCGCAACGGCAACTTCGTCGCGCCGACCGTGTTCGTCGATGTCGACAATCGCATGCGGATCGCGCAGGAAGAGATCTTCGGGCCGGTTGCGTGCCTGATTCCATTCGACGACGAAGCGGACGCCATCCGCATCGCGAACGACATCGCATATGGGCTGTCGAGCTATGTGTGGACCGAAAACGCCGGCCGCGCGCACCGCTTGGCGGCGGGGATCGAAGCGGGCATGTGCTTCGTCAACAGCCAGAACGTACGCGATCTGCGTCAGCCGTTCGGCGGCACGAAGGCATCCGGCGTCGGGCGCGAGGGCGGCACGTGGAGCTACGAAGTGTTCCTCGAACCGAAAAACGTCTGCGTGTCGCTCGGCTCGCACCACATCCCCCGCTGGGGCGTCTGAGCGGGACCGGCTACGCCCGCAGGCAAAAACGCGCAGCTCGCGGTGCAAAGCGAGCCGCGGCGCGAAGACATGAAGGAGACAGCGATGGGCAAACTGGCATTGGCAGCGAAGGTGACGCACGTTCCTTCGCTGTATCTGTCCGAACTGGATGGACCTCACAAAGGTTGCCGGCAGCCGGCGATCGACGGCCACCACGAGATCGGCCGGCGCTGCCGTGAGCTGGGTGTCGACACGATCGTCGTGTTCGACGTGCACTGGCTCGTGAACAGCGACTATCACATCAACTGCGCGCCGACGTTCGCGGGTACGTACACGAGCAACGAGTTGCCGCACTTCATCCGGAACATGCCCTACGCGTTTCCGGGCAACCCCGCGCTCGGTCACCTGATCGCCGAAACGGCGAACGCAATCGGCGTGAAGACGCGCGCGCACAGCGACACGACGCTCGAACTCGAATACGGCACTCTGGTGCCGATGCGCTACATGAATGCCGATCAGCATTTTCGCACCGTATCGGTAGCGGGCTGGTGCATGTGGCACGACCTCGAGACGAGCGCACGCTTCGGACTCGCGGTGCGCCGCGCGATCGAGGAGCACTACGACGGCACGGTCGCGATTCTCGCGAGCGGGTCGCTCAGCCACCACTTCGCGAACAACGGCACCGCCGAGCAGTTCATGCACAAGGTCTGGGATCCGTTTCTCGAAGAGACCGACCGTCATGTCGTGTCGTTGTGGGAAAAGGGCGACTGGTCGACCTTCTGCAAGATGCTGCCGCTCTACAACGAGAAGTGCTGGGGCGAAGGCGGCATGCACGACACCGCGATGCTGCTGGGCGCGCTCGGCTGGGATCGTTACGCCGGCAAGGCCGAAGTCGTCACGCCGTATTTCGGCAGCTCCGGCACGGGGCAGATCAATGCGATCTTCCCCGTGATGCCGCTGCCCGCCTGACCGACCGACAAGGAGCCGATGTGCCGCACCTGACACTTGAATACAGCGCGAATCTCGCCGGCGACCGCAGCATCGGCGAACTGTGCGCGAAGCTTGCGGGCAGCCTCGATGCGCAGCGTAATGGCAACGAACGGGTCTATCCGACCGGCGGTATCCGCGTGCGCGCGCTGCGCTGCGAGCAGTTCTGCGTCGCCGACGGGCGTCCCGACGCCGCATTCCTGCACGCGAACCTGAAGATCGGCGCAGGCCGGTCGGACGCGGTCAAGAAAGCGACGGGCGACGCGCTGTTCGGCATCATCAAACAGCACTTCGAACTTGAGTTCGAGCAACAGGGGCTGGCGCTGTCGCTCGAAATCAACGAATTCAGCGAGGCCGGTACGTGGAAGCACAACAGTCTTCACGCGCGGCTGAAGTCGCGGGCGCTTCAGGGAGAGTGAACATGCTGGACCAGAAGACCATTCGCGAACTCGCGGCGCAGCTCGATCAGGCGGAGAAGACCCGCACGCAGCTGCGGCATTTCTCGGCGGCCTATCCGGAGATGACCATTCAGGATGGCTATGCGATCCAGCGCGAGTGGGTGAAGCTCAAGCTCGCGGAAGGCCGCGTGATCAAGGGCCGCAAGATCGGCCTGACCTCGCGCGCGATGCAGCGCTCGTCGCAGATCGACGAGCCCGATTACGCGCCGCTGCTCGATAGCATGTTCATCGAAGCCGGACAGGATATCCGCGCCGACCGTTTCATCGCACCGCGCGTCGAGGTCGAGCTGGCGTTCGTGCTGGGCAGGCCGCTGAAGGGGCCGGGCGTCACGCTGTTCGACGTGCTCGATGCGACCGCCTACGTGACGCCCGCGATCGAGATCATCGACGCGCGCATCGAGCAGTTCGATCGTGAAACGAAGGCGCCCCGCAAGGTGTTCGACACGATCTCCGATTTCGCGGCAAATGCGGGCGTGGTGCTCGGCGGTCGGCCGGTACGGCCGCTCGACGTCGATCTGCGCTGGGTCGGCGCGCTGCTGTACCGGAACGGCGCGGTCGAGGAGAGCGGGCTGGCGGCCGCGGTGCTGAACCACCCAGCGACGGGCGTCGCGTGGCTCGCGAACAAGATCGCGCCGTACGACGAAAGCCTGAACGCGAACGACGTGATCCTGAGTGGTTCGTTCACGAGTCCGATCGCCGCGCGTGCCGGCGATACCTTCCATGTCGACTACGGTCCGCTCGGCGGGATCGCGTTGAACTTCATCTGAGTGATTGCCATGTCCGCTCCGCACAACGCATTCAAACGCGCACTCGCCGCGGGTACACCGCAGATCGGTCTGTGGGCCGCGCTGGCCGATGCCTATGTGACTGAAGTGCTCGCGACCACCGGCTTCGACTGGCTGCTGATCGACAACGAGCACGCACCCAACGACGTGCGCAGCACGCTCGCGCAACTGCAGGCTGTCGCCGCCTATCCGACTCATCCGGTCGTACGCCCGGTGCGCAGCGACCCCGCGATCGTCAAGCAGCTGCTGGACATCGGCGTGCAGACGCTGCTGCTGCCGATGATCGACACCGTGGAGCAGGCCGCGGAAGCGGTCGCCGCGACGCGTTACCCGCCGCACGGCATTCGCGGTGTGGGCAGCGCGCTAGCGCGCGCGTCGCGCTGGAACCGCGTGCCGGGCTATCTGCAGAACGCGGCGGACGAACTCTGCGTGCTCGTGCAGGTCGAGACGGTCTCGGCGATGTCGAATCTCGCGGAGATCGCGCGGGTCGACGGCATCGACGGCGTGTTTTTCGGGCCGGCGGATCTGAGTGCGTCGATGGGGTATCTCGGCAGGCCCGGCGAAGCGGCGGTGCGCGAAGCGATCTGCGCGGGTATCCGCGCGGTGCGGGCCGCGGGAAAAGCGGCGGGTGTGCTAGCGGCCGACCGGCCGATCGCCGAAGACTATCTCGCGGCGGGCGCGACCTTCGTCGCGGTCGGCAGCGATACCGGGTTGCTGAGCCGCGCGGCCGCGGAGCTGGCTGCTTCGTACAAGGCGGCGCTTGTCTGAGAGCCATCGCGATCACGACACCGACCGCTCGCATCGTTGAAGGCGCGGCAGCGCATCGCATCGCCTGGTTCACCCACCGCGGAGCCGCGGAACCGGATTAATCCCGATAGGCGACCCGGCGCAGATATTGCACGCTGTCGTCCAGCAGCGGTCGTTATGCTGAAGGGTCCGCGTGTTCGCACAGAGCCGGTGCACTGCCGGCAGGTGCGCGCGTTCGACGGCTCCATTTACTGGCGACGTGTGCCGATATGGCGCGCGAGCCCTGTCAACGGTGGTTCGGGATGGCGGTTCAGATCGCCCAGTTCGACGATGCTCAACTCCACGCGAATGCGCTGGCGGGCTGGGATCAGTCTTACTATCAGATTACGTCCGGCCGGATTCAATGCCTGCTGACGCAGGTCGTCGTCGATCGCCTGCACGTGTTCCGCGAGGTCTTCAATCAGCGCGTCGCGCAATACGGCGCCGCGCCCGTCGGCGGGGTGAGCTTCGCGGTTCCGCTGCACGTGCCCGGTGACGCGACGCTGCAAGGGCGCAGGTTCGAGCAGAACTCGCTGCATGCGCTCGCGAGCCGCGAGGACTTCGTGTTTCATGTCGCCGAAGGCATGGACACGCTGATCCTGACCTTCGATGCCGACGAACTCGCCGAACTGGTCGAGTGCATGCAGCTCGCGTGGTCCACGCAGCGCTGCCGTGGACGTCCGTTGGCGACCGATCCGCTGTGCTATGCGAACGCGGTCAGACGTCTCGGCGATGCGTTCGGCGCGGCGACGCAGAACGAGGCCATGTTCGAGTCGCTGCACGCGCAGAAGATGTTCCGGCATACGATGCTCGGCATTCTGCTCGACGTGCTGACCGACGACGCGTCCGACCGCAAGGCGGACCTGACCGACGCGGTGAGTTGCGATCTCGTGCGCAAGAGCCGCGAGATCGTGCTGGCGGGCGGCACCGAGCCGGTCACCGTGCTCGATCTGTGCCGCATGCTGCGCGTGAGCCGCCGTACGTTGCAGAACAGCTTCCAGCGCGTCGCGAATACGACGCCACTGGGTTATCTGCGCGCCATTCGCCTGTCGGAGGTGCGCCGCGCGTTGATGACCTCGACGCGCGCGGCGCTGTCGATCGGCGACGCGGCCGCGCGCTTCGGCTTCTTTCACCTGAGCCACTTCACCGCGGACTACAAGTCGCTGTTCGGCGAGCTGCCCTCCGATACGAAGCGTTTCGAAACCTCCGGCGCGTCCCTGCGCTCGACGTTTCACTAGGCTTCTCTTTCCGATCCCTGCAACGGCCTGAACCCGTTTTGTCACCTGTCCGCAGTCCTGCGCGGGACGCATGAACCCGCGGACCCGCAGGCGTTTCCATGCATCCCGCAGATGTGCCGATTTGGGCTAACGGCGCCGCTCCTGTGCTTTCTATGATGTCCTGGCACCGCCACGTTCTCCCGAACGAAGGCGGCACGAGGAGAGCGAGGAGCATATGGAAAGCCAGGGCAGTGGAATGGTCGCGATCAGCGACGAGGTCGCGTCTTTCGTGGCGCGCGAACATGGTCTCTTTATCGATGGCGGCTGGCATGCCGGGCAATCGTCGGCGCGGCTCGACGTGTTCGGCCCGGCGACCGGCACCCGCATCGCGCAGGTGATCGATGCGAATGCCGCGGATGTCGATGCCGCCGTCAGCAGCGCCGCGCGCGCGTTCGAAAGCGGCGTGTGGCGCAAGCTGAGGCCCGCGGATCGCGAGCGGATCCTGCTGAAGCTCGCCGATGCGCTCGAGGCGAACGGCGAAACGTTCGCCCAGCTGGAAACGCTCAATCAGGGCAAGTCGATCAATATCGCGCGTGCGGTCGAGGTTGGCGCGACGGTCGAATACATCCGCTATATGGCGGGCTGGGCGACCAAGATCACCGGCGAGACGATGGACGTGTCGATCCCGTTTCCGCCCGGCGCACGCTTTACCGCGTACACGCGGCGCGAGCCGGTCGGCGTGGTCGCGGGCATCGTGCCGTGGAATTTCCCGCTGATGATCGCCGTCTGGAAACTGATTCCGGCGCTCGCGAGCGGCTGCTCGATCGTGATCAAGCCGTCGCCCGAAACGCCGCTCACAGCGTTGCTGCTCGCGCGGGTGGCGAGCGAAGCGGGCGTGCCGCCGGGCGTGTTCAACGTCGTGACGGGCGGCGCCGTTGCGGGCGACGCGCTGGTCCGGCATCCGGTCGTCAGCAAGATCTCGTTCACCGGTTCGACGCGCACCGGCAAGCTCGTCGGCACCGCGGCCGTGCAGAACATGACGCGTTTCTCGCTCGAACTCGGCGGCAAGAATCCGATCGTGATGCTGGACGACGTCGACGCCGACCAGGTCGTGCAGGGCGTGCTGGCCGGCGCGTTCTTCAACCAGGGGCAGGTGTGCGCCGCGGCATCGCGTCTCTACGTGCATCGCAGCCGCTTCGCGCAGATCACCGACGCGCTCGCCGCGGCGGCGGGTTCGATGACGCTCGGACCGGGACTCGATCCCGCCGCGCAGATCAACCCGCTCGTGTCCGCGCGGCATCGCGACGCCGTCGCGGCCAGCATCGCCCGCGGCCGTGCCGAAGGCGCGACGCTGCTATGCGGCGGCGACACGCCGGATCGCGACGGCTACTACGTGAAGCCGGCCGTGATCACCGGCGTCGCCCAGGACGCCACCGTGGCTCGCGAGGAAATCTTCGGCCCGGTGCTCGTCGCGATTCCGTTCGACGACACCGCCGATGCGATCAGGATGGCGAACGATACACCGTACGGTCTCACGGCCAGCCTCTGGACCAACGACCTGAAGGCCGCGCTCAACCTGATTCCCGAGATCCAGGCGGGCACCGTGTGGGTGAATTGCCATATTCCGCTCGATCCGGGCATGCCGTTCGGCGGTTTCAAGCAGTCCGGCATCGGCCGCGAGTTCGGCCGCCAGGCGATCGATGGCTTCACCGAGCTGAAGTCGGTCTGTATCGCGCATTGATCGTGCGACGCCGCAGCCCCGAAGCAGTGAATCGCAGGGCGCGGTGCCGCGAATGTTTCGAACGAAGGAGGTCACGATGAGTTACCAGGAGTCCCGCTTCTGGCATCCAATGCTGCATCCGAACGAGATGAAGGCGCGCGAACCGATCCGGATCGTGCGCGGCGACGGCTGCCATGTGTTCGACGACCGCGGCCGCAAGCTCGTCGACGGTGTGGCGGGGTTGTGGAATGTGAACGTGGGCCACAACCGGCGCGAAGTGAAGGAAGCGATCACGAAGCAGCTGGACGAGCTCGAATATTTCCAGCTCTTCGACGGCATTTCGCATCCACGCGCCGAAGAGCTGTCGTCGGTGCTGACCGGTCTGCTCGAACAGGAGGGGATGCGGCGCGTCGTGTACAGCTCGGGCGGCTCGGATGCGGTCGAAACCGCGCTGAAGCTCGCACGCCAATACTGGCGCCTCGAAGGACAGCCGGATCGCACCAAGTTCATTTCGCTGAAACAGGGCTATCACGGCACGCACTTTGGCGGCGCGTCGGTGAACGGCAACACGGTGTTCCGGCGCAACTACGAACCGAACCTTCCTGGCTGCTTTCACGTCGAGACACCGTGGCTCTATCGCAATCCGTTCACGCAGGACCCGGAGGAACTGGGCCGCATCTGCGCGATGCTGCTGGAGCGCGAGATCGTGTTCCAGAGCCCCGATACGGTCGCGGCATTCATTGCCGAGCCGATTCAGGGTGCGGGCGGCGTCATCGTGCCGCCCGCGAACTACTGGCCGCTCGTGCGCGAGGTCTGCGATCGATACGGCGTGCTGTTGATCGCGGACGAAATCGTGACCGGCTTCGGCCGTTCGGGCGACCTGTTCGGCAGCCGGGGCTGGGGCGTGAAGCCCGACATCATGTGCCTCGCGAAAGGCATCTCGTCCGGTTATGTGCCGCTCGGCGCCACGACCGTCAATGCGCGCATCGAGGCGGCGTTCGCGAACAACAGCGATTTTTCCGGCGCGATCATGCACGGCTATACGTATGCGGGCCATCCGGTGGCGTGCGCGGCGGCGCTGGCGAACCTGAAGATCGTCGTCGACGAAGACCTGCCTGGCAATGCGAAACGCCAGGGCAGCTATCTGCTCGAGCAGTTGCGGGACTTCCCCGCGCGCTTCGAGGCAGTCGGCGAAGTGCGCGGCAAGGGGCTGATGGTGGCGCTCGACCTCGTCGCCGACCGCGCGACGCGCGAACCGGTCGATCCCGCGTCCGGCTACGCGCAGGCCGTCGCGGAAGTCGCGCGTGAAGCCGGCGTGATCGTGCGGCCGGTCGGCACCAAGATCATTCTGTCGCCGCCGCTCGTGATCCAGCGCGAGCAGATCGACGCGCTCGTGCAGGGCCTCGCTGCCGGTTTCGAGAAAGTGCCTTTCAGTCCGTAAAGACTGCCGCGGTTCGCAACGCGGCATCCTCGCGCCCTTGCGGTCCTGAGCGGATCGCAAGGGCTTTCTTTTTGCCTGCAGTGTCCGCTGGCCGCCCGACTCGGGTATTCACCCGCCGTTCGCCGATGCCGTTTGCCAATTTCGGCTAAAGCGTTCTTTTTGTTACCTCTAGATTTCCACCAACGAACCAGGCGCATGACAGGAAGCAGATCTGCGATCTTTGTCACACCTGTTTAATTCGGAATCCATAACGAAACGTGCGATGAAGGAGTTGGAGATGAAACGACTGGCTAGAGCGGGTGTCCTTGCGGCACTGACTGCGATCGCTGCCGGAGTGCTCGCCCAATCGTCGGGCTCGCCGACGGCGACCGGCGCGGAAGGCGCTGCGAGTGCCGACGGCGCGATTCCGGCCTTCGCGGGCCGCGATGCGCCGCAGGCGGGCTGGAGCTACGGCAAGTTCCGCGGCGACTACTGGAAGTACAAGAACGAAAAGCCGCTCTTCTCGATCGACGCGTCGAACGTGGACAAGTACACGGACAAGCTCTCGCCCGGCCAGATCGCGCTCTTCAAGCAGGTCAAGGGTTACCGGATGGACGTCTATCCCACCCACCGCGATTGCGGCTATCCGGACTGGGTGCAGGAGAACATCAAGAAGAATGCCGAGGGCGCGAAACTCGATCCGACCGGCGATCACCTGCAAAGCGCGGTGCTGCCCGGTCTGCCGTTCCCCGGAGCCAAAAGCGGGCAGCAGGCGATCTGGAATTATCTGACGCGCTATCGCGGCGTCGGCGCCGAGTGGGACAAGGTCTACACGATGGTGTCGCCTCGCCCGGGCAGCACCGACTGGATTTCGGTAACGAGCCGCCAGACGCTGTATTTCCCGTGGGGCGCGAAGGGCGCCAATACGCTCGGCGCGAAGGATCCGCTGTTCTCGATCTACTACGGCTACGACTCGCCGGCGGCGATGGCGGGCCAGGCGGTGGTGCAGACCTTCCATTTCGCGGACAACCAGGCCGAAGCGTACTACTACTTCCCGGGCCAGCGCCGCGTGCGCCGCATGCCGTCCTACAACTACGACGCGCCGCAGATCGGCTTCGAAAACCAGTACACGGTGGACGAACCCTGGCTCTTCAACGGCGACATCGACCGGTTCGACTGGAAGCTGGTCGGCAAGAAGGAACTGTACGTGCCGTACAACGATTTCGCGATGTACGACTTCAGGAAGTCTACCAGCGACGTCTTCAAGAACGACCAGGTCGATCCTTCGGCACGGCGATATGAGCTGCATCGCGTCTACGTGCTCGAGGCGGCGCTGAAGTCGAACATGCGGCACGTGTCGCAGAAGAAGGTGCTGTACCTCGACGAAGACACGTACCTCGCGCTGGTCGGCGAAGACTACGACGCGCAAGGCAAGCTCTGGAAGACCAAGGAAGGCTACCCGATTCCGATCTGGGAACTGGGCGGCACCTGCGACATCGAGCCGTTCGCGCAATACAACCTGCTCAACGGCCGCTATGTGGACGACCAGACCGTGATCGGCGCCGGCAAGGACGTGCACTACTTCGAGAGCTCGAGCGATCCGCGTTTTTCGGCCAACTACTACTCCTCGGAAAACCTGCGCTCGATCAGCGAACGCTGAAGCTGGCCATGCAGGCGTGGCGCGCGGCGAGACGCGCGCCCGGTGTGACGACAATGTGAAGGATTCCAGATGAAAACAAAAGGGGTTAGCAAGTCGGTATCGCTGTCGCTGGCCGTACTGGGTGCCGCGTCGTCGAGCGCCTGGGGCTACGACTTTTCGACGGGGTTGGGCGATCTCAACGGCTCGTGGGTATCGAATCTCACAGCGGGTGCCGGCATCCGCACCAAGAGTCCGAGCTGTTCGCTGACGGGCGACCCGAACGCCTACGGCTGTGGCGACGCGGCCAACGTCAATCAGTGGGGCGGCGGCGACATGGGCGACCTGAACTACCGGAAGGGGCAACCGTTCAGTACGTATCTGAGCGCGACCAGCGAGCTGCTGCTGACGATGCCGAGCGAAGGCTACAAGTTCATGATCCGCGGCACCGGCATGTACGACTTCCTCGCCGGCGATACCGCGCGCACGCCGCTGTCCAGCACGGCGTCGGCGCAGGTGGTCTACAACGCGCAGCTGCTCGATCTGTGGGGCGAGAAGGACTTCAACATCGGCGGCGAACCGGCGCACGTGCGGCTCGGCAATCAGGTCATCAACTGGGGCGAGAGCTACTTCGCGACGAACGGCATCAACGCGACGAACTCGGTCGATGTGCAGAAGCTGCTGATTCCGGGCACGCAGCTCAAGCAGGCGCTGTTACCCGCGCCGATGCTGAGTTTCGCGGCCGGGCTCGGAAGCGGCCTCAGCACCGAGGGCTACTACCAGTTTCAATGGAACGGCAACCGCTATCCGCCGGTCGGCTCGTACTGGTCGGTGAGCAACAATTTCGGGCGCGGCGCCGTGCCGTATACGGTGAGCACGAACAACTTCAACGTGGCCGGCGTGGATGCCGGCACTATCGCGGGCGCCAGTTCGGGCAATTCCGCCACGCTGTCGGGCATCAATCAGGGCCTCGTGAACGGGCAGTTTGCGGGGTCGCCGTACAACTCGCTCGGCATTCCGGTGTCGACCCGGCTGCCGAGCGAGTTCAAGCCGGAATTCGGTCTCAAGCTCAATTACCGGCCGAAGAACCTCGATGTGAATTTCGGCTTCTACTACGAAAACTACACGGACAAGTCGCCGGTGCTGTCGACGCTGGCCAATGGTTCGAACCAGTTTTCGTATCTGCAGAACCGGCAGCTGTTCGGCGCCAGCGCGAATTTCGGCCTCGGCGACTGGGCGATCGGCACGGAGCTGTCGTACCGGCCGCGCGACGCCGTGGCGCTGTCGAGCTGCTACGGCGCAGGCGGTGCGCTCGATGCGAACACGAACGGTGTGTCGGGTGTCGATTGCCAGCAGTGGGTGGACCGGAAGAAATTCCAGTACGACATCAACGGGCAGTTGAACCTCACGCAAAGCCAGTATCCGTTCCTGAAGCTGCTGCACGCCGATCTCGCGGTGCTGACGGCCGAACTGACGTGGATCTACTACCCGGGCCTGAGTTCGAGCGGCGTGACGCGCACGGTCAACGGCCAGAGCGTCACGCAGGTGCCTGCCGCGGGCTACTACGCGTGGCTGAACAACAGCTCGGGCCTTGGCTATCCGATCGCCGAGGCGCAAGGGACCGCGAGCTCGGTGGGCGCGACCGTCGACTTCAACTGGACCTACGACGGCACGGTGATTCCTGGCTGGCAGGTGACGCCGGGCATCACCTTCGCCGATGCGCTGTACGGCTATACGCCGACCTTCACGGCCAACTACCTGCAGGGCGCGAAGTCACTGAACTTCTACGTGCTGTTCAACCAGAACCCGACGGTCTGGCAGGCGGGCATCAACTTCACGGCGTTCTTCGGCGGTCACCAGACCGTCGGGCAGCCTTACGCGGACCGGAATTTCGTGGGCATGTTCGCGACGCGCAATTTCTAGTGCCGCAAGTGCAGCAAGGCGGTGCGCACTGATGCGCACCGCCGATCTACTTGAAGGATAGCGCCGTGTTGAATCGCTTTGTCATCAGTCTCGAGAAACTCTTCTTCGGGCATCGTGCGATCGTGCTGGCCGCGATCGGCATCTTCACCGCGGTCATGGCCGTGTTCGCCGTGCAGTTGCGTATGGAGGCCGGCTTCGAGAAGCAGATGCCGATCGGCCACGAGTACATCAAGACCTTCCAGCAGTACCGCAACGACCTGTTCGGCGCGAACCGCATTACCGTGGTGGTGCGTGCGCGCAACGGCAGCATCTGGACGCCTGAGGGGCTGACGCGGCTCTACAAGGCGACCCAGGCGGTGATGTTTCTGCCCAACGTCGACCGGCAGGGCGTGCAGTCGCTGTGGACGCCGAACGCGTTCGTCAACGAGATCACCGAAGACGGTTTTCGCGCCGATCCTGTGATTGACGGCACGATCACGCCGCCGCAGCTGACGCCGGCAATCGTCGCGCAGATCCGGAAATCGGCAACCGATGGCGGCTATATCGGCACGCTCGTCTCG
>NZ_QQOA01000044.1 GCF_003443895.1 Paraburkholderia phosphatilytica | reverse complement strand
TCCATCTTGGCCATGAACCGTTCCTCCGATCAAGGTACTGACCTTATAACGCGCGAACTGAAGGTCGGTTGTCATGGATTAAGTAAACCTCAATAGTGCAGCGTGCGAAGGCTTAGCGCGCGAACCTCATGCGCTTCACACACGGCGTTCGGGCACGACAATCGGCGCGCCCCGGCCACGACGCACCGGCTTCTGCCCGAGCTGCTCGACCAGAAAATCCACGAACACCCGCACACGCAACGACAGATACCGTGCGTGCGGATACAGCAGAATGAATGGCCGCGAACACCCGCCGCGGTCTTTCAGCACTTCCACCAGCCGGCCTTCTCGCAGATCGTTCTCGACGATGAAGCGGTAGGTCTGAAACAGCCCCGCGCCGCTGCGCGCAAGCGTGACGCCGGCCAGCGCATCGCCCGACGTGCCATACGATCCGTGCGTCAACACATCGGTTTCGCCCGTTTCATCGAGAAACGTCCACGCGAGATTCCGCCCGCTGCTCGGCAGCTCGAACTGGATGCATTCGTGCGACTGAAGGTCTTCTACGGTCTTCGGCGTGCCAGCACGTCTCAGGTAGCCGGGCGTCGCCACCACCACCATCTCCGCATCCTCCAGCTTGCGAGCGACCAGGCTCGAATCGTCGGGCGCTTTGCCCCGAATGGCCAGATCGAAGCCCTGTTCGGCGAAGTCGATGTTGCGGTTGCTCAGGTGCGCGTCGATCGTCACCTCCGGATAGCGTTCGCGAAACGCAGGCAACATCGGCAGTAGCCGGTAGTGGCCATACGGCGTCGGCATGCTGACCCGGAGCACGCCCGCCGGCGTGGTCTGCTGCCCGGTCACTTCGCGCTCGGCGTCGACGAGTTGCGACAGCGCATCGCGGCACTGCTCGAAATAGCGCCGGCCCGAGTCGGTCAGCCGGATCTGCCGCGTGGTCCGCACGAAGAGGCGCACGCCAAGACGTTCTTCCAGCCGCGATACGGAACGGCTGACCGCGGCCGGCGTCACGCTCGCCGAGTTTGCTGCCAGCGTGAAGCTGCCCAGTTCCGCCGCCAGACAGAAGAGCTCGATGCTGCCCAGCAACAGGTCGTCGAATTTTCGTTGCATCGTGTCTCCCGTTCGTTACACCACGTCCCAGAAGATTTGCGCCGACAGCATTTATCCGCTGCGGCGCCATGACTACAGTGAGTGACAGGTCTGCGGGTCGATACCGGATATCGCAGCCTCGTTCACACACACCACGACGACACTCGCAAGGAGAATTTCATGACCGTCGAACAGAAACTCGCCGATCTCGGCTTCACCCTCCCCGCACCGCCGCAACCGCTTGGCAGCTACACCGCTGTCAGCGAAGCGGGCAACCTGCTGTTCATCTCCGGCCAGGTGCCGCTCGTCAACGGCAAGCTGGTGTACACCGGCCGCGTCGGCGAACAGCGCACCACGGAGGACGGCAAGCACGCCGCCCAGCTCACCGCCCTCAACGTGCTTGCGCAGATCAAGCGGCATCTGGGCGGATTCGAACGGCTGCATCACATCGTCCGGGTTGAGGGCCACGTGAGTTGCATAGACGGATTCTACGACCAGCCCGCCGTGCTCGACGCCGCGTCCGAACTCTTCGCCAAAGCGCTCGGCGAGAAGGCCGGGCACGCGCGCTCGGCGTTCTCGCATTCGCAGTTGCCGGCGAATGCCACCGTGATACTCGTCGTCATCGCGCAGATCGAGCCGGCTCGATAGCACGTCGAGCGAGTCGATTAATGACGCCAACGCAAGACTGTTGGTACGCGCCGTGACTGCGATTTTCAGCCCGACTCGCCTACATTGATGTCCATCGGAACCGACGTTCCGATTCGCTTACCAGAGCCCATCAATCAACACGGAGTCACCCATCATGAGTCAAGATCGCAAAGTCGTCATCGTTACCGGCGCATCGCAAGGCATCGGCGCGGAAATCGTCAAGGCATTCCGCAACCGCGATTACCGCGTCGTTGCCACCGCCCGTTCGATCCAGCCGTCCGACGATCCGGATATCGCGACCGTCGCCGGCGACATCAGCAACCCTGAAACCGCGCGGCGCGTAGCCACCGAAGCACTCGAGCGCTTCGGCCGGATCGATACGCTCATCAACAACGCGGGCATTTTCATCGCCAAGCCGTTCACTGCCTATACCGCCGAAGATTACGCGTCCGTGATGGCCGTGAACGTGGCCGGGTTCTTCCACATCACGCAGCGCGCGGTCGCGCAAATGGAAAAGCAAGGCAGCGGACATGTGGTCAACATTACGACGAGCCTCGTCGACCATCCGATCGACGGCGTGCCGTCGGTGCTCGCATCGCTGACCAAGGGCGGCCTCGCCGCCGCGACGAAATCGCTCGCGATCGAATACGCGAAGCGCGGCATTCGCGCCAACGCCGTGTCGCCCGGCATCATCAAGTCGCCGATGCATCCGAAGGAGTCGCACGCCACGCTCGACGCGCTGCATCCGGTCGGCCACATGGGCGAGATGAGCGACATCGCGAACGCGGTGCTGTACCTCGACGACGCGCCGTTCGTGACCGGCGAAATCCTGCACGTGGATGGCGGCCAGAGCGCAGGCCACTAAGCCGCGCGCACTGAGCGTAGCCCCGGCGCCGGTGCCGATGCTTTCACCTCGGCGCCGGTGCATTCGTCCAACGATTGACGCTACGTTCTGCGCGGAATGAAACCCGGTGTGCCCGTTTTCACCACTTCGTTGTACCGCTGCCTTGTCTCGATGCGGTCGATCGCATCGAATGCGTGTTGCGGCAGCGGCGACACGTCGAAATTCTCTTTAGCGCGCGCCGCGGTCTTCGCCGTGGTCAGCACCGCGGTGCCGCGCTGTACCGCCCACGCGAGCAGCACCTGCGCCGGCGTCTTGCCGGTGCTCGACGCAACCTGCAGAACGACCGGATCTTCGAGCGGTCCTGGCCGTATGCCATGACCCAATGGCGCAAACGCCAGAAACACGATCCCTTGCTCGTTGCAGAATTCCAGCAGCTCGGTTTCCGGCAGATACGGATGCGACTCGACCTGCACCGAAGCCGGCTTGATTCGCGCCGCTTCGCAAAGCGGCCGGAGTTCCTCGAGGCCGATGTCGGACAGTCCAATCGCGCGGCAACGCCCTGCGTCCACGAGCGCTTCCATCGCCTGCCACGTGTCGAGCAACGTTACGCCATCGTCGTAGATCACATTGCCTGCTGCATCGCGCGGGTCCTGGTCTTCTCCCGGCTTGAACGCGAACGGCGTGTGCATCAGATACAGATCCAGATAGTCGAGCCGTAGTCTTTCAAGGCTTGCGTCGAAAGCCAGGCCAACCCGCTCCGGCCGATGATTCGAATTCCACAGCTTGGTGGTCACGAAAATGCTTTCGCGCGCGATACCGTTCGCAGCGAGTCCCGCATGCAATGCCTCGCCGACCTCACGCTCGTTCCGATAGCGCTCGGCACAATCGAAGTGGCGAAAGCCGGTTTCGAGCGCGTCCCGGGTCGCGCTCAGCGTCGTGGCGGCATCGGGAATCAGCGTACCGAATCCGATCGCGGGCATCGCGCCGCTGCCGTGACGCAGTGGCATCTTTCGAAGCTGAAAACCGGAAGACAGATTCATGACTGCGCCTCCGCGCGATCTCGCGCCGCAATACGTCAGCCTTGCACGTCCCTCGATGTGAAGATTGCGCATGGCAATCGCCCGACGCTCGCCGGGACATTCAAGCATAGGATGAATTGCAGGCAGAGGCCGGGCAATTTGCGCCCGCGCCGCGCGCAATCAGAGCGCCAACTAAAGCCGTGAACCGATCTGCGACGCAAAAGCGGCGATCACCGCTTCGTTGCGGGACAGCAGGATCCACTGCCCCACCCGCGTGGACACGACCAGCCCGGCCCCGAGCAACGTCGAGATATGCGCGGATACCGTGGACTGCGACAAGCCGCAGCGCGCCTGAATCGCGTTGACCGGTACGCCATGACGAAAATCGATGTGCCCTTGCGCAAACGTCTCGTGCGGCGTCTTCAGCCATGCGAGGATCTTTCGGCGGAACGGGTTCGCGAGCGCCTTGTGAATCCGGTCTTCGTCGATCGCGACGTTCGGCTCGGCTGGAAAGGAGTGAGCGGAATCCAGCATGGCTAGAACATGTCCGCCACGAATGGACGCCCGTCGTCGCGACGGTCCGGATCCGCACCGGTGCGCGATGGAATGAAGGGCCCGGTGATCATGTTCGCGTAACTCTGGCCCGGTCCCACCATCGGGAACACGTCGGCGTTCTGGTCGATCATCACTTCGAGGAACGCAGGCCCCTCGAATTTCACGAATGCCGCGAGCTGCACCTCCAGCTCGTCCACCGCTTCCACACGTCGTGCAAATTCGAAGCCGTCCGCCCGCGCCGCCATCACGAAGTCCTTGCTATGCAGCGACTTGTCGCTCACGAACGTACGTCCTTCGTAAAAGAGGCGCTGCCACTGCCGGATCATGCCGTCGCCGCGATTGTTGAGCAGCAGCACCTTGACCGGCACGCCGTACGTGCTCGCTGTTTCCAGCTCGCCGGCATTCATCCGGATGCTGCCGTCGCCATCGATGTCGATCACGAGCGCGTCCGGCCTTGCCAGCTGCGCGCCGATCGCGGCGGGCAGGCCAAAGCCCATCGTTCCCATGCTGCCCGACGTCAGCAGGCTGCGCGATTCGGTGAACGCATAAAATTGCGCGACCCACATCTGATGCTGGCCGACACCTGTAGTGACGATCGCACGCCCGCCGGTGATCTCGCTCAACTTCTCGATCACGAACTGCGGCTGGATCGCGGCGCCATGCCGATCGTAGTTCATCGCGTAACGCCGCTTGAGATCCATCGCGTGCTCGATCCAGCCCGCAGGCGATGGCACTGCGGCGCGATCGTCCAGCAGTGCTCGCAACGTCGCTTTCGCATCGCCGACGTGACTCCAGTGCGTGCGTTTGACCTTGTCGATCTCTGCCTCGTCGATGTCGATATGCGCGACGTGCGTCGCGCCGCGTGCGAATGCTTCGGGACGGCCGCCCGCAACCCGGTCGTCGAATCGCGCGCCGACCGCGATCAGGAAGTCGCAGTCTTCGACCGCATAGTTCGCCGAGGCCATGCCGTGCATGCCCAGCATGCCGAGCCACAGCTCGTGTTTCGCGGAGATCGCGCCCAGGCCCATCAGCGTGGTCACGACGGGAATCCGGTAACGCTCGGCGAATTCGCGCAGCTCGGCGCTTGCGCCACCTGCGATTACACCGCCGCCCACATACAGCAACGGCCGCCGGCTTTGCCGAAGCAGCTCGAAGAATACAGCCCGCTTGCGGTCGTCGAGACGCGTGCCGTTCGCTGCCGTTCGCAGGCGTTCCGAATAGCCGCGAAACTGCAACGTCCCTTCGCCGCGGTAGCGTCCGGTCCAGTTCTGGATATCCTTCGGTACGTCCACGACGACCGGACCGGGTCGGCCCGTACGCGCGATCTCGAACGCGGTGCGCAGCGTCTGCTCGAGTTTTTCCGGATCGGTCACGAGGAAAACCTGCTTCGCGCACGCGGACATGATGTTGAAAACCGGCGCTTCCTGAAACGCATCGGAGCCGACCGCCGCGCGCGGCACCTGTCCGCATATCAGCACGACGGGGATCGAATCGCCATTGCAGTCGGCGATCGGCGTCACCGCGTTGGTCGCACCCGGACCGGACGTCACCATGAATACGCCCACTTTTCCGCTGGCCCGCGCATAGCCCGCGGCCATGAAACCCGCCGACTGTTCGTTCGAAGGCACCACGAAGCGGATCTGCCGCTCGCGATGCGCCGCCTGCGTTTCGTTGAAACGGAACACGGCATCGTAAGTGGGCAGGATCGCGCCGCCGCTGTAGCCGAACAGCGTATCGACACCCTGTTCCGCCAGCACGCGCAGAATGATGTCGGCGCCTGACAGGGTTTCGCCGGCATCGGGTTGCGTCGAAAGCATGGGTGAAGCGAGGTCTGGATTCTGGGTCATGAGTGACTCGTGTCGAAACTGGCGCTGACTGCGTCAGCCGCCGGTCAAAAGAAAGTGCCGCCGTGCGGCACGTGTTACATCAGCAACGCACTGGCGATACGCCGAACCGCGTGCTCGCCGAGGTCTTCCTCGACCAGCGTCAAGGCCAGATGAATGCCGGCGCTCACACCGTCAGACGAATAGAGGTTGCCGTCCTTCAGGCAATTCAGATCGGTCGTCACGTTCACCAGCGGATATTCGCTGGCAAGACGTTGCGCATCGCGGCCATGCGTGATCATCCAGCGATGATCGGCAAGACCCGCACGCGCCACCAGGAAAGCGCCGTTCGATACCGACGCGAGCTTGCGCGCGTTGCGTCCCGTACGACTGAGCCAGTCCACCAGTTCGCGATGCTCGTGCTCCGCGGCAACCAGCGGAGCGCCCGGCACCACAACGATATCGAACGACGCGCGCGCGTCGCGCAGACTCGCTGTCGTGCTCACCGCCGTGCCGTTCGAGCACATCACCGGCCCATGCGACGGTCCGACGAGTTGCTGCTCGTAGAACGTCGCGCCGTAAAGGCGGTTGGCTTCCTGGAACACGTCCATCGGCCCGCTCACATCGAGCAGCTGAAATCCCGCATACAACATGATTGCGATACGCATACGCCGTGACTCCAAGCGTCCAATCCGCGCATGGCACGAACCATTCAGCGCCGATGCGATTGCAGGAACAGCCCGGCTTTCGCTTCAGTGCCGGGCTATTCCCTTCGAACCCAGTCTATTGAATGGACGCGCCAGCGGAAACCTGCAGGTGGCGCGTTAGCAGGCCATTTGAAGTGCAATTTGGGCCACGGCTCCGAGTCTTTACACGGACGCAAAAGTCATTTAACGGCCATGGAGGGCGCGCGATGCGATGGATGCTGTAAGCTTGGCCACTCTCGTTGCTGACGCGGATCGTTCTGCATCAAACCTCCGCGAAGCGATGCCGAAACGTAGTACCCCGCAAGCTTGCGCAACCCTGATCGAGGTCACGACATGAAGGTCGCCATTGTTGTCTCCGATGGTGCGCAAGCACTCGACGTCGCGGGTCCGCTCGACGTCTTTGCAGAAGCGAATGCCAATCTCCCCGCGCATCAGCGGTACGAAGTGTCGCTGGTGGGAAGCCGCGCCGGCACCGTGACCTGTTCGAACGGGATGCAGCTTGCGGTGCCCTTCGGTTATGCCGATGCCGATACCCAGTACGATCTGATCCTCGTGGCAGGCGGTCCGCAATTGCCGGACTCGCAGCCATCGAGCGAGTTTCTTGCATGGCTGCAAAATCAGGCGCGTGGTGCAAGCCGCTTCGGCTCAGTCTGCAATGGCGCGTTTCTGCTCGGGCACGCCGGCTTGATCGACGGCCGCGAAGTGACCACGCACTGGGCGGACGCTGGGCGCCTCGCTGCCGAGTTTCCAGATGCCTGCGTGGAGCCCGACAGGATTTTTATCCGCGACGGCCGGCTGTTTACGTCGGCCGGTGTGACGGCGGGCATCGATCTGTGTCTGTCGCTCGTAGCGGAAGACTGGGGCCACGAGATGGCGGTGCGCGTCGCGAAGCGGCTCGTCGTGTACATCCAGCGCGAAGGCGGCCAGTCGCAATACAGCCCGTACATCGGCGCCGGCAAGGACGAAAATCCGATCGTCGGCAAGGTGCACCGGTACGTGACCGAACATATAACCGATGCCCTCTCGATCGAACAGCTCGCGAGCGCGGTGTCCGTGAGCCGGCGCACGTTTTCGCGGTTGTTCGCAAAGTACGCGAAGGTCACGCCGTCGGCATTCGTCGAACAGGTTCGCGTGGACACCGCGAGGAAGCTGCTGGAAGACTCGGATGCGCCGCTGAAAACCGTCGCGTTCAATTGCGGCTTCACCAGCGCAACGCAGATGCGCACCACGTTCTCGCGGCGTCTGAACGTCACGCCCAAACAGTATCGGCAACGCTTTCGTGCCGACACCGATGGCGCCGCACCGTGGACCTTCAACGGCGCCGCAAGCCAGCGAGCGGCTACGCAAGGCGCCGCGCATCCGTGAGTGTCGCCGTTGCATCCCAACCGCTGCCGGATATCCTCGCGCCGGGTTTGTCGCTGGTGTTTTGCGGCATCAATCCGGGCCTGCGCGCGGCGCTGACGGGCCATCACTTCGAGGGCCGAAACAACCGGTTCTGGCGCGTCGTGCATCTCGCGGGCTTCACGCGCGAACAGATTCGCCCTGAAGACGACCACACGTTTCTTCGCTATGGCTGCGGCCTCACCACAGCAGTCTCGCGCGCAACGGCACGCGCGGACGAACTCACGCGCGTCGAAATCGCCGCGTCCGCCGCGGCATTCGAACGCAAGATCGAACACTATGCGCCGCGCTATGTCGCGTTCCTCGGCAAGATGGCGCTGGCCGCGATGTCCGGCAAACGCGATATCGAATGGGGTCTGCAACCGGAGACCTTCGGCGGCGCGCGCGTCTGGGTGCTGCCGAATCCAAGCGGCCTCAACCGCGCATTCAGCCTCGATGCGCTGGTGTCGGCTTACCGCGAGCTGTGCATTGCCGTCGCCTCTTCGGTTTGAAGATACGGATTGCCGCGCAAAGTCGCGGTCACGAATTCCACGAATGCACGGATCTTGCCGCTGCTGCCTCGCCGCTCGACGTGCAGCAGATTCACCGGCGTAGACTCGGGCTCGAATGCCGTCAGCACCGGCCGCAATCTGCCGGCAAGCACTTCGGGCGCCGCCTGATACGACAGCAACTGCGTGATCCCGACGCAGTCGAGCGCCGCCTGGATCGCGGCAGGTGCAAGATCGACGATCATCCGTGGCTGTAGCCGCACCGGTAGCCTCGCACCGTTCTCGTTGAACACCCACTCGAGCGGATGCGACACACCTGCGAACGACACGCAGCGGTGATTCGACAGGTCGCGGGGATGCACCGGTTCGCCATGCGTCGCGAGATAGGCGGGCGCTGCGAACGTTTGACGCCGCACGAAGCCTAGCGGAATCGCGAAGATCGAAGCATCGCCCAGATGGCCGATGCGAACCGCGATATCCACGCCTTCGTCGAGCAGTCGCGTGGTGCGATCCGCGTAGACGGCATGGATGCTGATCTCCGGATAGCGCAGCGCAAACGCGTTCACGAGCGGCGCGACGAAGCGCTGCCCGAACAGCACCGGCGCGGAAATGGTCAGCGTGCCCACGGGATTGAGAGGGTCGGCCGCGACGTCCGCTTCCGCGTCGGTGACCGCGTCCAGCACCTTGCGGCACGCATCCAGATAACCCACACCCGCATCCGTCGGACGGATCGTGCGCGTGGTGCGCGCAAGCAGCTGCGTGCCGAGCCGCGCTTCGAGCGAATTGAGCGCGCGCGACACCGCGGGTGTCGACATGCCGAGCTTTTCCGCCGCGCCCGTGAAGCTGCCCCGATCGACGATGGCAACGAACACTTCCATCTCGCGCAGTTTGTCCATTTCCCGTTCCTGTCTCGTCAAGACCATACATATGGCGCGATTGTAGGCATCGCAATGCGCCGCGCGTTCTCATGGCCTGAAACGCATCAAGAATGGCCAGCTTCGATCGCTTTCATGCGCTTATGAAGCAGCGCTTTTCATCACGTTCGACGCGATCAGATTCAGTTGCCTGCCGTGCTGAAAACACTGTTTCAGCACCCGTATCTAATGGCAAATTTCGCGCATTCAATGGCCCAATAACCGCCGCGCTTTTGCTTCAGAAAATGCGACCGCTCACAGACAATTCACTCACCGCCTGGCCTGGTTCAACACCGCGGAAAACGCACTGAATTCAGCCGGCCCCGCGAAGGTTTACGTCACGTCGTATCAACAGAAAAGGAAGCGCCCGTCATGTTTTCCGCAATGCTTGAAGTCAACCCGATACCCGAGCAGTTCGATGCCTATCTCGGCATGGCGAAGATGCTTCGTCCCGAGCTCGAAAAGATCGACGGGTTCGTCGACAACACCCGCTATGCGAGCCTGACGCGCGATGGATGGCCGCTGTCGCTGTCGAGCTGGCGCGACGAGAAGTCGCTGATCCGCTGGCGCACCACGACGAAGCATCACAAGGTGCAGCAGGCAGCGCGCGATCGGGTGTTCGCCGACTACCGGCTGCGCATTGGCCAGATCGTCGCGGATACGCGGATTCCCGCGGGACAGGTGCTGCTCGAACAACGCCTCGACGTGACCGAAACGGGCGCCGGCACTGCGGTCATGCTGCTCGATGCGAAGCGCGAAACCGAATGGGTAAAACAGGCCGGCGCGCAAGTCGTCGCGAAATCGCTGGGGTTCGACACAAGCGCATCGAGCCTCGTTGCATGGGACGTGTTCGACGCGCTGATGACGCCCGGTGAAGTGATCGTGGTGGCGACGTGGCGCGATCAGAACGCTGCCGACACATTCGCACGCAGCGCGACGCTGCCGAGCGATGTGCGCGCGCGCCAGATCCGCGTGATTCGCGAGTACGGCATGTTCGATCGCCGGGAAGCGCCGCAGTACTTCGAAGAGGCTCAGCCTCGCGCGTGAGGGCAACCGCTATGTCTACCGCTCATCCTTTGACGACTGAAACGCCCGCGCGAACGCCTGCTCAGGCCACGCTTTCGCTTCGTCTTGCCAGCGGCCTGATCGGGATGCTGCTCGCGTCCCTGCTGGCCATCCTGAACGAACAGGTCACCGCGCAGGCGATGACCGACATTCAGGGCGCGCTGTCGATCGGGCATGACGACGGCACGTGGCTGACGGCATTGTTCGAAGCCGCCAATGTCGCGACGATGGTCTTCGCGCCATGGTTCGGCATCACGTTCACGCTGAAGCGCTTTACGATCGGCGCCGTGATCGCGACGATGCTGTTCGGCGTGCTGTGTCCGTTCGCGCCGAATGTGGCGTCGCTGTACACGTTGCGCGTGCTGCAGGGCATTGCCGGCGGATGTCTGCCGCCGATGCTGATCATCGTCGCGCTTCGCTATCTGCCGCCGAAGGTGAAGCTGTACGGACTCGCGGGTTACGCGCTCACCGCGACGTTCGGGCCGGCGCTCGGCACACCGCTCGCCGCGCTGTGGACGGAGTTCGTGAGCTGGCGCATGGCGTTCTGGCAGATCGTGCCGCTCGGTCTGCTGAGCTGCGTGGCGATCCAGCAAGGGCTGCCCGACGACCCGCTCAAGCTCGAACGGCTTCGCTCGTTCAACTGGACCGGCTTCATCACCGGCTTTCCAGCCGTCGCAATGCTCGTGATCGCGCTGCTGCAAGGCGACCGGCTCGACTGGCTGAACTCGTCGTTCATCTACGTGATGGTGGGTGGCGGCGCGCTGCTGCTGGTGGCGTTTTTCGTGAACGAATGGTTTCATCCGCTGCCGTTCTTCAAGCTCCAGATGCTGTCGCGCAGGAACTTCACGCATGGCCTGACGACGCTTGCGGGTGCGGTGACGTTGATCGTCGGCGTCACGGCGATACCCAGCCAATACCTCGCGCAGGTTCATTCGTACCGGCCTTTGCAAACTGCGCCGCTGTCGCTGCTGGTTGCCGTGCCGCTGCTGATCACGCTGCCGCTGACCGCTGCCATCCTGAACCTCAAGCGCGTGGATAGCCGCTGGGTGCTCGCAACCGGAATCTCGCTGATGATCGCGACGTGCCTGATGGGCAGCTTCATGAGCAGCGACTGGACGCGCCAGAATTTCTACCTGCTGCAATCGCTGCAGATCCTCGCGCAGCCAATGCTGATCATGGGCATCCTGATGGGCGTCACAACCGGTTTGCCGCCCACCGAAGGACCCTTCGCATCGGCGATGTTCAACTCGCTGAAGACCTTTTCCGCCGCCGCGGCAACCGGCCTGATAGAAAGCCTGGGCACCGCGCGCGAACACTTTCATTCGACCGTCCTCGTCGATCAGCTGGGCAACCATGCGCTGATCGCGAGCCAGAGCATCGACGCGGCTCATGGCCTCGACGAACTCGCACACCGCCTCCACGAGCAGGCCGTGGTACTGACATCCGCGGACCTGTACCGCGTGATGGCAGGCGTCGCCATCGTCCTGCTTCTGATTGTTCCGGTGTTACCCGTGCGTATCTACCCGCCGTGGAGTGATACGCCTCCCTCTTCCCACTAAGGGGCGTATCTATCATGTCAAACTTTATCCGTTCCAATCCGAAGACAATCCGCATTGCGGTGCTTGCCGTTGCACTCGGTGTCGCGGCGTGGGGCTCCACGAAGCTCTTCG
Source organism: Paraburkholderia phosphatilytica (assembly GCF_003443895.1). Lineage (GTDB taxonomy): Bacteria > Pseudomonadota > Gammaproteobacteria > Burkholderiales > Burkholderiaceae > Paraburkholderia > Paraburkholderia phosphatilytica. Next base: position 49,800 of record NZ_QQOA01000044.1, on the reverse strand, counting down.
CGAACCCGACTACCGAATCCACCAACGACGCCTACGTGCAAGCCGATTTCACGCTCGTCGCGCCGCGCGTCAGCGGGCAGATCTCGGACGTGCTGGTCGACGACAACCAGTCGGTGAAAGCCGGCCAATTGCTGGTGCGTATCGACGATCGCGACTACCGCGCGGCATTGTCGAGCGCGCAGGCCGATGTCGCCGCAGCGAAAGCGGCCGTGGCGAATTTCGATGCCGAGATCGCGCGGCAGCCCTCGCTCGTCGACCAGGCGCGCGCGGCACTGCAATCCGATCAGGCGGCAATCTCGTTCGCGCAGGCCAACGCAGCGCGTTACCAGAGCCTTTCGGAAACCGGCGCGGGCACCGCGCAGGAGCAGCAGCATGCGTCGAGCACGCTGGCCGAGCAACTCGCGCAGCAGGCGCACGATCGCGCCGCGCTGTCGGCGACCGAGCAGAATCTCGACGTGCTGCGTACGCAGCGCGACAAGGCAGCAGGCGCGGAGCAGCGCGCCGAAGCGGTGCTGCAGCAGGCGGAGCTGAACCTCTCGTACACCGAAATTCGCGCACCCGTCGACGGCAAGATCGGACGGCGCTCGGCGCGCGTCGGTGCATTCGTGACGCCTGGTGCGCCGGTGCTCGCGATCGTGCCGCTCTCGGATGCGTATGTGGTCGCGAATTTCCAGGAGAACCAGATCACGAAAATGCGGCCCGGCGAAAGCGTGCGCATCAAGGTGGACAGTTTTCCGGGCGTCGTGATCCGCGGTCACGTGGATAGTCTCGCGCCGGCCACCGGCGTGAGCTTCGCGCCGATCGCACCGGACAACGCCACCGGCAACTTCACGAAGATCGTGCAGCGCGTGCCGGTGAAGATCGCCATCGAGCAGGGACAACCGGCGGCGTCCGCGTTGAGCGTGGGGCTTTCGGTTGAAACGGAAGTGGCGGTTGGCCGCCAGCGCGATCAGCGCGCTACAGCAGTGCAGCAAGGAGAAGACAAATGAACGCGATCCGACTCTCCCTCCGCGAGATCCTGATCACGATCCTCGTGAGCCTCGCGATCACCGGCTGTACCGTGGGCCCGAACTTCGAACCGCCGAAGAGCGCTACACCTGAGGTGTTCGATCGCACGGAAACCGCGCAATCGGCAAGCAAGCCCGTGGAAGCCGATTTCAACCCGGACTGGTGGACGCTGTTCAACGATCCCACGCTGAACACGCTGGAAAAGCAGCTGGCCGACGCGAACCTCGACGTGGCCGCGGCCTCCGCGCGTCTGCAGCAAAGCCGGGCCAACCAGCGCGTGGCCGGCGCGGCAAAGTACCCGACGGTGGATGCCAACGCATCGTACGACCGCGAGCGCGGCAGCCCGAACGGCATCCTGTCGCTGCTCGGCGTGTCGCCGACGGGCGCGCAGTCGCAATCGGCGTCGGGCGCCACGCCGCTGGGCGTAGCACCCGTGCCGGGATCGAAGGGTTCGCCCGCGTACAACCTGTATCAGGCAGGCTTCGACGCATCGTGGGAACTCGACATCTGGGGTGGCGTGCGTCGCACCGTCGAAGCCGCGGGCGCGCTGTCGGACGCGTCGTACGAAGATCGCAATGCGATCCTGCTCTCGGCCCGCGCGGAACTTGCACGCGACTATATCGACCTGCGCGACACGCAGTCGCTGCTGCAGATCGCGAAGCAGAACCTCGCGATCGCGAACGACGTGACGAAGCTGACGCAGGATCGCGTGCGCGATGGCGTGACGACGGACCTGGACCGGGCGAACGCCGCGGCCCAGGCCGAGTCGATCGAGAGCATCATTCCAACGCTCGAATCGCGCGAGGATACGTTGATCAACGCGATGGGCATGCTGCTCGCCGAAGAACCGGGCGCGCTGAAGCAAACGCTCGACGAGCCGCACGACGTGCCGGCGCTTCCCGGACAGATTCCGATCGGCTTTCCGTCGGAGCTCGTGCAGCGCCGGCCCGATATTCGCAAGGCGGAAGCCGACCTGCATGCAGCCACCGCATCGATCGGCATGGCGAAAGCGGACTTCTATCCACGTATCTCGCTGAACGGCAGCGCGGGGTTCCAGAGCCTGCAACTGTCGAGCCTCGCAAACTGGGCGTCAGGTCAGTTCGTGCTCGGTCCGTCGATCACGATGCCGATCTTCGAAGGCGGACGCCTGAAAGGCACGCTCGAACTGCGCGAGGCTCAGCAGCAGGAAGCCGCGATCGTCTACAAGCGCACCGTGCTCGAAGCGTGGAAAGAAGTGGACGACGCGCTGAACGTCTACGATGCGGAACAGCAGCGGCGCGACCGGCTCACGACAGTCGTGAGCCTGAACGAACGCGCGCTCTCGATCGCACGGCAACGCTACGACGCAGGCGCGCTCGATTATCTGGACGTGCTCAACGTGCAGAAGCAGTTGCTGGAGGCTCAAAGCAATCTGGAACAGAGCAAGGCCACCGCCGACGCGAATCTGATCACGCTGTGCAAGGCACTGGGCGGCGGATGGGAATCGACGTACGCGAGCACGGCTGCCGCGCATTGACCGACGAGTCAGATTATCGAGGTCTCCCCCATCGCATCCGATTGGTTCCGATTCAATCGGATGCGATAGAATATAAGCCAGTATCTGTCCATATCCGGGAGCAGCATCCTCATGGCCTCGAACCACAAGACTACCGTTGCCGAACCGAAGCTCTCCGACTTCCTGTGCTTCGCGGTGTATTCCGCGAATCTCGCGTTCGGCAAGGCGTACAAGCCGATCCTCGAAGAACTCGGCCTCACCTACACGCAGTACATCACGATCATCGCGCTGTGGGAGCAGGACAACCAGACGGTTGGCAGCCTCGGCGAAAAGCTCTTTCTGGAATCGAACACGCTCACGCCGATCCTCAAGAAGCTCGAAGCGATGGGGTATCTGCAGCGGCAGCGCGACCCGGAAGACGAACGCCAGGTGCTGGTGAGCCTGACGAAAACCGGCCGGCGTCTGCGCGAGAAAGGGTTCTGCATGGACCTGACCGAGGCCACCGGCCTCACGTCCGACGAATTCGCGAAGATGCAGCGCGCGATCGTCACGCTGCGCAATAACCTGATTCGCTCGGTGGAAGAACAGGAAGGTTGAAGCGGCGGCGGCGCCGGGGCAATTCGCCCCCGGCGCCGCATGTCATACGTCGCAACAGTTGAACCGCGTTCAGACGATATTGATCGTCACATCGATATTGCCGCGCGTCGCCTTCGAATACGGGCAGGTTTGATGCGCGGTATCCACGAGGCGTTGCGCGACGTCGCGCTCCACGCCAGGCAGGCTGACGTTCAGGCGCGCCTGCAGGAAATAACCGCCCTCTCCCGTGCCGAGATCCACCTCGGCATTCACCGCCAGGTCGGCCGGCAGCGCCACTTTCTGCGCGCGCGCGGCAAGCTGCATCGCGCCGATGAAACACGCGGACCAGCCCGCGGCAAACAGCTGTTCCGGGTTCGTGCCGTTGCCAGCGCTACCGGGCGACGACAGCTTCACGTCCAGGCGGCCGTCATCGCTGCGGCTTTCGCCATCGCGTCCGCCTGACGACGTGCGCGTCTTGCCGGTGTACAGCACTTTGTCGATCTTGCTCATGTTCAGCTCCTCATGGGTTTGACAGGGATATTGCATTGGATGCGATTCAATCGCATGCGATGCATTCTGGAGGAACCGGTCACGCATGTCAATCGCTCACGATTCAATCGCATGCGATTTTTGTATTCCAATGTATCCGGACAGGCCCGGCGGGCCCGCCACGGTTTGCGCACAGCGCCGCATCAGCGCTGTGCGTTCAGGCCCTCGTCCATCGCTTCGCGGTTCGGGCTGCCCGGCGCGGCCGCGGCATTCAGCTGTGACGGCGGGGCCGTCACCTTCCATGTGGCCGCCGCGATCGTCGCCAGCACGCCCGCGCCGATCATCAGCCAGAATGCGGAGAAGAACGCGCCGCCCGACGCGGCAATCAGCGCGCCCGTCGCGACCGGCGTGATGGTGTTGCCTAGCTGGCCGCCGAAATTCATCAGCCCCGACGTACTGCCGATCAGGTGCTCGGGCACGTGCCGCAGCGGCGCCGCGAACACGGTCGCGTAGACGAAATTGAACGACAGCAGGAAGAGCGTCCAGTACGCGAGCAGCAGCGCAATCGTGGTCGTCGTGATCATCAGCGAGAAGAACACCGTGGCGCAGAGCGCGCCCATCACGAGAAACAGGCGTTCGTAGCGCGCGCCGAAGCGGTCGAGCAGCGCACCCACACCGTAGCCGCCGCAGAACGCGATCAGGTTCGGCACCGTCACCGCGAGGCCGACATGCATCAGGTCGATGCGATAGGTCTTCAGCAGGTAGCTCGGCATCCACGACTGCACGCCCACGTACAGCATGCTCGTGAAGAACCAGATCGCGCACAGCCGCCACGCCATCGGCATGCGCAGCACCGGCCGCCACACCATGCGCGGACGTTCGGCCTTGCGTTGCCGCTGCTGCGCCATGCCGCCCTTGAGCGACATCCATAGAATGGCCGCGACCACGACGCCCGTCATCGACAGGATCTCGAACGAGCCCCGCCAGCCGAGCTTCGCCACCGTGAGCGCGATCATGCCGGAGCCGGCCGCGTTGCCCAGATACACGGTGGAAATCAGGAAGGACTTGGCGCGCGCGCGTTCGGGTTTCGGAAACACCTCGGCGACGGTCACCGAGCTCGCCGGCGAAAAACTGCCCTCGCCCACGCCGAACAGAAAGCGGATCGCCAGCAGCGACACGAACGACCACGCGAGGCTCGTCGCGCCGGTGAACACCGACCAGACCACGATGCACATTACCACCACGATGCGCGAGCCGAAGCGGTCGGACAGCCAGCCGCCCACCAGCTGCATCAGCGCGTAGCTGATGTAGAACGCGCTCAGCAGCATGCCGGCCTCGCGCGCGTTCAACGCGAACTCGTGCGAGATCGGCACGAGCGCGGTGCTCATCAGCACACGGTCGGCATACCCGACCGCCCACGCCAGGAACAGCCCCACGAGGCACGACGTCTTCTGGAACCTGCTGAATGTCGCTGTCATCCCCTCTTCTCCGTTTGCGGACTGGTTGTCTGGCAGCCCCGCACGCACAGCGAGGGCCGCCCTTGCTGACCGCCGACTGTGCGTGCGCGGCCGCCCGCTGTCCAATGAAAAATAAGCGGAGGCCATAACCGCGGGTTATGAGCGGGTTACGCGCTTGCTGCCGCAACAAGACATAGCCTGCGGTTATGGGCACCCACGCCTTTTCATTTGTTTCGCCGTCAAGGGGCTTCCATACTGCGGTTTTCCTGCCCGCAACGGCAAATACGGAGCCACAGGCTATGCGAATCTGCGTGCTCGGCGGCGGCGTGATCGGCATCACGACCGCGTACTGGCTGGCCCGCGAAGGCCATGAAGTCACCGTCATCGAGCAGCACGACGAGGTGGGCCACGGCACGAGCTTCGCGAATGGCGGACAGCTGAGCTACAGCTACGTCGCGCCGCTCGCCGACCCATCGGTGTTCGGCAAGCTGCCGCACTGGCTGCTGTCGCGCACGGCACCGCTGCGCTTCACCCCTTCGTTCAGCGTCGACCAGTGGCGCTGGTGCATCGCGTTCCTGCGCGAATGCACCGCAGCATGCAGCCGCGCCACCACGCGCGAACTGCTCGCGCTCGGCTTCTACAGCCAGGCGATGCTGCGCGAACTGCTCGACGACGAAGCGATCCCGTTTGCGCACCGGGAAAGCGGCAAGCTCGTCGTGTATCGAGACCCGGCTGCGTTCGCCGCGGCAGAACGTCTGATGCGCTATCAGGCAGCGCTGGGCTGCGAGCAGCAGGCGTTGAACGCGCACGCATGTGTCGAACGGGAACCGGCGCTCGGCGCACTCGCGAGCCAGCTCGCCGGCGGCATCTACACCCGCTCAGAAGAAACCGGCGACTGCCTCGGCTTCACGCGCGGCGTCGCGCGCGCGGCAACCGAACGCTACGGAGCACGGCTCATGCCCGGCACGCGCATCGACGCGCTGGACGTCGCGCAGGGACGCGTGCGCGCGGTACGGACAAGCCGCGGCGAGCTGGAAGCGGATCACGTCGTGGTGGCGCTCGGCAACGGCACGCGCGCGCTGCTGAAACCGCTCGGCCTCGACGTGCCGCTCTACCCGCTCACCGGCTACAGCCTCACGCTGCCGATTCGCGGCACGGATCTCGCGCCTTCAGTCAGCGTGACGGATGCGCATCACAAGATCGTCTACGCGCGGCTCGGCGACAGCCTGCGCATCGCGGGCATGGTCGACGTCGCGGGCACACGTATCGAGCACACCGCGCATGGCAACGCGGATCGTCTTGCGCTGCTCGCGCGCCAGGCTCGCGAGACCTTTCCGCACGCCGGCGACTACGCAGCGGCACGCGGCTGGAGCGGCGCGCGGCCCGCTACGCCGAGCGGCAAACCGATACTCGGCGCGACACCGTTGCCGAATCTGTGGCTGAATGTCGGCCACGGCGCACTCGGCTTCACGCTCGCCTGCGCGAGCGCGCGACTCGTGACGGACCTCGTCTGCGGCCGCACACCTGCGCTGGCACTCGACCCGTTCAGCTGGGCGTACGGAGCATTACGCGGCGCGTCACGCAGCGCATCGCCAGTGCTGCACGACGACGCGGCACGCCGAACGACATGAAGGACAAGACTCAATCGATCGGACCACAGGAGACAGCATGCGTGTGTTCACTGCAGGACTCGGAACCGAAACCAATACGTTCTCGCCGATGCCGACCGGCATCGAGGACTTTCGCGCCCACGGTCATTACCACGCGGGCCAGCATCCGCCCGAGATATCGAACTACGCGGGGCCGATGTTCGCGGCGCGCGAGCACGCGCGCGACGCGGGCTGGACGCTGATCGAAGGCATGGTGACGGGCGCGCAGCCCGGCGGCACGACCACGCGCGAAACGTGGGAGCAGTTGCGCGACGAACTGCTGACCGACCTGCGCAACGCGATGCCGGTGGACATGGTGCTGCTTGGCCTGCACGGCGCGATGGTGGCCGACGGCGTCGACGACTGCGAAGGCGAGCTGCTGCGCTGCGTGCGCGAGGTCGTCGGCCCGCGCGTGGTGATCGGCGCCGAGCTCGATCCGCATGCGCACCTGAGCCAGACGATGGTCGACCAGGCGAACGTGCTCGTCGCCTACAAGGAGTATCCGCACACCGACATCTACCCGCGCGCGAAGGAGCTGGTCGATCTGTGCGCGCGCACCGCTGCCGGCGCGATCCATCCGGTCGCGGCAATCGCCGATACCGGCATGGTCGTGCCGATGCACACCACGCGCGAGCCGGCGCGCGGCTTCGTCGACCGGCTGATGGCGATGGAAGGGCACGACGGCGTGCTGTCCATCTCGGCGATCCAGGGTTTCGCAACCGGCGACGTGCCGGACATGGGCTGCAAGATGCTCGTCTACAAGGACGCGGATGCGGCCGGCGCCGCGCGGCTCGCGCGCGAACTCGCCGATGAACTCGTGGCGATGCGCGACGCGCTGAGGGTCCATTACCTGGATGTCGACGCCGCGCTCGACGAAGCGCTCGCATCGAGCGAACACCCGGTGATCCTCGCCGACCGCTCCGACAATCCCGGCAGCGGCGCCGCGGGCGACTCGACCTTCCTGCTGCGCCGGCTGATCGAACGCGGCATCGAAGACGCGACGCTCGGCCCGCTGTGGGACCCGGTCGCCGTGCAGATCGCGTTCACGGCGGGCGTCGGCGCGCGTCTGAAGATGCGCATCGGCGGCAAGATCAGCCCGATGTCCGGCGACCCCGTGGATGCCGATTGCCACGTGAAGGCGCTGGTCCGCGGCCATACGATGACGGGCCTCGCCGGCAATCCGACCTCGGTCGGCGACAGCGCGCTCGTCGACGTCGGCGGGGTGGAATGCGTGTTGATATCATGGCGGGCGCAGGCGCTGAACGTCGACCTGTTCGCCGGCCTCGGCTGCGATCTCGCGAGCCGGCGCATCATCGTCGTGAAGTCGGCGCAGCATTTCTACGCGTCGTTCTCGCAGGTATCGAAACGCGTGCTGTACGTCGGCGCGCCAGGCTCCGCGACGCCACGCTGGCACGAGTTGCCGTACCGCAAGGTGTCGCTGCCGAAATGGCCGATCGGCTGAACGATCCGCCGCGCGTGACCGGCACGGCGCGTTCCCTTCCGTAGTCCAGGTTCGCACATCATGCGTCTACGCCACATCGAAGTCTTTCACGCGGTGATGCAGGCAGGTTCGTTGTCGAAAGCCGCCGACCTGCTGTGCATCTCGCAGCCCGCCGCGAGCAAGATGCTGGCAAGCGCCGAGCGCAGCGTCGGCGTGGCGCTGTTCACGCGGGCGCACGGCCAGTTGCGGCCCACGCGCGAAGCCGAGCTGCTGTTCGCGGAAACCAAGGGGCTGCACGAACGGCTCGAAAGCGTCCGTCGTCTCGCGCGCAATCTGAACGCGCGGCCGGGCGGCCATCTGCGTGTGGGCTGCGTGCCGAGCATCGGTCTCAGCCTGCTGCCGGAAGCGGTCGCGCAGTTCGCGAAGCAGTATCCGGAAGTGTCGCTCAGCATCCAGACCGACCACACGGACGAGCTGTGCTCGTCGCTGCTCGCGCGCGAACTCGACATCGGCATCGCGTTCGATCCGCCGGTACGCGCCGGCATCGAGGCCACCGAACTGGGGCGTGCGAGACTCGCGTGGCTCGGGCCGCCCGACGAGACACCCGCGAACGGCGCGCCGTTCAGGCTGGCCGACATGCAGTCCGACCGCTGGATCGGGCTCGATCCCGCCGACCCGCTCGGCTCGCTGATCGACCGCAAGCTGCGCGAACTGGGCCTCGAGGCGCGCGCGCCCGCGATCGAGGTGCGCACCTACTACCTCGCCCGCGCGCTGGTGGATTGCGGCGCGGGCTATGCGATCGTCGACGAGTTCACCGCGACGGCGGGCCGCAGGAACGCGCCGCTCACCTGTATCGAGCCGGCAGTGTCGATCGGCGTGTTTTCGCTGCTGCCAGCGAGCGGCGCGGGCTCGCATGCGCAGCAGGTGTTGATCGATCTGCTGCGCGCACGGCTGGCAGAACACGCCGCCGCATCCGACACTCAGGGTTCCTGACGAATATCCGAAGCGGCGTGTTCGCGTGCCTGTGCGGCTTCCGTCTTCGCCATCGCCGCGAACGCGGATTCCTGCGGCGATGGCTGATGGGTCCGCAAGACCAGCCACATCGCGGAACGCGCGCCCTTGTCCTTCAACGGCCGGTACACCACGCCATTCGCGTTGACGGCGCGCATCGACTCTGGCACCAGCGCCACGCCGAGCCCCGCCGCGACGAGCCCGACGATCGTCGCCGCCACCCGCGCCTCCTGCCCGATACGCGGCGCGAAACCCGCCTGCCTGCATAGCGCGACGATCTGGTCGTAGACGCCGGTACCGCTTTCGCGCGGATACATGACGAACGCTTCGTCAGCCAGCGTGCCGATCGCGAGCGGCTTCGCGGCATCCGACAGCCGGTGCTGAGGCGGCAACGCAACCACCAGCGAATCTTCGAACAGGCGCATCGCGCGCAACGTGGGCGGCAGATCGAGCGCGGACGCGCTGCGCACGATCGCCACGTCGAGGCGCTGTTCGAGCAGCGCCGTCAGCTGCTCCTGCGTGGTCAGTTCCTCGATGCGCAGATGCACGCCGGGAAAACGCTCCCGATACTTCAGGATCAGCCGCGGAATCAGCGCGGTAAACGCGGCCGACCCGGTCAGCCCGACACGCAGCTCGCCGAGTTCGCCGCGCTGCGCGCGCGCCGCCACCGTCGCCACGCGCTCGGCCTGCGCGAGCAACGCGCGCGCTTCGGGCAGCAGCGCCTTGCCGGCCGGCGTCAGATCCACCCGACGGTTGCCGCGCTCGAAGAGCTGCGCGCCCAGCTCGTCTTCGAGCACGCGAATCTGCTGGCTGAGCGGCGGCTGCGCCATATTCAGGCGCAGCGCCGCGCGGCCGAAATGCAGCGTGTCGGCCAGCACGACGAAATAGCGGATGCGGCGTAAATCCATGATATCCACCGTGTATCAATAACGCGAAAATCGATATTGGACGGATATCCGTCCAGCGCCGATTATTCCATATTGTCGGAACACGCTTTGGGCGGAGAGTGGATCATGGCTGGACCATCGGTGGACACGCTGGAGCTTCAAAGACCCGTCGCGAAAGGAACGGAAGCGGGAACTGGTGCGCCCGCTCCCGCCGCGGCGAACGGGAAAATCGAATTCGGCACGTCCGCGTTCATCCGCACGAACTGCGCGCTGTTTGCCGCCGGCTTCGCGACTTTCGCGCTGCTCTACTGCGTGCAACCGTTGATGCCGCTCTTCTCGCAGAGCTTTCACGTGAGCGCGGCGGGTGCGAGTCTCGCGCTGTCGCTCACCACCGGCCTGCTGGCCGTCTCGATGCTGGTCGCGGGCGTGCTGTCCGAAACGTGGGGCCGCAAGCCGATGATGGTCGGCTCGCTGTTCTGCTCCGCGGTGCTCGCGGCGCTGAGCGCGGTGCTGCCGCACTGGCACGCGTTTCTCGTCACGCGCGCGTTGATGGGCGTCGCGCTGAGCGGCTTGCCGGCCGTGGCGATGGCGTACGTCGGCGAAGAGATGCATCCGCGTTCGCTCGGTGTCGCGATGGGACTCTACGTGGGCGGCACCGGTCTGGGCGGCATGGCCGGGCGTCTGTTGACGGGCGTCGTGACGGACCTGTCGGGCTGGCGCGCGGCCGTGATGACAATGGCGGTGCTGGCGGTGCTATGCGCGGCGATCCTGCAGCGCTGCCTGCCCGCGTCGCGGCATTTCGTGCGGCGGCCGATGCACGTGGGGCCGCTCGTGAACATGTACGCGGTCCAGTTGCGCGACCGTGCGCTGCCGTGGCTGTTCGCGGAAGGCTTCCTCGTAATGGGCGCGTTCGTGACCGTCTACAACTATGTCGGCTACCGGCTCGTCGCGCCGCCGTTCTCGCTGAGCCAGACCGAAATCGGCCTGATTTTCGTGGTCTATCTGTGCGGGATCGTCAGTTCGGCGTGGATCGGCAGCCTGTCCGGATGGCTCGGGCGGCAAACGTTGCTGCCGTTCACATTGGGCTTGATGCTGCTCGGCACCGTGCTCACGCGAGCGAGTTCGCTGCCCGTCGTCATCGGCGGCATCACCGTGTTGACCGTCGGCTTCTTCGGCTCGCATTCGGTTGTGAGCGCGTGGGTCGGAGCGCGCGCGCAAACAGGCAAAGCGCAGGCGTCGGCGATGTATCTGTTCGCGTACTACGTCGGCTCCAGCGTGGTCGGCTCGCTGGGCGGCGTGTTCTGGAGCGTCGGCAGATGGTCCGGCGTGACGTCGATGACCGGCGTGTTGCTGCTCGTCGCGATTGCTATCGCGGTGCGACTTCGAGTTGTGACCACACGAGTGACCACATGAGTAGCCGCTCGATCATGACCCCGGAGGCGGCACCATGCCGAGCTGAATCAGCATGCCGAGCATGTCCATGATGATGCGGGTCTCCTTGATCCGGCCTTCCTGAAAGCGGTCGATCACCATGCCCCACACGCTCACCGTTCGCCCGGTGGCGGGCACGCCGAGGAACGTGTCCCGATGCGTGCCGGTCCATTCGAAGCGGGTCAGCACGCGGTCGCCTTCGGTGAGCTGTTCGTCGATCCGCCAGTGCATGTCCGGGAACGCGGCGCGCATTGTGCGCACCACGTCCTTGAGCCCCTCCACGCCGGGACCTTGCCCGGGAAACGGGACCTGCTCGACCATGTCGTCCCAGAAGAACCGGTCGGTGGACTCGACCCGCCCCTGATTCAGCACCTCTTCGATAAACTCGCGAACCACATCGCCGATCGGCTGCATGGGATGATGCCTCCTGGAAGTCGCTGGCTCGCCCACGTCGGGCGTCTGGCGTGTCTACCTGCCGCTCTTGCGCCGGTGCAGCATGCGCTTCTCGCGCTCCTTCACGAGGTGCTGCGTCACTTCGCCGATGTACTCCCGCGCATCGCCGCGCGTGGACACCCGGCTGAAACGTTGATGCGCAACGTCCTTGCCGACCAGTTCCATATGGGCCTTGCGCAGCACGTGCAGCAGACCCATCAGCGTGCTGGGGTCGGGCACGGGTTCGTGGTCGCGCGCGTGCGCGGTGGTGGTCGTGGTCATGTGCCTATCCTCGTCGGGCAGTCGTTGCGGCATTCCTGGGTGATCAACGACAGCAGATGGTTGGCGTTTTTGTCGCGATCCGTGAGCGACGGCAGACCGAACAGACGCTCGAGCGTCGCGAGCACCGAGCTGTGATCGTACGTCGTGCTATCCACCTTCCCCTGTTCGACCCACGGCGACACGACGATCGCGGGAACGCGCACGCCGTACACGTCGAACTGGAATCCGCTCGTGTTCAGCGTGCCAGACGCGCCGTCGTTCGGCGGCGTGGCGGCGCCAGGCTGCACCGAGTCGTAGAAGCCGCCGTGCTCGTCGTAAAGAATCACCAGGAGGCTCTTGTCCCACACCGGCGAGTTGCGGATCGCGTTGTACACGCGTGCGGCGAGCTGGTCGCCGGCGGTGAGACCGTCCATCGGATGCTGCGAACTGCCGTTCTCGTAGGTGCCGTTCACGACATCGCCGTAGCTCGGCTCGATGAACGTGTAGCGCGGCGTGTAGTTCGCCGCGAGGTCCGCTTCGAAGTGCGCGAGGTCGTCGACGTCGCAGAAGCTGATGCCCTTGATCGACGAAACCTGCGGGATGCGGCCGAGCGGATCGCCGAGGTGGTCCTGATACAGGCGGTAGTTGTCCTTGCCGAGCAGATCGAAAATCGATCCCTTCGGATAGACGAAGCCGTCCAGTCCTTCCCAACCGCACATCTCAGCCGAAGTCGGCGAATGATCGAGTCCAGCCGACGACGCGCCGTGCAGGAAGTAACGGTTCGGCCACGTCGGCCCGGGCAGCGACGCATGCCACGCGTCGCACAGCACGAACTGCGTCGCGAGCTGATACATCGCGGGGGACTGCGTGCGGGCGTCGACACCGCGCATGATGTCGTTCACGTCGCCGCCTTGCGGCGGTGTGCCTTCGGTACGCGTAGTGGCGTAGTTCGACACGAAGCCGGAGTTGTCGACCGGCGGATAGGCCTGCCCTTTCTGGAACTGCACGCCCGTGCCGCATAGCTGCTCGACCACGTCGGCGAATTCATGGCCGGGGTCGGTTGGCATCTGGCCCGGCGCGCCGTCGCCGAACTGGTAGCTCGTGCCTGCGTAGGTGTTCGTGTTCGCGGCCGTGGCGGCGGTGATGCCGGGTATGCCCGACAGCGCGAACAGATGGTCGAAGGACCGGTTTTCCAGCATCAGCACGAACACGTGCTGGATGATCTCGTTCAGACCGGCGGCGGCCGGCGCGTTTGCGTTCATGAAGCGTGCTCCTGTCGTTCACTGAACATCCGAGCTGTTTTTCTGCTTCGCTGCTTTTGTTGTTTGACGCACCGCGCCACGTTCACTGCATTCGCGCGGCGGCGCCCGAAACCAGGACGCGTGAAGCGCATCCTTTTTTCAGTGTACGGTCGCGCCCATGTCACGATAAAGGCGATGCATTGTGCCGCTCATCGACCGCCGGCACGCGTTCGCATGCAGCGCGAAATGTGCGGTACCCCACACTTCTCGCAATGTTATTGAAAGCTGCGTGACCTATCAATGCGTCAAACACGTGTTCCTCCGCGCACACCGAGCGCTTGATGAATCGCGCGCCCCGCATTGCAGCACAGCATCGCGGGCAGGTCGGGTCCTCCCGGGACCGCACCGAAGCGCAGATCACTGTGAGGAATCCCGAGGCACACCCCGAGCCTCGCAGCGCCGCCGAATCAGCCCTTCCATCCATACGGCACGCGTCTCACGTGCGCGGCCAGCCACGGCATCTGCCGAAGGAGCGATCATGCGCGCACTCGACATCATGACCACGTCCGTCGTTACCGCCACCCCGGAAATGACGATCCACGAAGCCGCGATGCTGTTCGTCGAGCATCACATCAGCGGCATGCCCGTCGTCGATGCTGACGGCAAGGTGGTCGGCATCGTCAGCCAGGGCGATCTGCTGCACCGCGCGGAAAACGGCACCAGCCACGGCAAACGCCCGTGGTGGCTCGAGTTCCTGCTGTCGTCGCCGCGCGAGCAGGCCGCGCGCTACGTGAAGGAGCATGGGCACGTGGTCGGCGACGTGATGTGCGACCACGTGACGTCGATTCCCGAGGACATGCCGCTCGACAGGATCGCCGACCTAATGGAGCGCCAGCATCTCAAACGCGTGCCCGTGCTGAAAGACGGCAAGCTGGTGGGTATCGTGAGCCGCTCGAACCTGATTCGCGCGCTGGCAAGTGTCGCGCCGGCGATGGACGCGTCCGTGCACGACGACGCGAGCCTGCGCGACGCGATCGTGCTGGAGATGCACGGCAAGCGCTGGGGGCTGCCGAAACAGGGCGTGCTCGTCAAGGACGGCGTCGCGCATCTGTGGGGCGTGATCGAATCCGAGGAGGAAATCCGCGCGATCCGCATCGCCGCGGAGAATGTGCCGGGCGTCAAGCGCGTGGAAAACCACCTCGTATTCCCGCACGTGATTCCGACGCTGTAGTCCGCGCGCTGGTCTGGCCGCGTCACCTGGATGCTTGCGACTGGCGCGCGGTCAGCACATGAAGCGCCCGCGTCAGAACTTGTGCACGATGCCGACGGTAATGCCGCGCGTGTCGGCGCCGGGCGCCACCGTGAGCCCCGAATAGGCGGTGCCGTTCAGCGAGAAATCCGAGCGGTTGCGATTCTGGATGAAGCCCACCGCCGCATACAGCTCCGACGCCTTCGAAAGGAAGTACTCGTCGATGAGCCCGATCTCCTGCGCGTTGTTGCCCGCGCCGGTTCTGTCGTGCACGAAGCCGTACATCACGGACAGCTGGTCCGCCAGCGTGAACAGCCACGAATCCGACACCTGGTACACGTCGCGCCGCGAATTGCCGGGCGTGTCCGTCTGAAGCTCCGTGTGATACGCGAGCCAGAACCGGTTCGGTCCCGTCTGGATGGACGCGCCCGCATTGAACACCTTCAGTATCGACGTGCCGGTTGCATTGGCCGCCTGCTGGTAACCGGCCGCTCCGCTGAACGGTCCCTTCTCGTATTGAACGACTGCGTTGTAGAACAGCAGTCCGTTGGAGGGCTTGTCCGTCGAATCGCGCATCGCGACCATGAAGCGGGCGCTCAGTCCGCTGAACGTCGGCGTGAAGTATGAAATCGCATTGCTTTCGCGGATGGTCAGGCTGTTGAAGTTGTTCATCGGCGAGGCGATGCTCTTCACTGCCGTGGGATCCATCGCGGCCTGCAGCACATCGTATTGCGGCGAGTTCTGCAGACCGAAGCGGACCTCGCCGAACCCGCCTGACACGCCGACCCATGCCTGCCGGTTGAACGCGTCGGCAGGGTTCGTCGCCGCGCCCGTCATGCCGGAAAACGCCTGCTCCAGCTGGAAATTGACCTTGAGTCCGCCGCCGATGTCCTCGCTGCCCCGGAAGCCGAACCGGGTCGAGAACAGCCCGCCCGGCACGCCGCGAATCGCATCCGCGCCGCCATTGGTCTTCTGGTACGCGAGGCCGTTGTCGAACACGCCGTAGAGCGTGACCGTAGATTGAGCGTGCGCGATATTCAGCACGCACGTCGCTGCGATGCCAGACGCGATAACGATAGCCTTCCTCATGCAGTCTCCATGGTTTGATGCCCAGCTGATGAACGTCGTCGTGCGACGCCGCGATGCCTCGTGCGACGCGAGCGATTTGAATCACTCGTTCGTCATCCTGATCGAATCCAGCGGCGTGACGGATCGAAGGAAAAGCAATAGATAGCGCCTACGGCGCTACAGATGTGAAACGAGTGGACAGGCGGTGCGCGACCGCTAAAGAGACGCGAGAGTGCGAGGGTTCATCCATATCTCCATCGATCTTTTAATTTGATGTAACAAGAGTATGGGATGCACCACATCGCGTCTTTGCACAAAACCAAGTTTCGCTGGCATTTTCCGTTCGCGCATGGGGACATGCGAAACATGTGGGACATGGCAAAAAACAGCACCCGATCCATCTTTCAAGAAATTCCACGGCACGCCGATATACAAGGAAGTTGACTGCAGGTCGCAAAATGGAAGGGACAATCATCGGCGCGCAGGCGTCGCGGACGCAGCGGGTCTTCGCGCTGCTCGTCTGCTGTCTGATGCTTGGCGGCGCCGGTGTCGTCTACTCCCGCTCCGACGTGAGCCTGCCCGTCCTCACCGCATTCCTGCCGATCTTTTCGACCACCATCGTACTGACGGAAGGCATCACGTCGCTGCTGCTCGCCGCGTACTTCCGCGTGTCCGGGCTGCCATCCGTCGCCGCGTTGAGCGGCGCCTACGCATTCACGGCACTGACCGCCGCGCTGCAGCTGGCCGTGTTTCCCGGCGTGTTCACGGCAACCGGGCTGCTGGGCGCCGGCATGCAGACCGCCGTGTGGATCTGGGTCATCTGGCACGCAGGCTTCCCGCTGCTGATCCTGCTCGCGGCAGCGCAGCGCCGCTTCGAGCCGGGCGCCGCCGCGGCGCGCCGCTCGGGTGCAGTGACCGCATGCGCCGCGGTTCTGCTGGGGTTCGGCTTCAGCCTGCTCGCCATCTTCCGCTCGTCATGGATGCCGCTGCTCGTCGCGCACGGCTCGTATGCACGGCTTTCGCATGGCTGGATCGGCATCGCGGTGGAAGCGATCGCGGTGCTCGGCCTGTGCGCGCATGCGTATTCGACGCGCCTGCGTTCGCCGCTCGATCTGTGGGTCGGCGTGGCGCTCGTCGCGATGCTGGCCGATGTGACGCTCACGCTGGCCGGCTCGTCGCGCTTTTCGCTCGGCTGGTATGCGGCGCGCTGCGCTTCGCTGACGTCCTCCATCGTCGTGCTCGCCGCGCTCATCTTCGAAACGAGCGGCCTGTATATCCGGCTCGCCCGCGCGAATCGCGCACTTGCCGTCGAGGCCGCCCTCGACGCGCTGACGGGCCTCTTCGACCGCGGCTGGTTCGACCGGCACTTCGAAGCCGAAGCGCTCGCCGCGCGCCGCGCGGACAGCTGTCTTTCGGTGCTGATGATCGACGTCGATCACTTCAAGGACTACAACGACACGTATGGACACGTGCGCGGCGACGAATGCCTGAGGCGCGTCGCACGCGCATTGCAGTCGGCGCTGCGCCGCCAGGACGACTACGTGTGCCGCTACGGCGGCGAGGAATTCGTCGTGCCGCTGCCGAACTGTTCGCACACGGTGGCGCTGCGCATTGGCGAATCGCTGCGTCATGCAGTGCGCGCGCTTGCGATGCCGACGGCGTCGAATCCCGCCGGCTTCGTCACGGTATCCGTCGGCGTCGCGACGACAAGCGACGTGATCAACACCGCGGAACTCATCAAGGCTGCGGACGTCAGCCTGTACCGCGCGAAGCTCGCCGGGCGCAACCGCGTGGTGGGCAAGCCTGAACCAGTCGATTTTCCGGTGCCCGCTTTCGCACAACGAACCTGACGTCGCCCGTCGCCCGTCGCTCGCCGCCCGCGCGATGCGACGCATCAGCGGCACTGCATGACGCCCACGTGAAGCTCACTCGCCCGTTGATCCACGTCAACGCGGCACGCGGCCACGCTCCTACACTCGCTATCAGATGCCGTGGCCGCCGTCTGCATCGCGCAGGCCGGCCCATGGCTCCGATCGCCTTTGCCAGGAGCGCCCGCCATGAACTACAGGACCATCCTCGTTCACCTCGACACCAGCGAGCGCGCGGCGCTGCGCCTTGACAGCGCATTGCGCGTCGCGCGTAAATTCAACGCGCACCTCGACGGATTGTTCGCCGTGTTTTCGCCAGAGTTGCAAGGCTTCCACGTGATGGCGGGCAGCGCAACGTGGTTCGAGCAACACCGGCACGAACGCGAGCAGCACCGCGCATCGGTGAAACGGCTGTACGCTGCCGAGCTCGCGCGCGCCGACGTCAAGGGCAACTGGATGCGAGCCGAAGGCGATCCGAATGTCGACGTGCCACGACGCGCCCGCGCCGCGGACCTGGTGATCGCGAGTCAGACCGATCACGACGATCCGAACGCCTTCGTCGCGGAGGATTTCATCGAGAACCTCGTGCTCTCCGCGGGACGTCCGGTTCTGCTGCTGCCCCGCTCGGGCCAGTTCGAGACCATCGGCAAGCGCGTGCTCGTTGCGTGGGACGGCAGCCGCGAAGCGAGCCGCGCGCTGTACGACGCGTTGCCGTTCATCGCGCGCGCGGAGCAGACCACGGTGCTCACGATCGGCGAACCCGGCAAGCCCGCCGATGCATTCGTAAGCGGCACCGAGATCGCGCTCACGCTCGCGCGCCACAACGCGATGGTGAACGTCGATCATGCGAGCGGCGCATCCGTTGGCGATGTGCTGCTGACACGCGCGAACGATGGCGGCCATGACCTGATCGTGATGGGTGCGTATGGCCACGGACGGTGGCGCGAACTCGTGATGGGCGGCGCGTCGCGCACGGTGCTCGAATCGATGACGGCGCCTGTATTGATGTCGCATTGAGCACGACGCTGTTCAAACTGGAGACCCACCATGTACGACCGGATCCTCGTCGCGCTCGACGGCAGCGACACCGCATCGCATGCGCTCGACGCCGCGCTCGATCTCGCGAAACTGACGGGCGCGACACTGCAGCCGCTCTACGTGATCGACCTTCCGCTGATCGCGTTCGATGCACCGGGCTACGATCCATCGATCGTCCGTTCGGCACTCGTGGAAGAAGGCCGGCGCGTCACCGCCGAGGCAACCGAACGCATCGCGCGCGCGGGCGCGGTGGGCATCGCGCGAACCATCGAGGTCAGTCTGACCGGCGGCGAAGACATCGCGCACTGCATCGAACTCGCCGCACGCGATTTCGACGCGGACCTGATCGTAATGGGCACACATGGGCGACGCGGCATGCGACGGCTGGTGCTCGGCAGCGTCGCCGAACGCACGGTGCGCGGCGCGCCCTGCCCGGTGCTGCTGGTGCCCGCACAAGCGGCATGCGCCGGCGCGAACGCAGCACCGCATGCAGTCGAAGCGCAGACTGCTTCATAACGCCCACTGACAACATCCACTCAGGCAACCACGTATTCGCGCTTCGCGGCGCGCGACGCAGCGGACGCCTCGCCGATCACGAGCACCGGGCAGCGCGCATCCCGCAGCACCGCTTCGGCCACGCTGCCGAGCACCAGCCGCCGCATGCCGCGCCGCCCGTGCGTGCCCATCACGATCAGCTCGGCTTCGAAGTCGCACGCGGCACGCAGCAACACCCACGGCACGCTCGCCCCGCCCGACTCCAGCGCGGCAACCGACGCTTTGACATGCGCGTCGGCCATGACCGCCCGTGCGCGCTCCAGCAGCGCGACCGCGACGCCCGACGGCGTGTCGGCCCGCTCCGGCGCGTCAGGTTCGCTGAGCAGCGGCCCGTTATCGAACACGTTGACGGCGATCAACGCGGCATTGAACGCGCCTGCGAGCGCGACCGCTTGCGCGAGCGCCCGTTGCGCGCATGCGCTGTCGTCCAGCGCGAGCAGAATCCGGTGGTACATCGTGCGTCTCCCGTGCTTGCCATTCGGCCTGCCCACGTCGCGAACGAAAGAACGAACGACGGCGGGCAGCGTATCCAGTCTGCGCCCGCCTCTCTCACGGAAGATTGACGCCGATCAACGCGCGCGCACATGACGGTGCGATGACTTCATCGACTTCACGCTTCCGCGAGCCGGTCAACTCACGGAATTGCGCATCGATTGGCGGAAGCGGCTAAAACGCGCACAATGCGACGCAATCCCCTCGCGAAACGACGCGCCAGCCCTTCACCTGCACCGATGCGAACTGACGAGGCCCCGCGCCGCACCGAGGCGCATCCCGACCACCCGCGCGCCGGCCGATGGGCGCGGCCGCTGCTGTACGCGTTGACCGCGTGCGCGTTCGGCGCGCTCGCCGCTGCAAGCCGGAGCGGGCACCGGCGTCGAAATGAAAACGGCGCGGTACAGGACGAGTCGCTCGACGGCGCACGCATGACGGGCATCATCCGCTCGTCGATGGAGGCGATCATCACGGTCGACGAAGCGCAGCGCGTCGTGATCTTCAACCCGATGGCCGAACGCGTGTTCGGCGTTGCGGCGGCGGACGCGATCGGTGCGCCGCTGTCGCGCTTCATTCCGGAGCGCTATCGCGAAGCGCACGCGCGCCACGTCGAGCAATTCGGCGCAACCGGCGTCTCCGATCGCCAGATGGGACGCCAGCGCGTGCTGTACGGGCTGCGCGCGAATGGCGAGGAGTTTCCGATCGAAGCGTCGATCTCGCAGATCCGCGATGCACGCGGCAAGCTCTACACCGTGATGCTGCGCGACATCACCGAGCGGGTGCGCGCGGATCACGCGCTGCGCCAGTCGCGCGAAGAACTGCGCGAGCTGTCCGCCAACCTGCTCGCCGTGCGCGAGGAAGAAAAGACGCGCATCGCACGCGAGCTGCACGACGATCTCGGCCAGCAGCTCACCGCGCTCAAGATGGACGTGTCGTCGATCGAAGACGCGCTGCGCGCGTATGACAGCGCGCAGCACGACGACGAACCCACCCGCGCACGGATTGCCGGCCAGCTCGGCTCGATGCGCCGGCTGATCGATTCGACGGTCGCGTCGCTGCGCCGTATCGCCGCGGATCTGCGGCCAGTGATGCTCGACGATCTCGGTCTCGTGCCCGCGATCGAATGGCTTGCGGACGACTTCACGAATCGCTACGGCATCGACGTCGAGCGGCACGTCGATCCTGGCGGCGTCGACTTCACGCCCGCCGGCGCGACGACGCTCTTTCGCATCGTGCAGGAAGCGCTGACGAACGTCGCGCGCCATGCGGAAGCGACGCGCGTCACGTTGACGCTCGCGATCGCCGCCGATCAATGCGTGCTCGACATCGCGGACAACGGCAAAGGCGCGGCGCCCAGCGCGACGGACCATGCGGGCCACAGCGGCAAGTCGTTCGGGCTGATCGGCATTCGCGAGCGCGCGCATCTGCTCGGCGGCACCGTGACGATCGTGTCGAGCCCGGCCGAAGGTTTCCGGATCGCGGTGGCGCTGCCGCTGCGCGCCGTCCAGCAGGAAGCGCTGCTGTCATGATCAAGGTCCTCATCGCCGACGACCACACGCTCGTGCGCGAGGGCCTGCGGCACATCCTGCGCACCGCGAGCGGCTTCGACGTGGTCGGCGAAGCATCGGACGGCATCACCACGATCGCGCTCGTGCGCACCACCCCGGCGGACGTGCTCGTGCTCGATCTGTCGATGCCGGGCCGCAACGGCGTCGAGCTGATCCGCCAGATCAAGGACGAGAAGCCCGAGCTGCGGATTCTCGTGCTGACGATGCATGCCGAGCAGCAGTACGCGGTGCGCGCATTCAAGGCCGGCGCGTCGGGCTATCTCACGAAGGAAAGCGCGAGCGACGAACTGGTGGGCGCGGTGTCGAAGGTCGCCGCGGGCGGTGTCTACGTGAGTCTCACGATGGCGGAGCGCTTCGCGCAAAGCCTCAACGAACCCGCCGATACGCTGCCGCATCAGCGGCTGTCCGACCGCGAGTTCGACGTGTTCCGCCGCATCGCGGCTGGCGAGACCATCACCGAGATCGCGCACGAACTCTGCGTCAGCACGAAAACCGTCAGCACCTACAAGACCCGCATTCTCGAGAAAATGCAGATGCCGCACGAGGCGGCGCTGGTGCGCTACGCGATGCGCCACAAGCTGTTCGACGATCAGGACGAGGTCTAGGCCTCGAGCGCACGACGTGGCAAACGTGCGGCACCCACGCCGCGCCGTGTAGGCATTGCCCTACAACGCTTCCCCATCGCCTACATCGATCACAAGCTTCGCCGATTCAATTCCGCGCCGGCACCGGCAATACTGATGCACGTGGACGCCTGTCAGCGGCGTCCGTCAGCGAATGCGCGAGTCATCAGGAGCCGATCATGCCGTCGTCCGCAATTCGTGAAGCGTTCGAGTCCGTCCCATCGCCGGCCGTGTTGCGCGAAATCGTTCCGATCGTGCGCGACGAAGTGAATCGCAGCGCAGCGGTACGCTGCTCCACCTGTTCGATGCGCAACGTGTGCACGCCGCCCGGACTCACCGCGGAAGAACTGTCGCGGGTCGATTCGATCGTCTGCACCACGCGCACCGTCAGGCGCGGTGACACGCTGTTTCGCTCGGGCGACCTGTTCCAGTACCTGTATGCGGTGCGCGCCGGCTCGTTCAAGACGGTGATCGTGCATTCGGATGGCCGCGAACAGGTCACCGGTTTTCAGATCACGGGCGAAACGCTCGGCCTCGACGGCATCTACACGGGCCGCCATAACGGTGACGTGGTCGCGCTGGAAGACAGTGTGGTCTGCGTGATTTCGTTCCTGCAGCTGGAGACGGTGTGCCGCGAAATCCACACGATGCAGCACCACGTGCATCGTTTGATGAGCGGAGAGATCGTCCGCGAATCGCGGCTCATGATGCTGCTCGGCACGATGCGCGCGGACCAGCGCGTGGCCGCGTTTCTGCTCAATCTGTCGCAGCGCTTCAAGGCGCTCGG
Organism: Paraburkholderia phosphatilytica; assembly: GCF_003443895.1. Classification (GTDB taxonomy): domain Bacteria; phylum Pseudomonadota; class Gammaproteobacteria; order Burkholderiales; family Burkholderiaceae; genus Paraburkholderia; species Paraburkholderia phosphatilytica. The sequence continues at coordinate 27,174 of NZ_QQOA01000044.1, read as the reverse complement.
CTATTCGTCCGCCGAGTTTCATCTGCGGATGACGCGACGCGAGATTGGCTGCTATCTCGGCATGAAGCTCGAAACCGTGAGCCGGACCCTGTCGCGCTTCCAGCGCGACCGTCTGCTCGACGCGCAAGGCAAGCAGATCCGCATTCTCGATCCGGAAGGTCTCGCGGCATGCGTTTGAGCGCGGGTTCGAGCACCGATGCGCAGTTGCCCCCGGGGTTGCCCGGATTGGCGAGCCTCACTCCGGCGGCTCATCGTATGGGCGCGAGCACGCGCGATGCGGCATGGCGATGACTCAGGTAAGCGTGACGCGGCAAGCACGTCGCCCAATGTCCGCCTGCATCGAACCGCATCGCGCGACATGCGCACAACCTGGCGCGCTATTTGCATCGACAGGGCGACAAATCAAGCGGCGGCATCAGGACCGGCGCCCGACCAAGGAGGGAGACAATGCGCGACGAAGTTTCGCATGCCAGCCCGCGCGGCGAGAACCGCGGACGCGAAGGCGAATGGCTCACCCCGGCGATCCAGAAAGCACACGAGCGCTCGGAAACGTTCGGACTGAGCGCGGCCACCCGGCCGGACTACGACGTGCTGCCCACCTCCGAACTCGCGCTGAAGCTCGAACAAAGCCGCGTGCTGTGCGTGCATGCAACGCCGGTGATGGAGACGCTGCGCGAGCAGATCGTCAATACCCAGAGCATGATCGTGCTGACCGACGCGAGCGGGCTGATCCTGCATTCGATCGGCGACGACGACTTCCTGCAGCGCGCCGAAAAGGTGGCGTTGCGCCCGGGCGCCAACTGGGCGGAAGAACGGCAAGGCACCAATGCAATCGGCACGGCGATCATCGAACGCTCGCCGACCGTCGTGCACGGCGACCAGCACTACCTCGCCGCGAACCAGTTCCTGACCTGCTCCAGCGTGCCGATTTCCGGGCCGTACGGCGACCTCATCGGCGTGCTCGACGTGACCGGCGATCATCGCAGCTATCACCAGCACACGATGGCGCTCGCGCGCATGTCCGTGCAGATGATCGAAAACCACCTGTTCGCGACCACCTTCCGCGATACGCTGCAGATCAGCTTCCACTCGCGCCCGGAGTTCCTCGGCACGCTGATGGAAGGCATCGCCGCGTTCACCTGCGACGGCCGCTTCCTGTCGGCGAATCGCAGCGCGCAGTTCCAGTTCGGGCTGCCGCTGCCGGCGCTGCGGGCACACACGCTGTCGTCGCTGTTGGGCGTCACCAGCACGCAGCTGATCGACGCGTACCGCTCCACGCTCGGACGCCACGTCACGCTGAACCTGCCCGGCGGCGCGGTGGTATGCGCGAACCTCGAGTACCGGCGCGGCACGCTCGCGCAGAACGGTTTGCTGCCTTCGGCGGAGCCCGCCGAAGGTGCGCAGCGGGCAACCGGAACGACGGCGCTGCAGCTATCCGCGAATGCGCTGTCGAAGCTCGCGTACCTCGATACCGGCGACCCGCAGATTGCCGGCGTGATCGCAAAGGTGCGCAAGGTGATCGCGCGCAACATCCCGATCCTGATCACCGGAGAAACCGGCACCGGCAAGGAGTTGCTCGCGCAGGCGATCCACAACGATTCGCCGCGGCGCGGCCAGGCGTTCGTCGCGGTGAACTGCGCGTCCATTCCCGAAACGCTGATCGAATCCGAGCTGTTCGGGTACGAGGAAGGCGCGTTCACCGGCGCGCGCCGCAAGGGCGCGACGGGCAAGCTGCTGCAGGCGAACGGCGGCACGCTGTTTCTCGACGAGATCGGCGACATGCCGTATCCGCTCCAGGTGCGGCTGCTGCGGGTGCTGCAGGAGCGGCTCGTGAATCCGCTGGGCTCGTCCCGATCCATTCCGGTCGACATCGCGATCATCTGCGCGACGCACCGCGACCTTCGGCAGATGATCGCGGAAAACCGTTTCAGGGAAGACCTGTATTTCCGCCTGAACGGGCTGGTCGTGAAGCTACCGCCGCTGCGCGAACGCACCGATCTCGAGCGCGTGATCGAGAAGGTGCTGCAACGCACGTCCGACGAACTGCCCGACGGACCCATGCTCAGCGTCGCCGACGATGTGATGGCGCTGTTCGCGCAATGCGCGTGGCCCGGCAACTTCCGCCAGCTGGGCAACCTGCTGCGCACTGCCGCCGCGATGGTGGACGACGACGGCGTGATCCGCCAGGAGCATCTGCCCGACGACTTCTTCGATTACCTCGTCGCCGCGCCTTCAGCCGCAGGCACAGCAGCCGCAACGGCGTCGCACAACAGCCTGCAGAACCTGCAGGCCAGCGCGATCGCGGCAGCGGTCGCGCAGCACAACGGCAATGTGTCCGCGGCGGCGCGTGCGCTCGGCGTGTCGCGCAACACCGTCTACCGGCATATGAGCGGCGCGGCGCACGAACCCTCGTGATCGTCGAGAGAGTCACACCCTGGCTGTTCCGCTTGTGTTCCGTTCCGTAACACCGGTGTTCGAAATCTGAGCAACCGTGAGCGTATCGCGTCGCGATGCATGACGTCGCACCCGCCCGGCATGGACCTTGCAAATTGAGCGCGGACCGTCGCATTGCGCCGGCCACTCTCAATCTTCTACTGTCGATATCAAGGAGACAGCCATGACCTGGACCACCCCCGCTTACACCGATCTGCGCTACGGCTTCGAAATCACGATGTACATCGCCACTCGCTGACGCGGCAGCGCGATGCCCGGATGTCTGCCACGCCGGCGGCATCCGGTTCGTTCACGCATTCACGACACTCCGCGGTCGAGGTTCGACTCGACCGACAAGGCAGAGCCGACATGACGAACGCCGACGCCGCACGCCCTTGCGTCAATCCACGTCCGATCCTGCGCAGCCGCTTCATCCTGCGATGGGAGAACATGCAGGATACCTACGTACTTGCATGGCCTGAAGGTACGGTCCGGCTGAATCCGAGCGCGGGCGAGATACTAGCGCGTTGCGACGGCACGCGCGACCTCGACGGCATCATCGAGGAGCTCGAGGCACTGTTCAGCGCATCCGATCTCGCCACCGATATCTATCGCTTCATCGACTATGCCCGCCAGCGCGGCTGGCTCGATTGACACACGCGCTAACGCATGCGATGACGCACGCTCGCCCGCAGCAGGTGCCACACAACTCAACACCCGGCGCATGACCTGTTGCACAACGCAACACCGCTGCACACCGCTCGCGCGTCAGTCACTTCTCACCGAACGCCACACAGCGTTCAAGCACGCACTCCAGCGCAGTTCATTCGTACTCCTGTATCCGATGGCATGCGACTTGCCTTGAACGATCCGCGGCCGGCCGGCGCGCGTAAGCATCGAGCCAGCGGCCTTGCGATGACAAATCCACAGGAGACAAAGATGAAGACTCAGCTGGCTTCGGCCACGGCGTTCGCGACCATCACTCTCGGCGTGCTGGCCGCTTTCGGCATCGATCCTCACCCGGTCGCCGCGGCGGACGACTATCCGGCCGTCACGTACGAACGCCTGAGCGCCGCACAGGACGATCCGGGCTGGCTCACGTACTACCGCACCTACAACGGACAGTCGCATTCGCCGCTCACGAAGATCGACCGCACGAACGTCGCGAAGCTGAAGCAGGCGTGGAGCTACCGCTTCCCCGCGGATCTTCAGCAAGGCTTCGAAGCCACGCCGATCGTCAACGGGCGCGTCATGTTCGTCACCACGCCGAAGGACAACGTCTACGCGTTCGATGTGCTGACCGGCAAAAACCTCTGGAAATACGAGCCCAATCTCGGGCCCGAATCGTTCAAGACCGCCTGCTGCGACGTGGTAAACCGCGGCGTCGCGCTGTACGGCAAGAACGTGTACGTCGCGATGCTGAGCGGCGACGTGGTCGCGCTCGATGCGCAGACCGGCGCGCTCGTGTGGAAGAAGACGATGTTCGATCCGGGCATCGGCTACGCGTTCTCGCTCGCGCCGCTCGCGCTCGACGGCGAAATCGTGGTGGGCAGTTCGGGCGGCGAATACGGCGCGCGCGGCTTCATCGCCGCGCTCGATCCCGCCGACGGCAAGGAACTGTGGAAGCGCTTCACAGTGCCGGGCGCGAAGGAGAAAGGCGGCGACACGTGGCCGGACGGCATGCAGGAACACGGCGGCGCGCCCGCGTGGCTCACCGGCACGTACGACCCCGCTTCGAAAACGCTGTACTGGGGCGTCGGCAACCCCGGACCGTGGCTCGCGGACCTGCGCCCGGGCGACAACCTCTACTCCGATTCGCTGCTCGCGATGGACCCGAAGACCGGCGATCTGAAGTGGCACTACCAGTACACGCGTCACGACACGTGGGACTACGACGGCGTGAATACGCCGGTGCTCGCGAAGATCCAGTACGACGGCAAGGATTACGACGCGATCGTGCATGCCGACCGCAACGGCTATTTCCACGCGATCGACCGCGCGACGGGCAAGCTGATCTACGCGAAGCCGTTCGTGCGCGCAACCTCGGTCACGGGTTACGCGCACGACGGTTCACCGCAGCAGGACGCCAGCAAATATCCGAAGGCCGGCACGACGATCGAGACGTGCCCGAGCTTCCTCGGCGGCAAGAACTGGTGGTCGCTCTCGTACGATCCGAAGACCCATATCGCCGTGGTGCCGACGCTGCACGCGTGCATGTCCCTGTCCGGCAAATCGGTGAACTACATGGAAGGCCTGCCCTATCTCGGCGAAGGCTTCGAGATCCAGAAAGAGCCTGGCAGCAAGGGCTACGGCGAACTGCAGGCGATCGACGTGAATACCGGCAAGAAGCTCTGGAGCCACTGGAGCGCGCTGCCCTGGAACGGCGGCGTCGCGACGACCGCGAGCGGCCTCGCGTTCAGCGGTTCGCTCGACGGCCATCTGTACGCGTTCGACGAAGCCACCGGCAAGGTGCTGTGGCAAAGCCCGAAGCTCGCGAGCGGCATTATTGCGCAGCCGTCGGTGTTCGACGTGGACGGCCAGGAGTACGTCGCCGTGCTGGCCGGCTACGGCGGCGCGAATCCGATCTGGGGCGGCCCGATGGCGAAGATCGCGGACCAGGTGCCGAAGGGCGGCACGCTGTATGTCTTCGCACTCGGTCATGCATGACGTCGCCTGCATGACGTCTTTCTCCTGACGCTCTCTACCAAGCGTGACCGTGCCGCGGTGCCGCGGTCGCGCAACCGCACGAAGGAAGTTCTCATGTCCACGCTCATCAAGTATCGAATCGATTCGCTCGTCGCCGCCGCGCTGCTGGGCACGCTCGCGCCGCTCCCCGCCACCTCGGTCGCGGGCGTCCGGGTCTGCACGTTTCCGGGCAGCCCGTCCGCCGCACTCGACCGTCACGTCTCCAGCGAAACCTTCGCGGCGGCCGGCGTGCCGATCACACTCGTCGCCGACGGCATCGGCGACGCCGACGACGACGGCGTGTCGCTGAAAGAACTGCATCGCGTGCTCGGTCGCGACTGCGACGTGATCGCCGGCTTTCCGCGTTCGAGCGTGGCCGATGCATCGGGTCACGATCTGATCTTTTCGCAAGGCTATCTGAAGTCCGGGTACGTCGACGTCAGGCTTTCCTCCAGTGGCAATGGCAACGGCGTTGGAGAAACAGCAAACGGCAACGTCGTCGCGGCGATGTATGCGAGCCCCGCGCAGCTGATCGCGCTGCAGCAGTCCGGCGTGAAGCTCGATCTGCGCAATACCTCGGCATCCACCGTCGAAGCCGTCGTGAACGGCGAAGCGGCGCGCGCCGTGGTCTGGTATCCAGCGGTGGTCGCGTATGGTCTCGCGCATCCGTCGCAGCACTTCCGGGTCGCGCCGGCGGCGTCGCCGTACGCGGACTGGCATCTGGTGTTCGCGTTTCCCGCGAAATCGGCGGCGCTGCGCAGGCAGGTCGACGATGCGCTCGTCAAGCTGACCGCAAACGGACAGCTCGATACGCTCACGAAAGCCTGGACCTTGCCGGATCGCACGGTGTCTTCGATCGCTCCTTCAATCGCGAACGGCATGCATACTGCCGCATGGCGCGCCACGTCGAACGATGCGCCGCGTCTGATCACAGCCGTTGCGACCACGTCTTCAACTAGCCGAATGATCCGCGTCGCCGATAGCGCGGATGCGGGCACGGGTGTGCCTTCGTTCGAGCAGACTCAGGCCGACCACGGCAAAGGGCTGTATGCGAGTTCCTGCGCGAAGTGTCACGGCGCGGCGCTGCAAGGTGTGACCGCACCGGCGTTGAAAGGGCCCGCGTTCGCGCCCGCGTCGAACTCGCATCTGACCATCGGCGGCGTGTACGGCTACATGGCGACCAACATGCCCGCGGACAAACCCGGCAAGCTCAAGGACCAGGACTACGCGGACATCATGGCGTTCCTGCTGTACTCGAACGGCTATGCGGCGGGCAGCGCGAAGCTGACGGCGGATCGCGCGAAAGCGTCGTCGACGCCGCTCAACGCCGGTAGCGCGCATTGACGGATGCCGCACGATGATCGCCGACGAGGGGCGCGACACGCGCCACGCGATATGAAAATCAAGGTGCTCGGATCGTCCGCGGGCGGCGGTTTTCCGCAGTGGAACTGCAACTGTCGCAACTGCGACGGGGTCCGGCGCGGCACGCTGAAGGCGACGCGCCGCACCCAGTCGTCGATCGCGGTCAGCGCGAATGGCGAGGACTGGCTGCTCGTCAATGCATCGCCGGACCTGCTCGCGCAGATCGCCGCGAATCCCGAACTGCAACCCGCGCGACGCGTACGCGACAGCGGCATCGCGGCGGCGCTCGTGATGGATGCGCAGATCGATCACGTCACGGGTCTTCTGATGCTGCGCGAACGCGGCACGCCGCTGCCGCTCTACGCGACCGATGCCGTCTGGCAGGACCTGTCGCAAGGCTTCCCGATCGTGCCGATGCTCTCGCACTACTGCGGAGTCGAGCATCGACGTATCGCACTCGACGGGTCACCCATCGAGATGGCCGCGCTGCCGGGCATCCGCGTCGTCGCGCTGCCGCTGTCGAGCAAGGCGCCGCCGTACTCGCCACATCGTGATGCACCTGTACGCGGCGACAACATCGGCATCGTGATCGACGATACCGCGAGCGGGCGCAGCGTGTTCTACGCGCCGGGGCTCGGCGCGATCGAGCCGCACGTGCGCGACGCGATGCGCGATGCGGACCTGCTGCTTGTCGACGGTACGACGTGGACCGGCGACGAGATGATCCGCCTGGGCCTCTCGAACAAGACCGCGGCGGACATGGGGCACCTGCCGCAAACAGGTGCCGGCGGCATGATCGAAACACTGGATGCGCTCGCACCGCTGCGAGACCGCGCGCAACGCAAGGTGCTGATTCACATCAACAACACGAACCCGATCCTCATCGACGACGGCCCCGAGCGGCGCGTGCTCGCGGAACATCGCATCGAAGTCGCGTACGACGGCATGAGCTTCGAGCTTTAAAGCGCGCAAAGCGCAAGACGCTGTGCGGCACACACCGACACGGCGGACATGGAGACACGCATGAACCTGAACGACACCTACGGCACCGCGCCCGCGCTGCCGGTGGACGGCACATTGCCCGCATGGAGCCGCGACGAATTCGCGGCGCAACTGCGCGCGAAAGGCACCGCGTATCACATCCATCACCCGTTCAACGTAAAGCTGAACAGCGGCGGCTGTACGCGCGAGCAGATCCGCGGCTGGGTCGCGAACCGCTTCTACTACCAGATCAACATTCCGCTGAAAGACGCGGCCGTGCTGTCGAATTGCCCCGATCGCGCGACGCGGCGCCGCTGGGTGCAGCGCATTCTCGATCACGACGGCTACGGCGATCAGGAAGGCGGCATCGAGACGTGGGCGCGCCTCGGCGACGCGGTCGGCCTGTCACGCGGCGAACTGTGGTCGCTGGAGCACGTGACGCCTGGCGTGCGCTTCGCGGTGGACGCGTATGTGAATTTCGCGCGCCGCGCGCCGTGGCAGGACGCGGTGTGTTCGTCACTCACCGAGATGTTCGCACCGCAGGTACACCGCGATCGTCTCGCGTCGTGGCCGCAGCACTACCCGTGGATCGAAGCCGCTGGACTCGCGTATTTCCGCTCGCGCATCACGCTCGCGCAGCGCGACGTCGAGCACGGTCTCGAAGTGACGCTCGACCATTTCCGGACTCGCGAACAACAGCATCGCGCGCTCGCAATCCTGCAATTCAAGCTCGACATCCTGTGGACCATGCTGGACTCGATCGAAAAGGCCTTCGCGCAATGAACGACACCACACGAACCGGCGGCAACGTCACGGCGCCCGATCATCCGAAACTGAAGCGGCTGTTCCGGCTGCAATGGGAGCCCGCGCAGCAGGCGTCGGTGCTGCTGTACCCGGAGGGCATGGTGAAGCTGAACCAGAGCGCGGCGGAAATACTGAAGCGCTGTGACGGCACGCGTTCGTTCGACGCGCTCGTCGCCGATCTCGAACAGGCATTCGACACAGCAGGACTCGCCCCCGAAATACGAGCCTTCGTCGAACACGCGCATACGCGCGGCTGGCTGGAGTAACGCCATGAGCGAACCATGTTCAGCGTCAACGCAACCGCACATCGAACCGCCGCTGTGGCTGCTCGCGGAACTGACTTACCGCTGCCCGCTGCACTGCGCGTTCTGCTACAACCCGGTCGACTACACGCGCCATTCGCGTGAACTTTCAACCGGCCAATGGATCGACGTGCTGCGCGACGCGCGTGCGTTGGGCGCGGCGCAACTGGGCTTTTCAGGCGGCGAGCCCTTGATGCGCGACGACCTCGAAACGCTCGTCGCCGAAGCACGCAAGCTCGGCTTCTACACGAACCTGATCACGTCCGGCGTTGGTCTGACCGAACGAAGGCTCGCCGACCTCAAGACCGCGGGCCTCGATCACATCCAGCTGTCGTTTCAGGACTCCACGCAGGAACTCAACGATTTCCTGAGCAGCACCCGCACCTTCGCCCTGAAACGCCGCGTCGCCGATTCGATCAAGCGGCACGGCTTTCCGATGGTGATGAACTGCGTGCTGCACCGCTTCAACCTGCCGCACGTCGATCGCATCATCGAGATGGCCGTTGCGCTCGGCGCCGAGTATCTCGAACTCGCGAACACGCAGTACTACGGCTGGGCGCACGCGAACCGCGCGCAGTTGATGCCGACGCGCGAGCAGCTCGACGCCGCGGAAGCCGTCGTCGAACGCTATCGGCGCGAGCTTGGCGAACGCTGCCGCATCTTCTTCGTCGTGCCCGACTACTTCGAGCGGCGGCCAAAGCGCTGCATGAACGGCTGGGGGTCGGTGTTCCTCGGGGTTGGGCCCGATGGCACCGCACTGCCCTGTCACGCCGCGCGCAGTTTGCCGGGCCTCGCGCTGCCGAATGTGCGCGACATGCCGTTGCGCCAGATCTGGTACGACAGCGATGCGTTCAACCGCTTTCGCGGCACGAGCTGGATGAAGGAGCCCTGCCGCAGTTGCGACGAGAAGGAGCACGACCTGGGCGGCTGCCGCTGCCAGGCATCCATGCTGACCGGCGACCCGACGAACGCCGACCCGGTGTGCGACCGATCGCCGATGCACGAGAAGGTGGTGCAGATGGTGCGCGATGCGGCACGTGCGGAAGCCGGCGCTTCGCCGGAACTCACGGCGGCGCGCGAGCAGCCGATCCTGTTCCGCAACGACGCGAACTCGCGCTGGCTTGCATTGGCAACGGGCGGCGTATGAGTGCCCAGAAAGCCCTCGCCACCGCGGCGCGCGTTGCGTTCGGCAGCGTGCTCGCAGTCGGCGTACCTGCGGGAGTCCGGGCGCAAACCAGTCCTCCGCCGACGCCCGTCACGACCCTCGCGCCGATCCTCGTGGTCGGCACGACGCCGCTCGCCGGTGTCGGCACGCCGCTCCCGCTGGTGCCTGCGGACGTGCAGACGATACGCGGCAGGGACATCGCACAGCAGCATCGCGAGTCGCTCACCGACTACCTCGACAGGAACGCGCAGAGCATCGACATCAACGACGCGCAGGGCAGTCCGTTCCAGCAGGACGTGAACTACCGCGGCTTCACCGCGTCGCCGCTGCTCGGCACGCCGCAGGGGTTGTCCGTGTTCGTCGATGGCGTGCGCGTGAACGAACCCTTCGGCGACGTGGTCAACTGGGATCTGATCGCGCAGAACGCGATCAGCCAGATCCAGCTGATTCCGGGCTCCAACCCGACCTATGGACTGAACACGCTGGGCGGCGCGCTCGCGATCACCACGAAGAACGGCCGCTCCGATCCCGGCGGCAACGCGCAGATCACCGCCGGTTCGTGGGGCCGCAAGACCGCGCAGATTGAACAGGGCGGCACGATCGGCACAAACCTCGACTACTACGTGACTGGCAACATCGCAAACGACGATGGCTGGGCCGATCACAACGCGAGCCGCGTACGTCAGGGCTTCGGCAAGCTGCGCTATCACGACGCCGACACGACGCTGTCGATCTCGGCCGGCGGCGCGGACAACCACCTGCAAGGCACACAAACCATTCCACGCTCATTCCTTGGCAATCCGAAGCAGGCGTACACCTTTCCGGACCAGAACGAAAACAGCGCCACCTGGGTGACGCTTTCCGGCGACCATTACTTCAACGAGAACGCGGAGCTGAGCGGCAACGTCTACTACCGCCACTATCGCAACACGAACATCAGCAGCAACGTCAACAACGACTATGGCACCGTGGACGACAACGGCAACGTCGACACGATCGAGGCGACCAACGACCGGTCCGTCATCACGACGGACAGCTACGGCGCGAGCCTGCAACTGACGCTGCTGCACAAGCTCGCTGGCATGGACAACCAGTTCGTCGCGGGCATATCGGCAGATATTGCAAATTCAGGCTTCGTGCAATCGCAGCAGAACGCCATGTTCAGCGACTCGCGCGCGACGCTCGGCATCGGCAGCTACACGCCGCAGACCAACGCCGCCACTCACAACGCGAACTACGGGCTCTACTTCGACGACACGCTGTCGCTGACGAAACAGTGGGCGCTGACCCTCGCCGGGCGCTACGACTGGGCACGCGCGACGATCGGCGACGAGAGCGGCATCGAGCCGCTGCTCGACGGCCGGCATACGTTCTCGCGCTTCAATCCGGCCGTAGGCCTCAACTGGAACCCAACGCCGAACTTCACCGCGTACGCAACCTACAACGAGGGCATGCGCTCGCCGACCGCGATCGAACTGGCGTGCGCGGACCCCGCCGCGCCGTGCTCGCTGCCGAACGACTTCATCGCCGATCCGTCTTTGCATCCGGTGATTTCGAAGACCATCGAGGTGGGCGCGCGCGGGCGCATTGGCCGCAACACGACGTGGAGCGCGGCACTCTACCGCACCACGCTCGACAACGACATCCAGTTCGTCAGCAGCCTGGGCGCGGCCAGCACGCTCGGCAATTTCCAGAACGTCGGCAGGACACGCCGTCAAGGCCTCGAACTGGCGGGCCGCACGCAGTACGGACCATTGGGTGTGAGCGCGAGCTACAGCTTTGTCGACGCGACCTATCGATCGACGTGGGTGGAAAGCAGCGCGAGCAATTCGAGCGCCGACGCAAACGGCAATATCACGGTGCATTCCGGCGACCGCATCCCGGGCATTCCGGCGAACACCGTCAAGCTGCGTCTCGACTATCAGCCGGCTGCGCACTCGACCGTCGGCACGAACCTGACATGGCGTGGCAGTATTTTCGCGCGCGGCGACGAAGACAATCAGGACGTGAACGGCAAGCTCTCCGGCTATCTGCTCGTGGACCTCGATGCAAGCTGGCAGGCGACGAAGCAACTGCAGATCTTCGCGACGGTGACGAATCTTTTGAACAAGCGCTACGACACGTTCGGCATTCTCGGCCAGAACTATTTCAACGGGCCGAACCACACGTTCGATGGTGCGAACCCAGTGAACGAGCAGTTCGTGGGGCCCGGCACGCCGCGCGGTGCGTGGGTAGGGGTACGCTACGCGTGGAAGTGACGAAGCCCCGTCAGGGCATCACCCTGCCCGCGTTCAGGATGTGCGACGGGTCGAGCAGTGTCTTCAGCTTGCGCATCAGCTCGAGTTCGGCCTCCGAGCGCGTCAACGGCAGGAATTCGCGCTTCACGACGCCGATGCCGTGCTCCGCCGAAATGCAACCGCCCGCGTCGCTCACCGCTTCGTACACGAGCCGTTCGACGTCGTGCAGCGCGGCTTCGTCGTGATACGGGCCGCTCAGTACGTGCAGGTTGCCATCGCCGAGATGGCCGAAGAACAGATGACGCTGCGCCGGAAAACGCGTTCGCAGGCTCGCGCTCAGCATCGACACGCAGCGCTCCATCGCATCCATCGGCACGCCGACATCGAATGCCGCGTGCGGCCGCGTCGCCGCCAGCAGTTCGCCGACCGACTCGCGCGCGGCCCACAGCTGCTTCGCCTGGTCGATCGACTGCGCGACGATCACGTCGTCGATGCTGCCGGCTTCGAGCGCATCGCCAAGCGCTGCTTCCAGCGCGCGTTGTGCATCGTCGCCCGCATCGCCGAGCGTTTCGACGAGCGCGTACACGGGATAGCGCGTCGCAAACGGAGGCTTCAGATGCGCGACTTCGCCGGCCGCCAGCATGAAGTCGTCCCACATCAGTTCGAACGACGATAGACCGGGCAAACGCATGCGCAGCGTTTTGAGCAGCTGCGCGGCGGCATCGAACGAACCGAGCGCGCAGAGTGCCGTCTGCGCGGCGGCGGGCTTGGGTTCGAGCTTCAGCACGAGCCGCGTGATCGCACCGAGCATACCTTCCGAGCCGATGAACAGCTGCTTCAGATCGATGCCCGTGGTGTTCTTCGTCGTGCGGTTGAGCATCGACAGCACGGTGCCGTCCGGCAGCGCCACTTCCAGGCCGAGAATGCGCTCGCGCATGGTGCCGAAGCGCAGCACGCGATTGCCGCCCGCGTTGGTGGCCGCATTGCCGCCGAGCTGGCACGAGCCGCGCGCGCCGAGATCCAGTGGAAAGAACCAGCCCGCTTCCTCCACGTGACCCTGCAGTTGTTCGAGCACGACGCCCGCCTGCACCGTGATTGTGCCGCCGGTCGTATCGAACGCTTCGATCGCGTTCAGCCGCGCGAGCGACAGCACCACTTCGCCGGCCTGCGGCGTAGCGGCGCCCGCGAGTCCAGTGAGGCCGCCTTGCACGACGACCCGCTGACGATGCTGCGCCAGCACCGCGAACGCGCGCGCGACTTCTTCGGGCGTACGCGGCTGGATCACGAGCGGCGGCACGCAGCGCGGCGCATCGCTCCAGTCGGCGGCATGGGCGTCCGCCGTGGCGCGATCGGCGGTGACGCGATCGGCGCCGAGGGCCTTGGCCAACGCGTCTTGAAGGAACATCGAATGGGAATCGTGCATGGCAGCAGCGCTCGAATCAGGGCAATCGTGAGTTGAAGCAAACGGTATCGCGCTGCTCAATCGGCGCTATGCGTGCGTTCGACCTTGCCGCCGAAGCGCTTGAGCGCGAGACCGGCAACGAGCCCGATGCACGCGATCACGGTCATATAAAGACCCGGCGCGGTCGGCCCCACGCGATGCAGCAGGTTGGTGACGACGAGCGGCGTGATGCCCGTGAACACCACGGTCGCGAGATTGAGCGCGAGCGCGACGCCGGAAAAACGCACCGGCGTCGGGAACAGATCCGCGAGCAGAAACGCGTAAGTGCCGTTGACGAAGCCGCCCACCACGCCGACGATCGCGAACATCGTGTACGGATCGATCGCGTGGTGAGCGACGAGTCGATAGAACGGATAGCTGCCCGCGAGCATCACCAGCGCGCCGGCGCGATGCACGACGCGCGGCGGAATACGGTCGCCGAGCCACGCGCAGGCCAGCAGCGACACCGACATCGCCGAGATGCCGAGATTCTGCGCGGCGCTCGCGGTTGCCGGCGATTCATGCAGCACCGTCGCGAGATACGACGGCAGCACGACGAACAGCAGGCTGTTCGCCGCATTCACGATGCCGGCCACGCCGACGCCCGCCGCGACCTGCCACGGATAGGCCGTCAGCACCGTGCGAAACGGACGCTTCGCCTTGTGGCTGCGCAGCCGCTGATATTCCGCGGATTCCTCGAGCGACGTGCGCAGCCAGTACGACAGCAACCCGATCAGGCCGCCGAAGATGAACGCGATGCGCCAGCCGTACGTGAGCACGTCGGCGGCGTCGAGCGACGCGTGCAGCACGAGGCTCATCAATGTCGCGGTGAGCACGCCCGAGTTCAGGCAGAACACCACGAGACCGCCGACGAGACTCGCACGCTGCGGCATTTCCTCGACGACGTACGAGATCGAGCACGGCAGTTCGCCCGCGAGAAAAAAGCCTTGCGCAAGCCGCAGCAGCACGAGCAGCACCGGCGCGAAAACGCCGATGCTCGCGTAGCCGGGAATCAGCCCGATGCCGATCGTCGATGCCGACATCGCGAGCACCGACACCAGAAAGATCGCGCGCCGCCCGAAGCGATCGCCGAGACTCGACAGCACGATGCCGCCGAGCGGACGCGACACGTAGCCGATCGCGAACACGCCGAATGCGCTGATCAGCGACGCGACCGGATCCGCGGCGGGGAAAAACTGCCGCGCGATCTCGCGCGCGAATACGCCGTAGATGATGAAGTCGTAGATCTCCAGCGAACCGCCGAGGCTCGCGAGAATCACCGTCTTCCATTTGCGCCTGAGCCCGGCCGGTGCCGCCGCCGTGGCGAGAGGGGCTGAGTGCATCGTCGTCTCCGATGTGTGTTTTCTGTTTTGTGCTGCTGCGGGCCGTGCCCGCGATGCGCGTTCAGGCTGCCGGCACCGGTGTGGCCGCCGGCGTGCCGGTTCTCAGCGCGGCTTCGCGTCCGCCGAATTTTTCGATGAGACGCGCCTGATCGGCTTTCGCCGCCGCATCGACTGCTTCCGGGTCGAGCAGCGCGCGCAACGACGCTTCGAAGCGCGCAACCACGTCGGCATAAGCGGGATCGTTCGCGACGTCGCGCAACTCTTCGGGATCGCGTTGCAGGTCGAACAGTTCGGCGCGGTGGCCCACGTAGTAGTGAAACTTGTAGCGCGCATCGGCAAGCATGTACGCCGCGGTTTCGGAGCCGACCGCATGGTACTCGCTGAACGCAAGCCGGTCCGGCTGCGCCGGTGCGTTCGCGAGCCGCGCGAGCGAGGTGCCGGGGCCTGCCTGCAGCGCTTCGGGACAACCGGTCAGGTCCAGCAGCGTGTTCTGCACGTCGACGAGGGACACCGGCGTCGCGTTGACCTCGCCCGCCGGAATGCCGGGGCCCGCAAGAATCAGCGGCACGCCCGTCGATTCGCGGTACATCAGGCATTTGTTCCACATGCCGCGCTTGCCGAGGTTGTCGCCGTGATCGCTGCTGTAGATCACCGTCGTCGTGTCTTCGAGGCCATGCTCGCGCAGCGCCGCGAGCACCTTGCCCGCCTGCGCGTCCATGAACGATACGAGCGCGAGATAGCACGCGACAGCAAGACGCCGCCGCGCTTCGCTCCCCACCGCGGCATCGTGATCCACGTGGCGCGCCTGGCGCTCGACCCACGGGTGACGCACATAGCCTGTCGACGGATGCAGCAACGGCAGATCGAGCGACTCGGGCGGATACAGATCGAGCCATTCCTGCGGCACCACGAGCGGGAAATGCGGCGCGACGAGGCCGACGTACAGCACCCACGGCGACGCGTCCTGCGCGTGGTCCGCGAGCCAGCTGACCGCGGTGTCGGCCACGCGCATGTCGAAGCGGTTGTAGCTGGAAGTGCCCGCGCCGATCGTGTCGTACAGCGGCGAACGGCCCATCGTCTCCGGCAGCGGATCGCGCACGGAGCCCCACACCTGGCCGATGCCGTCGAGAATATGCACCGCGTGATGCTGACGATGAAAACCGACCGGCGCCGCCTCCGACTGGTAATGCAGCTTGCCGACCGAATCGCACAGCACGCCGTGATCGGCGAGATGTTGCGCCCAGCCGGTCGGCACGCCGTCGTACGCGATCGCGTTGTCCCAGCAGCGGATGTCGTGCACGTGGCGCCCGGTCGCAAGACTCGCACGCGCGGGCACGCAGATCGGCGACGGCGTATAGGCGTTCGAAAAACGCGTGCCGCGGGCGGCCAGCGCGTCGAGGTTGGGCGTGTGGATGAACGGATGACCCGCGCAGCCCATCAGGCCGTGCTGGTGTTCGTCCGACAGGATGAAGAGGACGTTGGTCGGTCGCATGACTCTGTTGTCTGTGCGCAGATGAATGCGCGAGCAGCCCATGGGTAAGGCCTGGCTGCGTCTCCTGCAACCAATGGTGGTACGCTTGCGCATGAGATGCAAGTGAGCGTTTTTTGAAAGCGAATAACTTTTCGTTATTCGCAGCCTGCCTGGCGCCCATGAATCCGATCGAACGTTTTTTCGAGGCTGGCCTGAAGCTCAGCCATCTGCGCCTGCTGACGCTGTTCGACAGCCTGGGCCAGATCCGGCTCGTAGCGGAGCGCCTGAACCTCACGCAGGCCGCCGTTTCGAAGCAGCTCGCCGATCTCGAAGACGGGCTCGGCGCTACGGTGCTCGAACGCGCGGGCAACCGGCTCCGCTTCACGCCGGTCGGCGACGTGCTGCTGCGCCACGCACGCGAGGTGTTTCATCAGATCGAGCGGGCGCGCTACGAGGTCGACGCGCTCACAAGCGGCCTGTCCGGGCGCATTTCGGTGGGCGCGGTGCCGACCGTGCTGCCGGTGTTCGCGCCCGAGCTCGTACTGGAACTGAAGAAGCGCGCGCCGCACGTCAACGCATCGTTTTTCGAAGCCACCAGCGACCGGCTGTTCCAGATGCTGGCCACCGGCGGGCTCGATTTCGTGTTGAGCCGCAACGAGCCGCAGGAGGGCATTGGCGGATTAGCGTCGCGCGCGCTGCTCGACGATCCGATCGTGATCGTGTGCGGACGCGACCATCCGCTGGCCGCGCGCCGCACCGTAACGCGAGCCGACCTTGCCGGGCTGCCGTGGATTTTGCCGCCGCGCGAAGCGCCCACATTCATCGCGCTCGAACGCTGGCTGCAACGTGGGGGCCTCGAATTGCCGGCCGGCTGCGTACAGTCGGTGTCGATCCAGGCCAACGAGACGATGGTCGGCCTGTATCCGTTTCTTGCGCTGATGCCGCTGACGGTGGCGAGACGCGGCATCGCGCGCGACACGCTCGCGATCCTCGCGCTGGAAGGCGCGCGCTTTCTGGAAACCGTGCGGCTCTACTTCAGCGAGACCTCGCCCAATCCTGTTCTCGCGACCGCGCTCGACTGCGTGACCGCCGTCGAGCTGCGCATTTCGGCTTCGCTGAGCGTGTGAACGCTGCGTCGAACCCCGCTGTGAACACGCCTACCATGGCACGGTACGCCCGAGATAATCGACATACTGCAAACCCGGCGTGCCTTCCATCGAAAGCAGCACGTTCACGAGGCTCGGCACGCTTTCCTCGATGCTGAGCCGCCCTTCCGGTCCGCCGAGATCGGTGCGCACCCAGCCCGGCGCCATCAATACCATCGCGCGCGACGATTTCGCGTGACGCGTCGCGAAGCTGCGCATGAACATGTTCAGCGCCGCCTTGGTGCCGCGATACAGTTCGCGCTCGCCGGTCTCGTTGTTGCCGACGCTGCCCTGGCCCGACGACATCACGCCGATGATGCCCGCGGGCGTCACGTTCTGCTCCAGCGCTTCGACGACACGCATCGGGCTGAGCGCGTTGGTGATCATCAGGCTGACGAAATCGCCCGTGGACACTTCGCCGATCGTCTGCGTCGGATCGGGATTGGTGGTGCCCGCGTTGACGAACAGGATGTCGAACGCGCGGCCCGACAGACGCTGCTTCAACGCCGCGAGCTGATCCGGTTCGACGATGTCGATGACCTCGATGTCGACCTGACCGGGGTGCTGGTCCGCGAGTTCGTGCAGCAACGTGCGGGTCGTGCCGCCGCGAACCGTGCCGACCACACTCCATCCCTTCTTCACAAACTCGACGGCCATCGCGTGACCCAGACCGCGCGACGCGCCGACGATCAGGATCGTGCGGTTAGAAGTTGCTGTGGACATGATGCAGTTCCTTCGATGACTTGAACCCTGTCGATCGTGACACGCACCCCTCGCATGCACAAGACGCACAGGAATCAAACCATCATTGCGTTCAACGCCGGGTGTCGCGAGCCATTGGGGTATGCTCCGGCCATGGACAACGTGGACCTGAACCTGCTCGTCGCGCTCGATGTGCTGCTCGCCGAAGGCAGCGTCACCGGCGCGGCCCGCCGTCTTGGCCTGAGCTCTTCCGCGATGAGCCGCACGCTCACGCGGCTACGATCGGCCACCGGTGACCCGCTGCTGGTGCGCGCGGGCCGCGGGCTGGTACCGACGCCTCACGCTGCCGCGCTGCGCGATCGCGTCCGTGAATTGACGCGCGATGCGCAAGCCGTGCTCAGGCCGCAGACCAGCGATCTCGAAGTCGCCTCGCTCGCGCAGACCTTCACGATTCGCGCGAACGAGGCATTCGTCGAGTTCTTCTCCGTGCCATTGCTGGCCGCGATCGCTGAAGCTGCGCCGCGCGTTCGCCTTCGCTTCGCGCCGAAGCCGAACAAGGACGCGGGGCCGCTAAGAGAAGGCTTGATCGATCTCGAGATCGGCGTGGTCGAAGCCAGCGCGCCGGAATTGCATACGCGGCTTCTGTTCCGCGACCGGCTGGTTGGCATCGCGCGAATCGGTCATCCGCTGCTGGCGGGCAAGAGAGTGACCGTCGAACGGTATGCGGCCTGCGCGCATGTTGCGGCCTCGCCGCGCGGCGATTTCACCAGCCCTGTGGATGACGCGCTGGAAGCGCTTGGGCTTCGACGGGACATCCGTATCGTCGTGCCCGGCTTTCCGGATGCGATGCGGATCGCGCGTCATACGGATCTGGTCGCGCTGGTGCCGCGATCGTGTCTCGGCAACGCGCTCGCGAGCGATCACGCTGCGCGGCAAGGTCTGCAGGACTTCGAGCTGCCAGTGCAAACGCCGGAATTGCGGATCTCGGCGACCTGGCATCCTCGCGTGCATGCGGACCCGGCGCATCGATGGTTGCGCGGAGTCGTTCTGTCGTTATGTCGTGAGGCTTATCCGGCGGCGTAGCAACGGAATCACCCCGCATCACCACGGAATCGTCTCGCCCTCCCATCGCGTGAACGTGCCAGTCGGACTATCCGGACCCAGCAGCGACACCCGCACCACTTCGCGCGCGCCCTGTTCCACCGTATCGGTACCGGCAAAACCGTTTAGGTTGGTTTTCGTAAATCCCGGCGAAACAGCGTGAACCTTGATGCCCTCGGGCTCCAGCTCGATCGCCATCGCGACGGTCAAAGCATTGAGCGCCGTCTTCGATGCCGGATACACCGGACCGAAAATCGAGCGATACGCGAACTCGGGGTTCAGGTTCGTCGCGAGCGACCCCACGCCGCTCGACACATTGACGATGCGCGCGAACGGCGCCTCGCGCAGCAGCGGCAGCATCGCCTGGTAGACCGCGAGTACGCCGAACACGTTGGTGTCCCACACCGCGCGCATTTCATCGAGCGATACGTTGCTCGTGCGGGTCGTTTTCGCGTACTCCTCGATTGGCTGACCCTGCTGCCTGCGCGTGTTCGAAATCGCCGCGTTGTTGATGAGCAGATCGAGGCGGCCCGCTTCCTTGCGAATCCGCTGTGCCACCGCAGCGATCGATGCCTGATCGGTCACGTCGAGCTGAAGCGCGATCGCGTTCTTCCCGACCTCTTTTGCAGCAGCTTCGCCGCGCGTCAGATCGCGCGATCCGACGAGCACGATGAAATCGTGTGCGGCCAGATCCTTCGCGATCTGAAGACCGATTCCCTGATTCGCTCCGGTGACGAGAACGACGCGTTTGTCCTGCATGGCATGCTCCTTATCGTGTTACGTGTGTTGCGCGGAATGTTTGTGCGGGATTGAGGATCAGCTGACCTCAGCCGCCCACGCTTCGGCATCGGCGCCGGCGGGGATACGCATCGGCGACGATGCGTCCGTCGCCGCGCGCCATACCGCTTCGGCGACATCCTGTGACCGCGTGAGCGGAACCGACGTGTCCTCCAGACGCGCGAACGTCGCCTTGACGATGTCCGCGTACGCCGCGTGATCGAAGCCATGCATGTGGGCGCGCGCGTTGTCGCCGAAGCTTGTCTCGGGCGAGCGTCCCGGCAGCACGAGACGTACCCGCACGCCCAACGGCTCGAGTTCCAGCGCCATCGATTCCGTGAACGCGTTCACTGCTGCCTTGCTCGCGCGGTACGCGGAAATCAGCGGCAACGCCTTTAGCGTGACGCTCGACGTGACGTTCACGACCACGCCGGCGCCGCGTTGCCGGAACTGCGGCAGCACCGCCTGGGTCAGCGCGATCGTGCCGATGGTGTTCGTCTCGAAGACCTCGCGCACGGTCGCGAGCGGCACGAGTTCGGCAGGCGACGCGGCGCCGAAGCCCGCGTTGTTCACGAGCACGTCGATCGGACCTGCGGCTTCGACGGCCGCGCGAATGCTGTCGGCGTTCGTAACGTCGAGCGGCAGCACGCGCAGGCGCTCCGAAGGCGGCAGCACGTCGGCGCGCGGCGTGCGCATCGTCGCGACGACGCGCCAGTCGCGAGCGAGAAAGGTGCGGGCGATCTCGAGACCGAATCCCGAAGAACAGCCGGTGATCAACACGGTTGGCATGGACACTCCTTGATGATTGGCAAGTGTCCCTACGATAGATCGCCGCGGCCGTACTCGCTACAATCGAAGGTCCGAATTTCATTTGCAGGAGTCCGGCGATGATCGATCCGCTCGCCGAAGTCGTGACGCTGCTGCAGCCGAGCGCGCGCTTCTCCAAACTCGTGTTCGGCGCGAGCCCGTGGCGCATCCGCCGCACGGATACGGGCCAGCCGTTCTATTGCGTGATCCTGGAAGGCGGCTGCCGCATCGCGATCGACGGACACGAACCGCTCGAACTTCTCTCGGGCGATTTCGTGCTGATTCCGGCGGCCTGGGGCGTCGCGATGTCGAGTCTCGACGCGTCACCGTCAGTCGCCGAGACGCTCGCGCCCACCGTGCTCGGCAACGGCGAATACCGCATTGGCGGCATGGAGCGCACGATCGATTCGCGCATGATCGCGGGCCATTGCAGCTTCGGCTCGCCGGATGCGTCGCTGCTGGTCTCGTTGCTGCCGCAACTCGTGCACGTGCGCGGCGAAGCGCGACTCGCCACGCTCGTACGGCTGGTGCGTGAGGAATCGAGCGAACAGCGGCCCGCGCGCGACGTCGTGCTGTCACGCCTGCTGGAAGTGCTGCTGATCGAGGCATTGCGTTCCACCGCGGAGACGAACGCGCCGGCGGGGCTCGTGCGCGGACTGGCCGACAGCCGCCTCGCGGTCGCGATCCGCGGCATGCACGAACGTCCGACGCACGCGTGGACCGTTGCCGCGCTCGCGAAGGAAGCCGCGCTGTCGCGTTCGAGCTTTTTCGAGCGCTTCAGCCGCGCGGTCGGCGTCGCGCCGATGGAATATCTGCTCAGCTGGCGCATGGCGCTTGCGAAAGACCTGCTACGCCGCAACCAGGGCCGCGTCGCCGAGATCGCGCAGCGCGTCGGCTACAGCTCCGCCAGCACTTTCAGCGTCGCGTTCACGCGGCATGTCGGCCGGCCACCCACGCAGTACGCGCGCGAAGAACAGGGCGCCGCGAACGGCGCGTGAATGACCCAGTTGCCGCGCGCAAGCAGTTGATGAGCCATCTCCCGCCAGGGTAAGTCCGAATACGGCGGCGGACAATTACTAATATTATTAATTCCGCCTTAACCTTACCGTTTCTTTCCAGCCTTTGGGATTGCCTGCACACCGGCAAGGGGCGGAGCTTTGCCCGAGAAATTAATAATAATTTCAGACCTCCTATAACGGCGGGGATCTCAGGAGAGACAGGTGCGCAATATCATCGTGCTTGCCGCAAGCGCCGCCATGCTGGCCGCGTGCGGAGGGAACAACGATTCGTCCGGCCCGGCTTCCGTGGCCAACAGTCAGACGCCAGCCACGGACGCGGCATTGGCTGCTGCGGCTGCGGCGGCGGCCAACATCCAGACCGAATTCAAGCTTGCCGGCTCGACGCCGCTCGGCATGCGAACCACCACGCCGGCCGTCGTGATCAGCGATCCGGACCAGAATCTCGCGCCGTACACGCCGCCCGCGCCGCCCGCCGCGCTCACGTCGACCACGCTCAGCTATGGCGACTTCACGAGCTATCTCGCGGCCGGTTCGACGAACGGCTGGGTGGCCGGCGCAACGCCGTCGAGCATCACGATTCCCGCGCCCGCGACCAACGGCACGGGCGCCGGCGACAAGGCCGTCGCGCTCGGCAGCACGTATGCGACCGCGTCGTACGAAGCGGACGTCACGGTCAGCAACCCGGTGGGCACCGGCCCAGCCAACGCGGGCTTCATCGTGCGCACGACCAATCCGACCGCCGGCGGCCCCGACAGCCTGACCGGCTACTTCATCGGCCTCGATACCGGCTCGCATACGCTGGTGGTGGGCCGCGAGAACAACAACTGGACGCAGTTCATCCAGTACCCGATCAGCACGATCGTCGGCGGCAGCACGCACCATCTGAAGGTGACGACAAGCGGCACGGCGATCACCGTCGACCTCGACAACCAGCGTGTGGTCAGCGCGAACGACGCGACCAATGCACTGCCCGCCGCGTTCTCGAAGGGCAGCTTCGGCGTGCGCCGTTTTGGCGTGGGCGCGACCTTCAGCAACATCACGATCAAGACGTATCCGACCGTGACGTCGCCGACCTTCGATTTCTCCAAGGTGGTCGGCACGGTCTACACGCCGTCCACTGCCGACAACGCGATCGACTTCTGGGAGAACTACGACCCCGAAGTGGTGAACCGCGAGCTGACCTATGCGCAGACCTACGGTGTCAACACGATCGCCGTGTATCTGCATTACCTGGTGTGGGCGAACGATCGTGTCGCATTCCTGAGCAAGTTCGAGAACCTGCTGGAAATCGCGGCGCGGCACGGCATCAAGGTGTCGCCGATCTTCTACGACGACTGCTGGAATCCGAACCCGCAGTACGGCCCGCAGCCGGCGCCGGTCTGGGGCGTGCACAACAGCCAGTGGGTGCAGTCGCCGGGCACGCCGGTCGAGCAGGCGTATTTCCAGTCAAGCGCGACGAACGCATCGATCACGTACAAGCAGAGCCTCGCGAACTACATCACCGATTTCGTGGCGCCGCATCGTAACGACCCGCGCATCATCTTCTGGGAGCCGATGAACGAGCCGGGTTGCAGCGGCAACGGCGCGCTGCAGGAAACGCGCGCGGTGATGATGAACGATGCGCGCATCGCGATCCTGAACGCGGGCGCGACGCAGCCGATCAATTCGCCGCAGGTGCAGGAAGACGAAGGCACGTATTTCTCGGACTTCTATGCCTTCCATCCGTACAACAACCCGTACACGGGTCCCGTCAACGGCAGCTACGTAAACGCGCTCAACTCCGAGACGCTGCAGCGCGGCTTCCCCGGCACGACGGGGCAGACGATGCCGGGCATCGTAACGAACTACGGTGGCACCACCGGCTTCATCATCTGGGAACTGATGATCGGGCGCACCAACACGCGCTTCCACTGGGGCCAGACGCCGAGCGCACCCGCGACGGTCGAACCGGCCACGCCGTTCCAGGGGACGATCTACCCGGACGGTCACCCGTGGCAGACGTCGGAAGTGCAGGCACTGACGGGAGGGTTCGATGTGAAGCTGCCGGTGCTCAACGTCGCGTACTACAACGACCCGACGTTCAACAGCGCACCGGTGAAGACGTCGATTGCGCCGCTGGTCGATTTCGATCTGAACACGGAGCGCGGCACCGATTCGCCGGATGCATCCGCGGGCGTCAATGCGACCAACTACGGCATCCGCTGGACCGGTGCGATCGAAGCGTCGACGTCAGGGCTCTACACGTTCTCGATCAACAGCGACAACGTGGCGCGTCTGTGGATCAACGGCGTCGAGATCATCAACAAGCAGACCTCGACGCGCTCCACGGTCAGCGGCATCACGTGGCTGAACGCGAAGCAGCATACGTCGATCAAGGTGGAGTACGTGCACGGCACGGGGCCCGCGGACATGCATCTGTCGTGGTGGAATCCGCTGGTGCAGAGCCCCGCGGCGGTGAGGATCGTACCGTCGGATCCGCTGGTGGCGACGAACTGATCTGATCTCGGTGTGTGTGACGTTGCCGGCGGCGTGGAAGCGTCGCCGGCTTTTTTCGCCTTCATTGGCCGTTCATATCGAATGGCAAAGTCCACACAGTGATGTTGGGCACGTTGTCGTCAACGGCCGCGAAGCGCACGACGTTATTGCGCACCTGCGAAAACGCCAGTCCGAATGCACCGCCTTGCGCGGCATCCACCGAAAGCTGCGCGACGAAGCGTCCTTGCGGCGTGAACTCAACGAGTTCGCTCGGCTGGGTCGGGTCAGCGTTGATCGCATCGCCGTTCGCAGTGAACAGATGGCCGTTCGGACCCAGCGCGAGCGCGAGCGGACCGTGCAGATGCTGATTGTCCGCATAGATCAGCACACCCTTGCCGCCGTCGTGCCGTGAATTGCCTGCGCCGAACACGGCGAAGATCGCATTGTCGACCGTCGATGCGACGTACAGCACGTCCCGCTGCGGATCGTACGCGAGTCCGGTCGGACCCACGACCAGCGCGGCCGGATCGCCGCGGAACGGATAGCCGGATGCGATCCGCGTGCTGGCTTGCAGATGCACGCCGTTGTCGTCGATCGTGAGGTCGAGACGCGTCACGGTCCCGTTGAGCACGTTCGACACGAACACTTTCGCGCGATCGCCAAGATCGAAAATCGTCAGGTCCCATGGGCCGTCGAGACCTGCGTTCGCCATCGTCCATTGCGCGACGACGTTCCCCGTCCGGTTCAGCACCAGCAGCGAGCCGGGCTGGATGGTCGCAAACGTCCCGTCTGTTGTCGGGACGTTCCCGACCAGCACGAAGCCAGCGCGCAGCACGCCGAGCGCCGTAGTCAGACCGAGCCCTGCCGGGCCCTGGAAGAACACCATCGGATTGCCGTTCGGCACGATCTTGACAATCGTCCTGCCGGTGCCCTGGAGGTTCTGCGCGTTGTTGAAATTGGCCACCAGCAGATCGCTCGCGCTAATGGTGCCGTTCGACGGAAAACCTTGCGGAACGAACGCAACGCCGTATGGATTGACGTCGCCGTTCGGCGGCACGGTGGATGACATGACCGCCGGCGGCGGTAGCAGTTGCAGATCGTCGGCCAGCGCTGGCCTGCTTGCAGCTGACACGATCGCCGCACACAGCGCGGCTATCAGCGCAGCGCTCGCCATCCCTTTCCGGCGAGCCGAACGCGCACATGACCACGGCTTGTCACTGAACTCGAGAGCAGAGAAAACGCGATTCATGACGATTCTCCAGAGAGATCGCGACCGCGAGCACACCAAGCGACGCCGGGAATGGCATGTGTCAGCCGCGAGCGGTTTCGCCCGTCGCTGGATGGCAGGGTCGAGCGCGCCCACCGCCATGCGCGTCCATGCAACGCGTGGCGTCAACGGTGGGCCGATCGTCTTGCAGAATGACCAGATGCGAACGGACGTCCGACGGGGATCAACGCGCTCGGGCGGACCGTGCTGCTTAAACGTGCGGGGGGATGCGGATATTCCACGCTGTTCGATGCGAGCGTGGATTTGCGATCGATTGCGTGCGGCGCTAGCCGTTCGGCAGTGTCAGACGAGCCAGCTTACGTGCCACCAGATCCGTTACGTCGACGACTTCCTTGCCCTCATGCTCGACATAAACAAGGGGCAATTCGGTACAGGCAAGCAGCACCACGTCGGACTTCATGGCATCGAGGATCGCCGTGAACGCATCTCTGAGTTCAGGCGCGTTGCCTCTCTCCTTGATGTCGTAGATCAGCTCATGCAATCTTTCAGCCACCTTTGCGTCCGGCAATTCGACATCGATCTGGCCCATCAGCCTTGGATAGTGCGACCATGGACCCATATCGGTAACCGGCCGCGCGCCGAGCAGCGCGACGCGATTCGCTCCACGCTCGTCGTCGTTCTGGCGCCGCCCCACTGTTATGTGCCGCTTGTTCGCATATGGTCGGTTCAATGCGCTCCACATCGCGACGGAATCGACTATATGCGCTCGTCGCACGTCAAAGAATTCCGCGAACTGAGCCCAAGTGGTGCTAGTCGACGCTCATCGAGCATCGACTAGCACCATTCTTTTTGACGCGATAAGGTGAGCCGGTGATGCTTGCGGTCACGCGCAAGTCGTGACCCGAGGGACGGAGCCGTCGAATTCGAACGGCTTGAAGTCAACTGGATGTCCTGGGTGGAGAACCGGCTGTGGCGAAGAAACCGTTGAAGGACGTCCTGGGCGAGCATCGGAAACCGCCGCGGAAAGCGGGCGTGTGCCCAGCGACTTTTGCGAGAACCTGCGTCTGCTTTGCCGCTTCTATCGATCCGTTGCGGAGGTCTGCCGGAAGCTCAATTTGACATCCTCCCGCGGCCTAAAGGCCGGAGATTCCTACGGCGCTCACCCCGGCGTCGAGCCGGGATGAGCCGCTTCGGTGGGTTCCTGCTGCTGGCGACTGTGCTGCATCGCTCACTTCACAGGCGAACCGGGCGTGTCCCGCCCTTAGAACATTGATCGCGCCGACTACATCGGCGTTTTCCTCAAAGCCACACTCCACGCACGCGAACCGCGCCTGCGTCTGCCGGTTGTCCGCCGACACATGATCGCAGCACGGACAGGTGCGGCTCGTGTTCCGTGGCGGTACGGCGACGAGCCAGCCGCCGTGCCACGCCAGCTTGTAGTCCAGTTGGCGGCGGAACTCGAACCAGCCCTGATCGAGGATGGATCTGTTCAGCCCGGACTTGCCCCTGACCTGCTTTCCCGGTTGTCCGGCATTGCCCGTGGCGGACCTGGACATGTTCCGCACCTGCAAGTCCTCGATACACACCATCGCGTGGTTTGGGCTGATCGTGGTTGAGCACTTGTGCAGGTAGTCGCGGCGAGCGTTGCCAATGCGGGAATGAATACGCTGGACGCGGGCTTTCGCCTTCTTCCAGT
>NZ_QQOA01000043.1:31458-62129 GCF_003443895.1 Paraburkholderia phosphatilytica | reverse complement strand
CTTCATGACTGTGGGACCGTTCCGTGAGCTTCTTTCTACAACGTCCTCGGCCCCGTCAGCGATGACTGCCGAGCCGAATAAATCAGCGTTTCCTTAAAAGCGTGCATTTGTCATACGTCCTGTTTAAGAGCGGCCAGTTTTCTTTATCGATGCCGCGGATGTCAGACGTGTACGCGCTAAAGACTTGTCTGTCATTGCGCACTTATTGCGCTAAAGCCCTTCACTGGTGTTTATCGCTTCACGCGGCGGACGAATGGCGCGTTATACTGCCGCGTCGAGCCGAGCCCGCTCCCTGCGCACAACGCAGTTCACGCGTCGCACGCTTATGCCGATCCAGGTCTATACCACCGATACCGTCGCTGTGCACGAACGCTTCGACTACTGGCGCGAAGCGTTATGCCGCAATTTCTTCGGCATGACCGCGGACCTCCCGCGTCCGGAGCGCGACGGCTTTTGCGGTTGCATCCGCACCAAAGCGCTGGGCGACAGCGCGCTCACCCATCTCACTTCACGCCGCTATCTTGGCCGCCGTCGCGAACTCGATGTCGAGGACGCGCCCGGCCATTCACTCTTCCTCTACCTTCAGCGCAGCGGCAGCGCATGGTTCGACACGCCGGACAAAGGGCGCATCGTGACAGAGACGAACGATCTGGCGATGGCACATTCCGATCTGCCATTCGTCACCGGGCCGCAAGGCGGCCAGCACTTCGATTTCCAGATCCTGACGATACCGTTCAGCCGCGTGCAGACGGTCTCGCACGCGCATGGCGCGCCGCCGCTCGTGCTCGACCAGCAGCGCGGCATCGGGCCCTTGCTCAGGACCTACCTCGAAGCCTTTATCCGCGAGGCGGATCACCTGGACGGTCTCGCGCTGGACGTCGCACTGCAGACGCTCGCGAATCTCGCGGCCGTCGCCTACGGCAACGTCGCAGCCGAAGACGACACGGGCCGCGATGCGATCCGCCGCGCGCGTCATCAACGCGTGCTCGATTTCATCGAGCAGCATCTGCAGCGACCCGACCTGTCGCCGGGTTTTGCGGCGGGCGCACTCGGCATGTCGGTGCGTCAGTTGCATGCGCTGTTCGAATCGACCGGCACGACGTTCGCGCGCCGCGTGCGCTCGCGGCGTCTTGCACGGGCGCGCGCGATGGTGATGCAGGATCGCGACGCGAAGATCACGTCGATCGCGTTCGCTTGCGGGTTCGAAAGCCTGACCACGTTTCACCGCGCTTTTCACGCTGAATTCGGCATGTCGCCGCTCGAGATGCGCCATTCGATCGGCCGTGAGTTCAGGGTGTCGCGCGAGCATGGCGTGGTGACGATCGACGAATAGCGGCTCGTTTTATTGTCGGTGCGCTCCGTAGACGCCTGGAGACACGTCACCGGCGACTACGAACGCCGACGCCCGCATGCTGCGACCGCACATGCAAGAATGCATCGATGCATGCGGCAAGCGTTTTTGCCGCGGCATCCAGCACTCTGCATTCAGCATCCGGGAACCGCCATGCTCATCAAACAGTACTCGATCAATCTGCCGGCCGAATACGACATGTCGGCCATCCGACGGCGTATCGCGGAACGCTCGGCGCCGTTCGACGACCTGCAGGGACTCGGCGCGAAGGTGTTCCTGATCCGCGAGCGCGGCGTGTGCGGCGCGCAGGGCAACCAGTACGCGCCCGCGTATCTGTGGCCCGACATCGAACCGATGTGGAACTTCGTCGCGGGTGATCTGTTCGGCGCCGTCGTCGACGCGTTCGGCTGGACGCCGATCTCGTCGTGGCTCGGGCTCGCGTTTTCACGGCGTCGCGATGTTGCGTTCAGCACGGTAAAAAGCGTGTCGCGCGAGTTCGCGCGCATCAAGCCGGAGACGAGCCTCGCCGCGTTGCGCAGAAGCGAGATCGCGAACACGCGCGAGATGGTCGCGACCACCGATCACCTGGTGGCGCGCGTGGTCGGCGTGAACATGGAGAACTGGTCGCTCGTGTGCTTCTGCTACTGGAGCTGCGAGCAGCGCGAATTGCCCACCGGCAGCTGGAGCTATGAAGCGGTGC
The DNA here is from genome assembly GCF_003443895.1 of Paraburkholderia phosphatilytica. GTDB lineage: Bacteria > Pseudomonadota > Gammaproteobacteria > Burkholderiales > Burkholderiaceae > Paraburkholderia > Paraburkholderia phosphatilytica. The sequence goes on along the minus strand of NZ_QQOA01000043.1, from coordinate 60,078 downwards.
ATGTGTCGGCGCCGGGTGTCGCGCGTCTCGTCGAAACCTGAAGCGCCCGAGCTTGCACACGCTGCGCTGGCTGGCAGCAGAGCGCGTGCCGTTGGCAGCTTTCGACGGCTCCTTTCGATTGCCGCACACCTTCCGCCCACGCAAACTTCTGCTCATGACGTCACGCATCGCCGGGCCACCGGCAAGCCATGCCAGGCCATGATGCGCGGCCCCTCATTTTTTCGTAGAGGAGCATCGACCGTGAGCAACCGCATCGCAGGCATCCCGATCCCCGACAGCCAGATGGCGCGCGACGCCACCCAGCTCGTGCGCGACACCGAGTCCGACCTGCTGTTCCATCACTCCACGCGCGTGTTCCTGTTCGGCGCGCTGACGGGCGAACGCAAGGGCCTCGTCTACGATTCCGAGCTGCTCTACATCGGCGCGATGTTTCATGACATGGGCCTGCAGGCGCCGTACAGCAGCACCGCCGAACGCTTCGAAGTGGACGGCGCGAACGCCGCGCGCGATTTCCTGCGCAGCTATCGCATCGGCGAAGACGAGATCGAGCAGGTGTGGGATGCGATCGCACTGCACACCACGCCCGGCATTCCGCAGCACAAGAAGCCAGTGGTCGCGCTCGTGACGGCCGGCGTGGAAATGGACGTGCTCGGCCTTGCCTACGACGAATTCACCGCAGAGCAACGCCGGCTCGTCGTAGCTGCGCATCCGCGCGGCGAAGGCTTCAAGGAAGGCATCATCGATGCGTTCGCGCGCGGCACGATGCACAAGCCGCTGACGACGTTCGGCAACGTGAAGGCCGACGTGCTGGCGCTGAAAGACCCGCAATATCGTCGGCTGAATTTCTGCAGCATCATCCTCGGCTCCGCGTGGGAGGACACGAATCACGACCACGGGGCGTGCCGTAATCCAGCGCATCAGCATCGCTGAATCGCGCGTGCGCGCTTGCGCAAACGCGCGGAAATACGCTTGTTGCAACAGGCACGCAAGAAGTGGGATTTGAAAAAACGACCGTCCGGAGGCGTCGGTCGGTATGCAACTGTGAGCAACCGCGACCGCCCAGTCACGCGTCAGGCAGCGACCGCTTCAGGCCATCGTGCAGCGCCGCAACGTTGCCTTCGCGCGACGTTTCGAAACGGCTCGAACGCGTTGCGAGGCCTTGCACACACAGCGGTGGATGCGCTGCCACAGAGCCGCGATGAACTGTGTGCCAGGCCGCATTCTGGCATGCGCCTTGCAAATACATTGGTAGCCAATCGTTATCCAGTTACGGGTGGCAGTCGCAATGAAGCGTAAGGTGACAGACATGAACATCATCGAGATCGCCAGACAATCGGGCCTGCTGGTTCTGCTGGACGCGAAGATCGGCCGTGAGGAATATCACAGCATCAGCGGTTCGCTGAACTCGCTGGAGCGCTTCGCCGCGGCCGTGCTCGCGGGCAGCGAGCAGTCCGCCGACGAATGCGTGCCGGCGCTGATGACGGTGCCGGTCAAGACGCGTTAAAGCGTAGAGCAGCACCGCGTTCGGAGCTTTACAGCACGCCCGACTTCCAGATCATCTGGGCCGCCGCGCCCAGCACGAACAGCAGCACGACGACCCGAAACGCCGCCGGCGGCAGCCGGTCCCGCAACGGCCTCACGAGCAGCATGCCGACGATCACCGGAATGCTCGCCGCCGCCGAAATCGCCAGATCCAGCCCGTTCGCATGCGCGCCGCCGCTGAACGCCACGATCAGCGTGACCACCGATACCACCAGAATGATCGCGATCCGCTTCGTGAACTGACGCCCCGATGCGCCGGTGGCGATCAGATACATCGCGAGCAATGGCCCCGGCACCGACGCGACGCTTTCCATCAGCGCTGCACCGAAACCGAGCACGAAACCCACCGGCTTCGCCCACGCATCGGGCAGCGTGAAGCGCGGCGACGCGAGCAGCAGCGCCACCGCGACGATCAGCGTCAACCCGGCCGCGGCCTGCGCGCGATGCGGCGGCAATGCGATCAGCACCATCACGCCGACGATATTGCCGAGCACCGTGCCGATGAGCGGCGCCGCGATCTGGCGGATCGTCTTCAGCATTTCGCCGCCTTCGAACGCCTGCGGAATGTTGCCGAGCACGATCGGCATCGACAGCAGCAGCACCGCCTGCTTGATCGGCAGGAAGTGGCTGAGGATCGGCATCGCGACGAGCGGCACGCCGATGCTGACAATGCCCTTCACCATGCCGCCCAGCACCAGCGCGGCGACGATGCCGGCGAGCGCGGCCGCGCTCAACGCCTGCAGGCTCGGACTCAGAAGGCCCTGAGAAAGACTGATATCGAACATGAACGGATGGATGACAGTGAACGTGCGCGCGCGTCAGTGACGATGCGAGTGCCGGTGATGGATGTCGGGAAAATGCGCGTGGCGATGCCGCAGCGGCGCGTGATGATGCGGATGCGTGTGCGGCTCCACGCCGTCCCACGGAAAGTCATGTTCGTGCTGATGGTGTGCGTCGTGCACGTGGCGATGCGTATGATCGAGCGCGTCGTGATCGTGCTCATGCTCGTGGCGCTCGGTCAGATGCAGCCACACGCCCACGGCCATCAATGCAGCCGCGGGCCAGAAACTCCATGACGTCGCCTCGCCGAGGAGCGCGATCGACACCGCCGCGCCAATGAACGGCGCGGTCGAGAAGTACGCACCGGTGCGCGCGCTGCCCAGATCGCGCAGCGCCAGCACGAACAGCACGAGGCTCAGCCCGTAGCCGAAGAAGCCGGTCAGCATCGCGGGCACGACGACGTGCAGCTGCGGCCAGTGCGCGCCGATCGCGAACGCGAGCGCCGTGTTGGTCGCGCCGGCAATCAAGCCTTTGATGCCGGCAAGGAACAGCGCGTCGGACGCGGACACCTTGCGCGTCAGGTTGTTGTCGATCGCCCACGCGAGGCACGCGCCCGCCACCGCGAGCGGCCCGCGCCAGTCGCCGGCCGAACTGGCTGCACCAGTTGCGCCATCCGGCATCGACAGCAGCACGCCGCCCGCGACGATCAGTGCCATTCCCGCGATCACGCGGCGATCCGCGTTCTCGTGGAAGACGACCCATGCGAGCACCGCGGTCAGCACCGCTTCGAGATTCAGCAGCAGCGAAGCGCTCGACGCGGGCGTGGATGCGAGCCCCAACATCAGCAGCAGCGGCCCGAGCACGCCGCCGAACAGGATCGCGCCGACCAGCCAGACCCACTCGCCTGCGCGCAGTGCTGGGCGCCGCCAGCCGCGGTCGCGCGCGATCCGCACGATCGCCAGGCCCAGCCCGCTGCCGAGATACAGCAGCCCCGCCAGCATGAACGGCGACGTATCGCCGACGAGCCGTTTGGCGAACGGCGTGCTGATGCCGAACAGCGCCGCGGCGGCGAGCGCGGCGAGCATCGCGTGGCGATGCGAAGCGGTCGTGGAGCGCATGATGAGGCGGGACGGGAAAGCGGGTGAAGGCGCAATTCTCTCATGCGCGCCTGTCAGGAAGGTGTCGGATGCCAGCCAGGTGCGAGCGGGTGCATGCAGGGTTCGGCGGCCCGCGGCGAACCGGCCACGGCAACAATCGGCCCGATCGCGGTCGAAATGAAGACCCAGCCTGACGCTGCGCCGCAGTATGATCGGCATGAAGCTGGAAGACGCTCCGCATCCAGGCCGTCGCGTCCCGCCGTCGTCATTGCCTTCAAGAACCGTTCGATGTCCGACACAAATCCGCTCCCCGCCGCGGAGATGGTGCAAGCCTTGCTGCATTTCCTGCACCGCGTGCTGGAGGCCGAGCATCAGCAGAACGCCGATGCTCGCGCGCTCTGGCTCGAAGCCGCGACCACGCTGCATCCGCTCGACGCACGTTCGGTGGACCGGCTGATGCTCGCGCTGATCACGCACCGGCAGCACGACGACGCGGTCAAGCTCACCGGCATGATCGCGCAGCTCGATCCGAAGAGCGCGGCGGCGCAGGCGCGGCTCGGTTATGCGCTGCAGGTCGCGAACCGGCCGCACGATGCGCTCGCGCCGTATCGGCGCGCGCTCGCGATGGACCCGAATTTCCGGCATCTGCGCAAGAATCTCGCGATCGCGATCCACGCATCGGGCGGCAATGCGATTGACGAGATGACGCTGCTCGAGCACGCGGTCATCGCCGACCCGAAAGACGCGGGCGCGTGGATCAACCTCTCCGACGCCGCGCGGCGCTGCCTGAATCTCGAACGCGCGCTGTCCGCCGGGCATCATGCCGTCGAGCTCGATCCGCACAGCGCGGCGGCACGCAACAACTTCGCGCAGGCGCTGAAGGAAGGACAGTACTGGGACGACGCCGAGCAGCAGTTCGCGATCGCGTGCCGGCTCGCGCCGAACAATGCGTCGCTGCACACCGCCCTCGCCGCGCTGCGTCTGTTGCGCGGCAACTTCGAAGCCGGCTGGCCGGGCTACGAGGCGCGCTGGCACGACGCGGACAACATGCGGCGCGCGCCGCTGCCGGTGTTCCCCGCGCCGCGCTGGCGCGGCGAGCCGCTCGCGGGCAAGACGCTGCTGGTGTGGGGCGAACAGGGCATGGGCGATCTGCTGCAGTTCTGCCGCTTCGTGCCGATTCTCGCGGAACGCGTGCATCGCGAAGGCGGCGCGCTGACCTGGGATGCGTTCCCGCAGATGGGCGCGCTGCTCTCGCGCAGCTTCGGCGAATCGATCGACCGCTACAGCGGCGCGAAAGACGTCGCCGCCCTGCCGCCGTTCGACTACGAACTGCCGCTCGTCAGCATCCCGCTGATGCTCGGCACGCGCGAAGCAACGATCCCATCGCACGTGCCCTACCTGCATGCGGACCGGCGCAAGGTCGACGCGTGGCGCGAGCGTCTCGCCGCCGAGCCACGGCTCAAGGTCGGCCTCGCGTGGACCGGCAGCCGCGGGCACGGCCGCAACCGCTTTCGCAGCGTCGGCTGGCAGCGCTATGCGGCGGCGTTCCGCGAGACGGTCGACGCTGCGTTCTTCTCACTGCAGCCCGATGCGCAGGACGATATCGCCGCGGCCGCGAACGCCGGTCTCGCGATCGCCGATCACACGCGCGAATTCGCAAGCTTCGACGACACCGCCGCCTATATCGGCGCGCTCGATCTGGTGATCACGGTCTGCACGTCGGTCGCGCATCTGGCGGGCGCGCTCGGCCAGCGCACCTGGGTGCTGCTCGACGTGAACCCGTACTGGCCATGGATGCTCGAACGGCACGACAGCCCCTGGTATCCCACCGCGAAGCTCTACCGGCAGAGCACCTTTGCGGATTGGGACGACGTGCTCGACGAGGTCGACGGCGACCTGCGGGCGCTCGCCGCTCAGGTGCGTCGATAAGTGCGCAGATAAAAAGCGGGGCCCTGGCGGAGGGCCCCGAAAAAACGCACCGATGGGTGCGTTCACACGGACGACGCGTCTGCATCGCGCAGACGCGAGTCTTCACCAGCTGCAATCCATCGCTCACACGTTCCCACTTTTTCGGTGCTTTCGCACTCGCATCATTTGATTCGGCTTCCTGAACGAATACGCCGGAGAGCCGGTTCGGCATCGGCGCAAACCTGGGCCGAACGTCCCGGATAGTAGGACGACACGATGCTGCGCACAAGCGCATTTCCCGCGCTGTTTCACTGGCCGTTTCATCAGCGACGCACAGCGGTCGATTGTTGACGAATGCCGCGTCGACACGAACGTATGTTAGAAAGGCATCTGTCGATTGCCTTTCCATTCTTGCTTCCGTCATGTTTGCGTCCTCCAGCGTCACCCTGTTCGCGCTCGGCGTCGCGCTCGTGCTGATCATGCCGGGCCCGACCAACACACTGCTCGCCACCGCCGGCTTCGAGTACGGGCTCAAGCGCTGGTCGCGCTTCACCGCCGCCGAGCTGGCCGGCTACTTCGTTTCCATCACGCTGTGGGGCTGCTTCCTCGGCCGGGCCGCGGCCACGCTGCCGTGGCTGCCGTCCACGGTGCGCCTCGCGAGTAGCGTCTACATGGCGTATCTCGCGATCCGCATGTGGCGCGTCGCGCTCGCGCTGCCCACGTCGGGACAAAAAGCGATCGGGCTGCGCACGCTGCTGCTCGCCACGCTGCTCAATCCGAAAGCGATCCTGTTCGCCGGCGGGATCTTTCCCGCCGCCGCGTTCGCGAGCGTCACGGCCTGGTGTGCGGCGATGGCGATCTTCACGTTGCTGCTGGTGCCGTGCGCGTTCGTGTGGATCGCGTTCGGCGCGGGTCTCGGCAGCGGCCGGCTGCGCTGGGTGAACCCGGTGCAGGTGCAGCGCGGCGCGTCGATCGTGCTCGGCATGTTCTCGATGTCGCTCGCCTGGACCGCGCTGCACTGAACGCACTGAGCGCGCGCTACGTGTGGCGACCCACGAGCCGCACGCGTCCGATCGGCGGTACGATGCCGGATGGCCCAACCACACGGAGCAGCCGCCATGGACCGCGACGCATTCATCGACATCCTGAAGCAGGAAGGTTTCGCGGACATCACGACCGTCACGCGCGAACCCGGCGTCATGGACGTGCATGAGCATCCGTTCGAAGCCAAGGCGCTGATCCTCGACGGCGACATTCTGCTGACCTGCGGCGGCGCCGAGCGGCGTTACGAGGTCGGCGACGTGTTCCATCTGCCAGCTGGCACGCCACATGCTGAGCGCTACGGCGCGAACGGCGTCCAGTATCTCGTCGGCAGAAAGTAACCGGGGTTCACTTCCCCCGCAGAGTCCTCTCCGCCTGATGCCCGGACGGCGATCCGCCACGCTCGTGGCCGCGCCGGCGCGAAGCGCTGGACGCCCCGATCGCGCGCCTCGGTAGCCATCACTCCGCCTCACCCGTTACGCTTGCGCACGTTGGCCGGTTCGCGCGGGAACGCTGCCCCGTGCGAGAATGACGACGCTGCCGGACCCGCGTTCGCAGGGCACCGGCGCCGCTGCCAGCGTCATGCCGGACGCGGGCTGCGAGGAGGAGTTCGCGTCAATGACAATGGACAACATGACAAGCGACATCGCAGGCCATAGCGGCAGTCCGGCGCCACTCGCGTTTCTCGCGGGCGGCGGCGAAATGGGCGCGCTGATCCGGGCGCACGCATGGGCGGACACCCGGCTCGGGCCGCCCGAAGGCTGGCCGCCGGCGCTCAAGATCGCACTGCGGATCCTGCTGACGTCGCGTCAGCCATTCTGGATCGGCTGGGGCGAAGAACTGGCGTTCTTCTACAACGACGCGTACCGGTCGATCGTCGGCGGCAAGCATCCGGCCGCGCTCGGCCAGCCCACCTCGGTCGTGTGGCGCGAGATCTGGAGCGACGTCGAGCCTCGACTGAAGACCGCGCTCACCGGCATCGAAGGCACCTACGACGAGCAGAAGCTCCTGATCATGGAGCGCAACGGCTTCCCGGAAGAAACCTACTACACGTTCTCGTACAGCCCGATCCCGAACGACGACGGCAGCCCCGGCGGCATCATCTGCGCGAACAGCGACGAGACCGCGCGCGTGGTCGGCGAGCGGCAGCTGCAACTGCTGCGCGAACTCGCGGCCACCACCGGCGACGCCCGCACCTGGCGCGAGGCCTGCGAACTGAGCGTGCACGCGCTGCGGTCCAGTTCGCGCGATCTGCCGTTCGCGCTGCTGTATGTTGCCGAACCCGGCGAGGCGGCGCTGACGCTCGTCGAGGCGGCCGGCATCGAGCCCGGCCATCCGGCCGCGCCGCGCACTATCGGTTTGGATTCAGCGCTGAATCACGCGACGGCTCATGCAGCTCATGCTGCCGCCCTTCCTGCAGGCAACGGCACGACGCAAGCCACACACGCCGCGCACGGCTCGATATGGCCCGTCGCCGAAGCATTGCGCACGCAGACCGCGCAGTTCGTCGACGACCTGCCGGGGCGCTTCGGCGCGCCGCTGCCGAGCGGTCCCTGGTCGCTCGAACCGCTGCAGGCGATGGTACTGCCGGTGCCCGCGGCCGGCGAAGCCGCGCGCAGTGCGGTGCTGGTCGTCGCGCTGAACCGCTTCCGGTTGCTCGACGACCCGTATCGCGCGTTCCTGAATCTCGTCGCCGGGCAGATCGGCGCGGCGATCGGCTATGCGCAGGCGTACGAGGAAGAGCGGCGCCGCGCCGAAGCGCTCGCCGACATCGACCGCGCGAAGACCACGTTCTTCTCGAACATCAGCCACGAGTTCCGCACGCCGCTCACGCTGATGCTCGGTCCGCTCGAAGAGCTGCTGTCGAAGACGCCCGCCGGCGACGATGACGGCAAGCTCGTCGAGATCGCACATCGCAACGGGCTACGTCTCCTGAAGCTCGTCAACGCGCTGCTGGACTTCTCGCGGCTCGAAGCGGGGCGCCTGCAGCTCGATCCGAAACCGACCGATATCGCCGCGTTCACCGCCGAACTCGCGTCGATCTTCCGCTCGGCGATCGAAACGGCCGGGCTCACGCTCGTCGTCGACGTGCCGGCGCGGCCGCTCGCCGTCCAGCTCGATCGCGACATGTGGGAAAAGGTCGTGATGAACCTGCTGTCGAACGCGTTCAAGTTCACGTTCTCGGGCTCGATCGAGGTGAGCGTGACCGAGCTCGACGATCGCAGCGTCGAGATCGGCATCGCCGATACTGGCATCGGCATTCCGGCGGACGAGATTCCGCGGCTTTTCGAGCGCTTCCATCGGGTGGCGGGCGCGCCGGGCCGTTCGGTCGAAGGCAGCGGCATCGGGCTCGCGATGGTGCAGGAGCTGGTCAAGCTGCACGGCGGCTTCGTGACGGTGGAGAGCCAGCCAGGTGCCGGCAGCCGGTTCGCGGTCGTGCTGCCGGCGTCGCAGCGCGCGGATGACGGTACGAATAGCGGTGCGCCCGGCAGCACGGCGCGCGCATCTGCCGATGATCTCGCGCCGATCGAAACCAGCCGCCACGCGCATGCGTACGTGGACGCGGCGTTGCGCTGGGTGCCGGAGTCCGTCGATCCGCTCGACAGCCTCGACACCGACGATGCGATCGACCGCATCGCCACGGACGATGCCGACGCGCCAGCGGGCACGCACGGCGCCCTCCGCCAGGCGGGGACGCGCGCGCATCTGCTCATCGTCGACGACAACGCCGATCTGCGCGACTACATGTACCGCATCCTCCACGCCGCGGGCTATGCGGTGAGCGTCGCCGGCGACGGCCAGACGGCGCTCGTCGCGGCGCGCGAACTGTGCCCGGACCTGATCCTGTCGGACGTGATGATGCCGGTGCTCGACGGCTTCGGTCTGCTGCGCGAACTGCGCGCCGACCCGGAGCTGTGCGAGACGCCGGTGCTGCTGCTGTCGGCCCGCGCCGGCGAGGAAGCGCGCGTGGGCGGTCTCGAATCCGGCGCCGACGACTATCTGACCAAACCGTTCTCGGCGCGCGAACTGCTCGCCCGCGTGGCGAGCAACCTGCTGCTCGCGAACCTGCGGCGCGCGACCGAGCGCAACCTGCGCGACGAATCGCGCACGCTCGAAATCCTCAATCGCGTCGGCATGGCGGTGTCGGCGGAACTCGATCTGAGCCGCGCCGTGCAGACCGTGACCGATGCCGCCACGGAACTGACGGGCGCCGCGTTCGGCTCGTTCTTCTACAACGTGCTCGACGAGGACGGCGGCAAATACACGCTGTACACGCTATCGGGCGTGCCGAAGGACACCTTCGACGCATTCCCGATGCCGCGCAACACTGCGGTGTTCGGGCCGACCTTCGCGGGCGAAGGCATCGTGCGCTCCGACGACATCACGAAAGACCCGCGCTACGGCCGGAACGCGCCGCACTACGGCATGCCGAAGGGCCACCTGCCGGTCGTCAGCTATCTCGCGGCGCCGGTCGTGTCGCGCACGGGCGAAGTGCTGGGCGGCCTCTTCTTCGGCCACCCGCGGCCGGGCATGTTCGACGAACGCGCCGAGCGCATCATCACGGGCATCGCCGCGCAGGCGGCCACCGCGATCGACAACGCGCGCCTCTACCAGGCCGCGCAGACCGAGATCGGCGAGCGCACGAAAGCGCAGCACGCGCTTGCCGATCTGAACGAAACGCTCGAGCGTCGCGTCGCGGAAACGATCGCCGATCGCGACCGGCTGTGGGAGTTGAGCGAAGACTTGCTGACGATCGCCGGATTCGACGGTTCGCTGCAACGCGTGAGCCCGTCGTGGACGCGCGTGCTCGGCCATCAGCGCGCGACGCTGCTCGCGCAGTCGTTCTTCGATCTGATTCATCCGGACGACGTGCGCCGCGTGAAGGATCAGCTGGAGCGGCTGCGGCGCACCGGCATGCCGGTCCAGACCGAAAACCGTCTGCGCCGCAGCGACGGCGGCTGGCGCTGGATCGCGTGGACGCTTGCGCTCGATCCCGACACGCCGCGCATGCACGGCATCGGCCGCGACGTGACGACCGACCGCGAAACCACCGAGGCGCTGCGCAAGGCCGAGGAAGCGCTGCGGATGGCGCAGAAGATGGAAGCGATCGGCAAGCTGACGGGCGGCGTCGCGCACGACTTCAACAACCTGCTGCAGGTGATCGGCGGCAATCTGCAACTGCTCGCGAAAGACGTCGCCGGACAGGACAAGCCCGAGCAGCGCGTACGCAACGCGCTCGCCGGCGTATCGCGCGGCGCGAACCTCGCATCACAGCTGCTCGCGTTCGGCCGGCGTCAGCCGCTCGCGCCGAAGGTGGTGAATCTCGGCCGCTTCATCCGCGGCCTCGACGACATGTTCCGCCGCGCGCTCGGCGACGGCGTCGAAGTGGAGACGATCGTGTCGGGCGGTCTCTGGAACACGCTCGTCGATCCGTTCCAGGTGGAGAACGCGCTGCTCAATCTCGCGATCAACGCGCGCGACGCGATGACCGGACACGGCAAGCTGACCATCGAAGCCGGCAACGCATCGCTCGACGACGCCTACGCGCAGCGCAATGGCGACGTTGCGCCGGGGCAATACGTGATGGTCGCGGTGACCGACACCGGCGCGGGCATGACGCCGGAAGTGATGGAGCGGGCCTTCGAGCCGTTCTTCACGACCAAGCCCGAAAGCCAGGGCACCGGGCTCGGCCTGAGCATGGTGTACGGCTTCGTGCGGCAATCGGGCGGCCACGTGAAGATCTACAGCGAACCCGGTCACGGCACGACGATCCGGCTGTACCTGCCGCGCGTGCGCGAGGAAGAAGACCTCGAGATGGAAGTCGACGCGGGCCCCGCGCATGGCGGCAGCGAAACGGTGCTCGTCGTGGAGGACGACGAGGAAGTGCGCGGCACGGTCGTCGAGATGCTGTCCGATCTCGGTTATCACGTGCTGAAGGCGAAGAATGCGCAGAGCGCGCTCGCGATTGTCGAGAGCGGCGTGCCGATCCATCTGCTGTTCACCGACGTCGTGATGCCGGGACCGTTGCGCAGCCCCGAACTCGCGCGCAAGACGCGCGAGCGGCTGCCGTCGATCGCCGTGCTGTTCACATCGGGCTACACCGATAACGCGATCGTCCACTCAGGACGGCTCGACGAAGGCATCGAGCTGCTCAGCAAGCCCTATACGCAGGAAGCGCTCGCACGCAAGGTGCGGCACGTACTGCGCAGCCAGGCGCTGCTCAACTCGCTCACGGAGGCGCCGGCCGCACGCGACGTCGAACCGGAGGCGTTCACTGCGCCGCCTGCGGACGATGCGCAGCGCGCTCCGGTGTCGGGATCATCCGCTTCGTCAGCTGACGCACCGCCGGACGATCCCGCGGCCGCGCCTGCCGCCGGCACGGGCAACGATGCGGGTACCGGACCGCACGTGCTGTACGTCGAAGACGACGAACTGGTGCGAGAGAGCACGACAGAATTGCTCCGCGCGTATGGGCTGAACATCTGGGAAGCCAGCGATGCGGCCACGACGCAACGGCTCCTCGCCGAGCAGCACATCGACGTGCTGCTGACCGACGTCGGTCTGGGCGGTCTTTCCGGCATCGATCTCGCGATCGATGCGTGCGAGCGCTACCCGCATCTGCGTGTGGTGTTTCTGTCGGGCTACGACCTCGCGCTGACGCCGGCGCAACGCGAACGTCTGCCGAACGCGATTGCGCTGCGCAAACCGTACGATCCCGACGCGCTGATCGAACGCCTCCGGCAATTGACCGTCTGATCGCGCTGCACAGCGTTCCGCCCGCGTTGAGTTTAAGCACCGAAAACTCAACGCGCGAGCGCATTTTCAGCGGCTTCGTACGCTGGCAAACATAGCGTTATCTGCGCGCGCAATGCCGCATTTTCCGGCCTTTGTCCATTCGCAAAATGCTGTTGGCGCTGAGTGTGGCACCGCACAAACCGACCGTTTGGCGTGTCTCACATTTCACTTACGCGCATTGCTGTGAGTGCGCTGGAAAGACCCAAAGCCGCTCGATTGCGGATGCATTCCGGAACGCGTTGCGACGTCATGTGCCGATGACGCGCACTGCGAGCGGTTCGGCCGGGGCTCACGATTCAGCGGGTCGGCTTTCCGTATCAAACCGTTGCGAGGCGACCAGCTTCCCCTCTTCGACCTGTGGTGCATCCGCGTTGGCTGGCGGTGTCGAAGCGCGGCGAACGGACCGGACCGTCCCTCGCAATTTCAACTATTAATATTAAGGATAGCGAACATGGTATCCGGTAGAGACGAGGGTACGAATCCCGTATTGTCCGTGGTGGTGATGTGCTACAACCACGAGGACTTCATCGGCGAATGCCTGCAGAGCATCGTCACGCAGGAGCTCGACGTGCCGTTCGAGATCATCGTCGGCGACGACGGCTCGAAGGATCAATCCGTCGCCATCGTCGAAGCCTACCAGGGGCATTACCCCGGTCTGGTCAGGCTCGTGAGGCACCCCGCCAATATCGGCTATTCGCGCAATCTGGCGGACCTGATCGCGGCGGTCCGCGGCGACTTCATCGCGTATATCGACGGCGACGACCTGATGCTGCCCGGCAAGCTCACGCGGCAGCTCGCGCTGCTGCGCGCGCAGCCCGAGCTGGGCATGGTGGTTCACAAGATGCGCACGGTGGACTGGCGCAGCAAGGAGCCGGTCGATTTTCCCCTCGCCCGCGCGAAGCCGGCCGTCTTCGACGCGGAGTATCTGATTGAGCACGGTCCGTTTTTCTTCGGCAGTTCGGCGATGTTCCGCAGCGATCTGCGCCGGCGCTACCCGGTCGACACGACACTCAAGATCGTCGCCGACGTCGCGAACCTGACGCAGTCGCTGTACGGATCGAAGGCGCGCTATCTCGACGAGGAATATGGCCTCTATCGCGTGAACCCGAAGGGCTTCACGTCGACCATCATCAAGAACCCCGCGAAGCACGAGACGCACGTGAGCGACATGATGCACACGTACGTGATCGCGGAAGCGCTCGGCATGGACAAGGCGCTCGTGGACCGCGCGCGCGCCACGCTCTATCTGCGCTCGGCCATCATGTTTCTCGAAGCCGGCGACTACGCGGAATTCAGGCGCTATATCCAGACGAGCATGCGCTACAGCCGCATCGGCGCGAAGCAGGCATGGTTGCATGCGATGCACCGTCAACCCGCGGTGCTGCGCTCGCTCTACGCACTCGCGAAACAGCTGGCCAACCGCGCGCGCGCGACGCATCGCGCAACCCATCCGCCTGGCGCCGCGGGCAGCCTGCAGCCGCTGCAGCGCGAATAGCGCTGCCGGCGCGCGGCGCGCGAACGGTTCACGCAGGCGTCGAGCTTTCAGCAAGCCTCCGAGCTTTCAGCGAGCTTCGAGCAGGTTTCAACCTTGAGACATGCAAGCGCTTGTTGCAGAGGTAACAAAGCTTGTCGGTTTGCGAATGATCGGCCGAATGTGGCCGATCCCGTTAACCCAACCGTGTCGTTCGCGCGGTATCGCGGCACGCGCCGCAACGCCCCGTCACAAGGGCACAGGTAGCTAAAAGCGAAGTCGGATCTCGTTTGAAACACGCCCAGCGAAGCCTTCGCGGCGCGCTGCGTTTTAACGAATGCGTCACGCTGTACCCGCCAGATCATGAGTGCGAAACCGTACAGTTGGTCCCCTTACACGCCGCCACACTGGCCCGAGGACTGAAGCGCGTACGGATCGGCAACCAGCAGACGGGGCGGAACACGCAAAGCGCGAAGCAGAACGAAGTCCGACAACGATGAGCATCCCGCAAGGCGGGCAATCGACGGAGACCCCGTACCATGGCAATCAACGTTACCAGGCCGTTTGTACCCGCGATCGAAAAATACACGGAGCTGCTCGAAGGCATCTTCTCCCGTCAGCTGTTGACCAACAATGGTCCGCTCGTCACGCAGCTGGAAGCGCAGCTCAAGGAATGGCTCGAGGTCGATCGCGTGAGCTACGTCGCGAACGGTACGATCGCGCTGCAGATGGCGATGCGCGCGCTCGAACTGAAGGGCGACGTGATCACCACCCCGTTCAGCTTCGTCGCGACGACGTCGAGCATCGTGTGGGAAGGTTGCCGTCCGGTGATGGCCGACATCGATCCGCACACGCTCAATATCGATCCCGAGCAGATCCGCCGCGCGATCACGCGCGACACGACCGGCATTCTCGCGACGCACGTGTACGGCAATCCGTGCGACGTCGACGCGATCGAGGAGATCGCGAACGAGTACGGCCTCAAGGTGATCTACGACGCGGCGCACGCGTTCGGCACTACCGTCAACGGCCGGTCGATCTTCTCGTACGGCGACATCGCCGCGACGAGCTTCCACGCGACCAAGCTGTTTCACACGGTTGAAGGCGGCGCGGTGTTCGCGCGCGATCCGATCGTGCACGATCTGCTGATCGCGATGCGCAACTTCGGCATCGTCGGCGACCAGATCACGTGTGTCGGGATCAACGGCAAGAACTCGGAGTTCCACGCGGCGATGGGCATCGCGAATCTCGCGAGCATCGACGAGATTCTCGCGAGCCGCAAGGCGCTGTCCGAGCGCTACGACGAACGGCTCGAAGGCACCGGCCTGCGGCGCCCGCTGATCCATCCGGACTGCCAGTACAACCACGCGTACTATCCGGTGATCTTCGACAGCGAAGCGACGCTGCTGCGCGTGCGCGATGCACTGCAGCGCGAGGAAGTGTTCCCGCGGCGCTACTTCTACCCGTCGCTGTCCACGCTCGATTACGTGGACCAGCAGTACACGCCAGTCGCGAACGACATTGCGTGCCGCGTGCTCGCGCTGCCGCTCTACTTCGGCCTGCCGTACGAGGATCTCGATCGCATCGCGCGGATCGTCGCGCGCGAATGCATGCCGCGCGCGGTCTCGATCGCGAAGATCCTGCGCCCGCAGCCGGCGATCGTCGACGTGCCGTTCATGAGCACGCCGAGCGCGAACGGCGTCGATCCGACGGTGACGGGCACGGGTCTGCAGAGCGCCTGATACGACGCTGACGCGACAACGGCGCGAATGCGGCTGGCGGGCCGCATTCGCGCCGTTTGCTTTTGGCGTGGCGTGCGGGTTCTTCCGCGAGTTTTTGCCGATGTCCGCGTGAGAATACCGTGCAGGATTGCTGATTACATCAAGGTATCCAAACGTGCTGTAGCGTGCCGATGATCAGACGCGACAAAGCCTTTCTGCCGAAATTTGTCTGCGCAACTAAAATCGTCGACACGCACGCTGTCGTTTCGCGCCAGATGCAATGCTTCACTCAGTCGCCCAGCCGCTCGACATGACGCGATGCCATTGCGGCGCCGCATCAATGTTCGATGCGTCCTCTGCCGTCCGAATGGCTGCGTCACATGACTGGAAGCGGTACCCTTGCGGGTGTGCCGTGAAGTCCGTGTTCCTCCCAGCCCAACGCCACCATGACCAACAACGCCGACCATCCCCACTCCGCCAATGCTTCCGCCAGCCAGGCCACGGGCTCGCGCGCGGGCTCACATCTACGCAGCCGCCGCTGGTTCGACAATCCCGCCGACCCCGGCATGACCGCGCTCTATATCGAGCGCTACATGAACTTCGGCATCACGCGCGAAGAACTCCAGTCCGGCAAGCCGATCATCGGTATCGCGCAGACGGGCTCCGACCTCGCGCCCTGCAACCGGCATCACATCCAGCTCGCGGATCGCGTGCGCGACGGCATCCGCGATGCCGGCGGCATACCGCTCGAATTTCCGGTGCACCCGATCCAGGAAACCGGCAAGCGCCCCACCGCGGCGCTCGACCGCAATCTCGCGTATCTCGGGCTGGTCGAGATCCTGCATGGCTATCCGCTCGACGGCGTGGTGCTGACCACCGGCTGCGACAAGACCACGCCCGCGTGCCTGATGGCCGCGGCCACGGTCAACATTCCGTCGATCGTGCTGTCGGGCGGACCGATGCTCGACGGCTGGTGGCTCGGCAAGCTCGCCGGCTCCGGCACGGTGGTGTGGGATGCGCGCAAGCGACTCGCGGCCGGCGACATCGGCTACGACGAGTTCATGGACATGGTCGCGTCGTCGGCGCCGTCGGCGGGACACTGCAACACGATGGGCACTGCGCTGTCGATGAACTCGCTCGCCGAAGCGCTCGGCATGTCGCTGCCGGGCTGCGCGGCGATCCCGGCGCCGCATCGCGAGCGCGGCTGGTCGGCGTATCGCACGGGGCAGCGCATCGTCGGCATGGTGCACGAAAACCTGCGCCCGTCCGACGTGATGACGAAAGCCGCGTTCGAAAACGCGGTGGTCGCGGCGGCGGCGCTCGGCGCATCGTCGAACTGTCCGATCCATATGGTCGCGATCGCGCGCCACATGGGCGTCGATCACTCGCTCGACGACTGGCAGCGGCTCGGCCCCGACGTGCCGCTGCTGGTGGACTGCCAGCCGGCCGGACGCTTCCTCGGCGAGGCGTTCCATCGCGCGGGCGGCGTGCCGGCGGTGATGAAAGAGCTACTTGCGGCGGGCAAGCTGAACGGCAACGTGCGCACCGTCACGGGCCGCACGCTCGCCGAAGATCTCGCCGACGTGCCGGAGCCGGACCACGAAGTGATCCGCGAGTACGCGAGACCATTGAAGGCGGCGGCAGGCTACGTCGTGATGTCGGGCAACCTGTTCGACAGCGCGGTGATGAAGATCAGCGTGATCGACGAAGCATTCCGCAAGCGCTTTCTCACCGACCCGCAGCATCCGGACGTGTTCGAGGGCAAGGCGATCGTGTTCGAAGGCCCGGAGGACTATCACGCGCGCATCGAGGACCCGGCGCTGGGCGTCGACGAACGCTCGGTGCTCGTGATCCGCAACTGCGGGCCGGTCGGCTATCCGGGCGGCGCGGAAGTGGTCAACATGCAGCCGCCGGCCGAACTGATCAAGCGCGGCATCGATACGCTGCCCACCATCGGCGATGGCCGCCAGAGCGGCACGTCCGCGAGTCCGTCGATTCTCAACGTGTCGCCGGAAGCCGCGGTGGGCGGCGGTCTTGCACTGCTCGCCACGGGCGACCGGATCCGCATCGATCTGCACGCGCGCAAGGTCGACGTGCTGATCGACGACGCGGAACTCGCGCGCCGGCGCGCGGCATGGAAGCCGCCGGTACTGCAGCACCAGACGCCTTGGGAAGAGATCTCGCGCAGCATGGTGGGCCAGCACGGCACGGGCGCCTGCCTCGAACCCGCCACGCTCTATCTCAACGTGATAGAAACGCGCGGCGAAGCGCGCAACAACCACTGAACGCGGCAAGCTCGCACACTCTGCGAGCCGAACCCTAAAAACAAAGGAGGAGCCTTCATGTCGTTGCCGTTTCCTGATGCGTACCTGCCGTCCGATCTCGACGACGCGCTGCTGATCGGGCGCGTGTGGCGCCCCGCGCCGGTCGACGGGCCATCCGTCGTCGTCGTGCGACGCGGCGAAGTCGTCGACATCACCGCCGCTGTGCCCACCACGGCTGATCTGTTCGATCGCGACGACGCGGTCGAACTCGCGCGTCACGCGCCGGGCGAATCGCTCGGCCGCGTCGATGCGTTGCTGAAGGCGTCGTTCGATCCCGCAGCGCGAGCGGCCGCGGCGGAGGCGCCCACCTTGCTCGCGCCGTGCGACGTGCAGCCGATCAAGGCGTGCGGCGTCACGTTCGCGGTCAGCCTGCTCGAACGCGTGATCGAAGAACACGCGGGCGGCGATGCGAGCAAGGCCGAAGAGACCCGCGCGATGATCCATCAGCTGATCGGCGAGGACCTGTCGAAGATCCAGCCCGGCTCGGAATCCGCCGCAAAGCTGAAGGCGGAACTGGAACGCCGCGGCGCGTGGTCGCAGTACATGGAAGTGGGCATCGGCCCGGACGCCGAGGTGTTCTCGAAGTCCCAGCCGATGTCGTCGGTGGGTTTCGGCGCGGACGTCGGGCTGTATCCCACGTCGAAGTGGAACAACCCCGAGCCGGAAATCGTGCTCGCGGTGAACAGCGCGGGACGCATCGTCGGCGCGACGCTCGGCAACGACGTCAATCTGCGCGACATCGAAGGCCGCTCGGCGCTGCTGCTCGGCAAGGCGAAGGACAACAACGGTTCATGCGCGATCGGCCCGTTCGTGCGCCTGTTCGACGGGCAGTTCACGCTGGATACCGTGCGCGAGGCGAGCGTGTCGCTGCGCATCGACGGCATCGACGATGGCTTCGTGCTGGACGGCGTGAGCCATATGCGTGAAATCAGCCGGGATCCGGAAGACCTCGTCGCACAGACCTGCGGCGCGCATCACCAGTATCCGGACGGCTTCATGCTGTTTCTCGGCACGATGTTCTCGCCGATCAAGGATCGCGACACGGTGGGCGGCGGCTTCACGCACCACCTGGGCGACGTCGTGACGATCTCGACGCCTGCGCTGGGCGCGCTCGTCAACACGGTGCGGCTATCCACGACGATCGCGCCGTGGACCTTCGGCGTGCGCGCGCTGTACCGCAACCTGGCGGCACGAGGGCTGTCCGGCGGGGCATGAAAGCAGATGGGCCGCTTGCGCGGCCCATACAAAACAGCGGAAACGAAGCGAACCGGCGCGTAACGCGCCAGCCCGCGTGCGTCGTCAGAACGCGGTACCGATCTGGAACTGGAACTTCTGGTACTGGTCGCCCGCGTGCTTGACGAGCGGCAGGCCGAAGTCGAGCTTGAGCGGGCCGATCGGCGAGATCCACTCGAGACCCACACCGTAGCCGTAACGCAGGCCGTTCGCGCCGGTACTGTCGCCTTCCGAGCCCCAGACGTTACCGCCGTCGAAGAACGTGAAGACGCGCAGCGTGCGGTCGTAGCCGGTGCCCGGCAGCGGGAACGTCAGTTCGATGTTGCCGACGAGCAGCTTCGAGCCGCCGATCGGGTCGTTGGTCGTCACGTCGCGCGGACCGAGCGAGCTCGGTTCATAGCCACGCACCGAGCCGATACCGCCCGCGTAGTAGTTCTTGAAGATCGGGTACGGCTTGCCGCTCAGACCGTTGCCGTAGCCGCCCTGGAAGTTCAGCCCCAGCACGAAGCCGCGCGCGAACGAGTAGTAGTACTGCGCCTGGACGTCGGTCTTGTAGTACGTCGTCGTCGCGATCGGCGTGCCGTATTCGGCATTCGCCTGCACGTAGTAGCCGCGGCTCGGCACCAGCACGCTGTCGCGATTGTCGCGCGACCAGCCGACCGTCACCGGCACGTTGTTCGACACGCGGCCGAAGTCCGTCACGTAGTCCTTGTAGCTCTGCGGCGTCGTCGCGTCCACGTCGAGACGGTTCTGCTCGAGGCCGAGACCGAAGTACACCATGTCGGCTTCCGAGAACGGAATGCCGAACTTCGTGTCCGCGCCCATCGTGATGATGCGGAAGCTCGTGTCGTTGACGCTCGAGTAGTACAGCGGCTCGCTCGTGCGGTAGTAGACGTCGGTGATGCGCTTGATGCCGTCGATCGTGAAGTACGGATCGACCTGGGTAACCGTCAGCGTGCGGAACGTCGTCGACGTGTTCACGTTCAGCGACAGGCTCGTACCCGAGCCGAACACGTTGTCCTGCGACACGCCGGCCGACACGATCGGGCCTTCGCCGGAACCGTAACCGAGACCCAGCGACAGCGTACCCGTCGGCTTCTCGGTCACCTTCACGTCGATGTCGACCTGGTCGGGCGTGCCTTCCACCGGCACCGTCGTCACGTCCACATCGGTGAAGTAGCCGAGGCGGTTGATCCGGTCTTTCGACAGCGCGAGGCGGCCCGAATCGAACCACGAGCTTTCCAGCTGGCGCATTTCGCGGCGCACCACTTCGTCGCGCGTCTTCGTGTTGCCTTCGATGTTCACGCGCCGCACGTAAACGCGGCGGCTCGGGTCCACATTCAGCGTCAGGTCGACCTTGTGATGCTCCTGGTCGATCTGCGGCACGGCGTTCACCGTCGCGAATGCGTAGCCGTATTCGCCGAGCTTGTCGACGATCGCCTTCGTGGTGGCCTGCAGCTTTTCGGCGGAGAAGCGGTCGCCTGCCTTGATCTTGACGAGCTTGCTCAGCTCGGCTTCGCGATCGAGCAGATTGCCCGCGAGCTTGATGCTCGAAATCGTGTACGGCTGCCCTTCATGCACCGTGATCGTCAGGTACATGTCCTTCTTGTCGGGCGACAGCTGCACCTGGGTCGACTCGATGTTGAATTCGAGGTAGCCGCGATTCAGGTAGTAGTTGCGGACGTTTTCGAGGTCGCCCGTCAGCTTGTCCTTCGAATACAGGTCGTTCTTCGTGTACCACGAGAACCAGTTCGGCGTGGACAGCTGCATCTCGTCGCGCAGCGTACCGTCGCTGAACACGTGATTGCCGATGAAGTTGACCTGGCGGATCTTCGCGCTCGGGCCTTCCACCACCGAGAACAGCACGCCGACGCGATTGCGGTCGAGCGGCGAAATCGTGGTGGTGACTTCAGCCGCGTAGAAACCGCGCGTCAGGTACTGGCGTTTCAGTTCCTGTTCGGCCTTGTCGATCAACGCCTTATCGTAGTAACGGCCCGGCGACAGCCCGACGCTGTTCAGCGCCTTCGTGAGCGCGTCCTTCTCGAATTCGTGGATACCGGCGAAATCGATCGTGCCGATCGCCGGCCGCTCTTCGACCTTGACGATCACGACGTTGCCTTCGGTCGACACGTTCACGTCGTTGAAGAAGCCCGTCGCGTAGAGCTTGCGGATGACCTCGGAGGCCTTGTCGTCGTCGAAGGTGTCGCCCTGCTTGATCGGCAGGTAGGAGAACACGGTGCCGGGCTCGATGCGCTGCAGCCCTTCGACGCGGATGTCACTGATCGTGAACGGCGTGATCGCGTAGGCGGAAATCGTCGTTGCGCCTAGACCGATGGCCGCCAGCGCTTGCGCACAGCGGGCCGCTGAAAATTGAAACTTCATGTGGGATAAACGGCAAGAAACACGTACATGCAGGCCGCCGCCGCATCCAGTCCCAGCGAACGCCCGCGGCAGGCGGATGAAGTCAAACGGTTAGGTCTACTGCAACTGGAGGCCAGACAGGTCACCAGGCTTTGCAAGCCCGGTAGCGAGCGCCAGCACCTCCGTCATATGAATAGCCTGCGAACGATGGACCCTGAACGCCAACTCCGCGCCGCCCGGCAGGCGGTAGGTGAATACGAGGTGCGTTCCGTCCTTGTCCTTGCCAATTTCCCACGCTTCGCAAGGCATCGCAAACTTCTTGCTGTGCTTTTTGTTGCGGATGCGTTCCGACCAGCCTATCGCGTTCGACAGCGCGGCGAGCATCTGGTGCATCACCGAGCAGTGGACAGCGATCGCCCCTGGTTGATTGCTGTTCAACATCAGGTACTCACCGTCTTCCGTCATCTCGAAGCCATGAACCGCGTTGATTGCGAGTGCTGTGGGCGGCGACATGTGGTGCTCCGAAACGCAAAACAATGGGCGAGTATAGCTCGCCGTAATCGCATCGTGCTGCATACAAGTTGCCGCATGTTACTTCCTATTGATCGTACGTTCAACGATTTTTTGCAGATACTGTGTAATATACATGAAAGATTCGAGTTGCGAAATTGCCTGTGTTTTTGGCCTGTTCGTCAATATTCGTGGGCATTTCCGAGATAATTACAAAATCCATACGATCACCTGCCGGATCGAGCGCCAGGATTGAAAATCGCCTCCGAACCGAGCATGCTTGATCGTTTCGCCGCGCGCATCGATTCGCGCGGTAATGCACTCGAAACCGGGCTTTCAGCTGGGTTTACGACCGGGCTTTCAACCGCGCCTTCACGGTGCCGATACCAACATGCCTCCTCCATTCGGGCCCACTCCATCCATCGAAGCGTTTCCCGCCGAGCCGTCGGCGCACCTCACGCTTGCCGCCGAACGCGAAGCTGCCGGCGATGCACTCGGCGCGCTTGCGCACCGCCTCGCGGCGCAGGCGCTGGAGTCATACGCGAACGGTGCGGGCATCGAGGCCGCGCAACCGCTGCTCACTGTCGGCACCGGCTATTTCATGAAGGGCGAGCACGACACCGCGCGACGCTGGTACGCGCTCGCGCTGTCGATCGACCCGTCGCTCGCCGCCGCATGGCAGAACCTCGCGGCGATCCATGCGGACGCGCATCGCGACGACGAAGCGGCGCACTGCCGCGACGAGGCGTACCGGATCCAGCGCGTGTTCGTCGAATCCGCGTACGCTGACGCGCGCCGCGTGCTGGTGCTGTGCGCGGGCCGCGCGGCGGGCAACGTGCCGTTCGAGCTGTTGTTGCCCACGGCACGATTCACCCGCATCAAATATGCGTTCGACTACGGCAGCGCGACCGAAGACGCGCAGTTGCCCGCCGCCGACGTCGTGTTCAACGCGATCGGCGAACCGGACATCGCCGCGCCCTACGACGAACGGCTGACCCGCTATGGCGCGCAGTGCGCGCAGCCGCTGCTGAATCCGCAGGAACAGGTTGCACGCACCCGCCGCGACCGGCTGCCCGCATTGCTGGATGGCATCGAAAACGTGACGACCGCGCAGTGCGTGCGGCTCGACGATGCATCGATCGCGTCACCTTCAGCGTCAGCGCGGTTGCCCGTGCTCGCGCGCCCCGCCGCGAGTCATGGCGGACTCGGCGTCGTGCGCTGCGAGACCGCGAGCGAACTCGCGGAAGCACTCGCGGCATCCACCGGCCCGCAGTATCTGACGGCGTTCCACGACTGCCGCTCGGCGGACGGCCACTATCGCAAGTACCGCGTCGTGTTCGTCGACCGGCAGCCGTACCCGTACCATCTCGCAGTCTCGCCGCACTGGATGGTTCACTACTTCTCGGCGGACATGGAACGCAATGCGTGGAAGCTCGACGAGGAGCACCGCTTCCTGCGCGACCCGACGGAAGCGCTCGGCGAACGCGCGATGACCGCGATCGCGGCGATTGGCGCACGGCTCGATCTGGACTACGCGGGAATCGATTTCACGCTGCTGCCCGATGGGCGCGTGTTCGTGTTCGAAGGGAACGCGACGATGCTCGTGCATCGCGAACGCGCGGACGGCGTGCTCGCGCACAAGAACGACTACGTGCAGCGCATTGCCGATGCGTTCGGGCGCCTGGTGGAGCGGAAAGCGGCTGCGGCACGCAATCAGCGCGCGTAGCCAATCTGGCGGCTGACGATCAGCTGCCCGCGCACCATTCCCGCCACATCTGCCGATACGCCGCTTCGACGTTGCGCGCGAAACGCGCGCCATCCATCAGCGGCGAACGCTGCATCCGTTCGCGCAGCGACGCGCGCAGCGTGGCCAGCGCCGGCAGATCGCTCGCGAGCTGCACGGCAATGCGCACGAATGCGTCGTCCGAATCGGCGGCCAGCTCGATCAACCCGAGGTTGTGCAGCTGGCTGAGTCCGCCGCGCGCCACCGCCGTCGTGCCGACGCGCGTCACGACCGGCACGCCCATCCAGTAAGAATCGAGACTCGTCGTATGGCCGTTGTACGGCACCGCGTCGAGGCCGATATCGATGTGGTGATAGGTGTGCAGATAGTTCTCGCGCGGCCGGAACGGCATGAACGTCACGCGTTCGGCCGCGATGCCTTGCGCGTCGAGTCGGCGCGCGAGCCGGATGCGCGCTTCGCCTTCGGGCGCGAGCAGCACGAGCCGTGCTTCCGGCAACGCGCGCAGCACCGGCGACCACAGCGCGAACGTGCGGTCCGTGAGCTTGCAGGTGTTGTTGAGGCAACCGAACGTCAGATAGCCGTTGCGCGTGGCAGGCAGCGCGTCGACGGCGGGCGTGTCGGTCAGCGGGTCGTAGCACCAGAACGAATCGGGCAGCCGCAGCGTGCGTTCGCTGTAAAAGGTATCGTTCGATGGCGGATCGAGCCGCGGATCGGTGAGGCGGTAGTCGATCGCACCGAGTCCCGTCGTGCCGGGATAGGCGAGCCACGCCGCCTGCACCGGCGCGGGTTTACGCGCGAACGTCAGCGGCCGGCCATCGGCCATGTGCATCGTCAGGTCGACGAGGATATCGATGCCGTCCGCGCGGATCGCGTCGGCGAGCTGCCGGTCGTCGAGCGCATGGACTTCCTTCCACACGTCCGCGTGTGACGCGAGTTGCCGTGTCGTGTCGTCGGGCCGTTCGACAGTCGAATAACAGACGATCTCGAACGCCGCCCGATCGTGATGCGACAGCAGCGGCATCAAGAACAGCGCCTGGCAATGCTCGCGAAAATCCGGCGACACGTAACCGATCTTCAGGCGCTGCGCACTCGCCGCCTCGCCCTGCCCGCGCACGTGCGGAACGCGCGCGGCGCGCAGCGGCGCTTCGTGCTGCGCGGCCCAGCGGCGCGCTTCATCGAGGACGGCAGCCGGGTCGTCCGTCTGGAAGCTCAGCGCATAGACGAGATTGCTGTGCGCGACCACGTTGTGCGGATCGCATGCCACGGCACGCCGGTAGCAGTCGACGCACTCGTCGAGCGCGCCGATGTCCTTCATCACGTTGCCGAGATTGTTGTACGACGCCGAGTGCGCCGGATCGAACGAGAGCGCCGCGCGAAAGTACCCGGCCGCTTCGTCCATTCGATGCAGCGAGCGCATCAGGTTGCCGGCGTTGCTGTACGCATCGACGAAACCGGGCCGCGCGGCGATCGCGGCTTCGAACGCTTCGGCGGCGGCCTTGTATTCGCCAAGCGCCTTGCATACGTTGCCGAGATTGTTGAGCGCGTCCGCATGGCGCGCATCGAGCGCAAGCGCATTGCGATACTGAAGCTGCGCCTCGCGATACTGGCCGGTTGCATGGAACGTGTTGCCGAGGTTGTACGCGGCCTGCGGGAACTGCGGATCGAGCTCGAGCACGCGTTCGAGCATCACGACCGCTTCTTCGAAATGCCGCTGCTCGGACAGCGCGACGCCCAGATTCAGCAGACACACCGGCGAATCCGGCGCGGCGCCGATCGCGTCGTAGAGCAGGTCGATTGCTTCGGCGCCGCGGCCGGCGGCCTGCGCGAGCGTGCCGAGATTGGTCAGCGCGTGCGCGTTCTCCGGCTGCATCTCCAGCACGCGGCGATAGGCCGCTTCGGCCGCGCCGGTGTTGCCGAGCCGCCGGTGACAGTTGCCGAGATTGTTCAGCGCGTCGACCTGCGCTGGCTCAAGCGCCACCGCGGATTCGTACGCGGCGATCGCCTGGCGCAGGTCGCCTTTCGCTTCGAACGCGAGCGCAAGCGCGAACCACACATCCGCGGAGACCGTGTCCGGCGCGAGCAGCGTGCGGTACATCTCGATGGCTTCGTCGAAGCGGGACAGCGCCGCGAGCACCTGGGCGCGCGCGAACCGGTAGCGCGCATGATGCGGCGCCAGCTTCACCGCGCGGTCGAGCCGCGCGAGCGAGGCCTCGTAGCGCCCTTCCTGAAGATCGAGCACCGCGAGTCGAAAAAGCGCGTCGTCGTGAGCGGGCTCGTCTGCGAGCACTGCTTCGTAGAGACTGCGCGCCGCGGCGAGGTCGCCGGCAAGGTGCCGCTCTTTTGCCAGCGCAAGTCGTTGATCCGTGTGCATCCCAAGGAGCCTGGCTTGTACCGCGTTCATCGGATTCGGCCTGCCTGTGCAACGCGGGGCGGACGCTCGTTCCGCACCTGCGAGCGGTTCGATCGTAAGGCATTCGGCGCTCGCGAGGCAATGCGCGGACTGCCGCGCGCATGCCTCGCGCATGCCTCGCGCATGCCTCGCGCATGCCTCGCGCATGCCTCGCGCATGCTGCACGCTGCCTCGCGAGTGCCGCATCGCTGCAAGCGTAGCGGGCTCGACGGCAACGCAGTTTACGAAGATGTCACCGGAAATTACCGGTCGCGACGCGCGGGGTACGTTCGCCTCGACGGCCGGACGTTGCCCGCGCTACGGCCTTCGCGGGACGTTCGAGCGATGCGGACACACTGGCATGCGGCTCGCTTGCTATAGTGAATCGACACACGTGGTCCGCCGCCGCAGCTTCACGACAGGAAAACGCCCATCATGGACATGATCTCCTCCGACAAGCTACAGACCGCCGCCCGCCACCAGGCCTCCTGGGCCGCCGGTGCGCTGAAGCAGTTCGCCGCCAACCGATGCCCCGCGATGGCGGCCAGCATTGCGTTCTACGCCGCGTTCTCGCTTGCGCCGACGCTCGTGATGGTGATCGCGGTCGCCGGCTGGTTCTTCGGCGCCGACGCGGCGCGCGGCGAGCTCTATAGCGAAGTGCACAAGGTGCTCGGCGACGAAGCAGCGGCCGGCGTGACGACGATCGTCCAGAACGCGCACAACAGCGGTGCGACCGGCGGCATCGCGGCGATCGTGTCGTTCGTGATGCTCGCGATCGGCGCGTCCGCAACCTTCTCGTCGCTGAACAGCGCGCTCAACATCGTGTGGCCGTCGGTGGCGCCGCGTTCGTCGAGCGTGATGGCGCTCGTGCGGGTGCGGCTCGTGTCGTTCGGGCTGGTGCTCGGCGTCGCGTTCCTGCTGATCGTGTCGCTCGTGCTCGACACCGCGATCACGTTCATCGGCAACTGGATCTGGGGCAACTCGCCCTATGTGCTGATCGGCGACCTGATGCAGCTGGCGGTCGGCGTGCTGGTGCTCGCCGTCGCCTTCGCGGGGCTGCTCAAGTTCCTGCCAGATGCGCCGGTGCGCTGGCGCGATGCGCTTGTCGGCGGGGTGGTCGCGGCCGTGCTGTTTTCGGTCGGCAAAAAGCTCTTCGCGCTCTATCTCGCGCATGCGGGCATGGCCAATTCGTTCGGCGCGGCCGGCTCGCTTGCGGTGCTGATGATGTGGCTGTATTTCTCGGCGCTCGTGCTGCTGCTCGCGGCTGAGTTTTCCGCGGCGCGCGGGCGGCTGCACGATCCGCGCGGCAAATGGGGGCTCACCGATGCAGCGCCGCCGCCCGGCAGCCGCGCGAAGCTGGCTTCGGTCATCGCGTCGGCTACCACGCGGAGGGCGACCAACGGCATGGCCGGTACCCAGCTGGATGGCGTGGTCTCGAGCGGTGTTGCGGCCGAGCCTGGGGCCGAGTCTGGTGCGGTAACCAGCGGCAATGCGGCTGGGGCATCAGCGTCGAGCCTCGTGGCTTCATCGTCGACGGCTGCAAACAGCGCAAAGGCAGGCGGCCGCAGCGCCGGCGGTCTCGCCGCTGCGAGCTTCGCGGCGTTGCGCCGCCGCCATCCGCTGACCTTTCTCAGAGCGCCCGGTGCAGCCTCGGCCACCGCTGCGAGCCGTCCGCGCGTGACCGCGGCGCGCGTGGGACGCACGATCGTGCGCGCCGAAGCGCAGGCCACGAAGACCGCCGCGGCCGCCATCGTCGGCGCCGGGCGCCGGGCCGCCGCAGCGGACCGCTACGTGAAGCAGCACCCGTGGAGTTCCGTGTTGATGGCGGCCGGCGTCGCGCTCGCGGTCACCCACGTGGCCGGACGGATCACCGGCGGTCATGGCGGCGACGCCGCGGCGGCCGCCAACGACGATTGCTGAGCGAATCCCGCGCGTCATCCGGCGCTTCAATCAACGCGTCGGAATGCCCCGCAATCTGTCCCAAACTTCACACGGATTGCCCGATTTTCTTACACGAAACTTTCATATGTCGCCTATTGACAAATAGGCGACGCGTTTGACTTCAACCAAAACAACAATAATGCGCGGTCAACGGATCAATATTGCGGATCGCGCAATATTTCCTAAAAACCAAGGAATTCAAGGGTTTCGGCTTACTGTCACTTTTTGGCGACACACAATTTTTTTCAGTTCTTACGCCCCGACCCGGTGCGTTATTCTCCACTCCGCAACAACGAAACCAATCATCGCGTGGAGAAATGGATGAAACGAATCGCACTGTCGACCCTCTCGCTCGCCCTGCTGGGCGCAGCCGGCGCAGCGCACGCTCAAAGCAGCGTAACGCTCTACGGCGTGCTCGATAACTCGATCCAGTATGTGTCGAACGTTGGCGGCCATAGCCTGTGGAACATGGCAGCGGGCAACCTGCAAGGTAACCGCTTCGGCCTGAAGGGCACCGAAGATCTGGGTGGCGGCCTGAAGGCAATCTTCCAGCTGGAAAACGGTTTCAATCCGAACACGGGTAGCCTCGGTCAAGGCGGCCGTATGTTCGGTCGTCAAGCCTACGTCGGCCTGTCGGGCGACCAGTGGGGTACGGTCACCCTGGGTCGTCAGTACGACCCGGTCGTCGACCTGGTCCAGCCGCTGACGGCTGACAACTACTGGGGCAGCACGTTCACGACCGCTGGCGACGTTGACAACAAC
>NZ_QQOA01000043.1:0-31448 GCF_003443895.1 Paraburkholderia phosphatilytica | reverse complement strand
GTCGTCAGTACGACCCGGTCGTCGACCTGGTCCAGCCGCTGACGGCTGACAACTACTGGGGCAGCACGTTCACGACCGCTGGCGACGTTGACAACAGCTCGCGCACGAACAACGCCATCAAGTACACGTCGCCGGTGTTCGCTGGCCTGCAGTTCGAAGGCATGTACGCGCTGGGCGGCGTTGCCGGCCAGACGGGTTCGGGCCAATCGTGGGCAGCTGCCGCAACGTACGCAACGGGTCCGTTCAGCGTCGCTGCTGGTTACTTCCGCCTGGACAACCCGTCGGTGACGGCCGGTACGGACCGCACCACGTGGGCAGGTACGTCGGACGGCACGTTTGACGGCGGCATCGAAAACAACGCGTTCAAGACGGCCAAGTCGATCGGCATCGCTTCGGTGGCAGGTCAGTACGTCGCGGGTCCGTTCACGTTCGGTCTGCGTTACAGCAACGCGCAGTAC
Source organism: Paraburkholderia phosphatilytica (assembly GCF_003443895.1). Lineage (GTDB taxonomy): Bacteria > Pseudomonadota > Gammaproteobacteria > Burkholderiales > Burkholderiaceae > Paraburkholderia > Paraburkholderia phosphatilytica. The sequence continues at coordinate 30,990 of NZ_QQOA01000043.1, read as the reverse complement.
AAGCCGGACGCGCAATCGACCTTCGCCGCGACGCAGAAGTACAACGTCGGCGCTGGCTTCGTGAACTACCAGCTGACGCCGGCAGCACTGATCGGCTTCGGCTACACGTACACGCACGGCAGCGGCAACACGAGCGCCACGTGGCACGAGTTCTCGCTGGGCGGCGACTACAACCTGTCGAAGCGCACGGACATCTACCTGGTCGGCGCGTACCAGCATGCGAACGGTGGTGCGGCGATCGCATCGGTTGCCGACTATGGCTACGACGCATCGGGCGACAACCAGGCGATCGTCAGCCTGGGCCTGCGTCACAAGTTCTGATCGTCATCTGAACGGGCAGCCCGGTACGCCGGGTTGCACGCGAAGCCAGCCGGAGGCGCAAGCCGAAGGCTGGCTTTTTTGTTTCCAGGCTTCCCTCATCGTTCGGCCATCGCTGGCCGGATACGAAAAAGGCGAGACGCCGCGTGATCCGCGGCGTCTCGCCTTTTTGTTCTTCGTGCCTGCCTCTGTCGCGCGTTTAACGCGGCTCTCCGGTCTTCGTGGCCTGTGCCAGTGTCTGTGGCGGGAAATGCTCGCCGAGGCCGCCTGAGCCGACGCTGCTGCCCTCTGCGTCGGTTGCGCCGCGATACGTGATCGGCGCACGCGCGCGCTGGCCGAGCGGCACGTCGTCCGCGATGCGCCAGTCGGGATCGGGAATCTCGCCGAACACCTGGCGCAGACGGTCGCCCCAGGTACGATGAATCATCCCGTAGTAGTCGTTGTCCTGATCGATCGATACGTAGCGCGTCACGCGCAGCGCATCGCGCTCGTAGACCAGCAGATCGAGCGGCAAGCCAACCGACAGGTTCGAGCGCAGCGTCGAATCCATCGACACGAGCGCGCACTTCGCGGCTTCGTCGAGCGGCGTGGCGGGTGTCAGCACGCGGTCGATGATCGGCTTGCCGTACTTCGATTCGCCGATCTGGAAGTACGGACACACGCTCGATGCCTCGATGAAGTTGCCGGCCGCGTAGATCATGAAAAGCCGCGGCGCACCCGGTGCACCGTTGCCCGAGTGGATCTGGCCGCCCAGGATGAAGCTGCAGTTGAAGTCGACGCCGAATTCCTGCAGCGAACGCGCCTCGCGCTGATACACCTCGCGCACGGCTTCGCCGACCACGCGCGCCGCTTCCGCCATCGTCGGCGCGCTCCACAACGTGGGGCGATCGCGTCCGTTCGGCTCGGTGAGCGCGTGCAGCACCGCCTGCGTCAGCGACAGATTGCCGGCCGTCAGCAACACGAGCAGACGCTCGCCAGGCTCTTCGAACACCGTCATCTTGCGCGCCGTGCTGATGTGATCGACGCCCGCGTTGGTACGCGTGTCCGACAGGAACACGAGTCCATCGTTGACGCACATCGCTACGCAGTAAGTCATGGTCTCTATCCGGGAAAACAGCTGGAACGCCGCTATTGTAATGCGCATCGCCGCGCGCAACCTTCGCACGGCGAACGGCACCCGGATGCACGGGGCCGGCACGCGAAAGCAACGCACAAAAAAATCCCCGCGAGCCTGGGCTCGCGGGGATCGTGACTCAGCGCATGACATGCGACGCCGCCGCGCGAACGCGAGCGGCGCGACACGATGCGATCAGCCTGCTGCTGCGTCCTTCAGCTTCTTCAGCGCACGTGCCTTGATGCGCACGCTTGCCGGCTTGGCCGGGAACCAGCGCTCCTGACCCGTGAACGGGTCCTTGCCGAAGCGCTTCTTCTTCGCCGGCACGGTTTGCGCGGTGATCTTCAGAAGACCCGACAGCGTGAACTCGCCGGCGCCCTTCTTGTGCACCGAACCGAGGATCGTGTCTTCCAGCGCGGCCAGCACAGCCTTGGCCGCCTTCGGTTCAACGCCAGCCTTTTCAGCGACGTGAGCAGCCAGCGAGGCCTTCGTGAAGGTGTCCTTGATCGGCGACGGTGCGCCACCGGACGCCTTCACGGCGACCTTCTTAGCTGCGGCTTTCTTCGCCGGGGCTTTCGTTGCAGCAACCTTTTTGGTCGCTACCGGGGCAGCTTTCTTGGCTGCCTTTTTTGCGGAAGTTGCCATTTTTCTCCTACCTGTTGTGGTCAAAGAATGCTTGAAGGTGCGCGAGATTGCACACGCTTCAACGCCGGATTCTACAAGCGCTCAAGCGTTTCGCGTGAATCTTTTTGCGCTTCGCGCGACGACTATGTTGCGCGCCGTCGACTCTCTCACACATTTTGACGCTTGTTTCATGGGGTAAACGTGATTCCGGCCTCGCGCGCGACGCTCGGGCGAGCGCGTCCGGCCATCCGCCGGAAACCGAAATAACGCTGCAAAAACAGGGCTTTTCGCGTCGCGGCAGTCGCCGCGGGCAACCAGAAACCGACGAAAAACGCTGGACGTCCTCGCCGGAATCGCGACCGGAAGCCGGATGAAGGCCGACGCGGACGTGCACGGTTCAGCTTCGCACGAGCTTCGGCAGCAATCGTGCGAACTTCGTCAACGCCGCATCGATGTGCTCGATCTCGATGCCGCCATAACCGAACATCAGGCCGGGCTCGGGCTTCGCATTCACGTAGAACGGCGTGAGCCCAGGCAGCCCGATCGATGCCGCACGCGCGCCGGCCGAGACCCGCGCTTCGTCGACGGGCACGCGAAAATGCGCGGCAAGGTGGATGCCGGCGCCGGTCGCAACCGGTTCCAGCCATGGCGCGAGTCGCCCGTTCAGATGCGCGAGCAGCATCTCGCGGCGCGCCGCATAGAGCTTGTGCATGCGGCGCAGATGCCGCGCGAACTCGCCGTCGAGCATGAATGCCGCGAGCGCGGTCTGCGTGAGCGCGCATCCGCCGCCGCTGCCGATCATCCGCGCCTTCACGAGCGCAGGCGACAGCGACGCCGGCGCCACCACGTAGCCGACGCGCAGCTCCGGAAACAGCGTCTTCGAAAACGTGCCGACGTACGCGACGAGACCGGCGCGATCGAGGCTCTTCAACGGCTCCATCGAACGGCCTTCGAAGCGGAACTCGCAGTCGTAGTCGTCTTCCACGATGACGGCGCCGCGTTGCTGCGCCCATTCGAGCAGCTCGACGCGCCGCTCGAGACTCATCGGCATGCCGAGCGGAAACTGATGCGAAGGCGTCACGTAGACGAGCCGCGCCGCTTTCGGCAGCTTGCGCACGATCAAGCCTTGCCCGTCCACCGGCACCGGCACGACCTTCGCGCCGCGCGCGGCGAGACACGCGCGCGCAGGCGGATAACCGGGATCCTCGACCGCGACCACATCGCCCGGCGCGACCGTGACGCGCGCGATCAGATCGAGCGCTTCCTGTGCGCCCTGCGTCACGAGCACCTCGTCCCAGTTGCTCATCACCGCGCGGCTGAACGCGAGATAGCGGGAAATCGCGAGCCTCAGTTCCTGCTCGCCGGCCGGATCGCGATAGGTGCCGCGGCCGCGACTCTGCGCACGCAGCGCGTGATTCACGCAACGGCGCCAGACGTCGAACGGAAAGCGTGTCTTGTCCGTCACGCCGCCGATGAAGTCGAACGGCGAGCCGGTCAGCGGCGACGGCAGCGACTCGCGTCCCGGCAGCTGCGCCCACATCGGCAGCGGCTGCGCGCCCGGCCGCGTTGTGCTTGTAGCGCGCGCGGCCTGCACAGCAGCGAGATGGCCTCCCGTGCCGCTCACGCCCGGATGGCTGGCCGGCAAGCGCTCGAGCCCATCGGCCACGAACGTACCGGAGCCCGGACGCGTGATCAGATAGCCTTCGGCAAAGAGGCGCTCGAAGACATCGAGCGTCGTCTTGCGCGATACGCCGAGCTGGGTCGCGAGATCGCGCGTGGACGGCAGCCGCGTGCCGCCCGTCAATCTTCCATCGACGATGCCGGCGCGCAACTGCCGATAGATCTGTCCGGACAGATCGTGACGCCCTTCGACTGAGATGTGGATGTCCATCGCTGCGGGTTCGCGGAAAATCTAGAGGTGGCGCGCGATGGCACGAGACGGCTCGCGCGTCGCGAGGCCCAAGCTTACCGCGGCTGCGGTCGTGGTTTGCATGCGTGGCTGCCGGTAGATCGATGCGCGGATGCAAAAAGGGCGATCCCGATGGGACCGCCCTTCAACCTCGAACCTGCACGAAACGCGATGCGCTTTAACGCCGACCGCTCATTCCGCCGCGGCGACGAGACCCGGCGCCTGCCGCTTGTCGTCGCTGGCGCTTGCGCCATACGAATGATGTTCGCGCGACAGCTTGCGCATCAGCGGCAGCAGCAGCGCCGCGACCAGCGCGCCGGCGGCGGCGAGCCAGCCCAGCGCCATGAAGAGCTTCGTATAGATGGGCAGCGACTGCAGCGGGTCGAGCGTGCCCGACGGCATCTGCGCGAAATTCGCGGCCACGCTGCCGAGATACTGCGACACGCCGGTCGCGACGAAGTACGCGCCCATCATGAAGCCGCTCATCCGCGACGGCACGTAACGCGCGATCATCGCGAGGCCGAGCCCGCTGACGAGCAGTTCTCCAAGCGAGTAGAGCCCGTAGCCTGCCACCATCCACCACGACGACACGCGTCCATCCACCGCGAAGCGTCCCGACAGCGCGTACACGAAAAAGCCCGCCGCGACGACCGCGAAGCCCGCGACGAACTTCGCCGCGACCGACACGTCCTTGCCGCTGTTCGCAAGGCGCGTGTACATCAGCGCGAGCACGGGGCTCAGCAGCATGATCCAGATCGGGTTCAGCGCCTGGAACTGCGCCGCGCTCCACGAGAAAAACGTGATGCCAAACAGCGAGAACGCCGGATCGACGTTGCGCAGCGCGAACAGCGTCAGCGAGGTCGACATCTGCTGGTAGAAGATGAAGAACAGGATGGACTGCAGCGTCAACACCAGCGCCGCAAGCAGACCCGCGCGTTCCGAGCGCTCGCAGCGCATCAGCATGTACGCGAAGATCGCGAGGATCGCGACGCCCGCCGCATACACGCACGCCACCGCGATCGCCTTGTGCTGCAGCACGAAGGTCGTGGCGAGTCCGATCACGATGCCGCCGGCCACCACCATGCCGACGCCCTTCCATGCGATCGGCCGCGTATCCGGCGCCGAACCGACGTGCGACAGCGTGCGGTACATCAACAGGAAGTTCAGCACGCCAAGCAGCATGCCCGCGCAGCAGACCGCGAATGCCGCGTGCCAGCCCCAGTGATCCTTGATCCACGGCGTTGCGAGCATCGACACCGTCGAGCCGATGTTGACCGCCATGTAGTAGATCGTGAACGCGCTGTCGATGCGCGCATCGTCGCCTTCGTAGATGCGGCGCACCAGATTCGCCGCATTCGCCTTGAAGAGACCGTTGCCGACGACGATCACGCCGAGCGACAGATACATGTGCGTGAGCCGGTCGTCGGGCAGCGCGAGCATCAGATAGCCCGCCGACAGCACGAGCGCGCCGAACACCATCGTGCGGCGCGAGCCGAGAATCTTGTCGCCGATCCAGCCACCGATCGACGGTGCCGCGTAGACGAGCGCCGTAAACGCGCCCCACGTGAGATTCGCGTGACTGTCGGCGAAACCGAGCTTGTCGATCATGAACAGCACGAGTAGCGCGGCCATGCCGTAGTAACCGAAACGCTCCCACATCTCGATCAGGAAAATGGTGGAGAACGATCGCGTCTGCGATACGGATGCATTCATCGAGTACCTCTATCTATTGCGGATGCAGCGGCTCCCCGGATAACGGGTGCCGCAACGCGTAAAGCGGAAACGGTGGTGCCGTCCCGGCCCGGGCTGCAAAAATGATGCGCTGGAACGCTACGCCGAATTTTGTCCGAACGAATGTTCACATAAAATACCAAGTACACCGAATGATTTCGAGAGTCTTCGGAAGGCGGCGATTCTGCTGACGAAACCCTGAACCGTCACTACGGGTTATTACCGACATGAAATGCATGAAGCGCATGGCAACGCAGTCAGACGTTCGATGGTTGGGACCGCAAGTTCCGGCCCCCGCTTTTGGCCCCATATGCCGCCCTGTGTCAGCCGCCGCGACGAGGATCGGTCGTCCGGCAACTCGCCCAGTTCCCACGCGGATTCTGGCAACATGGCGTCCTGTCATGAGGCATTCCTGAAGAAACATGGGACGCATCGCCGGGGAATTCGCGCTGCCCCGGAAGGGTATCAAACAAAATTTTCATATACCAAACAAATTTTGACTGGCTGATAATCACCCCGATATGGTCTCTCCCATTGAGAAGGACACCCCGGCACTCGCGCTGGGCAGCAAGATCCGCGCATTGCGGCAGCGGTTGAAGCGTACGCTCGACGATACGGCCACGGCCGCGGGCATTTCCAAACCTTTCCTGTCGCAGGTGGAACGCGGTCACGCCACGCCATCGCTCACTTCGCTCGCCGGCATCGCGAGCGCGCTGGGCGTGACGGTGCAGTATTTCGTCGACACGCCGAGCGAGGAACGCTCGGTCATTCGCGGAGATCAACTGAAGTTCTTCGGTTTCGCCGATTCGGCGAACCTGTTCGCGCGCCTGACCAACATGTCGGGCGGCCGTCAGCTCGAGGCCATCCTCGTGCGCATGCCGCCCGGTCAGAAGCGTTCGGAAGTGACGACGCACGCCGGCGAGGAATTCATCTACGTGCTGGACGGCGAGGTTTCGCTCACGCTGGAAGGCAAGACGTTCGTGCTGCACTCTGGCGACAGCGCCCACTACGAATCGACGGTGCCGCACAGCTGGGCAAACACGGCGCGCAAGGAATCGACCGTGGTGTGGGTGGGGACGCCGAGGCTTTTCTAGCGGCCTGTCAGAACACGATCGAAATAGCCACGGCCAGCCAGAGGGTCACCACGCCCAGTGCGAACATCACGCGTGCGGTCTGGATGTGGCGATTGGGACCCGTGCCGTCGATCGGCCGCGTGACGACGAACGGCACAAAACCGAGACTCGCAAAGCCGATGAGCGCGAACAGCGCGATCAGCACGTCGCTGAACTTCCAGGGCGACGCCTCGTGCACGCCCCAGTAGCCGAGAAACACGATACCGATCGAGAACACCGTGGCGGACGCCGAGCTGAGCGCTGTGACCGAGCCGTCCGGATTTCGCATGATCGCCCTCCTGTCGGCGCAGTGATCGGTACCGTATCGCGAGCATCGATTCTACTGCCCGCGCGCGGCCGCGCATTCGCGCGTTGCGAAACGCGGCCTTGCCGGCAGGGGCGATGGCGATGTTGCCGCAATCAGGCAACCGTCAGGCAGGCGTTTTAGCCTGACGCGCTTCGTAGGCCTTCAGATGCGTATACGCGACGCGCAGCAGCGACAGCGTGGCGTCGTCATGCTGCTGCGGACCGCCGCGCGCGATCAGGTCGCCGATCACGTGGTCCGCTTCGATCGGCGCGCCATTCATGATGTCGCGCAGCATCGATGCGGTGAGCGGCGAACCCGGCACGAAAAACGTCGCCGCCGCGCGCGACACGAGCCCCTCGCCGATCGGATGACCGTTCTGCTTCGCGATCTCGCCGCATTCGGCGAAGATGCCTTCGATCAGACGTTTGCCGTCCGGCGCGCTCAGGATGTCGCCCACCGCCGCGCGGCAGAGCGACGTACTCGCAGCGAGCGTCGCGAGGAACACCCACTTCTCCCACATCTGCTGGCGCACGTTTTCGTCGGGATACACGTCGAAGCCCCTGTTCGACAGTTCCGCCGCGATCGCCTGCACGCGTTCGTCGATGCCGCCCTCGAGCGCGCCGAACGTCATCGACGCAACCTCGTTCATGTGCACGATGTCCTTGCGTTCGTTCAGCGTCGCCACGATGATGCACTGGCCGCCCAGCACGTGCGCCGCGCCGAATTTTTCCGTCAGCACGTCGAGGTGACGCATGCCGTTGAGCAGCGGCAGGATCAGCGTGCCGGGCCCGACGGCCGGCGCGAACGATTCGATCGCATCGTCGAGGCTGTACGCCTTGCAGCTCAGCAGCACCAGATCGTAAGGGCCGTCGATCGACGCCGCGTCCACCGTCTTCACGTCGCGCAGCGTCACGTCGCCGCGCGGGCTGCGGATCACGAGCCCCGCGTCGCGCAGTTGCGCCGCGCGCGCCTTGCGCACCAGAAACGCGACGTCGCGGCCCGCGGCTGCGAGCCGTCCGCCGAAATAGCCGCCCACGGCTCCCGCACCTACCACCAGAATACGCATCGTTGATCCTCGGATGATGTGAAGCACGCGTGCACGCGCCGCATGCCGGCGCCCGCGTGTGGTTTGTCTACAGCGCAGACGTTAGCAGGAATTCGTGCGATGCATCGGGTCGATGCGCTGCGTGGTCAAAAATGCGCCCTTCGTACGCTTCAGTTGGCTCGTCAATTCGCCGCCGTCGTCACGCTGTTTGCGCCCGACGCCACCGCATGCGCATCATCGCCATTCGCACGCGTTTCCCAGCCGCCGCCGAGCGATCGATACAGCGCGACCGCGGCGAGCGCATGCTCGCGCTTCGCGTCGTTCAGCGATTCGGAATCGAGCAGATACGCCTGCTGCGCGTCGAGCACATCGAGGAAGCTCGACGCGCCGCCCTTGTACAGTTCGGTGGAAAGCTTCAGCGCATGACCCGACGCATCGAGCGCACCGCCCAGACGATCCACCTGCTGCGAACGGCTCACGAGATCGCTGCGCGTATCTTCGATTTCCTTCAGCGCCCGCAGCATCGTCTGTTGCAGGCCCAGCTGCGACTCGCGCATGCGGTTCTCGTTCTGGTCGATGTTCGCGGTGATGCGGCCCGCGTTGAAAATCGGGCTCGTCGCGCTCAGCGCCGCGCTGAACAGGTTGTCGGTGAGCGTCGGCAAACCGAGGTACGACGCTGCGAGCAGACCGTCCGCGAGATTCAGCTTGAACTGCGGATAGCGCTGCGCTTTGGCCGCGCCCACTTCCGCCGCGCGCTGCTCGACCGTCGCATATGCTGCATCGACGTCGGGCCGGCGCAGCAGCGCTTCCGACGGCAGGATCTGCGGCGTGCCCTGCGCGGGTACCGGAATCGGCCGCGCCTCCGTGAGCATCTGCGAGTTCACGCTCTCGGGCGTGCGGCCCGAGTACACCGCGATCAGGCTCAGCTGATGCTGGATCTGCGACTGCACGCGCGGCAGCTGGCTCTGCAGTTCCTGCAGCTGGTTCTGCGCGCGCGCCACGTCGAGCTGGGTCGAGAGACCATAGTGCAGACGTTCCTGCGTGAGCTTCAGTGCGCTCTGACGGATGCCCTCGTTGTCGTTCAGGATCTGCAGCTGCTCCTGCGCCCAGCGCAGATCGATGTACGCACTCGCGGTATTGGCCGCGAGGGCGAGCCGCAGCTGGTCGAGCGCTTCCTTGCTGTGCGTGGCCTGCGCCTGTGCCGCCAGCACCGCGAGACGTTCGCCGCCGAACACGTCCGGCGACCAGTTCGCCGCGAGTCCCACACCGGCCTGTTTCACATAGCCGAGCGGCGGCGGCACTTCGATGCGCTGGTACGACGCGTTCGCCGTCGCATCGAGTTCGGGCAGCAGCGCGGCGCGATTCTGCGTGACGACCGACTGCGCCTGCTTCACGCGTTCGACGGCGGCCTGCACGTCGAGGTTGTCGTTCAGCACCGACGCGACCAGCTCGTGCATCACCGGATCGCCGAACTGCGCCCACCATGCATCGGGATTCGCGGTGTCCTGCGGCGCCGCGACGCTGAACGCGTCGGGCGCGGTCTTCTGCACGGTGGCCGGCAGATCGGCGTGCTGCTCGGGCTGCACCGCACAGCCTGCAAAGCCGAGCGCGGCGAGACAGGCAACGGCGGCGGCAATGATCGATTTCATGATGGGACTCGTTGGGGTCGGTCTGGCGATGATTCGTGTGTGGAGTGATATGTGATCCGTGGTGGTCAATGCGCATCGGGCGGCGGCGCGACGTTGCCGAACGGCCGCGAGAACAGCACGCTTAGCAAGCCGACGACGAAGCACAGCGCGACCGCATAGAACGCATCGGAAAACGTCAGCGTGAGCGCCTCGCGTATCAGCAGCTGGTTCAGCATGCCGAGCCCTGCATTCGCAGCATTCAGCGCATCGCCCGCGGTCGCCGCGAGCTGTGCGGTCTGCTGGTGCAGCAGGTTTTCGATCACCGGCCGGCCAACGCTCACGTGCTCGTCGAGCCGTTCGTAATGCAGGTTAAGGCGGTCGTTGAGCATCGTGCTCGCCACCGCGATACCGATCGCGCCGCCCAGGTTGCGCATCAGGTTGAACAGGCCGCTCGCCGATTTGAGCCGCGACGGCGGCAGCGAACCGAGCGCCATCGTGACGATCGGCGGAATCGCGAACTGCTGGCCGAAGCCGCGCAGCGCCTGCGGCAACAGCAGTTGCTGCCAGCCCCAGTCGCTCGTCAGCGGCACGTACAGGTAACAGCCGACGCCGAACATCACGAGCCCGGCGACGAGCAGCCAGCGCATGTCGACGAAGCGTGCGAGCGTCGAGTAGACGACGAGCCCGAGCAGCTGGAACACGCCGACTGACAACAACGCAACGCCAATCTGCAGCGAATCGAAGCCCCGCACCCGGGCGAGGAACACCGGCGTCAGGAATACGGTGCAGAAGATGCCGATACCGGTAATGAACGACAGCAGGCTGCCGATGCCGAAGTTGCGTACCGCGAGGGCGCGCAGATCGACGATCGGTTCTTTCGCCGTGAACGCATGCACGAGAAACAGGAAGCCGCAGATCACGCACACCCACGTGCACACGAGAATCACGTCGTCGCCGAGCCAGTTCTTGCGCGGGCCTTCCTCAAGCACATATTCGAGGCAGCCGAGGAATCCCGACATCAGCAGGATGCCGAAGTAATCGCCCTTCTTCAGCAACGAAATATCCGCGCGGTCGAAGTTGACCACGCGCGGCACCAGCACCGTCACGACGACGCCGGGCACGAGGTTCAGATAGAACAGCCAGTGCCACGACCACACCGACGTGATCCAGCCGCCGATCACCGGGCCGATCGTCGGGGCGAGCGTGGCGAGCGCGCCGATCGTCGTCGACGCGATCAGCCGCTGCTTCGGCCCGAACAGCACGAACGCCGTCGTGAACACGGTCGGGATCATCGCCGCACCCAGCGCGCCCTGCAGCCCGCGAAACAGGATCATCGAGTTGATGTCCCACGCGAGGCCGCACAGCATGCTCGTAATCGTGAAGCCGAGCGACGAGATCGCGAACACCCAGCGGGTGGAAAACACACGCGTGAGCCAGCCCGACATCGGAATCACGATGATCTCGGCGATCAGGTACGAGGTCTGCACCCACGACAGCTCGTCCTGGCTCGCGGACAGGCCGCCGCCGATATCGCGCAGCGACGACGCGACGATCTGGATGTCGAGCGTCGCCATGAAGAAGCCGAGACACATCGCCGCGAACGCGATGACCTTGGTACGCGTCGGCAGATCCATCGGGTTGATCAGCGGGGCACTGGAGGTAGTCATGATCGATCGTCCCTGCCCGCTTACGACTGGCTCGCGGCTTCGCCGCCGGACTGCAGATGCACCTTGACCGTCGCGGACAGGCCCGGGCGCAGCACGCCCTCCTTCTCCTTCGGCACCGTCAGGCGGACGCGCACCGGCACGCGCTGCACGATCTTCGTGAAGTTGCCGGTCGCGTTTTCCGCGGGCAGCACGCTGAAGGTTGCGCCCGTCGCCGGCGCAAGGCTTTCCACCACGCCGTGAATCGTGCCGCTCGATGCATCCAGTTCCACATCCGCCGGATCGCCCACGTGCATCTTCTTCAGCTGGTCTTCCTTGAAATTCGCGTCGACCCACAAGCCGGTCGCGGGTACGACTGTCAGCAGCGACACGCCGGTGTTCGCGAGAATCCCGACCCGTGCCGTGCGATTACCGACGTAACCGTCGATCGGCGAGCGGATCGTCGTGTACTCCACATTCAACGCGGCGACCCGTCGTGCCGCTTCGGCCGTCGCGACGCGCGCCTGTGCATCGTTGATCTGCGCATCGAGCACCGACGTTTCGCGCTGTGCCGCCGTGAGCGACGCGTTGCTGCGATCCACCGCCGCGCGCGCCTTCAGCAGGTCCGCGTCCGCCTTCTCGACCACCTGATCGGATACGGCCTCGTCTTTGACCAGTGCGCGATAGCGCGCCTGGTCTTCCGCGCTGCGGGTCAATTCCGCTCCCGAAGCGCGCACCTCCGCCGACTGCTGGTTGATAACCGCCAGTTGCAGCGATTTTTTGGCCTGCAGTTCCACCACCGCCGCCTTCGCGCTGTCCACTTCGGCCTGCGCCTGCGCGAGCCGCGCGTCGTAGTCGCGCGAATCGAGACGGATCAGCACCTGGTTCGCATGCACGAACTGGTTGTCCTGCACGAGCACGTCGGTCACGAAGCCGTTGACCTTCGGCGCCATCACCGTGACGTCGCCGCCGACGTACGCGTCGTCGGTCGTCTGGATGAAGCGGCCGATGAAGAACCAGTAGGATCCCGCCGCGGCAAGCGCGACGAGCACGGTGAGGAGCGCGAGCGGCATCCACGGAATCCGGCGCGTGCCGGATTTCGGAATGGCCGCTGCGCCGGCCGGTGCAACGGTTGTCGGAGTGGTGGACATGATGATATGTGCGTATGCACTAAGATAGGGTGAAAAAAAGCGCCACGATGCCGCGCGCTGCCGATTGCAAAAAACCTGTTACTGCCGGTTCAGTCACGCGTCATGTCGAGCAGTTCATGCCGCAACGCTTCCGCCCGCGCGGCGCCGAAGCGTTGTTCGAATTCGTCCTGCGCGGCGATCCAGTGCGCGCCGGCCAGTTCGAGCCGCGCGCTGCCTGCTGCCGTCAGCCCGATGGTCATCGCTCGCCTGCCCTCGACGCGACTGTCGACCAGACCGTCGCGCTGCAGCGGCTGGATTGCCCGCACGGCGCTTGTGCGGTCCATCACCATCGCCGTCGCGATCTGCTGCGTGGTCAACCTGCCGAGCCGGCGCAGGCGACCGAGAATCGAATACTGCGTGGTCGTCAGGCCAGCCTTCGCCAGATGACGGTCGTAGATCTGCGACACGTAACGTGCAGCCTGGCGTATCGCGAAGCAATCGTCTTCCGGCGGGACTTGCATACCGTGCGTTCCAGTCAGTCTATTAGTGCATATGCACTTCAACAGATAAAACAAAACAGCCCGATCGACGCCGCGTTGCCGGTATGACACCGGCAACCGCCCTATTCCGCCTCGGTCAGGCTGAACAGTTCCTTGCGCAGCAGCTTCGCGCGCGACTTGCCGAACTTCGCTTCGAACTCTTCCTGCGCGGCACGCCACGCGGCCGCCGCTTCATCGAACACCCGTTCGCCGCTTTCGGTGAGGCTGAATACATACGTGCGCGTGTCGTGCTCCGCCGAATCCGATGCGATGAAACCATCGCGTTGCAGCGGCTTCAGTGCCCGCACGAGCGTGGTGCGGTCCATCACCATCGCGTCCGCGAGCTCCACCATGGTCAGGTTCGGGCGGCGCGCCAGCTTCGCGAGAATCGTGAACTGCGCGGCCGTGACGCCAACCTCAGCAAGATGCCGCTCATACAACTGCGTAACAAAGCGCGACGCCTGGCGCAGCGCAAAGCAGTTGCATTCGTCGTAGGAGAGTGGACGGTTCATGCGATGCAGTCTATCTGTGCGTACGCACATTTGCAAGGGAAATTTCTGGAGGCGTTTGGGGTGGGATGGTTTTGCGAGGGTCCCCGTTCGGGAACCCGTGGTGTCAGTTCACTCGTCGTAGCCGCATTGCAGCCGCAACCGGCGCGCCTGACGGGGCAGGACGATGTACATGGTTAGCGGAATGCCGATGACAAAACTGACGAGGAGGCCCATAAACGGATGGCCGATCTTATGAAATGGCTCGGTGACGAGCGAACCCGGCAGCCCGGCGATAATCCCCCAACCGAACGTGGTCAGTCCGAGCATGGTTGCGCTCCAGAAATCGATGCGCCTGGGCGCGGTCAAGTCCTGAACGATGAAAGCGCGCCGGATGGCATCGCCGGTAAAGGGAATCGCGACGACGGCCACGATCAATCCGGCCAATGCGCCAATGCCCCCCGGCGACGCATGGTGATGACCATCTTTCATCCAGATCACCACAAAAATCCCAAACACAGCCATCACAACGACGGCCGCCAACGCGGCAAACGCCATCTGCCGCCAGAAACACGACCACCATAACGACAGCCGCTCCCCGAAATCCATTTCCGGATCCATCTCGAACATTTTTTGGCCCCCGATTTGATCTAATTTTTCCCCACTGCATCCGAAGCATACGAGGCGGTTTCGCCGTAAGCAATGGGGTGAATCGAGGAGGCCAGATCAGCTCAAATCGACACCAGATTCCGATTCAGCCGCTTCACGAGAACCACCGTCTTCGTCGTCATCACCCAGCACGACCGTGCGCATCCGACCTTCCGGCGCCATCCGCTCCCGTCCGCCAAACCCCGCGATCACCCGGAACGCGACCGGCGCGAACACGAGCCCGAACAGCGTCGCGGCCAGCACGCCGCCAAACACGCCGGTGCCGATCGAACGCCGGCTTTCGGCGCCCGCCCCGCTCGCCCAGACGAGCGGCACCACGCCGAGCAGGAACGCCGCCGACGTCATCACGATCGGCCGGAAGCGCGCCGCCGCCGCATCGCGCACCGCGCGGCTCAACGGCACACCGCGCGAAGCGAGTTCGCGCGCGAACTGCACGATCAGGATCGCGTTCTTGGCGGACAGTCCAATCACCGTGATCATGCCGACCTTGAAGTACACGTCGTTCGGCATGCCGCGCAACTGTGCCGCGGCAAGCGCGCCGATCACGCCGAGCGGCACCACCATCAGCACCGCGAATGGAATCGTCCAGCTTTCGTACAGCGCCGCGAGCACCATGAACACCGCCAGCACGGAGAGACCGATCAGCAGCGGCGTCTGCCGCGCCGCTTCGTTCTGCTCGCGGGCCGCGTCCACCCAGTCGTACGCGACGCCTTGCGGCAGCGCGGCCGCGAGGCGCTCCATTTCCGCCATCGCAGCGCCCGAACTCGCATTGCGCGCCGGCCGGCCGCTTACGTCGAGCGACGGGTAGCCGTTGTAGCGGTTCAGCATCACCGGGCCCACCGTCCAGCGCTTCGTGATGAACGACGACAGCGGCACCATCGCACCCGACGTGTTCGGCACCGCCATCGCGAGCAGATCGTCCGCGCTCATCCGCGACGGCGCATCGGCCGCGACCAGCACGCGGCGCATCCGGCCGCCCGCCGGAAAATCGTCGACGTAGTTCGAGCCGAACGTGCTGCCGAGCAGATCGGCCACGTGATCGAACGGCACGCCGAGCGCATACGCCTTCGCGCGGTCGACGTCGAGTTCGACGCGCGGCGCGTCCGGCAGATCTTCCGCGTGCACGTCGGTCAGCAGTGAGTCTTTCTTCGCCGCGTCGAACAGTTGCTGACGCGCGGCTTTCAATGCGTCGACACCGATCCCGCCGCGATCTTCGAGACGGAACGTGAAGCCTTCCGAATGCCCCATTCCCGGCACCGACGGCGGCAACTGCGCATCCACTTCACCATCGACGATCTTCGCGAACTGCTCGTTAAGCCTGTCCTGCAATTCAGTGGCGCTGACCGTGCGCTTCGACCAGTCCTTCAGATCGACGAACGCCATCGCGACGTTCTGTCCACTGCCGACGAAGCTCCAGCCGATCACGCTCGTCACGTTCGCGATCGCGGGCTGTGCATGCAGCAGCGTTTCGACGCGCTTGACGACCGCGAACGTGCGTTCCTGCGTCGAACCAGGCGGCAGCTGGATCATCACCTGCAATTGCCCCTGGTCCTCGATCGGCAGGAAGCCGCCGGGCATGCGCCAGTACAGCAGACCGCCCACCACGAGCAGCACCACGTACACCGCAATCACGCGGCCCACACGCCGCACGGTGCGAGCCGTGAGCCAGCGGTAGCCGAGCGCGGCGCGCTCGAAGCCGCTCGCGAAACCGTCGGCGAAACGCGCGCCGACGCGTTTGCGCGAGCCCTTTCGCGCCGCGTCATCGTGACGGCGCGGCTTCAGCAGATTCGCGCACAGCGCCGGCGTGAGCGAGAGCGCCATGGACGACGACACCAGCATCGACGCGATCATCGTGACCGCGAACTGCCGGTAGATGCCGCCCACGCCGCCTGGAAAAAACGCCATCGGCACGAACACCGCGGTCAGCACCGCGCTCACGCCGACGATCGCGCTGCCGATCTGCTTCATCGCGCGGCGCGTTGCATCGCGCGGCGACAGATGCGCTTCGTCCATCACGCGGTGCACGCTTTCGACGACGACGATCGCGTCGTCGACCAGAATGCCGATCGCCAGCACGAGACCGAACATCGTGAACACGTTGATCGACAGATCGAGTTCGTTCATCGCGACGAACGCGCCCATCAGCGTGACGGGAATCACGACCGCCGGCACCAGCGCATAGCGCAGCTCGCGCAGGAACAGCCACATCACGCAGAACACCAGCACCACCGCTTCGAGCAGCGTCAACACCACTTCACGGATCGCGATGTCCACGAAGTGCGCGCTGTCGAACGGCACCTCCACCGAGATACCCGGCGGCAGGCGTTTTCTGAGCTCGTCGAGCCGCGCATGGATCGCCTCCGATGTAGCCAGCGCATTGCCGCGCGGCCCGAGCTGAATGCCGACCGTCGCGGCCGCACGACCGTTCAGGCGCGAGTAGAACTCGTAGTTGTCGCGGCCCACTTCGATCCGCGCCACATCGGCAAGCCGCACTGCCGAGCCATCCGGCTTCGCCTTCAGCACGATCTGGCCGAACTCGCGCGGCGTCATCAGCTGGCCTTTCACGTCGACCGAAGCCGTCAGCTGCTGACCGTCGACGAATGGCGCATCGCCGATCGTGCCTGCCGTCACCGCCGCGTTCTGCGCACTGATCGCCGCCGTCACGTCGGATGCGCCCAGGCCGAATTCACGCAGCTTCTGCGGATCGAGCCAGATCCGCAGCGCTTCGTCCGCATCCCACAGTTCCGCGGAGCCGACGCCCGGCGTGCGCTTGAGTTCGCGCAACAGGTAGCGGTTCAGGTAGTCGCTCAGCTGCGCGGAATCGCGCGTGCCGTCGGTCGACGTGAGCGCGACCAGCATCAGGAATGTGTTGGCCGCCTTGAACACCGCGATGCCCTGCTGCGTGACCTGTTGCGGCAACCGCGGCTCGACCTGCTTCAACCGGTTCTGCACGTCGACCATCGCCATGTCGGGATTGGTGCCCGGCGCGAACGTCACGTCGATTTCGATGTCGCCTTGCGCGTCGCTCGACGTCTCGTAGTAAAGCATGTTGTCCGCGCCATCGAGGCTTTCCTCGATGATGCTGCCGACGTCGCTATCGACGGTCTCCGTCGATGCGCCCGGATACGTGGTCGCGATCACGACGCGCGGCGGCGCCAGGCGCGGATACTGCGCAACCGGCAGTTGCGGAATCGACAGCACGCCCGCGACGACGATCGCAAGCGCGACGATCCACGCGAATACCGGACGGTCGATGAAGAATGACGGCACGTCGCGCTCCGCTCAGGCGCTCGCGAACGCGGGCGCGTCGGCGAAGCGGGCCAGGTGGAGCGCGTCGGCAAGCACGCCGTCGCGCATTGCGTAGCCGCGCGAGCGTCCTTCCTCGACGAAGCCGAAACGCTCATACAGGGCGATCGCCGCGGCGTTATCGGCGAACACGGTCAGCTCGATGCGCCGCAATCCGAACGACTGGTCGGCGCAATCGAGCAACGCTTTCAGCAGCGCTGCGCCAACGCCACGCCGCTGATACTCGTCGTGCACCGCGAGTGCAATGGAAGCGCAATGCGCGCGGCGCGGCGGCGCAGGTTCGAGCAAAGCGTAGCCGACCACCTGCGCGTCGACCGTCGCGCACAGCGCGATCGTGTGCTTTGGCAGCTTGTCGAAGCGCTGCTTCATCGCGTCGGCCGTGAGATGCGGGATCATCAGCATTTCGCGGTACACGGCGCGGCGGTTCGCGATCGCCGCGATCGCCGCGAGATCCGTCCCTTCGATCACGCGCACGGCAATACCCGCTGCTTCGCGCGGCGCGGCATCTATCGAAGACGGTGACACGTTCCCGCTTGCTTTCATATCGATTGCTAAAGATTGACTGGCGAATCGCCGCGACGAAATTCAGGCGGCCGCGAACGGAGCACCTGGACGCAGGCGCGCCATCAGCAGACCATCGATGAACACGCCATCGCGCAACGCTTCGCCGCGTATGTGCGCTTCGACTTCGAAACCGAACTTACGATACAACGCGAGGGCCGCTTCATTGTCAGCGAAAAGCCGTAGTTCCACGCGTCGCAAACCGAGCCAGTTATCCGCGATATCGAGCAGCTCGGTCATCAGCCGGCTACCGACACCGCGCCCGTGCCACGCCGCATGCACGCCCATGCCGATTCCACCCGCGTGCGCACGGCGCCCCGTGAACGGCGTGAGCTCCGCGCTGCCAAGCAACATGCCCTCCAGTTCCGCGACCAGCGCGATGCTGGGCGGCGTGCCCAACCGCTCGATCCACGCACGGATACGTTCCAGCGACACGTAGGGCAACCCCGCGCTGCCCGGATGAAATACCGCCGGATCCGCGCGCATCGCCTGCAACTGCTCCGCGTCGGTCAACTGAACCGCGCGAACCACGACGCCCTCGGGAAGGGCCGCGCGCTCTTTCGTTGTTGTCGTATTCATCGTTCTACGGCCATGGTCGAAGCGGAACGGTTGGGTCAGAGCGTCAGTTCGAAACTCCTCACGAGGATGCCGGGTAGCTGTTCGCCGCCCGTCGAACGTTCGCCGTAGGTCGAGTCGTTCAGCAGCAGTTCGGGTTGTGCGCCGATCTGCTCGAGCTGATCGCCTAGCAGCCGATACAGGCTGTCGTCGAAACGCATCGCCTCCACCGGCGCGACGATCTTGCCGCCCTCCACCCAGAACGTCGCGAAGCGCGTCATGCCGGTCAGCCGGCAGTTCATCCGGTCCGAGACGTTCACGTACCAGAGGTTGCCGATGTAAAGCCCGGTATCGAGCGCGGCGAGCACGTCGGCGTCCGCCAGCGTGCCTGGCTGCATCGATAGTGCGACCGGCGCTTCCTGTTCGAGCGCGCCGTTCGGCTGCAATCCGTATTCGCGTGCGCTGCGGGCATTCGTCAGCACATCGGCACCGCGCCCTGCCTGCACGAGATTAACGCTGTCGCGCAGATAGCCCTCCTGATTGAAAGCCGGCGTAATGCCCAGCTCGAGCGATTCGGCAAGCGACACGCGCGCATCGAGCGCGACCTCGCCCGCGTACAGCTTGCGCAGCACGCTTTGCGAGGTGGCTTTCGCGCGCGCCGAAAAACCGTTCCAGCTCGCGACGGACAACAGTTCGGCCAGCGCAGCGGGTGCAATCCATGCGCGATAGCCGCCGGGTTTCAGACTATGCGGCGTGCGCGACAGAATCGGCAACCGCTCCGCAGCTTCGCCGAGCTTCGCGGCGAACACGTCGTCGCGCCAGTCGTCGCCGGCATAGGTCGTCTTGATTGCGCGGCCGCTCGGGTCGTACAGCGACCAGCTGAAATTGAAGTTGCTGACTTCGTACCAGCCGCGGCTGCCGAGCGACGAAGCGAAGCCGCGTGCAAGCGTGCCGCCGGCATAGAAGCCGACGAAATCAAAACCCTTCGCGCATTCCGCGACCATACGGATCAACGCGCCCGGCTCGGGCAACCGGCCATCGCGCGTCGACGTGCGCTGCCATGAAGTCGTGTCGAACAGCAGATGCGGATCGTCGGCGGCATCGCGCAGACCGTCGCGCAACGTGCCAAGCGCATCGGTCAGATCGCGCAGATCCGCCGCGGCGTCGCCGCTCACGGTGAAGCTCGACGACGCCTGCCGCTGGCCATCGATCAGGCGCAGCGTCAGCGTGCCCTGCGATACGTGGCCGATCTGCCGCACCTTGCCGGCGTTGAAGCGGATGAAGTCGGAATGCTCCGCCGCGAACGACAGCAACGTGGTTTCGCTCGCGGACAGCAGCCGCTCCAGCTGGTGCGCGAGTGTATCGAACTGCGCGTGCCAGCCCTGCAACCCGGACGTGCGCGCTTGCAAAGCATCCGTCATCAGGCGCCTCCGAATACGTCGACGTTGCTGAACACGCAGGCCGGCGACGCGTGGCCGACGCGGATCACCTGGGCCGGCTCGCCCTTGCCGCAATACGGCGTGCCGTACACGCCGCGCGTATCCGCGTTGCCCACCGCGGACAGGCTGCGCCAGAAGTTCGCCGAGATGCCGCGATAGTTGGGCTGGCGCACCACCTGGGTCAGCTTGCCGTTTTCGATCAGCTGGCCGAACTCGCAGCCGAACTGGAACTTGTTGCGATGATCGTCGATCGACCACGACGTATTCGAACGCATCACGATGCCGTGCTCGATGTTGCCGATCATCTCGTCGAGCGTCTGCGTGCCGGGTTCGAGATTCAGGTTCGCCATGCGGTCGATCGGCGCGCGGTTCCAGCCTGCCGAGCGCGCATTCGCGACCCCGGGCATGTTCGCGCGCTGCTGCGACAGCGCACCGCCGAGCGGACGTTCGAGCACGCCGTTGCGGATCAGGTATTCCTTCTTCGCGGCGCTGCCGTCGTCGTCGAACGCATAGCTGGCTGCCTCTTCGCGCAGCTCGGGGTCGAACGTGATGTTGAGCAGCTCGGACCCGTAGCGATACGAACCGAACATCTCCGGCTTCACGAAGCTCCAGCCCGCAAAATTGCGTTCGTCGCCGAGAATGCGGTCCAGCTCCAGTGGATGGCCGATCGATTCATGAATCTGCAGCATCATCTGGTCCGGCATCAGCAGCAGGTCGCGCGGACCCGACGGGCAGTTCGGCGCGGCGAGCAGTTGCAGCGCCTCGTCGGCAAGACGCGCACCGGCGCCGTGAAAGCGATGCTGCGCGAGAATCTCGATGCCGCCCTGCGCGAGCGTCGCGTATGCGCCGAGCGTTCGCACCTGGGTGAGGCCGTTCGCGTGCGCGGCCACGCTCATCTGCGGCATCACGAAGCGGTACTGCTGGTCGATGCGCACACCGTCGCCCGTCAGATACAGCTGGTCGCTGTGGATGATGCGCATCGCGGCGCTGCGTTCCACGATTCGCGCATCGAGCGCCGCGTTCGCGCATTCGTGCGCGAGGCGATCGATCCATTCGCGCCGCGACGGCAACGGTGTGACGAGATTCGGCGACGCATAGCGGCCGCTATCGGCAGGGCGACGCACTTCGCGATGATCGATCAGCGAAACACCCGCGCTCGCTTCCGCACGCTGCGTGGCGAGCGCGAGCGCCGCCTGCAGCCCTTCGGCGGAGAGGTTCGCGGTGGCCGCGTAGCCCGCGCCCGCGCCGACCCACGCGATCAGCATCGCGCCGCGATCGCGCGACGTGCTCAGCGGCTGCGCGACGTCGTTGCGGACCTCGTGGTCTTCCGTGACTTCATCGACGATGCGCAGCGACCAGAAATCCGCGCGGCAGTGCAGCGCGCCGGCCGCCCTCACCCATCGTTCATCGATCATGCGATTCGCTCCCGCTAGCTGGAAACAGGCACCGACGTGGGCATCGATGCGAGCGCGGCGATCGCCGCCCGCTCCGACATCATCATCGACGACGCGAGCAACGACCGCGTGTAAGGATGCGTCGGCGCATCGAGCACGTCGAGCGTCTCGCCGGATTCGACGACACGCCCCGCCTTCATCACGATCACGCGGTGCGCCATTGCGCGCATCACGGCGAGATCGTGCGTAATGAACAGATAACTCAGCTGGTACTTTTTCTGCAGGCCCGTCAGCAGCGTCAGCACCTGCTTCTGGATCGACACGTCGAGCGCGCTGGTGGGCTCGTCGAGCACGATCAGTTCCGGCTCCACCGCCAGTGCGCGCGCAATCGCGATCCGCTGCCGCTGACCGCCGGAGAACTCGTGCGGATAGCGCAGCATCGATTCCGCCGGCAGTCCCACCTCTTCGAGCAGCGACGCGATGCGGCCGCGGCGCGCATTCCCATCATACTGTGGACGGTGCACGCGCAGGCCCTCGCCGATGATCTGCTCGATCGTCATGCGCGGCGACAGCGACGCGAAAGGATCCTGAAATACGACCTGCATCTTCGCGTACAGCGCGCGCCGCGATGCGCCGGTTTTCGGCGTCGCGAGCGGTATGCCGTCGATATGAATCTCGCCTTGCGCGGCGCGTTGCAGGCCGAGTACGGTGGACGCGAGCGTCGACTTGCCCGAGCCCGATTCGCCGACGATGCCGATCGTCTCGCCACGACGCAGCGTCAGATCGACGTCGTGCACCGCGCGAAACGTCGAGCGGCCGAACAGCGACCGCCAGCCCTTCACGCCGACGCTGTAGTCGACCGCGACGCCCCGCACGTCGAGAATCTCGCGCGCATCGTCTTCGACCGGATCGATCGCGCGTTGCGGATCGCTGTCGAGCAGCCGCTGCGTGTACGGATGCTGCGGGTTCGAGAACAGCGCGTTCGTGGTGTTGGTTTCGACGAGCACGCCCTTCTCCATTACCGCGACGCGCTGCGCGAAGCGGCGCACGAGGTTCAGGTCGTGCGTGATCAGCAGCACGGCCATGCCGCGCTTTGCCGCTTCCTGTTCCTGCAGCTCGATCAGCAGGTCGACGATCTGCTGACGCACGGTGACGTCCAGCGCGGTGGTTGGTTCGTCGGCGAGCAGCAGACGCGGCCGGCACGCGAGCGCCATCGCGATCATCGCGCGCTGACGCTGGCCGCCCGAAAGCTGATGCGGGAAGCTGTCGATACGGCGCTCCGGCTCGGGAATACCGGTGCGGCGCAACAGTTCGATGCCGCGCTCACGCGCCGCGTTCGGCCGCATGCCTTCGTGCAGGCGCAGGCTTTCCGCGATCTGCTGACCGATCGTGTAGAGCGGATTGAGCGCCGTCATCGGCTCCTGAAACACCATCGCCACATCCGCGCCGCGGATGCCGCGCATCTGCTGCTCGGTCTTCTGCACGAGGTCTTCGCCGTCCAGCAGCAGACGCCCCGACAGCGTCGCATGCTCGACCAGGCGCAGCACGGAGAGCGCGGTCACGCTCTTGCCCGAGCCCGATTCGCCGACCAGCGCAACACGCTCGCCACGCCCGATCGCGAGATTCAGATTGTCCACCGCGACCTTGTCGCCAAAGCACACCGAAAAGTTTTCGATGGAAAGCAGCGGGCGCGCCGCGTCGCTCGTCATGTCTTGCGGTTTCATCGTCACTTGCCGCCTCCGAATGCGGAACCGCGCGCACGCGTATCGAGCGCGTTACGCAGCGCGTCGCCCATGAAGGTCAGCAGCAGCAGCGTGATCACCAGCGCGGCGAATGCCGAGATCGAGATCCACCACGCGTCCAGATTGTTTTTGCCTTCCTGCAGCAGCTCGCCGAGACTCGGCGTCGGCGGCGGTACACCCAGCCCCAGGAAGTCCAGCGACGTGAGCGACAGGATCGCCGCACTCATCCGGAACGGCAGGAACGTGATCACCGGCGTCAGACTGTTGGGCAGCACGTGGCGCCAGATGATCTGCCAGTTCGACAAGCCCATCGTGCGCGCGGCCTTCACGTAGTCGAGCGCGCGGTTGCGCAGGAACTCGGCGCGCACGTAGTCGGACAGCACCAGCCAGCCGAACATCGACAGCAGGATGAACAGCAGCCACAGCGACGGTTCGAAGATCGACGCAAAGATGATCAGCAGGTACAGGTCCGGCATCGAACTCCAGATTTCGACGAGCCGCTGCCCGATCAGATCGGTGCGCCCTCCGTAGAAGCCCATCAGCGCGCCCGACAGCACGCCGAGCACAACGCCCGACACGGTGAGCGCAAACGCCATCAACACCGACAGCCGGAAGCCGTACAGCAGACGCGACAGCACGTCACGGCCGAACTGGTCGGTGCCGAGCCAGTTGCTCGACGACGGCGGCGCCGGATACGGGTGCGCGGCGAAGTAGTCGATCGTGTCGTAGTGGTAGTGATTCGGCGGATAGATCGCGAAGTTGCCGTGACCGTCGAAGCGCGAACGGATGAACGGATCGAGGTAGTTGGTCTTTGCCGGGAAATCGCCGCCGAACAGCGTCTCGGGATAGTCCTTCACGATCGGGAAGTAGTAGTGCCCGTCGTAGCGCACCACCAGCGGCCGGTCGTTCGCGAGCACTTCGCCGAGCAGGCTGATCGCGAACAGCGCGACGAAGATCACGAGGCTCCAGTAGCCGAGACGTTGCGCGCGAAAACGCCGCCACGTTCGCCGCCACGGCGACGGCGAGGTGACATGCGCGAGCGCGTCCACCTTAGTGGTCCAGGCGGTGGAATTGGATGCGGGGGTCGACGAGGACATAGCAGACGTCAGCAATGAGTTTGGTGACAAGGCCGATCAGCGTGAACAGAAACAGCGAACCGAGCACGACGGGATAGTCGCGGCGGATCACCGAGTCGTACGACAGCTGGCCCATGCCGTTCAGCGAGAACAGCGTTTCGATCAGCAGGTTGCCGTTCAGGAATGCGCCGACGAACGCGGCGGGCAAACCCGTCAGCAGCGGAATGGCCGCGTTGCGCAGCACGTGCTTCCACAGCACGTCGTGCTCGGGCGCGCCCTTCGCGCGCGCAGTCAGCACGTACTGCCGGCCGATCTCTTCGAGGAACGTGTTCTTCGTGAGGATCGTGACGATCGCGAAGTTTCCGACCACCGAAGCGGTGACGGGCAGCACGATGTGCCACAGGTAGTCGAGCACCTTGCCGAACGCGCTCAGGTCCTGAAAGTTGTCCGACGTGAGGCCGCGCATCGGGAACACCTGCCAGAAGGTGCCGCCGCCGAACAGCATCAGCAGCAGCACGCCCAGCACGAAGCCAGGAATCGCGTAACCCGCGAGCACCAGCACGCTCGTGACGGTGTCGAAGCGCGAGCCGTTTCGCACCGCTTTCGCTATACCGAGCGGCACCGATATCAGATACGTGAGTATCACGGTCCACAGCCCGAGCGTGATCGACACCGGCATGCGCGAGCGGATCACGTTCCATACCGTGTCGTGCTGGTAGTACGACTCGCCGAGGTTGAAGGTCGCGTAGTTCTTCAGCATCGTGAGGTAGCGCGTGAGCGGTGGCTTGTCGAAGCCGAACTGCTTCTTGATCTGTTCGATCTGCTGAGGATCGACGCCCTGGCTGCCGTGATAGCCGCCGCCGCCCGACCCCGTCTCTCCGCCACGGCCGGCGCCGTGGCGGAGTTGCATCATCACCTGTTCGACCGGCCCACCCGGCACGAACTGCGTGACGACGAAGGTCAGCGTGACCACGCCGATCAGGGTGGGCACCATCAGCATCAGGCGCCGAAGGATGTAGTTGAGCATGAGATGTCCTCCGCTTTCAGTGCGTGCCGGATGCGTTCGCCGCATTCGGACCGGCAGCGGACAATGCCGCGGGCGTCTTCTTGTACCAGTAGTCGACGAGATAGTCTTCGGCCTGGTACGAAGCGGGCGCGATCTTCGGGAAGCCCAGCGTCGTCTTGTAGCCGATCCGCGAGTTCGGCGCGTAATACTCCGGCACCAGCAGATACGTGTTGATCAGCACGCGGTCCAGCGCGCGAACCGCGGTTTGCAGATCGTCCATCGTATTGGCCGAGAGCGCGGCGCGGATCAGTGCATCCACGGCTTGCGACTTCAAGCCCGAATAGTTTTCCGAACCCGGCTGCGACGCGGCGGCGCTGCCGAAGCGGCGCGTCAGCTCTCCGCCCGGAATCGTGACCGGCGGATAGATGTACGTCGTCATGTCGAACTCGAAGTTATCCATCCGCTTCTCGTACAGCGCGCTGTCCAGTTCACGCATATGCGCCTGGATGCCAAGAATGCCGAGCGCCTGCATGTACGGCAGGATCAGCCGGTCCATACCGGGCTGGTCGTCGATGATCTCGATCGTCATCGGCGTGCCGTTCGCGTCGCGCAGCGCGCCGTCGCGATAGTGCCAGCCCGCCTGCGCGAGCAGATCGCGCGCTTCCTTCAGGTTGTCGCGCAGCGAGTTCGGCGGAATCGTGGTGGGCTGCTTCACCATCGGGCCGAACACCTCGGGCGGCAATTCCGCATGGTACGGCCCGAGCAGCGCAAGCTCCTTTTCGCTCGGCATGCCGGTGGCGGCGAACGGGCTCGCCTCCCAGAAGCTGTTGGTGCGCACGTACTGGCCGTAAAACATCATCCGGTTCATCCAGTCGTAGTCGAATGCCAGCGTCAACGCATGGCGCACCCGCACGTCCTGGAACATCGGCTTGCGCATGTTGATCACCATGCCCTGCATCTGCGCGGGGCCGTCCGGCACGTTCACCTGCTTCAGCAGACCGTTGTTGAAGTTCTTGCCGACGTACTTGCGCGCCCACTGCGTCGCGCTGTATTCGACGCGCGCATCGATGTCGCCCGCCTTGAACGCTTCGAGCTGCGTGTACTGGTCGAGGTACAGCTTGAACGTGATGTGCGAGAAATTGAACATGCCGCGGCGGGACGGTAGATCCGCCGCCCAGTAGTTCGGATTGCGGCGGTAGACGATTTCCTTGTCGTTGCGGCGCGATTCGATCAGATACGGGCCGCTCGCGATCGGCTCCACATTCGAGATCTGGTCGAAGGCGGGGCGCGTACCGTCCGGCTTCATCCCCCACTTCGGAGAGAAGATCGGCAGGTCGCCCGCGATCAGCGGCGCGTCGCGCTCCGGATGCTTGAACTCGAAGCGCACGGTGGATGGGTTCACCACCACCGCGCGCTTGATCACCGCGAACTGCGCGTTGAACATCGGCGACGCCTGCGGGCTCGACAGTGTGTCGAACGAATACTTGACGTCTTCCGCGGTGATCGGATCGCCGTTCGAGAAACGCGCGGCGGGATTGATATGGAACGTCGCGGACGTGAGATCGGGCGCGACCCCGACGTCGTCCGCGATCAGCGCGTATTCCGACGCGAGTTCGTCCCAGCTGCGCTGCATCAGCGTATCGAACATCAGGTTCTGGATGTCCGGCGCCGGCGCGCCGCGCACGAGAAACGGATTCAGCGAATCGTAGCTCTGCAGCTCGTTGTAGTTGTCGAACACGAACGAACCGTCGCGTGGTGCGTTCGGGTCCGCGTAATCGAAATGCGTGAAATTGGCCGGATATCTCGGCTGATCGTACTGGGCGATCGACGAACTCGCATGCGCGGGCGAACTCATCGCCATGCACAGCGTCAGCGCGGCCGTGGCCAGGATCGCGGGCGCCCGTATCGAACGCGGGCAGCGCAACTTCACAAGTCTCATCATCTTTCTGCGCAAGGACGCGCACCGGCTTGTGGCCAGCGCACGAGGTTTCCAGCTCCGGATGCAAAGCGGCGCCGCACCGACCGCGTGCGACGCCTCCCGCTGCTACTCGACTGCTTACCGCCTGACAAAAGAGGGCCGCTCCGGGGGTGAATGCGGGGAACCGGAGCGACCCTGGGACACACAAAAGCCTGCTTCTACGACACCTTCAGGTTAGAACTTGTAGGTTGCGCCGATCTGGGCGAAGCGACCGACGAAGTTGTACAGCGACGTGTCGTAGCCCGTCTGGTAATACGGGTAGTACTCGAAGTTCGGATCGAACGGCGGCGCCTTGTTGAAGATGTTGTCGATGCCGCCGTAAATCGTCCAGTGCTTGAAGCCCGTGTACGTTGCCGTCAGGTTGAACACGCTGAACGAACCGATCTGCGTCGGGATACCCGTTGCACCGAACTCCGACTGCAGCGTGGTATCCGCGTACGAACCCGTGTAGTTCCAGGTCAGCGCGGTGTTCCACTTGCGGTCCGGCGACGTCCAGCTGACCGTCGTGTTGCCCTTCCAGCGCGGGAACGAACCGCCGAACGACAGCGCCAGCGAGCTGTTGTTACCCGCCGCATCGGTCGCGCCGCTCGCCAGACCCGGCGTCACGAAGTGCCACACGTACGCCCAGTCCGTGGACAGCGCGAAGGTACCCAGCTTGGTCGGCAGTGCCTGATGGAACGTGCCTTCGAAACCGTCGGTATGCAGGTACGAGAAGTTGACCAGCTGCGAATTCACGTAGTCGATCACGCCCGTGTTCGGGTCGCGCACCACGGTGGCCGGATTGTTCGCGTCGATCGTCGGCTGCAGCGGCGCGATACCGATCACGTTGCTCACGTCGATCTTGTACCAGTCGAAACCGAAGTCCGTGTTACGCGCCGGCGACAGTTCGAAACCGATGTTGTAGTTCTTCGTGCGTTCCGGCTGCAGGTTCGGGTTGCCGTGCATCAGCTCGGCCGCGCTGACGTTCTGGCCATACTGCGCGCTGGCCGGATCCGTATCGATCGCGTTCTGCGAGCCAAGCGACACGCTGCGCGACGATTCGACCATCGTCGGCGCGCGGAAGCCGCGGTTGTACGACGCGTAAGCCGTGAACGCCTGCAGCGGCTGGTAACGCAGTGCGAAGCGCGGCGAGAATGCGCCGCCGAACTGGTTGTAGTGGTCGTAACGGCCGGCCTGGCTGAACGTCAGGTTCTTGATGATGGGAATGTCGATCTGGTAGTACACCGCGGCGACGTTCCGGCTCGCGTCCGCCGATTGCAGCGGAATGCCGGCGATCAGCGTCTGGCCCGTGTCCGTACCGGTCGGGTCCGAGATGAATTCGCTCTGATGCTGGAACTGCGCACCGAAGCCGACGCCGATGTCACCCGTCGGCAGGTGGAACAGGTTCGGCGTCGAAATCGTCGCATCGACGACGTCCAGCTTCGAGATCGCCGAGTACTCGACGTTCTTGAACATGCCGTTCAGACCGTTCGGCGTCGCAGACGGATCCGCGAAATCGAAGCCGCCAGCCAGGAAGTTCTGGTAACCCGTCGTGTCGATCGCGTTCGTGTCCGTGACCGAGATGATGCTCTGCGAGTGACCGTAGCTCGTACCCCAGTTCCACGTACCGTACTTCGACGTATCGAACGAACCCTTCAGTCCCGTCGAGAACGCCCAGAAGTTCGACACCGACTGGATGCCGTTCGGCATGCCCGGGAACGTGTAGTTGAGCGGCGTGGCGACACCGTACGGGTTGTACGGGTTGGTCGCGGAAACCGTGTTGTTCTGCGCGACGAGACCGGTAGCCGGCGAATAGGTCAGCGGCGAGCCAAGACCGCTGACACCCGCGACGTTGCTCACGAGCGAACTCGTTGAGTAGCTGTCCCAGAGGTCGGCGTAAGCCTGGACGTCGTCGTTGATCTTGAACGTGCCGTGAACCTTCACGTTCGCATGTTCGTTCTGCGGCGACAGCGAATCGACGTTGCTGGTGTTATAGCCGCAGGCCGTGCCGGACTGGAACGCGCCCGTGATCGAATTGGACGTCGAGATCGTCTTGCCGCCGTACGGGCACGGGCTCAGCGCCTGCGGACCGTTCGGCGTTTGCCAGTACGACGTCGGCGCGTTGTTCGCATAAGGCCAGTTCTGGTCGGCCGTCGTGCTGCGCTGGCTCAGATCTATGCCGCTCGTGTGCGAATAGCTCGCAGCAGCCGTGACGTTGAAGCCGTCCGACGTCAGGTTGCCGAAGCCGCCGAGCACGTTAAATTTTTCCGTGCCCGCGCCGCCGTGCTGTGCACCGCCGACGCTGCCGTCCAGCTGCAGGCCCTGGAAGTCGTGCTTGGTGATGATGTTCACCACACCGGCGATGGCGTCCGAGCCATACTCCGACACCGCGCCGGTCTTCACGATCTCGATGCGGTCGATCATGTTGAGCGGCAGCGCGTTCAGGTCGACGAACGAGTCGGTGAAGTTCGTGTTCAGTGCATACGGCGCCACGCGCTGACCGTCGATCAGCACCAGCGTGTACTTTTCGCTGAGGCCACGCAGCGCGATACCCGCACCGCCCGGCGCCGTGCTGTACGTATAGTTGTCGCCCCAGCTGCTAGCCGAGTTCGCCGACGTGGAGCGCAGGAAGTCCGACACCGTGGTTGCGCCGCTCGCCTGAATGTCCTTCTGCGTAACGGTCTGCACCTGCTGGAAGCCGGTCTTGTCGGATTGGCGAATCAGCGAGCCGGTCACCTCAAAGCGCTTCAGTTTCTGCACTCCGTTCGAATCAGTTGTCGTCGCGCCGCTCGTGGACGACGCCGCTGCCGGTGCGGCGGCGGCCGCGCCGCTTGCCGCATCCGGCGCCGCTGCCGTCGTACCGTTCGTTGCCGGCTGCGTCTGCGCGAATACGGGTCCCGCAATCGCAGCCGATAGCGCCAGCTCAGCCCAGATTATTCTTCTGATGGCTATCGCCAATGCACGTTGTTTCATGTTTCCCCTTCCCACTTGTCAGTATGGCCACACCCTTGATTCGAAGAGCGGTCTCATGGACCGCTCCGCTCGATAGACGGCTTCGATTCGCCGCATTCCTTCCGGATTGCCCCGCGCGCGACTTCGCGCAATACCGGCTCGCCGCGCAAAGCGCGCGACAATCCAGCAGGAACACCCTGGTATCTTTAGTATCGGACTACTAATTGCATTATCTGGACTTGCACAGCTCGACTGCTTATGCCAGATGGGTGCCGCCTCCGACTTTCTCGATTAGCCGGCGCAAACACACTCTGGGTAATACGTCTCCATCGCAAGCATTCCTTACTAAATGCTTTACGTTACTCTTCGAATTCTTTTCTGCATTCGCGCGCGTCAGCGAAACCACCGCTAACGCGCCGCGCCTGCTCTCCCCGTGCGCCTTCTGGCGTCTTTGCCTGTCTTGCCTGTCTGGTCTTTCCTGTCTTGTCCTGCTTTACTCACCGGCGCATCGCATCGCGCCGTGTGGAAACGCTGCCAAACATTAGCAAGACACAATCCTGTAGTCAAAATTTGTTTGATAAAAACAAATCTTGTTTTTCATCTTAGCAACAGCCCATGCGGGTTCACTTCTATACACGCCGCAACCAGAGAATCGAGTAGGGTGAGGGGTTACCCCCTCAGCCCTCTCACACCACCGTACGTGCGGTTCCGCATACGGCGGTTCAGTTCATGCTCTGGAGGCGAT
>NZ_QQOA01000042.1 GCF_003443895.1 Paraburkholderia phosphatilytica | reverse complement strand
TTTGGCCATGTCCCTTTCGCAGTCGAAACAACGGAAAGGTTAACAGGAACGATCGAAAGTAAACAGCCCCAGGCATCATTTTGTTAAGGCTTCTAAGTCCCAGCATGGGACACGATCAGCGAGCACCGTGAGAGCGCGGATAGCTAAACAGAAAAACAAGAACTATAAATTCGATAGGTGGCCGCATCGGCAAGCGCGCCCGCTGTGGATGGACAGGCGCAAGAAGCCGACGGGCAGCGTAGGTAAGAACTTTGTTCCCGCAAATCGTGCAAATCGGCCAGGTAAGAACAATAATCCCGATCGATATCCGTCAGAACTTCACCTTCGCCTGGAATCCCAGCGTGAACGGCAGATTGTCCGAAGGAATCGGCGGCACGACGATGATGTTCAGCCCGACGCGCTTGTAGCTGGTCATGATCACCGGCGCGACCACCGGACCGATCGTATGATTGCGGCCGAGGCCCCAGTTGCCGTAGTTGTAGCCGGAGATGATGCCGCCCATCACCGCGACGCGCACGAAGCCGAAGTGCGCGAACTCCGGCGCCCATACGCCGCCGCCGTACCACGACGGGCGGCGTAGTGAATTGCGAAACTCGCCGCCGGTCACGGCCCACTGCCCGTTGAGCCAGCACTCCACGCCGAGGCCCGGATTGAACTCCTCGAAATGCGTATCGGGCCGCGGGTTGATGTGATACGACGCCATCATCGCGTCGACCCATACGCCCCCGCTGCACCAGTCTCCCGCGTGCGCCGCCGGCGCGCACATGAGACCGGTGAGCGAGACGAGCGCCGCGCGCCTCACGTTATGTGCGATGTGCTCCGTCAACCTGCCTGCGAATTGCTGAAGACGCATGTTCTCTCCGCCGCCGGTCGAGCGCCGGCGCGCTGCTTCGTGTCGTTTTCGGGAGGATTGCTTGTCGCGCACTGTACCTCAACGCGGAGGCACGATGTGGAGGACGGATTCGACAGCGCCGCGGATGTGTCTGGCAGCAACTTGCACGGCGCGTGCGCTAACCTTGGCCGCGCAGCGATGGCATCGCGATGAAAGGCGTCGCACGCATGCGGCGCCCGTCGCGAAAGGTGAGGATTTACAGGCCCAGATCCGAGAGACCGGGGTGGTCGTCAGGACGACGTCCGAGCGGCCAGCGACACAGCCGGTCGCTCTCCTTGATCGGCAGATCGTTGATGCTCGCGTGCCGACGGGCCATCAACCCGTTCTCGTCGAACTCCCAGTTCTCGTTGCCATACGAGCGGAACCAGTTGTTCGAATCGTCGTGCCATTCATACGCGAAACGCACCGCGATGCGGTTATCGGTAAAGGCCCACAGTTCCTTGATGAGCCGGTAGTCCAGTTCCTTCGCCCACTTGCGGCGCAGCAGCCCGACGATCTCGCCTCGCCCCGTGATGAACTCCGAGCGGTTACGCCAACGACTCTCCGGCGTGTACGCGAGCGATACGCGCTCGGGGTCGCGCGTGTTCCATGCGTCCTCCGCAGCGCGGACTTTCTGGATCGCGGTTTCGCGCGTGAATGGCGGTAAAGGCGGACGGCTTTCGGTTGGCTGGCTCATGACTGGTCCTGTCGACGACGGGTTGACGTGGAAGTCCGCCGCTTGGGCGGTGCTTTAAAGTCTTGCTGCAACGCTGCATCGAGCAGCGGCCGTGCGGCGTTTTTCGCGTCGTTCGCCGCGTCTGGATTTCCGCTCACGAGCGCAACCCCGATCGCACCGTCGATCAGGATCAGCCACTGTCGCGACAGCGCCGTTGCGGCCGCTTCGTGTGCTTTCGGTTCGCCGCTTTCGTCTTGCGTTGCGAAGAGCGCATCGCACGTCTCGCGCACGAACGCAAGCAACCGCTCCTTGTGTTGACGCGCGACCACGCGGATCGGATCGTGCGGCGATGCGATCTCGCCTGCTGCATTGAGAAACGCGCAGCCGTGAAAGTCCTTCGATCTAAACCATTCATGCAGCACGTCGAACATCGCGAGCAGGCGCTCGCGCGGCGCATCCGCGCGCTTCAACGTGCCTTCGATAAACCAGCGCATCCAGCGCTCGTCGCGCTGCTCGAGCGCCGCGGCGACCAGCGCATCCTTCGACTCGAAGTGCGTATAGAAGCTTTTGCGCGCCGTGCCCGACAGCTTGACGATCGCATCGACCCCCGTGGCGTGGATGCCGCCGGCGTAGATCAGCGCTTCGGCGGCGGCCAGCAGACGGCCGCGCGCGCCGGCGGCGCTGGTGTCCGCGCCTGCTTCCGCGCTCGTGTCCGTCTTCGTTGCCTTCGTTTCGGTGGGAGTTCGTGACGAGATGCTCATGATCAGTGCATGGTAGAACGATCGTTCCACCTGCGTCAATGGGTTTGTTTGGCGCGTTCGTGGCGGCCCGCTTCGCTTCCAGCGACTTCAGTCCGCACGCCGTCATGCGACGAAACCAGCGTTGCGGTATCGTGGGACGGACCGAAACCTGTTCACGAGCCCCTTTTCATGCCGATCGCCAACCTGCGACTGACTCGCACTGTTCTCGCCGCCGCGCTGCTGGCCACCGCCTGCACGCCGTTGCAGGTCGTCACGCACACCGTCAGCCAGAAGGAAGCCGCCGTGCCGGCCGGGCACTACCAGATGGACGCGCATCACTGGAGCATCGTGTTCGACGTCGATCACTTTCATTACTCGCGCTTCACGATGCGCTTCGACAAAGCTACCGCGCAGCTCGACTGGCACCCGGGCGGCCTCGACGCGAGCAGCGTGAACGCGACGATCGACGCCGCGAGCGTCGACACGAACGTGCCCGCGCTCGATACGATGGTGAAGGGCTCCGATATGTTCGATGCGACGCGCAATCCGGAGATCCGCTTCGTCAGCACGGGGTTCGAGCGCACGTCGGACGCCCAGGGCAAGCTGACCGGCAATCTCACGATTCGCGGTTCGACGCAGCCCGTGACGCTCGACGTCACGTTCAACGGCTATGGCAAGAACCCGCTCACAAAGCAGGACACACTGGGCTTTTCAGCGGACGGCCATTTCAGCCGGTCGAAGTTCGGCCTGACGACGTGGTTTCCCGCCGTCGGCGATGACGTCCACGTGAGAATCCAGGCGGAATTCGAAGGACCGCCGCCGGGCGCGTGATGGTGTAGTTCGTCAGGATGACGAACATCATGCGCCCGGCTGGGAAAGAGAGGGACGTTTGAATCAGGCCGTGGTCCAGTCGAGGATCACCTTGCCGCTTTCACCAGACAGCATCGTCGCGAACGCCTGCTGATAGTCGTCCACGGCGAAGCGGTGCGTGAGGATCGGCGACAGGTCGAGGCCGCTTTGCAGCATTGCGACCATCTTGTACCAGGTCTCGAACATCTCGCGGCCGTAGATGCCCTTGATCTCGAGGCCCTTGAAGATCACCTGGTTCCAGTCGATCGCCGTTTGCGCCGGCGGAATGCCGAGCAGCGCGACCTTGCCGCCGTGATTCATCGACTCGAGCATCGACGTGAACGCGGTCGGCACGCCTGACATTTCGAGGCCGACGTCGAAGCCTTCCGTCATGTGCAGGTCGCTCATCACGTCGCGCAGCGATTCGCGCGATACGTTCACCGCGCGCGTCGCGCCCATCTTGCGCGCGAGTTCGAGGCGGTAGTCGTTGATGTCGGTGATCACCACATTGCGCGCGCCGACGTGCTTCGCGATCGCCACCGCCATGATGCCGATCGGCCCGGCGCCCGTAATCAGCACGTCTTCGCCGACGAGGTTGAACGACAGCGCGGTATGCGTTGCGTTGCCGAACGGGTCGAAGATCGCGGCGAGATCGTCGGAGATCTCGGGCGGAATCTTGAACGCGTTGAACGCGGGAATCACCAGGTATTCGGCGAACGCGCCCTCGCGATTCACGCCCACGCCCACGGTATTGCGGCACAGATGCCGGCGCCCCGCGCGACAGTTGCGACAGAAGCCGCACGTGATGTGGCCCTCGCCCGATACGCGGTCGCCGATCGCAAAGCCGCGCACTTCCTGACCCATCTCGACGATTTCACCGACATATTCGTGGCCGACGTGCATCGGCACCGGGATGGTTTTCTGCGCCCAGTCGTCCCACTTCCAGATATGGATGTCCGTGCCGCAGATCGCGGTGCGCGTGATGCGGATCATCACGTCGTTGTGTCCGACTTCGGGCTTCTTCACGCGCGTGAGCGTCAGCCCCGGGGCGCGTTCGAGTTTGGCAAGCGCCTTCATCTGTTGTTCTCTCCATGCTGCTGCGGCTGGCCGGCTTGTGGCCGATCATGTCGCGTGTGATATGCCGTTCGTGGCGGTCTGCTGCGGGTCGCTGCGGGTCGCTGCGGTTCGCTTCTGCTCGCCGTGGTTTCGTTGACTCAGATCACACCGAGTTCGCGGCCCACGCGGGCGAATGCATCGACGGTACGATCGATCTGCTCGGTCGTGTGCGCGGCGCTCATCTGCGTGCGGATCCGCGCGCGGCCCTTCGGCACGACCGGAAACGAGAAGCCGATCACGTAGATGCCTTCCTTCAGCAACGCGTCCGCCATTCGCGACGCGAGCTGCGCGTCGCCCAGCATCACCGGGATGATCGGATGCTCGCCGGGCACGAGCGTGAAGCCGAGCTCGCTCATCCTGCTGCGGAAATGCGCGCCATTTGCTTTGACCTTTGCGCGCAACTGCGCGCCTTCCTCGCTCGCGAGCAGTTCGAGCACTGTCAGCGATGCCGCCGCGATGCTCGGTGCAAGCGTGTTCGAGAACAGATACGGGCGCGAGCGCTGCCGCAGCAGCTCGACGATTTCCTTGCGCGCGGCAACATAGCCGCCCGACGATCCGCCGAGCGCCTTGCCGAGCGTGCCCGTGATGATGTCGACGCGATCGCCGACACCGCAGTGCTCCGGCGTGCCGCGGCCATGTTCGCCGATGAAGCCGACCGCGTGCGAATCGTCGACCATCACGAGCGCGCCGTACTGGTCCGCCAGATCGCAGACGCCCTTCAGGTTCGCGATGATGCCGTCCATCGAGAACACGCCATCGGTAGCGATCAGCTTGAAGCGCGCGCCGCCCGCATCGGCTTCGCGCAGCTTCGCTTCGAGATCGGCCATGTCGTTGTTCTTGTAGCGATAGCGCTTCGCTTTCGAGAGCCGCACGCCATCGATGATGCTCGCGTGGTTCAGCTCGTCGCTGATGATCGCGTCGGACTCGTCGAGCAGCGTTTCGAAGAGACCGCCGTTCGCGTCGAAGCAGCTCGAATAGAGGATGGTGTCGTCGGTTTGCAGGAAGCGCGACAGCGCGGCTTCGAGTTCCTTGTGCACGGTCTGCGTGCCGCAGATGAAGCGCACCGACGCCATGCCGAACCCGTCGCGATCGAGGCCGTCTTTCGCGGCATCGACGAGACGCGCGTCGTTCGCGAGGCCAAGGTAGTTGTTCGCGCAGAAGTTCAGCACGTCTTCACCGGCCGCAAGGCGGATGTCCGCCGACTGCGGGCTCGCGATCACGCGCTCGGTCTTGTAGAAACCGTCGCTGCGGATCTGGTCGAGAGTGCCTCGCAGATGGGCGAGGAAAGTATCACGCATCAGTCAGACTCCTGGATGGGTTGCGGGCCGGCTAGCCTGCTATAGTTGGTTTTGGTGGTTTACCGAATATTTTCGATTTTCCGAACTCAAGTTCGGTATATCGAACAACTCTAAACGATAGGTCAGCAAATGGCAAGTTCGGCCAGCCGGCGTGCGCCGGCGTCGCCTCCGCCCTCGTCCGTGCCTGCTCCGGCCGCGCCGCCGCGGGTCGGCGAACAGATCCAGCGGCTGCGCAGCGAACGCGGCATGACGCTCGACGATCTGTCGCGCGCGGCGGGCGTGTCCAAATCGATGCTCTCCGAAATCGAGCGCGACAAGGCGAACCCGACGATCGCCGTCGCGTGGCGTCTGACGAATGCACTCGGCGTCAACCTCGATTCGCTGTTCGCGGCGCCCAAGGCGCCTGAAGCAATCGCCGTATCCGGTCCGCACGAAATCCCGACGCTGAGCGGCCATGACGCGCGCTATCAGCTGCGGGTGTGGGGCCCGATCGAACTCGCAGGCAAGTTCGAGTGGTATGAGCTTACGCTCGCGCCGGGCGGCGCGCTGGTCTCGAACGCGCACGAGCCAGGCACGCGCGAACATCTCACCGTGCTGCATGGATCGATCGAGGTGGAAGCGGCCGGCGCGACGCGGCGACTGAAGCTCGCGGAAACTGCACGCTACGTCGCCGACGAACCGCACGCGATCCGCAACGCCGGCAAGAGCGAGGCGAAAGCGCTGCTGGTCGTGATCCACGGCTGAGCGGGAAAGGTGAGGAAATACGGGAGTCGGTGAGAAGATTCGGGAGATGGTTTTTTCTGCTACCGGTCCGCACGCGGATACTGTATATTCATACAGTGACAGCGGCTTGTTCCGAGGCCCATCATGAAAAAACAGAACGAAGAACTTCAACTGGCCGCGCTGCGCTATCAACAGGCAGCGCGCGATCTCGAGCGCATCGTGCGCAACATCGCTGCGCGCTATATCGTGCAGCACGTCCCGCTCACCTGGCGTCTGCTACACGCAATCGAGGCGGAGGCGCTCGCGGACCTCGGTTTCGCGAGTCGCTATGACGACGTCATGCATGGGCTATTCGAACGACCCGGCGGACTCGCGTTTCCAGAGACGGATGAACCGGTGGATTTCGGGCAGTCGAATGCGTTACCGGCCGTGTTCGGTTTTGCCGTCGCTGCGTATGAGGAAGCGGCACGCGAAGCCGCGCAGACACCGCCACGCGCTAAACCGACGCGGCGTTCGCGGCCATGGGGCGGTTGAACGGCTGCGTGCGCTTTTCCGTGGCCAGGTCCATGAACATCCGGGGCCGGTCGATGTCGAATCTGCGCAACTAACCGGTAGATAGACATGCCCACACCTTCCACGCCGGACACTTCGCCGCATGCCAGACCGGAAGCCGATCTCTTCGATCAGGAACGCGCCGACTGGCAACGCGATCCGCGTTCGGCGTTCGACGCGTGGCTCGCGAAGCAGCAATTCCGGCTGTCGTCCGCGGATGTCTACCGCGCGCAGTGGGGGTTGTTTCTCGACTGGATGCACGCGAAGAAGAAGACGCTGACCACCGTCGACCGTTTGACGATCGCCGATTTCGTCGGCGGTCTGTCGGTGAAGAAAACGCAGCGGGCCCGCTATCTGCGGCTCATCGAACGTGTGCTGGATCACGTCCGCGATATTGAACTCGCGTCGGTGAACCCCGCGCGTTTCATTGCTCAGGATGGCGAAGCAGCATGGCGCGACACGCGCGACAACGAACCGACCGGATTCCTCACGTCGAACGAACGCGCGCGGCTGATCGCGCAGCTCTTCTCCCCGTTGACGATGCTGACGGCCGCGCAACGTTGGCGCGAGATGCGCGACCGCGCGCTGGTCGCGCTGTTTCTCGGCGGCGGGCTGAAAACCGGTGAGGCGCGCAGACTCGCGGTTAGTTGCGTGCAGAGAGGTTCAGCCGACGTCACGATCGAAGCGGTCAATCCGGCATTCACGCGCCGCACCCGCCTGTCGCCGTTCGCGATTGCGCTACTTGACCGGTGGCTCGACGAACGCGGCGCAGCGGAGCTGGCCGGCGATCTGCTGTTTCCCGCGTCGCCTTCCGGGCGGCCGATGCACAAGGCCACGATGCTGCGCGCGATCGATGCGCAGACCGAGGCGGCCGGCATCGCGGACGCGCGCGCGGAACGCGCGAGTCCTCAAACGTTGCGCAACAGCTTCGCCGCGGATCTGTTCGAAAGCGGCGTCGACCCTGAGCAGGTCGGCCGGTGGCTGGGATTCGTCCAGCCGATATCGTCGAACCGGCTGCATCGCGCGTGGAAAACGTGGCTCGAACGGCGCACGGACAGCGTCGACGCTGAAAATGTGTGAGGAAATGGCGCGGGACGCTTCGTCGGACCGTTCTGCGAACCTCATAGCCGGTGCGACGTTCAGTCGTTCGAAGTCCCGAAAATGCTCACCTTTGCGGTCCCGCAGCGTCTCACCTTTCGGGATATGTGGGTCCAGAAATCGCTATCCGGTCACATTTTTTTCACGATTCAGCCCGCCGCAGACGGCGAAAGTTCGCCATTCGCCATGAATCGCACGACCGCTTCGAGCCGCGAATCGCCCGTACCCGACGAGTGCTCGCAGTCCGGGCACAGCACTTCATACTGACCATCGACCTGGGACAACTCGGGCTCCCCCTCATCGCAACGGGGGCAGCGCGCGGGTAGCGCGACGTGGCCATCGGCGATCGTACCGACGCGGGCGAGTTCGTCGACTGAGAGGCGGCCGGCGGAGGCGAGCTCACACAACAATGCTGCAATGGCAGGGTCGAGATTCTGATGCCCGCGCAAGGTGTCGAGCTCGCGCGTCAACGCGTCGATTTCATCGGCCTGCTCGTGCAACTGGACTTCGAAGCGGTCGCCACGGGCCTTGGCGGCCGCGAGCTGCTGGATGAAGTCGAACTCTTTCCGGCTGGCATCTCTCACGCCTGACTGGTAGGTCGTCGCCATGCTGCGCAGCGAGTCGAGCTCGACCAGCATCGGCTTCACCCGCCGCTCGGCCTCCGCGACAGCATCCTTGATCTGCTGCGCATAATGCTCGGTGCTATGACGCAGGTCGCGATGCAGCTCGTCGACGCGGTCGCGCAATGTCGCGTTGGTGGTCTGCTCGGTGTCGAGCCGTTTCTGGAGCGCCTCGTTATCGGCTTCGAACCGTCGGACGACGTGCTGCAGACCTTCATGCTGACTATGGTGCTGGCCGCTGGTGTTCGCGAGTTGCGCTTCGAGCGTGCGGATCCGGTCCAGCGCGCTGTCGACGCGAGCTTCAGCTCGTCGTACGGCTTCATCGGATACATCGCGGCGAATTTCTGCGTCGCGCGTTTTCTGTTCAGCTTCGGCGATCAGCGCCTTGACCTTGGCGCGTTCGTCTTCGAGCGATGTCCGGGCGTGAGAGACCGCTTCTTCGAACAGCGCGCCGAGCAGTTCACCCGCGCGGTCTTCGAGCGCTTTCGGGATCGAACCCGACGCGACGCGCACTTTCGATGCGCCGCGGATACGTTCCCAGAAGTGATCGATGTCTTTGGGGATGTCGCTCGCGCTGCCGGTCTGGGTCAGATCGCGGACCGCGGCCAGCGACGGACGGACACCCAGATCGAAGAACAGCCGTTTGCATGCATGCAGCGACAGTTCCTGCCGACGGGCGCCGGCAGCGCGCATCGTTTCCAGCTCCTGACGGATCGCGTTTCGTTGTTCATCCAGATTCATTCGGACCTCATCGGTGGCAGGTTCGAAGAATCATAACAATTTACGTAGTGTTTGCTACGATTTTTTCGTCCGACAAGACTGAATGGCCGTGGACATGGTTTTCAAGGCGACGCGTTGGTCCTCGAGGACTATGTCCTTGAAATTTCCGTGAAACAAATCGAAGAATAGTCTACAAGCTTCTGTTTATAAAGCGTTATTTAAGGTAGAGCGACGCTTTGACACTGTTTCACGGATAGGCGTTGAACGTAGAGTCTGGTGGTCAAGGGGGTTTTTCGAAGGCTCTCGCGCGTAGCGCTTGAGAGTAATAGAAGTAAACACCCTTGAACCCTTGTTAAAAACGTTAACGCCACGGCTAAGCCTTACCAGACAAGGCTTTGCGGGCGACAGGGTGAAGCTTTCCGGGAGTGGTGGTGAGAGCCTGCGGGATTCGACGGTGACGGGGTTCGGGGAACATGGTGAGTCGGTGCGGGAAAGAACGTGAGCGGCTTCGGGAGTGCTCGCCGGGGGCCGATCCGGCAAAGGTGAGAATCCTCGGGAGTGAGCACCGCTGCGCGCCTTGATGCACCGTTACAGGGCGGCTCGCGACCGGAATGACCTGGGTGAGAACGTTCGGGGCCCGGTTTTGCAGTGCGACAAATGGCTTGCGCGCCTCGTTTTTTATCAATGGTGAGCGTTTTCGGGAGAAAACGGGGCTGCCGGGTGAGGTTTTTCAGGGGCGAATCCCCGGAAACCCGCATGCGACTGTCGCAAAGGTGAGATTTTTCGGGAGACGACGCTCATCTGGATAAGCCTGCTGGATGGAAAACCCCTGGTTTTGCAGGTGTTTAGCGTTGAGGTGAGGGAATGCGGGAGTGAGGCCCGCGGCCGGGCGGCTGGAAGTCGGAACGCTTCCGGTGAGGATTTTCGGGATCGGAAATGAGGCCGATTTTGGCTAAAGGTGAGGAGTTTCGGGATAGTTAACAGGCAAGCTGCCCGCAAACCCAGGCTGCGTGGTGATGTTTTCATCGCGATTTTCGCTGGCCGGATCGGCAATGGTGAGGTTTTTCGGGGCTGCTTCGCCATCCTGGACCGAAGGCATGGAAACGGTCGGATAGCCAAAGGTGAG
This sequence comes from Paraburkholderia phosphatilytica, assembly GCF_003443895.1. Lineage (GTDB taxonomy): Bacteria > Pseudomonadota > Gammaproteobacteria > Burkholderiales > Burkholderiaceae > Paraburkholderia > Paraburkholderia phosphatilytica. The sequence goes on along the minus strand of NZ_QQOA01000042.1, from coordinate 52,035 downwards.
AATATTCGGGAGGCGGTTTTCTTCGCGAGCGGGTATTGTCCGAGACTCAATTTCTCACTAAATCATTGAAATAATTATCTTTTTGTCGCGTTGCCGAGAAAGGTGAGCGTTTGCGGGAATGGCGGATCCGGCGCTTCCGCACTGCCGCATTCGGTGGACCGAATGGCATAGGTGAGGAATTTCGGGACCTTTGGGCGGGTAGAAAAATGGTCCGGTCCGTTGAAACGTCCTGTGGACGGACGCTGTCGGCGTCTCAAGGTGAGAGTTTTCAGGAGCCTGAGCCGAGGGTGCGTGAAATCGAGTAATGGGAGTCACCGTGATGGGCGGCTGGAACATCTGTCGACTGGTCGAAGCGCGCGGCGGTGCCTTGGCCTGGCGAGCCTGGCGCCGATTTCTGGGGCGAGCGTGGGACGCACACCGTCCTGCACGCAGTGAGTGCTCGAGGAGGACCAAGTGGACGTCTGGAGCCGGCGTAGGGGCACTGGTATGCCGCTCGGCAGGCCCACCCAGGCAGTGGGCCACGCGCTCACTCGAAACCCGGACTGTGCGCCGATCGAGCCTGCATACCTCACGAGTCCCATCGATGGCTGCCCGAGGCGGGGAGAAACGATCGGTGCACGCCTCGCGCGCGGCGCACGCACCATTCCAGCCCGATAGGCGTCGTCAACTTGCGACGATAGATAAAGGTGAGGCGATACGGGACCCGACGGGGTGGTTCTGTCCGCGGCCGGAATCCCTGCAAATTCCTGGCTCCGGACACGGCGCGCGCCAGGAGGCGGACACCGAAAATGCAGAGGTGAGCATTTTCGGGACGGCCCGAGGTGAGTCGGGGCTCGCAAAGCCGGATCACCGGAAATCGGTGAGAGCGTCCCTATAGACGCACATCACCGCAGCCGGTATCCTCTCGCGAAATCCACCTCGATCCGACGTATGGCTACGAAGCGCGCCAAGAAAACCGATGTCGTGAGCCCAAGTTCGGCGGAGCTGCGCAAAGCCGTCGAGGCGATCGCAATCCAGCCGAAGAGCGGCAAGATCACGCTGCTCACGCGCAAGCTCTTCAATGTGCTGCTCGCCGTTGCCCAGCAGGCGGACGAGAACGGCGACACCTATCGTGCGCTGCTGTCGGACATCGTCGCCAACTCCGCCTTCGATTCGAACGATACCGCGCTCGTGAAGGAACACCTGAGGCGGATGGTGTCGGTGCAGGTGGAATGGAGCAGCGGCACGTCGAGCCAGAAGCCCGGCCGCAAGTGGGGCATCTCCACGCTGATCGCGGATGCGGAAATTCTCGAGGATCCGGCCACGCGTCGCGTATGGGTCGAATTCTCGTTCGCGCCGAAGATCAAGAAGAAGCTGCTCGACCCGGTCCAGTACGCCCGTCTCAGTCTGCAGTTCCAGAGCCAGTTGCGCAGCAGCGCCGGGCTCGCGCTGTACGAAATCTGCGTTCGCTACCTGACCAACCCCAGCCATCTGACGATGCGCGAAACCTGGGAATGGTGGCGGCCGATCCTGTCGGGCACGCCGGATACCGAAGCGGGTGACGAGGCGAAGCGCGAATACAAGTATTTCAAGCGCGACTATCTGCGTCCCGCGATCGCCGAAGTGAACGCGGTCACGAATATTTTCGTCGAGCTGATCGAACACCGCGAAGGGCGCCGCGTCGCCGAGATCCAGTTCCGCGTGACCGAGCGCAAGCAGCCGATGCTCGCGCTGGACGAACATCCGAACGTTTTCGACAGCACGCTCGTCGATCGCATGGTCAAGATCGGGATTCCGTTGAAGGAAGCGCAGACGCTCTACGCCGATAGCGAGGAGAACCGGATCCGGGCGGCGCTTCAGATGACGGAGCAGCGCATGCGCAGCACGACGTTGCCGCCGGTGCGCAGCGCGCCCGCGCTGTTCAAGGACGCGCTCAAGAAGGGTTACGCGCCGCCGGTGGATTCGGCTGCTGCAACGGGCGGCGGCCGGTTGGCCGGCGCGCCGGCGGAAGATCTGAAGGCGCGTCTGCTTGGCGAATATGCGGCGTTCCGGCGCAAGGAAGCACAGTCGCTCTACGACGAACAGGGTGAACTGGAGCGCGAGACTGCCCGTCGATCGTTCGAGGAAGATGAGTTGCCGGGACTTGGCACTCACATGCGTGACGACTGGCGTCGGCGCGGTCTGGAATCGAAGCTCACCGAAACCGCGTTCTTCGACTGGCTTGCGCGCAAGACCTGGGGCGAACCTACCGACGGCGATCTGCTGTCGTTCACGTTGAACCAGACGCGGACAGTTTGACGGATCGTCCCCAGTGACAGAAAAGCCGGCATCTCTGCCGGCTTTTTTATTACTTCGCTGGGAGCAGCATCTGTTCTATCTGCCGCAAGATGTCGTCCCGCTTCTCCTTCGTCAGACCGCGCAGCCGCAGTTCGAGCCGATCGTCACCGTACGATTTCAGGTCACCGACCGACACGCCATCGAGCTTGATATCGAGTCGCTGGGCGTAGCGCTGGCGACCTGCGGGCTTCGCGCTTTGCTGCGCGTTCGCCCTGCCCTTCACGATATCCGCAACCTGACGCGTGCTCAGATCGTCCGACAGGATCTTGTTGATGAGGCGCAACGTCGCGTCGGTGCCGCGCGCGCCGTGATAACGCCCGACCTGGTAGGCCATGTTCGACCCGAAGCGATCGGTCCGCGTCACCATTTCCTGCATGATGGTTTCCGGGAGCTTCGCGATCGATAGCGCCACCGCGACCGTCGATTCGTCCAGCCCCAGATGCTCGGCCAGTTCCTTCTGGCTCTGGAAATGCTGTTCGTCGAGAAACCGCTTCCAGACGATGGCGTTGTCGAACACCGTCTGCGAGTCGCGCTGGACGTTCAGGTCGTAGCCAAGCTTGTAGCTCTGGATACCGATCGGCAGATCGATGACGAGCGCTTTGACGGTCTCGTGGTTGGCTTCCTTGAGCGCACGCACACGCCGCCCGCCGTCGCTGACGAAGTAGGAGCCGGGATTGTCGTAATCGGGAATGACGTGGATAGCCTGCTGCTGGCCTTGCTTCGCCAGATTTACAGCCAGCTCGGCGATCGACGATTTCAGGTAGAAGTGCCGCGGATTGAACGGGCTGTGCTTGATGGCCTTCAACGGCAACTCGATCACCTGACCGGGCCGGTAGCCATGCTCGACACGCCACGCGCGATATTGCGCCGACTCGTTTTCGCTGGCGGCCTCGCTTTCGTCGGGCTCCGCAATCGCGAGCGGGGTGTTGGACCTCACGGCCATTTCGGGGCGCGTCGGCGTTTTCGTCTGGACCAGTCCGTCGATCGCGTTGAGGCGATCGAGGGCGGTTCGCTTCTCGCTGCTCGTCGAATCCGGGCGCGCCTGGAAGCCTTTGGCAAGTTGGGATGATTTCATTCAGGGTCCTTTATGCGCATAAATTCACGGGAGCATGGCGGCGATTTCGTCGGCGCAGGCCCGGACCTCGATGCTGGCGAGCTTGGCGCCGCGGTCGCTCATTTGCAGGACGGTCTGGCCGAGGGCCATCGCCTGCTTGTAGGCTTCGCGCGTGGGAATCTGGGTTTTGAGTAACGGAAAGCCGAGCTCCTCGAGTGCGCGCTTCAGTTCGCGCGTGAGCATCCGCTTCTCCTCGGTCTTGTTCAGCAGGAACACGGCACGAAGGTCCTCGTTCATGACCTGCGCCTGCTGGACGAGCTTCACGAGTCCAACGCTCGACCAGTAGTCCGCCGGCGAGGACGACGTCGGCATGATCGCGATCGTTGCCGCAAGCAGGACGACGCCGGAGACTTTCTCGGTGATCGACGGGGGGCAGTCGACCACGATGATGTCGTAGTCAGCGACGAACTTCTTGATCTCGCGGTGGATCTGGCTGCCGGCCTCGGAGAGATTGACGACCGGGAAAGGGATGCCGGAGTCGGTGTCGGACGAGGCGCTGGCCCAGTGAATCAGGGTATTTTGGCCGTCGGCGTCGACGACGAGCACGCGCTTCCCGCGCTCATGAAAGGCCGCACCGATGTGCATCGCGATCGTGCTTTTGCCGACGCCGCCCTTCTGTTGAGTTACAGCGATGATTTCTGCTGCCAATTCTTCACCCCCTTTACTGATCGCATTTGAATTTTACCTTGAAGAACTTTTATCGCAATCAGTTTCGCGGGCGATGATGACAAATTGGCCATTCGGATAAGGTTTATGCGCATAAAGGAGGGCGGCGGGCCGTCATGGGCGAGTGAGCTACGCGACGTTCTCGAGCCCGGTTGACGGAGGCGCAGTCGCAGTCGCAGTCATCAAAAGTATGCGTGCCGAAGGACGTCGACCTTCGACCACCACGCGTTCGGTCAAGAGACGGAGTTCAGACGCATCGGGTTTCTCGTTCGAACGACGAGGTGGAACGGCCTTTTCCCCACAGCACACCAGCCGAATATCGACCGGCCGCCGTTACGCCGATCTTCCGGCGGGTGGAGAACTCCCCGAGCGCAGCGCTCGCCCCACGCCAACGCAACGTTCTTTATGCGCATAAAGTCGGTCGCACACCGTGGGCTTAAACGAACGGGAGAGTGTGCGGCCCCGCCTGCGTCCATCTCTGCGAATAACGTCCCATTCAACCGGGGAAGCCACAACCAGTCGCAGACTCGTGCGCGACCTGGCGCAGCATCGACCTCCGCCACCGTCGCGAGGACCTCGATGAATGCCCCACCTCTACCGCGCACGCATCGCCAGCGCTCAACCCCTCGCCGCGCCCGATACAATCCCAACGCACCGCCAGTCCAGCGCGCGAGCGTTGAACACCCAACAATCGAATCCAACCCCTCGCCCATTCCAATGATCACGATCTACCACAACCCGCGCTGCTCGAAGTCCCGCGGCTCCTGCGAACGTGCCGGAGCGTTGAACACGCACGGCGAGCCCGTCGAAATCATCGAATACCTGAAGCATCCGCCGACCGTGCAGCAACTGAAGAAGCTCAACGCAATGTTGAAGTGCCCGGTTCGCGACATGATCCGGAATAGTGAAAAGGAATTCGACGAACTGCGCCTTGCAGACCCGGCGCTCACGGATAGTCAGTTATACGAAGCGATCGCACAGCATCCGGTTCTGCTGCAACGACCGATCGTTGTGCGCGACGGCAGGGCGGTAATCGGTCGTCCGCCGGAGAATGTCGACGTGCTGTTCGCCTGACGCGAAATCACGCCCGTCGGTCGAGCAAGAAGCGCCATTTGCCGAACGAAGTTCACACCAGATGGCTGCTTCAATCGGCAGCCAGCAGCCGGAAAGCGGTCAGCCGTGAAGCGACAAAGCCCTTCTCGCCGCTACAATCCGGCCTGATTTCACAAGGCTTACCGACAGTTCATCCCTTCTTTAGAGGACACCGTGCTTACGTCAACACTTGCGTCGTGGTCCGCGCACGACACGCAACTCATCCTGTCGTGCGTCGTCGGACTTGCGCTGATCATCATCGGCATCAGCGTGCTCAAGATTGCGCCATTCCTGTCGATCCTCGTGGGTACCTTTGTCGCTGGGTTCACCGCGGGTCTTCCGCTGGAAGCGGTTGCCGGCGCATTTAGCAAAGGAGCGGGCGGCCTGCTGGGCGACGTGGGCATCATCATCGCGCTCGGTGCGATGCTCGGCGCGCTGATGGCTGACTCCGGCGCGGCCGACCAGCTCGTGTCGACGATCCTCAAGCACTCGACGCCGCGCACCTTGCCCTGGTTGATGGCGCTCGTCGCGATCATCATCGGCCTGCCGCTGTTCTTCGAAGTGGGCCTCGTGATGATGGTGCCGATCATCTTCGTGATGGCGCGCCGTTCGGGGCAACCGATCCTGCGTATTGCCATTCCCGCGCTCGCCGGCATGACCACGCTGCACGCGCTGCTCCCGCCGCATCCGGGTCCGCTGATCGCCGTCAGCGCGCTGCATGCGGATCTCGGCATGACACTCGGCTTCGGTCTGCTGGTCGCGTTGCCGGCGGTGGTGCTCGCCGGACCGGTGTATGGCATCTGGCTGTCAAAGCGTATGCACGTTGAAGAGCCGGAGGAGATGGGCAAGCTCTTCACGGCCGAATCGCACGACATCGCGGCGCCCAGCTTTGCGCTCTCGCTGATCACCATCCTGCTGCCGGTGTTGCTGATGCTGGCGCGCACGGTTGCGCGGTTGTGGCTGACGAAAGGCACCTTCCTCCATGACGCGTTCGATTTTCTCGGCGAGCCGCTCGTTGCACTTGGCTTGACGGTGCTGTTCGCGATCGTCGCACTCGGCTGGTCGCGAGGGATGGCGCGCGACCGCGTCGGCGGCATTCTGCGCAAGAGCCTGCCACCGATCGCCGCGCTGCTGCTGACGATCGGCGCGGGCGGCGGACTGAAGCAGGCGCTCGTCGTCGCCGGTATCAGCACGACGATCGCGAAGATCGCCGTCGGCTCGCATCTGCCGCTGATCCTGCTCGCGTGGCTGATCGCCGTGGCACTGCGCCAGGCGACCGGCTCGGCGACGGTCGCGACGACCACGACCGCGGGTATCGTCGCACCGGTCGTCGCGGGTCTGAGCGCGACGCACAACTCGCTGCTCGCGCTGGCCATCGGCGCAGGCTCGGTGTTCTTCTGCCACGTGAACGACGCGGGTTTCTGGATGGTGCGCGAGTATTTCGGGCTGAAGCTGAAGCAGACCGTGATGGTGTGGTCGGTGTTGCAGACGATCGTGTCGGTCGTGGGCCTCGTGCTGACGCTCGTTCTGTGGAACGCGCTGACCTGAGCCCGCATTCAGCCGGAGAGGAAGGGCAAGGGCGCGCGTTGGTCGAAACCCCGCGAAGCCGCCACAATAGCGATCGACCACCACCACCCCCAAGGACCAGCGATGCTCGAACTGCGCCCAGCTTGTGAGGCATGCGGCAAGGACCTGCCGCCCAATGCGCCCGATGCGATGATCTGCACGTACGAATGCACGTTCTGCGAGCATTGCGCGCGGAACGTGCTGCGCAACGTGTGTCCGAACTGCGGCGGCAACTTCGAACGCCGGCCGGTCCGTCCGCGGGCGATGCTGGCGAAAAACCCGGCGAGCCAGGAGCGTCGCGACCCGCACGTCGACGAAGCGGCGCACGCCGCGTACTTCACGCGCTACAGCTCGACTCCGCCAGGCGAACGCTGACGGAACAACGCGCGCTCAAAGCACGTTCAGGCGCCGCCATGACCGCCCTCATCAAGTCCGCTCGTCGCGCGCGCGGCGGCGCGCAACAGGCCGATATGCTTCCGATAGTTGCGGCAGCCGCTGCACGCCGGCAGATGGACATGGATCGCGAGCCACTCGCCGGCGCTCAGCCGTCTGTCGAGCGCATCCGACAGCAGGCGCGTCACGTCTTTACATTTCCCCATTCGCATCCTCGCTGGAAAGGCCCTTCTCGCTGAGACAGGTGCGCAGCCGAAGGCGCGCGCGATAGATCAGCACGCTGCAATGATTGGCGGTCAGCTGGAGTTCGGCGCAGATCTCTGCCGTCTCGAGATCGAGGAACTCGCGCATCATGAACACGCGGCCGATGTGCTCGGGCAGATGCCCGAGACACATCTCGAAGAGCGCCCAGAACTGCTGCTGTTGCAGCGCGCTTTCGGGCGTCGGCCAGCGCGTCGGCTTGGCCTCCGGTGTCCAGTGACCATTGGCCTTGAAGAGCGCGCGGTCGAGCGCCGCTTCGTCGTCGAGCTCCGCTTCGAGTGCTGACAGATTGATCGTGCGCTGTCGCGCCCTCAGCGTGTCGACCAGCTTGTGCCGCAGGATGCCGAACACCCACGTCTTGTGCTCTGACTGCCCCTGGAATCGGTCGGACTGCGTCCATGCAGCGGTGAGCGCTTCCTGGACCGCATCTTCGGCGGCCGCGCGGTCGCGCAATTGCAGACGCGCGAATCGCAACAGATCGCGCCGCAGGCCGGCGAGATAGACGGGGTCGTCGAACGAAGCGGAACGATTCATCGGCGGAGGTCGCGGAAGTCGGAAAGCGCCGCGCCGGATGGCGCCGGCGCAGCGGCTGCCACGCTACCACAGCGGAGAACGGTCGAGACATCGATCAGCCAACGCAATCAACGCAATCTGCATTGGTCGGCGGAACGACCCGCAAATGACGGTGAATTCACGACGCACAACCACCGTCCGATTGCCAGCGATGCCGGCAATTTATTATTGCAAAAATCATGAAGATGCTACGCCCGATCAAAGCTAAATGGTTGAAGCGACTCAACCTTGGCCAGATTGATGGCCATCCAAGGTGGCGATTATTGCAATTCGAAAAAGAGTGTTCTAACGCCTTCGCTGTGTTTCCGATCGCCCGGCACCGATAAGCTCCGCGTACCGATCGGTCACACCCTTTCCGCGCGACCTCGTGCCCCGAGGCGGCGCCTCAGCAAAGACAGGAACACACGCCATGAAACGCATGCTCATCGCCGCAAGCGCGGCCGCCTTGATGACCCTTTTCGCCGGTAGCGCCAACGCCGCTACCTCGCAGTCCGCGAACGCATGCCAGGGACCCGCCTCCTGGTGCTCGGTTTTCTTCGGCAATTAAGACAAGGCAGGCAAGGAAGACAAGGCATCGGGAAGCAGACACAAATAGCGGACGTAAATCGCCTTTCTGCGAAGCAGGAGGCATCGCAACGAACGACGCCCATTCGTCTTATCCACAGCCTGACGCACTGCTCAGCGGCGCGACGCGCAAACGTTACGCTTTTCCGCCGCCGTCGAGTCCGCTGCCGGTCTGCCAGACGCGCTTGCCGGCGTCCGACAGTTCGCCGCACGAATGCTTCGGGTCGGGGGCCGTTCCTTCCACGGCCATGCCGCCGCCGGGCTGTTCCTGCGCGCGCTGCCGCTCGTGCCTGCGCGCCGCCACCGCCTCATCGTGCGAGCGGCCCGCGTAGGGCTGGCCTGCGGGGTGTTCGGTGTGGACGGTGGTCTTTTCGTCGGCAGGTTGGGCGGTCGGATGCGAGGGGTCGCGAGCCATGACGGTTCCTCCTGGATGGCATGCGATCGATGTGATCGCGGCATTGAAGCATGCGCAACCGACATGCCCAGGACCTGCAATTGCTGCCGGACAGGCCCGCCCGATGGTTTGCTTGATTGACAAGGCAAAGAGTTGACTTATCCACAAGGTTGTCCAGAGAAATTGTGGATATCTTCGTGCGAGCGCGGGTTATCCACGTCGCGACGTGAATCACCCGCCGCCGGCTTGAACGAGAAGCCGGCGCAAAAGCGAATCCTCAAATGTGGTGATGCCCCGTCACGCGGTCCCAGCCATGCCGCACGGCTGCCTTGAACCGTTCCCACGTATCGCCCGAACGTGATGGCGACGCTTCCCATTCACGCCGCACCTCGGGCTCCACGTCGTCCCATGAACGCTCGCGATAGCGCTCGTCGCGGGCCATGTTTGCGCCATAGTGATAAGCCGGGCGGTAGTCCTCGTATTGCGTATCCACCTGCGCGTACAGGTCGTCGTAGTGGCTGCGGAAATCTTCTTCGTACTCGAGGTATTCGTCCGGCACCGAACTGCCGAAATTCTCGTCCTCGGGCGAAGACGACCACGACGTGCGCAACTGCGCATCGGCCGCGGGTCCACCGTACGACGATGCGCCAGGCATAGCCGCTGCCTCTGCGTCGGAACCCGCAGCGGGTGGCACACGCGCGCTCGTCGCCGCATACCCCGTCGCGCCCGCACCGGCCGCTTCCGCCGGCCGGCTTTCGGCGCCCGCCGTATTCGCCGTCGCCGAGCCCGAATACACGTGCACGGTGGGCGGCCCTTCGGCGCCCATCACGGCGCCGGCACCCGGGGCGCCCGCCGCGGCGATCGCGGCCTGAGTCGCGAGGTCGTCGTTCGGCGCGAAACCGGGCGCGGCAGCAAGGGATGACGGCCGCACTTCGTTGGCGTCCCGCGGGTTCCGCGTCTCGGGCAACGTATCCCGCGCCACCGGCACCTCTTCTTCGCGCTCGCGCAGCACGTCGCGCACGGTCGGCACCGGATTGCCGACGCCCAGTTCGTCGAGCACGGAATGCGCGCGCCGCGCTTCCGGATCGTCCGGCGCTGCATCCCAGCCGGGCTCGCGCTCGCTGATGTCGAGCGCGCCGAGTTCCGCCAGTGCATTGCGAGCCAGTTCCGCATGCGATTCGCTCGCCGCGCGCACGCAGACGAGCACCGCGCCGCGCCGCACCGCTTCCGTGTAGCGCTCCATGTCCATCGCACCGCGGCTCGACGTGAACAGACCCGACAGGAACCGTTCGATGCTCGCCAGCACGCCCGGCGGGTGGCTGACGGTGGTATCGGCGGTGGGTTCGGGCTGCGCCTGGAGTTCGATATCGGTGGGCGCAAAGCCGGAGCGGACCAGCGTATTGCGCGCTTCTTCCGCCTGACCATAGGTATCGAACAGGGCAACGATGGTGTGTCGCATGGCTGTCTCCCGATGTTCTCGATCGATGCGAACGCGCGGCACGCCGCCGCGCTTTCGTGACAGGAAACAGGAGCGCAACCTTCGTGCCGCGACCTGGAAACGGCACCGCGCTCCAGCGTCAATCCAGCTCAGGCACCAGATCCGCCGCCTGTCACCCCGCCGAATCCGCGTGCTGCAGATCCTGCTGGATGGTCTGCAGGATGCGGTCGAGCAACGCGATATCGAACGGTTTTGCGAGCACGCGCACGTCGACCTGCCGCGCGCGGTCCAGCTCCTCTGCGTACCCGGTGACGAGAATCACCGGCAGCTTCGGCTCGAAGCCGCGCACCGCTTCGGCGAGATCGATGCCGTTCAGCTTGCCCGGCATGTGGATGTCGGAGATCACGAGATCGAACGGCAACGGCTCGCCGGCCTCCGTGAACCGCGTGCGCGCGGCGTCGATCAGGCGCAGCGCCGTGTCCGCGTTGAATGCGCAGCTCACGCTGTGGCCCATCATCTGCAGCAGGGCTTCGGTACCGGCCGCGACCTCGTCGTTGTCTTCGACGAGCAGGATGCGCAGCCCCTGCGGCGCGGCCAGTTCCTCGACGCGCTTCGGCTCCTCCGTCTGTTCCTGCGGCGGCGTCGCGCTGACGCGCGGCAGGTACAGGCACACCGAGGTGCCGGCGCCGATCGCGCTGTCGATCGTCGCGAGGCCGCCGGAGCGCTCGCAGAACGCGAATACCTGCGGCAGACCGAGCCCCGTGCCCATGCCGGACGGCTTGGTGGTGAAGAGCGGTTCGAACGCGCGCGCCAGCACATCGGGCGGCATGCCGACGCCGGTATCTTCGAGCGTCATCTGCACGAAGTCGCCGGTCAGCGGGAAGCCGTCTTCGTGGCGGAACGTGATGTTGCCGGCGCGCACGGTGAAGCGGCCGCCGCTCGGCATCGCGTCGCGCGCATTGACGGCGATGTTGATCAGCGCGAGCTCGAGCTCGGCGACGTCGACGCGCATCGGCCAGATGTCGTCGCCGACGTCCATCACGAGCGACACCTTCGCGCCGAGCGACGCGCGCAGCAGCTCGCGGCACGACGCGAGCCAGCGGTGCACGTACAGCGTCTCGCTGCGCAGCGGCTGCTTGCGCGCGACGCCGAGCAGCTGGCGCGTGAGCGACTGGCCGCCTTTCAGCGCGCGCTCGATCGCGGAGAGTTCGCGATCGAGCCCGAGCGCGCCGCGCCGCCGCGCGATCTGCACGTTCGACGACACGATCATCAGCAGATTGTTGAAGTCGTGCGCGACGCTGCCGACCAGGTTGCCGAGCGCCTCCATCTTGCGCGACTGCCGGTACGCCGATTCGATCGAGCGGCGCATCGACGCTTCGGCCTGCCAGCGCTCCCACGCTTCCTCCTCGGCGGCGAGACGTTTGAGCGACAGCCAGATCACGCACCACAGCACGATGGATGGCGTGAACATCGACAGGATCAGCACGCTCAGATGGCGATACCAGCCCGCCCAGATCGCCGACGTGCGGTAGCCGCACGACACGTACACCGGGTACGAACCGACGCGTCGATACGCGAGGATCAGGTTGTCGTTGGCGAGGTCGGAGTGCATCCGCACGACGCCGCCGCGCTGGCCGTTCTCGAGCGCTTCGGTGAAGGGCGTGTGCGGCGTGACGGCATCGGGCTCGTTGGGGCCGCCGCCCGGGTAGCGCGCGAGCATCGCGCCGTCGCTGCGTGTGAGCCCCATCACCATCGGCGTGTCTTCGCCGCCCAGCAGCTCGCGGTAGAACGCGCTGAAGTAGCCGGGCCGCAGCGCGACGGACACCACGCCGTCGAAGCCATTGTCCGGGTCGCGGCGCGCGATGCCCGTGTTGAACACGCGTTCACCCGCCACGTGCCCGACCATCACTTTCGATACGTGATCGAGCGCGCGGCCCGCGCGGATGCCGGTGAAGTCTTCGCGGGTCGCGATCGACACGTCCGGCACCGGATAGAAGCGGCTGCTCGCGAGCAGCTTGCCGTCGCGGCTGAAGATCGACACCGCCGCGACCTGCGGGTAGCCGCCGCCCATCGTGCGCAGCTTGGCGTGGATCTCGGGCTCGCTCGCCTCGATGCCGTCGTCGTCGAGGCCGGACACGAGGTCGACGATCTGCGCGTCGAGCGTTTCGTTCATGTCGAACACTTTCAGCGCGTGCTCTTCCGCGACGCGCACGGTGCGCAGCGTGATGTCGGTCGCGTCGGCCTCGCGGTTGCGCAGATCGTTGTACGCCATGATCGCGACGTAGACGAACGGCAGCACGATCGCCGCGATCAGGAGGCCGATCAGCGTCACGCGCCGGACGGCGAAGTTGTGCTCCGGAACCGCGGGGTAGACGCCGTCGTCCTCCCGGTCAGCGGAGACAGGGTGGCTTGCCGGGGGCGGGTCCGTCCGTTCAGTGGTCATGGTGGGTGCCCGGGGAAAGCATTGTTGCCAGTTCGTCCTTGCGATCATAAGCGTAGATGAGCGGGGCTCGCGCACCCCAGACGATTGTGCGGATCGCAATTTAATGCACGTTGAATCAGACGCGTAACGGATGGTGAAAATCCCTGTCCCGACGCCAAAACAGCGACGAATTTCGAAGCGCAAACGTACACAAAAGTACAGATTTCTTGCCGTTCGTGTTTTGCGAACTGGAACATTTCAACTTTTGGCAGGTTATCAGAGGAATTTATCGGTACATTCGATTTTGTCGGGTTGCCTTTTCGCTGGTTTGCTTCGAGAATTTCGGCCATTCACAAATTATGATGCGTCCGCTCACGCTCGGACGTCACTGTCGCGAGGGCCAGCCGGAAGCGCATGCAATGCGCGCCGGTGGGCGTTCGCAATCCACGCGCGACGCCATGGCCATCCGCCGTTCGCCGCGCCGGCCAACTACGGGGAAGGCTGACCATGCCGGACATCGCCGTCGTTCAACGCGTCACGCGAGGTCGCCTTTGCGCTGCCGAGCCCGCGTTCGTCCTGCGCACCGCACGCTCCCTCCCGCACCGTTCCGTGGCATCCGCCACGCCGCGCCCGCATCGGCGCGTCGGCCGCTAACCGCTTCCTGCAATCGAAATACGCCATGCCGCTGCCCATCGTGATCGCCGACGACTCCCTGCTTGCCCGCAAGGTGCTGACCAAGGCGCTGCCCGCGGACTGGGACGTCGAGATCTCGTATGCATCGAACGGCGCCGAGGCGCTGGCGCTGTATCGCGAAGGCAAAGCCGCCGTGATGTTCCTCGACCTGACGATGCCGGACATGACCGGCTACCAGGTGCTCGAGGCGCTGCAGGAGGCGGACCTCAACACCTTCGTGATCGTCGTGTCCGCCGACGTGCAGCCGATGGCGCAGTCGCGCGTGCGCGCGATGGGCGCGATCGCGTTCATCGCGAAGCCGGTGACGCCGGAAGCGCTGCGGCCGGTCCTGAAGGAGTACGGTTTGTATGACTGAGCCTGCCCTGAGCGAAGACCGGCGCGACGCGCTGCAGGAAATCGCGAACCTCGCGATGGGCCAGGCCGCGCGCCGGCTCGCGCTGCTGCTCGACGCGTTCATCGAGCTGTCGGTGCCGCGCGTGCGCGTCGTCGCGGCGAACCAGGCGGCTGCCGTGCTGCGCGACATGACCGGCATCAGCGAGCCGATCATGGCGGTGCGCCAGGGCTTTCGCTCGGACATCAAGGGCGAGGCGATCGTCCTGTGCCGCAGCAGCGGCGTCGAGCAGCTGTGCGCGCTCGTCAACGATCCGTATCCCGGCTCCGCGTACGAATCGACCGGCCAGCAGGAACTCGTGTTCGACATCGCGAACGTGCTGACCGGCGCGTGCGTGTCGTGCATCTTCGAGCAGCTCGGCCGCACGCCGGTGTTCTCCGCGCCGGGCCTGCTCGGTACCGCGATGCCGATCGAGGACGTGTTCCAGGCGAGCACGGTCGCATGGGCGACGACGCTCCTCGTCGAAGTCAATTTCGCGCTGGAGGACCGGACCTTCCGCGCGCATCTGGTGATGCTGATGGCCGAGGATTCGATCCGCCGGATCGGCGAAGCCCTCGATTCGTTGCTGTCGAGCCTATGAGCGACGTGATCGCCGGTCTCTCGCTCTCCGACCTCGTCGTCGAACGGGTGGGCTTCGGCATCTTCGTGCTCGACCGCGACATGAACGTGCTGATGTGGAATCGCTTCATGCAGGACCACAGCGGGCTGTCGGAAGAGCGCGTGGTGGGCAGCTCGATCTTCGCGAGCTTTCCGGAGCTGCCGCGCGTGTGGCTCACGCGCAAGCTCGAAAGCGTGTTCCAGCTCGGCAGTTTCGCGTTCAGCTCGTGGGAACAGCGCCCGTACCTGTTCAAGTTCGATCACGACCGGCCGATCACGGGCGGCGTCGACTACATGCAGCAGGACCTCACGTTCATGCCGCTCACGCGCAACCGTGAAGTCGTCGCGGTATGCGTGACGATCAGCGACGTGACGCACGTCAGCATCATGCAGCGCGAGCGGGAAGAGGCGGTCGCGAAGCTGCAGGAGTACGCGGACCGCGACGGCCTGACCGGCATCGCGAACCGCCGCTACTTCGAGATGCGCCTGCGCGACGAATACACGCGCTGGCAGCGCTACGGCGGCGATCTGTCGGTGCTGCTGTTCGATCTCGACCACTTCAAGCGCATCAACGACCAGTTCGGGCACATGGTGGGTGATGCGGTGCTGCGCGTGATGGCGCAGCGTGTCGCCGCGACGGTGCGCGCGCAGGACGTGTTCGGCCGCTTCGGCGGCGAGGAATTCGCGCTGCTGCTGCCGTGCACGCCGCTTGCCGACGCGATGTGCGTCGCCGAGAAAATCCGTCACGCGATCGCCGATGCGCCGGTCGACGTGCAGGGCGTGCAGGTGCCGGTGACGGCGAGCGTCGGCGGGGCCTCCGCGCGCGTGGGCGTGTCCGCCTACGAGGCGCTGATCAACGAGGCTGATGCCGCGCTCTACAGCGCAAAACGGCAGGGGCGCAATCGCTCGGTCGCGTTCTCGTAGCCGCCCTCTGGCGCCGCCGCGGACCTATCGGGGAGCCTTTCTGCGGCGTAATCCAAAGATTGTTATACTTTTTGCCGTTTTCTGGCCCCAGGGCCGGTTCCGGGATCGTCGACGCCTGCCCGGGCACCTCGCGAGCCCGCGAATCTTTCGCGCGTGTCCGCGCGCGCGGGCGGCTTGCCCTTGCGGGTAGGCATGACTTCTTGATCGCCCCGTTGCGGGTTCCTCAGCGGAGATCGTCTTGGCCGTTTCCAACCTCGTCGTGGACGATACACAGACCGATGCGGCTGCCGTCACTTCGGGCAGCTCGTTCTACCTCGCGATGCGTATCCTGCCGGCTGCGCAGCGCGACGCGATGTACCAGGTGTACGCGTTCTGCCGCGCGGTCGACGACATCGCCGACAGCTCGCTGCCGCGCGCCGAGCGCGCCGCGCAGCTGGAGCGCTGGCGCGCCGACATCGACGACTGCTACGCCGGCCAGCCGCGCGACTCGCTGCGGGCGCTGACGCGCCACATTCACACGTTCCACCTGCGGCGCGAAGACTTCCACGAGATGATCAACGGCATGGCGATGGATGCCGCCGCGGACATCTGCGCGCCGGACGAAGCGACGCTCGATCTGTACTGCGATCGCGTCGCGAGCGCGGCGGGCCGGCTGTCGGTGAGAATTTTCGGGATGCCCGAGGGCCCGGGCCACGACCTGGCGCACCATCTGGGCCGCGCGCTGCAGCTGACCAACATCCTGCGCGACATCGACGAAGACGCGGAAATCAACCGCTGCTATCTGCCGTACGAACTGCTCGCGAAGGAAGGGATCGCGACGTCGAGCCCGGCGTCGGTCGTCGACGATGCGTCGCTGCCGCGCGTGTGCAATGCGCTCGCCGAGCGCGCGAAGCTGCATTTCGCGAAGGCCGATGCGATCATGGACGCATCGCCGCGCCAGCAGGTGCGCGCGCCGCGCATCATGTCCGGCGTCTACCGGTGTCTGCTCGACCGCACGGTCGAGCGCGGCTTCGACATTCCTCGCACGAAGGTCAGCAAGCCGAAGGCGAAGCTGCTCTGGATCGTCGCCCGCTACGCGTTTTTCTGATGCAGACGCTTGTTCACGTGATCGGCGGGGGCCTCGCGGGTCTCGCCGCCGCGGTGCAATTGCAGCGGCGCGGCGCGCGGGTCGCGCTGCATGAAGCGACGGACCAGGTGGGCGGACGCTGCCGCTCGTACTACGACCGCACGCTCAACGCGACGATCGATTCCGGCAACCACCTCGTGCTGTCCGGTTACCGCGCGACGCTGAACTATCTGCGCGCGGTGGGCGCGAGCGACGAACTGGTCGGCCCGGTCGAGCCCGAGCTGCCGTTTTTCGATCTCGCGACGCAGACGGGCTGGAACGTGCGGCCTTCGGCCGGCTATGTGCCGTGGTGGATCTTCAACCGCGGCGCGCGGGTGCCCGGCACGCAGCCCACAGACTACCTGGCGCTCGCGTCGCTGCTGTTCGCGAAACCGGGGCGCACGATCGCGCGGAGCATGCGCTGCGACGGCGCGGTGTGGGACCAGCTGCTGCGGCCGCTGTTGCGCGCGGTGATGAACGTCGAACCCGCCGATGCCAGCGCGGAGCTTGCGTGCGCGCTCGCGCGCGAGACGTTTTTCGCCGGCGGCCAGGCGTGCCGGCCGCTGGTCGCGCGCAACGGCCTTGGCAGCGCGTTCGTCGATCCGGCGCTGCGGCTGTTGCAGCATGGCGGTACGACGATCCGGCTCGGTTCGCGCCTGCGCGCGATGGTGTTCGACGATGCGACGTGCCGCGTCATCGGCCTCGCGTTCGGCGACGTGCCGCAGCCCACGCCGCTCGCGGGTGACGAAGCCGTGGTGCTTGCCGTGCCCGGCGACGTCGCGGCGACGCTGGTGCCCGGCCTGCTGGCGCCGCGGCAACATAAAGCCATCGCGACGATCCATTTCGCGATCGACCCGCCGCTGGGCTTCGCGCCGATCACGTTCCTCGTGAACGGCACGGCCGAGCGGCTGCACGCGCACGACGGACGCCTGTCGGTCACCGTCGGCGATGCCGCGCGCTGGCTCGGCCAGCCCGGCGAGGCGCTTGTGCGCGCAACGTGGAGCGAGGTCGCACGCGCGACCGGCCTGGCGGCCGAGCCGCTGCCGGCGTGGACGCTCGACGTCGAACCCCGTGCGACGTTCGCCGCGCTTCCGGACGAAGAACTGCGCCGTCCGGGCACGCGAACGCGCTGGACCAATCTGACGATCGCGGGCGACTGGACGGCCACCGGCCTGCCCGCCACGATCGAAGGCGCGATCCGCTCCGGCCAGCAGGCCGCGGACGTGCTGCTGAACGAAACGATGGAAAGCCGATGAACGATCTGACTGAAGGCGTGGCGCCAGCTGGCGCGATCACTGAAACCGAAGCCGCGGCGCCTGCCGCAGCGTCGCTGTTGCCCGCTGGCGAAGCCGCCACGACCGCCGCGCTCGAACAATCGGTGCTGCGCGCCACCGACGCGATCCTCGCCGACCAGCACGCCGACGGCCACTGGCTCTACGAGCTCGAAGCCGACGCGACGATTCCGGCCGAGTACGTGCTGCTCGTCCACTACCTCGGCGAGAAAGCGAACCTCGAGCTCGAGCAGAAGATCGCGCGCTATCTGCGGCGCATCCAGCTGCCCGGCGGCGGCTGGCCGCTTTTCACCGATGGCGCGATGGACATCAGCGCGAGCGTGAAGGCGTACTTCGCGCTGAAGATGATCGGCGACGCGGAAGACACCGAGCACATGCTTCGTGCGCGCGACGCGATCCTCGCCGCGGGCGGCGCCGAAGGGGCGAACGTGTTCACGCGCATCCTGCTCGCGCTGTTCGGCGTCGTCACGTGGTACGCAGTGCCGATGATGCCGGTCGAGATCATGATGCTGCCGCAGTGGTTCCCGTTCCACCTGTCGAAGGTGTCGTACTGGGCGCGCACGGTGATCGTGCCGCTGCTCGTGCTGAACGCGAAACGGCCGGTCGCGCGCAATCCGCGCGGCGTGCGGATCGACGAGCTGTTCCGCGGCGCGCCGGTCACCGTCGGTCCCGCGCCGAAGGCGCCGCATCAGTCGCAGGGCTGGTTCACATTGTTCCGCTGCGTCGACGCGGTGCTGCGCACGGTGGATGGCCTGTTCCCGAAGCACATCCGCCAGCGCTCGATCGATCAGGCGGTGAAGTTCGTCAACGAACGGCTGAACGGCGAAGACGGCCTCGGCGCGATTTTCCCGGCGATGGCGAACTCCGTGATGATGTACGACGTGCTCGGCTTTCCTCCCGATCATCCGAACCGCGCGATCGCGCGGCAGTCGGTGGAGAAGCTGCTCGTGATTCACGAAGACGAAGCGTATTGCCAGCCGTGCCTGTCGCCGGTGTGGGACACCTCGCTCGTCGCGCACGCGCTGCTCGAAACCGGCGACTCGCGCGCGGAAGCGGCGGTGGAACGCGCGCTCGAATGGCTGCGGCCGCTGCAGATTCTCGACGTGCGCGGCGACTGGATCTCGCGCCGCGCGAACGTGCGGCCGGGCGGCTGGGCGTTCCAGTTCGCGAACCCGCATTACCCGGACGTCGACGATACGGCCGTCGTGGCGTTGGCGATGAACCGTCAGTCGTGGGGCACGAAGTCGAACGCCGATAACCAGCCGATCGCGCGGGCGCGCGAGTGGGTGGTCGGCATGCAGAGCAGCGACGGCGGCTGGGGCGCCTTCGAACCGGAAAACACGCAGTACTACCTGAACAACATCCCGTTCTCCGATCACGGCGCGCTGCTCGATCCGCCCACCGCGGATGTCTCCGGCCGGTGTCTGTCGATGCTCGCGCAGCTCGGCGAGCTGCCCGCCAGCAGCGAACCGGCGCGCCGCGCGTACGACTATCTGCTGGCCGAGCAGGAAGCGGACGGCAGCTGGTATGGCCGCTGGGGCATGAACTACATCTACGGCACGTGGACGGTGCTGTGCGCGCTCAACGCGGCGGGCATGCCGCACGACGATCCGTGCTTCCGCCGCGCGGCGCAATGGCTCGTGTCGATCCAGAACGAAGACGGCGGCTGGGGCGAAGACGGCACCAGCTACAAGCTCGACTACCGCGGCTACGAACGCGCGACGAGCACAGCGTCGCAGACGGCGTGGGCGCTGATCGGCCTGATGGCCGTGGGCGAGGTGAATCATCCGGCGGTCGCGCGCGGCATCGAATGGCTGATCCGCGAGCAGCGCGAGCACGGCCTGTGGGACGAAACGCGCTTCACCGCGACCGGCTTCCCGCGCGTGTTCTATCTGCGCTACCACGGCTATCGCAAGTTCTTCCCGCTGTGGGCGCTCGCCCGCTACCGCAACCTGAAACGCGACGGCGAAACGCGCGTGATGGTCGGCATGTGATGACGGCGCGCGACGCGATGACGCTTGCTCCCACCGCCGCCACATTGCCGGTGATCGTCGTTAGCGGGATGGCGTTCGAGGCGCGCATTGCGCGCGGTCACGGCGTCGAGACGGTGTATGCGTCGCGCGGCGACCTGCTGGAGCGCGCGCTGAGCGACGCGGTGGCGCGCGGCGCGAGCGGCATCCTGAGCTTCGGCACGGCGGGCGGTCTCGCGCCGGCGCTGGAGCCCGGAACGATCGTCGTCGCGGAAGCGGTCGATGGACCGTTCGGCCGGCTCGATACCGACGCGGAATGGACCGAGCGCATCGAGGCCGCGCTCGCCGCGTCGCCGCTCGCGGCGAAGCTGCAGATCGGCGTGCAGGCGGCAGTGAGCGCGCCGCTCGTCGACGCGCAGGACAAGGCCGCGCTGCATCGCGCGTCGGGCGCGCTTGCGGTGGATATGGAATCGCATCTGGCCGGTGCGATCGCGAAGTCGCGTGGGTTGCCGTTCGCGGTGTGCCGCGCGATCGTCGATCCGGCTTCGCTCACATTGCCATCGGCCGCCACGGCCGGTTTCGGCGAAGACGGCAAGACGGCCATCGGGCCGATCCTGCGTGAGCTGCTGCGGCAGCCCTCGCAACTGGGTGCGCTGCTGCGGCTGGCGGGCGATGCGAAGGCGGCGAAAGCGTCGCTGGTGCAGGCCCGTCACGCGATGGAACACGCTGGCGCGCTGCGGCCCAGCTGACGCTCCGCCTTACCTCGACAACAGGCGGCGTTACTTGCCCGCGGTACCCGCTGCGCTGGCCGGTGAAGGGCTGCTCGCGCCGGGATCGGTGTAATTCGGCAGCCCGTTCGATGTGCTGCCCGCAGGCGCCGCTCCGCTATCGCCCGGGTCCGTATAGTTCGGCAGACCATTCGACGACCCCGACGGCTCGTGCGACCCGTTCGCGCCGCCCGGCGCCGGCGTGGTCGAGCCCGGCGTGGCCGCGCCCGGATCGCCGTAGTTCGGCAGCGGCACGTTGTTGTTGTTCGTCGTCGAGCCTTGCTGGAGTCTTGCGCGCCGTTGCTGCGTGTACGCGTCGCGCACGAACGAATACGGATCGAGCGCCGCGGTCTGCAGCAGATCGGTCGCGCCCAGCATGTCCGCGCGCGCGCTGATGAACTGCAGCGCCCACAATGGATAGCTCGCCGAATTGTCGAGGTAATTCATCGGATTGAAGCGCACGTCCACCGCGAGCCCGGTCGCGTCGCGGAACGAGCTCGGACCGAAGAACGGTAGCACCAGATACGGCCCCGAGGGCATGCCCCAACGGCCGAGCGTCAGGCCGAAGTCCTGCTTGTGCTTCGGCAGACCGGCGGGCGTCGCGAAGTCGATCAGGCCGCCGATACCGAACACCGTGTTCATCGCGACGCGCATCAGGTCTTCGGTCGCGTCGGTGATCTTCAGCTGCAGCAGGTTGTTCGCGAAGTTGTCAAGGTCGCCGATGTTCGAGAAGAAGTTGTCGACGGCCGTGCGGACCGGCTGCGGCGTGACCTTCTGGTAGCCCTTCGCGATCGGCTTCGCAACGGTGCGGTCGAGCGCGTCGTTGAACTTGTAGATCGTGCGGTTCATCGGCTCGAGCGGATCGCCCGGCGTCCGGTTCGGTCCGGTGGCACAGCCGCTCATGAGGCCCGCGGCGACCAGTGCCAGCGGGGCGATTCGCATCTTCATCCGTCGATCCCCTGCCTTTCTTTCGTCTTGCGCTTCACGCGCGGTTTGCCCATCAGTACCGGCTGGAACACGACCGCTCCGGTCAGCGTGCACGCCAGCGACAGCGCCAGCAGCCGTCCCATGCTCGACGTGCCCGGATGGTGCGACAGCCACAGGCTGCCGAACGCGGTCGCAGTGGTCGCGGCGCTGAACATCACGGCGTGCGTGAGGCTCGATTGCAGCAGGCCGGTCTGGCCGTTGCGCCACGCCATCACGAAGTAGATCTTGAACGCGACCCCCACGCCGAGCATTAGCGGCAACGCGATGATATTCGCGAAGTTGAGCGGCATGCCGAACACGACGCATAGTTCCAGCGTCACGACCGCCGACACCAGCAGCGGAATCATCGTACGCAACACGTCGCCGAAGCGGCGCAGCGTGATCCACAGCAGGATCGTGATCGACAGCACCGCCCAGCACGCGGCCTGCAGGAACGCCTTGATGATCGTATCAGCGGAATGCAGGATCGAGATCGGTCCGCCGATCGCACCGGGCTCCGCCGCCTTCACCGCGTGCGCGAAGCGGGCCAGCATGGTGTCGTCGTTCGGATCGACGCCCGGCGGCACCTTCGGCGCGATATCGACCTGCGCCTGGCCGTTCGGCGCGACCCAGTCGCGCACGATCGCGGGCGGCAGGTTGTCGCGCGTGATGCTGGCCGGCTGCAGCAGCGCCGCGAGCTGCGCGAGTGCGAGCTTCAGCGTGTCGGACATCGCCGTTTCCGCGCGATCGCGCGTGGCTGCGTCGGCGGCGGCCAGCTTGCGCAGCGTGTTCGACAGATGCGTCGCTTCGGCGGCGCCCGCACCTGGATGATCCTCCGAAGCGAGCTCGAGCGCATTCGCCGCGCGCTTCAGCGCCGCGACGCGAACCGTATCCGTTGCGGGCGGCGCCGCGGGCTGCGTGAGCACCGGCAGCAGTTGCTGCGCGGCCGCCGAAATCAGCTGCAGCTTCTGCGGCTGGTCGGGTGGAATGAAGGTGGACAGCGTCGTGATACGGCCAACTTCCGGCAGCTTCGCGAGCTTCGCCTTGATCGCATCGGCCTCGGCAAGCGACGGCGCGAGCGTATGCACGTTGTTCACCGCCGCCTCGGGCGAATCCTTCAGCGACAGCAGCGTCGCCATCGATTCCGTATGTGGGTCCTTCAGATGCAGCGGGTTGAAGTCGAAGCGCAGATGCGTGAGGAGCGGCAGCGCGCCGACCACGATCACGAGCGTCGCGATCAGCACCGGCTTGCGGTTGCGGTCCAGGTAATCGTCGACGGGCGCTAGGCGCTTGAAGCCGGGCGGCTCGGGCTCGCCGGGCGGCGCGAACAGCTTCAGCAGCGCCGGCAGCAGCGTCATGTTCGTGAGGTACGCGACGAACATGCCGACGCCCGCGATCTGGCCGAGTTCCGACACGCCGCGATAGGCGGTCGGCAGGAACGAGAAGAAGCTCTCGGCCACCGCGATCGCCGCGAGCGTCAGCGGCACGCCGATGCTGCGCGCGGTGTTCAGCAGCGCGACGTCGAGCCGGTCGTCGCGAAAGCGCTCCTCGCGATACTTCACGCCGAACTGCACGCCGAAATCCACCCCGAGCCCGACGAACAGCACCATGAACGCCACCGAGATCATGTTTAGCGCGCTCACCATCATCAGGCCGAGCGCCGCCGTGATCGCGAGCCCGACGAACAGCGTGATGAACACCGCGACGATCATCCGGCCCGAGCGCAGCGCGAGCCACAAGATCACCAGCACGACGATGAACGTGCCGATGCCGTTCAATGTGGCGCCATCTTCGACGGACGCGAATTCCTCGTCGGCGAGCGGCTGTTCGCCGGTGAGCCGGATCGTCGCGCCGTAGCGCGCGTCCAGATGCAGCCGCGCGGCGGCGTCGCGGATGGCCTGCGAGGCGCCTGCGCCTGCCGAGATCGCTTCGTAGTTGAGCACCGGCTGCACGGTGATGAACGCGCGCGCCGGATTGGTCGCGACGTCCTTGTCGACCAGCGCGCGCCACGAGAACGCGGCGGGCTTGCTGGCGAGCACGGCGTCGAGCGTCGTCGCGCTGCGGCCGAGCAGCTCGGCCATGTCGGGCAGCTTGATCTGGCCGCTCTGCAACGGCAGCAGCAGGCTCGTGGTCAGCGTGCCGGCGAGGCCCGTCAGGCTCGGATCGTGCGCGAGCTGGTTGACGAGCGGCTTGGCCTGCACGAGCTGCGCGGTGGTGCTCATTACGTCGTCGAGCGGCGCGAACAGCAGCGCGTTGCGCTCGAAGAACGCGCCGCCTGCCGGCTGCGAAACCGACGTGAACGCACGCGTGTCCTTCTGCAATTCGGCGGTCAGCGCGTTCGCGGCCGCATCGGCGAATTCGGGTGCATGCGCTTCCACCACGACGAGCGTGGTCTGGCCTTGCTGCGGGAACGCGGCGTCCATCGCGTGATCGAGCGTCGCCCACTGCCTGTCCGACTCGATCAGGTTGGCGATGTCGGTGTTGATCTTGAAGTGGTGGACCACGTAGTTGCCGGACAGCACGGCGAGCAGCAGCGAAACGACGACCACCCAGAGCGGGTAGCGTACCGATATGGCGACAAGGCGAATGATGTATGGCTTGAGCATGAACGCGGGACGAGCCCTGTGCCGGAAGGCGTAAGTGGTGCGTAAGTGACGGAAGGGCACAAGTATACCGACGCCGCGTCCCGCCTCGCCGGTCGGGCTGCGGTTGCCGCTGCTGCCTTGGCGGGGGGCGTCGGGACGATGCCGGTATACTGGTCCTTCGCTGTGCCGCCTGGTGGCGGCGCCATCGAACTTCTGGGTGCTTTCGCGTATGAAACGTTATTTCTCTGCTTTTATCGCCGCCGCGGTCGTATCGACCGCAGCATTCGCACAATCCGCGCCCGATGCGGTCGTGAAGAACGCGGTCGAGGGCACGGTCAACGCGATGAAAGCCGATCCGCAGGCGCGCGGCGGCGACATGGCGAAGATCACCCAGGTCGTGCAGACGCACTTCCTGCCGGCTACGGATTTCCAGCGCACCACGCGCATCGCCGTCGGCAAGGCGTGGTCGCAAGCCACGCCGGACCAGCAGAAGCAGCTTTACGACCAGTTCACGCTGCTGCTCACGCATACCTATGCGGTGTCGCTGTCGCAGCTGCGCGATCAGGCCGTCACGTTCAAGTTCGGCGCGACGTCGGCCGGCGGGAACGCGAACGATGCGGTCGTGCAGTCGCACGTGCTGAGCCGCAACAACGACGATTCGGTCGACTACCGCCTCACCAGGGGTCCGTCGGGCTGGAAGATCTACGACATCAACATGTCGGGCGCGTGGCTGATCCAGGTTTATCAGACCCAGTTCGCCGAGCAGATCAACAAGGGCGGGATCGACGCTCTGATCAAGTATCTGACGAACCACAACCAGCTCACGGCCGACTGACCCGGCCGACACCGTCGGCGTAAAGCTAAACGAAAGGGCGCAGCGGCCATGACCGTTGCGCCCTTTTTTACCCGGGTCGCCATGTAAAAACGCGCCGGTCGGAGCGACGCGGCGCGTTCATGAGCAATCGAGCGGCAATCAAATGTGCTGGCGCGAAGCCAGCACAAGTTCGCCCTCTCAGTGCGCCGAAACCGTGGCCGGCTTCTTCGACGAAGCGGCGTGCTTGATTTCCTCGAGCTTGATTTCGACGTGGCGCGAGAACACGTAGTCGGCCGGGCGTTGCTTGTCGAGCGGAATGTCGCGCGCGAACGCGCCTTCCGTTTTTGCGCCGCGGATCGCGACCTTCAGCGCCTTCAGCGGATGCGAGACGGTGTCCATCACGGCGGTGGCCTCGAAGCCGCAGTGGACCATGCAGTCCGCGCACTTCTCGTAGTTGCCGGTGCCGTACTTCTCCCACTCGGTGGTTTCCATCAGCTCCTTGAAGGTTTTCACATAGCCTTCGCCGACCAGATAGCACGGCTTCTGCCAGCCGAACACCGTGCGCGCCGGGTTGCCCCACGGCGTGCATTCGTAGGTCTGGTTGCCGGCCAGGAAGTCGAGGAACAGGCTCGACTGGCTGAACGACCACTTCTTGCCGTTGTCGCCGCGCTTGAAGATCTCGCGGAACAGCTGCTTCGTCTTGTCGCGGTTCAGGAAGTGCTGCTGGTCCGGCGCGCGTTCGTACGCGTAGCCGGGCGACACGGTGATGCCGTCCACGCCGATCGGGCCGACCGTGTCGAAGAACGCGGCCACGCGTTCCGGCACCGCGTCGTTGAACAGCGTGCAGTTGATGTTGACGCGGAAGCCGCGGCGCTTCGCTTCCTTGATCGCGGCGACGGCCTTGTCGTAGGTGCCGTCCTGCGACACCGAGTGATCGTGCATCTCCTTGTCGCCGTCGAGGTGCACCGACCAGACGAAGTACGGGCTCGGCTCGTAGTCGTCCATCTTCTTTTCCATCAGGAGCGCGTTCGTGCACAGGTACACGAACTTCTTGCGCGCCATGATGCCCTTCACGATCTGCGGCATTTCCTTGTGCAGCAGCGGCTCGCCACCGGCGATCGACACCACCGGCGCGCCGCATTCGTCGACGGCTTCGAGGCACTCGGCGAGCGACAGACGCTGGTTCAGGATCGGATCCGGATAGTCGATCTTGCCGCAGCCGTTGCACGCGAGGTTGCAGCGGAACAGCGGCTCGAGCATCAGTGCGAGCGGATAGCGCTTGTTGCCTTTCATGTGCTGGCGCGTGATGTAGGCGCCAACCCGGACCTTCTGTAGCAGCGGAATAGACAAGACGTGTCCTCCTTAAACTTCGCGAGCCGCGAGCGCTTGCATCAGCTTCGACGGCAGCTTGAATTCGACCTTCTCTTCACGTCCGGTCATCGTCGTCACTTCGACGGGACCGAGTGCGCGCAGCGCATTAATGACGTGTTCGACCATTTCTTCGGGCGCCGACGCGCCGGCCGTGATACCGACCGTGTGCGCATTGGCAAACCATTCGCCCTTCACTTCCGAGCCATCCGCCACGAGGTAGCTCGGCACCCCGGTTTCGCTGCCGATCTCGCGCAGACGGTTCGAGTTCGAGCTGTTCGTCGCGCCGACCACCAGCAGCACGTCGACCTGCGCGCTCAGTTCGCGCACGGCGGCCTGGCGATTCTGCGTGGCGTAGCAGATGTCGCGCGTATCCGGACCGACGATGTCCGTGAACTTCGCCAGCAGCGCATCGATGATGCCACGCGTGTCGTCCACCGAAAGGGTAGTTTGCGTGACATACGCGAGCGGCGCGTCCAGCGGCAGATCGAGCTTCGCGACGTCGGCCTCGCTCTGCACGAGCATCACCTTGCCGGGAATCTGGCCGATCGTGCCTTCCACTTCCGGATGGCCCGCGTGGCCGATCAGGATCAGCGTACGGCCAGCCGCGACGTACTGACGGCCCTGTACATGCACCTTCGTGACGAGCGGGCAGGTAGCGTCCAGCACGTCCAGATTGCGTTGCTCCGCGGCGCGTTCGACCGTCTGCGCGACGCCGTGCGCGCTGAAGATGGTGACAGCGCCCGCGGGCACCTCGTCCAGCTCTTCGACGAAACGCGCGCCCTTCTGGCGCAGGTTCTCGACGACGTGCCGGTTGTGAACGATTTCGTGGCGCACGTACACGGGAGCGCCGTGCTGCTGCAACGCGCGATCGACGATCTCGATCGCGCGGACCACCCCCGCACAAAAGCCGCGGGGTTGAGCAAGGATGACTCGCATAGGCTGGCGAACTCCACTGACGCGGGTCCGAATCAAGCCGGAAAAAACGACCGAATCGCCGCGATCATCATATTTAAAACCAAGGCCGATACGCTTCGATATCCAGCCGGCACTGCGAAACCAGGTGCGCATTCTAACGCTATCGACGCGCCTTTGCTTTACAGCCATACCACGGCTCGTAACGAGTTCTTGCATTAATGCAGTCTGCAACGCGTGTTTTGAACCCTTAAAATGTCTGGCCCTGCCTTGATGGCTTACACCTGCATTACGAAGCGATCCGAGAACCCGAGACCTCGCGCATGGAAGTCGACCACTACGAGACGCTGCCGGTCGCGCCCGCCCTGTTGCCACGGGCGCTGCGCGCGCCGTTCGGCGTGATCTACCACGTCACGCGGACGGCGAACGACATCGTCGACGAAGGCGACTGGAGCCCGGCCGCGCGCCACGCGAGCCTCGCGGATCTGCGCGCGGGTCTCGATGCGGTGGCCGCGGGTGAGCCCGCGCCCGTGCATCCGCTGCTGTTCGAGCGGCTCGCCGGCGTCGTCGCGCAATATCAATTGCCGCTCGAGCCGTTTCACGAGCTGATTGCCGCGTGCGAACAGGACATCGACGTGCATCGTTATGCCGAGCGGCCGGCGCTGTACGAGTACTGCCGTCACGCGGCGAATCCGGTCGGGCGCCTGACGCTGCATCTGTTCGGTCTCGCGACGCCGGAAAATCTTGCCGACTCTGACGCAATCTGCACCGGCCTGCAACTGGTCAATTTCTGGCAGGACGTCGCGCAGGACTGGCAGCGCGGACGCCTGTACATTCCGCAGGCCGACCTCGCGCGCTTCGGCGTGAGCGAGACGGCGATCGCGCGCGGCAAGGTGGACGATGCGTGGCGCGCGCTGATGCGCCACGAGGTGGCCGTCGCGCGGGAACTGCTGGTGCGCGGCGCGCCGCTCGCGCGGCGTTTTCCGGGCCGCTTCGGCCTGCAACTCTGTGGCGTCGTGCATGGCGGTCTGCGCATCCTCGAGCGCATCGAGAAAGCCGGCTACGACGTGTTCCGGCAGCGCCCTGCGCTCGACCTGCCGGACTGGTGCATCGTCGCGGCCCGAACTGTTGCAATGTGGCTGTCTGGGCGCGTGGGCGTGCGCGCGCCATCCATCGAAGGAAGTGCATGAAGGCTCTGGAGTTCGATCTCGTGTTTCTGCTGTCGTGTCTGTCGCTGTTGATCTGGGGCGTGCTGCTGTTCGCGCGCGGGGGCTTCTGGCGCACCCGTCCCGCGCCGCCGCTCGCTGTGCCGGCGCGTGACAACGTACGCGCGGACGCAAACCCGTGGCCCGCGGTGGTCGCCGTGGTGCCGGCGCGCAACGAGGCCGACATGATCGCAGAGGCCGTCACGACGCTGTTGCAGCAGGACTACGCGGGCGGGTTCCACGTGATCGTCGTCGACGATCACAGCACCGACGGCACCGCCGATGCCGCGCGCGCTGCCGCGCTGCAACTGCAATGCCCCGACCGCCTGACGGTGCTGACGGCGAAGCCGCTGCCGGCCGGCTGGTCGGGCAAGGTCTGGGCACAGTCGCAGGGCATCGAGGCGGTCCGCACGCTCGGCCTGCCCGCCGACTTCCTGCTCCTGACCGACGCCGACATCGGCCATCCGGCGGATGCGGTCACGCAGCTCGTGGTGCGAGCGGAAAGCGAAGCGCGCGATCTCGTCTCGCTGATGGTGCGGCTGCGCTGCGACTCGTTCTGGGAAAAGGCGCTGATTCCGGCGTTCGTGTTCTTCTTCGCGAAGCTCTATCCGTTCGCGTGGGTGAACCAGCCGCGCAACCGCACGGCCGCGGCAGCCGGCGGCTGCATGCTGGTGCGCCGCACGGCGCTGGAAGAAGCGGGCGGAATCGAAGCGATCCGCGGTGCGCTGATCGACGACTGCACGCTCGCGGCGCTCATCAAGCACCGCGGCGAAGGCCGCCATCCGATCCGGCTCGATGTGGCGGCGCGCAGCGTGTCGCTGCGCCCGTACGACAGCTGGAAGGAGATCTGGAACATGATCGCGCGCACCGCGTTCACGCAGCTGCGCTACTCGCCGCTGCTGCTGCTCGGCACGCTGCTCGGCATGACGATCATCTATCTGTTGCCGCCCGTCGCGGCGCTCGCCGCGGGTCCGCGCGACTGGCCCGCGTGGCTCGCCTGGGCGGCGATGTGCGTCGCGTACGCGCCGATGCTGCAGTACTACCGGCGCTCGCCGCTGTGGGCGCCGTTCCTGCCGCTCATCGCGCTGTTCTACGTCAGCGCGACGATCGGCTCGGCGGTGCGGTACTGGAGCGGCAAGGGCGGCCAGTGGAAGGCGCGCGTGCAGGCGCCGGTGCAGGAGCGTTGAAGCGGCGTTGAAGCGGACAGGGCAGTAGTGTTCGCCTGAGCGGTTGGCGTGGCTTTGATCGAGCGGCTGGCCGCACCGCTTTTCACATGCGGCTCAACCCTGCGTCAACAGCAGATGCAACTGAACCGCGATATCCGGCGAGAACGTGAACGGCACCCAGCCGTGGCCCGTGTGCCGCATCACCAGCAGACGGTCGCCATTCGACTGCTTTTGCACCGCCATCATCGGATTTTTCGTCGACACGAAGCGCCAGCCCTGCGGAAGATTCGGCGGCGGCTCGGGCGTCATCGACGCGCGCGCGTTCGCCAGCTCTTCGATCAGCTGACCGATCTGCAGCGTGTTCAGCGACACCGTCTGGTCGCCGATCGTCATCGTGATTTCGTTCTGGCTCGGGCGCGCGAGTCTCAGCGCGGGCTTCTCCTGCGCGGCGGCATTGGCTTCCGCATCCGCTTGCTCGGCTTGCGGCGCGTGCTGATCGTGCTGCTCCGGCGCGGCGTTGTCCGGCGACGCGCCGGTGCCGGCTACGGCATCGTCTGCCGGCTGCGCGGCTGCATCCGGTGCGGGGCGTAGCGCGAGCACTTCGACGGTGCGAATGAGCTGATCGACCCCGACGTCGAGCGCGCCTATCTGTTCCTGAAGATTCATACGGCGGTTTCTCTGATAAGACCCGCGATTTTACCCGCTACACGTCCGCGCGAACCCGTCGCGTCGTTGCGGACGTTGTAACAAAGTGCGTGCAAACAGCGCCGCTTCGAGCGAGTGGCGCAGCAGCGATCGCTGCGTCTGCCAGACCCTCGGCGATCACGCTTTTTTGAGATTAGGACTGTGCTGATGGGACCGACCTTCCCATCCTGAAAACATGTGCGTGCTGGTCCACTGCTCGTTCGAGCGGAGACACGCAATCGCAAAAATGCACGGGAAGGTGGTGCGGCGATGCGGATGTCTGGCGAGGTGCCTGGGCCTCTCATGACTTTCGGAGCAAGCCATGTCACATCACCTGATCTGCCCTCATTGCCATCATCACGTACCGCGCGGCGTCCACATCTGCCGCGAATGCCACGCGGAAATCGAATACGGCACACCGCCCACGCTGATCCTGCTCGTGCTGATGGCGGCGACGTTCGTGGGAATCGAAGTGAGCGCGCTGACCGCGTTGCCGTGGCTCGGCATCGTCGCGGCGGCGGGCGTGATCGGCGGACTGTGTGCGTGGTTCGCGCGGCTGTTCCGCAACCGCGTGGTGTTCAACCGCATCTATCGCATGCTTTGATGATGACGACGCGAGGCGCGGCGCAATTCTCGCCGCGCTGCGCCGCGCACAACACGCGGCGCCAATCACCACTTCACTTCAAGTACCCCGCCTGCTGGAACCACATCAGCGCATCGCGCAGCCCTTCGCGATAGGGTCGCGCGCGATAGCCGAGCTCCCGCTCCGCTTTCGCCGATGAAAAATACATCTTGTTCTTCGACATTTTCAGGCCGTCCACGGTCACGAACGGCTCACGCTTCGTGAACTGCGCAACCACTTCCGCGCCCATCGCGATCGGGTACAACGGCCAGCGCGGCAAGGCGATGGTTGGCGGCTTGCGGTTTGTCATCGATGCGATGTCGGCCAGCATGGTCTGCAGCGGCAGGTTCTCGCCGCCCAGCACGTAACGCTCGCCCACTATGCCGCGTTCGAGCGCGAGGAAGTGACCCGCTGCCACATCGTCGACGTGCACGAGATTGAGGCCGGTATCGACGAACGCGGGAATCTTGCCGAGCGTCGCTTCGACGATGATGCGGCCGGTGGGCGTCGGCTTCACGTCGCGCGGGCCGATTGGCGTGGACGGATTGACGATCACCGCCGGCAGCTTGTCCGCTTCGATCATCCGTTCCACCGCGCGCTCCGCGAGCACCTTGCTGCGCTTGTACACGCCGATCGCCTGGTCCGCCGCCAGCGGGTGCGTCTCGTCGGACGACTCGCCGGATGCCGACACCTTCAGTGTCGCGACGCTGCTGGTGTACACGATGCGTTCGACGCCTTCCGCGAGCGCCGCGCGCATCGTGGCGAGCGCGCCTTCCACGTTCGCGCGCTCGATTTCCGTCGGGTCCGGCGCCCACAGCCGGTAGTCGGCGGCGACGTGCAGCAGATAGCGCACGCCGCGCAGCGCGGTGCGCATCGACATTTCGTCGCGCATGTCGCCGAGCATCACCTCGGCGTCGAGGTCCTGCAGATTGAGACGCGGGCTCGTGGCGCGCACCAGTACGCGCACCGCGAACCCTTTCTGTTGCGCGATGCGGGCCACGGCCGAACCGACGAATCCGGATGCGCCGGTGATGAGCACCGTATCGCGTTGCAATTGGGACATGCCTTTGGAGTTCCCTACATATGAAGTGGGCGACGAAGACTGCTGCCGCTCCGGCGGCGCGCGGTCACGCCAGGCAGCCGACCACACGCCGCTCGCGGCGGCCGAACGCCGTACGGGACGGCGCGGAACGGGGCATTGTACGCGGGGCGATGCATTCCACCGGTGGCGATCATGCACGTCCGCCGCGGGACGGGACGTCATTGTGTAGATCAATCAGGCTGAAAGATTGAGGCAGCGAAGGGGCGCAATTGGTTCCTGAGCCAGTCTCAATCATCTAGCAAATGGCGAACCATAGTCGGCGGACGTATGCGGCGCGATTCGTGCGCGGCGTCGCGAAGCGCGAACTACAAAGCGCGAAGCGCGAGCGAGGCCAAGCCAGGCCACGCGTCACGACCGCGGACGCAGCATCGCGCAAGCGCGACTACAATGCCGCGATATGAACCACCGCAATTTTTTTACGCGCATGAGCAACACGGAGCCCCACGCATGACGAGTCCCAACCTCGACGATCGGATCGAAACCTACTACGTGAAGGTGCGCGGAATGGTGCAGGGGGTGGGCTTCCGGCATGCGACCGTGCGGCAGGCGCACGCGCTCGGCATCCGCGGATGGGTGGCGAATCTCGAAGACGGTTCCGTCGAAGCGATGCTGCAGGGGTCGGCCAACCAGATCGACCGGATGTTGTCATGGCTGCGTCACGGGCCGCCGGCGGCGCGTGTCACCGACGTGGCCGGCGAAGAGCGCCACACCGACAAGCGCTTCGAGCGCTTCGAGCAGCACTGAGCGCGACAAGCGCAGCTGAGGCGATAGTCGCTCGCCCCAGCCGCAGCTGCAAGCCGATAGAGCGCTAGCGCGCAACCAGCAGACTCTCGGCAAACCCCCAATCGCGCTCGATCCACTGCTGTTCGCAGCCGAAGCCCGCATCGTGTGCCATCGCATCGATTTCCTCGACGCGATATTTGTGGCTGCTTTCCGTCCAGATCGTCTCGCCTTCCTCGAGCGTCACCGTCAGGTTCGCGGCGCGCACGTGCGCGGTCACGCGGCGCGTTGCGCGCAGATGCATCTCGATGCTGCGGGCGTCGCGATTGAAGCGCGCGACGTGCTCGAACGCGTCGAGCGGAAAATCGCCGTCCAGCTCGCGATTGATGCGCGCAAGCAGGTTCAGATTGAACGCCGCCGTGACGCCGACCGGATCGTCGTACGCATCGACCAGCGTATCGACCGGCTTGTCGAGGTCGGTGCCGAGCAGCAGCATGTCGCCCGGCTTCAGCATCTGGCGGATGTCGCGCAGAAAGCGCGTGCCCGCGAGCCGGCCGAAATTGCCGATCGTGCTGCCGAGAAACAGCACGAGCAGCGGTTCGCCCGGTTTGCGCTCGCTGCTCACCTCCGCGAGACCCGCGAGGTAATCGCGCTCGTAACCGACGATCGCGATGCGCTCGATGTCGCCCAGCTCGCGGCGACACAATTGCAACGCGGTGCGCGAAATTTCAATCGGGCAGTACGAGGTCGCGGAAGTGGGGCGCTTGCGGCTCAGCGCCTCGAGAATGCGACGCGTCTTGCGGCCGCTGCCGCTGCCGAGTTCGGCGACGGTCACATCGTGCGGCAACGCCGCGACGATGTCATTTGCGTGACGCGTGAGGAGCTGCTCCTCCGAGCGCGTCACGCCGTATTCGGGCAGCGCCGTGATCACCTCGAAGAGGGCCGAGCCCACTTCGTCATACAGATACATCGACGGCAACTCTTTTTGTGGCGCGTGCGTAAGACCAGCGCGGACATCGTTCGCGAACGCGGTGTTCACGGCATGGGACAGGGCAGGCTGGGTCATGCTGTCTCCGTGGGGATCCTGGTTCGATCCGGTTGATCGTAGAAACGCGGCGGGGTGCCGCGCCATCGGTGGACACTGCGTGGCGCAACAGTGTGGGAGCGGAGGTGCGCAAAACGCGCGCCATCCGCAACGTGCTGCGCGATGGACGGTCTTCGACGACCGCGAGGCGTGGCCGGCGCATCGGCCGGGGGTGACAAGCCAGGAAGCAGGCAACGAGCTTGCCGCGAATGCGCGACCGTCCTGTGACAGGCTGACAGTAGCTGTCAACCGTTGTCGTCAGACCCTGCGGCGGACGCGCATGAAGTTCCTTTGTAGTCCATTGCCGCAAATCGTGCATGGCGCGTCGCACACAAACGATGGGCACGCGTTAGTGCAATCACCCGTGATCCCGCGTTCAGCCCCGACAACCAGCTTACAAACGACTAGAATGCGGGCTTCGCGCCGCACCATTCGCGACGCGATCTCTACAAGCACAACATGAATTGCCGACTCGCTACCTCGTTGCGCCGCGCCCGCGTGCCGTTCGACGTGCGCCATTCGCAACGGGGACACAGATGAATCCTTCCTATGAACCGGGGCGCGGCATTGCGTTGTCCGTAGTTGCATCGGCGCAGTTCGCGCTGATGTCCGTCTACGTGACGCTGCTCGCGCCGCTGACCGGACTCGATATCTTCGCGTGGCGGATGCTGTGGACCGCGCCCGGCGCCTTGCTGCTGATCGCGCTGCGCGGCCGGCTGCCCGCATTGCGCGAGCTGGCGTTGCGCGCCGTCTCGGACGTGCGCGTCGGGCTCTCGCTGATCGTGACCGCGACGCTGCTCGGCCTGCAACTGTGGGTGTTCATGTGGGCGCCGCTGCACGGGCGCATGCTCGAAGTGTCGCTCGGCTACTTTCTGCTGCCGCTCGTGATGGTGCTGGTCGGGCGCTTCTACTACCACGAGCGGCTCGATGGATTGCAGTGGCTCGCGGTGGGTTGCGCGGCGCTCGGCGTGGTGCACGAACTGTTCGTGAGCGGCGCGTTTTCATGGCCGACGCTGCTCGTCGCGCTCGGCTATCCGCCGTATTTCGTGCTGCGTAGAAAGGTCGGCGCGGACTCGCTGACGGCGTTCGCCGCCGAAGTCGTGCTGATGCAGCCGGTCGCGATCTGGCAGATCGTGGCGGGCGGCACGCTGCCCATCGTGGCCGCGCGCGCCGAGATGTGGGCGTTGCTGCTGCCGGGGCTCGGCCTGCTGTCCACGACGGCGCTCGCGTGCTACCTGAAGGCGAGCCGTCTGCTGCCGATGGCGCTCTTCGGCATCCTGGGTTATGTGGAGCCCGTGCTGCTCGTGCTCATCTCCGTGACGGTGCTCGGCGAGACGCTGACGGCGCAGCAACTCGGCACGTATGTGCCGATCTGGATCGCGGTGGCGCTCACCGCGCTGCATAGCGTGCGGTTCATTCGCTTGCCGGCGCGGTGACAACCGGTGCCATGGCGGCGTAGAACGGCGACGCTCGCGCCAGCGCGAGCGTTGTGACGATCACTTCACTTCGACTGCGCCACGGCGTGCGGCGGATTGATCCGCGTCGGGCCGACTTTCGCTTCGATTGCCTCGCGCATCGACGGGCG
Source organism: Paraburkholderia phosphatilytica (assembly GCF_003443895.1). Classification (GTDB taxonomy): domain Bacteria; phylum Pseudomonadota; class Gammaproteobacteria; order Burkholderiales; family Burkholderiaceae; genus Paraburkholderia; species Paraburkholderia phosphatilytica. Next base: position 16,681 of record NZ_QQOA01000042.1, on the reverse strand, counting down.
CCAGCCGAAGCCAAACAACGCCTCGGCGAGCACGAACAACGGTCCGATGAGCAAGCCGATCACATCGTCGACGAATGCCGGCTTGCGATGCTCGTAGGCCGCGTGGCCGATGAACTGGAACACCCAGCCGATCACGAAGAGCCCGATGCCGCTCGCGAGCCACGTCGCGGTGCTCATCGCGGCGAGCCACGCGCCGAACGTGAGACACAGCGCGGAAAACACCGCCATCATCAAGCCGAGCGGAACGTCGAGCACGAGGTAGTACAGCGTGGCTGCCACGAACAGCACCCACGCGGGCGACAGCGGCACGAACCATGTGCCGACAGCGAAGGCTGGCCGGCTCAACAGCACCGCAAGCGCGACGACGATCATCGGAATGCCGACGAAATGCGTCGCGATGCTGCGCCGGTCGCGGTGGTAGGCCGCGTATTGGGTGAGTTGTTCAGTCAGCGTTCGCATGGGTGCCGCTCCGTCTCCAAAATCATCATAATCGCGGGGATCGGGCCACGAGACCTTCGGGTAGCCGACAATTCGCCGCATTCGCTGTATTTGCCGCTCGTGGTCCACCTCATCCCACCATTTGCGAACCCGCTAGACACGGTCATGCGTCCGGATGCCTCTTCGCCGCCCCACGATGCCACGCGCGATGCCGCCGAAGCCGCGCTGTCGCGCAGCGCATGGTTTCAGGCGATTCCCGCCGATCTGCGCGACTGGCTGAAGGCGAACGGCCGCGTCGTGAAGCGCGCCGCCGGCGAGCGGCTCTTCATGCGCGGCGATCCCGACGATGGCCTGTACTGCGTGCTGGACGGTCTGATCCGCATCGGCGCGGCGAGTTTCGCCGGCAAGGAAGCGCTGCTGGCGGTGATTGAGCCGGTGAACTGGTTCGGCGAAATCACGCTGTTCGATGGCGGCGCGCGGACCCACGATGCATACGCCGAGCGCGACAGCGTGCTGTTTCATACGCCGCGCGCCGCGTTGACCACGTTACTGGCCGCGCGGCCGGATTACTGGCACGCGTTCGGTCTGCTGCTGACGGGCAAGCTCAGGCTCGCATTCGCCGCGATCGAAGAAGCGGCGCTGCTGCCGGCCGCGCAACGCATCGCGCGACGTCTGCTGCTGATGGCTGGCGGATTCGACGATGGTCTCCGCCACAGTGGAGGTATCAGCCCCGAAGACTCGCCAAAGCGCCGCGTCATCAAGGTGCCGCAGGAGGACCTCGCGATGATGCTCGCGCTGTCGCGGCAAACCACCAACCAGATCCTGCGCCAGTTCGAAATGCAGGGTGCGCTCGCGCTGCGTTATGGCGAGATCGAGATCGTCGATGCGGTGAAGCTCGCGGCGCTGGCCGAGCCGGGCGCTGCGGGCGCGGTTTCCGCCGTGACGTCCGCGAAGTAACGCTATGTCAGGCGGATTTCGATCGCGCCTGTCCATCGACGGCTCATTCGTGCGTCATTGAAGTGGCGACGCAATGTGTTTCGCCTCAACCCATGACGGAGGTTCACATGCAATACCTGTTGATGATCTATTCGCAAGAGGGTGCCTGGGAGCAGATGAGCGACAGCGAGCGGCAGCAGGGCGTCGCCGCGTATCAGGCGTACACCGAATCGCTGCGTAAAGCCGACGTGCTGGTGGGCTCGAACCGCCTGCAGAACACGAGCGCCGCGACGACGGTGCGTCTGGTCGACGGCAAGCCGCAGGTGCTGGATGGCCCCTATGCCGATTCGAAGGAACAGCTAGCCGGCTACTACCTGATCGACGTGCCGAATCTCGATTCGGCGATCGCGTGGGCGTCGCGCTGCCCTGGCGCGGGACATGGCCTGATGGAAGTGCGCCCGATCTGGGAAATGGCGGACTACAAGAAGTGAGCATCACGCAGCGAGCCACCCATGAGCTTGCCCGCTAGCGACGCACCCGAGCAGCCCGACGGCGGTGGTGGCGGCGGCGATGCGCGCGCCACCACCGCGTGCAGCAATGCGAGCGCCAACGCGAACGCCCATGCGATCGCGGAGGCCGTCGCGCGCCGCAGCTACGGCAAGCTCGTCGCGTTGCTGGCGATGCGCACGCGCGATGTCGCCGCGGCCGAAGACGCGCTCGCCGAAGCCTTCGCCGCCGCGCTCGCGGACTGGCCCGAGCGCGGCTGCCCGGCGAACCCTGAAGCGTGGCTGATGACGGTGGCGCGCCGCAAGGCGATCGATGGCGTGCGACATCGCATGGTGGGTGACGACGTCGCGAACCAGCTCGCGATTCTCTTCGACGAACTGGATGAAAGCGCAGACGCAGGCAACGCAAGCGCGTTACCCGACCGCCGTCTCGCGCTGCTGTTCGCGTGCACGCACCCGGCGCTCGAAGCAGGCATTCGCACGCCGCTGATGCTGCAGGTGGTGTTGGGCCTGGAAGCGAAGACGATCGCGTCCGCGTTTCTGATGTCGCCTGCCGCGATGAGCAAGCGGCTCGTGCGCGCAAAGAACAAGATCCGCGATGCCGGCATCCCGTTCACCGTGCCCGAGCGCGAGGAGTTGCCCGAGCGCCTCGCGGCCGTGCTCGAAGCCGTGTACGCGGTGTATGCGGAGGGCTGGACCGATCCGCTCGGCGCCGACACGATGCGGCGCGATCTCGCGGAAGAGGCGCTGTTCCTCGCGCATCTGCTGACCGAGCTGATGCCCGATCAACCCGAAGCGCTCGGCCTGCTCGCGCTCATGTTGTACGCGCACGCCCGCCGCGACGCGCGCCGCAACGCAGCCGGCGAGTTCGTGCCGCTCTCCGCGCAAGACCCGGCAAGCTGGAACGCAACGATGATCGATACCGCCGATGCATTGCTGCGCCGAGCCAGCGCATTCGGCACGCTAGGACGGTTCGAGCTGGAGGCCGCGTTGCAGTCGGCGCACGTGCATCGATGCCGCACCCATCGCGCGAACTGGGATGAAGTCGTCCACCTGTACGACGCGCTGTTCGCCATCGCGCCGACGCCGGTCGTCGCCGTGAATCGCGCGGTGGCACTGGCGGAACGCGACGGCGCGCAGGCCGCGCTCGATGCGCTCGCACCTTATGCGGACGATCCGCGGCTCGTCGACTATCAGCCGTACTGGGCCGCGCGCGCCGATCTGCTTGCGCGCACCGGCGCAACGCAGGACGCGCTGGCTGCATACGACCTCGCGATCGGCCTCGAACGCGATCCGGCCGTGCGGCATTTTCTGCAAGGGAAGCGTGCAGACCTGTCACTCGCGAGCGACTAGAATGGTTTTTTCCTCAGCGAGGTAGCCATGACGTCTGCTCTGCTCGTGATCGATTTCCAGAACGGTCTCATCGCGACCGATCCGCCGCCCGGCGATGCCGCCAACGTGACCGCGCGCATCAACGCGCTGACGTCGCAGGCGCGCGAAGCCGGCGTGCCGGTCGTATTCATCCTGCATGAAGACGAGGAGCTGGTCCGCGATACGCATGCGTGGCAACTGCTCGACACCCTCGAGATGGAGCCCGACGATCACCTGATCGACAAACGCACCTGTGACTCTTTTCTCGGGACCGAGCTTGAACCGCTGTTGAAGCGCCTGGGCGTGAACCAGCTTGTGGTGTGTGGCTATGCAACCGAGTTCTGCGTCGATGCGACGGTGCGCAGCGCCGTGGCGCACGGCTATCCGGTGACGATCGTTGCGGATGCGCACACCACGCACGACAAACCGCACGCGGACGCCGCGAGCATTCGCAGGCATCACAACGTGACGCTTGCGAATATCGACAGCTACGGCGTGCCGATCGTCGCGATCCCAGCGGATCAGATCGATTTCCGCGCGCTGGCGGGAACCAGCGTCTGATCAGTTAAACGGATTGTCGATCTTGCCCGGCTTCGCGTCGGGCTCGTCCTTCAAGCGCGCCGGCAATGCAGCCTCGCGCTGCAATGCCGCGACGATGCTATCCACCGCCGCCTTCAGCGTGAGCGCCGCCTTGAGGCCGCGCTGATCTCTCGCGATATCCAGCGAGCCCGACAACGTGACGCGCGTGGTGCCGTTCGTCACGGTGAAGTCGTCGCCTTGAATATTGAGCACGTCGTCGTCGTTCGAGTAAGCGTCAAACACCTTTCAGTCCTCCTGGCCGCTGGTCTTTCGCAGATTCCGGAATGCCCGGAAAACGCATGCCTGTCATCCGTTCGACATCGTGCACGCTGCGCATGTCATAGCGATTCGTCGCGACGTTATCGACGACCACCGCGAACGCGGTATCCGTCGACGGAAGGTAGACCACCTTGTAGAGCTGCGTCGGCACGAACACGCGCGTTGCGCCGATGGTGTCGAGCTGGCTGCCCACGAACAATGGCCCGGTGATCACGTACGCGTCGCCATACTTCTCCGTCAGCCGGCGCACCGCCGTTTCGATGCGTGCCCACACCTGCCGGTTGTTCTCGCGATTTTGCGGCACGACGTTTGCAAGCGAGAACGATTCGGCCATCGCTTCCGGGTTCCAGCGATTGCCCGCCGGGCTCATATGACCGCGGTCATAACCGCTGCGGCGATAGTCGGCGAGCGTTGCGCCTTCGCCTTGCGGCAGGCGGTCGTCTTCGAAGAATTTATTGGTGCGGGCGACGTCTTTAGCGAGTTCGACGTGACTGCGCGTCAGATGCTCGGCGGACCAGAGCGGGCCGTGCGTGATGCCCGAATGCAGCACCGCGAAATCGGCGTAGCAAAGCACATGGGTTTTCGGCGCGAGCTTCGCGTTGGCGAGAACCGGCCATTGGGCGCCGGGCAGAAACTGCTGGCAGGACGGTGCGGCGATGGCGTGCGCGGCCACCGCGCACAGCAGGGAAAGCAACCACTTCTTCATCGATTGTCAGGGCATCGTAAGGGGCCGGAAAGTATAGCGTCGCCTTCGATGAAAATGCCCTGACGTCACATAAAGTCACGCAAAAAGTGGGCCGCAGAGCGGCCCAGAGAACGTGGATGTGAAGCATTGCAGTACAGCAATGACCACTCTAGTCACCGTAGCTTAACGTTTACTTAAGCCCTGAATCTTTGCGGCACTGCATTGCAGCAAGCATTGTCGCAAGGCCCTACACGATGCCGCCGCATTCCGCACCTGGGCACAGACCCGCACTATCGGAGAGATTGAAAAACCCAATTGGGGAACGGCTCGCGCAACTTCTACATTCAGAGAGGCGGCGCCTCCCTGCGCGTCGCGCCGCAGCATGCGCGAACGGAAGTCCCCCACCGTTCGCCACCATCGCGCACCCCACAATACCGGTATTGCAGGAGGCACAGATGACGCAATTGAAGGGCTCGAAGACCGAAGACAATCTCAAGGCCGCATTCGCCGGCGAATCGCAGGCGAACCGTCGCTATCTGTATTTCGCAGCGAAGGCGGACGTCGAAGGCCAGAACGACGTCGCGGCACTGTTTCGTTCGACAGCCGAAGGCGAAACCGGCCATGCGCACGGCCACCTCGAATATCTGGAAGCGGTAGGCGATCCGGCAACCGGCTTGCCGTTCGGCACATCGCGCCTGAATCTCGAAGCGGCGATTGCCGGCGAGACGCACGAATACACCGACATGTACCCAGGCATGGCGAAGACCGCGCGCGAAGAAGGCTTCGACGAGATCGCCAACTGGTTCGAAACGCTAGCCAAGGCGGAACGCAGCCATGCGAACCGCTATAGCAAAGCGCTCGAAGTGCTCACCGATTGACTGACGCGGAACGGCGGCGCGGCCTTTGCGCCGTTCCGCCTTTCCGACGACGTACGGCGCGCCGGTAGTCCAAAACCGGCGCACGGAATGCGCGCGCATCGGCGAAAGAAATCGTCCGTGCGTGCGCGTTCCGCTTTTGATGAGCGCGGTCATCGAACAGGAGCCGGACTACATGCCCCATAAAGAAGGCAGCCTCGAAGCGCCCACCCGTCATCCGCTCAACTGGCAGTCGGATGCCTTTTACGACCAGAACGCACTCGATCAGGAATTGACCCGCGTCTTCGACATCTGCGCGGGATGCCGCCGCTGCGTGTCGCTCTGCGGCGCGTTTCCGGCGCTCTTCGATCTCGTCGATGAAACCGACACCGGCGAAGCGCATGACGTCGACAAGGCGAACTTCGGCAAGGTCGTCGACCAGTGTTATCTGTGCGACCTCTGCTACATGACCAAATGCCCGTATGTGCCGCCGCATCCGTGGAACGTGGATTTTCCGCACCTGATGCTGCGCGCGAAGGCAGTCAACTACAAACGCGGCGACGTGCCCGCGCGCGACAAATTCCTCTCCAATACCGATACGCTCGGCAAGCTCGCCGGCATCCCCGTCGTTACGCAGACCGTGAACGCCGTGAACCGCACGAAGTTCGCGCGCGGCATGATGGAGAAGACGCTCGGCGTGGACAAGGACGCGTGGCTGCCCAGCTTCGCGACGCGCAAATTCCGCAGCGCGGCGAAGCGCTCGGCGAACGGCGGCGTGCAGGACGGCGAGCGCACGCCCGGCAAGGTCGCGATCTACGCGACGTGCTATGTGAATTTCAACGAACCCGGCATCGGTCACGATCTGCTCGCGGTGCTCGCGCACAACGGCATTCCGTACGAGCTCGTGACGAGCGAAGCGTGCTGCGGCATGCCGCTGCTCGAGCAAGGCAACCTGGAAGGCGTGGCCGGGAAGAAGGCGCAGAACGTGCCCGTGCTTGCGAAATACGCGCGCGAAGGCTACGCGCTGATGAGCGCAATACCGAGTTGCGTGCTGATGTACAAGCACGAGCTGCCGCTGATGTTCCCCGACGATGCCGACTTGAAGCTCATCAGCGAAGCGTTCTGGGACCCGTTCGAATATTTCGTGGCGCGCCATCGCGATGGGCTGCTGAAGACCGACTTCAAGGATTCGCTCGGCAAGGTGTCGTACCACGTGCCGTGTCATGCGCGTGTGCAGAACATCGGCCGTAAAACGTCCGAGACGCTTTCGCTCGTGCCCGATACGAAGGTGACGGTGGTTGAGCGATGTTCGGGACACGCGGGCACGTTCGGCGTGAAGAAGGAATTCCACGCGATGTCGATGAAGATCGGCACGCCGGTGTTCAAGGCGATGGCGCAGCCGCAGCCCGACTACATCTCGTCGGACTGCCAGCTGGCGGGACATCACATCGAACAGGGCATCGACGAAAACAACCTCGGCCAGGCACAACTCGCGCATCCGCTGACGCTGCTGCGCAAGGCCTACGGCGTGTAAACCGGAGACAGGCAGATGGGAACCATCGCAAGAAATTCGCTGTTGACGCTCGAGGCGTATGCGAAGCAACGCAGGACGATGCGCGACAAGGTGATCGCGCACAAGCGTATCCGCACCGTGCATCTCGGCAATCACCTGACCTTCCTGTTCGAGGACGAAACGACGATCCGCTACCAGGTGCAGGAGATGTTGCACATCGAGAAGATTTTCGATGAAGACGGCATTCAGGGCGAACTCGAAGCGTATCTGCCGCTCGTGCCCGATGGCGACAACCTGAAAGCGACCATGCAGATCGAGTATGAAAACGAAGTGGAGCGGCGCGCCGCGCTGGCACGGCTGATCGGCATCGAAGATACCGTGTTCGTGAAGGTGGACGGCGAAGCAGCCGTCTACGCAATCGCGGATGAAGACCTGGAGCGCGAAACCAACGAGAAGACCTCGGCCGTGCACTTCGTGCGTTTCGAACTGACGCCCGCGATGAAAGCAAAACTGAAAGGCGGCGCCGCACTGCAGCTAGGTTGCGATCATCCGAACTATCGCGTGGATCCGCTTACGCTTGTGGACGACGTGCGCGCTTCGCTGGTCGCGGATCTGCACTGACGATTGATCACAGCGACCATGACTGCGTAGTCGCATCGATTGCTTCCGGCGTTCTGTCGTGCAATAAGTTGAGGTGTGTCGCAACGACCAGGCCGGAGCCGTCGCATGGGTGCGTCGCAAGGTTGGCAATCTGCGGTGGTGCGGGGCCTGGTGGCGTGGCTCACCGGGCTGATGGCGACGCTCGCGTTCGCGCAGACGAATCCCGCGCCTGCCATGCCAATGCAACCGCCAGCGGCTCAAGGCGGCAATGTCGCCACGCTGCCGGTGCAGCCGGTGGTGTACATCAGCGATTTCGAACTCGATGCCGCCGACGTTCAACCCGACCAGGGCCCCGGCTCGCGCGCGCGACGCATTCTGGGCGGCGTGCTGCCATCGGGACCGCTGCGCAAGCAGTCGGATCAGGACCCGCAGGCGCATGCGAAGGCCATCGTCACCCAGATGGCGCATGCGCTGACCGCGGATCTCGTGAAAGCCGGCATCGATGCGCGCCGCGCGGCGCCGGATAATCCGCTACCCGATATTGGTTGGCTCGTGCGCGGCGTGTTCCTCGACGTCGATCAGGGCAACCGGCTGCGGCGCGCGGTGGTGGGCTTCGGCGCGGGGAATAGCGGCATCCAGGTGGCGGTGGCGATCGACGATCTGTCGAAGCCTGGGCAGCCGCCACTCTATCAAGCCGTCGACGAAGGCAGCGGCGGCGGCCATATGCCGGGCGCTATCGTGAAGCTGAATCCGTACGTGATCGCCGCGAAATTCGTGATGTCGGGCCGCGACGAGAACAAGGCGATCAACGACACTGCCGAGCGCATATCGGAGACCATCGTCGCGCGCATTCGCGCCACCGCGCCGAAATAGCGGGGTGCGTAGAACGCACAGCGCTTCGCGCTATCATGCCGGCTTGACCCGAACGATCAGCGCACGATAGCCGGACATGGCAAAACAAGACACGACAGCGGCCGGACGCAAAGCGGGAACGCGTGACAATGCGCCCGCCAGCCACGATGCCGCGCATACCCAGGATACGCAGGACGACGACACCAGCGGCTCCTCCACCTACCTGGTGCCGGGACTCGAACGCGGGCTGCGCATTCTCGCGGAGTTCTCCGCGCGCGAACCCGTGCTCGGCGCGCCCGAGCTGTCGAAGCGCATCGGCATTCCCCGCACCACCACGTTCCGGCTGCTGCAGACGCTGGAGGCACTCGGCTTTCTCGAACGCGCGAATGGCGACCGGCATTTCCGGCTTGGCGTTGCGGTGCTGCGACTCGGCTTCGAATATCTGAGCTCGCTGGAACTGACCGACGTCGGCACGCCAGTGATCGAGAAGCTGCGCGATGCGACGGGCTTGAGCACGCATCTGCTGATTCGCGATCAGCGCGACGTGGTGTTCGTCGCGAAGGCGCAGACGCACAACCCGATGTTCAGCTCGGTGAAGGTGCATGTGGGCACGCGTCTGCCGGCGCATGCGACCGTGCATGGCCAGGTGCTGATGGGCGACCTCACGTTCGACGAGCTGCGTCAGCTCTATCCGGATTCGAAACTGGAGCAGTTCACCGACCGTACGCCGGGAACGCTCGAAGAGCTGTATGGACGGATTCGCGAAAGCGCGGCGTTGGGTTACGCGGTGAGCGAAGCGTCGTTCGAGCGCGGAATCTCTGTGGTGACCGCGCCGGTGCGCGACCAGTCCGGGCGCATTGTCGCGGCGATCACGGCGACGGTGCCGCGTTCGGACCTGGGCGAGCCCGAGGAGCGGGAGCCGCTGATTGCTTCGGTGTGCGCGGCGGCGGTGGATCTGTCGTCGCGGCTCAACTACCGGCCGCGCGCGGATGATCCGACGGTGATGCAGGCTCGGCGTAAGCAGGTGGCGGCGGGGTAGGGTTTCGGTTGGCTGTTTGGTTCGCTGTTTGGCGACTCGGGCTTGTCGAGGCGACGTGCTAGGATCGATTCGAACCGACTTCTAGCGTGACGAACCATGGCGACGCTGTATAACTTGCTCGGCGTTCACGAAAACGCCACCGATGCTGAAATCAAGCGCGCGTACCGGCGCGCGGCGATGCAGGCGCACCCCGATCGTAATGTCGGGCGCGAAGAGTTCGCGCATGCGCGGTTTCAGGAAATCAAAGAGGCTTACTCCATTCTCTCCGATCCTCAGCAGAGGAGCGTTTATGACGCTGTTTATGCGGAGGAGATGAGTCGGATTGAGCGGGATCGGGAAGTTGAGGAAGAACGGGTGAGGGCTGAGCGGGAGGCTGTTTATGCTCGCTTTGTCTCCTTGGCTATGAGGTTTGCTGAGTTAGGGCATAACCGCGATGTGCTGTTTGGGGTTTTGATTGGGCGGGATTGTGAACCGCTAGAGGCTGCAAGGATTGCGGATTCGGTTTGGGCGTTGGTGGAGGCTCGGAGGGAGACGGGCGCTTCTGCTTCGGCGCGTGAGGACGCGGATTCGGTGGCGCAGCGAGCGGAGGATGTGAGCGCTCGCATTGACGACGAGCATCTGCACGCGAATCTGTTTAGCAACCTTTGGCATAGCATGTTTGGGTTGCGGGGGTGAAGAGACTGAATTTCCGCGCGTTGACAGATAAAAGCGGTCGAGACCAGGTACGGGCAGAAAGCACGCAAGACGGGAAGACAGACGCGGGACAGTGCGGACAGACTGGCCTCTGTATATAGCGGTGAAGCGACGCCGACGACGATAACTGAACAATTGCTTTCTCGCGGTCTAGGTTCCGTTGTATATGCGAGTTGAAGCCGTGCCGACGGCTGACGATAAGAACTGAGAAGAGGGCAATTACCGATGGTACGAGAGGTGGACCGCAGTTCGATCGATGAACTGTTGCGGTTGGCGACGCCTTCGCGCGTCGCTGAGGCGTTGGGCATAGCGGTTGTGCGGCGTGGGGCACATTCAGAGCTCCGTTTGTTGTCGTCGGCGGCCAAGGCAATCGTTTATCGCCTTGGCCGACTCACTGCATTCGCCGAGTGCTTGAAACTGGTATCCATCAGTTCGCCCACGAGCCTGCCATCCCTCACAACGATCGCCCGCACGAGGCAGCCCGGCAAAAGTAGCCACCACTACACCTGCCATACACCCCTATCCCGCTCCGACGACGACCCATTCGCCAACAGCTCCCGATAGCTTACATAGCGACACCGCGTCGAACTCTTCGCGGCATACATCGCGGCATCCGCCTTCGCGAGCAGGTTGTCGGGATTGACGTCATCGCCCGGAAACTCGCTGATGCCGATGCTCGCACCCACCGTCACGCTGTCGACCCCGATGGGCACTGCCTCATCGATGGTCGCCAGCACACGGTTCGCAATTTCGGCGACGTCATCCGGCGATTGCGCGGTCGTCACGAGGATGACGAATTCATCTCCGCCGAAGCGGCCCACGACGTCCTCGCTGCGCAGCGCGGCGCGCAGTCGTTGCGCAACGATGACGAGCGTCTGGTCGCCGGCAGAATGCCCGAAGCGATCGTTGATCTGCTTGAAGCCGTCGAGGTCGACAAACATGACGGTCAGTCGTTTGCCCGTCACGGTGGCGTCGCGCATCGAAGCGTCAAGCCGTTCCATGAACAGTAGTCGGTTCGGCAGACCGGTCAGCACGTCATGTCCCGCAAGATGGGTCAGCTCCTGCTGCCGGTCATGCAGCGCTTTCATCTGCGAACGGATCTCGATGCGCATCGTGTCAAAGCAACGCGCAAGCGTGCCAATCTCGTCCGTGCGCGTCATCGGTAGCTGGTCGACGCCGTGATCGTCGAATACATGTGTCGACGCACGCGTGAGGATGCGCAGCGGGTGAGTCAGCGCGCGCGCAAAGAGTACGGCCAGGATGATCGCGACTGCGCTGGAAATCAGCACGATTCGCGCGATATGCTCGCCCAGCGCGTTCGCGGATGCCAGCACGGCGGAGAGCGGACGGCCGAGACCGAGCACGATGAAGCGGTTGCCATCCACGAGCCCGAACGGCGAGCGCTCGAACGCGAACGCCTGGATCGGCGACTGATCGGGCCCGGCAGGGCCGTTGAACGTCAGATTCGTGCGGTTAGTCTCGAACAGTGGCCGTGTGGCGGGAAAGCTTGTCTGCATCATCACGCGCCGTCCCCGCTGGAAGCCGAACGTCTGGCTGGGATCGGGATGAATCAGAAAATCGCCCCATTCGTTCGCGAGGTACACGCGATAGTCGGCGGGCAGATCGCGCTCGAGCCGCTCGAATACCCGCGTCAGGTCCGCGTCGATAACGAGCACGCCCACCTTGAGTCCATCGGCCTCGGCAACCGGCGTGGCCACGGTGATGGTCGGTCGGCCCTTTGAAGGGTCCGTGCCGTCACCCTGCGTCAGCCCGATCGGAGATACGTACACGTGCTCGATCATGGTCGTGAGCGCATCGAACACGTAGGGGAACTGAGCCTTCTCCTGCAGTTGATCCTCGGGAACGACGACCACGCGAGCCTGCGCGTCGCGCTTGACGCGAATGCGTTCCAGCCCATGGTGCGATTGCGTGATCAGGCGTATCTGCAGGTATTCCGGATGGTGCATCATGAACTGCACGAATACCTGCTCGAGCCGCTCGCGGCCAGCACGCGAGGCATCGTCGTTTTGCGCAACCGCCGCGGTCGACGGGAGCGTCGCCAGTACGAGAACGTCGTCGGATACGTCGCCGAGCGCGGCGGTAAAGCGCTGACTCAGGATCTGGGTGGAGGTAAGGAGGTTTTGCTCGGCCTCCTGCATCAGCATCGCGCGATTGGCCCGGTACGCGTAGTAGCCCGTCGTTCCAGACGCAGCGACGCCGATCAGGACGAGCAGGAGGGACAGCCGGGAAGTCAGTCCGAGTTTGATCATTTCGGAAAGCTCTCCAGCCGGTCACCCGAGTCGATCCGTTGCCAGAGCGCTTCGCGCTCGCTGGTGCTTTCGACGCCCTGGAGCCACACCAGGCGCCCGGGCGCGGCGGAGCGCTCGCCCGACGTGGGCGTCAGCGTATTCGCCAGGCCCTGACGCTGGGTCAGCAGCGAATCGATCGCCGGTTCGAGCATGTAGTTGATCCAGTCGTAGGCGAGCGCCTGATCGTGCGCGCCGGTCGTCATCGCCCAGCAGTCGAGCCAGGCGAGCGCGCCTTCGTCTGGAATAACATAGCCCACATCCACGCCAGCCCGCCGCAGGGATTCCACCTGCTGTGTGCCGTAGTTGCCGAACATCAAGGCGATGTGGTGCTGAACGAACAGTGCCGTCGCTTCCTCAGGCAGCGTGTAGTACGTGAGCAGGTTCTGCCGCAACTCGACGAGCTTGCGCGCAACCGCGCGCATCTGCGCGGGCTGCAGATGAAATGGATCCTGGTAGCCCAGCGCCAGCGCGGTAAACGAGAAGTTGTGCTGTGCGCTGTTGAAATCGAGGACCTTTCCACGGTAGCGCGGATTCCAGAGCTCCAGCATGCTGTGTGGAATATCGGGAATCTGCTTGCGGTCGTAAATGAGCCCCATCGAGGAATAGGTAAAGGGAATCGCGTAGGCGTCTTTACCTTCCGTGAGTCCGCGAATGTCCGTCAGCTTCTGGAAGTTCGGCAATTGCCGCTGCCGGTTCGGGATGCGTGACAGATCCAGCGGAACCAGCAGATGCTCATGCGTGTACCGCTGAATTTCGGCGGTGTTGGCCGCGAGCACGTCGAAATGCGGAGGCGTCGCGTTATGCATGCTGGTCCACAGCGCTTCGTCGGAATCGACGAACGTGACCTCCACCTTCACGTTAAAGCGTTTCTCGAACGCGCTTACCACGTCGTTGTCCGCATAGCCTGGCCATGCGAGCACGCGCAAAACGGCTGGATGAGGGAATCCAGTATCCGCGTGCGCCGTGGGCCAGTGACGCGAATACGACAGAAACGTGAAGACCAGGATCGCAACAACGCCGCCCGCGCACAGGCGGACACCCCATCCCCGGATTAATCGGAGAACGACCGTCTTCATGCGTCGCCCTAACTGGTCAATTTATTAAATACCGAATACTGATCGCCCCATTCGTGTGCACGTCAGTAGCGAGGCGTAAGGATTACATCTGTCAGCGGCATTCGCAAATCAGGCGATCCGCAGCGGTTTCAGGGAAACCATCATATCGGAATCAGAAAAGTCGAAGCAGGGTACACCGTTTTCTTTTCACTCCGGAGAAACCCGAGCGAAGGGTACGCGCGGGTCGACCAGGCGGTACGGCTGCCGGGCGCATGAAGTAACGCGCACGGCTTTCCAATCGCCGTGGCCACAAGTCACTCCGTCACAACTTCTCCGTCGCGAGCTTCGCACCTAAGCCGATGAACAACGCGCCCATTGCCTTCGTCAGCCACGCCGAGATGGTCTTGTTTCGCCGGAGTGCGTGCGTCATCCGGGAGGCGAGAAACACATAGACGACGCTTGTGCTGATGCCGACCGTGTTGCCAACCACACCCAACTCGAAGAGGTGCGCGACCGCATGAGGGTCATGCGCGCTCATGAACTGCGGCAGTAGTGCGGTATAGAACAGCGCCACCTTCGGGTTGAGCGCATCGCTGAGAAATCCCTGCCAGAAGATGTGATGCAGAGCGCTTTTGCCCCGGCCTTCCGGGAGTGTGAATCCGCCTTTGGCACGAAGAGCGCCCCACCCCAGGTAGACAAGATAGGCTGCACCCGCGAATTTGACGACAGTAAATGCCGTGGCTGAAGCCAGCACCAATGCGGACAGCCCTGTCACTGCTGCGAGCAAATGAAGGTACGCGCCAAGGTTGATACCCAACGCGGCGCATAAGCCAGCCGCACGTCCTTGAGCGATCGTGCGCCCCAACAGAAATAGCATGTCCGGACCCGGCACCAGGCAGAGTACGAGGCTAGCGCCAATGAAAAGCATATACGTGTGCCAACTCATTCTGTCGTCCGCCCTTTGAATATGCTTCGATAATCCTTCGCCGGACTCATTGTAGCCAAGGCTCCCGTGAGTTGACGACGCATCCCATATCGCGTGCTAGAACTGCGCGTTGAGCCGCACGGTGGCGGTAACGCGCGCGGCAGGGAAAGCAGCCGGCTTGTAGACGGGTGTGCCCACAAACGATTCGTACGATACGCGAGCAAAGCGCGCCAGAAGACCTCCACGAATGCCGATCACCGCGCCGGCGAGTTGAGTGCCCGCGAGCCAGGCCGTGTTGGGTCCGAACACGTGTCCGTAATCGATGCCTGCGAACAGGGTGTGGCCAGTCTTTCCGATTGGCCATTGCAGTTCGTTGCGCCAGTAGAACTTTTTCTGCCGCGAGCATCGTCTCACCGTCGAAGCCGCGTACGGTGTAGCAGCTGCCGATAGTGAGGTCATCGATATAGAACAGCGTGTCGTCAGTGAACTGGCCGTGTACTGTGCTTGCGTAGCGGAACGGCTGTGTACCGACGACGAATGGAACGGAGAGGCTGGCATCGAGCACCGCCATCCGGTAGCGGTAGGTCAGACCCGTCATGTACGGATCCGGCGTTGCACCCAGTCCCCCGATGCCCTGGCGGTACGCAAGCGTGCCATCGAACTGTGACGCACCGAAGTAGTGCCGGTCAGTGAGCCCAGCCTCAATGACCGTGCTGTCGCGATGCTGTAGCGCGATCTCCGTATCGCCGATGTAGCTTGCACCAAAGCGCTTCGACAGTTGCCGCTCGACGCCGAGCACGTCGTCCTGGTCGCGACGCAATACGCGTGCGAGCCTGAGCACCGCGGTTTGTGAGTTGCCACTCGACACAAACGTCTGGTTCACGCCCGCTATCTGCTCGTAGTAAGTGTTCGTGTTGCCCGACAGCGTCGCTGTCCAGTAGCCCCACGGCACTGAATACGATCCGTTGAAGCCATGCGAACCAGGTGACTTGTTGCCGAACGACAGATCCTGGTTCGCGCCTAGCGACAGCACGTCGTTCAGCCCGAGTGGATTGTCCAGGCCAAGGCTCACGTTACCTTGCCACTTGCCGGTGGCATCTGTTCCCGAGTTATCGACGGATGCGACGAAGGTCCAGGGCTTTGTGCGCTTCACGTTTAGCATGACATCGCTTTCGCCTGGTGCGTTGGCTGGTTCGATCTTCATGTCTACGTCTTGAGATGCTACGTGCTTCATCCGCTCCAGACCTTGCTCAAGATCGCGAAGATTCAGCAGGTCGCCGTCGCGCGTGGGAAACGCGGACTTCCATGTGCCGTATGGCGCTGGATCGGCGAAACGGATGTTGCGCACGACACCCGGGACGAGCGAGATTTTCAGTGTGTGTGTCGACAGGTCCTGTTCGGGCAACAGCACGCGCGTCGTCACATAGCCGTGAGACAGGATTGCTTGTTGCAAGCCTTTTGCGATGAGTTCAAGTCCATGCTTGCCGATGCATTCATCCCGATAGTGGTCAAGCCATTCGCGTGCGAACCAGAAGGGGTCTTGCGGCAATGACGATGCGCCGTGGTTGCGGATGATGTCGGGGAGCGTCACGGGTACATCTAGCGCGAATGTGTCGATGCGGAAGCACGGCGATTCGTGCGGCAGTGGTGGAAAGGCTTCTGACGTTGGCACTTCCGAGCGGACCGATGGTGCGTTGACGGTTTGCTCGCGTTGCTGTGCGTCGCGCTGTTGCTGCAACTGCTGGTTTTGGTCGGCGTTAGCGCGGGCCGCCGCCGCGTCATCCAGTGGAGTGGCCGCGCGTTGCGCGGACGCGAGTGTGACCAGGGCTGTGAGCGGCAATGCCGCCAGCCTCTTGCTTAACTTCATGTGCCAATGGATCCCTGATTCTGCCTGTCGTGGCTGGCGGCTCATGACCGCCTCTTTCTCTGTCTGGTGACTGCGCAGAACTAAGGAAGGTCTGCACAACTCGTTTTCAGAGCGCCGACCTCTTGCCACTTGAACCGAGTTGGCCATGAGAATCTGCCGACAGGTTGGTCGTCCGGCTTT
>NZ_QQOA01000041.1 GCF_003443895.1 Paraburkholderia phosphatilytica | reverse complement strand
CACGGGCTGATTGCCAGCGGGCCAACACGACCGCCCGATACCCGATCATGCCTCACGTGCGCGCCGGATTGCGGACGGCCTTCGCGAGGCGCTTACTCGAGTACAACACTGAGGGGCACAGCTCACACCCGCACGATGTTAGACCCCACGGCAAGTTAAACGAGTGTACAGTGAGTGGGCGTCGCTTTCACGACGCGCAGTTGAGCACTCACGGCCTGTCGATGGGACGGGCCGTTTTTGTGCTGCGGTCAGGCGCTTCCAGGCGGGTCCATCGAAGACATGCCACCTGACGACATGCCACCTGCGTGCCGCAGGTAAAGCCTGCACACCATCCCCCCTGCTGCCCCTACCATGTCCCGATATCTGACAGTGCTTGTGCAGCAGCTTGCGATTGCGGAGCGTTCGATAGCGCGGCTAACCGCTACCCTTGCCGTAAAGGAAGATTACCAGGCATTGCTCAGGCGCTCCGGGGCGAGCGACAGGCAGGAGGATCAGACCATCAAGGCGGTGGCGGGTGAGCTACAGCGCTGGTGCAACGTCAAGGAACACATCCATCAGGCCATCTGGCGATGGTCGCCTGACAGCCGAGGTTAGCCAGTCAGGGTTCGTTGGTCACGGTTCGTCGGACCTGACGGCGCGGTCGATCAGCAGGGATGCACTATCGAGCGCCCGCATGATACGCACGGCGCGGGTGTCGGTGCGTCGGCTGTCCCGTAGTAGCACGCGGGCACTATCAAGTGCCATCTGCGCGCGCTCGACGGCGCTTTCGTGATCTTCCGTAGTGCTGGGGCGTGAGGGCATGAAGGTTCCTTTGAGCCATCATACGCTTTTGGTCTGGCGGTCGTGATATTTCGTGTTCCAGAACACCGGTCTGTGGCACGCATTGGGGTATGCTGCGCATCGTCTCTGGCATGCCATTGGAATAGCTGGCGAACTCTCAGTTACCGCCCCTTGACCAAGGGCCACCTTTTTGTGCCTGCCTACCGCTGATGCCCGTCCAGTAACGCTGGCAGCGGATCGAGGTTTACTGGTAGTCGCTCGCCTGAAACGGCTTTCCTATGCTGGCGTTGTCCCTCTGGCGGGGACGACACTCCAAATCCGTTCGAATGGCGATCCTGGGCTGGAGTCGCCATTTTTTTTATCTTTGGCGGTGGACGATCAGGAAATCCTGACCCCTTGTGCCTGTTGCGACGGACGTACAGGCTAATCCACCTAGAACCGCAAACCCCGCAACGGCGGGCGAGGTTCAACAGCTACGGGCGGTTCTGGCAAGCGCGGACGAGGCGTTGCAGACGGCCATGGCGACGGCCCGCCGAACGCGTCGCACCGATGATCAGCGCAGGGGCCCGTTGCATCAATGTACAAATGACCTGATAAAGGCGATCAGTGTCTGGGGGGACTGAGCTTTCTGGAAGTACCCATCGAACTTTTCATGGAGGACCTGCCGACGCACCTCAGCCTCATCAAGGGCGGTATGGGCAACTATTGCGATACCAGCCGTGCGGGCGTCATGTCTGACTGCAAGCAATGCCTCGAAACCGTTGCATTCCGGCATTGAAATGTCCATGAGAATGACGTGTGGATCCCAGTCGATTGCAGTCTGGATCGCCTGGCGTCCACCATATGCCACGCGGCAGTCGATATTTTCGATAGAGAGGTACGCCGACAACGCGTCCCCGGCATCCATGTTGTCGTCAACGACCAGGACGCGCAACTGAAGACTGTCTACGTCCAATCTCCGTGTCGTCCATTTGAGAACAGTCGAGCGGGCAGGCGTGCGATGCATAGGACTCCATGAGCATAGCGCTTTCAGACACCCGGAGTCATTCGGACGAGAGGCCCGTCTGTAATCCTGGTGATGCTAAAAAATTGCGCAATACGCAGGCCCGCCCCATGATCCCTGGCGGAAGCTCATTGTTGAGAGGAACACGCAAGAATGCCGACGAGTTGCGCATAGTCGACCGGCTTCGTGAGGTGAAAATCGAACCCAGCCGACAAGGCACTTTCCCTGTCCTGCTGCTGTGCCCATCCCGTCAACGCGATCAGCGTGATGTTTGCGCAGGCTTTTCGATTGCGGATGCGGGCTGCCACTTCATAACCGTCCAGTCCTGGCAGCCCGATATCAAGGATGACCGTCTCCGGAGCAAACTCGCCAACAAGGACCAGTCCCGTCTCACCGTCCGATGCGGTGCGGGTGTTATGGCCGTCCAGTTCAAGCAGCATTGCAAGACTGGTCGCTGTATCTTCGTTGTCGTCGATAATCAGAATCCGCTGGTCACACTGCCGCGCAACGACGGGTTGCTGTTGCGCAATGGCATTCGACGGAAGGCGTCCCTCAAGCGGAAGGCGGACGACGAATTCACTGCCATGCCCTGTTCCGGCACTATGGACGGAAACCTTGCCTCCGTGGCGTTCGACCAGTGCCTTGACAAGTGAAAGACCGATCCCGAGGCCGCCCTGCGAGCGGGGAAGACCAGGCGGGAGCTGTGCGAATATCTGGAATATCGAGGGCAGATGCTCGGCAGAAATTCCGATTCCTGAGTCCCGTACCTTGATGACGGCTTCGTCCGCTTCCCCGTACAGCTCGAGCCAGATCGTTCCGCCCGCCGGTGTATATTTCGCGGCGTTGTTCAACAGGTTCTGGATCACCTGCGAGAGCCTCGTCGGATCTGCCATCAAGACAATCGGCTCGCCGGGGAGGCGGATCTCGAGTTTGTGGGACGACGCGTCGATCAGCGCCCGCGACGTTTCAATCGCCTCGCGGATTACGGAGGCGAGATCCAGTGACTTCGCACGAATTTCCAGTTTTCCCTCGGCAATCCGTGACACTTCCAGCAGATCGTCGACGAGGCGAGCGATCTGGCCAATCTGACGTTCCAGCACACCACGCGACCAGATGATCTGCGGATCGCTGAACTCCTTACGCCTGAATACCTCGATCACCGTCTTCAGTGGAGCAAGCGGGTTGCGGATTTCATGAGCGAGCGTGGCAAGGAATTCATCTTTCCGGCGATCCGCGAGCCTCAGTGCGTCCTCGGCCGCCTTCTGCGCTTCCAGCGCGCGTTCCGCCTTCTGTCGGGCAACCAGCAGCTCCTGTTCGTACTTGTGCCGGTCGGTGACCACGATGAATGCGAAGTCGTCGTAGTCGATCCCGTCGTGCCGGTAGCGGGCCGCATTGATCAGCATCGGGATCTTGCGACCATCGCGATGGCGTACGTCGAGTTTGACTTCGGCTACCGACCGCTGGATTTCGAGGAGCGGTGCCCAGTGGGTCTGATGAAAGACTTTCCCGCCGACAGTAAGCAGGTCCTGCACCCGTCGGCCATCGAGCAATTCCTCCGCACTGAATCCAGACCATACGCAAAAAGTGGCGTTCACCCTGACGATGGTGCCGTCGGTCGTCGTTGTGAGCAGCCCGCACGCAGCGTGCGCATACGCGTCGCTGAATGCCGGAAGACTGAACCTGGGACTGTCCATCACTTCCCCAGCGTTTGAAGAAACGTTTCGGTTGCCTCCTTGCTTGGCCCGGGTGCGCTTAGATGGGGGCAATGCCCCACGTTTTTCACGACGCTCAGCGTGCTTCGGGCGATCGCGCGTTGCATGTATGCTCCGACGGCGAGCGGCGCAAGCAGATCGTCGCTCGACTGGACAATCAGGGTCGGCGTTGTAACGCGTGAGAGATCCGCGCGATGGTCGGCAAGGAAGGTGACGCGCGCGAAATGCCGTGCGATTTCCGGATCGGTGCGACAGAAACTGTTGGTCAGCTGCTCGGCGAGTTCCGGTTGCTCCGGAGCCCCCATGATTGCCGGAGCCATCGTGCTCGACCACCCCAGATAATTGCTCTCCAGCGCCTCGAGCAGTTCGTCTATGTCTGCACGGGTGAACCCGCCAACGTAATCTCCATCGTCGATGAAAGACGGCGAGGGGCCAATCATCACGTTGGCGGCAAACAGATCGGGGCGTTTGATCGCCGCCAGCATGCCTATCATCGCACTGACGGAGTGGCCCACATGGATGACCGGGCCATTGGCGAACTCCTCGATGATCTCCAGTACATCGTCGGCGTATCCGGACAGCGATCCATATTTGTCCCGGTCATAGGCGGAAAGATCGGACTGGCCTCCTCCGACAAGATCGAACAGAACGGTCCGGTAACGGCTTGCGAAACTGGGCGCGAATTGCCGCCACATGTTCAGGTCGCAGCCGAAGCCGTGAGCGAAGAGCATGGTGACCGTACCTTGTCCGGAGACCTGTACGTTGTTACGGCGCTTGACGCTCATGGAAATATCCTGAAATGCGAGATTGGCCACATGCTGGCGGGGCCCGTATCAGGGTGCCGTGCGCGGCAGTCTCCGGTACGGTACACGATTCTGAAGTGAGGCCAGTTTTCCCCAGCCTGGCGCGTTTCGCATCTGTTCTGTCGCCTGGGCGAGCTGATGCATCTCTTTCCGGGAAGGACTTTTGTCTGACCCGGTGTATCTTCCTGCTGGCATCTGCCGATGCTGTGCCGTGAAGTGTGGGGAAGCGGAGCCGCGACTTCATGTCATCTGGGAGCGTGTCTTGCTGTCTCGCGCAAGCGCCAGGTTTATCCGCATCATCTGTGGGCGCGACCGGATTGCCCAGTGATGTCTTGCGCGGTGGTAGTGTGATGATCAGGATCGAGGGAGTCTCGTCACACGACGCAGAAAGTCCGGTCGTCATCCGCCCGCAGCAGGATCAGGGTGCGCCGGTGGCCTGCCGCTTCAGCTTCGTCCGCTCCATTATCTGGCGATCCGTCCCGGACTGCGTTTTCCGCCAAGGCCGCTCTGCCGTGGCGCGGGTGCCGGGAGCAGAAGCTTCAGTCTCTGCAACGCAACGTCGCAACGACACAGCCACCACAGGCTCAGGCAGGCGAGTACGGGCGTGGCGGCGAAAAGCCGAAGCTGGTCAGGGATGTCGTGGAATGGCTTCCTCTCACGCGCCCTTGGCGCTAGTCACATTACTTTTCCACCATGAGTTTTCCGTCCGGAACGACGCAACCAGGTGTGACCTGATTCGGGTATACGAGCCGCCTTCAGCGTCGCGGCCCAGGTCGTCACGGCCAGCACGGACGGGGGAAGCCCATGGCGCTACGCCCGTCTCCGTGTGCGGTCCAGCATCTGCCGGTATACGCCGGGATCACCTGCAAGTGCGGCTGGCGCGCCATCCTGAACAATGTTTCCACGCTCGAGCACGATGATCCGGTCGAAGTTCCGGAGAGTCGACAGTCGATGCGCTATCGCGACGACCGTTCGACCTTTCATCAGGCGCTCAAGCGCAGCCTGAATGGCCACTTCTGATGCGGTGTCGAGCGCCGACGTTGCCTCGTCGAGCAGAAGTATGGGCGCGTCGCGAAGAATTGCCCGTGCAATGCCGATGCGCTGACGCTGCCCTCCGGACAGCTTCATGCCGCGGTCTCCGGCGATTGTCGCAAACCCGTCAGGCAGCGCCTCAATGAAGCTGAGGCACTGCGCGTCCTCGCAGGCCCGACGCACCTCCATTTCGGTTGCCTCCGGTCTGCCATAGCGGATATTTTCGAGCAATGAGCGGTGCAAAAGCGTGACATCCTGGGGCACGATCGAAATCGCGGACTGCAGGCTCTGCAGGGTCACGTTCGAGATGTCCTGTCCGGAAATGCGGACGCAACCAGAAGTAGTCCCATAAAAGTGTTGAAGCAATGCGAGGATCGTTGACTTTCCGGCGCCGGACGGCCCGACGAGCCCGACACTCTCGCCGGCCCCGATGTGCATGGACAGACCGTCAAGCACCGGCGGACGCCCGGGATAGGCAAAGGTGACGCTCTCAAAATCGATGCTGGCCTCGGCCAAAGTCAGCGTGGATGCCCTGGCCGGCTCGGGCATCGAATGCGGAATGAGCAGTGTGCGCGAAGCTTCTCCCAGCCGGGCAACGTGCTGGGTCAGCTCTACCATTGCAACGGCCACATCACGGGAGCCATGCAATATGGAAAATCCAAGTGAACCCAGAAGGACGACATCGCCGGTGGTTGCACGACCGACGCTCCACAGCCATATGCTCCAGCCCAGTACGATCGCCGAAAGAATCGCGGTCGCGATCGCGTGGAGAAGCCGCAACCGTTCAAGGTAAAGAAGGCTCGCACGCCGCGCCACGGTTTCGGAGTGCAGATGCCCGTTGAAGCGCCGCGCCTCCAGCAGGTGGGCGCCAAACGCGTGCACCAGGGTCAGGTTGCCGATGACGTCCACCAGCTCGCCGTCTACGGACGCCGCGGTTATCGCGAATGCTTCATGCTTTTCAGCACCCCTCCGGGCGAGGACGAAAAGACCGCTTGCCAGCAACACCGACCCGAGAACCAGTGCGACGCTCATCTGGACGCTCACCAGCGCTGTCATCATGATCGAACCGATCACTGCCAGTGCCGGAGGGAGCGCGACCCACGCTACCGAATTCTCGATGGTGTAGACCGCGTTTGCAGTTGCGCTGATGCGACTCGACAGCACGCCAGGTTGTCTGTCGGCAAAGTAGGTAGGCGCATGCCCGGTCAGATACTCGAACATGTCGCGGCGGATGTCGCCCGTCACCGAAACGAAGGTGCGTGCGGCAGTCCAGCCCGAGACGCGCCAGAAGAGATTGTCGGCAAAGATCAGCGTGACCAGGATGGCGAACGCGCGCACGACACCTGCCGGGTGGGCATGCCCGGCGGGTAATGCGTCGATGAGAACGCGCACCCCGTATTGAGAGGCGAGAGCACAGGCGACGGCAGCCACGATGGACGCCATGACAATCGCGTGTGCCATCTTCCGGCGCGCAACATAGCGCAGCAGCAGCGATAACGGATGGCCGGCATAACGCGAAAGTACCCTGGAGCGACGACGCCAGCGGATACGACGGGCGCGAACGCCTTGATCGGCGACTGGCGTAGTCATGATAGGTATGGAACGTGATGGATCGAGCGAAGCATTCACGTCACGCAAGGCGTGTGCCGCACGTTTGTCGACAACCCAATGTCCCGAGGGTGCACGCGGGCGCCTCTGCACAACCGCGGGCAAGGGTCTCCGGTTACCCCTACGGAAGTTCGCCCTTCACCGCGCAGTATTTCGGTCCTCCAATCTGGGCTCTCGCGAGGCCATCGCGCGTCGGTCGTTGAGGCACGGCGGTTCGTCTCGCATCTGCTGGGGTTCTTTCATCGTACTAACGGATCCGCTGTCGTCAGCAAGGTGAGCATGAGCGATCCAGTTGCAGTTTCGCCCGGCGCTCATCAGGCACTCTGTACAAACAGTCGTGCCAGCTCTTCGGGGTCGACTGGTTTGACCAGGTGATGGTCGAAGCCAGCTTCGGCCGACCGGATGCGATCGGCGGGAAGTCCATAGCCAGTCACAGCGACGAGGTTCGCCTCCTTGCCGGCCGTGAAAGTCCGCAGTATGCGCGCGACCTCGTAGCCGTTCATGTCGGGCAAACCGATGTCAAGCAGAATGACGTCCGGATTGAAAATCGCAGCCGCCTCGATCCCCGACGTCCCGTCCTGCGCACGTTCGACCTCGTGGCCGTCGATGGTGAGCAGCAGGGCGAGCGCTTCAGCAGCGTCCGCATTGTCGTCAATAATGAGAATACGCTTCGGTGACACCGCCGGTCGGGCCGGTGCGGCGTCCTTCCCGTCGTCAGTTCCGGGTGGTGCGGATCGGGGCAGGTCGACCACGAATTCACTGCCGCTCCGGCCGTCACTGATCGCCCTGACCGAGCCTGCATGCAGTTCGACCAGCCGCCGGACAACCGACAATCCGACGCCAAGCCCGTGGTGACGCTGATCGTCGCTGGCGGCCCCTTGCGCAAACAGCTCAAAAAGACCACCAAGCATTGAAGGCGGAATGCCTCTCCCGTTGTCCTTGATACTGAGTGACACCCGATGGGTCGAAGTCGTAGCCCGAACCTTGATTGAGCCGCCGGGAGCGGTGAACTTCGCCGCGTTGATCACGATGTTTTCGATTACCTGCGAAAGGCGCGTCGGATCCGCGTTGACAAACACAGGTTCATCGGGCAATGACACGCTCAGACTGTGCTGTCGTTCGTCGACAATGGGCTGGCACACCTCGAAGGCGCTCTGGATCACCGTTTTCAGCGGCACAATCTGCCGGTTCAACTCGATCGTATTGTTCGTGATACGCGTGATGTCGAGCATGCCATTTACGAGATGGGTCATGGCGCGACCCTGTCGCTGGATAACACCCACGGCCCACTGCCGCCTCGACTCCGGCAGCGCGTCCGAGGCAAGAAGGTTGCCCGCGGTGTACAGCGCGGCGAGCGGGTTGCGGAGCTCATGGCCAAGAACGGCCATGAATTCGCTCTTCCGCCGGTCCGCCTGCGCAAGCTGTTCGGCGCGCTCCCGAAGCTGCGCATTGCTCACGCTGCGGTTGGTCAGATCACGTTCGGTGGATGCGACGGCAACCGCGTTGTTCACGGAATCGACCAGAATGGACATCGTCAGCCAGATATCGACTTCATGGCCGTCCTTCGCCACTCGCCGCGTCTCGTAGGAATGCAGGGCTTCGTTGTTCGTTGCCTGCAGGACGAAGTCCAGGTGATCCTGTCTGGCGCCCGATGGAACAAGATCGGAAACGGACATCGTCAGCGCCTCCGCCTCACTGTAGCCGTACATCTCCGTAGCGGCCTTGTTCCATGCAAGGATTCGGCCCTTCAGATCAAACACCGTAACCGCGTCGTTGGAGTCCTGCACGAGCGCTGCGAGATGGCGTGCGCGTTCGTCCGAGCGCTTGATCTCGGTAATGTCCGTCCACGTGATTACCGTGCCGGCAGGTACCTTGCCATGCACCGGGGCATAGGGCGTGATCCTGCGGACAAGCCATCGGCCGGTTGCCGTTTTTACTTCCCGCTCGGCCTGCTCCTTCTCTCCCGAGACGACCCGCTCCACGTCCCACATCAACGCATCGCCCAGCGGCGCTCCGAGAACGTCCGCGATGGTACGACCTGTATCCGCAGGCGCCAGGCCGAACATCACTGCCGCACTGGGCGTGAAACGCCGGATCACTCCGTTCGCATCAAGCAGTACAGTTGCGATCTCGGTGCTTGCAAGCAGGTTCGTCAGATCGGTACTCAACTCTTCCAGCTGGCGGATCTTGTTTTCAAGCTGTGAGTTGACCAGGTTCAACTGTTCGTTGACCGCCTGCAGTTCCTCTTTCGACGTCTCGAGTTCTTCATTGGTGGAGCGCAACTCCTCATTCATCGAGAGGATTTCTTCGTTCGAGACTCTCAGCTCGCTGTTGCTCTGTTCGAGCTCGTCGATCGTGCTGCCCAGCGCGACCTGGGTCGTCCGCAGTTCACTCTCCAGATGCCACAAGTCAGAGTCAACCCCTGAAGGAATGGGCGATACGGGTCGATCAGGCATCGGCACCCGGGAGAAAATGACCAGCAGGGCCCTGCCCGAATGTGCGGTGTCGAAAGGTTGCGTCACGGTGAGTTTTACGGTCGGACCTTCTCCGTTTGATACCACTTCGCTAACCGCGGCGCCGGCATGCTCCTGCACCGCGCGCCGCAGCACGATCCTGAGTTTGAGGCGCAGGTTCGCACGCGCCATATCGAGAATATTCCCCGTCGGCTCCCCGGCCGGCTGCCCAAGATACTCGTCCGCGTCACCACTGACGTAGAGCACCTGGTGCGCGAGGTTGACCAGGACCGACGCCGCATGGTGCTCGGCCAACAGCGTGGCGTTCACCAGTTCTGCGTAACCCTTGCTGCGGGCCGCGACGCGGTTCGCCGGCGAGAACTCTTCACGACGGACTGCGCGGCTGGAGAACCGGTACCCGGAAAAGCTGGGGGCCGCGACGGGACTGCGCTGGTAGATGCGCCACGCCTTCGACACCTCGTGGAAATGCGTCGAGTCCGGATCCGTGCTCTCCGAGCGCCCCAGAAACAGATAGCGGTCCGGATTGAGCGAAAAATGGAACAGCTCAAACGCCCTCTGCTGTGCCTCGGGATCGAGATAGATCAGCAGATTGCGACAACTGATCAGGTCCACACGGGAAAACGGCGGATCAGCAATCAGGTTCTGTGGCGTGAAAAGAATCGTCTCGCGAAGTTCCTGACGGATCTGGTATCCGTGTTCGTATGCCTGAAAAAACCGTGCAAGCCTCGCTTTACCCACCGGCAACGCGACGCTCGGAGAGTAGACACCCGCCCGGGCTCTGGCGAGCGCGGTACGATTGACATCCGACGCGAGGATGAGAAACTTGCGTGATCCTCCCCGCTTTTCTATTTCCTCCGTGAGCAGGATTGCCATCGAATAGGCCTCCTCCCCGGTGGCGCACGCGGGCACCCACACGCGTAACACCTGGTCGCCTTCTGGCTCCTCCAGCAGGTGCTGGACGACCCGATCAGCGAGCGCCTGCCAGGCGGCGGGATCGCGGAAGAATTCTGTCACGCCGATCATCATGTCGAGGCTCAACGCGTCGGCCTCTTCGCTACTTCCCTTCAGTACTTCGCAATAGGCCGTGAGCGTATTCACGCGGTTCACGCTCATCCGGCGCGCGATGCGCCTCGCGAGAGTGCCTCTCTTGTATCCCCTGAAATCGGTGCCGGCTGCGGCCAGCGCCATGAGTATGGGCTCGAGATTGGCCGGTTGGTCCGGATTTTCGTCGTCCGGCAGGCTCACCGTCGCCAGGCGTTCGATGTATTCGACGAGCATCCCAGGCATTTCTTCTACTGGAAGCACATAGTCAGCAAGTCCTGTCGCAATGGCGTGCCCAGGCATCGCATTGTGCTCGGCGGACTCAAGCGTCTGCACCATCACCATTCCACCGCCAGCCTTGATCAGTCGAAGGCCGGCAGCGCCATCCGCATTTGCTCCTGTCAGCACGATCGCGATGGCCCGCTCGCGCTGGTCGGCGGCAAGGGAGGCGAAGAGCGCGTCGATCGGCATCGGGATTTCAGGGCGACCGACTGCTGGCACAAGGTTGAATCTACCCTGTGATATCGCGACCGAGACGCCCGGTGGGACGACATACACGTGGCCACCACGGATAGCGGAACCATCCGCGATGGCGGAAACAGCGAACGACGTGAACCCCGCCAGCAATTGGGGCAGATGACTTTCGGAATCGGGCGCCAGGTGCACAACCACAACAAATGCGATTTCTCGCGGCATGGCAGATGCGGCGCGGAAAAACTGGCCAAGAGCCTTCAGGGCGCCTGCGGAAGCACCAATCGCGACAACGTGCGACGGCGCGTGCTGCTCGCGCGCGGTCGAAGAATCATTTGGCTCGTTCATCTTTGGTTCCGTATCCCGACGATCGACCAGTGTAATCGACAGCAGCATTATTCATGCGAGCAGCCGGAAATCGTCTGCCACGGTTCACACGAACCTGAGCTGACAAGAACAATACGCGCGTGCATTTGCCCAATGACGTCCACGACGCGGGCGATGCCGGCCAACATCGATCCGATGCCACGGATGATGTATGGTCCCTTTTCGGTCATTTTTGATCTGCTATCCTAAATATACGCCTCATCGCCGCGGAGCGGTTGATTGGGATTCCGCCTCGGGATCATCGACTCGGAGACTCCAGGTCGTTACGCCTGGAGGACGTGGCCGTGAAGCTTCAACAGACTGCATCGACGGTTCATCCGGACGAATGGAATTCGCCAGACACGCATTCCAGGCATCGCCCGTTGAATTTCTCGTGTTTGCCCCGCCTTGAATGTGCACCGCCGTCGTGGCGGCCGGCAGGCGACGGATGTCGCGCACCGGCCGTCACGCTGTGCCGTCAGCGTTCGAGGGGCGGTTCGTCGCCGAGGTCACCTTCGGCCACGTCCATCCCGCCGAGCCAGTACGGGTCGCGGTTGTAGTACGTATGCAGCGACGCGGCCCAGGCGGGGTCGGCCATCGACGGCCAGTGGTCCTTGTCGAAGCCCGCGTCGTCCTTCAATCGCTGGGCCGCGATGTCGACGTGGAAGCACTTCTGATCGGTATCGAGCATCAGCGCACTCCACGGAATCGCGTGCAGCGTCGTGCCCATGCCGAGGAAGCCGCCCTCGGACAGCACCGCATACGCGACCCGGCCAGAACGCACGTCGAGCATGATGTCGGAAATCTTGCCGACGTGTTCGCCGTCGGCTGACATCACCTTGTTGCCGTCCAGTGTCGCGGCCGCCATCACCTCCGGTCCCGGGCCTTCGCCCCGGCCGCCTCCAACGATCTTTGCGCCGCCCGTGCGGTCGCCTTGCGGATTGATCGAGCCCATGATTCGCCTCCCTTAATAAATTGTGGCCTTGACATGGCGCAAGCGCTGTACCACCGGCTGGCGGTCGTGCCGGCCGCTCCGTCGCACAGCGCTGCATCAATGGAGCTGCCCGGTCAGATCGCCGGCGTTCTTCGGCAGCTTCGCTTCGGGGGGCACCTTCGCTGCGTGAGCTTCCTGCCGGGCGCTTCGAGCTCGAGCCAATGCCGGATAAAGCCCGCTTTCCTCTACCTCGATGTGATGACGGGTCATCCCGGTCAGCACCCTGAAGGTCGCATCGAAGCCGGGCGCACCGGGCTTCAGGTCCGCGAACTTGCCGATCAGCGTCCTGACAAGAAAATGCTCGACGTACGCTTCTTCTGCGTCTCGGTGTCGGGCACATCGCTGTTGGGCAACGCATGCTGCGCGGCTGGATTCAGCAGTTCTTCCTCGATGATCGAAGGACCGTCGGCTCTTCGCACGCCCTCAGTACAGTTGAACCGCGCTCACCGCGTTTGGCGACAATGCTAAAGAGCAGGTCGGCCCCTTCACGCCACGAAGGGCGGGTCTCCGGCCTGACGGGCACTGCAGGAAGGCATTGCAGCTCATCCAGCAGCATTGCCAGGTGGCGGAGACGCTTGCGAGCAGCAAAAGCGTGTCGCAGTGAGATCAGAAAGCGGACATATCGGAATTCAGCAGACACCTTTCGGATCTCCAATACCGGTCCAAGGCAAGATCTTCGGCTTTCGCACGCGAAGATGCCGAACGCTTCGTCGCATGCCTGCGCGGCACAGCCGCGGGGCGAATGCATCGCCCCCATCACGCTGAAAAAACCGAAACCACGGATCCGCCGGGGCTCGATTCGGGATTGGGCGGTGGGATCAGGAATGCTCACTATCCGGGCAAGTCGACGAAATCCGCTGACGCGTGTTTCGCACCTTCGCTTCAGCGGTCCTGAACCGCACTTTGCATGAAACTCAAAGGGCGCCGGCATCCGGCTTGCTCGGGGCAAGAACGGCCCACATCTGCCTATTCAGGAGAATGCGATGCTTACGACCCCTTCCAGGCTGCTCATAGTACTGTCGCTCGTTGTGCCGCTCGCCGCTGCGCCGACCTTGTCACTCGCGCAGGGCGCTGCGAGCGGCGGATCGGCCGGTGCCACGAACACCAGCAAGGCACAGGTAAAGGCTCAGCGCAAAGCCGCGCGCAAGCAGTCGCGTGCGCAGCGCAATGCGGAGCTGAAAAAGCTTGAGGACAATGGCTACAACCCTGGCCAGAGCAATGATGCAAACTACCCACAGGGTTTGCAGAACGCCGAAAAAAAGCTGCGGGACAACAACCCGCAAGCCAGTAGTGCCTCGCCTGGCGATTGACGGCGCTGGCATTGAGGGGGCAGGCAGTCATATCGTGCTCACAGCGCCACAAGGTATTCGGGACAGGCGTGCAGGGCCGGGGAGCGAGTGTGCACGTCATTACATCCCGCATCCACCGCGATGCGCTTGCCGGAAAGCAACCTGACGGCAAGGTGATCGGACCAATATTACAGCCGTGGATACCAACCTATCATCAACGAACGGGAGAAAGCCCTGTGCTTTCGAGGCCCTGCTGCTCCCCGGTCCGCGGGCGTTTCAGCCGGACCAGTAACTGACGTAACGGGCGACGACGGCCGCTCCCATGCCCGCGGTCGCAAGCCAGCCAAGTGCGCGTAACATCCAGTGCGAGCTGAGATCGCCCACAGCGGAGTGCCTTGTGCTGAGTAACACCAGCAATACCATCACGGGCGTTGCGGTCGTACCGTTGACTACCGCGCTCCAGTACAGCACGCGCAATGGATCCAGTCGCATCGCAGACAGCACTGCGCCAAGGGTCCCACTCGATACGACGATAGCAATCAACACAAGCGCGATGCGCCGGCTGTGCTGCTGGTCGTTTGGCCAGCCGAGCGTCGCCGCGACCGCGTGAGCCGCCGATCCCGCCAGCGGTGGCAACGCGAGCAGGGAACTGCTGATGAACGCGATACCGAGCAGATCCTTGTCGAATCGGCCGGCCGCTGGCGCCAGCACGCTGGCCAGGGCCGCCGTCGAATCAAGCGTCCGCCCGCTCGCATGTACGGTCGCCGCGGACGCAATCAGGATGGAGAGGGCAACGGCATTCGACAGCGCGGTCCGGATCAATGTTTCCCGGCGCAGGTCCCGCAGGCGGCGTTGATGTGCCTCGCCATGTCTTTCCCTGCAAGACCGCCCATCTTCCGGACGCTCTGCTTCCACCTGCTGTTCTGCCTGCGAATACAGCAGGTACGGACTGATAGTTGTACCAAGCACCGCAAGAAGCATCTCCAGAAAATTCCCGGAGAAGGAGATACGCGGAATGAAAAGTCTTGGGGAGAGCGCCGTCCATGGCAGGCGCAGCACGATGTCGACCGCGACATAGGCAAATAGCGACAACGCCAGCCATCTGAGCAGGCGCGCGTATCTTGCATAGGGCACGTACCACTGCAGGCTGATGGACAGCACGAGGAATACCGCTGCGAAGGCCGGGATCGAACCTCGCCACAGCAACTGCGCGCCCACACCCATCGCAATCACGTCCGCAGCGATATTGAAAGCGTTGGCGATCAGGAAGCGACCCACTGCAAGGAGAAACCATATCCGCGAATAGTGCTCGCGCATGTTGGCCGTCAAGCCATTACCCGTCAGAACCGCGATGCGCGCTGACACGAGCTGCAGGGCGACGATCGATGGATAGCTCAACACGCAGGTCCACAGCATGTCGTAGCCGAACTGCGCGCCCGCGAGGCAATAGGTGACAATACCCGCCGGATCGTTGTCGGTGGCCGTAGTGATGACACCGGGTCCGATGCTGGTTGCCCATGAATGCGCGGCATTGCCTCCTTCGCTGTTGTCGGGCGGCTGCTCTGCAGTACCGGTCTGATGGCGTGAAAGCATGGAGGCTTGAGCCAGGCATCTGGATTGGGAGCATTCGGCGCAGCCGTCCCGTTGTCGGGCACTGCGCTGACCGCCGACACATCGGACACGGGTGGCAGCACCGGCTGCTGTCTGCCTCGCATGGAGACGGGCAAGCGAAGCTCGCGCGAACAGTCGGCACGCATGATTCATGCCGGTCAGCTCGGGCTGGGAGTGGCACTTCTGGCGGGCACAGTTCGCCTGCATCCGGCCCCGCGCCGATCTCCTGGCGTCAGGGACTTCCTGCGACCGCTTCGGCATCCGGAATGCTTCCCGGGCCTGAACGCGAGGTTGCGCAGTCACCGACACGGACAGTGGGGAACACCTATGAAGCTCGACCAGATCTTTTCCCGGATATGGAGTTGCCTTGCTGCCGCAACGGGCGACGGTCATCCACCTTTCAAGGTGATGCAGGCCGCCACGATTGGCCTCGATGGGCTCGCCTAATGTCCGCACAGTGGAGCTGCGACGGGTCAGCGCGTCGGAAAACCTGATTGCCTTCCATACCGATCTGCGCTCGCCGAAGGTCGCGGAACTGTGCAAGGATCCAGGAGTTGCGCTCGTGGGCGTCAATCGGGCGAGCAACCTGCAGATTCGCGTGTTCGGCAAAGCTCACGTTCTTCGCGACGGGGCTGGCCGGCTCGATGCCTGGAACTCAAGTCCCGATCGTCAGCTGATCCTGTACCGGACCCTGCTCGCGCCAGGCAATCCTATAGGCTGGCCGGAAGAAGCGTTCGGCGAAACGCACGGCATTCCAGGCCCGGGGGAGTGTCCGCTGAAACTGGACTGGCTCGACCTGTCCGAGACTGACAGCCCCAGGCGAGCATCCTTCGCTCGCAACGGCGACATGTGGTCCCATAGTTGGGTTGCTCCCTGACCGGTCAGACACGGAATCACACGGTCGATCATCATGCGTGCGCGTCCCGCCACCGTCTGCTTTGCCGCGCAACACAACAGCCAGGGCGCTTGGTTGACCGACGCAAAGCGTGCGGCAAGCCGCGCGGGCGCGCCCTGGATATAGCATCACCGCCGACGCGGGCCGGAAATGCTTCGGCAGGGCAGGCGGCGAATTGAGGTCGCCTCTCCTTTGCAGGCGCAGTCGAAGGCCGGCACTGGACTGCTGCTATCGGCAGCCGCGCTGTGCGGCATCGCGGCGGTTCCGTGGATGCACCCAGGAAATCGACTGGATCACGCCCGCAAAGTGCGCGCATCGAGCCGCTACCAGCGTGTCCGCCGCGCTGCTCCAGGCCCGGCGTGAGAAATGCGCAACCGACGGCTCATGGTGCCACGGAGGTGGCACGGTAGCGCTTTCGGGATCGGACGCCATGGTTTCGTGAGATTGTCGCCGACATGGCACGCGACCACCCGGGCAGGCGCGGGAACGGGCGGGATGGCTGGTCTGAACTCGCGGCGGATGCAACGCACGCCACGCCGTCCGCAGGGAAGGTGCCTTGCTGGATTTCGATACGATCATTGCGTCACGTCGGAGTTCGCCCCATGCTGTATGACGCTCTCGTGCTCTTCATCTTCGCCATCATCGCGGCTGCGTTCGGCTTCGGCGGTATTGCCGCGGACACGGCGAGCATCGCGAAAATCTACTTTGTCATCTTCGTTGTCGGTGTGCCAAGAAGGAAAGCGACAGTCTGTCGCCGTACATGCTGTATCCGTGATGAGGGCGGGCCCCTCGGTTTCGCCGATCAGGCGGTGATACCAAACCACCCAGAACTGCATTCGTTAAGAGCGGGTGTGGTGAGCGTCTAGGGAAAAGGCGGGATTGATCCCGTCAGGTGTGCAGGAAGGAGGCGAACGCAAGTGAACCATCGAAGAAGTGTCGATAATTGCAATGATGTCAAAACCGAGGACTCGACAACGCCTCGGGATCAGTCAAGCGGCAGCCTGAACGTTGGCTTGACGGCATCCGGCATAGAGGTGGCGCGACCTTCCTGCAGGCATGGATACGGAACTTGGGAACCTGTCGTCTCGATGCCAAGGGAGACGCTCAAGCGGAAAACCCGTGAGAGCCAGAGTACCAATGCGAGGCACAGGGGCGCAGTCATGCGTAGTAGCGTCGAAAGGGTTGTAATGACCTCTGGAGCGAAGGCATGACCTTGTCCGGTGGAGATCATGGAACGACTGCAACGCGGGAAGATTCCCGGGTTTCCACCAAGTCGTTCGAGATACCCAAGCGGTTGATCTGGGAAGCCTGGAAGCGCGTGCCCACGGTCTTCACGAAGATCCGCGAACGGTTGATCAAGCATGATGCGGTGATCGAGTTCTTCAACGAAGTGGTGGCCATCGCTGAGAAGAAGTGCCTGCTTTCGGGCGAGCACTTCAGCGTGGACGGCACGCTGATCCAGGCGTGGGCGGGGCACAAGAGCTTCGTGCGCAAGGACAATGACGATCAGGACAACGACGGTGACAACCCGGGCGACTTCAAGGGCAGCAAGCGCAGCAATGAGACGCATGAGTCCAGGACCGATTCCGATGCGCGTCTGTTTCGCAAAGGCAAAACGGCCAGCGAATTGAGGTACATGGGTCATACGCTGACCGATAATCGGCACGGCCTGTGGTCAACGCGCGAGCAACACACGCCGATGGGCATGCCGAGCGTGAAGCGGCGAAGATCATGATCAACGATGCGCGGCAAGCGGCAGAGGATGCGAACGCAGAAATCACGTTGGGTGCGGACAAGGGCTACGATGCACAGGAATTCATCGAAGCCTGCCAGGAGATGAAGGTCACACCGCGCGTTGCACAGAACACCTCGGGGCGGCGTTCAGCAGTGCCCGATACTATTGCCTCGAGCGTGGGCTACGCAATTTCGCAGCAAAAGCGCAAGCTGATCGAACAAGGTTTCGGCTGGGCGAAGACCGTGGGGCGCATGCGCCAGGTGATGGTGCGGGAGCTGAAGAAAGTGGACCAGATGTTCGTGTTGAACATGGCCGCCTACAACCTCGTGCGCATGCGATCCCTGGCACAAGTCCGCCCATAGTGGCGGAAAACGCGGCAATGCGGCCAGAAATTGGCCTTAACACGCTGGAAAAGACGTTGAATCCGCGTTGGAATTGCACAATGCGGAAAACTTGCGGCGAGAGCCGCACTAACCAAGCGAGGCGGCTTCCGCTGGGGTGTATTTCAGCGGCCTGTTAGCGTACGAAAAAATCCGTTTCTTGAGGCCACCCCGTGTCGGGCGAGAAGAAAATACTCATACATTGCGAATTGCTATTACCAATATTGCATTTGATCGCTATTTCTCCCGAAAATATCATCGCGCGACCAGATCCATTCTGGATCGGTATCGGATGAGCTATGATTGGGTATCACATGATCCTTTCTGGACGGCCGCCATGCAACTGGTAACCCCCGAAGCCATCGCCGAGGTCATGGCGCTGCAGCCGGTACCACACACGCTGGCCGAGCTCGAGGCCCGGGTGCGTGCCGGCCTGCCCCGATCGGCGCTGCGCGCCGGCGTCGAGCAGGCAGCGGCCAGCGCCGAGGCCCGCCGCGCGTTGCTCGCGCAGATCATCCCCGAGGCCACCTACAAGCGGCGCCGTGAGCGGCTCAGCCCCGACGAGTCCGAGAAGGCCGAGCGGCTTGCGCGGGTCGTGGCGACCGCCACCTATGTCTGGGACGATGCAGACGACGCGCGGCAGTTTCTGGGCGCGCCGCATCCGCTGCTGGAAGGCCGTGCGCCGCTGCAGGTGGCACTGACGGAACTGGGCGCGCGCCGTGTCGAGGAACTGCTGTGGCAGCTTTTCTACGGGCTGCCCGTGTGAGGCTTTACCGGATCGCTGACCGCCGTCATCCGGTCTGGAGCGGCACTGGCGCGATGCTCAACGGTGGCCGCTTCAACAGCCCGGGGCGGCCGGTGATCTACGCGGCGCTCACCTTCGCCGGCGCGATGCTCGAGGTACTCGTCCACGCGCGGATCGGCAAGGTCCCTAAAACCCACGTGTTCGTGGAGGCC
Organism: Paraburkholderia phosphatilytica; assembly: GCF_003443895.1. GTDB lineage: Bacteria > Pseudomonadota > Gammaproteobacteria > Burkholderiales > Burkholderiaceae > Paraburkholderia > Paraburkholderia phosphatilytica. Next base: position 44,150 of record NZ_QQOA01000041.1, on the reverse strand, counting down.
GACGTGCCGGAGGACCTGGCGGTTGAACGCCACGATGTGGGCTCGCTGCCGGCGGGATGGGACGCGCCGGCGCTGGGAGTGGCACGGGGTTTTGGCGACGCATGGCTCGATGGGGCCCGCAGCGCCGTGCTCATCGTGCCGTCGGTGGTCGCGCGCGCCGAGTTCAACGTGCTGGTCAATCCGCTGCATCCGGACGCCGCGCGCATCGTGGCCGCCCCCGCGCAGCCAGTCGTGTGGGACGAGCGCCTGTTCGTCGCCCCTGTATCCGGGCCAGGCAGACAGGGGTCCTGATGGCGAATCGTCCGCAGCAGCTTGACCTGCTACCGCCGCGCACCTATACGCGCACCGACTTCGCCGCGCTGCGCGTGTACGTCCAGCGCGTGTCGCCGGCGACCATCATGCGCCTGTACTTCGATCCGGAGGCGCCGCATGCCGCCTCGGGCGAGCACGCCGACGGTATCTCAGACAGATGCGCGACGACTTCGTGCAGCTCGCACTGCTGCACCGCTCGCCAGTGCTTGCCGATCACCTGAAGCAGTCGATCCGGAAGCACGGCAGCGCGCAGCTCACGGCCGTCGGCCTGCGGATGTTCGAACGGACATCGAAGCTGGCTGCGGCTGCACCGGCGCCGGATCACCCGGTGGGCCTGTGGTTCCGGCCGCTGGTCGCGCAGCGCCTGGCAGGCGAGGGCATCGCGACACCTGGCGAACTCGTCGCGACCTGCAACCGCCGCGGTGGAAGCTGGTGGCGACCGGTACCGCCCATCGGTCTGCTGCGTGCGCATACGATCGTCGCTTGGCTGCGCCGTCACGCTGGGCGTGACGGTGGCCGCCGACGTCGACGGGGACGACCCCCTGATCGCGCCGACGGCGACCCATGTAGTGATCGACGATGCGCGCAATAGTCCGCTTGCGCCGCTCGAGCGGATCGAACTGCCGCACGTACTGTCCGGTGCGCAGGGTACCAATCGCATGGTGGGTCTCTGCTACCTGCAGTCGAGGCACGACCTCGAGGCGGTGCGCTCGTATCTGCATCGCTACAGTGACCGGCCACAGGCACTGCGCGCCTGTACGCGCGAGCTCGAACGGCTGGTGCTGCGGGCCGAGACTGAGCGCGGCAAGCCGATGTCGTCCCTCGACGTCGACGACTGCGAAGCCTTTCTGCGCAAGACATTTCCCTACGTCTCTGAAAGAGGTGTAACAGCCGGTGTGGCCATCACGTTCGCCGACGTCAGCGACCGTATGCGTGCAGAGGCATCACGCCATCTCACCGATGCATGACTCCGGCGCGAGGCGAGCGCTTAAGAGGCCATGAACGGCGAGCCATTTGAGGGCCGTCAGGGCATTTTTGATTGCGCACCTGTCACCGGCCGCCTGACGGCGCAGGTGTGCGTTTCGTGTTGCGGACAGGAGCGTCTGGCGACTGATAGTCCTCATGTCCGGCAAGTGGCGCGATATGTCGGAAACTTGCGACCGCGCTCACGAAGACAGCGTCAATGAGGCTCGGGGAGCACCTTCCGCTGCACGGGCCCCGAACCGGCACTGACGGCTGCTCAAATGTTGCTAGCGGCCTTACGCTTTTTCTCGCGAAAGGCGGCTCAGGGTCGGTCACAGGCGTCGCCGCTTGGCCCAGAAGTAGCATCGCCGCGATGACTCACGACGCCGTGAAGGTGTTTGAGGAGAACAGGGCGCCAACGCATATTTGAGACACGGGACCAGGCCCTCATCGGGTCCAGTAGAAATCCATGGGGATAAGCTCGACGACCCATCCACCTTCTTCGCCCAGCGTGGCCGCCGGATGCATGGAGGCGATGCGCAACGCCTCGTCATGGGTGTCCGCCTCGACGATGAACAGGCCGCCCACGACTTCCTTCGACTCGGTATAGGGTCCATCGGTGACGTGCGTCTTGCCACTGCGCGGGCGCAGCGTCCTCCAGTTGTTCAGATCGCCAAGCGATGCGGAAAGCAATACCTTGCCGGTAGCCCGCATCCTGTCGTCAAATGCGGGACATTGGCTCACGAGTTTCCTGACGTCGTCTGGCGCCATCGCGGCGAATTTATCGGGGTGAAGTAGGCCAGGCCGAGGTATTTCATGGGCGATCCTTTGGGTGTGAATAACCTGACGACGAAGCTGACGGTCGAAAATCGACAATCTTCTGAAAAGTTTGTAGCGGGTCTCGCCAGACTGTCCGCTTTTGGGGGCGTGCGGTGCCGACCGCCGGGCTCGTGCTGCACATGCGGATCGCCTGAGGTAGAGGTCAGGCCAGTTTCGGCCAGTCGCTGTATCCGCAGCCTTGTCATTCAAGCGACTGCTTCCGTCCAAAACTTGCGACGGCGCGTCTGTTGTGCGCAACCGAATTGGCGCGATCGGAATTATGCCTGGCGCGTTTTGCCAGTGCCACCCGTGGTTCAAACGCCTACTATCTGGCTATCCAATCAAACCAGGGAGAAGGCATGAAACCCGGAATGGCATTGATTACTGGCGCGTCAAGCGGCATCGGTCTGGAACTGGCGCGCATCCATGCAGGCAAGGGCGGCGATGTCGTTCTGGTTGCGCGTTCGCGTGACAAGCTCGAATCAATCAGGCAGGAATTCCAGACGAAGCATCGCGTGAAAGCTTATGTCATCGCGGAAGACCTCGCCGACCCCGGTTCGGCCGATCGAGTCTTTGCTGCCACTGAGGCACTGGGGCTTTCCATCGACGTCCTGATCAACAACGCCGGCTTTGGCGGCCACGGCAAATTTGTCGAACGCAATCTCCAGGCCGAGCAGGCGATGATGCAGGTCAACGTCGTGACGCTGACCAACTTGACACATCACTATCTGAAGGGCATGGTGGCCCGTCGGCGTGGACGTGTCCTGAATGTCTCTTCGACCGCATCGTTCCTGCCGGGCCCCCTCCAGGCCGTGTACTACGCGACCAAGGCCTATGTCACCTCGTTCACTCAGGCTGTTGCCGAAGAAGTCCGCGAGTACGGCGTGACCGCCACGGCACTATGCCCTGGCGCGGTGGCGACTGGTTTCGTCGCCGCCGGCGATCTGCAGGGCGTGAGCGTCTGGAAGAACGCCAGGTCAGCAGATTCAGTGGCACGCTGCGGCTACGAGGCCATGGAGCGCGGCGAACTGGTGGCCTTCAATGAAGGCAAGCTGCAGATCATGCTCGACTGGATTGTTCCGTTGCTGCCGCGCAAAACAGTGTTGACGATGTCGCGGCGGGCGATGGAAAAGGCTGCTTGATGAAACAGGCTACCCGCTTTTCCGTGCATCCCGGATGGAAACTGATCGTCGTCGATATGGGCATCGCACCCGGCGACTTGCTAGCGCTGGCCGAGCTGCCCTCTGACCTGTTTAGCCGCAAGGATGCCTCGCTGACGCCTGCCGAATACTTTCGTATTTTTCACAGTCTCGAGACGATGGTCGGGGAAGCACAGTTGCCGGTACGGCTTGGTAGTGGCATCTCGGTCGAGGCCTTCGATACGTCGCTCTTCGCATGCCTATGCAGCCCGAATCTGAATGTCGCGCTCACCCGGCTCGCGGAATACAAGCGCCTTTGCGGACCATTGGCGCTGGATGTAGCCGTTGGTCGAAACAGTACTGAGGTGCTCATCGAATGCTACGGCTACGACCGTCCGCTACCGCGCAGCCTGTGCGCGATGGAAGTGGTCTTCTTCACGCAACTGGCGCGCCTTGCCACGCGGCACGCGATTAACCCGATAGAAGCGGAATTGACGACCCTGCCGAGTCAGACCAGGCCGTGCGAAGAGTTTCTCGGCTGCCGCTTACAGCAAGGTAGCCACAATCGCATCAGCTTCTCGGTAGAGGACGCCGCGCGACCGTTCCTGACCGAGAACGTGGCCATGTGGCAATTCTTCGAGCCGGAGCTACAGGCGCGACTCTCGAAACTCGATGCCGATGCAAGCGCGCGCGAACGCGTACGCAGCGCGCTGCTCGATATGCTGCCGAGCGGCCGGAGCAGCATCGACGATATTTCGAGCCGTCTGGCAATGAGCAAGCGATCGCTACAGCGTCATCTTGCCGACGAAGCGGTCAGTTATCAGGACGTGCTTAACGGCACGCGACAGGAACTGGCTAGCTACTATCTTGCCCGTTCGGCAATCTCGCCTGGCGAGATTGCGTTCCTGATTGGTTTTCAGGATACCAACTCATTCCTGCGTGCTTTCAAGGGATGGACGGGTGTTACGCCAGGGGAATACCGCAATTTGCACGCTCGTCCGGTGTGATGCACACGCCGTCTGAATAATTGAATCAACTGGTGTTCCTGCGGCAAGTCGCGTGGCCGCTTCGCTTCGAAATGCGACATCGCCTCCCTTCGGGGCCAACCTGCCGCTCAGGGTCGACTAGCCGTTCGCGTCGCGCGATCGCGGTCGCTCCGCACACGTGCTTCTGTCGATCCAGGAATATCAGCGACTGACGCACCAGCGGCGTAGCATCGTCGACGCGCTCGCCATGCCCGTGGATGTCGAATCCGATCCTCCGCGATTGCGTGAACTACCGCGCCCGGTGGACTTTGAGTGATGTTTGTTCTCGACACCAATGTGGTTTCCGAGATGCGCAAGGCGGGCAGCGGCCGGGCGAATCCCCATGTGGTGCGCTGGCTCGTTCAGGCGGATGCCACCAGCTTCTATGTCTCTGCTGTCACGCTGCAGGAACTTGAATTCGGCGTGCTGCTTGCGGAACGCCGTGATCCCCCGCAAGGCCGGCATCTTCGCGCGTGGATCGATAACCAGGTGCAACCGGAATTTGTCGAGCGCACCCTGGCCATCGACCGCGCGGTCGCCCTGCGCTGCGCGCGGCTGCACGTACCCGATCCGCGCCCGGAACGCGAGGCGTTCATCGCGGCCACTGCGTTGGTTCGCGGCATGACCGTCGTGACGTGTAACGTTGATGACTTCCTTCCGACCGGCGTAGCCGTCGTCAACCCGTGGGAGCCTCAATGACCGATGCCGGCACGCTGGTAACGGGTCCGCACGAGTGGGTGACCTATCCTGGCAGGCAACGGCATGGGCTCTGGACGCAGCTGGATGAACTGCGTGCACCGTGGCTATGTGACGACACGCGTGCTGGTGCCCGAGCAGGACCTATCGACAGGCACGCTCAAGCTTTCGCTGATACCGGGCGTCATCCGCCAACTGCGCTTTGCGGATGCATCGACCCGCGGCACCTGGAAGTCGGCGTTTCCCACACGCGGTGGCGACGTGTTGAACCTGCGCGATCTTGAGCAAGGCCTCGAGCAGATGAAACACGTGCCGAGCCAGGATGTCGACATGCAGATCGCGCCGACGGAAGTGCCCGGCGAAAGCGATGTGGTGATCAGTGTGAAGCGCACGAAACCGTGGAGCGTAGTCGCCTCGGTCGACAATTCCGGCCAGCGCGCGACCGGCAAACTCCAGGGCAATCTCTCGCTAGGCCTCGACAATCCGCTTGGCCTGAACGACGTGTTCAACATCGGCGCCAACCAGGATCTCGAATTCGGCGACAAGCATCTTGGTTCGCACGGCTTCAACAGCTTTTACTCCGTGCCGTGGGGATACTGGACCGCCACGGTATCCGGGAATTCGAACACGTATTACCAACAGATAGCGGGCGTGAATCAGACCTTCGTGTCGAGCGGCAACCAGCAGACGCTCGGAGCGAAGCTTCAGCGCGTACTGACACGCGGCCAGAACGATGTATTCGGAGTCGAGTTCCAGTTGAGCAAACGCTGGGGCGCAAGCTTCATCGACGATACCGAGATTCCGCAGCAGTATACCTCCTGGCTAAATCAGGTGGAAAACTGGTTCGCGCGTATCCAGCGCGACGTAATCGCGCGAGGCGTCTTCACCACCGTTAAGGATCTGGATCGCAAACTGATGCGCTATATCCGTGAGCACAACAAGAATCCGAAACCGATCAAATGGAAGTACAACGATCCATCGCGGCGAATTCGCCCGGTGCCATTTCAATGACGCGATGGACTAGCCAGCCAGTGGCCCATGGTGCCCGGCTCGATCTCGACGCCGTCACGCGCGTACATGACAGACTGCCGGTAGAACGGGATGTGGTACGCGAACTTTGATATGGCGATATGTGCGAGCATTGCCGGCCGAGGAAGGCCACGATCGATAGGGCGGCTCGGCGCTGCGGCCTGCACGATGCAGTCGCAGCACCAACAGGCGAACTTGAGGCGGCGATGATGGATGACGCGGAAGTGTGTGCGCACGCATTCGAGCTGGCCGGAGACATCTTTTCCCAGCGGTTTGAGCACGCCACCGCATCCTGGCCAGTGCTCATCAATGGGCAGATGTACGCGCTCTTCTCACTCAAGGTGATCGGGCAGCGATTTACGACCGGTGCTCTCGCGACGTGGTTGCGTCTTCGTCGCGTCAGCTCGGGCGGCCGCACCTTCGTCAGTCTGAAGGTCCTCAAGTCGTAGCTCAAGCTGCTCGATCTGACGCTTCGGAGCGGCGCGTGCAGGCTCGCAACCTTTCCATTTCTTTATCGCATCGGCTTGTAGCACGGCGGTTTATTTCACGGTGAAATGTTTTCCTAAGCATCCGTAATGCGTCCTCCGATAGGCTTGCTCCTCCACGGGAAAGCGCGCCTGGCCTTCGTGTCGCCGGGCCTCGTACCCCACGTATGGAAGACGACATGCCTGAAAAAACCTATCTGGAACGTTTCATCGCGGGTTGGGTGCGGCCCCGGCTTTCGCCGGGTTTCTCAACGGCCGCACTCATCGCAGTGTTGCTGGTAACCGGCTGCGGACAGCACGAATCCCAGGCTGGCGGCCCAGGTATGGGCGCCGGGCAGCAGGCTGCGCAGGTTGGCGCCGTGACCATTGCTCCGCAGCGCATCGTGCTGACGACCGAACTGTCGGGTCGCCTTTCCGCGCTGAAAGTGTCGGACGTGCGGCCGCAGGTCAGCGGCATCGTTCTCAAGCGCCTGTTTGCCGAAGGCGGCAACGTCAAGACCGGTCAGGTGCTCTACCAGCTCGACCCGGCAAGCTACCAGGCGTCCTACGACGAAGCCCGCGGCACACTCGCGAAGGCGAAAGCCACGCTGGCATCCGCGAAGACCAAGGCGGACCGCTACACGGAGCTGGTCAAGATCAACGCGGTAAGCCAGCAGGATCGTGACGACGCACTCGCCGCCGTCAGCGAGGACGAAGCGGACGTCGTTGCGGACGCGGCATCGCTCGAATCGGCGCGTGTCAATCTCGCCCGAACCCGCATTACCGCAACCATCTCCGGGCGTATCGGCGCTTCCAGCGTCACCGAAGGCGCGCTCGTCACATCGGACCAGACCACGGCGCTCTCGACGATCCAGGCTTACGACCAGATGTACCTCGATGTCACGCGCTCGAGCGCCGAATGGCTGCGGCTGCGCAAGGAGTTTGTGTCGGGGCAGCTTGTGAAGGAGGGCGACAATGCTGCGCAGGTCAGACTCGTGATGGAGGATGGCACGGAATACTCGCATCCGGGTGTTCTGCAGTTCTCTGGTATCACGGTGGACGCGACCACAGGCTCGGTGACGCTGCGCATGACGTTTCGGAATCCGGACGGCGAACTGCTGCCTGGCATGTTCGTTCGCGCGCGGCTTGACGAAGGTGAAAACGACCACGCGATCCTCGTGCCGCAACTCGCGGTGACGCGCGGATCTGAAGGACGGGCAAGCGTGTTCGTTGTCGACGCAGCGGGCAGGGCGCAGCAGCGCGTCGTACACGCGGACACCGCGTATGGCGACCAGTGGATCGTCACCCAGGGGCTGCAGCCTGGTGACCGGCTGATCATCAGCGGCCTGCAGCAGGTGCGGGCGGGCGCGGCCGTGAAAGTCGTGACCGAGGCGTTGCAATCTCCCGCACGCGAGGCTTCGGCCGCTGCGGTCGCACAGCAGTAAGCGGGGACGGTATGGCGAATTTCTTCATCAACCGGCCGATCCTCGCATGGGTCATTGCAATCGTCATCATGCTGGTGGGCACTGCGGCGATCACCACGCTGCCCGTCGAGCAATATCCCACCATCGCGCCGCCGTCGATCCAGATCACCGCGTCGTATCCGGGCGCGTCCGCGGAAACCATCGCGGCCACGGTCACGCAGGTTATCGAACAGAAGATGAGCGGGATCGACAACATGCTGTACATGTCGTCCAGCAGCAGTTCGGCGGGGCAGTCCACGATCACCGTGACGTTCAACCCGGGCACCAATCCCGACATTGCGCAGGTGCAGGTGCAGAACAAGGTCAGCCAGGCGACCTCGTCGCTGCCGGAGACGGTTCAGGAGCAGGGCATCCAGGTTGCCAAGGCGTCGACCAACTTCCTGATGATCATCGCGTTGTCGTCGCCGGGCGGCACCTACAATTCGGTGGACCTCGGCAACATCCTCGCCACGCAGGTCGAGGATCCGCTCACGCAGATCAACGGCGTGGGTGACGTGACGCTGTTTGGCGCCCAGCACGCGATGCGCATCTGGCTGAACCCGGTCAAACTGCGCAGCTACGGCCTCATGACGTCCGATGTGACGACCGCGATCTCGAACCAGAACGTGCAGCTTTCCGTGGGTCAGGTCGGCGGCACGCCCGCCACTAACTCCCAGGCGATCAACGCGACGATCCTCTCGTCGAGTCTGCTCACCACGGTCGACCAGTTCGGCGACATCCTGCTACGGGTCAACAGCGACGGCTCGAAGGTGCGGCTGAAAGACGTGGCGCGCATCGAGGTGGGCGGCGATGACTATTCGACCTCGGCGCGGATGAACGGCAAGCCCGCCGGGGCGCTTGCGATCAAGCTCGCGACCGGCGCGAACGCGATGACGGTGGCGAAGGCCGTGCGCGCGAGGCTCGCCGAGCTGCAGCCGCAGCTTCCGAAGGATGTGGCGGTCAGCTACCCGTACGACACGACTCCATTCGTGCGCATCTCGATCGAGGAAGTGATCAAGACGCTGTGCGAGGCGGTGATTCTCGTGTTCCTCGTGATGTACCTGTTCCTGCAGAACCTGCGGGCCACGCTGATCCCGACCATCGTCGTGCCGGTGGCGCTGCTCGGTACCTTCGGCGTGATGTCACTGATCGGCTTCTCGATCAATGTGCTGTCGATGTTCGCGATGGTGCTGGCGATCGGGCTGCTGGTGGACGATGCGATCGTGGTGGTTGAAAACGTCGAGCGGATCATCAGCGAAGAGCAGCTGCCGCCGAAGGAGGCAACCCGCAAGGCGATGGGTCAGATCACCGGCGCGCTGCTCGGCGTGACCACAGTGCTCACCGCGGTGTTCATCCCGATGGCGTTCTTTTCCGGGTCGACGGGCGCGATCTACCGTCAGTTCTCGATCACGATCGTGTCGGCGATGATCCTTTCGGTGGTGCTCGCGCTGACGCTCACGCCGGCGTTGTGCGCGACCATGCTGCTGCCCGCGAACAGCGCGCATCAGCCAAGGCGCGGCTTCCTGGGCTGGTTCAACCGGGTGTTCGCATCAGGCAGCGGCCGCTACAGCTCGGTGCTGACCCGGGTGGTGGCGAAGCCGGTGCGCTACCTGGTGGTGTACGCACTGATCGGTGGCGTGGTCGGGCTCCTGTATGTGACGCTGCCTTCGTCGTATCTGCCGGACGAAGACGAGGGCTACTTCATCGTCTCGGTGTCCACGCCGGTCGGCACGCCCGCGTCGAAAACCCTGAAGACCGTCGAGGAGGTCGAGCAGTACTTCCTGCAGAAGGAGCCGGCCGTCCAGCAGATGATCACGGTCAATGGCTTCAGCTTCAACGGGCAGGGGCAGAACAATGCGATCGCCTTCGTCTCGCTGAAAGACTGGAGCAGGCGCAGCGACAGCGCAGCGGCGTTGATCCGGCGCGCCAACCAGCACTTCGCGGGCAATCGTGACGCGCAGATCTTTGTGCTGAATCCGCCCGCGATCCAGGAGCTCGGCACGCAGAGCGGTCTGGACTTCGAGATCGAGGACCGCGGCGGCGCGGGACACGACCGGCTGCTGCAGGTGCGCAACCAGCTCATGGGCCTTGCGTCGCAGGACAGGTCGCTCGCGATGATGCGTCCGGCCGGGCTTGAGGACACGCCGCAGCTGCAGGTCGTGATCGACCGGGAAAAGGCCAGCGCGCTCGGCCTTTCGATCTCCGACGTGAACGACACGCTGCAGACCGCATTTGGCTCGTCGTACGTGAACAACTACATCGACACCGGGCGAATCCAGAAGGTCTACGTGCAGTCGGATGCGCCGTACCGGATGATGCCTGCCGATATCGGCAACTGGTACGTGAAGTCGGGTTCTTCGTCATCATCTTCTTCGGGTTCGAGCTCGTCGTCGTCGTCGTCGTCCTCGTCCTCGTCTTCTTCATCCGGCAGCGGCACGGGTTCGGGCTACGACTCGTCAATGGTGCCTTTCTCGGCCTTCGCGACGAGCCACTGGATCACCGGCTCGCCGCAGATCGAGCGCTATAACCGTGCGCTTGCCGTCGAGATGTCCGCGCAGACTCGCCCCGGCGTCAGCACGGGCCAGGCGATGACGGCAGTGGAGCGGCTCGCGAAGCAGCTGCCGGCCGGCTTTGGAGTCGAATGGACCGGCCAGTCGTACCAGGAAAAGCAGTCCGGCTCGCAGGCGGGCTGGCTGTATGCGATCTCGCTTGTCGTGGTGTTCCTGTGTCTCGCCGGGCTGTACGAGAGCTGGTCGATTCCGTTCGCAGTGGTCCTCGTCGTACCGCTTGGCGTGTTTGGCGCGCTGGCAGCGGCGCATCTGCGCGGACTGTCGAACGACATCTACTTCAAGGTGGGTCTGCTGACGACGATCGGGCTGTCGACCAAGAACGCCATCCTGATCGTCGAGTTCGCAAAGGATCTGCAGGTGCAGGGCCGCAGTCTGATCGACGCGACGCTGGAAGCGGCACATCTTCGACTCAGGCCGATCCTGATGACGTCCCTCGCGTTCGTGTTCGGCGTGCTACCACTGGTGGTCAGCTCAGGCGCGGGCGCCGCAGCCCGGCATGCGATCGGCACGGGGGTGACGGGCGGCATGATTGCCGCGACGGTGCTGGCGATCTTTTTTGTGCCGGTGTTTTTCATCGTGGTTCGTCGCCTGTTCAAGGAGCACGGGCAGGTCGCTGACGATGCGCCGACTGGGAGAGATGCAGCATGAAGGTGAAGTTCGTGGCGATTTTTTTAGCGGCTTTGCTCGCTGGCTGCACGCTCGATCCTGCCTATCAGCGGCCTGATGCGCCGGTGGCGGTCGCATGGCCCACGACTGGCGCGACGGCGGCATCGGCGACGGCAGCGGGCGGCGCGCCGTCTGTGACGTCCGTGCCGGCGGCGCCGCTCGCCGCCGACACCGGCTGGCGCGACTTCTTCAGGGATGCGCGGCTGCAGCGCCTGATCGAGCTGGCGTTGCAGAACAATCGCGATCTGCGCGTCGCCGCGCTCAATGTCGCGGAATACGAGGCCAAGTACCGGATCGCCCGCGCGAATCTCGGGCCGACAGTCGACGCGTCCGCGTCCAGTACGCGCGAGCGCGCGGAAGGATACGGCACGAGTCTCAGTTCGAGCAGTGTCGAGGTGGGCTTCACGTCGTGGGAGGTCGATTTCTTCGGCCGGCTGGGCAGTCTCAAGCGACAGGCGCTCGAAGAGTATCTGTCCACTGATGCCGCGCGCACCAGCACGCAGATCAGCCTCGTGGCGACGGTTGCAACCGACTATCTGCAACTGCTGTCGGACCAGGAACTGCTGAAAATCACGGCCGACACGGTCGACGCGGACCGCTCCACTGTGGAGCTTACCCGTAGCGAGATGAAGATTGGCACGGCGTCGCTCCAGGACGTGCGTCAGGCTGAGAACTCGCTTGCCAGCGCGCGCGCCAGCCTCGCGTCGTACACGCGGGCGGTCGCGCAGGACCGCAACAATCTCGAAGCGGAAATCGGCTGTCCGCTGCCTGACGATCTGGCGCAGGGGCCGCGCCTCACGCAGAGCACGGCCCTGCTGGCAGACATCGGCGAAGGCGTGCCGTCGGATCTGCTGATGCGACGGCCGGACATCGTCGAAGCGGAGCACACGCTGAAGGCTGCCAACGCAAATATCGGTGCGGCACGCGCCGCGTTCTTCCCGAAAATCGAGTTGACAGCCACCGCGGGTAGCTCGAGCAGCAGTCTGTCGGGCCTCTTCAAGGCGGGCAGCGGCGTGTGGGAATTCGCACCGTCCATCTCGATCCCTATCTTCGATTTCGGCAACAACAAGGCATCGCTGGACGTCGCGAAGATCGAAAAGAACATCGATATCGCGGATTACGAGAAGACGATCCAGACCGCCTTCAAGGAAGTGGCGAATGCGCTGGCCGGCCGTGCGACCTATGTGGACCAGGTCGATGCGGACCGCGACTACGTCGGCTCCGCACAGCAATACTACAATCTCGCACAGGCGCGCTACCGGCAGGGAACTGACAGCTTCCTGACGCTGCTGGATGCGCAGCGTACGCTCTATACGGCACAGCAGCAACTGGTGTCTGACACGCTGTCGCAGCTGTCGAACCTCGTTACGCTGTACAAGGTGCTGGGCGGCGGATGGTCGGAAACCACGGTGACGGCGAAGCAGCCGTGAGCACGCTGTCGACAGGGGTCAGGCGCGGCTGTTCATCTTTTGGCCTGCATCGTCGATCGAATACCAATGCGCGCCAGGCCGACGCCCGGGCACGAGGACATCCGGATGGCACCTGTGACCATTGCGGAGTTGCTGACCCTTCGCGACCGGATCCTTCGTGCAGACTTGCCAGCCGCTGGCAGCGTGCTGCGCACTCACGCGAAAGCAGACACGCTATGCCGCAGGGAGCACTGTCTGGTGCCGCGCTCGAGATATTTCTACCGACGTATCGGCTTCGAGTTCATGGGCGGAGTTTATAGCCGTCCCGGCATGTCCGCCGAAAGCCAGGTCCGCATGGTCCGTTATCTGACCGGCTGGTCGGACGATCGACGGCGAGCAGGTAGTTACCGCGCCAGGTACTTCCCGGCGGCCACGCCCGGCCAATATGACATTCGCGTGCATCGGCGCGCGGTCCTCAGGAAGTCGGACAGTGGCCTCACAACGGTCACTGGCAAGATGGGACGACCAGCTGGCCACGTGTCGAACTGACTGCGAGCAACCCACAGGGCCGCACCAGTTGCCGACGGTTACCGGTCCGTTGCCCTTATGCGCAATTCACCAATTCCACTACCCGAAATGGAATCACGCAGTTCACGGCCTCAACCGTCAAATGGCTTCCAGGTCCAAGTGGCCTGTCAAACGCGGAGAGTATGCTGTTGCCGCAAACGTCCTCAAGGTATGACGCAACGCGGATGAAATACGACCCTGCCGGCCACGGCCGCTCGGGAGCAAAGCACCATCGCCGTTCACCGTGTTCGAGCGAGACTCGTCCAGATATCGGTGGCCCGTCGTCCGGAACAACCGCGATCGCACGCCAGAGCATCGCCCAGTCCAGTTGCCTCGGAAAGAGGATTGCGGTTGCCGGCTCTTTGCGACGGGCGGCAGCACCTTCCACTGCCCAACTGCAACGGGCTCACGCACCGCCTCCGCAGCAACGAACGGCTTATAGAAATTCTGTCGTATTGCACGCCCCAATGAATCGATCATTCCGGGGCCAATGACCAGCACGTACCGTTGCCCCACCTGCAGCGGCGGCCCCAGCTCGCGATTGGGGCCTGCCCAACGTTTCAATCTGCCAGGGTCCAGCAGGCCTGTTGCTCCGCCCGGCCGCGCTGCATCGAGTGGGAAAACCGTACGTAGAAGCGCAGCAGGTTTTCCAGCAGCACTTCGGCGGACGGAAAAATGCCGCACACGGCCGCCGCTCACTGACTATCCGGTTTGGCAGCGAGAATTCGAGCGTGAGCACGTCAGAACGCGTGGCACGCCATAGCGATCGGGGATCGACGCGCGCGCAATAGCGAACGCCTGATTCGAACGGGAAATGCGGAATGAACCGAAGCCCGGCTTGAAGGATCTCATAGCGCCCAAACACGTCGGGAAGATCGACGCAGCCTGGTCTACCCGGCTCGATCACGTTCACGCGGAGCGCAGCCGGCAACCGGCGACCTGCCTGCCCGGGCTCCCCAAGGAACACGACCCGCTCAGGATCGAGATTGTGTACGCCGATGCAAGCTGGACCGCCGGGGTACGCGTCGTGATCGACCTGCAATGTCGGTCGGAGCCTCACCTGAATCCTCACCCATGCTCACCTGGTCGTGGCCATCACGGCCAGGCAGACCCGCTATGCACGATCGACCTCGTTGCGATGATCCCGGTAGTGGAACGGGGCCGGACCATCTGGCCAGTTCATTTCCGCCATGTCCAACCGGCGGTCGAAGAAGTACGGCACCATCAGCGTCCCGATGTTGAGGCGATACGATGTTTTCGGGTGCCGCCAGATGGCGACCGCCCATCGCGAATCCCAGAATCGCAAAATGCTCCGCCCGTATCGGCAGATCTCGCTGTGTGCGTCCCAGGCCGCCCGGTCCGAAATCGATCGACCCTCCGGTCGGCTCCGGTTGTGCCGATGCCAGTTCCGCGGCCTCGATGCGCGAAGCACTGCGCACGTCGATCGTGACAAGCAGATAGTCCTTGTGATCGAACGGGTCGGTATAAATCATCATATCCAGCGGATTGGATCCATAGCCAGGTTCGCCGATCGTGTCTCCGTGCACATGAGCGCCGTCCTTCAATGTGTTCAAGTCGAAGCGGACGAGCGGTGTGCAGCCATACACGGCGAACAAATAAGGCTTCCCCTCCATCTCGCGGATTAGTCGCCGGATAATTGGCGCGCGCGTTTCGAACTCCCGGTGCGTCGGATGCCAGATCTCGACGGTGCATGTCGCGACGCACGAGTTGAACGGGTAGGGAATGCGATAGAGCGTCGACGCGAATCGCTGATTCGAAAATGCCGGTCACGAAGATTTCGCCGTTGTAGTACTTGACGTCAGTGATGGTATAGACGCGCTGCGGCTCGAATTCGAGCCTTGCGCTCTGATCCGGTTCGTTCGGAATGCAAACGTGTGTGTGCCCAATACGTTCGAGTTCGAGCAGCTCGATCTTGCCGTGATTGACCTTCACGATGGCAGGAATGGCATCCGGCCCGCGGCCGCGCTCGACCGACATGAAGATCTGCCGCGATGGCTGATGAATCGCCATATCGTTGATGACGATATGTTCGACAGTCGTGCCGAACAGCGCGACAAGCTTCTGATCGACGCCGACCACCAGATCGCGGCCTTCGAAGTTCTGAAAGAGAGGTCCAGCGGGCAATGTGCGGGCAATGCACCATATCCGGTCCGTTGGCTTGGGTTGGTTTCAAGTATGAGCAACGTGTGTTCCTGACTGAGTGGCAGAAAACCCGCGCGGGCATACCGCCATTGCCCGTAGTCCTGCTGTCGCCTGCAGGTGACCCCGCGTCTATGGGAGAGCCGATCCAAAGGAGCGTTCTTGCGGGATAGCCCTCTTTTCGCAGCTATGTGAAAGGTTAGAATCGGAAACAACGCCTTGCGAGCATGTATTCCTCATATGAGCGATCTCCAGAAGCCACAAGACACGGCGCGTCAGACCGAAGAGCAATTCCGTCTCCTGGTTCAAGGGGTCACGGACTATGCAATCTTCATGCTTTCGCCGGCAGGTGTCGTGACGACCTGGAACGCCGGGGCCGAGCGCATCAAAGGTTACTGCCACTCAGAGATCGTCGGTCAACACTTCTCGTGTTTCTATACAGAAGAGGACCGGGCGGCCGGAGCGCCAGCACTCATTCTCTCGACGGCAGCTCGGGAGGGGCGAGTCGAACGGGAAGGATGGCGGGTGCGAAAGAACGGCACCCGTTTTTGGGCACACGTCGTGGTGGATGCCATTCGTGACGAAACGGGTTCACTGGTCGGTTTTGCGAAGGTCACCCGGGACATTACCGAGCGCAAGGAGGCTTTGGCTGCGCTCGAGAAAGCAAAGGCTGCCTTGTTCCAGGCGCAGAAAATGGAGGCCATTGGACGCTTGACAGGAGGTGTCGCCCACGACTTCAACAACCTGCTCGGGGTGCTGTCAAATGGTCTGCAGGTTCTCGCAATGCAATCGCGCACGCATATGGACACGAAGATGATTGAAAGCATGCGCCGGGCGATCGACCGGGGAACGTCGCTCACGCAGCAACTTCTCTCATTTGCGCGTCAGCAGCCGTTGCAGGCGGAAGTGCACAACCTCAGCTCGCTGCTGCGCGATTTTGAGCCGATGCTTACGCGCGCCGGCGATCGCAAAACGCGCGTTGAACTGAGAGCACAGACTCAACATGCCTTCGCTCTTGTTGACGTGGCGAGGTTTGAGGCGACCCTCCTGAATCTCGTGGTAAATGCGAGCGACGCCATGCCCGAAGGGGGTACCGTGACGATCACCGCGGATACCGTCGAATCAGACAGCGAAGTGACGACGGCGCTTTCTGCCGGTCACTACGTGCGGATATCGGTTTCAGACACGGGCACGGGCATGTCCAGGGAGGTACTGGCGCAGGCATTTGAGCCGTTCTTCACTACGAAGCCGGCGGGTGAGGGAACGGGGCTAGGACTCAGTCAAGTGTACGGATTCGTTACCCAATCGGGCGGCGACGTCGTCATTTCGAGCGAAGACGGGAAGGGTACGACGGTCGATCTCTATTTTCCACTGGTCGAACCGGAGGAAGCCACCATTCCCCGGGCTTCCTCAAAGGGTGAGAGGGTCATGGTGGTGGATGACGAGCCCGATGTGCTCGGCCTGGCGACTGAACTGTTCAGGAAAATAGGATGCGAGGTTGTGGCCGCCAGTAGCGCCTCTGAGGCGCTAGCAATATTGCGGGCGCGCACCGATATCAATGTCGTTTTCGCGGACATTTCAATGCCGGACGGTATAAGCGGCATGGAACTGGCGCGCCTGGCCAGGTCGGAATATCCGGGCATCAAGGTGGTCCTTACGTCGGACTATCCACTCGCCGCGCTGCGCCGCGAGCCTGCAACGATCAGCGAATTTCCGTTCGTATGCAAGCCGTACAGCCTTGCCGATATCGCGAAGGCACTAAGAGCCTGATCGACTTGCCAGCCGCGCGTCTGGTTGCCTGACGGTGTTGCTCCTTTGAGCGGAACTAGATGCAGGCACTGTCAGCGATCTGCCACGGTGCTTATGTAGAACCCGGCGCGCCCCAACGTCCGCGAACTATTGTCGCCGAGAAGCCGGCATGGGTGACCGGACCACTTTGTTAGCTGCCCTTTGATGCCCGACCGTGCGTCCGTCTGCAGTGGGTCGGCTTCGGCCAAATGCCGCTTGCCGCAGGGTGACGCACTGACGGTGGAGCCTCGTCGCAGCGAAGAGGCTGCGCGATACGACGCCGGCATCGAGGCACTGACCGGCAAAAGTTACCGGCAAACACTTGAGCACTCATTCGAGGACCGCTGATCGGACCATACCTTTGATTTGTTGCGAAGGGGATCAAGCGCGTTGGCGATCCCGAATTCGAAAGCATCGAGAGGCAGGGGCGGCAGGACCGTTTGCGCTGCCTGCGCAGATAGCCTTGGCGCCAGATTCGCTCGTGTCGTACTGCCGCGAGTGCGTCTTCCAATCCTCCCCTAATTATTTGTGCGCGATCTGCGGGATTTCCCCAAGCTCGACGCGGGACCCGCATGGTCGGCCAGAATCGCACCAGGTTCGCTGTGTCTGAACCGTTGCCGAAGCACCTGGCTGTCGATGTGTTTCAGCGGTAACGCATTGTTTTTTTGATGGAATTTTCAGATCAACAGGCCTTCGCCAAGGATGGAAAGTTCAAAGTTAAGCGAATCTCGACACATGGATTGCGACATGACATTTCCTTCCGGCCCCGGGTCTTGAATTTGTCATTCGCCATCCCTATACTTAGCACTCACCACGGGAGAGTGCTAACAACGCTCCCCGAACCCTGATTTCGCCGGCAGGCGTCGCTTGCCGGGGTTTTCTCAAGCGTGTCAAGTCCTATCGAAAGAGGAGCAAGTATGAACCTTCGTCCTTTGCACGATCGTGTGATCGTCAAGCGTCTGGATCAGGAAACCAAGACGGCATCCGGCATTGTGATTCCCGACGCTGCAGCAGAAAAGCCGGATCAAGGCGAAGTGCTGGCAGTGGGCCCGGGCAAGCGTGACGACAAGGGCGCGCAGATCGTGCTCGACGTGAAGGTCGGCGATCGCGTGCTGTTCGGCAAGTACGCCGGCCAGACCGTGAAGGTCGACGGCAACGAACTGCTCGTCATGCGCGAAGAAGACATCATGGCTGTGGTGACGAAGTAAGACCCCCACGGTTCATTCGAAAGCACACCAGAATCAAGGAGTTGAAAGATGGCAGCTAAAGAAGTCACGTTCGGCGATTCCGCACGTTCGAAGATGGTTGAAGGCGTGAACATTCTCGCCAACGCAGTGAAGGTCACGCTGGGTCCGAAGGGCCGCAACGTGGTGCTCGAGCGCAGCTTCGGCGGCCCGACGGTCACGAAGGACGGCGTCTCGGTCGCGAAGGAAATCGAGCTGAAGGACAAGCTGCAGAACATGGGCGCGCAGATGGTCAAGGAAGTCGCGTCCAAGACCAGCGACAACGCTGGCGACGGCACGACGACGGCTACGGTGCTGGCCCAGTCGATCGTTCGTGAAGGCATGAAGTACGTCGCGTCGGGCATGAACCCGATGGACCTGAAGCGCGGCATCGACAAGGCTGTGGCCGCAGCAGTGGAAGAACTGCGCAAGGTCAGCAAGCCCTGCACGACGAACAAGGAAATCGCCCAGGTCGGCGCGATCTCGGCAAACAGCGACACGTCGATCGGCGATCGCATCGCTGAAGCGATGGACAAGGTCGGCAAGGAAGGCGTGATCACGGTCGAAGACGGCAAGTCGCTGTCGGACGAACTGGAAGTGGTCGAAGGTATGCAGTTCGACCGCGGCTACCTGTCGCCGTACTTCATCAACAACCCGGACAAGCAGGTCGCCATCCTCGAAAACCCGTTCGTGCTGCTGCACGACAAGAAGGTGTCGAACATCCGTGATCTGCTGCCGGTGCTGGAGCAGGTCGCAAAGGCTGGCCGTCCGCTGCTGATCATCGCCGAAGACATCGAAGGCGAAGCGCTCGCAACGCTCGTCGTCAACAACATCCGCGGCATCCTGAAGACCGTTGCCGTCAAGGCCCCGGGCTTCGGCGACCGTCGCAAGGCGATGCTGGAAGACATCGCGATCCTGACCGGCGGCCAGGTGATCGCGGAAGAAACCGGCCTCACGCTCGAGAAGGCAACGCTGAACGAACTGGGTCAGGCGAAGCGCATCGAAGTGGGCAAGGAAAACACGACGATCATCGACGGCGCTGGCGAAGCGTCGAACATCGAAGCGCGCGTCAAGCAGATCCGCACGCAGATCGAAGAAGCGACGTCGGACTACGACCGTGAAAAGCTGCAGGAACGCGTGGCGAAGCTCGCCGGCGGCGTGGCAGTGATCAAGGTCGGCGCTGCGACCGAAGTCGAAATGAAGGAAAAGAAGGCACGTGTCGAAGACGCGCTGCACGCCACGCGTGCTGCCGTTGAAGAAGGCATCGTTCCTGGCGGCGGCGTCGCGCTGATCCGCGCACGTTCGGCTATCGCTTCGGTGAAGGGTGTGAACGCCGATCAGGACGCCGGCATCAAGATCGTGCTGCGCGCGATGGAAGAGCCGCTGCGCCAGATCGTCACGAACGGCGGCGAAGAAGCGAGCGTCGTGGTGGCGGCAGTTGCAGCAGGTACGGGCAACTACGGCTACAACGCAGCGACGGGCGAGTACGGCGACCTGGTGGAAGCCGGTGTGGTCGACCCGACGAAGGTGACGCGCACGGCGCTGCAGAACGCAGCTTCGGTCGCTGGCCTGCTGCTGACGACGGACGCAGCCGTTGCCGAACTGCCGAAGGACGATGCTCCGATGCCTGGCGGCATGCCCGGTGGCATGGGCGGCATGGGCATGGACATGTAATTCGGCGTCAGGTCGAATCACAGTCTTGCCGGGGCGCGCCGCGAGGCGTGCTCTTCGGCAAAGAAAAACCCCGCGGTGCGAACTGCGGGGTTTTTTTGCGCGCGTGGCCTCGCGGAGTGTCAGCGGCGACGACTGGTCGTCGTCTCTGCGTTCGGCTCTGCGAAATCGCTCACTGCACCGCGACGTACGGCGAGCCGCTGGCGGTCGACGTATCGGCGTCGGCGATGCCGAAGAACACCGACTTGCCGAAGAAATACGGCAGGCCGAGATCGAGCACCGCGGACGAGAACACCGTCTCATTGACACCCACGTCGTTGAACGCGACATGGCCGTTCGACAGCAGCGTCTGCGCGTTGCCGACTGAAAACGTCGTGGCCAGCGTGCCGGTCGTCAGCCCTGTCAGCGTCGCGCTCAGCTGCGTCACCGAAGTCGGGCAATACCAGTTCGCCCCACCGAGGCTGCAGGTGCCAAGCGACGAATCCACGAAGAAGTAGACGCTCGAACCGCTGTCGATGAAGCCCTGGGTCGACGTGCCGTTGAGGACCACGTTGAAGTTGCCGCTGTCGTCCGTCGTCAGCAGCGTTGCGGAGGCACGCTGATTGTTCGACTGCGTGTTGATGCCGAAGGTCAGCGTGCCGGTCACGGCGGCCGAGCCGCTCGACGCGATGGTCGGCAGCGTGAGCAGCATGCCGTTGTTGTCGATCGGGAAGCCGAGGATCGGATTGCTCACCTGCGAGGTCGTTGCGAGTTTCGACTCGGTGCAGGTCGTGCCCGGGCACACCCAGTACACATCCGTCGCCGCGCTCGCGCAACCCGAGCCGCAATCCTCGCGTCCGACGCCGAGCCCGACGATGCCCTTCGCAAACAATGACGCGGTGCCCGACGCGCCCATCGACGAACCCAGCGACGAGCACGCACTCGGCACGGTCGCGAAGCTGTCGTTGATGATCTGCACCGGCAGATTGTGCGCGGTCTCGCCGCCAAGCGTCACGTCGTACTTCGACAGCGGTCCCCACGTGTAGCCGGAGCCGAACTCGCCGCATTCGGCCAGCTGTTCGCCGGTGGTCGGGTCCGACACGACCGGTTGCGCGAAGCCGGTCGGCAGCGCGGATGCCAGAATCCGCAAGCCGACCGATCCCGAGTCGACCTGCACATGATCGATGGTGGTACAGGTCGTCGTGCCCACCGCGCAGATCGTCACGTTCACGTACGCGCCGTTGACCGCGCCGTAGGTTGCATCGACGGTGAACGGGACGGTATTGCTCGACTGCGTGACAACGCCGGTCGAAGATGCGGGCGTGGCCGCGGAGGAGGTCGACGACGAACTGCTGCTGCCACCACTTCCGCCGCCGCCGCAACCGGCGAGACACAGCGCGAGCGCGCAGCTCAGGAGGAAAGTCTTCATGCGCACCCCGTCACTGAATGTCGCTGGCGCTGACGCCGGACGGCAGCCGCTCGGGCAGGTAGGCCTTGCCGACGAAGAGCCCCATATGCCCGCCCGACTGGACGACGAGATCGGACGCGACGAGGCTGCGGTGCGACGCGCCCATCGCGGTCGATTCGGGCTGCTGCGTCGCGCTGCCGGCAAAACGGATGAATGACGTGCCGAGCAGCTGGCGCAGATCCGGCAGGCGCGGGCCTTGCCACGCGAGGCCGAACACCTGGTTGGTCGATGTGTTCACGTACTCGCGCACCACGGTGCCCGACTGGAGCGTGATCGTGTTCGTCGAGTAGGTCGACGCGGGCGTGCTGCCCGACGACGTGCCGGCGGCCGCATGCGCGACGTGCGCGATCGATACGACGCTGACGACGTGACTATCGACGCCCGACAGCGGTGTGCTGCCGAGCGTGGCGAAGGCGGGCGCGCTCGCGGCCATCGAGGCGCCAATGGCCAGCGCGATGGCGCCGGCCAGGTTGAATCGGACTCTCACAGGTATATCCCCGTATGGGGGCGCGGATCGCGCCCCGTCGTTCATGTTGTTCCAGACATCGGCTGTTCCTGGTGCCATCGTCTCCGTAAGAGATGGAAAGGCGCCAATGCTGATGACGGCAACTGAGCGTCAGTTCTTTAGTGCGGGTAGGGATACGGGTGGGAGCCGATGCGTTCCGGATCAGTGTCGCGCTTCGTCCGGCGGGGAGTCCTGCGAGGCGGGCGGCGGCGTTTCGTCGTCGTCGCCGCTGCGGGCCCAGAAGAACCGGTCAGGCAGGTGAGCGCCCATGCCGGGCCGGAACGCGGCGCGGGTGGCCTGGAACAGGTATTCCTGCGCTTCGCGGACGGCTTCGGCTGGTTCCTGTCCGTTTGCGAGCAGCGCCGCGATCGCCGTGCCGAGCGTGTCGGTGGCACCCATCATCCGGTTGACGCTGCGATCCCACAGGTCCTGGCGCAACTGGCCGTCGTCGCTGTAGAGCGTGTTCACGTGGCGGTGCGTGCCGGTTTCCGTCGACAGGATGTACTCGCAGCCCTGCGACAGCAGATGCGCGATCGCAGCGTCGAGGCTCGGTGCCTCGGCGTCGCCATCCGGCTGCGCGAGCGCGAGCAGCGTGGTCGCGTCGGCGACGAGAAGCGTGGTCTGCGGCGCGAGCAGGTCGGCGATTGCCTCGCGCAGTTCGTCGGCGGCGAGCACGTGCTCATCGTCGAGCGTGAAGTCGGGCGCGAGGATCAGCGGGATGTCGTCGTAGTCGGCGACCACTTCGGCGATCGCGCTCACCACTTCCGCGCGGGTGGCCGCGCCGACCTTGAAGGCCGCGATCGGCATGTCCTCGAGCAGCATGCGCGCCTGGGTCGCGACCACGTCCGGGTCGAGACCGGTCACTTCGTCGCAGGTGGCGGAGTCGCGCACGGTATAGCCGGTCAGCACCGTGACACCGTGGCAGCCCATGCTCGCGAGCGTCATCAGGTCGGCCTGAATGCCGGAGCCGCCTGTCGGGTCGGAGAGGCCGAAGGTCAGAACGATCGGGGGAGTGTCGCTGGGCATGAAAGATAGGAGGCGAACAGTGAGCGGAAAAACGCGTGACGCCGACACGTGGCATGGCGTCCAGTCGGCTCAATTATGCGACCAATCCGTTCGGATGGGGCCATTCGCCCCGTAGCGCACCGCGGCGGACCGTCTGGCATGGCCGAACCCCGCTCGCTCTCGCTCGCTAGGCAGTGGGGCAGCAACACGGTACCATCATGGGTCCCGATACAACGGACCCTCTGGCGGAACGCGCCAGAGGGTCCGTTTCCTGCACTTTTCGACGCGGCATAAGAATGGAATTCAAGAGCTGGATGTGCCTGATCTGCGGCTGGATCTACGACGAAGAAGCCGGCCTGCCTGACGAAAACATCGCACCGGGCACACGCTGGGAAGACGTGCCGATCAACTGGACCTGCCCGGAGTGTGGCGCGCGCAAGGAAGACTTCGAGATGGTCGAGATCTGACCGGATCGGCAATCGTATCTCGCAGTCGACATCGATCAGGCGCGGCGAACGTGGCACGCATAGTGCGGGCGCTGACGTCGGCCTGGTCCGTAGCTTGATGAGCGGTTGGCAGTCTGTCATCGTTGTGTCGTGGGTTCGCGAAACAGCCGCAGTCTGGCGTCGCGAGGCCGCGCGCGTTCCAGTCGCATGCCCATGACTCCTGAACCCGATCTCCCGCTGTCCACCTTCGCGTCCACGCGTTTCGAGGCGCTGCCTAATCCGCGCGGGGGCACCGTGCGTCCAGCCGAAATCGCGCTCGCCGACGCCCAGCACGCGTTCGATGCGCGCCACGACACCGCGTCGGCGCTGCTGCGCGCAGTGCTCGCATTTCGCGAGGCAGGCTGGCTGAGCGCACAGCGTTTTGCGGACACGCTGGTGCTGATGTCGCCGCTCGTGGTCAACGATGGCGCCGACAACGCCGCGCTGCGCGCATCGTTCGGCGCCGCGCTGCAGGACTTCCGCCACGCGGTGAGTCGCCACAACCTGCGCGAACAGTCCTGCTCGCCCACGCTGTTCACGCACTACACGTCGCTCAATCGCGAACTCGCCACGCGCATTCCCGGCTCGAACGTATCGTTCGAAGACTTCGCGCTCGCGGGCCGTCCGATCGCGCCGTCCACGATGCGCCCGATGCCTGCCGCGCAGCTGAGCCACCTGCGGGCCTGTTACGAGCAGGCGTTGTTGCCCGCGCTGAGGCGCGCGAACGGCCACGACGCTGACGATCCCGAAGCGAATGCTCACGTGCAGGCCGCGTTCGATGTGCTGGACGCCTGTCTTGCGCAACTCGCGGGCGATTACCCGTACGACTTCTGGCGTCTCGCGCGTGCATGCGCGCGTGCGCTGCGCGCGACCGGCAACGCGAACGGCCTCGCGGACGCGCGCCGCTTCTACGCGCGCTGCAATCTCGCGCTCGCCGATCATGCGCATGGCTTGCTGCTCGCGCCGCGCTCGCTGGTGCGCGTGGCGCTCGCGCTGCTGTGGCGCGACTACGCGCTCTTCGGCGCGGCAGCCGAAGACGCGGACGAAGTCGAACTGCTGCACGACTACGGGCTGACGGTCGGCTGGCATGTCGTCGGCACGCAGGCTTCGGAAGTCCTCTGGGAAGCCGCCACCGACGAAGCCGGGAGCGCAGCCGCGCACGATCCGCAGACGCGCTCGCTGGGCGCGCTGTCGGTGAACGCGAACGCGTACGAAGACTTCCTGCAGACGGCGGATGTCGCGATCGCATCGCTTGCCGACTACGCGCAGCGCGCGGACCAGCCGGAGAAGGCCGATGCGAGCGCCGCCCTGCAGGCAGGCGACGCCGCGTACCGGCTCGGCGCCGCGGCCAGCGCGCTGGGTCTCGGCCACGTCGCGCTGCTCGCGGATGCGCTCGGACTCGCATGGCGCCGCCGCGCACATGCAGAAGTGAACACGTCCGCCGTGCGCGAGGCGAGCATCGTCGAGCCGCCGGATGCCGGCGCGCTGCACCGTGCTGCGCTTGCGCTGCAGGCGATGCTGCACAAGATCGCCGCCGGTCTGCCACCCACCGACGGCAGCGCCGCACTCGCCGCACTCACACGCGTGATCGAGCGCGGCGCGCGCTGACGAACCGGCGAAGAAGGCGCGAAAGTGCGCCTTCGAGCCGGCGTCCACGGGCCCCGGCTGGCCCGTGATAGAGTGCATCATGATCCGTCGCAGGTGGAATGAAATGAACCTGAACGAACGGGGGCGGCCGGCGCGCAAGCGCGCATTGGACGCGGTGTTCGGCCCGGAACCGACACGGGCCGCCGTCCTGCATCGCCTTTGCTAGAATTCCGACCATGTCCAAAAGTAACGATTCGATCAACCTGACCAACCAGTTCCTGATCGCCATGCCGAACATGGCGGACCCCACGTTTTCAGGCACGGTGGTCTATCTCTGCGATCACAGTGAACGCGGCGCGCTCGGCCTCGTGATCAACCGGCCGACCGACATCGATCTGCAGGCGCTCTTCAATCGCATCGATCTCAAGCTCGAAATCGAACCCCTTCTGCATGTGCCCGTGTACTTCGGCGGCCCGGTGCAGACCGAGCGCGGCTTCGTGCTGCACGACCAGCGCGAAGGCAGCGCCTATACGTCGTCGATGACGGTGCCGGGCGGGCTCGAGATGACCACGTCAAAAGACGTGCTCGAAGATGTCGCGAACGGCCGCGGCCCGGAGCGTTTCCTGCTGACGCTCGGCCATGCGGGCTGGGGTGCGGGCCAGCTCGAGGACGAGATCTCGAAAAACGGCTGGCTCACCGTCGAGGCCGATCCGAAGATCGTGTTCGACACGCCCGCCGAAGACCGCTTCGAAGCGGCGCTCGCGCTGCTCGGCATTTCGTCGTCGATGCTGTCGGGCGAAGCGGGCCACGCATGAGTGGTGGGTTGTCTGGACGTGAAGCGACGCTGCTCGCGTTCGACTACGGCGAGCAACGCATCGGCGTGGCGGTCGGCAACTCGCTGACACGCAGCGCGCGGCCGCTCGTCGTGCTGCAGAACCGCAATCGCGAATACCGTTTCGAAGCCGTTGGCAAGCTCTTGGCCGAGTGGAAGCCGGACGCGCTCGTCGTCGGTCTGCCGATGCATCCGGACGGCACGCCGCACGCGATGACCCAGCTCGCGAAACGCTTCGGCAACCAGCTGAACGGCCGCTTCAATCTGCCGGTGACGTGGGTCGACGAGCGCTACTCGTCGGTCGAAGCGGAAGCTTCGATGCGCGGCTCGGGTCGCGGGTCTGCCCGTGACAGCGCGATGCTCGATGCTGAAGCCGCCTGCGTGATCCTCCAGCAATACCTTGACGGACTTTCCGCTGACCATGAATCCCCTTGATGCCGAGGCGCTGTACCGCGCGCTTCTGGACCGGCTGCGACCGGTGTTCGCGGCGGGCAGCGCGCCAGGCGCCGATGCGCCGGTGCTCGCCGGCATCTTCAGCGGCGGCGCATGGCTCGCGGAGCGTCTCGCCGCGGACCTGTCGCTGGCTGGTTTCGGCGTCGTGAATGTGGCGCTGCATCGCGACGACTACGCGAAGAAAGGTCTGCACACCCAGGCGGGCCCGACCGCGCTGCCGTTTGACGTAAAGAATCGCAGCATCGTACTCGTCGACGACGTGCTGTACACCGGCCGCACCGTGCGTGCCGCGCTGAACGAGCTGTACGACTATGGCCGGCCGGCGTCGGTCGAACTCGCGGTGCTTGCCGATCGCGGCGGGCGCGAGCTGCCGGTTGCCGCGCGCTATGTGGGCGGCGAAGTGGATGTGCCACAGGACGCGAACCTCGTGCTGTCGCGCAACGATGCCGGACGTTTCGCATTCCATATCGAGGTGCGCGAACACTGACGGCTCGCAGCGTAACCATTCGCCACGGTCGAAGCCACAGCAACCCGGGCGTTTCGTCGCGAAGCGTCTCTTCATTACGCGTTTTCATTCGCAGCCAGCCATGACCACACCGAACCCTCCCGCCGACAGCGCCACCCCGGAGCGCTTCCGCTACGGCTTCCTGAAGCGCAACCCGCAGCTCACGAAGAACGGCGAGCTGAAGCACCTGCTGTCGATCGAAGGGCTGCCGCGCCCGATCGTCACGCACATCCTCGATACGGCCGCGCAGTTCGTCAGCGTGACGGACCGCGAGGTGAAGAAGGTGCCGCTTCTGCGCGGCAAGTCGGTGTTCAATCTTTTCTTCGAGAACTCGACGCGCACACGCACCACCTTCGAGATCGCGGCGACTCGGCTGTCGGCGGACGTGCTGAACCTGAATATCAACGCGTCGTCGACGAGCAAGGGCGAATCGCTGCTCGACACGATCAATAACCTCTCGGCGATGCACGCGGACCTGTTCGTCGTGCGTCATGCGTCGAGTGGCGCGCCGTACCTGATCGCCGAGCACTGCGCGCCGCACGTGCACGTGATCAATGCCGGTGACGGCCGCCATGCGCATCCGACGCAGGGCCTGCTCGACATGTACACGATCCGCCATTTCAAGGGCGATTTCACGAACCTGCGTGTGGCGATCGTCGGCGACATCCTGCATTCGCGGGTCGCGCGCTCGGACATTCATGCACTGACGACGCTCGGCGTGCCGGAAGTGCGCGCGATCGGTCCGCGCACGCTGCTGCCGGGCGGTCTCGAGCAGATGGGCGTGCGGGTGTTTCACAACCTTGACGAAGGCCTGAAGGACGTCGACGTGATCATCATGCTGCGCCTGCAGAACGAGCGGATGAGCGGCGCGCTGCTGCCTTCGGCGCAGGAGTACTTCAAGAGCTGGGGGCTGACGCCCGAGCGTCTCGCGCTCGCGAAGCCCGATGCGATCGTGATGCATCCGGGGCCGATGAACCGCGGCGTCGAGATCGACTCGCAGGTGGCGGACGGGCCGCAGTCGGTGATCCTGAATCAGGTGACGTTCGGCATCGCGGTGCGGATGGCCGTGATGGGTATCGTCGCGGGCAATAACGATTGATGAGAGAAGAGCACAAGGGCAGCGCATGAAGATTTATATTCAAGGCGGCACGCTGATCGATCCGGTCGCCGGCTCGAGCGACAGGCAGGACGTCTTCATCGACGACGGCAAGATCGCCGCGCTTGGCAACTCGCCCGCCGGCTTTGCCGCTGACCGCACGATCGACGCGAAGGGGCTCGTGATTGCGCCGGGCCTCGTCGATCTGTCGGCGCGGTTGCGCGAGCCGGGCTACGAGCACAAGGCGACGCTGCAATCGGAGATGGCGGCCGCGCTCGCGGGTGGCGTGACGAGTCTCGTGTGTCCGCCCGACACCGACCCGGTGCTCGACGAACCCGGCCTCGTCGAGATGCTCCGGTTTCGCGCGCGCAACCTGAACCAGGCGCACGTGTATCCGCTCGGCGCGCTGACCGTCGGCCTGAAAGGGCAGGTGATCACCGAGATGGTCGCGCTGACCGAATCGGGTTGCGTCGGTTTCTCGCAGGCCGATGCGCCGATCGTCGATACGAAGGTGCTGCTGCGCGCGCTGCAGTACGCGAGCACGTATGGCTTCACCGCGTGGCTGCGGCCGCAGGACGCATCTCTGTCCACAGGCGGCGTCGCCGCGGGCGGGCCGGTGGCGTCGCGGCTCGGGCTGTCGGGCGTGCCGGTGTCGGCGGAAACGATTGCACTGCACACGATCTTCGAACTCGTGCGGGTGACCGGCGCGCGCGTGCATCTGTCGCATGTCTCGTCGGCGGCGGGCATCGCGCTCGTTCGCGAGGCGAAGACGGAAGGGCTGCCCGTGACCTGCGACGTCACGATCAACCACGTGCATCTGATCGACGTCGACATCGGCTACTTCGATGCGCAGTTCCGTCTCGATCCGCCGCTGCGCGCGCAGCGCGATCGCGAGGCGATCCGCGCGGGCCTCGCGGACGGCACGATCGACGCGATCTGCTCGGCCCATACGCCGGTCGACGACGACGAAAAGCTGCTGCCGTTCGCCGAAGCGACGCCGGGCGCGACGGGCCTCGAACTGCTGCTGTCGCTGACGCTGAAGTGGGCCGACGAAGCGAGGCTGCCGCTCGCGAAAGCGCTGAAGCTGATCACGGCCGCGCCCGCTGACGTGCTGAAGCTGCCTGCCGGCCGCATCGCAGTGGGCGCCACGGCGGACCTGTGCGTGTTCGATCCGGCCACGCACTGGTTCGTCGAGCCCCGCGCGCTGAAGAGCCAGGGGCACAACACGCCGTTCCTCGGTTACGAACTGCCGGCACGCGTGAGCGCGACGATAGTCGCGGGCCGCGTCGCGTACGGGCAGCGCTGATTCCGGAGCCGACACCATCATGCTGATACTCCGCAAGGTCCGGCTCGTCGTCCACCTGCTGGTGGGCATGTGGACGATTGCCACGCGTTTTCCGAAGGCGTCGAAAGCCGCGCGGCTCGAGATGAATCGCAGGTGGTCGCTGAAGATGCTGCGGCTCGCCGGCATGCGCCTCGTCGTGCACAACGACGAAGCGCGGCTCGACGAAGGCGCGCTCGTGGTCAGCAACCACATCTCGTGGATCGACATCTACGTGATCAACGCGTGGCGGCCGACGCCGTTCGTCTCGAAGGCCGAGATCCGCAAGTGGCCGGTAGTGGGCTGGCTCGCCGCGCAGCTCGACACGATCTTCATCCAGCGCGAGAAGCGCAGCGACGCGAAGCGCATCATGCACGAGCTCGCCAGCCGCCTGAACGCGGGTCAGCTGATGTGCGTGTTTCCGGAAGGCACGACGTCGGACGGGCTGCAGTTGCTGCCGTTCCACGCGAATCTGTTTCAGGCCGCGGTGTCGGCGTCGAGTCCGGTGCAGCCGGTCTGCATCCTGTACGAGGATGCGCAAGGCCGGCAATCGACCGCGCCCGCGTATATCGGCGACATGTCGCTCGGCGAATCGCTGGATGCGTTGCTCACGGGCGGTCCGTTGACCGCGCATGTGTACGTCGGCGAGGCGCTCGCGCCGGGCGCGGACCGGCGGCTGCTGGCGGCGGAGGCGGAGGCTTCGGTCAGGCGGGCGCTGGAGGGGATGCAGCATCAGCGGATCGCGAATGGCCTTGCGTCGCGGGTGCCTGTGTCCGATGCATCGTCGAAGCAAGAAGCCGACACATCGGATACGCCGCTCGATCACGACCCAGGCCTGCCGCATTCACCTGGATCGCCCTGACGTCGCATTGACCGTCGCGGACGGCTACTCTTCGCTGCTTGCCGATTTGCAGTCGCTGCAATCCACCTGCGTCAACGTGCGCTCGGCAGGATTCGCCGCGAGCCGTACCGCCGACAGCCGATTGCCCCACACGCAGCCCGAATCGAGCCCGATGATGTCGTCGCGCATCGTCAACCCGAGCGCTGCCCAGTGACCGAACACGACGGTGATGTCGCGGGTGCGGCGCGACGGTGCGTCGAACCACGGCAGATAACCGGGCGGTGCCGAATCGAGGCCGCCGCTCGAGCTGAAGTCCATCTGGCCCACCGTGTTGCAGAAACGCATGCGGGTCAGCGCCGTACAGGTGATGCGCAGACGATCGATGCCCTTCAGGCTGTCGGTCCAGCGGTTCGGCTCATTACCGTACAGGCCCGCGAGCGTCTCCTGCCAGTTCGGCGCGCGCAACGCGCGCTGCAGGTCTTCCGCCAGTTCCAGCGTCATCTCGACATCCCATTGCGGCAGCACGCCCGCGTGCACGAGCAGCATGCCATGTTCGAAATGCGCGATCGGACGATGGCGGACCCAGTGCAGCAGGTCTGCCGCGTCGGGCGCGGACAGGATCTCGTCGATCGTGTCGCCTTTCTTCGACTTGCGGATGCCGGCCGATACGGAGAGCAGATGCAGGTCGTGGTTGCCGAGCACCGTCACCGCGCGGTTGCCGAGCGCGATCACCTCGCGCAGCGTGGCGAGCGAATCCGGGCCGCGGTTGATCACGTCGCCGGCAAACCACAGCGGCGTATCCGGTGCTGGCGCGGCCTTGTCCAGCAGTTGCCGGAACGCGGCGTGGCAGCCCTGCAGATCGCCGAAAGCGAGCGGGACGGAAGCGGTGGTGGTGGCGTCGGTCATCGATTCACAAATGGGTGGATGGGCAAGGGCGACGTACGCGGCGTGCATCTTGCGCTGCATCGTGGCGCATGGCCCGATTCTAGACCAGCGGTATCGGCGGCACTGGAGTCGACTGCTCCGCACGATGCGTTCCCCGCCCGTCTGTTTGCCGCTCGACATACGCCTGAAACACAATGTGAAAGGCAATTTGTCAAGCTGTTTCAAGATGTTAGGGCTGTGGTTTTCGCATTCCGCCGATTTATAATGTGTGCCTCATAAAAGGAGGGTGACGGGCTTCTTGTCCGGTAAAATTACCGTCGCATCGGCACGTCTTCGACCTATTTACCGCTTCTACGTTGTCTGACGGTGTCCGTAGTGTCCGAGGGTTGTCGAGGATGACCGAGGGCAACATCAGGCAATCCTGAACTTCAAAAGGAACTCCATGATTCTGGTAACGGGCGGCGCCGGTTTTATCGGCGCCAACTTCGTGCTTGACTGGGTGCGGCAATCCGACGAACCCGTGCTGAACGTCGACAAGCTGACCTACGCCGGCAATCTCGGCACGCTCAAGTCGCTGCACGGGGATCCGCGTCATGTGTTCGCGCGCGTTGACATCTGCGATCAGGCGGCGCTCGCTGCGCTGTTCGCCGAGCACAGGCCGCGCGCGGTGCTGCATTTCGCCGCCGAGAGCCACGTCGACCGTTCCATTCATGGTCCCGCCGACTTCGTGCAGACCAACGTCGTCGGCACCTTCACGTTGCTGGAGGCGGCGCGTGCGTACTGGAACACGCTCGAAGGCGACGCGAAGTCGTCGTTCCGTTTCCTGCACGTGTCCACAGACGAAGTCTTCGGCTCGCTGTCCGTAACGGATCCGCAGTTCTCCGAAACCACGCCGTATGCGCCGAACAGTCCTTACTCGGCTACCAAGGCCGGCTCCGACCATCTGGTGCGCGCGTATCACCACACGTACGGCCTGCCGGTGCTGACCACGAACTGCTCGAACAACTACGGTCCGTACCAGTTCCCCGAGAAGCTGATCCCGCTGATGATCGCCAACGCGCTCGCGGGCAAACCGCTGCCGGTGTACGGCGACGGCCGGAACGTGCGTGACTGGCTGTACGTCGGCGACCACTGCAGCGCGATCCGCGAAGTGCTCGCGCGCGGCACGCCGGGCGAGACGTACAACGTCGGCGGCTGGAACGAGAAGAAGAACCTCGACGTCGTGCACACGCTGTGCGATCTGCTCGATGAGGCGAAGCCGAAGGCCGAAGGTTCGTACCGCGATCTGATTACCTACGTGAAGGATCGCCCCGGCCACGACCGCCGTTACGCGATCGATGCACGCAAGCTCGAACGCGAACTCGGCTGGAAGCCCGCGGAAACGTTCGAAACCGGTCTCGCGAAAACCGTGCGCTGGTATCTGGACAACCAGCCGTGGGCGGACGAAGTGGCTTCCGGCGAGTACCGGAAGTGGGTCGAGACAAACTACGCGCAGCGCGCGTAGGAGGGCGACGATGGCGCGCAAAGGCATCATTCTGGCGGGCGGCTCCGGAACGCGGCTGTATCCGATCACGCACGCGGTGTCGAAGCAACTGCTGCCGGTGTACGACAAGCCGATGATCTACTATCCGCTGTCTACGCTGATGATCGCGGGCATTCGCGACGTGCTGATCATCTCCACGCCACAGGACACGCCGCGCTTCGAGGCGATGCTCGGCGACGGTTCGCAGTGGGGGATGAACCTGCAGTACGCGGTGCAGCCGTCGCCGGACGGGCTCGCGCAGGCGTTCATCATCGGCCGCGAATTCGTCGGCAACGATCCGTCGGCGCTGATTCTCGGCGACAACATCTTCTACGGCCACGACCTCGCGAAGCAGCTCGACCGCGCGAACGCGACCACCGGTGGCGCGACGGTGTTCGCCTACCATGTGCTCGACCCCGAGCGTTACGGCGTAGTCGAGTTCGATCAGGCGTTCCGCGCGCTGTCCATCGAAGAAAAGCCCGCCAGTCCGCGTTCGAACTATGCGGTCACGGGCCTCTACTTCTACGACAACCAGGTGTGCGACATCGCCGCGGACATCAAGCCGTCCGCGCGCGGCGAACTCGAAATCACCGACGTCAATTCGCGCTACCTGAGCCAGCAGCAGCTCAATGTCGAGATCATGGGCCGCGGTTACGCGTGGCTCGATACCGGCACCCATGAATCGCTGATCGAGGCCGCGACCTTCATCGCAACGTTGCAGAAGCGTCAGGGCCTCGTCGTCGCTTGCCCCGAAGAGATCGCGTTCCGCCGCAAGTGGATCGGCGCCGAGCAACTGCTCGCGCTCGCGAAGCCGCTCGCGAAGAACGCGTATGGCAAGTACCTGCAAAACCTTCTTACGGATCAAGTCGCATGGCCATCACGGTAACCGCTACAGCACTGCCTGAAGTCAAGATCATCGAGCCTAAGGTGTTCGGTGACACCCGGGGCTTTTTCTACGAAAGCTTCAACGCCCGCGAATTCGCCGAGCACGTACAGGCCGGCGTCGAATTCGTGCAGGACAACCACTCGCGCTCCGCGAAGGGCGTGCTGCGCGGGCTGCATTACCAGATCGAACACGCGCAGGGCAAGCTCGTGCGCGTGGTGGAAGGCGAGGTGTTCGATGTCGCCGTCGACATCCGCAAGAGCTCGCCGAACTTTGGCAAGTGGGTGGGCGTCGTGCTGTCGAATGACAACCACCGCCAGCTGTGGGTGCCGCCGGGCTTCGCGCACGGCTTCGTCGTGCTGTCGGAGTCCGCGCAGTTCCTCTACAAGACGACGGACTACTGGTTCCAGGAACACGAGCGCAGCATCGTGTGGAACGACCCGGAGATCGGCATCGAATGGCCGATCGACTTCGAGCCGCTGCTCGCGGCGAAGGACGCGGCGGGCAAGCGCCTGTCGCAGGCCGACCACTTCGAGTGAGGACGGCCATGACGTCGCTTGAACAACCCACCATCCTGCTGACCGGCGTGAACGGCCAGGTCGGCTTCGAACTGGCGCGCACCCTGCAGGGTCTTGGCAAGGTGGTTGCGCTGGACCGCAGCGGGCTCGATCTGGCGGACCTTGACCAGGTGCGCCGCGTCGTGCGCGACGTGAAGCCGCAGCTGATCGTGAATCCGGCCGCGCACACCGCCGTGGACAAAGCCGAAAGCGAGCCCGACGCCGCGATGCGCCTGAACGCCGAAGCGCCGGCCGTGCTCGCCGAGGAGGCGAAGAAACTCGGCGCGCGGCTCGTCCACTATTCGACGGATTATGTGTTCGACGGCGCTAAAGACGGTGTGTACGTCGAAACGGACGAAACCAGTCCGCAGAACGTGTATGGCAGCAGCAAGCTGGCGGGCGAACAGGCGATCGAGGCATCGGGTTGTGCGCATCTGATCTTCCGCACGAGCTGGGTGTATGGCGTGCGCGGCAAGAACTTCCTGCTGACCATGCTGCGCGTGGGCGCGGAGCGCGAAGAACTGAGCGTGGTGGCCGACCAGATCGGCGCGCCGACGTGGTCGAACACGATCGCGACGCTGACGGCCAACGTGCTGGCACAGGCGAACGCGGTGCCGGATAGCACCGAATGGTGGGCGCAGCATTCGGGTGTCTATCACCTGACGGCCGGCGGCGCGACGTCGTGGCACGGCTTCGCCGAGGCGATCTTCGAGCTGTCCGATCTGCCGAAGAAGCCGGTCGTGAAGCCGATTCCGGCTTCTTCGTACCCGACGCCGGCGAAGCGGCCCGCGAATTCGCGCATTTCGAACGACAAGCTCGCGGATGTGTTCGGTGTGAGGGCGCCGGACTGGAAGGACGCGTTGCGGTTGTGTATGGCGAAGTAAGCGCCGGCGCCGGCGAGGGCGGTCGACCGCGAAGTCAGTGGTGATCGAACTTGCCCGACACGCCTCGCAGGCCGTCCTTTATTCCCTGGATCATCATCGATAGATCGGCGCGCCGACGGGGCGACAACGCACCGAAGATGAAGAACTTGGCGCCGAGCCTGACGCACTCGTTGATTTTCCACATCAGGGGAATATAAGGACGACGGCACAGCAACAGGGCGTTCCGGTAGTAGTAGTAGCGGCGCAGCGGCTTGTGCATCGCCAGCTTCACGCCGGCTACATCGAGTGCCGCGTCACCGATGCGATGGTCCATGCGCACGTCATACGCGCCGTAGCTCTGATAGCCTTTCGCCTTCGCACGCAGCCCCCATTCGATATCGACGTAGTCAATGAACAGCGTTTCGTCGAGGTCGCCGATTGCGCGGATTGCGTCGATCGAGATGAGAGAGCCAGATGAAATCAGATAGTCGGCTGTTGTCCAGGTGCCACCACCTGCGTCGTACTTTCGGCGCGGAACGCCGCGCTTGAATTCGATGAACGGGAGAAACTGCTCGCGGTTGTGCTCGTAAAAATACGGTCCGATCTGAGCCACAGGGCCTCGCTTACGTAGCTGATCCTGATAGCCTTCGAGGCGGTCGATCAGGTCTGCGCTCAGATCGCTGTCCTGATCGAAGATAGCGCAGAACTCGACCTGCGGCAGCGCATGCGCGGCCTGGAAGCCGACGTTGAGTGCGTGGGCTATGCCCATGTTAACCGTCAGGTGAATGACCCGGCACGTGTCTTTTTCCACCTGCGCCACCCAGTGTGCTGCGTTGGACGACGCGTTGTCGACGATGAAGAGCATCTGTGCCTGGTTGGACAGTTGAGCGGTCAGGCGCAGCAACGACTCCAGGTCGGGTTCGTAAGTGACGACAACGGCAGCGGAGCGAGAAGACAAAATGAAGGCCGGCAAAAGTGGAACGAAGCTGAGCGTAATCGAATGGACGAGCGCGGGTCAATAACGCACGAACGGTTGTCGACCAGATCGGTGCGCCGACCTGGTCGAACACGATCGCGACGCTGACCGCGGACGTGCTAGCGCAGGCGAACGCGGTGGCGGATCACACCGGGTAGTGGGCGCAGCGTTCGGGGGGGGGGCATGACGGCGGGTGGCGCGACGTCGTGGCACGGCTTTGCCGAGGCGATTTTCGAACTGGCCGATCTGGCGAAGAAGCCCGTCGTCAAGCCGATTCTGGCTTTGGCGTATCCGACGCCAGCGAAGCGGCCAGCTAGTTCGCGGATTTCGAACGACAGGCTCGCGAATGTTTTTGGCGTGCGCGCGCTGGATTGAAAAGCGGCGTTGCGGTTGCGCATGGCGGACGCTGAGTGTCCTGCTGCGGCAGCGTCGCTGGATGTTACAGGATTGACCGAGGCATGATCCGGGATCGATGCAGGGTCAAGTGCGGATCGCCCCGGCTGAGGTGCGGTGTCACGGCGCAACAACGATGGTGGCGGGCCGAGCACGCAGTACATGCGATAATCGCGTGTTCGCCGCCATCGGCGTCCCGCCACAATTCACGGGCGACGCCCTTACAAGCTCCTCAGTCACGACTATGACGATCACTCCGGTCATTCTTTGCGGTGGCTCCGGCACACGTATGTGGCCGCTGTCCCGCAGCGGATATCCGAAACAGTTTCTGTCGCTGTACGGCGATTCGACCTTGCTGCAGCAGACGGCGGGGCGGCTCGCCGGCGTCGCTGATGCGGCCGCGCCGATGGTCATTACGAATGAGCAGCAACGCTTCCTCGTCGCCGAGCAGCTGCGCGAGATCGGGCTGCAGGGCCGCCTCGTGCTCGAACCGACGGCGCGCAACACCGGTCCGGCCATCGCGGCGGCCGCGCTTATCGCGCTGGCGGACGATCCGGACGCCGTGCTGCTGGTGCTGCCGGCCGATCACGTGATCGAAAGCGGCGATCTGTTCCGCACGAGCGTCGAACGCGCGTTGCCGCATGCGGCGGCGGGCAAACTCGTCACGTTCGGCATCGAGCCCACCGAGCCGCATACCGGCTACGGCTACATACGCCGCGCCGCGGCGCTCGACGGTGCCGAGAGCGCCTTCGAAGTCGGCGCGTTCGTCGAAAAGCCCGACGAGGCTCGGGCCAGGACCTTCCTTGCGGCAGGCGGCTACTACTGGAACAGCGGGATGTTCCTGTTCCGTGCCGATGCTTATCTGCGCGAACTCGCGGCGCATGCGCAGGACGTGGTCGGTCCGGTCACCCAGTCCGTCGAACTCGCGAAGGAAGACCTCGACTTCCTGCGCCTCGACCGCGACGCCTTCGCCGCGTGCCGATCGGACTCGATCGACTACATGGTGATGGAGCACACCCGCGATGCCGTGGTTGTCGCGGCGGCCGGGCTCGGCTGGAGCGACGTCGGCACGTGGACTGCGCTCGCCGCGATCAGTCCGCGCGACGAGCAGGGCAACACCTGCCAGGGCGACGTGATTGTGCATGATGCGACGAATACGTTCGTGCGCAGCGAGTCCCGCATGGTCGCAGTGCTCGGCGTTGACAATCTCGTCGTCGTCGAAACGGCGGATGCGGTTCTCGTCGCGAACAAGGAGCGGGCGCAGGACGTCAAGAAGATCGTCGATCAGCTCAACGCCACCGGGCGCGTCGAATCCGAACTGCACCGCAAGGTGTTTCGTCCGTGGGGCAGCTACGAAGGCGTGGACAGCGGCGAGCGTTTCCAGGTCAAACGGATCGTCGTCAACCCGGGCGCGTCGCTGTCGCTGCAGATGCACTACCATCGCGCCGAACACTGGATCGTGGTGCAGGGCACGGCGCGTGTCGTGAACGGCGAACACACCATCCTGCTGTCCGAAAACCAGTCGACCTACATTCCGCTCGGCACGAAGCATCGCCTCGAAAACCCCGGCAAGGTACCGCTGGAAATGATCGAAGTGCAGTCCGGATCGTATCTGGGGGAAGACGACATCGTGCGCTTCGAAGATAACTATGGCCGTACGCATGACCGCTGATTGCCCGCGGCCCGCGTCATTGTCCGCATGCCGGGCCGCCGCGCAACCGGCGGCTCCTTTCTGAAGAACTATGCTGCGTCTATTAACGTCTCCGCAACGGATGCTTCGCTCACTGATCGCGAACCGCGGGCTGATCGTTGCGCTTTCCGTCCGTGAAGTGCTGGGCCGCTATCGTGGCTCGATTTTCGGGCTTGCCTGGTCGATCTTCCAGCCGATCCTGATGCTTGCCGTCTACACCTTCGTGTTCGGGCTGATTTTCCGTTCGCGCTGGCCGGGCGGGACGGGCTCGCGTGCGGAGTTCGCACTCGTGCTGTTTTCGGGACTGCTCGTCTTCAACATGTTCGCCGAATGCCTGAACCGGGCGCCAGGCATCATCCTGTCGAACGCGAATTACGTGAAGCGGGTGGTGTTCCCGCTGGAGATCCTGCCGTTCGTCGCGGTGGCGGTCGCGCTGTTTCACCTGTTCGTCAGCTTCCTCGTGTGGCTACTGTTTTACGTGATCGCGATCGGCGTACCGTCACTTACGGTGCTGCTGTTCCCCGTCACGCTGATCCCGCTGATCTTCCTGTCGCTCGGCATCGCGTGGTTCTTTTCCGCGCTGGGCGTGTTCGTGCGCGATACCGCGCAGATCACGGGGCTCTGCACGACGGTGCTGATGTTCCTCACGCCGATCTTCTATCCCGCGGACGCGATTCCGGCACGCTTCCGGCCGATCGCGGGGCTCAACCCGCTAGTACCCGTGATCGAACAGGTACGCCGGGTGCTGATGTGGCACCGCGGCATCGATCTGCAGGCCTACCTGCCGATACTCATACTGTCGCTCGTCACGCTCTGGATCGGTTACTGGTGGTTCGAGAAGACACGAAAGGGATTCGCCGATGTCCTCTGATTTCGCCATCAAGATCGAGAATCTGAGCAAGTGCTACCAGATCTACGACCGGCCGGTGGACCGTCTGTTGCAGATGCTGTTTCGCGGCAAACGCACCTATTTCCGCGAGTTCTGGGCGGTGCGCAACGTGTCGTTCATGGTGGAGCGCGGCACCACGGTCGCGATCATCGGGCGCAACGGCGCCGGCAAGTCGACCTTGCTGCAGATGATCTGCGGCACGCTTACGCCGACCGAAGGCAGCATCGAGGTGCACGGCAAGGTAGCCGCGCTGCTCGAACTGGGCGCGGGCTTCAATCCCGAGTTTACGGGCCGCGAGAACGTTTACCTGTCTGCGTCGCTGCACGGCCTCACGCGTGAGCAGACGGACGCCCGCTACGAAGCGATCGCGGCATTCTCGGGGATCGGCGACTACATCGATCAGCCGGTCAAGACCTACTCCAGCGGCATGTTCGTGCGGCTCGCGTTCGCGGTGATTGCGCACGTCGACGCGGACATCCTGATCGTCGACGAAGCGCTGAGCGTCGGCGACGCGTTTTTCCAGCAGAAGTGCATGCGCTTCCTGCTCGACTTCAAGGACAACGGCGGCACGCTGCTCTTCGTCAGCCACGACATGGGCGCCGTGAACGCGCTTTGCGAGAATGCGATCCTGCTGCGCCGCGAGGGTTCGCAGTACGTGTATGAGTCGGGTACGCCGAAGGACATCGCGATGATCTATCTGCGCGATCTCTATTCGGAGAAGGCCGCGGAGCAGCTGGGTGAAAGCGGCGCGCCGCACGACACCGCGCACACACCGGCCACCGCTGGCGCGGCTCCGGCGCGCTCCGCCGAATCGCGCCGCTATGCGGTCGATGCGGTGCCCGCCGTGCGCTATCACGCGTCGACGTTCCGGCGCGACGCGGAAAGCTTTGGCCTCGGCGGTGCCACCATCACGGCGACCTTCTTCCAGAACGCCGAAGGCCATCAGGTCAGCGAGTTCCAATCCGACGAAACGGTCAGTCTCGTGATCCGCGCGAGCGTGAAGAAGAACATGACCTATCCGGCCATCGGCTTCGTCCTGAAGGACAACAAGGGGCAAAAGCTGATCGCCGAAAGCACCGACAGCTATCTGCGCGATCACGCGATCGTCGCCGGCGCCGGTACGGAGGTCGAGGCGGTCTTTTCGATGCGCTTCCCCGCGCTGATCCGAGGCGAGTATCCGATCGACGTCGCTTTCGCCGAAGGTCCCGGCAGCGACCACGTGCAGCATCATCTGATGCACGACGTGATCGTCGTGACCGCGCTTGGCACCAACCTCGTGCACGGCAAGTTCGGCGCGCCTTCGCTGGCCGTTTCCTTCGATGTCACCTGACCTGAAAGTCTGTCCAATGGCGCAAGTGCAATGCAAGTACGGTTTCTTTGAGACGCCCGGCCCGGCTGCTGGCGCGATGGCGGAGTCCCTGCGGAGGTACGGTGAGTTCGCGGAACGCCAGCTGGTCGCGCTGCGGCGGTTCATCGAACCTGGCAGCGTGATCGCGGATATCGGCGCCGACGTCGGCGCGTTCGCGATCGCGCTGGCGCGCTTCGCGGGCGGCGCGGGCCGGGTCCACGCGCTGGAACTGCAAAGCGAGCTCGCCGATGCGTTGCGCGTCAATGTCGCGCGCAATTTTCTGCAGGACGTGGTGCTGACGCCTGACGTGGCGCTTCACCCGAGCGCGGCAGCGGCATCCGCCGATACGTACTTCGCCGCGCTCGAGGCGCTGGCGTTGCCGCGTGTCGATCTGGTCCATGTCGCGCGGAGCACAACGGCAGCGGTTGCGGCTACAACCACTGCAACGACGCTGTTCGATGCCGCACCCCAGACCATCCAGCGCTGCCGGCCTGTCGTCTGCGTGAATCTCGCAGGTGCGCAGCACGGCGAAGCATGGCTCGCCGTCGCCTCGCGCGAGCGTTACAGCGTGTTCGGCCACGGCGAATTCGCATTCAATCCGGACAACTATTTCCGCTGCGCGGACAACGTCTACGGCGAAACCCGTGATCCGGTGCTGGTGCTCGTGCCGGCCGAACTCGCCGGCCGCTTCGATCTGCACGATTTCGCCGCGATTGGTTCGCACGACGATCTGCGCGTGTGGATGCACGAGCTGAAGATGGACGTGGCCGATACGTCGTCGATGGCCCGTGTCGCTCGCAGCGACCCGTGGACGCCGTTGCGCGAGACGGCAGCCGGCCGGCCGGTTGACACGCCCGTACCGCCGTACGACGCGATCTGCCCCGCGCGCGAGCTGCACGTGGTGGTGCCGTTCTACAAGAAGGAAGCGCTTGTCGCGCAACTGTTTAGCTCGCTCGACGCGATCGGCGCGGAGCTGCGCGAACTGGGCGCGAAAGTCTTCTTCTACAACGACAGCCCAGACTACGCTCCGCTGCAGTCGGCGCTCGACGACTGCCGTTTCAGCGACGCCGCGATTCCGTTCGAGGTCGTCCGCAACGAGGCGAACCTCGGCTTCATCGGCACCTGCAATCACGCGTTCGCGCGCGCGAAGGCCGCACGCGCCGACGTGATCCTGCTGAACTCGGACACGATCGTGTTTCCAGGCGCGCTGCGCGAGATGCGCGAAGTGGGGCGGCTCGACCCGATGATCGGCTTCGTCTCGCCGCGCAGCAACAACGCGACGCTCGCGACGCTGCCGCATTCACTGCTGGACCAGGACGTGACCCCGCAGCGCGGCTACGCGGCGTTCGTGCAGAACGCGGCCACGCTGCCGCGCTACTCGCTGGTGCCGACGGCGGTCGGGTTCTGCCTGCTGGTGAAGTGGACGATCCACAGCGAGCTGGGTGCGTTCGATCCGATCTACGCGACTGGCTACAACGAAGAGAACGACCTGATCATGCGCGCGAACCGGTGCGGCTACCGTGCAGTGCTCGCGAACCGGGCATTCGTCTGGCACCAGGGCGAGCAGTCGTTCGCCGAGTCGGCGCGCGCGAAAGCGGGGCGCGAGGCGAAGAACGCACCGATCCTGCATGCGCGCTACCCCGAGTATCCCCAGCTGATCTACACGCACTTCAACTCGCCCGAGTTTCGCGCGGAGACGCTGCTCGAATACGTTGACGGCAAAAATGGCCAGCTCGTCTACGCGTTCGATTTTTCGAGCTTCGGTGCCTATTTCAACGGCACGTTCGAGTCCGGCCTCAAGCTGCTCGACGCTGCGGTGCGCAACTGGCCGAAGCACGTCCGGATCGCCGTGTACATGCGGCGGGTGGCGTGGGACTTCCACGGCCTGTCGCGTTTCGAGGGTGTGACGCGTTTCGATATCGACGATCCGTCGAACAAGGTCACCGCGATCGTGCGCGTCGGTCAGCCGTTCTTCGCCGATGCGATGTCGCTCGTCATCGAGCGCGCGCCGGTTGCCGGCATCTTCATGCTCGACACAATCTCGTACGATTGCGGCTACCTGTCGCTGACCTTCGATCCGAGCATCTGGCATTACGCGTTCCGCTACATCGATGTGCTGTTCACGAACTCGCGCTTCACGCTCGACCGCATGGCTAGCCGCTTCGAGATCGGCCAGAAGGTGATCCGCAAGGTATCACTGCATTCGCTCGACGCGAGCGAGTACGGCTCCCCGCGCGAACGCAGCGAGGGCGTCAAGCCGCACGTCTTCGTGATCGGCAACCACTTCAGCCACAAGTTCGTGCGGCCGACGGTCGACGCGATCGCGGCCGCGTTCCCCGACCTGCGCATCGTGGCCGCGGGCTACGGTGACGAGCCGTCGCCTTACGGCAACGTCGAGGCGTTCGAGGCCGGCAGTCTGTCGGACGAAGCGTTCGAAAAGTTCTACACCGACTCCGCGGCGGTGGTATTTCCGAGCCACTACGAGGGCTTCGGATTTCCGATCCTGCACGCGCTCGGACGCCGCCGGCCAATCTACGTGCGCGATTCCGCGCTGTACCGCGAGATCGCGGACGGGATCGAAGGCGCCGAAAACATCCACTTCTTCTGCACGACGGACGACCTGATCGCGGATATCCGCGCCAACGGCATGCAATGGCAGATGCCGGCGGGCGCCGGCGAGCGCGACGGCTGGGATCGTTCGGTGCGCGAAGTGTTCGACGTGCTCGAAACGGCGCGCCGGACCGTCAGGTACGACACGCTCGTCGAGCGTCTTCGCCAGCTTGATCAGCTGACGCTCGCCACGACCGCGGTCGCGACGATGCCGACCGTGGGCAAGCTCGTGGGCCGCAAGGTCGAGGCGGTCGTCGAGCGGATGCTGCGGGTGCCGGGCATGCGGCCGCTCGCGCGGCGGAGCTGGCGGGTGGTTCGCCGTCTTGGACGGCGGAGCTAGGCTTTATCCAGATATCTTTGGATCGGACAGTGACGACTTCT
Organism: Paraburkholderia phosphatilytica; assembly: GCF_003443895.1. GTDB lineage: Bacteria > Pseudomonadota > Gammaproteobacteria > Burkholderiales > Burkholderiaceae > Paraburkholderia > Paraburkholderia phosphatilytica. Next base: position 1,112 of record NZ_QQOA01000041.1, on the reverse strand, counting down.
ATTCGGGGCAATGACATTGGGGAACACGGTTCGCCTACGCAGGCAGGCCAATGTCTGCCGCCGGCCGGCATTGCCGCTGCGCGCGTGCTGGTGGTCGGCGACGTGATGCTCGACCGCTACTGGTTCGGCGACACCAACCGCATTTCGCCGGAAGCGCCGGTGCCGGTCGTGCGTGTGTCACGCACGGAAGACCGGCTCGGCGGCGCCGCGAACGTCGCGCGCAACATCGCCGCGCTCAACGCGCAGGCGGGGCTCCTCTGCGTAGTCGGTTCCGACGAGGCGGGCGAGCGGATCGTCGACCTGTTGCACGACAGTCGCGTGCAGCCGCATCTGGTGCGCGATCCGTCGCTGCCCACGACGATCAAGCTGCGTGTGCTGTCGCGCCAGCAGCAGTTGCTGCGCGTTGACTTCGAAGACGCGCCGGCCCATGAGGTGCTGCTGGCCGGCCTCGCGCGTTTCGACGATCTGCTGCCGGCGTACGACGTCGTGCTGTTTTCGGATTACGCAAAAGGCGGCCTGACGCACGTGACGAAGATGATCGCGGCGGCGCGCGCGGCGGGCAAGTCGGTGCTGATCGACCCGAAGGGCGACGACTGGGAGCGCTATCGCGGCGCGACGCTGATGACGCCCAACCGCGCCGAATTGCGGCAGGTGGTCGGGCAATGGAAATCGGAGGAGGACCTGCACGCGCGCGTCGCGCGTGTGCGTGCGGAGCTCGACCTTCACGCGCTGCTGCTGACGCGCTCCGAAGAGGGCATGACGCTCTTCACGGATGCCGGCGCCCTGCACGAATCGGCGCTCGCGCGCGAAGTGTATGATGTTTCCGGCGCGGGAGACACGGTCATCGGGACGCTCGCTGCGATGCTAGGCGGGGGCGCATCGCTCGCCGACGCTGTTGCGATCGCGAACCGTGCGGCCGGTATCGTGGTCGGCAAACTTGGCACGGCGACGGTCGAATTCGACGAACTCTTCCCCGACACGCCCTTGGGCGAGCGACGCGGAGTACTGGAGACCCAACCATGACCCTCATCGTCACCGGCGCGGCCGGCTTTATCGGCAGCAACATCGTCAAGGCGCTCAACGAGCGCGGCGAAGACCGCATCATCGCGGTG
>NZ_QQOA01000040.1 GCF_003443895.1 Paraburkholderia phosphatilytica | reverse complement strand
GCTGCTGTCGAAGTACGACTTCCCGGGCGACGACACGCCGATCGTGAAGGGTTCGGCGAAGCTGGCGCTGGAAGGCGACAAGGGCGAGCTGGGCGAAGTGGCGATCATGAACCTGGCCGACGCGCTGGACACGTACATCCCGACGCCGGAGCGCGCGATTGACGGTGCGTTCCTGATGCCGGTGGAAGACGTGTTCTCGATCTCGGGTCGCGGCACGGTGGTGACGGGTCGCGTGGAGCGCGGCGTCGTGAAGGTCGGCGAGGAAATCGAAATCATCGGCATCAAGCCGACGGTGAAGACGACCTGCACGGGCGTGGAAATGTTCCGCAAGCTGCTCGACCAGGGTCAGGCGGGCGACAACGTGGGTATCCTGCTGCGCGGCACGAAGCGTGAAGACGTGGAGCGTGGCCAGGTGCTGGCCAAGCCGGGTTCGATCACGCCGCACACGCACTTCACGGCTGAAGTGTACGTGCTGAGCAAGGACGAAGGCGGCCGTCATACGCCGTTCTTCAACAACTACCGTCCGCAGTTCTACTTCCGTACGACGGACGTGACGGGCTCGATCGAACTGCCGAAGGACAAGGAAATGGTGATGCCGGGCGACAACGTGTCGATCACGGTGAAGCTGATCGCCCCGATCGCCATGGAAGAAGGTCTGCGTTTCGCCATCCGTGAAGGCGGTCGTACCGTCGGCGCAGGTGTCGTCGCGAAGATTATCGAGTAAAATCGCTGGCTTGCTGTAAAACGTGGTGCCCGGGGTCGGGCGCCGGCCCTCCGCGGGTGCCCGACCCTACGCTCTTTTATTTTGCCGGCGGTGCAATACCGCCTCGCTCTTTTAAGGAATCGCTATGCCGAACCAAAAAATCCGTATTCGCCTGAAAGCTTTCGACTATCGTCTGATCGACCAGTCGGCCGCCGAGATCGTCGACACGGCGAAGCGGACGGGTGCAATCGTTCGTGGCCCGGTGCCGCTGCCGACGCGCATCCAGCGTTTCGACATCCTGCGCTCGCCGCACGTCAACAAGACGTCGCGCGACCAGCTCGAAATCCGTACCCACCTGCGCCTGATGGACATCGTCGACCCGACGGACAAGACCGTCGATGCGCTGATGAAGCTGGACCTGCCCGCAGGTGTGGACGTCGAAATCAAGCTCCAGTAAGGCTTGCCGTGGTGCCCGGCGATACCGGTGCCGCTAAGTCTTTGATTGCTTGCGGAAAACGAAAAGCCTCGCTATAATGCTAGGCTTTTCGCGCATTTGCGCAAAATGCTGGTGATTTTTCTGGCGTCAAATTCAAGGCCAAGCGGGCTTGAGCGGCGCCGAAAGCATCCGGCGACTTTGTAAATTAGCCCCGACCAATCGCAGTCGGGAATGGAGAAAACGATGAGCCTTGGACTCGTAGGTCGCAAGGTTGGCATGACCCGTATCTTCACGGCTGAAGGGGATTCGATTCCCGTCACCGTGCTGGACGTGTCCGACAACCGCGTGACGCAGATCAAGACTGTTGAATCCGACGGCTATACGGCCGTTCAGGTCGCTTTCGGTACGCGCCGTGCATCGCGCGTGACGAAGCCGCTGGCGGGTCACCTCGCCAAAGCCGGTGTTCAAGCCGGTGAAATCCTCAAGGAATTCCAGATTGATGCCGCGAAGGCTGCCGAGCTGTCGGCAGGCACCGTGGTTGACGTCAACCTCTTCGAAGTGGGCCAGAAAGTCGACGTGCAGGGCGTGTCGATCGGTAAGGGCTACGCCGGTACCATCAAGCGTTACAACTTCGCATCTGGCCGTGCATCGCACGGTAACTCGCGCTCGCACAACGTGCCGGGTTCGATCGGTATGGCGCAGGATCCGGGTCGCGTGTTCCCGGGTAAGCGCATGACCGGTCACATGGGTGACGAAAACGTGACGGTGCAAAACCTCGAAATCGCCCGTATCGACGCTGACCGCAAGCTGTTGCTGGTCAAGGGTGCAGTTCCCGGCGCGAAGGGTGGCAAGGTTTTCGTGACGCCGGCCGTGAAGGCGCGCGCCGTGAAAGGAGCGAAATAATGGAACTTAAGCTCCTGAATGCCAATGGTCAGGAAGGCGCGGCGGTCAACGCATCGGACGTCGTGTTCGGTCGTGACTACAACGAAGCCCTGATCCACCAGATCGTCGTGGCTTACCAGGCGAACGCACGTAGCGGTAACCGTGCGCAGAAGGATCGCGAGCAGGTCAAGCACACCACCAAGAAGCCGTGGCGCCAGAAGGGTACGGGCCGTGCTCGTGCCGGTATGTCGTCGAGCCCGCTGTGGCGTGGCGGTGGTCGCATCTTCCCGAATTCGCCGGAAGAAAACTTCTCGCACAAGGTCAACAAGAAGATGCATCGCGCAGGTCTCTGCTCGATCTTCTCGCAGCTGGCCCGCGAAGGCCGCATCTCGGTGGTCGACGAGCTGACGCTCGAAGCGCCGAAGACGAAGCTGCTGGCCGACAAGTTCAAGGCTATGGGTCTCGAGTCCGTGCTGATCATCACCGACACGGTCGACGAAAACCTGTACCTCGCGTCGCGCAACCTGGCCCACGTGGCGGTTGTCGAGCCGCGTTATGCCGACCCGCTCTCGCTGATCTACTTCAAGAAAGTACTGATCACGAAGGCTGCGGTCGCCCAGATCGAGGAGTTGCTGTCATGAGCGAGATTCGCAAGAACGATCATCGTTTGATGCAGGTCCTGCTCGCGCCGGTGGTCTCCGAAAAGGCGACCTTGGTAGCTGACAAGCACGAGCAGGTCGTGTTCGAAGTTGCGCCGGATGCCACGAAGCAGGAAGTCAAGGCTGCCGTCGAACTGCTGTTCAAGGTGGAAGTTGATTCCGTCAACGTGCTGGTCGCCAAGGGCAAGACCAAGCGCTTCGGCCGTTTCATGGGCAAGCGCAAGGACGTCAAGAAGGCGTACGTCTGCCTGAAGCCCGGCCAGGAAATCAACTTTGAAGCGGAGGCCAAGTAATCATGGCAATCGTGAAAGTTAAGCCGACTTCGCCGGGTCGCCGCGCGATGGTCAAGGTGGTCAACAAGGATCTGCATAAGGGCAAGCCGTACGCCCCGCTGCTCGATTCGCAAAGCAAGACCGCCGGTCGTAACAACAACGGCCACATCACCACGCGTCACCATGGTGGTGGTCACAAGCAGCAATACCGTATCGTCGATTTCCGTCGCACGAAAGATGGCATCCCGGCAAAGGTCGAACGTCTCGAGTACGACCCGAACCGTAGCGCGAACCTCGCGCTGGTGCTGTACGCAGACGGCGAGCGTCGTTACATCATCGCTCCGAAGGGCGTGACTGTGGGTCAGCAACTGATGTCGGGTTCGGAAGCTCCGATCCGCACAGGTAACACGCTGCCGATCCGCAACATCCCGGTCGGTACGACGATTCACTGCATCGAGATGCTGCCGGGCAAGGGCGCGCAAATGGCGCGTTCGGCTGGTACGTCCGCCATGCTGCTGGCTCGTGAAGGCACGTACGCGCAGGTTCGTCTGCGCTCCGGCGAAATCCGCCGCGTGCACATCGAATGCCGCGCAACGATCGGTGAAGTGGGCAACGAAGAGCATAGCCTCCGTCAGATCGGTAAGGCTGGCGCGAACCGCTGGCGCGGCATCCGCCCGACGGTGCGTGGCGTTGCAATGAACCCGGTCGATCACCCGCACGGTGGTGGTGAAGGCAAGACGGCAGCAGGTCGCGACCCGGTGAGCCCGTGGGGCACGCCGACGAAGGGCTATCGCACCCGTAGCAACAAGCGCACGACGAGCATGATCGTCCAGCGCCGTCACAAGCGTTAAGGAGCAGACAATGGCACGTTCTATCAAAAAAGGTCCGTTCTGCGACGCTCATTTGCTGAAGAAGGTTGAGGCGGCTGCAGCAACGCGCGACAAGAAGCCGATCAAGACCTGGTCGCGTCGCTCGACGATCCTGCCTGACTTCATCGGTCTGACGATCGCCGTTCATAACGGCCGTCAACACGTTCCGGTGTATGTCTCGGAAAACATGGTCGGCCACAAGCTTGGCGAGTTCGCACTGACCCGGACGTTCAAGGGTCACGCGGCCGACAAGAAGGCCAAGAAATAAGGGGCAATCAAGATGGAAGTGAAAGCAATTCATCGCGGTGCCCGCATCTCGGCGCAGAAAACGCGCCTTGTGGCTGACCAGATCCGCGGTTTGCCGGTCGACAAGGCGCTGAACGTTCTGACGTTCTCGCCGAAGAAAGCGGCTGGCATCGTGAAGAAGGTTGTGCTGTCGGCAATCGCGAATGCGGAGCACAACGAGGGCGCCGATATCGACGAGCTCAAGATTACGAGCATCTACATCGATAAGGCTGCGTCGCTCAAGCGGTTCACCGCGCGCGCTAAAGGCCGCGGCAACCGCATCGAGAAGCAATCCTGTCACATCACTGTGACGGTCGGGAATTAAGGAGCCATACGATGGGACAGAAAATTCATCCGACTGGCTTCCGTCTGGCCGTCAGCCGCAATTGGGCTTCGCGCTGGTACGCAAGCAACACCAATTTCGCGGCGATGTTGCAGGAAGACATCGGTGTTCGTGAGTACCTGAAGAAGAAGCTGAAGAACGCTTCGGTTGGCCGCGTGGTCATCGAGCGTCCGGCGAAGAACGCGCGCATCACGATTTACAGCTCGCGTCCTGGCGTCGTCATCGGCAAGAAGGGCGAAGACATCGAACTGCTCAAGACCGAGCTGCAGCGGCGTATGGGCGTGCCCGTGCACGTCAACATCGAAGAAATCCGCAAGCCGGAAACCGATGCGCAGCTGATCGCCGATTCGATCACGCAGCAGCTCGAGCGTCGGATCATGTTCCGTCGCGCGATGAAGCGTGCGATGCAGAACGCCATGCGTCTGGGTGCTCAAGGCATCAAGATCATGAGCGCTGGCCGTCTGAACGGTATCGAAATCGCCCGTACGGAGTGGTATCGCGAAGGTCGCGTGCCCCTTCACACGCTGCGTGCCGACATCGACTACGCAACGTCGGAAGCGAAGACGACGTACGGCATCATCGGCGTGAAAGTGTGGGTCTACAAGGGCGATACGCTCGGCCGCAACGACGCTCCGGTGGTGGAAGAAGTCGCCGAAGAGAAGCGCCCGCGCCGCAACGCGCGTCCGGGTGGTGATCGTCGTCCGCGCCGTGATGGCGAAGGCGCACCGGCAGGCGCACGTCGTGGCGCTCCGCGCCGTGGCGCAGGCGCCGGCGGTGACGGCAAGACTGGAGAATAACGATGCTGCAACCGAAACGCAGAAAGTATCGCAAAGAGCAGAAGGGCCGTAACACCGGCATCGCGACGCGCGGCAACGCGGTGTCGTTCGGTGAATACGGTCTGAAGGCCATCGGTCGCGGCCGTTTGACGGCGCGTCAAATTGAAGCGGCGCGTCGTGCCATGACGCGTCACATCAAGCGTGGTGGCCGCATCTGGATCCGTATCTTCCCGGACAAGCCGATCTCGCAAAAGCCGGCGGAAGTACGTATGGGTAACGGTAAAGGGAACCCTGAGTACTACGTCGCTGAGATTCAACCGGGCAAGATGCTGTACGAAATGGACGGCGTAACCGAAGAACTGGCGCGTGAAGCGTTTCGTCTGGCTGCAGCCAAGCTGCCGCTGAAGACGAGCTTCATCGTTCGCCAGCTCGGCGCCTAAGGAGCAAATGATGAAGGCTTCCGAACTTCACCAGAAAGACAAGGCCGCGCTCAACAAAGAGCTGTCGGACCTGCTGAAGGCGCAATTCGGCCTGCGTATGCAACTCGCGACCCAGCAGCTCACCAATACGAGCCAGCTGAAGAAGGTTCGTCGCGACATCGCACGCGTGCGGACCGTCCTGACTGAGAAGGCGAACCAGAAATGAACGATAGCGTGAAAACCTCGCTCAAGCGGACGCTGGTCGGCAAGGTCGTCAGCAACAAGATGGACAAGACGGTTACCGTGCTGGTCGAGCACCGCGTGAAGCATCCGATTTACGGCAAGTATGTTGTGCGTTCGAAGAAGTACCACGCGCACGACGAAGCGAACACGTACAACGAGGGGGACCTCGTCGAAATCCAGGAAACGCGTCCGATGTCGAAGACGAAGGCCTGGGCCGTGTCGCGCCTTGTCGAGGCTGCCCGCATCATCTAAGGTGGCGAAGCAGTAGAAGTAGTTGAAATCGCAGTAGATTTCGCTTGCGAGACCGGGATTATTTGATATAATCTCGGTCTTCCCTCGTTATGGGAGCCCCGTCGCGGGCGAAATTGGTGGGGGAAGCGGCGCAGACGCCAGTCTGTGCTGATAGATTCACCGGATTGCGATGGCGGGTTTCGTTTGCCGTCGCTGCTGTTCTGACCCAAACAGCTGAGCGTTGCAGCGTGGCTGACGGGACCAAGACTGACTGGGCGCACCATGGTGGTGCAACCGGATTAAGTTGGGAAAGATAAACCATGATCCAGACCGAAACTCGGCTTGAAGTGGCCGACAACACGGGTGCGCGTGAAGTCATGTGCATCAAGGTGCTCGGCGGCTCGAAGCGTCGTTATGCCAACATCGGCGACATCATCAAGGTGAGCGTCAAAGAGGCAACGCCGCGCGGGCGCGTAAAGAAAGGCGAAATCTATAACGCCGTGGTGGTTCGTACCGCCAAGGGCGTGCGCCGTCAGGACGGCTCGCTGATCAAGTTCGACGGCAACGCCGCTGTGCTTTTGAATACCAAGCTCGAGCCTATCGGCACCCGCATTTTCGGGCCGGTCACGCGTGAGTTGCGTAGCGAACGTTTCATGAAGATCGTTTCGCTCGCGCCGGAAGTGCTGTAAGGAGCCGAGATGAACAAGATTCGTAAGGGTGACGAGGTTGTCGTCATCACCGGCAAGGACAAGGGCAAGCGCGGTGTCGTGCTGGCTGTGGGCGAAGACCGCGTGACGGTCGAAGGCCTGAACATCGCCAAGAAGCACGTGAAACCGAACCCGATGAAGGGTACGACGGGCGGTGTCGAGGCGAAGGCTATGCCGCTGCACATCTCGAACGTCGCGCTGATCGACGCGAACGGCAAGCCGTCGCGTGTCGGCATCAAGGTCGAAGGAGACAAGAAGGTCCGTTTCCTGAAGACGACCGGTGCCGTCGTGGGCGCCTGACGCTGCGGAGTGAAAAATGGCACGTTTGCAAGAATTCTATAAAGAGAAGGTCGTTCCCGGCCTGATCGAGAAGTTCGGTTACAAGTCGGTCATGGAAGTGCCGCGCATCACCAAGATCACCCTGAACATGGGTCTTGGCGAAGCCGTCGCTGACAAGAAGATCATCGAGAACGCCGTTGGCGATCTGACGAAGATCGCGGGCCAGAAGCCGGTGATCACGAAAGCGCGCAAGGCAATCGCGGGCTTCAAGATCCGTCAGGGCTACCCGATCGGCGCAATGGTCACGCTGCGTGGTCAGGCAATGTACGAATTCCTGGACCGTTTCGTGACGGTCGCGCTCCCGCGTGTGCGCGACTTCCGTGGTGTGTCGGGTCGTGCGTTCGACGGTCGCGGCAACTACAACATCGGTGTGAAAGAGCAGATCATTTTCCCCGAAATCGACTACGACAAGATCGACGCGCTGCGTGGGCTGAACATCAGCATCACGACGACCGCGAAGACTGACGACGAAGCAAAGGCACTGCTCGCCAGCTTCAAGTTCCCGTTCAGAAACTGAGGTTACCGTGGCTAAACTGGCACTGATCGAACGTGAAAAGAAGCGCGCCCGCCTTGCGGCGAAGTTCGCACCGAAGCGCGCGGCGCTGAAGGCGGTCATCGACGACCAAAGCAAGTCGGACGAAGAGCGCTATGCAGCTCGTCTGGAACTGCAGCAACTGCCGCGCAATGCTAATCCGACCCGTAAGCGCAACCGTTGCGCGATCACCGGTCGTCCGCGCGGCACGTTCCGTAAATTCGGGCTGGCCCGTAACAAGATTCGCGAAATCGCGTTCCGCGGCGAGATCCCTGGCCTGACCAAGGCGAGCTGGTAATAGGAGAAACATAAATGAGCATGAGTGATCCTATCGCCGATATGCTGACTCGCATCCGCAATGCGCAGATGGTCGAGAAGGTTTCGGTGCAGATGCCCTCGTCGAAAGTCAAGATTGCGATTGCGCAGGTCCTGAAGGACGAAGGTTATATCGACGACTTCGCCGTGAAGACGGAAGGTGCGAAGTCGGAATTGAACATCGCGTTGAAGTACTACGCGGGTCGTCCGGTCATCGAGCGCCTCGAGCGCGTGTCGAAGCCGGGTCTGCGCGTGTACCGTGGCCGTAACGAAATCCCGCAGGTCATGAATGGCCTGGGCGTGGCAATCGTTTCGACGCCGAAGGGCGTGATGACCGATCGCAAGGCGCGCGCCACTGGCGTGGGCGGCGAAGTCATCTGCTACGTCGCTTAAGCCGAAGGGAGAAGAAACATGTCTCGAGTAGGTAAGAGCCCGATTGTGCTGCAAGGCGCGGAAGTGGCGCTGAGCGGCGAGCTGATTACGGTCAAGGGACCGTTGGGCACGATTTCGCAGGCAGCGAACCGCCTCGTGAAGGTGGTGAACGACAACGGCACCGTGAAGTTCGAGCCGGTCGACGAAAGCCGCGAAGCGAATGCGATGTCGGGCACGATGCGCGCGATCGTTGCGAACATGGTGCACGGCGTGACGAAGGGTTTCGAGCGCAAGCTGACGCTGGTTGGCGTTGGTTATCGTGCTCAGGCGCAAGGCGACAAGCTGAACCTGTCGCTGGGTTTCTCGCACCCGGTGGTGCACCAGATGCCCGAAGGCATCAAGGCTGAAACCCCGTCGCAAACGGAAATCGTGATCAAGGGGATCGACAAGCAGCAAGTTGGCCAGGTTGCCGCGGAAGTTCGCGGGTACCGTCCGCCGGAGCCCTACAAGGGCAAGGGTGTGCGCTACGCCGACGAGGTTGTGATCCTCAAAGAAACGAAGAAGAAGTAAGGGTGCGCAATCATGGATAAGACTCAATCTCGCCTGCGCCGCGCTCGTCAGACGCGTATCAAGATCGCTGAACTACAGGTCGCACGTCTGGCCGTGCATCGCACGAACACGCACATTTATGCGCAAGTGTTCTCGCCGTGCGGCACCAAGGTGCTGGCCAGCGCGTCGACGCTCGAAGCCGAAGTGCGTGCGCAACTCGCCGACCAGTCGGGCAAGGGTGGCAACGTCGCCGCTGCCACGCTGATCGGCAAGCGTATCGCTGAAAAGGCCAAGGCTGCCGGCATCGAATCCGTCGCCTTCGACCGCTCGGGTTTCCGCTACCACGGCCGCGTGAAAGCGCTGGCTGATGCGGCGCGCGAAGCCGGGCTCAAGTTCTAAGGGAAGGAATTCGTCATGGCAAAGATGCAAGCGAAAGTTCAGGCTGACGAACGCGACGACGGCCTTCGTGAAAAGATGATCTCGGTCAATCGCGTGACCAAGGTCGTGAAGGGTGGCCGTATTCTCGGCTTCGCCGCACTGACCGTGGTTGGCGATGGTGATGGCCGCGTCGGTATGGGCAAGGGCAAGGCAAAGGAAGTGCCGGTTGCCGTCCAGAAGGCGATGGAGCAGGCTCGTCGCAACATGTTCAAGGTGCCGCTGAAGAACGGCACGCTTCAACATGAAGTGCACGGCAAGCATGGCGCGTCAAAGGTCCTCCTCGCCCCGGCGAAGGGTGGTACTGGCGTGATCGCCGGCGGCCCGATGCGCGCTGTGTTCGACGTGATGGGCGTGCAGAACGTCGTCGCGAAGAGCCACGGTTCGACGAACCCGTACAACCTCGTTCGTGCGACGCTCGACGGTCTGCGCAAGCAATCGACCGCGGCTGACATCGCGGCGAAGCGCGGCAAGTCCGTCGAAGATATTCTCGGCTAAAGGTGGGCACCATGTCGGAAAAAACTGTCAAGGTTCAGCTCGTCAAGAGCCTGATTGGGACCCGCGACTCGCACCGCGCTACCGTGCGCGGTCTGGGCCTGCGCCGACTCAACTCGGTCAGCGAGTTGCAGGACACGCCGGCTGTGCGAGGCATGATCAACAAGGTCTCGTACCTCGTTAAGGTCATCGGCTAAGCGGCTGATCAGAGACTCCAGGAGTTGATAATGGAATTGAATAACCTGAAGCCGGCTGCAGGCTCGAAGCACGCAAAGCGTCGCGTCGGTCGCGGTATCGGCTCCGGCCTCGGCAAAACCGCTGGCCGCGGTCACAAGGGTCAGAAATCGCGTTCGGGCGGCTTCCACAAGGTCGGCTTCGAAGGCGGTCAGATGCCGCTGCAACGTCGTCTGCCGAAGCGTGGCTTCACGTCGCTGACGAAGGAATTCGTTGGTGAAGTGCGTCTGGGCGACCTCGAGAAGCTGCCGGTCGACGAGATCGATCTGCTCGCACTGAAGCAAGCCGGCCTCGTCGGCGAGCTGACGAAGAGCGCGAAGATCATCGCGACGGGCGAGCTGAAGCGCAAGATCGTTGTGAAGGGTCTGGGTGCGACGAAGAGCGCGCGTGCTGCGATCGAAGCAGCGGGCGGCTCGTTTGCCGAGTAACGCGCAGGTCGATTGCCGTCACTAGCATTTGCATCGGAGAAGGTACTTGGCTAACAGCCCGAGTCTCGCAAAACCCGGTCGAAGCGCGGCGAAATTCGGCGATCTGCGCCGGCGCGCAGTGTTCCTGCTGCTGGCGCTGATCGTCTACCGGATCGGCGCGCACATTCCGGTGCCGGGCATCGACCCGGACCAGCTGGCGAAACTGTTCCAGAGCCAGTCGGGCGGCATCCTTGGCATGTTCAACATGTTCTCGGGTGGCGCACTGTCGCGGTTCACGATTTTCGCGCTGGGGATCATGCCGTACATCTCGGCGTCGATCATCATGCAGCTGCTGGCGATCGTGTCGCCGCAGATGGAAGCGCTGAAGAAGGAAGGGCAGGCGGGCCAACGGAAGATCACGCAGTACACGCGAATCTTCACGGTGGTACTGGCTACGTTTCAGGCGTTCGGTATCGCGGTTGCGCTGGAAAACCAGCCGGCCCTGGTGCTGGATCCGGGAATGGTGTTTCGCCTGACGACGGTCGTGACGCTGGTGACCGGCACGATGTTCCTGATGTGGCTTGGTGAGCAGATCACGGAGCGCGGGCTTGGCAACGGTATCTCGATCATCATCTTCGGTGGCATCGCGGCGGGTTTCCCGAACGCGGTGGGTGGTCTTTTCGAACTGGTTCGCACCGGCTCGATGTCGATCATCTCGGCGATCATCATCGTCGCGCTGATCGGAGCGGTGACGTATCTGGTCGTGTTCATCGAACGCGGTCAGCGCAAGATCCTCGTGAACTATGCGAAGCGTCAGGTCGGCAACAAGATTTACGGTGGCCAGTCGTCGCATCTGCCGCTGAAGCTGAACATGTCGGGCGTGATTCCGCCGATCTTCGCATCGTCGATCATCCTGTTCCCGGCAACGATTCTGGGCTGGTTCAGCTCCGGGTCGCGGAATGGCTGGTTCTCGAACACGCTGCATAACGTGGCCGATGCCCTGAAGCCCGGTCAGCCCGTGTACGTGTTGCTGTACGCGTTGGCGATCGTTTTCTTCTGCTTTTTCTACACCGCATTGGTGTTCAACAGCAGGGAAACGGCTGACAACCTGAAGAAGAGTGGCGCGTTCGTTCCTGGCATCCGCCCGGGCGACCAGACCGCGCGATATATCGACCGCATCCTCACGCGTCTGACGCTGGCCGGTGCGATCTATATCGTGTTCGTCTGTCTGCTGCCGGAATTTCTGGTGCTGCGCTGGAATGTGCCGTTTTATTTTGGTGGAACGTCGCTGCTGATCATTGTCGTGGTCACGATGGACTTCATGGCGCAGGTGCAGTCGTACGTTATGTCGCAACAGTATGAATCGCTGCTGAAGAAAGCCAATTTCAAGGGCGGCAGCGGCGTTCCAATGCGTTGAAAGGACTTATGGCCAAAGACGATGTAATCCAGATGCAGGGCGAGGTCATCGAAAACCTGCCCAACGCTACCTTCCGGGTGAAGCTGGAAAACGGCCATGTCGTATTGGGACATATTTCCGGAAAGATGCGGATGCACTACATCCGCATCCTGCCGGGCGACAAGGTGACGGTTGAGTTGACGCCCTACGATCTGTCGCGTGCGCGGATCGTGTTCCGGGCGAAGTGATTTGAAAAAAGGGTAATATCATGAAAGTGATGGCATCGGTGAAGCGCATTTGCCGCAATTGCAAGATCATCAAGCGCAAGGGCGTGGTGCGCGTGATTTGCAGTTCTGATCCGCGCCACAAACAGCGTCAAGGCTAAGGCCGCGCTTTTGTGCTTTTTGTCTGAGGAAAAACAATGGCTCGTATCGCAGGGGTTAACATCCCGAACCATCAGCACGCCGAAATCGGCCTGACGGCTATTTACGGTGTCGGTCGCACGCGTTCGCGCAACATCTGCGTTGCCGCCGGTGTTCCGTTCAACAAGAAGGTCAAAGACCTGAACGACGCAGACCTCGAAAAGCTGCGTGAAGAAGTCGGCAAGTTCATCGTCGAAGGCGATCTGCGCCGTGAAGTCACGATGAACATCAAGCGCCTGATGGACCTCGGTTGCTACCGTGGCGTGCGCCATCGCAAGGGCCTGCCCCTGCGTGGCCAGCGTACGCGTACGAATGCCCGTACGCGCAAGGGTCCGCGCCGCGCAGCGCAGTCGCTGAAGAAGTAAGCGGAACTGACAGTTACAGGAAAACGTAATGGCTAAGGCTTCGAACAACACCGCGGCGCAACGCGTTCGCAAGAAGGTTAAGAAGAACGTCGCCGAGGGCGTGGTTCACGTTCACGCGTCGTTCAACAACACCATCATCACGATCACCGATCGTCAAGGCAATGCGCTCGCATGGGCGACGTCGGGCGGTCAGGGCTTCAAGGGCTCGCGTAAGTCGACGCCGTTTGCAGCCCAGGTGGCAGCCGAATCGGCTGGCCGCGTGGCGATGGAATACGGCGTGAAGAACCTCGAAGTGCGAATCAAGGGCCCTGGCCCGGGTCGTGAGTCGGCAGTGCGCGCGCTGCATGGTCTTGGCATCAAGATCACCGCGATCTCCGACGTGACGCCGGTTCCGCACAACGGTTGCCGTCCGCCGAAGCGTCGCCGTATCTAAGACGCTTGTTTGCTCGCGCTCGTTGCCGCCTGAGGCGTCAACGGGCTGCTTGCGCTTTTGATTTTTCTAAGCCCACCGTTCGGCCCAAAGGGTACGGACTAGCGTGAATGCGAATTCACGTGATCAATCATAGAAGGAACGCAAAGTGGCACGCTATATCGGCCCGAAGGCCAAGCTGTCTCGCCGTGAAGGCACCGATCTCTTCCTGAAGAGCGCCCGTCGCTCGCTCGCTGACAAGTGCAAGCTCGATAGCAAGCCTGGTCAGCACGGCCGCATCTCGGGCGCCCGCACGTCCGACTACGGCACGCAGCTGCGCGAAAAGCAGAAAGTGAAGCGTATCTATGGCGTCCTCGAGCGCCAGTTCCGTCGTTACTTTGCGGAAGCTGACCGCCGCAAGGGCAACACGGGCGAAACGCTGCTGCAACTGCTCGAATCGCGCCTCGACAACGTGGTCTATCGCATGGGCTTCGGCTCGACGCGCGCCGAAGCGCGTCAGCTCGTGAGCCACAAGGCGATCACGGTGAACGGCGTCGTGTCGAACATTCCGTCGATGCAAATCAAGTCTGGCGACGTGATCGCTGTCCGTGAACAGGCGAAGAAGCAGGCGCGTATTCTCGAAGCGCTGTCGCTCGCCGAGCAAGGCGGTCTGGCGAGCTGGGTCGCCGTCGACTCGAAGAAGTTCGAAGGCACGTTCAAGCAGGTGCCGGAGCGCAGCGATATCGCTGGCGATATCAACGAAAGCCTGATCGTCGAATTGTATTCGCGTTAATCGGATTGACGGCCGGGGTACCCCGATTGCGTTGTGCAAGGGGATGCCTCGGCTGTTTATTTTCAGGTTGTTACCGGTCAGCCTTATCGGTGTAACGAGCCGAGGGTATTGAAAAGGAAAAACCTATGCAAACCAGTTTGTTGAAACCCAAGATCATCGCTGTGGAATCGCTTGGCGAGAGCCACGCGAAAGTGGTCATGGAGCCGTTTGAACGCGGTTATGGCCACACCTTGGGTAACGCGCTTCGGCGCGTTCTGCTGTCGTCGATGGTGGGCTACGCGCCGACCGAAGTGACGATCGCAGGCGTCGTGCATGAGTACTCGACGCTGGATGGTGTGCAAGAGGACGTGGTCAACCTGCTGTTGAACCTGAAGGGCGTGGTGTTCAAGCTGCATAACCGTGATGAAGTGACGGTTACGCTGCGCAAGGAAGGCGAAGGCGTCGTGACGGCCGGCGATATCGAGCTCGCGCACGACTGCGAGGTGATCAACCCGGATCACGTGGTTGCGCACCTTTCGAAGGGCGGCAAGCTCGACGTTCAGATCAAGGTCGAGAAGGGCCGCGGCTATGTGCCGGGCAACGTGCGTCGTTTCGGCGACGAGTCGGCCAAGATCATCGGCCGCATCGTGCTGGACGCGTCGTTCTCGCCGGTTCGCCGCGTGAGCTATGCAGTGGAAAGCGCGCGTGTCGAACAGCGTACGGACCTCGACAAGCTCGTGATGAACATCGAAACCAACGGCGTGATCTCGCCGGAAGAAGCGATCCGCCAGTCGGCTCGCATTCTGGTCGATCAGCTGTCGGTGTTCGCTGCGCTGGAAGGCACGGAAGCCGCTGCTGAAGCACCGTCGCGCGCGCCGCAGATCGATCCGATCCTGCTGCGTCCGGTCGATGATCTCGAACTCACGGTTCGCTCGGCGAACTGCCTGAAGGCCGAGAACATCTACTACATCGGCGATCTGATCCAGCGTACGGAAAACGAACTGCTGAAGACGCCGAACCTTGGTCGCAAGTCGTTGAACGAGATCAAGGAAGTGCTCGCTTCGCGAGGTCTCACGCTCGGCATGAAGCTCGAAAACTGGCCGCCGGCTGGTCTCGACAAGTAAGCAGTACGCTGTACCGCAACTGGCAAAGACGCGGATTTTCCTTTAAAATCCGCGTCTTGTCTTTTTCTCGACCGGCCCGTGCCTCCGGCAGCATCGGAGAGCGATAGAAGAGCTGGATCAAAACTCTGAATCAAGGAAACTGAAATGCGTCACCGTCATGGTCTGCGGAAACTGAACCGCACGAGCAGCCACCGTCTGGCTATGCTCCGTAACATGTCCAACTCGCTGATCGAGCACGAAGCCATCAAGACCACGCTGCCGAAAGCGAAGGAACTCCGTAAAGTCGTCGAGCCGCTGATCACGCTCGGCAAGAAGCCGTCGCTTGCGAACCGCCGTCTGGCGTTCAACCGTCTGCGCGATCGTGACTCGGTCACGAAGCTGTTCGACGTGCTCGGCCCGCGCTTCGCAAACCGTCCGGGCGGCTACCTGCGCATCCTGAAGTTCGGTTTCCGCGTCGGCGACAACGCGCCGATGGCACTGGTCGAACTGCTCGATCGTCCGGAAATCACGGAAGAGAACGTCCAGGAAGCCGAATAAGCTTCAACGGATGAACGGAAAAGCCAGGCCTCGACGCCTGGCTTTTTTGTTTCTGGCTGGCGGAAGATCGTCAGCAAATGGGCATGCGCAGGCAACTGGCGCGCAGCCGAACTCACGCCCCACTTCGAGCGGCACTTGCGGTGCCGGTGATACGATAACGTCAATCGATCCACCAACGCACAACCCAGGCCAGCAGGGCTATCGCCGTGACCCGCTCCGTGACCCTCATCCTGACGACCGTTCCCGACGCGGACACGGCGCAGAAGCTCGCGTCCGCGGTGCTCGATGCCAGGCTGGCCGCTTGCGTGACGGAGCTCGGCACCGTTCGATCGACTTATCACTGGCAGGGCAAACGCGAGACCTCGAACGAGGTCCAGATGCTCTTCAAGACGAGCACGGCACGCTCGCTCGAGCTTGAGAGCTTCATCGCCGCGCATCACCCCTATGATGTGCCCGAACTGCTTTCGTGGCAAACCGCTGCATCCGAGGCCTACGGTCAGTGGGTCGCGGCTGAAACACACCGTACCGTTCATGTATAACCGCTCCGAATGGCGCGCGCCGCACCTGCTGCGCGCCACCTTGACGCTCATGTTGGGCCTGCTGGTCGCGTTCAGCACGGTCATTTTCACGGTCCAGCCGGCACACGCCGATGACGACTTTCTGGATCCTGCCGTCGCGTTCAAATTCAGCGCGACCGAACAGCCCGGCGAGATCGACATTCACTACAAGGTCGCGGACGGTTACTACATGTACCGCGAGCGCTTCGCCTTCGCGACGCGCAATGGAACGGCAACGCTCGGCACACCTCAATTTCCGCCGGGGCACATCAAGTTCGATCAGACGTTCCAGAAGAACGTCGAGACCTTCCGCAATGATCTGACGATCCGTATTCCCGTTCAGAAGGCGTCCGGCCCGTTCGACATCGCTGTGACGTCGCAGGGGTGCGCGGACGCGGGCATCTGCTATCCGCCGATGGAGCGTGTCTACCACGTCAGCGGCGCGGCGCTGCAGCCGGCTGGCGCTTCGCCCGCGGGCAATACAAACGCAGGCGCGGCCGGGGCGTCGCAATCGACGTCGTTCGAAAACCTGCCCTGGTACGAGCGCGCCACCAACGCCGACTACGCCCAGTCGCTGCTGCAAGGCGGCGGTTTTTTCGCGATCGTCGGTCTGTACTTCGTCGCCGGCATGGTGCTGAGCCTGTTGCCATGCTCGTATCCGATGATCCCGATCCTGTCCGCCATCATCATCGGCGAAGGCGCGCGCGTCACGCGGGCGCGTGGGTTCGGTCTGTCGGTTTCGTATGTGCTGGGAATGGCGCTCGTGTACACGGTGCTCGGGATCGCGGCCGCGCTGATCGGCCAGAGTCTCGGCGCGTGGCTGCAGAATCCGTGGGTGCTCGGTGTATTTGCCGTGCTGCTGACGGCGCTCGCGCTGACCTTGATCGCCGGTCGCGATCTCGCGTTGCCGCAGGCGTGGCAGGATCGCATGTCGCGCGCGTCGAGCAACCGTCCAGGCGGAAAGTTCGCTGCCGTCGCGCTGATGGGCGCGCTGTCGTCGCTGGTGGTCGGCGCGTGCATGACGGCACCGCTGTTTGCCGTCCTCGCGTTCATCGCGCACACCGGCAACGCACTGCTCGGCGGGGCTGCGCTGTTTTCGATGGGTGTTGGGCTTGGCGTGCCGCTGCTCGTGATCGGCATCGGTGCGGGCACGCTGCTGCCGCGCGCCGGCGCGTGGATGGACAGCGTGAAGGTGTTCTTCGGCGTCGTGCTGCTGGCCGCTGCGTTGTGGATCGTATGGCCGGTTCTCGGCGGCGACGCGCAGATGCTGCTCGCGGCAATCTGGCTGCTGATCGCGGCCGCAGAACTCGGGCTGTTTTCGGCGCGTGCGGGCGCTGTGTCCATCTGGCAGCGCCTGGGCCGCAACGTCGGCGTGGTGTTCGCGCTGTGGGCGGCAACGTTAATTGTGGGTCTTGCCGCAGGCTCGACCGATCCGCTGCACCCGCTGCGGGTGCTGGCATCCCGCGGCGAAGTCAGCACAGCGAACGGCGGGGCACCGCAGGCATCGGCGTTCTCGGGACAAACGGAGCAAGGCCACGACCAGGCAAACGTCGACCTGACGTTCGCCCCGGTGCGCTCTTCAGCCCAACTGGACGAGGCGGTGAAAACCGCAGCGCAGCCCGCGATGCTCGATTTCTATGCGGACTGGTGCGTGAGCTGCAAGGAAATGGAGAAGCTCACCTTCACGGATCCGCGCGTCCATGCGCGGCTGCAGCAGCTGAATCTGCTGCGCGCGGACGTGACCGCCAACAACTCCGACGACCAGGCGTTGCTCAAGCGCTTCGATCTGTTCGGACCGCCCGGCATCATCTTCTTCGATCAGAGCGGCAAGGAAGTGCTGCGCGTGGTCGGCTACGAATCGGCCGACACGTTCCTGCATTCACTCGATCGGGCGGTGGCGGCGAAGTCGTCGTAATCCGACTGACCGCGCCAACAGTCCGCAAACGCAAACACCGCCGCCCGGATCAGAGCCTACTTCTGCGCGCGCAGAAGCCGCGCGGCATCCAGCGCGAAATACGTCAGTACGCCATCGGCGCCCGCACGCTTGAACGCGAGCAGCGACTCCATCATCACCTTGTCGTGATCGAGCCAGCCGTTCTGCGCGGCGGCCTTCAGCATCGCGTATTCGCCGCTCACCTGGTAGACATAGGTCGGGAAACGGAACTCATCCTTCACGCGGCGCACGATGTCGAGATACGGCATGCCCGGCTTGACCATCACCATGTCCGCGCCTTCGTCGATGTCCGCGCGTACCTCGCGCAGCGCCTCGTCGCTGTTCGACGGGTCCATCTGGTAGGTCATCTTGTTGCTCTTGCCGAGGTTCGACGCCGAGCCGACCGCATCGCGGAACGGGCCGTAGAACGCCGATGCGTACTTCGCCGCGTACGCCATGATCCGCGTGTGGATGTGGTTCTCGCTCTCGAGCATCTCGCGGATCGCGCCGATGCGGCCGTCCATCATGTCCGACGGCGCGACGATATCGACGCCCGCTTCCGCCTGCACGCGGGCCTGACCGAGCAGGATCTCGACGGTTTCGTCGTTCATCACATAACCGTTTTCATCGAGCATGCCGTCCTGGCCGTGGCTCGTGTACGGGTCGAGCGCGACGTCGGTCAGCACGCCCAGCTCCGGAAAGTGCTTCTTCAGCTCGCGCACCGCGCGCGGGATCAGACCGGCCTCGTTGGTCGCCTCGATGCCATCGGGCGTTTTCAGCGACGGCTCGATCGCCGGAAACAGCGACAGCACGGGCACGCCGAGCTGCGTGCACTGTTCGGCGACGCCGAGCAGCAGATCGACCGACACACGCTCGACGCCCGGCATCGACGGCACGGCCTGCCGTACGTTGCTGCCTTCGACGACGAAGACCGGATAGATCAGGTCATTGGTGGTGAGGAGGTTCTCGCGCATCAGCCGGCGGGAGAAGTCGTCGCGGCGCATGCGGCGCGGACGGTAGTGCGGGTAGAAGCTCATGGTGAACACCGTGGGGATTGACAAATGGCGCTTGTCTCCGCCCTTCAGAAACTTTTCGAGACAATGGTATATGATACCGATCGAGCGAGGCGTCCGCGCTGAGCTCCCCGCTTCTCCTCCCTGAGCGGGTGCCTGTCGTTATTCGATTAGGCTGTTTGACCCGCCGCCCAAAACCGGCGGGTTTTTTTATGTGCCGACGAAACGTGCAGCTCGCGCCGAACAGGCGATCAGTTTTCGGGCGAAGCGGAGGGCTCTGACGCATCCGCCGGGGCCGCATCAGCCGGCATTACCCAGCTTTCGATCAGCTCGTGCGCTTCTTCGAGCCCGGTGCGCTTGAGCGCAGAGAAGAGCTGAGCGGTGAGTTCGCCGCGATAGCCGCGCTCACGGTATTCCTTGAAGGCCTTTTTGGTCTCGCGCAACGCGTTGGTGCTTTCCTGGCGCGTCAATTTGTCGCATTTGGTCAGGAGCGCATGGATCGGCTTACCCGTCGGCGCGAACCAGTCGATCATCCGGCAGTCGAGCTCGGTCAGCGGACGGCGCGAATCCATCATCAGAATCAGTCCGCACAGTTGCGCACGCGCCTGCAGATACGTGGACAGCAGCGCCTCCCAGTGCGCCTTCGACGCCTCCGGCACTTCCGCGTAACCATAGCCCGGCAGGTCGACGACGTGCGCGACGGGCTCGTCCGCGGGGCCGACCGAAAAGTAGTTGATGTGCTGCGTGCGCCCCGGCGTCTTGGACGCGAACGCGAGCCGCTTCTGGTTGCACAGCACGTTGATCGCGGTCGACTTCCCGGCGTTCGAGCGCCCCGCGAAAGCGACCTCAGGCTGGGCGGACGGCGGCAGATCGCGCAGATGATTGACCGTCGTGAAGAAGCGCGCTTGGTGGAGCAGGAAAGCCATGGCGGGGCGAAGAGAAAGGGGAAAAGGCGGGGAAACTCGAGGAGGCTACGCGCCGCTGCGTGCGGATAGTCGACCCCGGAGAACCGAGGCCGGCTGGGCTTGCCCGACTGGCGTCATCGCGATTAGCGCGTTATTGTACAATACGATGGTTTACTGAAAACCAGTGGAGCCAGCGCGCGTACTCCGTGGCAGATCGGTCGCCGTCGTTTTTGCAGAACCTATTCCCACAAGACGAAACAGGGTGTGCGAATGAATCGACTGTGCAAGTCCTTGATGGTCCTTGAAATAGCGGTAGCGGCAGGTCTTTCAGTAGTGGCAGCGCAGGCATCAGCAGCAGATCCGGCCAAGCCGGACGTCAACCGGGGGCAGGCAATTGCAACGCAGGTATGCGCGTCGTGTCACGGGGCAGATGGCAACAGTACCGGTGGTGCATACCCGAAGCTCGCAGGTCAACATCCCGAGTACCTCGTCAAAGAGCTGAAGGATTTCAAGCCGCAGCCCGGCGGTAAACCGCCCGCGCGCAACAATCCGATCATGGCCGGCATCGCAGGCGCGCTGTCCGATCAGGACATGGTCAACGTCGCAGCCTATTTCGCTGCGCAGGCGCCGAAACCTGGTTTCGCGCACAACAAGGCGACCGTGCCGCTCGGTCAACAGATTTACCGCGGTGGCATCGCCGACAAGGGCGTGCCGGCGTGCGCAGCTTGCCATGGCCCGACGGGGCAGGGCATTCCGTCGCAGTATCCGCGTCTGTCGGGCCAGTGGTCCGATTACGTCGTTGCGCAGTTGACGGCGTTCCAGCAGGGGCCCGGCGCGCGCAACAACAACGATGCGATGCACGCCATCGCATCGAAGCTGACCGACAGCGAGATGAAGGCTGTCGCCGATTACGTCGCGGGTCTGCACTAGCGGCCGCGTATGACAGCCGGTTACCGAAGCCGGCGAGAAAACAAGAAAAGGGTGGGGGCGTCGTCGACGGACGATCGCCCTTCACCCTTTTTTGCTGTTGAGCTGGAGTTTGAATGAGCGTCACCACGTCGGGTTTGCAAGTGAAGTCGCGGCAGCGGGCCGTGCGTTCCTCCATCGAGCTGCTGAGTTCGATGCGCTTCGCGATCGCGCTGCTCGTGATCCTCGCCATCGCGAGCATCATCGGCACCGTGCTCACGCAGGACGACCCGTACCCGAACTACGTCAACCAGTTCGGCCCGTTCTGGGCCGACATCTTCCGCTCGCTGAGTCTCTACACGGTGTACAGCGCGTGGTGGTTCATGCTGATCCTCGGCTTTCTGATGGTGTCGGTGTCGCTGTGCGTGATCCGCAACGCGCCGAAGATGATCGCCGACATGCGCAGCTGGAAAGACAAGGTCCGCGAAGGCAGCCTGCGCGCGTTCCACCACAAGGGTGAGTTCCACGTCGGCATAGGGCGCGCACAGACCGCGACCACGCTGTCGAAGCTCACCGGCAAGCTCGGCTATCGCCTGATCGTGCGCGAGACCGACAGCGGCGCGACGCTGATCTCCGCCAAGCGCGGCGCGCTGACGAAGCTCGGCTACATCTTCGCGCACCTCGCGATCGTCGTGATCTGCATCGGCGGGCTGCTCGACAGCAACCTGCCGGTCCGCCTGCAGATGTGGCTCTTCAACAAGTCGCCGATCAGCACGAACACGGTCATCAACGAGATTCCGCCGGAGCATCGGCTGTCGTCGTCGAATCCGACCTTTCGCGGCTACGCGTGGGTGCCCGAAGGGCAGCATGTGTCCACGGCAATCCTGAACCAGCCGAACGGCTCGCTGATCCAGGACCTGCCGTTTTCGATCCAGCTCAACAAGTTCATCGTCGACTACTACTCGACCGGCATGCCGAAGCTCTTCGCGAGCGACATCGTCGTGATCGATCACAAGACGGGCGAGCGCGTGCCGGCGCGGGTCGAGGTGAACAAGCCGTTCGAATACGACGGCGTGTCGATCTACCAGTCGAGCTTCCAGGACGGCGGCTCGCAGATGCGCATGACCGCGTGGCCGATGACCGGCGCCACCACGACGACGACACCCTTTGATGGCACGATCGGCAACTCGGCGGCGTTGCCGTCCACGGTGCCCGGCGCGGACGGCCAGACCATCGAGTTCGCGGATTTCCGCGCGATCAATGTCGAAAACATCCAGAACGGCAATGGCCAGATCGACGCGCGCGGCGTTGCGCACCAGACGCTCAAGGAAGAGTTCGACGAGCGGCTCGGGTCGGGCGCGAAGAGCGCGAAGCCGCTCGATCTGCACAACGTCGGGCCGTCGGTGCAGTACAAGGTACGCGACCGTGCCGGCCAGGCGCGCGAGTACAACAACTACATGCTGCCGGTCGACGTGAATGGCGAGCGCGTATTCCTCGCCGGCATGCGCGCGAATCCGGACGATCCTTTCCGCTACCTGCGCATCCCTGCGGACACCGGCGGCACCGTGAAGGACTGGATGAACCTGCGCGCGGCGCTCGAGAACCCGACGATGCGCGCGGAAGCCGCACGTCGCTTCGCCGACCGCTCCGTTCCCGACTCGAACCACGATCTGCAGCAGCATCTGCAGGATAGCGCGCTGCGGGTGCTGACCCTGTTTGCGGGCGAGGATCCGCAGGTGTCCGCCGAGGCGAACGGGCAGAAACTCGGCGGCTTCCAGGCCGTGGCGACGTTCATCGACCGTTCGGTGCCGAAGGATCAGCAGGAGAAGGCCGCCGGGCTGCTGCTGCGCATGCTGGAGGGCGCCACGTGGGACCTGTGGCAGATCTCCCGCGAACACGCGGGCGAGGCCGACCTGAAGCCCGATGCGACTGCCACGCGCTTCGTGCAGAGCGCGATCAACGCGCTTTCCGACAGTTTTCTGTATGGTTCGCCGGTCTACCTGTCACTGGATTCATTCACGCAGGTCCAGGCTTCGGTATTTCAGTTGACGCGCGCACCTGGAAAGAAAGTCGTGTATCTTGGCAGCCTGCTCCTCGTGCTCGGCATCTTCTCGATGTTCTACGTGCGCGAACGGCGCCTGTGGTTCTGGCTCAAGGATGACGGTCACGGCACGAACGTCGTGATGGCGATGTCGACGGCACGCAGAACGCTCGACTTCGAAAGGGAATTCGCCCGGACGCGCGACACGGTCGCGGCAACTCTGGGCGTCCATCCAGCCGATGGGACCAGCGCGGTGACCAATGGGGCAACCGACGCGACCGGCCCCGCCGGCGCACCGAACCCTGACGGCACACACGATTCGACCCGGTAAGATCATGGACTTGACGCAAGTAGCTTCCCCTTCCGCTCCCCGTCCGCAAAAGGCGCAGGTGTCACCGGGCGCGCCCGCCACGCTTCCGCCCATGGTGTTCGACGACCGGCCGTTCCTGAAGCGGCTCGGCGTGTTCGACTGGCTCTTCGCGCTGGCGATGGTAGCGGGCGCCGGATTCGCGCTGTCGCGCTATCACGGCTTCATGAATTACTACGACAAGCTGGTGCTGTCGTGCGCGGTGCCGGCGTTCATCGTGCTGGGCTGGCGCTGGAAGCCGGCGCGTCTCCTGATCGCGGGTATCGCGGTCGTGTCGCTGCTGGCCATCCAGATCTATCACGGCGATTTGACCCGAGCGGACAACGCGTTCTTCCTCAAGTACTTCCTGTCGAGTCAGTCCGCGATCCTGTGGATGAGTGCGCTCTTCGTGCTCGCCACCGTGTTCTACTGGATCGGCATGCTGTCGCGCTCGGCCACGGGCGGCGCGATCGGCACCACGCTGACGTGGGGCGCCGTGCTGATGGGCTTCGTCGGCATGATGGTGCGCTGGTACGAGTCGTACCTGATCGGCGCGGACGTCGGCCATATTCCAATCTCGAACCTGTACGAAGTGTTCGTGCTGTTCAGCCTCATCACGGCGCTGTTCTATCTGTACTACGAGAAGCACTACAACACGCGTTCGCTCGGCGCATTCGTGCTGCTCGTGATCAGCGCAGCGGTCGGCTTCCTGATGTGGTATTCGATCTCGCGCGACGCGCAGCAGATCCAGCCGCTCGTGCCGGCGCTGCAAAGCTGGTGGATGAAGATCCACGTGCCGGCGAATTTCATCGGCTACGGCAGCTTCGCGCTGTCGGCGATGGTGGGCGTCGCGCATATCGTGAAAGAGCGCGGCATGCTGGTCGACCGCCTGCCTGCGCTGGAGGTGCTCGACGACCTGATGTACAAGTCGATCGCGGTCGGCTTCGCGTTCTTCACCATTGCGACCATTCTCGGGGCGCTGTGGGCCGCGCAGGCATGGGGCGGCTACTGGAGCTGGGACCCGAAGGAAACGTGGGCGCTGATCGTGTGGCTCAATTACGCGGCCTGGCTGCACATGCGGCTGATGAAGGGCCTGCGCGGTTCTGTCGCGGCGTGGTGGGCGCTGACGGGCCTGCTCGTGACCACGTTCGCTTTCCTCGGTGTGAACATGTTCCTGTCGGGGCTGCACAGCTACGGCAAGCTGTAAGCGATACGGCGCTCAGGGCGCAAGGAAAAACGGCTGACTGCTTCGAGGCAGTCAGCCGTTTTTTTATCTTTGTGCCAAGCGATCAATCCGGCAAGACCGATTCGCCAGCGAACAATTGCGCGATCTCTTCGCGTGCGCGCACCAGATGCACGTCGTTGCCGTCGACCATCACCTCGGCCGCACGCGGGCGCGAGTTGTAGTTCGAGCTCATCGCGAAGCCATATGCGCCGGCCGAGTGAATCGCCAGCAGATCCGCCGGCTCGACGGCGAGCGTACGTTCGCGGCCGAGCCAGTCGCCGCTTTCGCACACCGGGCCGACGACGTCGTACACCTCGGCCGGTACGTCGCGCTGTACGACGGGCTCGATGCGATGGAACGCCTGGTACATGGCCGGACGCGCAAGGTCGTTCATCGCCGCGTCGACGATCGCGAAATTCTTGCCGGAGCCCGGCTTCAGATATTCGACCTTCGTGAGCAGCATGCCCGCGTTGCCGACGAGCGACCGACCCGGCTCGAAATACACTTCGCGGTGACCATGACCGCGCGCGTCGATCCGGTCGAGCAGGGTACGCACGAACTCGCCGATATCCGGCGGCGTCTCGTCGTCGTAGCGGATGCCGAGACCACCGCCCACGTCGATGTGATGGATCTTCACGCCGTCCGCTTCGATCTGCTCGACGAGCTCGAGCAGTTTGTCCAGCGCATCGAGATACGGCGCCGTCTCGGTGATCTGCGAGCCGATGTGGCAGTCGATGCCGATCACGTCGAGATGCGACATCGCCGCGGCGGCGCGATAGGTGTCGCGCGCATCTTCAAACGCGATGCCGAACTTGTTCGACCTGAGGCCGGTGGAGATGTACGGATGCGTCTTCGCATCGACGTCCGGATTCACGCGCAGCGAGACCGGCGCCTTGCGGCCGATCGATGCGGCAACCTCGTTCAGACGGGCCAGCTCCGGGATCGACTCGACGTTGAAGCACTTCACGCCTTCGACGAGCGCGGTACGCATTTCGTCCGCGCTCTTGCCGACGCCCGAGAACACCACGTTTTCCGCCTTGCCGCCAGCCGCGAGCACGCGCGCCAGCTCGCCGCCGGATACGATGTCGAAGCCGGCGCCGAGACGCGCGAACACGTTGAGCACGGCGAGGTTGCTGTTCGCTTTCACCGCGACGTGCACCGATGCGCGACGACCCTGGCACGCGTCGGCGTACGCATGCCATGCGCTCGTGAGCGCGGCGCGCGAGTAGACGAAGAGTGGCGTGCCGAACTGGCGCGCGAGCGAAACGGCGGAGACACCTTCGACGTGCAACACACCGTCGACGTAGGCGAATGCGGGCTGTGTCATGCTAGAAGTACAGGCAGTGCGAAAAGCTTATTGATTGGGAGCGGTGTCGGATGCCGGCACCGACGAAGCAGGCGCGTCGTGCAGATCGGATTCAGGCGACAGCGACAGCGGCGTACCCGAAGTATCCGGCACCAAGCCGTTTTCTGCCGCCGACGCAGCTTTTGCCGCGGATGCGCCTTGAGCATCGGAGGCAGCCGAGTCGGTCTGGAAGTCCGGTTTTGCCGGCAGCGGTGGGACCGTTGGCAGGTAGAGTCCGCCGCGTTGACCGCAGCCCGACAGCGCGCCAGCCGTGACGATGGTCAAAGCCGCTACAATCGCGCTCATCCTGGAAACGACCCGCATGACAGTCCCTGAGTGATTAAACCGCTGGAGTTTAGCATGACCGACAGTGAATACCTGAGGCTCGCGGAGGCCGTTCTGACGGCTGTGGAACAAGGCGTCGACGAGGCCGAAGCCGACATCGAACTCGAGCGTTCGGGCAATGTGCTGACCCTCGAATTCGCCAATCGTTCGAAGATCATCGTGAACCTGCAACCGCCGATGCACGAGATCTGGATTGCCGCGAAAGCGGGTGGCTTCCACTTCCGTTACGTCGATGACGAATGGCGCGATACTCGCAGCGGCGCCGAGTTTTTCTCGGCGCTGTCCGACTACGCGACCCAGCAGGCCGGCGAGCCCGTGACGTTCGAAGCGTGAGCCCGGCGGGCCTCAGTGCCCGCGGAACAGGTTCATGATGTCCTGCTTCTCCTGCTCGTTGACCTGTTCCGGCGCCGGCGCCGCGCCCGATGCGTCGCTCGCATTCCCCGCGAGCTGCGCCTCGCTCACGCCGACCGTCGCGACGAAGCCGTTGCCCGGCGTGAAGTCGTCGAAGTACAGTTCGTCGCCGATCGTCGTCACGCCGCCCGGCATCGGCATCCGGTACTCGGGCACGCCCTTGAGCGCGGTCGCCATGTAGTCGATCCAGACCGGCAGCGCGAGTCCGCCCCCCGTCTCCTTGTCGCCGAGACTGCGCGGATTGTCGTAGCCGATCCACGCGACCGCCGCGAGCGTGTGCTGATAGCCGGCGAACCAGGCGTCGCGCGAATCGTTCGTGGTGCCGGTCTTGCCTGCCAGATCGGTCCGCTTCAGCACGTTCGACTTTGCACCCGTGCCGCGTTGCGCGACGCTTTGCAACAGGCTGTTCATCACGTAAGCGTTGCGCGCCGTGATCGCCATCGGTGCGTTCTGCCCGGCAACGAGCGGCTGCGCGCGCGCAACCACCATCCCGCGCGGATCGGTCACCTCCGCGATCAGATACGGATTCACGCGGTAGCCGCCGTTCGCGAACACCGAGATCGCCCCCGCCATCTGCAGCGGCGTGACGAGCCCGGCACCGAGCGCCATCGGCAGATACGCCGGATGACGGTCCGCATCGAAACCGAAGTGCGTGATGTACTGCTGCGCGTATTTCGGTCCGATGTGACTGAGGATGCGGATCGATACGAGGTTCTTCGACTTCTGCAGCGCCGTGCGCATGGTCATCGGGCCATCGAAGCCGCCGCCGTAGTTCTTCGGCTCCCACGCCTGACCACCCGTCTCGGCCGCGCTGAAGAAGAGTGGCGCGTCGTTGATGATCGTGGCCGGCCCGAGGCCTTTTTCCAGCGACGCCGAGTAGATGAACGGCTTGAAGCTCGAGCCCGGCTGCCGCCACGCCTGGGTGACGTGGTTGTACTTGTTCTTGTTGAAATCGAAGCCGCCGACGAGCGCCCGGATCGCGCCGTCCTGCGGCGTGATCGCGATGAACGCGCCTTCCACCTGCGGCAACTGCGTGATCGACCAGTTGCCGTCATCGCCGCGCACCACACGGATGATCGCGCCTGGCCGGATGCGCTGGTTCGGCTGCGCGCGGGCACTGAGCGCGTAAGTTGCGTACCGCAGCCCGTCGCCCTTGACCGTGAGCGTATTGCCGTCGATGAAGGTGGCCTGCACCTGCTTCTGCGTGGCCGACGTGACGACCGCCGCGATGATCTCGCCGTTGTCCGGGTGCTCGAGCAGCGCGTCGTCGATCGCCTGTTCGCGATCGTCGGGATCGGTGGGCAGGTCGATGAACGCTTCGGGGCCGCGGTAGCCATGCCGCCGCTCGTAATCCAGCAGGCCCTTGCGTAATGCGTGGTACGCATTCTCCTGATCGGCCGAATCGATCGTTGTGACGACGTTGAGCCCACGCGTATAGGCTTCTTCGTGGTACTGCGCATACATCATCTGCCGCACCATCTCGGCGACGTACTCAGCGTGCACGCTGAATTCCTTGCCCGATCCCTTGACGACGAGCGGCTGCTTTACCGCGTCGTCGTACTGCTGCTGGGTGATGAAGTGCAGTTCGAGCATGCGTTCGAGGATGTACTCCTGCCGCACCTTCGCGCGCTTCGGGTTGACGACCGGGTTGTACGCGGACGGCGCCTTCGGCAGACCCGCGAGCATTGCGGCCTCGGCGAGCGTGATGTCCTTCAGGTCCTTGCCGAAGTACACGCGGGCCGCGCTCGCGAAGCCATACGCACGCTGGCCGAGATAGATCTGATTCATGTACACCTCGAGAATCTGATCCTTCGTCAGCTTCGATTCGATCTTGTACGCGAGCAGCATCTCGTAGATCTTGCGCGTGTACGTCTTCTCGCTCGACAGAAAGAAGTTGCGCGCCACCTGCATCGTGATCGTGCTGGCGCCCTGCGTGGCGTGGCCGTTCGTCAGCGCAACGAAGCCCGCGCGCGCGATGCCCGTCAGGTCCACGCCGCCGTGGTCATAGAAGCGGGCATCTTCGATGGCGAGAATCGCTTTCTTCAGGTAGTCCGGCACGTCCTGGATGCGCACGATATCGCGGCGTTCCTCGCCGAATTCACCGATCAGCACGTGATCGGCCGTGTAGATGCGCAGCGGCACCTTCGGCTGGTAGTCGGTCAGCGCGTCGAGCGACGGCAGGTTCGGTGTCGCGACCACGAGCGCATAGCCGAGCACGAGCGCGGCGCTCGCGATGCCGGCCACGAAGAGGCCCGCGAGCCCCAGCAGCAGCTTGAGCCACCACGGACGCCTGCGTTTCTGCGGCGCGGGTGGCGTGGACGTTGGAGTTGGAGATTGCATAGGGATACCGGAAAAACAGACCCGCGATTATAGCGGCGGGCATCTCAAGCTTTCGACACGCTTACCGCTGGCGGCTCCTGATGAGTTCGCTCCACGATCGCTGAAACGGTTCGCTGCACGCCGCGCGAGAGACCGCGACCAGGACCTCTCGCGACGGATCTACTGTAGCCGCTTTGCCCTCCTCCCGACCATGCGGCGCGAAACGTCGGCCATTTGGCCGAGTGGGCGCATCGGGCCAGGATTCGCACAATTTCCCCTCAGCGACCGAGTCGTTCGGCGCACATCTGGAGGGAAGCGTCATGGCGTTCAGAAAGTCGTTGCTGCCGGCGCTCAACCGCTTCGCAGCGGGTATCGATGTCAGTCCGTTTGCGATCAGGCTCGTGGTGGTCAGTCAGCGGTTGGTCGCGCACTTGGAGCACGGGCAAAGTGTCGAGGAAATAGCGCGCGGCCAGTGGCCCGGTGACGAACGACTCGTTCGCGTTGGCGATGCCGATGTCCCGCTCGAAGCGAACGGCAGCGTGCGGACGCCAGGTTTCGCGAAGGCGGCGACGTGATGTGGCCGCTCGTGTGCCGAACTGCGCTCCTCAGCGCGCTGCTCATGGCAAACGTGGGTCGCGCATCGTTGCCACCGTTACCGGACACGATGCCGTACGAGGACGGTGGGGTCGGCTATGGCGATCCGCCGCTGCCGGTGCGGATGGCAGGCGCAACCGGCAATCCGTTGCTCGCCGACGGCGACGCGGAAGCGATGGCGGACGGTGCGTATGACGACAACCCGGCACCCACGCTCGCAGGCGAGGACCCGGACGATCGCGAACCGACTCGACGCGTGTCGCGCACCGCACGCAATACAACGGCGCGCAACGCCCGCACCGATCGAGCAGAGGTCGCACGAAGCGGAAGGGCACGGCAAGACTGTCTCGAGCCCGCGCGTCGTCACAGCGGAACGGATCAAGGCGATCGTCGGGCAGGGGCAGGAGCTGCCGTACCAGGCGAAGGTCGGGCAGGGCGTGTCCGGCGTCCAGTTCCGCCGCGCGAGCCTGAAACTGGAGGTCGAGCCGCAGGTGACGCCCACCGGACGGGTCGTGCTGGACCTCGATGTGGCCAAGGACAGCGCGGGCGAGGAGACCGCCGCGGAGCCCGCGATCATCACCAGACACGTGCGCACCCGGGTCGAAGTCGAGGACGGCGGAACCGTGTCGATCGGCGGAATTTATGCCAGCGATGACCGGGATGATGTGACGGAGGTGCCGCTCCTGGGCAAAATACCGGTTTTGGGCGGACTTTTCCGGCATCGCGCGCCCCGCAGGCAGCGCAGCGAACTGGTGATCTTCATCACGCCGCGGGTGGTGGCAAGCGAGCTGACGGATGGCTGAACTCCATCGGCGGCTGCCGGAACCCGGCCGGATCCAGTCTCGACAATACGGCGGCTTTGCCAGTAAGCTGCCGCACGAACTTACCGGATTGACCAGAGGAAAACCGTTGCAAGCGCGGGACGCACACGCCAATGTATTTTTCGTAGGGCTCATGGGGGCAGGCAAAACCACCGTGGGCCGGGCGGTCGCGCGCCGGCTGGAACGCCCGTTCTTCGATTCGGACCACGAAATCGAGCAGCGCACCGGCGCGCGCGTGTCGACCATCTTCGAACTCGAGGGCGAAGCGGGCTTTCGGGATCGCGAAGCTCAGGTGATCGACGAACTGACGGGCCGCGACCGCATCGTGCTCGCTACGGGCGGCGGCGCCGTGCTGCGCCCCGAGAATCGTGATGTGCTGTGTAGCCGCGGGCTTGTCGTCTATCTGCGCGCGAATCCGCACGACCTGTGGCTGCGCACGCGGCGCGACAAGAACCGTCCGCTCCTGCAGACCGACGACCCGAAAGCGCGCCTCGAAGCCCTCTACGAGGTGCGCGATCCGCTGTATCGAGGGTGCGCGGATTTCGTCATCGAAACCGGGCGCCCATCGGTGAACGGGCTCGTCAACATGGTGCTGATGCAGCTCGAGATGGCCGGTGTCGTCAAACATCCTGCGTCATAATGCAAGCATGATTACCGTCAACGTTGAACTGGGCGAGCGCGCCTATCCCATCCATATCGGTGCCGATCTGATCAGTCAGACGGCACTGTTCGCTCCGCATATCGCGGGGAGTTCGGTCACGATCGTCACCAACACCACGGTGGATCCGCTCTACGGCGACGCGCTGCGCAGTGCGCTGGCGCCGCTCGGCAAGCAGGTATCGACGGTGGTGCTGCCCGACGGCGAGGCGCACAAGACCTGGCAGACGCTGAACCTGATCTTCGACGCGCTGCTCGGATCGCGCGCGGATCGCAAGACCACGTTGATCGCGCTCGGCGGCGGCGTGATCGGCGACATGACGGGCTTCGCCGCCGCGTGCTACATGCGCGGCGTGCCGTTCATCCAGGTGCCGACCACGCTGCTGTCGCAGGTCGATTCGTCGGTGGGCGGCAAGACCGGCATCAATCACCCGCTCGGCAAGAACATGATCGGCGCGTTCTACCAGCCGCAGGCGGTGATCGCGGACATCGGCGCGCTGCGCACGCTGCCGCCGCGCGAACTCGCCGCGGGCATCGCCGAGGTCATCAAGACCGGTGCGATCGCGGACGCCGCGTTCTTCGACTGGATCGAGGCGAACATCGCCGCGCTGAACGCCTGCGAACCGGCGGCGCTCGCGGAAGCCGTCAAGCGCTCGTGCGAGATCAAGGCGTCGGTGGTTGCGCAGGACGAGCGTGAGGGCGGACTGCGGGCCATCCTCAACTTCGGCCATACCTTCGGTCACGCGATCGAAGCCGGTCTCGGCTACGGCGAGTGGCTGCATGGCGAGGCGGTCGGCTGCGGGATGGTGATGGCCGCGGATCTGTCGGTGCGGCTCGGCCATCTCGACGAAGCATCGCGCGAACGGATCGTCGCGGTGGTGAAGGCCGCGCATCTGCCGGAGCGTGGGCCGGATCTCGGCGCGTCGCGCTACGTCGATCTGATGCAGGTCGACAAGAAGGCCGAGGGCGGCGCGATCAAGTTCATCCTGCTGAAGCGTTTCGGCGAAACACTGATCACGCGCGCGCCTGACGAAGCCGTGCAGGCGACGCTCGCGGCCACCACGGTCTGATGCCACGCGGGTGACTTCCGCCTGCCTCCCGCCGCGGGCAAGCGCATCGAGCACGGAGGGTACGGTGAACGAAAGCTGCAGCGACACGACGACCGGGCCGGCCGCGCAGCCCTCAATGGTTGTCGCGGTCCCAACCATCGCGGCGCTGGAAGCGCATCTTGCGCCGTACGCGGCACACTCGCTGCAGTCGCGCGGCCGGCGGCATGCGGAACCGCCGCCGAGCGCGCGCACGGAATTCCAGCGCGATCGCGACCGCATCGTGCACTCCACCGCGTTCAGGCGGCTCGAATACAAGACGCAGGTCTTCGTCAATCACGAGGGCGACCTGTTTCGCACGCGTCTCACGCATAGCCTCGAGGTTGCGCAGATCGCCCGTTCGGTCGCGCGTAACCTGCGCGTGAACGAAGATCTCGTCGAAGCGATTTCGCTCGCGCACGATCTCGGCCATACGCCGTTCGGCCATGCAGGCCAGGACGCGCTGAACGAATGCATGCGCGACCACGGCGGTTTCGAGCACAATCTGCAGAGCCTCGCGGTGGTCGACGACCTCGAAGAACACTACGGCGGCTTCAACGGGCTCAACCTCTGTTTCGAGACCCGCGAAGGCATCCTCAAGCACTGCTCGCGCGACAACGCGCGGCGGCTCGGCGAACTGGGCGAGCGTTTCCTGCGTGGTCAGCAGCCGTCGATCGAGGCGCAGATCGCCAACGTCGCCGATGAAATCGCATACAACAATCACGACGTGGACGATGGTCTGCGCTCGGGCCTGATCACGATCGAGCAGCTCGCCGCGGTGGAACTGTGGCAGACGCACTACGAAGCCGCACGCCACGAGCATCCGCAGATCGAAGGCCGACGCATCGTGCATGAAACCGTCCGGCGCATCATCAATACACTGATTGTCGATCTGATCGCCGAGACCACGCGCAATCTCATCCGCTACGCGCCGTCATCGCTCGATGAAGTGCGCGCGGCGCCGCCGATCGTGGCTCACAGTCAGGCGGTGGCCGAGCAGGCCCAGGCGCTCAAGCGCTTTCTCTTTCGCAGCCTGTATCGTCACTACCGCGTGATGCGGATGGCAAACAAGGCGCGCCGCGTGGTGATCGGCCTCTTCGATGCGTTCACCGACGATCCACGTCTGTTGCCGCCGGCCTATCAGTCGGGCGACGCCGGATTGCAGCCGCGACTCATCGCGCATTACATCGCGGGTATGACGGACCGGTACGCGCTGAAGGAGTACCAGCGTCTCTTCGTGATCGACGACAATTGAGTTTCGCGCCGCGGCGGGTTGCGTAGCGTTGCGTAGACATCGAAGCGTCGGAGCGAGGGCGGAAGCTGGCCGGTGCAGCGTACCGCGCGGCACATCACAACATCACTACTTCAAACGACTATGACTGGACCGTTGAACTCATGGCCGTATCCGCGCGTCGTCGCGCATCGTGGCGGCGGCACGCTCGCTCCCGAGAACACGCTGGCCGGTATCGAGACCGGCGCGGGGCTCGGGTTGAAGATGGTCGAATTCGACGCGAAGCTGTCTTCCGACAACGTCGTGTTCCTGCTGCACGACGACACCGTCGACCGCACGTCCGACGGTTTCGGCGAAGCGGCCACGATGCCGTATGCGATTCTTTCGAGCCTCGATGCGGGCAAATGGCGCAG
Organism: Paraburkholderia phosphatilytica; assembly: GCF_003443895.1. GTDB lineage: Bacteria > Pseudomonadota > Gammaproteobacteria > Burkholderiales > Burkholderiaceae > Paraburkholderia > Paraburkholderia phosphatilytica. Next base: position 30,575 of record NZ_QQOA01000040.1, on the reverse strand, counting down.
CCCGCGTTTCGCCGGCGAACGGATGCCGACGCTCGAGCAGGTCGCGAAGCGATGCATCGCGCTGGGGCTTGCGGCGAACGTCGAGATCAAACCGTGTCCGGGGCGTGACGTCGAAACGGGAAAGCTCGTCGCCGCTGAAGCCGAACGGCTGTGGAGCGGGCAGCAGATCGCGCCGCTGCTGTCGTCGTTCTCGTACGATGCGCTGGCCGCGGCGCGCGACGCGGCACCTGACCTGCCGCGCGGCATGCTCTATGAAGCGGTGCCTGCCAACTGGCGCGAGCAGACTTCGGCCCTGGGCTGCGTGTCGCTGCATGCCGACCACAACCGTCTGTCGGAAGCGCTCGTTGCGCAGATCAGGGCCGCAGGGCTGCATATGCTCGTCTATACGGTCAACGACCCACAGCGCGCGAGGCAGCTCGCGCAGTGGGGCGTCGATGCGATCTGCACGGATCGCATCGACCTCATCGGTGCGAGCTTCTTCGACGCTTGATCGCGCGGCACCGGCGTGATCACGCTGTGTACCGAAAGCGATGCCGGGCGAACGAAGCCCCAGCACCGCGTTCGGCAGACAGCCACTCCGCCGGGCGCAGCACAGCCGGAGTAGAACCGGCGCGAATGGCTTTCGCGCGTTTCAGCGCATCCCTTCTTCAGCGCATGCGCGAGAGCAGCAGACCCGCCACCAGGGCCACGCCACCCACCACGGCCAGCGTCTGCCATGGGTTTTCGCGTACGTAGTCGTCGGCGCCGTTGAAGGCGTCGGTCGCGCGGGCGCGCATCGCGCTGCGCGTATCGTTCAGCCGCTCGCGCGCGACATCGAGACGTTTGCGCAGCTGGTCGCGCAACGCGACGGCATCGGCCTGCGTGCCGTCCGACAGCGTCTCGTCGAGTTCGCTCATCAGCGAACGCAGTTCCGAGGCGATATCTTCCGCGGCGTGACGGCCATGGCGAGCCATGCGGCGTGCACGGCGTCCCGTCGTGGTCCAGGATTCTCCGAGGGCATCTCGCGTATTCGGTAGTGCGGTCATGATCGCTCCGTGGATGTTGGTTGAAAGCACCCGCGTATCGAGGCGGGAAATCCAGCACGACGCAACTTCGATGCCTGCATCACGCGTTGTTTCCTCATGCTTGCGATGATCGACGCGGCTGTGCGCGAAGCGTTGCCACGCCTTGCTTTGCGCACGATGCCAGCACAAATTACATCGCAAAGCGCCGCGCGCTGGTCAACATTACAAAGCGGTCCGCGCTCGCACACACGCTGCTGACAGGCATAAAATCGAAAGCGCCGCCGTGCGAAGAACTGCACGGCGGCGCTCGATAGACTGCTACAGCTTCGATGTTTTGCCTAAGCTAGACCTAGAAGACGTAGCCGATCTTGATGAAGGTGACGATCGGGTTCAGCCTGATCTTCGCCTCCGACTGTACGTTCAACGTGCCCACTGGTGTGGTGGCGTTGGTCGACAGATGCGCGGTTACGCTGAGCGGAATGTACGACACCGAGGCGCCGGCGAACCAGTGCTTGGTGATCGCGTAGTTGAAGCCGAGATTAAATACCGGTGCCCAGGAACGATCCGTGGATACGCTGGTCGGACCATGCAGAACGCCGGATTCGAACTGCGAATTGGTGATCTGCGCGTCGGTGAACCACACGTAGGTCACACCGAGTCCGGCATAAGGCCTGAAGGTTGCGGCAGGGTCACGGAAGTAGTACTTGAAGAGCAGCGCGGGACTCCACTGACGTGCGGTACCCAGTGTGCCGTACGGCGTGAGAGTGCCGGTGCCTTCGAGGTCAAACTTGGGCGGCAACCCGAGTTCGGCTTCAGCGGCGATGTGATCGGTGATGAAGTAGCCGGCACTGAAGCCGAGGGTATCGGAGTTATCGATGCCCGCGCCGGTGCCTGCCTGATACTGGTTGACGGGTGTGCCACCAACGCTCAGAAGTTTCAGCGGATCACTGCTGTCCTGAGGGGAGAAATGGAACCAGCCCGTGCTGAGATAGATACTGCCGGCCGATTGCGCGTGAGCTGTCGTCATCGTTATGCCGAGCAGCGCCGCCACGCACCCCAAGGTGGCCTGTTTTAATTTCATATGTGCTCCTCCAATAAAGGCCCGCTCATTATGAACACAACGTTTGAAACAGACCATATGCGCCGGTTAGAACATTTTCCCTAGGGGTGCAATGTTTTCCGGCTTTGCCGCGCCGCGCGGAATGCCAGCGCTGGCGCGGGTTTCGGACCTTCGGGTATTCACCAACGCGACTTTTGGATAACCCAGCATGGCACGGCTAGCACGTCTCTATGTTCCCGACCAGCCGCAGCACGTGATCCTGCGCGGCCTCTCCCAGCAGCCCGCTTTCGTCGACGAGCAGGACTATGAACTGTTCATCGACTGTCTGAAGGCGGCATCACGCGATCATCATCTGGGCATTCATGCGTATGTGCTGATGCCGGGCGCGGTACAGCTGCTCGTCACACCCACCGACGAATCGAGCCTGCCGAAGGCGATGCAGGCCGTCGGCCGCCGCTACGTGGCGCATTTCAATCGTCGCTACGCGCGGCGCGGCACGCTGTGGGAGGGCCGCTATCGCGCGACCGTGATCGAGGGCGAGCGCTACTTCCTGCTGGCGAGCCGCGTGGTCGAACTGAGCCCGACGCGCAACCAGCTCGTGTCGGTGCCCGAGGACTACCGCTGGTCGAGCTACCGGCATCACATCGGTCTCACGCTGGATAGCCTCATCACGGACCATCCGCTCTACTGGTCGCTCGGCAACACGCCGTTCGAGCGTCAGCGCGCCTATCGCGAGCTGTGCGAGCAGCCGCTCGACGAGCGCGAGGCCAATCAGCTGCAGCAGGCCACGCTGAAGGGTTGGGTGCTCGGCGGCGAATCGTACCGGGAATGGGCGGCGCGGGCGGCCAACCGGCGCGTGTCGCCGCTGCCGCGCGGGCGGCCCCGCAAGGTCCGCAGCGAGACCCCGCAGACCCAGTAAGTCTTTCGCTTCAACGGTTTGCAATCGAAACGGCATCTGCGCATGCCGTTTTCTTTTGCACCGATTTGATATGACACCATTAAAAGTGACGCGTCGTGCACCACATTGATAATAGGGGCTCGATCATCACGTTTTGTTTGCTATTTCATTGATTCGTCGCGTATATTCCGAATTCCACCGCTCCGGCGTCTCGCCCGGAGCGTCGCGGCCCGCCAGGAGGAGACGCATTCCAGGCAGGCCGCGGGCGACAAAGAACAACGGTTCAACGGCCGCTTAAGGCCCCTCACAGACGGTGTCCCCATGAACGACCATCAGCTGCCTGCTTCTCAGCTCCCCGCCGCGCAGGGTCTGTACGACCCGCAGAACGAGCACGACGCCTGCGGCGTCGGCTTCGTCGCGCACATCAAGGGCAAGAAGAGCCACGAGATCATCCTGCAGGGCCTGAAGATCCTGGAGAATCTCGACCACCGGGGCGCCGTCGGCGCCGACCCGCTGATGGGCGACGGCGCGGGCATCCTGATCCAGATTCCGGACGGCTTTTACCGCGAAGAAATGGCCAAGCAGGGCGTGACGCTGCCGCCCGCGGGCGAATACGGCGTCGGGATGATCTTCCTGCCGAAGGAACACGCGTCGCGTCTCGCGTGCGAACAGGAACTGGAGCGCACGGTCAAGGCCGAAGGCCAGGTCGTGCTCGGCTGGCGCGACGTGCCGGTCGACCACACGATGCCCATTTCGCCCACGGTGAAGGCGAGCGAGCCGCTGATCCGCCAGATCTTCATCGGCCGCGGCAAGGACATCATGGTGACCGACGCGCTCGAGCGGAAGCTGTACGTGATCCGCAAGACCGCGAGCCACCGCATCCAGGCGCTGAAGCTGAAGCACGGCAAGGAATACTTCGTGCCGTCGATGTCGGCGCGCACGGTGGTCTACAAGGGCCTGCTGCTTGCAGGCCAGGTCGGCGTGTACTACCGCGACCTGCAGGACGAGCGCAGCGTCTCGGCGCTGGCACTGGTGCACCAGCGCTTCTCGACCAACACGTTCCCGGCGTGGGAGCTCGCGCACCCGTACCGGATGATCGCCCACAACGGCGAAATCAACACGGTGAAGGGCAACGTCAACTGGCTGAACGCACGTACCGGCGCAATCGCGTCGCACGTGCTCGGCGACGACCTGCCGAAGCTGTGGCCGCTGATCTACCCGGGCCAGTCCGATACCGCATCGTTCGACAACTGCCTCGAGCTGCTCGTGATGGCGGGCTATCCGCTCGTCCACGCGGTGATGATGATGATTCCGGAAGCGTGGGAACAGCACACGCTGATGGACGACAACCGTCGCGCGTTCTACGAGTACCACGCCGCGATGATGGAGCCGTGGGACGGCCCCGCGGCGATCGCGTTCACCGACGGCCGTCAGATCGGCGCGACGCTCGACCGTAACGGCCTGCGTCCGGCGCGCTACATCATTACCGACGACGACCTCGTGATCATGGCGTCGGAAGCGGGCGTGCTGCCTATTCCGGAGTCGAAGATCGTCAAGAAGTGGCGTCTGCAGCCGGGCAAGATGTTCCTGATCGACATGGAGCACGGCCGCATCATCGACGACAAGGAGCTGAAGGACAACCTCGCGAACGCGAAGCCGTACAAGAGCTGGATCGACGCGGTGCGCATCAAGCTCGACGAGATCGAGCCGAAGGCGGAAGACGTCGCGATGGAGCGCCGCGAGGCGGCCGCGCTGCTCGACCGTCAGCAGGCGTTCGGCTATACGCAGGAAGACCTCAAGTTCCTGATGGCGCCGATGGCGCAGGCGGGCGAGGAAGCGGTCGGCTCGATGGGCAACGACTCGCCGCTCGCCGTCATGTCGAACAAGAACAAGACGCTGTACCACTACTTCAAGCAGCTGTTCGCGCAGGTGACGAACCCGCCGATCGACCCGATCCGCGAAAACATGGTGATGTCGCTCGTGTCGTTCATCGGCCCGAAGCCGAACCTGCTCGACACGAACAACATCAACCCGCCGATGCGTCTCGAAGTGTCGCAGCCGGTGCTCGACTTCAAGGACATCGCGAAGATCCGCGAGATCGATCAGTACACGGGCGGCAAGTTCAGCTCGTACGAGCTGAACATCTGCTATCCGGCCGCATGGGCGAAGGAAGGCATCGAAGCGCGCCTCGCGTCGCTGTGCGCGGAAGCCGTGGATGCGGTCAAGTCCGGCTACAACATCCTGATCGTGTCGGACCGCAAGACGGACCGCGACAACGTCGCGATCCCGGCGCTGCTCGCTACGTCCGCGATCCACAACCATCTCGTGCAGCAGGGTCTGCGCACGAGCACGGGTCTCGTCGTCGAAACGGGCTCCGCGCGTGAGACGCACCACTTCGCGCTGCTCGCAGGCTACGGCGCGGAAGCCGTGCACCCGTACCTCGCGATGGAAACGCTCGCGCAGCTCGCAGCCGGCCTGAAGGGCGATCTGTCGGTCGACAAGGCGATCTACAACTTCACGAAGGCAGTCGGCAAGGGCCTGCAGAAGGTCATGTCGAAGATGGGCATTTCGACCTACATGTCGTACACCGGCGCGCAGATCTTCGAAGCGGTCGGTCTGGCCGAAGATCTCGTGTCGAAGTACTTCAAGGGCACGGCGTCGAAGGTGGGCGGCATCGGTCTGTTCGAAGTGGCCGAGGAAGCGATTCGTCTGCATCGCGAAGCATTCGGCGACAACCCGGTGCTCGCGTCGATGCTCGACGCCGGCGGCGAATACGCGTACCGCGTACGCGGCGAAGACCACATGTGGACGCCGGACGCGATCGCGAAGCTGCAGCACTCGGCGCGCAGCAATTCGTACCAGACGTACAAGGAATACGCGCATCTGATCAACGATCAGACGAAGCGTCACATGACGTTCCGTGGCCTCTTCGAGTTCAAGGTCGACCCGACCCGTGCGATCCCGCTCGAGCAGGTGGAGCCGGCGAAGGACATCGTCAGGCGTTTCGCGACGGGCGCGATGTCGCTCGGTTCGATCAGCACCGAAGCGCACGCCACGCTCGCCGTCGCGATGAACCGCATCGGCGGCAAGTCGAACACGGGTGAGGGCGGCGAAGACGAGAACCGCTATCGCAATGAACTGCGCGGCATTCCGATCAAGAACGGCGACACGATGAAGTCCGTGATCGGCGACGAAGTCGTGACCGACATTCCGCTGAAAGACGGCGATTCGCTGCGCTCGAAGATCAAGCAGGTCGCGTCGGGCCGCTTCGGCGTGACGGCGCAGTATCTCGCGTCGGCGGACCAGATCCAGATCAAGATGGCGCAGGGCGCGAAGCCGGGCGAAGGCGGTCAACTGCCGGGTCACAAGGTGTCCGAGTACATCGGCAAGCTGCGTTATTCGGTGCCGGGTGTCGGCCTGATCTCGCCGCCGCCGCACCACGACATCTATTCGATCGAAGACCTCGCGCAGCTGATTCACGATCTGAAGAACGTGAACCCGGCGTCGAGCATCTCGGTGAAGCTCGTGTCGGAAGTGGGCGTGGGCACGGTCGCTGCGGGCGTCGCGAAGGCGAAGGCCGATCACGTCGTGATCGCGGGCCACGACGGCGGCACCGGCGCGTCGCCGCTGTCGTCGATCAAGCACGCGGGCACGCCGTGGGAACTGGGCCTTGCCGAAACGCAGCAGACGCTGGTGCTGAACCGCCTGCGCGGCCGTATCCGCGTGCAGGCCGACGGCCAGATGAAGACCGGCCGCGACGTCGCGATCGGCGCGCTGCTCGGCGCGGATGAATTCGGCTTCGCGACGGCGCCGCTCGTCGTCGAAGGCTGCATCATGATGCGCAAGTGCCATCTGAACACGTGCCCGGTCGGCGTCGCGACGCAGGACCCGGTGCTGCGCGCGAAATTCCAGGGCCAGCCGGAACACGTCGTGAACTTCTTCTTCTTCATCGCCGAAGAAGTGCGCGAAATCATGGCGCAACTGGGCATCCGCAAGTTCGACGACCTGATCGGCCGTTCGGATCTGCTCGACATGAAGAAGGGCGTCGAGCACTGGAAGGCGAAGGGTCTCGACTTCTCGCGCGTGTTCTATCAGCCGGGCGTTGCGGCCGACGTGGCGCGCCTGCACGTCGAAACGCAGGATCACGGCCTCGACCGCGCGCTCGATCACACGCTGATCGAGAAGGCGAGCGACGCGATCGAGAACGGCGAGCACGTATCGTTCATCCAGCCGGTGCGCAACGTGAACCGCACGGTCGGCGCGATGCTGTCCGGCATGGTCGCGAAGAAGTACGGCCACGACGGTCTGCCCGACGACACGATCCACATCCAGCTGAAGGGCACGGCCGGCCAGAGCTTCGGCGCGTTCCTCGCGAAGGGCATCACGCTGGATCTCGTCGGCGATGGCAACGACTACGTCGGCAAGGGTCTGTCGGGTGGCCGCATCATCATCCGTCCCACCAACGATTTCCGCGGCAAGTCCGAGGAAAACATCATCTGCGGCAACACGGTGATGTACGGCGCGATCGAAGGCGAGTCGTTCCTGCGCGGTGTGGCGGGCGAGCGCTTCTGCGTGCGTAACTCGGGCGCGACGGCGGTCGTCGAAGGCACGGGCGATCACGGCTGCGAATACATGACGGGCGGCACGGTGGTGGTGCTCGGCGAAACGGGCCGCAACTTCGCGGCCGGCATGTCCGGCGGCATCGCGTACGTGTACGACCCGGACAACACGTTCGCCGGCAAGTGCAACAAGTCGATGGTCGCGCTCGAACCGGTGCTGCAGTCGGCCGAGCAGGAGCGCACAGTGCCGGAAGCGCTGTGGCACACCGGCCAGACCGACGAAGCGCTGCTGAAGGGCCTCATCGAGCGGCACTTCCAGTTCACCGGCTCGCCGCGTGCGAAGGCGCTGCTCGAAAACTGGGATGCGGCGCGCCGCCAGTTCGTGAAGGTCTTCCCGACCGAATACAAGCGCGCGCTCGGTGAAATCGGTGCGAAGAAGGCGAACAAGGAAGTGCTCGCCGCCTGACCGACACCGCGCAACCCGCACATAGACGATACGACGACGCATCCGCCGCCCGCGCGCGGCGGATGCGGACTCCCCACCGAATCAGATCAGATAGACGGAAACCACATGGGCAAGGCAACCGGTTTTCTCGAGTTCGAACGTCGCCACGAGACGTACGAGGCTCCGCTCACGCGTGTGAAGCACTACAAGGAATTCGTGTCGGCACTCGCCGACGACGAAGCGAAAATCCAGGGCGCACGTTGCATGGATTGCGGCATCCCGTTCTGCAACAACGGCTGCCCGGTCAACAACATCATTCCGGACTTCAACGACCTCGTGTTCCATCAAGACTGGAAGAACGCGATCGAAGTCCTGCATTCCACCAACAACTTCCCCGAGTTCACGGGCCGCATCTGCCCGGCGCCGTGCGAAGCGGCGTGCACGCTCGGCATCAACGACGACCCGGTCGGCATCAAGTCGATCGAGCACGCGATCATCGACAAGGCGTGGGCCGAAGGCTGGGTCGCACCGCAGCCGCCGAAGCACAAGACCGGCAAGAAGGTCGCCGTCGTCGGTTCGGGTCCCGCGGGTCTCGCCGTCGCGCAGCAGCTCGCGCGCGCGGGCCATGACGTGACCGTGTTCGAGAAGAACGATCGCATCGGTGGACTGCTGCGTTACGGCATCCCCGACTTCAAGCTCGAGAAGTGGCTGATCGACCGCCGCATGCGCCAGATGGAAGCGGAAGGCGTGACGTTCCGCGCGAACGTGTTCATCGGCAAGGATCCGCTGCCGGTGCAGATCGGCAACACCGCAAAGGAAACCGTCACGCCGGACGAGCTCAAGGAGCAGTTCGACGCCGTCGTGCTGACGGGCGGCTCCGAAACGCCGCGCGATCTGCCGGTGCCGGGTCGAGAACTCGCGGGCATCCACTTCGCGATGGACTTCCTGCCGCAGCAGAACAAGGTCAACGCCGGCGACAAGGTCGCGGACCAGCTGCTCGCGAAGGGCAGGCACGTCGTCGTGATCGGCGGTGGAGATACGGGTTCGGACTGCGTCGGCACGTCGAACCGTCACGGCGCGAAGGATATCGCGCAGTTCGAGCTGTTGCCGCAGCCGCCGGAAGAAGAGAACAAGCCGCTCGTGTGGCCGTACTGGCCGATCAAGCTGCGCACATCGTCGTCGCACGAAGAAGGTTGCGACCGCGACTGGTCGGTGGCAACGAAGCGCTTCGAAGGCAAGAACGGCAAGGTCGAGAAGCTGATCGCGGCACGCGTCGAATGGAAGGACGGCAAGATGCAGGAAGTGCCGGGCTCCGAGTTCGAGCTGAAGGCCGATCTCGTGCTGCTCGCGATGGGCTTCACGCAGCCGGCTTCGCCGGTGCTCGAAGCGTTCGGCGTCGACAAGGATGCGCGCGGCAACGTGCGCGCGGCGACGGAAGGCGACAAGGCGTACTACACATCGGTCGACAAGGTCTTCACCGCGGGCGACATGCGCCGCGGCCAGTCGCTCGTCGTGTGGGCGATCCGCGAAGGCCGTCAGTGCGCGCGTTCGGTCGATGCATACCTGATGGGACATTCGGAACTGCCGCGCTGAGCATGAACCGCTGCCGGCCGTAGCGCACACATGTGCGGCCGCGGCAGGAAGATTGCAGGAAGAGGTGGAGACGAAGACAGGGCCGGGCATCCGCGAGGATGACCCGGCTTTTTCGCGTCCGCGGCTCCAATCCGGTCCAATCCGCCGCGCCAACAGCGTCGCTGACGCATCCACCTGTGCTTGCGCCAGCATCGCGTTACAGTGAGCGTTCCCGCATCCGGCGAGGACGTCACCGATGACCGAAGGCTGGCAACGCTGCTTCATCGCGCTCGTGCCCGACGACGCGTCGCGCGTCGCGCTCGCGGCGATACCGGCGCCCGAGATCGCTCGTCGTGTGCCGGAAGCCCAGCTGCATCTGACGGTCACGTTCATCGGCGCGCTGTCGGTGGAGCGCGGCAGCGCGCTCGTCGACGCCCTGCAGGAACAGACGATGTGCGTCGCGCCCGCGGCCATCACGCGAATCGCGCATTGGCCCAGCGCCGCTCATCCGAAGCTGACCGTCGCTGAACTCGCGATGTCCGACGACTTCACGTCGCTCGACTGGCGCATCCGTTCGCTGATGCTGGAACTCGGCTTGCCGGTGGATGCGCGCGCGTTTCGTCCGCACGTGACGCTTGCGCGGTTCGGCCGCGAGGCGCCGGCAGTCGAGCGGGTGTTTTTCACACCCGGGCAACTGCTTGTGCGATTCGAAGCGCTGGCGCTGTATTCGAGCACGCTCGCGCGCCGGGGAGCGCGCTACGAAGCGTTGATGACGATGCCGTTGGCGCCTCAGCGCTGAGAAGATCTCGAGCGCCCATATCGCGCAAGCGTCAACCCATCGAGATCGATCTCGGGTACACGCTGCGTGACGAGATCCGCGACCACGCGTCCCGAGCCCATCGACATCGCCCAGCCGGTCGAGCCATGTCCGACGTTGAGCCACAACCGGTCGACACCCGACGGGCCGAGCAGCGGCGCGCCATCCGGCGTCATCGGCCGATGTCCGACCCAGAACTGCGCGGACGAAGGCGCGGCCGCGTGCGGGAACCAGTCGTCGAGCACCTTCATCAGCGTCTGCAGTGCCTGCTCGCGCAAGGTCGCGCGGCGATCGCCGAGTTCCGCCGTACCCGCCACGCGCAGGTTCGGACCGAAGCGCGTGATCGCCGTCTTCAGCGACTCGTCCATCAACGCGGCCCGCGGCGCTTTTTCATCGTCGACCACCGCGAGCGTTGCCGAGTAGCCCTTCACCGGATAGAGCGGCACTTTCACGCCGAACGGCGCGAGCAATGCCGCGCTGTCGACACCCATCGCCACCACCACCGCACCGGCGGTCAACGTCTCCTTGCCGCTCGCGCTCTCCACGTACACGCCGCGGACCGCGCCGCGCTGCACGTCGAGCCCGGTCACGCGCGTGTCGAAGCGAAACCGCACGCCATGCGCTTCGCAATGCGCGCGCAGTTCGCGGGTGAAGCGCGCGCAGTCGCCGGCTTCGTCGTCGGGCAGATAGAGCCCGGACACCGGTTGCTGGCGCGCCCAGCGCAACCCCGGCTCGATCTGCGCGCATTCGGCGGCGCTCACTTCGCGATGCGCGATGCCCGCGTCGCGCAGCACCGCGAGCGCGGGCTGCGCGAACTCGACGTCGTACTCGCTGCGAAACAGCTGCAGGTAGCCATCGCTGCGCGCGTAGTCGAACGGATGCTGCGCGCGAAACGCATGCAGGCATTCGCGGCTGTAGTACGCGATGCGCTGCATCCGCTGCTTGTTCACGCGAAAGCGCTCGATGTCGCATTCGCGCAGCCATCGCGCGATCCAGCGCCACTGCGCGGCATCGAACGTCGGCCGGAAAATCAGCGGCGAAGCGGGCTTGAACAGGTACTTGAGGATCTTCGCGGGCATGCCCGGCGCGGCCCACGGCGTCACGTAGCCGGGCGCGATCACGCCCGCGTTGCCGAAGCTCGTCGCGAGCGCAACGTCCGGTTCGCGCTCGATCACCGTAACGTCGCAGCCGCACTCGCGCAGGTACCAGGCCGTGGCGACGCCGATCACGCCGGCGCCAAGGACGATCGTGTGCATGACGCGGCCGCCCTCAGGCAGACGGCGTAGCCGCTTCGACGAGCGACTTGCCCTTCGTTTCAGGCAGGCAGAGCGCCGACACGATCACGAGCAGGTAACCCGTGCCCGCGACGATGCCGATCGCCTTCACGAGCTCCGTGGTCTGCGACAGCGTGCCGACGAGGATCGGGAAGAACGAGCCGACGCCGCGCCCCAGGTTGTAGCAGAACCCCTGACCGGAACCGCGGATCGCGCCCGGGTACAGCTCCGACAGATACGCGCCGACGCCGGCGAAAATGCCCTGCACGACGATGCCGAGCGGGAAGCCGAGCAGCAGCATCGCGTGATCGGTGACGGGCAGCATCGTGTAGATCATGCCGAGCACGAACGAGCCCACCGCGAACAGGATGAACGACGCGCGCCGTCCGATGCGGTCCGACAGGATCGCGCCGATGATGTAGCCGCAGAACGAGCCGACGATCAGCACGACGAGATAGCCGCTCGTGTTGAACACCGACAGATGCCGCACGGTCTTGAGATAAGTGGGCAGCCACGTGGTGATTGCGTAGTAGCCGCCGAGCATGCCGGTGCAGAGCAGGCTGCCGAGAATCGTCGTCTTCAGATGCGGGAACGCGAAGATCTGCAGGAACTGAGCGCGCACATCGTCACTGGAACGCGCCGCGCGGGCCGTGATGAAGATTTCCGGATCGCTGACGTTGCGGCGGATATAGATGATCCACAGCGCGGGCACGAGGCCGATCCAGAAGCATGCGCGCCACGCGTACTGCTCGGGCAGCAGCGCGAAGAACGCCCAGTAGAGGATCGCAGCCGCGCCCCAGCCGAACGACCAGCTGCTCTGCACGGTGCCGACCGCCTTCGCGCGGTGCTGCGGCGAGCGGATGGTCTCCGCCATCATGATCGTCACGACCGACCATTCGCCGCCGAAGCCGATGCCTTGCAGCGTGCGCGTGGTCAGCAGTTGACCGAACGAATTCGTGAAGCCGGACAGGCAGGTGAACACCGCGAAGGTGGCGATGGTCCATTGCAGCACGCGCACCCGGCCGTAGCGGTCCGCGAGGATGCCGGCCAGCCAGCCGCCCGCTGCCGACGAGATCAGCGAACTCGTCGCGATCAGGCCGGCTTCGCTTTTCGTCATGCCCCAGCTCGCGATCAGCGTCGGGATCAGGAACGAGTAGATCATGAAGTCGAACGCATCGACCGCGTAACCGCCGAAACCCGCATACAGCGTACGGCGCTCGCGCGCGCTCAACTCGGTGAACCACTGGAACGATCCCATCGTGCGTTTTCCCCCGGTCGCTGGTGCCGGCCGGATCGGGTCCGCGCGGCATGAGTGGTCGGTATTTTACGGTGCGTTATACGAAGGCGAATAGTCAGCCAAAAATTGGGCTCTCGCGCGGCCTTGTGAGCCGAGTTCGCGCGGATGCGATCGAGCGCGACGGGCGAGTCCGAAAACTCCCCGCGTCTTGCTATCTCTTACACTGCGTTGCACGGTAATCGAATTTCCACTTGCAGCCGTTACACTGCTGCGCGTACCTGCATGCTGCCCCCGTTTGACCTTTTCGCTTCGCGTGTCCACATCGTGAAGCGCCTCATTCCGTGCCGTCCATGAATCCGATCGCGAAAGGCCGTTCCGCTTTGCCGGCGACGCCAGCCATGGCTGGCGCGTGGCGTCGCGATCCGCAACTTGCGTATGTGCCCGATCCGCGGCGCCGGTCGCTGCTGAAAGGCACGGCCGGCGTGCTGGCGCTGTCCGGCTTCGGCGGTGCGCTGCTGAGCGCGTGCGGCGGTTCGATCACAGCGAGCGATGGCAACGATACGCCGACGCCACGCATCGCATCGGTCGCGAACTTTCGCGACGTGGGCGGTGCGGCGGACGGCTATCCGACGGTCGACGGGTTGCGCGTGAAACGCGGCGTGTTCTACCGTTCGGATGCGTTGACGCTCTCCGACGCCGACAAGGCGGTCGTCAACGCGCTCAACATCGTGACGGTCTACGATCTGCGCACACCCGCCGACATCGCGCAGACCGCGGACGTCGTGCCGGTCGGCGCCGGCTACGTGACGATCAACGTGGAAGGCACGCCGCAGACCACTGTCACCACACCCTCCACGGCCGCCGAGGCCGTCGCAACGATGCAGGCCGAGTGGAGCGCGTTCGTGACGAGCGACGTCCGGCGTGCCGCGCTCGGCGCGGTGCTGTCGCAGCTGAACCAGACCACGGGCACGCAGCTCTTTCACAGCGGCACGCAGCTGGATATTGCGGGCTGGGTGGCGGCGCTGTTGCTGAGCATCGCGAATGCGCCGTTCGATGTGATCATGCAGGACTATCTGCTCACGAACGGCTACGCATCGGCGGAGATCAACGCGAGTCTCGCCGTGATCCGCGAGCAGCAGGGCGACGATGCGGCGAGCGCGCAGACACCGCTCTACCAGGCTCAGGAAAGCTATCTGCAGGCCGCATTCCAGCAGGTGCAGGCGAACTACGGCACCGTGAAGAACTACCTGACCACGGGTCTCGGCCTTGCCGACGCAACCGTCTCGCAGCTGCGTACGCGTCTCGTGCTGCAGGGCTGATCGCCTGCATCGGCACACCGCGCAACGTTCCCTTCCTCTCGTTCGATAAACAAACGCAGCCACAAAAAAAGCGGCCCGCTGCCGTGCCGGGCATGCGGGCCTCAAGGGTTAGGCTTGTGGGAGCCTTGGGGTTCGGCTTCGAGAAAGCCGGACTTCACTATAGAACGCGATCCTGAGCATGGGCCGAATGGTAAGCCCGCGTAAGCGTTACCGATCCCTACACCTCGCCAGCGCCACACCAGCGCGGATGCGCGCATCACGCCGCGCGATTCGGCGCGCTGTTGAAGCGCAGCGGCTCGTGCTGGAGGTGGGCGGCCGGTTCGCTGCAAAGCGCGCTGCGCGGTTCGCAGCGCGCTTCGTGGCGCGTCTCGCTGACTGGCATCACGATCTGCACAGAGAGGCCGCCGTCCGGATGATTCGTCACGTCGCAGCGACCGCCGCTTTCCTGCGCGAGCCGCGCGACGATCGCGAGCCCGAGGCCGCAGTGGCCTTCGCCACCGCGCGCCGCATCGAGCCGCACGAACGGCTTCATCGCGGCGGCAATGCGATCTTCCGCGATGCCGTCGCCGTGATCGCGCACGGTGATCGACCATTGGCGCGGTCCGCGCGCCGTCGAAATATCGACGGGCGGCGCGCCGTGCTCGAGCGCGTTGTCGACGAGATTGGTGACGAGCCGGTCGAGCAGCGTGCGCGGCAGCGTGAACGCGGGGCCCGCGCGCAGATCGAGCGAGAAGAGCGGTTCCTCGTCGGGGCTGTCGCTCGCGGAGAACTGTTCGCGCAGGAACGCGTCGACTTCGACAGGCGGTCCAGCGTCGGCGGCTTGACCCGCGAATTCGAGGAACTGCTGGACGATGTTGGTCAGCGAATCGATGTCACGCGTGAACTCGGAACGGTCGCGCGCGGAAGGCAGCACACTCGCGCGCAGCTTCAAGCGTGTGAGCGGCGCTTTCAGGTCGTGCGCGACGCCCGCCAGCATCACGGCCTGATCGTCGTCGGCGTCGTTGAGGCGCCGCATCATATCGTTAAACGAAGCGATCAGATCACGCAGTTCGCGCGGCCCGCGCTCGCCGACGGGATCGGGCCGCACGCCGTCGCCGAATTCGCGCGCGGCCGTTGCGACCCGTGTGAGCGGACGCTGCATCTGCCACACCGCGACGAGGGAGAGCAGCAGCGCGCCGATCAGCATCGCGATCGCCTCGAGCAGGAAGCGCGGCGGCGGCGGCAGGTCGACCGGCGCGACGATCCACATCGACCGGCCGGGAAAGCGCACCCAGATGCGCGGCGGCTTCATGTCGTCGACCTGCACCTGGGTGCCGTCGGGCAGGTTGTGCAGCAGACGGTCGCGCAGCTGCGCGAGCGACGGTTGCGCGGGGTCGTGCAGTTGCACGGTGGTGGGCATGTTCCACGTCGGCACGAGGTGCACGCGCTGCGCCGGGTCGACGCCCGCGCCGCTCGACGTGGATTCGCCATTCGCTGCGCGCAGCACGAGCAGCATGCCGCGCGCGAAGCCATCGATTTCATGACGCGGCGGTTGCCGCACGACCAGCACGAACCAGCCCGCCTGAATCGCGAGCAACACCGCAGTCGACAGCAAGGCCATCCTGCCGAACAGCGTGTTCAGCGGGTTTTTCATGCGCTCGCGGAAGGTCCGCCTTCGGTGTCGTCTTCGTCGAGGAAGTCGGCGTGGTCCGGCCGCGCGGAGTCGTCATCCATCGTGTCCGCCGTGGCGGTTTCGAACTGGATGCCGGCGCCATCCGCGTCCGGTACGAACACGTAGCCCTTGCCGCGCACGGTCTGGATGTAGCACGGGTTCGACGGATCTTCCTCGATCACGCGGCGCAGACGCCAGATCGGCACATCGAGGCTGCGATCGCGGAACGCGAGGTCGTCGCGATGCACGAGATCGTGAATCAGCACGCGCGACAGCACCTTGTACGGATGCTTGATGAAGATCTTCAGCAGCGCGAACTCGCTGTCGCGCAGCGTCACGCGCTGGCCGTCGCGCGTCAACGCGCGGGTCGCGAAGTCGAGTTCGAACGGACCGAAGCGGAAGCGTTCGCGCGCTTCGGGTGCGCTCGGCGTGGCCGGGCCGCGACGCCGCAGCACCGTATGGATGCGTGCGAGCAGTTCGCGCGGATCGAACGGCTTCGTGATGTAGTCGTCCGCGCCGAGCGCGAGTCCGACGATGCGGTCGGACACCGTGCCGCGCGCCGACGCGAAGATCACCGGAATGTCATCGCCCGCTGCGCGCAGCGCGGTGAGCGCGCGCAGCCCGTCGGTTTTCGGCATCATGATGTCGAGCACCACGACCGATGGCCGTTCGCGTTCCAGCCGCCGGCGCAAGTGCGTACCGTCGTGCAGCACGGACACATCGAGGCCGTTCGATTGCAGGAACTGGCAGAGCAGATCGCGCACGACGGGATCGTCGTCGACGATGAGGACCTGTGGATTCATGCCGAAATTGTAGGCTGACGCGCGCCGCCGCGGCCGACTGTTTTCTTACCGATACTTACCACCTCATACGGCGCTTTGCGGGCCATTGTTTAGCCCGCTCTACAGCCTGTCACCTGGCTGTCATTTCACGCGTACTCCTCGTTGCGTGAAAGATTTTGTGCGGTTGTGCAATGTAGCGTAAGCGCTGGCGAAAAGCGCATGCTGCTTCACCCTTCGTTGCCGTGCCCCTCACGCGATGATTTCCTCGCAGCACGTTGCCATGCCTTCGTCCACGTCGACATCGACTTTAGATTGCATGGGCTTCCTGATTTCCATTCATCTGTGAGGTTCTTGTCATGACCAGTCCCATTGGCGGCAGCACGCCGCATTTTGGCCCGAGCGCGGTGTCGCGTCCGACGAGCCGGCCGTCGCCGTCTGCCGGCAGCACGAACGAGCCCGAGACGCCGAGCGCCGCGCCCGAGACTGTCGCGCCGCAGCCGTCCGGCCTGATCGGCAACCGCATCAATACGACCGCGTGACGCCAATGCGTAACAGCATGGGGATGGCGATGGCCGTCGCGAGCCGCCTGCGTCGCCACGCGACGGTTCGCGTGGCACGGCGCGTCGCTGCGCGTACCGCGCGGCTCGCCGCGTGGTGCGCGCTCGGCGCGTCGATGCTCGCGCTTGACGGCTGCGGCCTCGCCGCGTTGCCGTGCCGGCTGACGTCGGCGACGCTGAAGATCGTGCCCGGTGTAGGCGGCGCGGCTGCCGCGCCGTTCGATGCCTGCGCAAGCGCGATCGACTGAGCGGCGCCATCTGTTCGATCATTCACTGAAGCACTCGATTGCACGATGAAACGAGTCCTCCTCGCCAGCGCCCTGGTCTGTGCCGCATGGAGCGCGTCGACCCCGGTCGCGTTCGCCGACGATACCGGCAACCCAGAGGCTGCACGCACGAGCCATGTGGATCGCGCCGCGCCTGTGCGTAGCGCTTCGCCTGCCGTGAAGCGTGTATCCGCTCCCACGGACGAGCACGCGCGCGCCCGCACGACGCCGTTCGCGTTCCGCGGCATTTCGCTCGGCATCACGCTCGACGAGGCGCGCGCGAGCAGCATGACGCGCGCGACGCCGACCGATAGCGAGCTCGTGTGCGAGACCGACGTCAATGCCGGTCAGCTCGGCATGCAGTTGAAGAGCAGCGACAGCCTGATCGTGTCGTGCCGCTGGGCGCATCGCTCCGACGAAGGCGCGAACCGCTGGCATGTTTCGCGGGCGGTCGTAGACGGTGTGCCGGCCGAAGACCACGTGCTGCGCTTCGCGCGCACGGCGGACGGCGGTCCGCTGAGGCTGTATGAGATTTCGTTCGTCGTCGATGGCATGACCGCCGACGACCTGCGTGGCGCACTGCGCGCCCGCTATGGTGTACCGCATATGTCGACCACGGCATCGGTGCCCACTTACATGTGGCAGAACGCGGTCAGCTCGATCACGCTGTGCATGCTGCCGGGCAGCCACAGCGGCACGCTGACCTATCTGCTGAAGGATCCGGACACGCGGGTCAAGTCAGTCGAGCGCAGCTGGCAGGACAATCTCGCCGACGCCGGCTGAAGCCGGTTTTTTAGAGTCAGATTTCGTAACATCGTTTTATTGAGGAGTGCGACGATGCGCATCCCACCATCCCTTCCCAGAACCGCGATGACGTGCGTCACCGCGGCTTCGATCGCCTGTGTCGGCTTGTCGCTGTCCGGGTGCATGAGCAGCGCCATGAGGAACTCGATCGTCGATACGCCGATGATGCCGCCGTTGACCGCCGCGTCGATGAACGTGAACACGCAGGGCTCGATCTATCAGGCCGGTTCGGCGCTGGCGCTGTACGAAACGCCGCGCGCGCAGCATATCGGCGACGTGCTGACGATCGTGTTGTCGGAGTCGTACAACGACAACGACACCACGGAAGCGAAGGCGAGCCGCGAAAGCTCGATCAGCGCGACCGCGGCGGATTCATCCACCGCAGCCGCCGCGAAACTCGCGAAGCTGTTCAACATCGGCTCGGCGTCGACCAGCTTCGACGGCAAGGGCAGTCTGACGAATTCGTCGGGCATGAACGGCACGCTGGCGGTGACCGTCATCAGCACGCTGGCCACTGGCAACCTCGTCGTGTCCGGCGAAAAGCTGATCGCGACGAGCGGTAACCGTACGCGTCTGCGCCTGTCGGGCATCGTGAATCCGAAGGATATCGGCGCGGGCAATTACGTCGAATCGAGCAAGGTCGCGAATGCGCGCATCGAGCAGGCCGGCTACGGCATGCTGGCCGATTCGACGACGATGGGCTGGCTGCAGCGCATGTTCATGAGCGTGCTGACGTTCTGAGCCAACAAAAATGGCGCCGCACATCGCGCGGCGCCATTATTCAGTACTACTTCCATAGTGAAAGCGAAACCGGCGCGACGCGCCGGATGCTTCAGCGGCCTGTGTTCTCCGCCATCTCCGCGCACTTCTCCGCAAAGCCGATCTCGCCGTCGGGCACGAACACATAGCCGTGTCCCCAGACGGTCTGCACGTAGCGCGGCTCGGACGGATCCGTTTCGATCAGCCGGCGCAGACGCCAGATCGACACGTCGAGACTGCGGTTGCGATACGCGCCGCCATGCCCGTACAGCTTTTCGATGATCTGCGCGCGCGTGAGGATCGTCATCGCGTTGTTGACGAACAGCTTGAGGATCGCGAATTCGCTGGAACGCAGCGGAATGCGTTCGTCGTCGCGACGCAGTTCGCGCGACGGGAAATTCACTTCGAACGGACCGAACTTGTACGGCGCGCGATTCTCCGGCGCGCCCGGCACGACCGCGCCGCGACGGCGCAGCACGGTGCGGATACGCGCGACGAGCTCGCCCGGATCGAACGGCTTGCCGAGATAATCATCCGCGCCGAGCTCGAGGCCGATCACGCGGTCGATCACATCGTTGCGTGCCGTCAGCAGGATCACGGGGATGTCGTCGCCACTCGCGCGCAGCGTGCGCAGCGCGCTGATGCCGTCGAGGTCCGGCATCATGATGTCGAGCACCACGAGCGCCGGCCGCTCCATCTGCAGACGGCGCTGCAGGGCGAGACCGGAGTGCAGGACCGACACGGCATAGCCGCGGGCCTGAAGGTATTCGCGCGTGACGTCCCGCACTACGGGATCGTCGTCGACGAGCAGGATATGTTGACTCATGCTGGAAATCGTAAGAGATCACCACGCCACGGTGGAAGGGATTTTTTCTTTCGCTTTCTTTCGTTCTGCACGATTGGTGAGGATTCCACGAGCTTTCCCGGCGTGTTTAGTTGGTACCGCTGACCTGGATCGAATGCGCGTTCAGATCGTGCTGATCGACCACCAGGTGCGGGATCAGGCCGTTGAGCTTGCTCGACACGCTCGCGAACTTGTCGATTGCGAGTCCTTGTGTTTCGTAACGTGCGGTGACGACGATCTGCCCATGCTGTAAGAGTGTGAGATCTACAGCGGAAAGAAATTGCCGCGACTCGTCGCTGAATTCAGGGCGCCCGTAGTCCACCGCGGCGTTGTACAGCAGCTGCGCTTCGCAGCCCGGCGGCGACGCGCCGGGGTTGTAGACGACCGACGTCACGCCGCGGCGCGACAACGCCATCTGCAGCGCGGGCAGGAAGTCGCCGATCGTGACGTTCTGGTTCATCTCGATGCAGACGTTGCGGATATCCGCTGGACTGCCGTTGAGATAGGTCGGCGACGAGTGTTGCGATGCGACCGTGAAGCCTGCCTGCACCACCGACCCGGTGGCCGCAGCTGCGGAGATCAGCGTCCACGCGCAACCGTTCAGCGCGAGTGCGCCGGCGGCCGCGAGCGCGATCGTCGCAGTGCGAAGGGGAAAACGGATCAGTGACATGCACGCAGAGTCCGATGACGTGTTGAGCGAGTGCTATCGCGCGCCGCGTCGGTTCGCGGGCACACTGCCATGGTCTCTGCAAAGCGGGAGGAGCGATGCCGCGAACATGTGGGGTCGTCGCGGAGTGCTTCCGAAACCTTGCTTCGTGTTTCGGTTTCTTTCCTGAACGCGATTGCAGTCGCAATCGCGTGTTTGCTTGCCTCGTGTCGAAGCGCTTCGATGCGCGCTTGCGCGACTGAAGCGCTTAGCCGAGCGTCAGACCGCCGTCGATGTGGATCACCTGACCCGTCACATGACGCGCGGCATCAGAGAGCAAAAAGGCGATCAGCTCGGCGATATCCGCGGGTTCCGCGATCCGGCCGAGTGGCGTGACTTCCGCGGCGCGCGTCCAGACCGGCGCATTCTCGGCGGAGGGCCCGTGGTCCTTGCGGGTGTATCCAGGCGCGACGCAATTGACCGTCACGCCTTGCGGCGCAAGTTCCGCGGCTGCGGTTTTCGCGAGCGATTCGAGCGCGGCCTTGGCCGCCGCCGTCGCCGCGAACGGCGCATCCGCGCGATAGCGATGCGCGACGAACGAGCTCACCGCGACCACGCGACCGCGCTGCGAAGTGGCGAGCGCCGGCATCGCGCGCTTCAGCAGCGCGGCGAACGCGCCCGGCATCGATGCGAACGACGCCGCGAGCGAGTTCGCATCGAGCGAAGCGAGTGTCTGACGTTGCGCGTGGCCCGCGTTCGCGACGAGCTGATCGAGCGCGCCGAAATGCGCGAGCGTGTGATGGACCAGATGATCGGCGGCGCCGGGTTCCGCGAGATCGGCGTACAGCGTCGTGGTCACCGCGCCTTGCGAAGCGCATTGCGTGGCGACGGCTTCGAGCCGCTCGCGCGATGCCGTGTCCGCGCCTCGCGCATGCAACGCCAGTGCGACGTTGGGTGCCGCGACGCGCCGCGCGAGCGCCGCGCCGATGCCGGAGCCCGCGCCGGTGATCAGCACGACGCGCTGAAGCGGAGCGGACGCAGGCGTGCTCATGCGGCGGCGGCCTCCGCTGCGCGTTCCACTTCGATCGTTTCGTCGTGGAATGCGGCAAGCGACTCGCGGTGCGCGACGCTGACGATCGCCGCCTTCGGCAGCCGTTCGATGAAGAGGCGATACAGACGCGCTTCGTTGTCGTGGTCGAGCGCGCTTGTCGCTTCGTCGAGGAACAGATAGTCGGGCTTGTGCAGCAGCACGCGCGCGCCGGCGAGGCGTTGCTGTTCGCCCGGCGACAGAATGCGCGACCAGTGTCCCGTTTCTTCGAGACGGTCTGCGTAGTCCTCGAGGCGCACCGCGCGCATCGCGTCGCGGCATTCGTCGTCGGTGAAATTGGCGGCGGGTGCGGGATAGGTCAGCGCGGCTTTCAGCGTGCCGATCGGCAGATAGCTCTGCTGCGGAATGAACATCATGTTCGCGTCGACGGGCGCATCGATCGAACCGTCGCCGAACGGCCACAGCCCCGCGAGCGCGCGCATCAGCGTGCTCTTGCCCGAGCCCGACGGACCGCGCACGAGCCAGCGCGAACCCGGCAGCACCATGACGTCGCGGATATCCGAAAGCGGCTGGCCGTTGGGCAGCGCGAGGCGCAGGCCGTCGGTGCTGAGGTTCGGGTTGTCGACGAAGTGCAGCTTGATGCCGCCGTGCTCGGTAGCGGGCGACACCGATTCCTTCAGACGTGGCGCATTCACGACCCGCTTGAATTCGCGGAGACGATTGACGGTAGCGCGCCATTCCACCAGCGTGCCGTAACTGTTGATGAACCACGAGAACGAATCGCTGACGGTGCCGAACGCGGAGGAGATCTGCATCAGCACGCCGAAGCTGAACGCGCCCGCGAAGTAGCGCGGCGACGCGACGACGAGCGGGAAAATGATCGCGATCTGGCCATAGAAGCTGAGCACGAACGTGAGGCGCTTCGTGTACTTCATCACCTGCCACCAGTTGTCGCGGATGCGCTGGAACAGCGAGTGCGCGGTCGCGTTTTCGGTGGCCATGCCGTCGTAGAACGCGATCTGTTCGGCGTTCTCGCGCACGCGGATCAGGCCGAAACGGAAATCGGCCTCGACGCGCTGCTGCTGGTAGTTGATCGGCACGAGCGGATGGCCGACCTTCTGGATGACGAACGAACCGAACACCGCATACAAGGCGGCGGCCCACACCATGTAGCCCGGAATCGTGACCGGCATGCCGCCGAGCGCGACGGTCAGCGGTCCGGCGAGCGCCCACAGGATCGTGATGAACGACGCGAGCGTGACGACCGTGGACAGCAGATCGAGGCTCAGCGCGAGGGTGGTGGTTGCGAACGACTGCAGGTCGTCGCAGATACGCTGGTCGGGGTTGTCGGCGAGGCGGTCGCGTTCGATCCGATAAAAGGAGCCGTGGCCGAGCCAGTCGTTCAGATAGCGGTTGGTGAGCCACTGGCGCCAGCGGAACCCGAGCATCTGCCGCAGATATCGCCCGTACACGGCGAGGATGATGAACGCGAACGCGAGCACCGTGAAAATCATCAGCAGGTGCGGGAAGTCGTGCGTGTTCTTTTCCTGCAGCGAGTTGTAGAAGTCGGCGCTCCAGCGGTTCATGCGGACGTTGATCCACACCACGGCCAGATTCATCGCGATGATCGCGCCCAGCAGCGCCCACGCCGTCTTGCGCTCTTCGGACACCCAGTACGGCTTGATCAGGCTCCACGCGGACACCGGATCGTCCTGCGACGGCGTGCTGAGAGAAGTGAGTTTGGTCATGAGCTTCCTGATGATGTGCCGGCTCACGGCGGGTTGCATGATGCGCCCGGCGCGTTCCTGCGGCGATGCCGCCGGCAAGCGCATTGGGCATGGCCGCGCCATTGTCTGGCGGGCCGCTTAAATGGGTCTTAACCGCGGGGTCTTAACCGAGGGGCCTTGACCGCGCGGTCCTGACGGTACGGATACCGGTCAGCTGTTTCACGGCATTGTGCCAGACCATCGGCGGCTACCGGCAGCAAACGGCTGGCGCGCCAGGTGGCTGCCATCGTGACGTCAGATACGGTCGTCTGCCAACGTCGGATATGACAGAGGGGGAGGCGCCCGACAAAGGGCAAAGCGCCCGACAAAGGGCAAAGCGCCCGACAAAGGGCAAAGTGCCGCCGACGCCCTGCGTTTGCGGCTAACTCGCCTTTTATGGTCTAATGACCTTCGACGAAACAGGGGTGCTTTGCGCGTGGCCACAAGACGCGGCGAGGCTGAGAGAGTCCCTTCGCACCCGATCCGGGTAATACCGGCGCGGGAAGTTTCCGGAATTTTCCCTTTCCGCCGGGCGGAATCCGCAAGCATTTGCGGCCCATTCCACTAGCCCGGCCGGCTTCGCCCGCCGGTTTCGTCCTTGGGTACGTGCCACGCTGCCGTACGGACAGGATTCGATGACCGATCAATCTTCAGTTGTTTGCCCGACCCGTTGTACCGCCCGTCACCTTCGCCCGTCGGCAGGTGCGCGATGACTACGCGCGCTCAGCCTGACTTCGCGATCGTCGGTGGCGGTCTGTGCGGGCGTCTCGTCGCGTGGCGGCTCGCCGGCGACGGGCATCGCGTTGCGCTGTACGAGCGCGGCGATGCGCTTGGCACACAGGCCGCCGCGTGGATTGCAGCCGCGATGCTCGCGCCGCTCGCCGAGGCGTCGGTGGCCGAGCAGTTGATCACGGCCCTCGGCGCGGCGTCGCTCGAAACATGGCCGCGGATTCTCGCGGAACTGCCCGAGCCGGTGTTCTTCCAGCGCAACGGCACGCTCGTGGTCTGGCATCACGCGGATCGCACCGAGGCGCCGCTGTTCGAGCGCCGGGTGCGCGCGAACGCGCCGGCCGAGCTGCTCGACGGCGGCTTCGTTACGCTGTCCGGCAAGGCGCTCGGCGCGGCCGAGCCGGCGCTGGCGGGGCGTTTTGCGCAAGGCTGGCTGCTGCCGCGCGAAGGGCAGCTCGACAACCGCCAGGTGCTGGGCGCGCTGGCCGCGGGGCTCGTGGAACGCGGCGTCGAATGCCACTGGAATACCACGGTCACGGACGACGCATTCCCCCACGCACGCGTCGTGATCGACTGCCGTGGGCTCGGCGCGAAACCGGCCTTGCCGACGCTGCGCGGCATTCGCGGCGAAGTTGCGCGGGTACGCGCGCCGGGCATCGGGCTTGCGCGCCCGGTGCGATTGCTGCATCCGCGCTATCCGCTCTATATCGCGCCGAAAGAGGACGACCTGTACGTGATCGGCGCGACCGAAATCGAAGGCGAGGACATGTCGCCCGTCAGCGTGCGCTCGGCGCTGGAGCTGCTGAGCGCGGCGTTCTCGGTGCACCCCGGTTTCGGCGAAGCACGCATCCTCGAACTGAATTCGCAGTGCCGGCCGACGCTTCCGGACCACCGTCCGGCGCTCGTCTGGGACGGCGCGCAGACCCTGCGCGTCAACGGCCTGTACCGGCACGGCTACATGATCGCGCCCGAAGTGGCCGACGAAGCGGCGCGCTTTGCGGCCGCGCTCCTCGACCGCCGCATCGCCGACGCCGATGCATTCGCCGACTGGCAACGCAACGCGCGCTGGCACGAACTGTTTCACCTGGAGGCGGGCCACGCGGTTGCGTGAAGCCTGCCCATCGCACTACGCATCCGATTCGACTATGGACATTCACATCAACCAGAAGCCGCTCTCGCTGCCCGACGGGGCGACCGTCGCCGACGCGCTGTCCGCGTTCGGCGCGCGTCCGCCGTTTGCGGTCGCGCTGAACGGCAACTTCGTCGCGCGCACGCAGCATGCGTCGCGCGCGTTGCAGACGGGCGACCGGCTCGACGTCGTGCACCCGGTCGCGGGCGGCTAGAACGTCGCTTGATCTAGCCGAACCCGACGACGTCGATTGGTACACAGCAAGGACTCCGAGATGAATTCCACCCAATCCGCCGACAGCCTCACGCTCTACGGCGAGACGTTCCAGAGCCGCGTGCTGCTTGGCACGTCGCGCTATCCGTCGCTGCAGTCGCTGTCGGATTCGATCGCCGCGGCGCGACCCGGCATGGTGACGGTCGCGTTGCGCCGGCAGATGAACGCGGGCGGCGCCGAAGCCGGCTTCTTCGATCTGCTCAAGCGCCACGCGGTGCCGTTGCTGCCGAACACGGCCGGCTGCCAGACCGTCAGCGAAGCGGTCAACACCGCACACATGGCCCGCGAGATCTTCGAGACCGACTGGGTGAAGCTCGAGCTGATCGGCGACGACTACACGCTGCAGCCCGATCCCGTCGGCCTGATCGAAGCGGCCGCGCAACTCGTCAAGGACGGCTTCAAGGTGCTGCCGTACTGCACGGAAGACCTGGTGATCGGCCGGCGCCTGCTCGACGCCGGCTGCGAGGCGCTGATGCCCTGGGGCGCGCCGATCGGCACGGGCAAGGGCGTGATCAATCCGTATGGCCTCAAGGTGCTGCGCGAGCGGCTGCCCGATGTGCCGCTGATCGTCGATGCCGGGCTCGGCGTGCCGTCGCACGCGTGCCAGGTGATGGAGTGGGGCTTCGACGGCGTGCTGCTGAACACCGCGGTGTCGCAGGCCACGCATCCGGACGCGATGGCCCGCGCATTCGCGATGGCAGTCGAAGCGGGGCGCAGCGGCTGGCTCGCCGGTCCGATGGCCGAGCGCGAGAGCGCGGAAGCGAGCACGCCGGTGGTCGGCATGCCGTTCTGGCACCACGACGGGAGCACGGTGTGACCACGGCGTTGCCGCTATCCGGTCGCGAGCTGTTCTGGCCGCCCGCCGACGAGCTGACTGAAGCCGCGGAGCGGATCCGCGCGCGGCTCGGTGACTGGCCGCCGTCGCACGTGGCGTGGCGCATCTGCCTGACCGCGCCCGACGAGCCGAACGGCGGCGACCTGATCGTGGTGGCCGACGCGTCGCATCATGGCGAGCACGTCGCGCGCTGGCTGTCGCGCGGCGCGGGCGTGATCGAGGCGGCGGACGGCCGCGCGAGCCTGCGGCTTGCCGGCAACGTCTACCGTCTGGAAGGCCATCTCGCCGACGACTGGACCGCGGCGCTGGCCGCGTTCCTCGATTGCGGCTTCGATCCGCACGATGCGCTGGTACTGGCGCTCGCATGGCGCGACGGCGACGAAGCGTTGGCGCACGATGCCTGGCCGGTCGATCTCGCGCGCTTCCCGCGTGTGATGGGTCTCGCGAACGCGCCGTCGGTGCCGTTCGCGAGTTGCCCCGCGAAGCTCGGGCTGTATCCGGTGCTGCCTGACGCGGCGTGGGTCGAGAAAGTGCTCGATTGCGGCGTGAAAACGGTGCAATTGCGCGCGAAAAATCTGACCGCACCCCAGCTGGCGGCTGAAATTGCGCGCGCCGTTGCGGCCGGTCGGCGGCACGATTCTCAACTTTTCATCAACGACCACTGGCAGGCGGCGCTCGAAGCCGGCGCGTACGGCGTGCATCTCGGGCAGGAAGACCTGCAGCTGCCGGGCCTCGATCTGGAAGCGCTCGCCACGTCCGGCGTAAGACTCGGACTGTCGACGCACGGATACTACGAGATGCTCGTGGCGCTGCATTTCCGGCCCAGCTATCTTGCCTTCGGCGCCGTTTTTGCTACCGCCACCAAGGTCGTCGAAACCGCACCGCAAGGGCTCGCGCGACTCGAGCGCTACGTGCGGCTGCTCGATGGCGTCGTGCCGCTCGTCGCGATCGGCGGCATCAGCGCGGACCGCCTTCAATCGGTGGTGGCGACGGGCGTCGGCTCGGCCGCGGTCGTCAGCGCTGTAACGCAGGCACAGGAACCCGCTGCGGCCATTTCTGCGCTGCAGCGAACCTTTCTGCAATAATCCGAACGGTTCGCCCGGTAACCGATAGGTCTGTCACGGCAGCATTTCCACGATGGCCCTATAATCCGGCCTTCTGTGTAAAAGGACTGTCAGCTTGGTGCCTTCCTCCTCCGAGACCCTGCTCGAGCTTCGCGATGTCGATTTCGGCTACGGCGACCGGCTCGTTCTATCCGGCCTGAACATGCGCTTCCAGCGCGGTCAGGTCGTGGCGGTCATGGGCGGCTCGGGCTGCGGCAAGACGACGGTGCTGCGCCTCATCGGCGGGCTGAACCGCGCGCTGCGCGGCCAGGTGCTGTTCGGCGGCGAAGACGTCGGCGCGCAGACGCGTGACGGTCTGTACGCGCTGCGCCGCCGGATGGGCATGCTGTTCCAGTTCGGCGCGCTGTTTACCGACATGTCCGTGTTCGAGAATGTCGCCTTTGCGCTGCGCGAGCACACCGATCTGCCCGAAGACCTGATCCGCGACCTCGTGCTGATGAAGCTCAACGCCGTCGGCCTGCGCGGCGCGCGCGACCTCGCGCCTTCCGAGATTTCGGGCGGCATGGCGCGCCGCGTCGCGCTCGCCCGTGCGATCGCGCTGGACCCTGAACTGATGATGTACGACGAGCCGTTCGCGGGCCTCGACCCGATCTCGCTCGGCATTACCGCGAACCTGATCCGTACGCTGAACCGCGCGCTCGGCGCGACTTCGATCCTCGTCACGCACGACGTGCCGGAGTCGTTCGCGATCGCCGACTACGTGTACTTCCTCGCCAACGGCGGGGTGCACGCGGAAGGCACGCCCGACCAGCTGCGCGCGTCGCAGGACCCGGTCGTGCGGCAGTTCATCGACGGCGCGCCGGACGGTCCGTTCAAGTTCCACTATCCGACCAACGTCCCGCTCGACGCGGACTTTGGCATCGGCGGCGGAGGTCGCGCATGATCAGCGCCATCGGACGTTCGGTACTTGGTGGCCTGAGCACGGCCGGCTATGCGACGCGCCTCTTCGTTCGGCTCGTCCTCGAATTTTTCCCGCTGCTGCGCCGGCCGCGTCTCGTCACGAAGCAGATCCACTTCGTCGGTAATTATTCGCTGGTGATCATCGCGGTGTCCGGCCTGTTCGTCGGCTTCGTGCTGGGACTGCAGGGCTATTACACGCTGAACCGCTACGGTTCCGAGCAGGCGCTGGGGCTGCTGGTCGCGCTGTCGCTCGTGCGCGAACTCGGGCCGGTGGTCACCGCGCTGCTGTTCGCGGGCCGCGCGGGCACCTCGCTTACGGCGGAAATCGGGCTGATGAAGGCGGGCGAGCAACTCACCGCGATGGAAATGATGGCGGTGGACCCGGTGCGGGTCGTGGTGGCGCCGCGCATGTGGGCGGGCATCATCGCGATGCCGGTCCTTGCGGCGATCTTCAGCGCGGTGGGCGTGTTCGGCGGATATGTGGTCGGCGTGCTGCTGATCGGCGTGGATGCGGGCGCGTTCTGGTCGCAGATGCAGGGCGGCGTGGATGTGTGGCGCGACGTGGGCAACGGCGTCGTGAAGAGTATCGTATTCGGGTTCGCGGTGACGTTCGTCGCGCTGTTCCAGGGTTACGAGGCGAAGCCCACGCCCGAAGGCGTTTCCCGCGCGACGACGAAGACCGTCGTCTACGCGTCGCTTGCCGTGCTCGGCCTCGATTTCCTGTTGACCGCATTGATGTTCAGCTAGGGCGGCCACGCCGCGTCCTGGCGCAGGCCTTTGCCGCGCCCCACGGATGCGCGGCCGCCGCAACGAATTCTCTTGGGAAGGCAATGAAAAAGACTGCTCTCGACTTCTGGGTCGGCCTGTTCGTGGTGCTGGGTTTCATCGCGCTGCTGTTCCTCGCGCTGAAGGCCGGCAACATGAGCTCGTTGTCGTTCCAGGCCACGTACCCGGTCAAGCTCAAGTTCGACAACATCGGCGGGCTCAAGGTGCGCGCGCCAGTGAAGAGCGCGGGCGTGACGGTGGGCCGCGTGGCATCGATCGGCTTCGACAGCAACGCGTACCAGGCGGTCGTCACGATCGATCTGGACAAGCAGTACCAGTTTCCGAAGGACACGTCGGCGAAGATCCTGACGTCGGGCCTGCTCGGCGAGCAGTACATCGGGCTCGAGCCCGGCGGCGACACCGAGATGCTGAAGGCCGGCGATACCATTGCGATGACGCAGTCGGCGATCGTGCTCGAGAATCTGATCGGTCAGTTCCTGTACAGCAAGGCGGCGGATTCTGGCGCCGCGAAGCCGGCGGCGGGCGGCAGCGCCGTGCCGTCTCCCGCGCCCGCAGGTCCGGCGCCGGTGTCGCCCACACCGGCTGCGCCCGGCGCGGCGAGCCAATGAGGAGAACAACAATGAAAACCCTGCGCGTCCGTGCCGGAACGCTCGCGGTCACGCTGGCGGTGGGCATGCTCGCCGGCTGCGCGACGGTGCAGACGCCTTCGAAGGACGATCCGTTCGAAGGCTTCAACCGCACCGTCTTCACGTTCAACGACAAGGTCGACCAGTACGCGCTGAAGCCCGTCGCGCAAGGCTATGTGAAGATCACGCCGCAGCCGGTGCGTGACAGCGTGACCAACTTCTTCTCGAACATCGGCGACGTCTACACGGCGGCGAACAACTTCCTGCAGCTGAAGATCACCGATGGTGTCGAAGACGTGATGCGGGTTGCGATCAACACGGTGTTCGGCGTGGGCGGCCTGTTCGACGTCGCGACCCAGGCGCGGCTGCCGAAGCACAACCAGGATCTGGGCCTGACGCTCGGGCACTATGGCGTGCCGGCGGGGCCGTACCTGGTGCTGCCGCTGTTCGGCCCGAGCACGGTGCGCGACGCGGTCGGCTCGGTCGGCAACTACTACGTCAATCCGCTCACCTACGTGCAGCCGGACAGCGTGAGCTGGGGGCTGTATGCGCTGAACATCATCAACACGCGGGCGAATCTGCTCGGCGCGGGCGATATTCTGGCCGGTGCCGCGCTGGACAAATACTCGTTCGTGCGTAACGCGTATCTGCAGCGCCGCCGTTATCTGCTGTCGGACGGCAAGGCGGCAGCGTCGTCGGATGAAGATCAGGCGCTGCCGAAGTACGATGACGTCGATACCGGTGCGCCGGCCGCAGGTGCGGCGGGCGCGGCAGGCGCCGCCGGTGCGGCTACCGGCAATGCTGGCGCCGCGGCTGCGGCGGCACCGGCGTCGGGCGCCAGCGCGCCGGCCGCCACGGCCGCGCC
>NZ_QQOA01000004.1 GCF_003443895.1 Paraburkholderia phosphatilytica | reverse complement strand
AGCCGGCGCAGCGGCGCCCGGCGCGAGCGGCGCCGCGGCCAGCAGCACGGCCGCCTCGGGCGCGCAACCGGCGCAAGCCGGCTCGGCGGCCTCGGGCGCGTAATAACAGGGAGCCTGCTTCATGGCAAAGTTCTTTATCGATCGCCCCATCTTTGCGTGGGTGATCGCCATCGTCCTGATGCTGGCGGGGATCGCTTCGATCTTCACGCTGCCGGTCGCGCAGTATCCGACCATCGCGCCGCCATCCATCCAGATTTCCGCGACCTATCCGGGCGCTTCGGCGAAGACGGTCGAAAACACCGTCACCCAGGTGATCGAGCAGCAGATGAGCGGTCTCGACCACCTGCTGTACCTGTCGTCCACCTCTGACGACTCGGGCACGGCGACCATCACGCTGACCTTCGCGGCCGGCACCAATCCGGACATCGCGCAGGTGCAGGTGCAGAACAAGCTGCAGCTCGCCACGCCGCTCCTGCCGGAAGTCGTGCAGCAGCTCGGCACGAAGGTGACGAAGTCGAGCAGCAGCTTCCTGCTGGTGATGGCGTTCGTGTCGGAAGACGGCAGCATGTCGAAGTACGACCTCGCGAACTACGTCGCGTCGAACGTCGAAGACCCGGTGAGCCGGATCGACGGCGTCGGTACCGTCACGCTGTTCGGCTCGCAGTACGCGATGCGGATCTGGCTCGACCCGAACCGGTTGACCAACTATGGCCTCACACCGGTCGACGTCGTGACCGCGCTGCAGGCGCAGAACGTCCAGATCGCGGGCGGCCAGCTGGGCGGTACGCCGGCGGTCGCGGGCCAGGCGCTGCAGGCGACGATCACCGAATCGACGCTGCTGCAGACGCCCGCGCAGTTCGGCAACGTGCTGCTGAAGGTGAACCAGGACGGCTCGAAGGTGCTGCTGAAGGACGTGGCGCGCATCGACCTGGGCGGTGAAAACTACAACTTCGATACGAAGTACAACGGCCAGCCGACGGCGGGCTTCGGTATCCAGCTCGCGACGGGCGCGAACGCGCTGCAGACCGCGAAGCTGGTGCGCCAGAAGATCGACCAGCTGTCGAAGTACTTCCCGCATGGCCTCGTCGTGAAGTATCCGTACGACACGACGCCGTTCGTGCGCCTGTCGATCGAGGAAGTGATCAAGACGCTGCTGGAAGGTATCGTCCTCGTGTTCCTCGTGATGTACCTGTTCCTGCAGAACCTGCGGGCCACGCTGATCCCGACGATCGCGGTGCCGGTGGTGCTGCTCGGTACGTTCGCGATCATGGCGGCGGTGGGCTTCTCGATCAACGTGCTGTCGATGTTCGGTCTCGTGCTCGCGATCGGCCTGCTGGTGGACGATGCGATCGTGGTGGTCGAGAACGTCGAGCGGGTGATGGCGGAGGAAGGGCTATCGCCGAGGGACGCGACCCGCAAGGCGATGGGCCAGATCACCGGCGCACTGGTTGGCGTGGCGCTGGTGCTGTCGGCGGTGTTCGTGCCGGTGGCGTTCTCGGGCGGTTCGGTGGGCGCGATCTACCGGCAGTTCTCGCTGACCATCGTCGCGGCGATGGTGCTCTCGGTACTGGTCGCGCTGATTCTCACGCCGGCCTTGTGCGCGACGATTCTCAAGCCGATCCCGCAGGGCCATCATGAAGAGAAGAAGGGCTTCTTCGGCTGGTTCAACCGCAACTTCGACAAGAGCCGCGACCAGTATCACAAGGGCGTGCACCATGTGATCAAGCGTTCCGGCCGCTGGCTGATCATCTATCTCGCGGTGATCGTCGCGGTGGGCATGCTGTTCGTGCGTCTGCCGAAGTCGTTCCTGCCGGACGAAGACCAGGGCACGATGTTCGTGATCGTGCAGACGCCGTCGGGCTCGACGCAGGAAACCACGGGCCGCACGCTCGAGAACATCTCGCACTATCTGCTCAACGACGAGAAGAGCATCGTCGAGTCGGTGTTCACGGTGAACGGCTTCAGCTTCGCGGGCCGTGGCCAGAACTCGGGTCTCGTGTTCGTGCGCCTGAAGGACTACTCGCAGCGCACGCACGCGGACCAGAAGGTGCAGGCGCTCGTCGGCCGCATGTTCGGACACTTTGCGTCGTACAAGGACGGGGTCGTGATTCCGGTGAATCCGCCGTCGATCCCTGAACTGGGCACCGCATCGGGCTTCGACTTCGAACTGGAAGACCGCGGCGGGCTGGGTCACGAGAAGCTGATGGCCGCGCGCAACCAGCTGCTCGGCATGGCATCGAAGGACCCGACGCTCGCGCTGGTGCGCCCGAACGGCCTGAACGACACGCCGCAGTTCAAGGTCGACATCGACCGCGAAAAGGCGCTGGCGCTCGGTCTCTCCGCGTCGACGATCGACCAGACGTTCTCGATCGCGTGGGCGTCGCAGTACGTGAACAACTTCCTCGATACGGACAACCGGATCAAGAAGGTGTACCTGATGGGCGACGCGCCGTTCCGCATGAACCCGTCGGATCTGAACGTCTGGTACGTGCGTAACGGTGCGGGCGGGATGGTGCCGTTCAGCGCATTCGCGACCGGCCACTGGACGTACGGTTCGCCGAAGCTCGAGCGTTACAACGGCATCTCGGCGATGGAAATCCAGGGCGCGGCGGCCGCCGGCAAGAGTACCGGCCAGGCGATGACGGCGATGGAAAAGATCGCGGCGAAGCTGCCCGCGGGTATCGGCTATGAATGGACGGGTCTGTCGTATCAGGAAATCCAGTCCGGTTCGCAGGCGCCGATCCTGTACGGCATCTCGATCCTCGTCGTGTTCCTGTGTCTCGCGGCGCTGTACGAAAGCTGGTCGATTCCGTTCGCGGTGATCATGGTGGTGCCGCTCGGCGTGCTCGGCGCGCTGCTCGCGGTGACGCTGCGCGGTCTCGAGAACGACGTGTTCTTCCAGGTGGGTCTGTTGACCACGGTGGGTCTGTCGGCCAAGAACGCGATCCTGATCGTCGAGTTCGCGCGGGAACTGCAGCAGGGCGAGGGCATGGGGCCGGTGGAAGCGGCGCTGGAGGCGGCGCGTCTGCGGCTGCGACCGATCCTGATGACGTCGCTCGCGTTCGTGCTCGGCGTGCTGCCGCTCGCGGTCAGTAACGGCGCGGGTTCGGCGAGCCAGCACGCGATCGGCACGGGCGTGATCGGCGGGATGCTGACCGCGACGTTCCTCGCGATTTTCCTGATCCCGATGTTCTTCGTCGTGATCCGGGCGAGCTTTGCGGGCGAGAAGGAAGATCCGGACGAGGCGCTGCGCCACTATGACGAGCACCATCCGCACGATCCGCAAGGTGGTGGCGGTGGTTCAGGTGGCTCGGGCGGTTCGGGCAACGGGTCGGCGAGCTGAGGACAAGGCAATGCAAAAAATATCGTTGATCGCAATCGCGGCGGCCTTCGTCGTCGCGGGTTGCACGATGGAGCCGCACTACGACCGGCCGGCCGCGCCGGTCGCGGCGACCTTCCCGACCGGCGGCGTGTACGACACGCAGCCCGCAGCGGCGGCGGGACATACGGCGAATGGCGTGGCTGCCGCGGATCTCGGCTGGCGCGACTTCTTCGTCGATCCGCGGATGCAGGAGCTGATCGAGATCGCGCTGAAGAACAACCGCGATCTGCGGGTGTCGGCGCTGAATGTCGAAGAGGCGCGCGCGCAGTTCCAGATCCAGCGCGCGCAGCTGTTCCCGACGCTCAACGCGGTCGCGGACGGCAGCCGCGCGCGTACGCCGGCGGACCTGACGTACTTCGGCCAGACGCTTTCGTCCACCTATACGGTGGGCTTGAGCGCATCGTGGGAAATCGACTTCTGGGGCCGCATTCGCAGCCTGAAAGATCAGGCGTTGCACGAGTACCTGGCGACCGCGCAGGCGCGCAAGGCGGCGCAGCTGTCGCTGGTGTCGCAGGTGGCCGACCAGTACCTGACGGTGCTCGCGTACGACGATCTGCTGAAGGTGACCGAAGACACGCTGAAGACCGCGCAGGACTCGTATCGCATCACGAAACTGCAGTTCGATACCGGCACCGGCACGGAGCTGGACTTGCGTCAGGCACAGACGGTGGTCGAGCAGGCCACGGCGAACCAGCAGGCGCAGGCGCGTCTGCGCGCGCAGGCTGAAAACGCGCTGGTGCTGCTGATCGGCGAGCCGCTGCCTGCGGACCTGAAGCCGGGGCTGCCGCTCAACGACCAGAACATCCTGACCGACGTCCCCGCCGGCTTGCCGTCGGATCTGCTGACCCGCCGTCCGGACATCATGGAAGCGGAAGAGCAGCTGCTGGCGGCGAACGCGAACATCGGCGCCGCGCGCGCGGCGTTTTTCCCGAAGATCTCGCTGACCGGCACGTTCGGTACCGAGAGCCCGACGCTCGGCGGGCTGTTCAAGGCTGGGTCGGCGGCATGGTCGTTCGCGCCGTCGATCACGGCGCCGATTTTCGAGGGCGGCACCAATATCGCCAACCTCGATCTCGCGCACGTCGAGAAGAAGGTGCAGATTGCGCAGTACGAGAAAGCGATCCAGACGGCCTTCCGCGAAGTGGCGGACGGACTGGCGGCACGCGGCACATATGACCAGCAGATCGATGCGCTCGCGCGCGACACGCAGGCGGAACAGCGCCGCCTCGATCTGTCGGAGCTGCGGTACAAGAACGGCGTGGACAGCTATCTGACCGTGCTGACTGCACAGACCGATCTGTACACCGCGCAGCAGACGCTGATCAACGCGCGCCTCGCGCGGCTGACCAACCTGGTTGACCTGTACCAGTACCTGGGTGGCGGCTGGATCGAGCATACGGGCGACCAGCCGCGGCCGGCCGATGCGCCGACCGACTACGGTTCGGCGAGCGCGCCGGTGGCTGCGTCGGCGCCGCCGGCGGGTTGATGAGGTATTGATTGCGTCTTGACGACGCGTGCCAGGAATCGGACGACTCCTGGCGCCCTGATGAAGATCGAAGCCGCTACCGGTTGATTGACCGGTAGCGGCTTTTTTCTTGTCCGCGCACGGTGGGTGGCCGGTTGGTGGAGGCACGTTCCGACATACGGATCGGAACGCGAGGGCGTGTCACATAAGAATACGCATAACCGTCAGCGCGACCAGGCCGATAGCCGAGGTACCGCAGGCGATGCCGGCAGTCCATTTGATGACCGTGTCGCAGTTCTCCGGCGATTCGTAGCAGTAGCGGATAAATCTGTTCATTGTTGTTGCTCCATAACATAGAGGATTGAGAAACCAGCCAAGATCAGTTTGTGTAGGTATGCAAAGCGATGGAAATAGCCGCGCTGATTGCCGAGAGAGCGATCAACTCATGCAGGACCAGCGGCGCAGGTGCCTCACGTGCGGACCGGGCATCCCCCGGTCGCTTCGATCTGGCTGAACCCATGCGGGCCCGGGGTATCCGACCCGCGTGATTCTTGATCAACGACACTGTCACGATGACCGAGCACGCGAAGCGGATCACGAGGCAAAGCGCGATCAATGCCTCGTAGATCGTGCTGGCCGCCAGGCCGTTCGCGGTCCATAGCAGTTGCCGGCGGCCCACCGATTCCGCAATCAGCGGCTTCATGACGGTAACGCCGTGTGCTGGCACGGCGAGCGCGAGCGTGACGACCGGCCCGATCAGCGGCACGCCGACATTGAGCCAGATCCAGAAGAAGAGCGCCAGGGACACTTGAACGCACCCGCAGGTTGAACATGTCCCGAGATCCTGAAGTACGGCGTCGACAAGCATTCCGAAAGACATAGCCAACAGGCCTGGCGCTATCGCAAAAAAAAAACGCCACGGCGAGCCGTGGCGTTCTCTGCTGGCAAAACCGGTTAATGCAGGTCCGCGGCGCTCATCAGGTTGTCGCCCGCGGCGGGGTTGCCTTCATTGCCCGTGCGTCCGTCGAAGTCGTTTCCCGCGCGGTGGATGTCGCGTCGCGCACCGCGCTCGTTCTTCACGCCGTTGAAGATGATGTTCAGGATCACTGCCGAAGCCGACGCGAGCAGAATGCCGCTATGCAGGAGCGGCGACAGCGCGGCCGGCAGTTTCGCGAAGAAATGCGGCGATACGACCGGTACGAGGCCGAGCCCGATGCTCACCGCGACGATGAACAGGTTGTGATGATTCTTCGTGAAGTCGACGCGCGACAGCACCTTGATGCCGTTTGCCGCCACCATCCCGAACATCACGATGCCGGCGCCGCCCAGCACGAACGCGGGCACCGAAGCGACCACCTGCGCCATCTTCGGAAACAGCCCCAGCAGCACCAGGATCACGCCGCCCGTCGCGCAGACGAAGCGGCTCTTCACACCCGTCACGCCGATCAGCCCGACGTTCTGCGAGAACGACGTGTGCGGAAACGAGTTGAAGATGCCGCCGATCAGCGTGCCGAGACCATCCACGCGCAGGCCGCGCACCAGCGCTTTCTGGTCCACAGGACGCTCGACCATGTCGCCGACCGCGAGGAACATGCCGGTCGATTCGATGAACGTGACGAACATCACGGTGACCATCGTCGCGATCGACAGCGGATCGAAGTGCGGCAGCCCGAAGTGGAACGGCATCACGAAGCCGACCCACGGCGCGGCCGTCACGCCGTCCATGTTGACGCGGCCGAGCAGCGCCGCGATCACGAAGCCCGCGACAATGCCGAGCAGCACCGAAATGTTCGCGACGAAGCCGCGGCCGAACTTGTTGATCAGCAGGATCAGCATCAGCACGACGAGCGACAGGCCGAGATAGACCGGATTGCCGTAATCCGGATTGCCGACGCCGCCTGCCGCCCAGTTGATGCCCACTTCCATCAGCGAGAGCCCGATCACCGAGATCACGGTGCCGACCACCACCGGCGGGAAGAAGCGCAGCAGTTTGCCGATCGCGGGCGCGAGCAGGATGCCGATCACGCCGGCCGCGATCGTCGAACCGAAGATGTCGAGGATCCCGAGACTCGGGTTCGTGCCGATCGCGATCATCGGTCCGACGGCGGCGAACGTGCAGCCCATGATGACCGGCAGGCGGATGCCGAAGATCCACAGGCCGAGGGTCTGGATCAGCGTGGCGATGCCGCAGGAAAAGAGATCGGCGCTGATCAGAAACGCGATCTGCTCCTTGGGCAGCTTCAGCGCGGTGCCGATGATCAGCGGCACGGCGACGGCGCCCGCATACATCACGAGCACGTGCTGGATACCGAGCGTGAGCAGCTGCCCTGCCGGCAGTCGCTCGTCGCACGGGTGGACCTGTTTCGATTGCATGGCGTCTCTCTCCACATCATGTGTTTTAGGATGACTCCAAGGTATGCGGGACGATAAAACCGGACAAGTCTGATGGTGTCTATTCCGGGCTTTCCGGTGGTCATATGCGTGACGGTCCCGGACGGGCGCGGCGGATCGCCCGGATTGCGCGTAGAGGCGGGATGGCGGACGGTGCGGGGCCGTGGCGCCTTCGCACCGGTGGGGCATACCGGCAGCGGGCGCCGCGCGATATGCGTGAGAGTCCATGAACTGTATTCGGCACGACGCATAACGCCATTTCGGAATGGTCGTGCGGGCGGCAGGGTATACCCGCGAATGGCTTTCGCGGAGCGCGGCAAGGGCGGCGCGATGTGATCGACAGATGAGGCCCACGGGTCAGGCGCGGTTAACGACGCCCCAGCAGACTCCCCGCATAGACGAGCGCGGCGAGCGCGGTGATCCAGAAGCTCGTCGGCCAGTCGGTGTAGAACGCGAGCGTCACGCCGAGCCACGCCTGCACGAGCGCGAGCAGCGCGGCCACGACGAGCCCGCTCGACAGCCGCGTCGTCATGTTCTGCGCGGCCGCGGCCGGCCCCACCATCAGCGTGAACACCAGCAGCACGCCGACGATCTGCGTGCACGCCGCCACCGCGAGCGCGGTGATCGCGAGAAACAGCACGGACACGAAGCGCAGCGATACGCCTTTCGCTTCCGCGAGCTCAGGTTGCAGCGACGCGAACAGGAGCGGCCGCATGATTGCCGCGAGCGCGATCAGGCTCACGACCGCGAGCCCTGCAAGCACGCCGAGCGTCTCCGTATTCACGCCGAGCACGTTGCCGAACAGCAGCGCGGTGACCTGCGTCGCATACGCGGTAAAGAAGTGCAGAAACAGCAGACCGAAGCCGAGCGACAGCGACAGGATCACGCCGATCGCGACATCGCGGCCCGCGAGGCGCTCGCCGAGGGCGCCCATGCCGACACCCGCGGCGAGCGTGAAGCCGATCATCCCCCAGATCGGCGAGATGCCGATCAGCACGGCGCCCGTCGCGCCCGTGAAGCCGACGTGCGATAGCGCGTGCCCCGCGAAGGTCTGCCCGCGCATCACCAGAAAATACCCGACGATCCCCGCCAGCACCGCGACGATCCCCGACGCCGCGAATGCGTTGACCATGAAGTCGTATTCAAACATCGTGCGTGTGTCCGTCGCGTGAGGCGTGATGGTGATGCGAGTGTTCGTGAGCATGCGCGTGCGAATGCCCATGCGACGCCGCGCCATGGTCGTGCGCGTGGCCGTCTTCGTCTTCGTGCTCGTGATCGTGCTTTTCCACTTCGACGTCGCCGGACATCACGAAGATGCGGCCGTTCACGCGCATCACGTCGATCGGCGAACCGTACAGCCGCGACAGCACCGGCTTCGTGATGACTTCATCGACCGTGCCGAGCGCCGCGACGCCGCTGCCGAGATACAGCACGCGGTCGAGCGCGTTGAGGAGCGGATTGAGTTCGTGCGCGGAGAACAGCACCGTGATGCCGAGCTCGCGCTGCACGCGCCGCACGAGTTCCACGACGCCGCGCTGATGATTCGGATCGAGGCTGATCAGCGGTTCGTCGAGCAGCAGCAGACGCGGCTCGCCGAGCAGGCACTGCGCGAGCAGCAGCCGCTGCCGCTCGCCGCCCGACAGCTCCGACAGCGGCCGCGTGGCCAGCTTTGTCGCGCCGACGAGTTCCAGCACGCGGTCGACATCGGCGCGCGTTTTCGGATCCGCGTGCGGCAGGCCCCAGCGGTGACCGTCGGCGGCCATCGCGACGAAATCGCGGCCGCGTACCCGGCGCCCCGCAAGCGCGCTGCGCGTCTGCGGCATGTAGCCGATCGACGCGTTGCCGCGCATCACGGTCTCGCCGAGCACGCGGATCGAGCCGGCCGCCGCGGGCACGAGACCGAGCACCGCGCGCATCAGCGTCGTCTTGCCGGCGCCGTTTGGACCGAGCACCCCGATGAACTCGCCCTGGCGGATGGTGAGGCTCGCGTCGCGCAAGATCGTGCGTTCGCCGAGTTCGAGCGTGACCGCGTCGAGCTCGAGCGCGGGCGCGCTAGCGGAGGTGCCGTCGGCGGGCCGCGCGGTCGGGCGGTCGGTCTGGTTCATGGATGTCCGTGTTGCGTGTCTCTTGCCTGCATTGTGCAGGCTTCGGCGGCGTTCGTGCGCCGCGCGTCGTTACTTTTACTTGAAGGCTGCCAGCGCGGTGTCGAGCGCGTCGAGTTGCGACAGCATCCACTGCTGGTAATGCTTGCCCGCCGGTTCCGTCTCCGTCACGCTCATCGTCGGCACCTTCGAGTCTTTCGCGAGCTTCAGCATGCGCTTCGTCAGTGCCTCGGTGGCCTGGCTGTTATAGATCAGCACGTGCACGCGGCGCTCGTGCAGATCGCGTTCGAACGCGGCGATGTCCGTCGCGCTTGCCTCGGTGTCGTTCATCGTTGCGAGCTGGAAGCTCAGGTTGCGCATGTCGAGCCCGATCGCATCAGACATATAGCCGAACACCGGTTCCGTCGCCGTGACCGGCACCTTCGCATAGCGGCCCTTCAGATCGGCGACTTTGCTGTCGATCGGCTGCAGCGACGCGAGGAACTTCGCGAGGTTCGCATCGTACGCCGGTTTGTGCGCCGGGTCAGCCGAATCGAGCGCCGCGGCGACCGCGCGCGCGACAGCGGGCATCGTCTGCGGGTCGTACCACAGATGCGGGTTGTCGCCCGCCTTCTTGCCCACGAGGTCCGCCGCGACGATCACCGTGCGTTTCGCGTTCTTCGACGCGCCCAGCAGCTTGGCCATCCACGGATCGTAATCGGCGCCGTTGTACACCACAAGGCTCGCGTTCTGCAGCGCGCGCGCCGTCTTCGGGCTCGCTTCGAACAGATGCGGATCCTGGTCGGGGTTGCTGAGGATGCTGGTCACGTCGACGTTGTCGCCGCCCAGCTGCTTGATCACGTCGCCGTAAAAGTTCTCGGCGGCGACGACCGGCAGCTTGCCGCCGGCGGCGAACGCGGCGTGCGCGAAGGTGAGGGCGGCGAAGCCGCCGGCGAGCGACAGCGCGATCCGGCGCACGGCGCGCAGACGCTTATGCAGACAGTTGGGCAGCGAGGGTGAAAGGCTGGACGTGGTCATCGTCGGTACTCTTCTGAAGGGGAGCAGGCGCGAAAGAGGTATCCGAAGCAGCCAGGATACCGGAGGCGCGATGATATAACGTATCACGAAGCGTGTCATCGATTCGCGCGGAAATGACCTACGATGGACTGACGCGGCGCACCATCGAAATCTCGATGCGCGGCTTGACATCGTCCGACACGTATCCGATCATTCGACCACAAACAGAGCAATTGATCGCGTGATGAGCGTTCGCTCACTGCGCAGGGCAAAAGCAGAACGATCGGAGACAGTCTGTGACGGCAC
The DNA here is from genome assembly GCF_003443895.1 of Paraburkholderia phosphatilytica. GTDB lineage: Bacteria > Pseudomonadota > Gammaproteobacteria > Burkholderiales > Burkholderiaceae > Paraburkholderia > Paraburkholderia phosphatilytica. The sequence goes on along the minus strand of NZ_QQOA01000004.1, from coordinate 351,340 downwards.
GATTGCAGGACAAGGTGGCGATTCTGACGGGCGCGGCCAGCGGTATCGGCGAAGCGGTCGCGCGTCGCTATCTGGACGAAGGCGCGCGCTGCGTGCTGGTCGACGTGAAGCCGGCCGATGCATTCGCGCAGGCGCTCGTCGAGTCCGCTCCGGACCGCGTGCTCACGCTGTCGGCGGACGTCACGCGCCGCGACGATCTGGAACGCATCGTCGCCGCGACGGTCGAGCGCTTCGGCCGCATCGATATCCTCTTCAACAACGCGGCGCTGTTCGACATGCGCCCGCTGCTCGACGAATCCTGGGACGTGTACGACCGGCTCTTCGCCGTCAACGTGAAGGGCATGTTCTTCCTGATGCAACTCGTTGCGCGCCAGATGGTCGAGCAGGGGCAAGGCGGCAAGATCATCAACATGTCGTCGCAGGCAGGGCGTCGCGGCGAGGCACTGGTTTCGCACTATTGCGCGACGAAGGCAGCCGTGCTGAGCTATACGCAATCGGCCGCACTCGCGCTTGCACCGCACAAGATCAACGTCAATGGCATCGCACCCGGCGTCGTCGATACGCCGATGTGGAAAGACGTCGATGCCCTTTTCGCGCGTTACGAGAACCGCCCGATCGGCGAGAAGAAACGTCTCGTCGGCGAAGCGGTTCCGCTCGGCCGGATGGGGGTACCCGAGGACCTCACCGGCGCCGCACTCTTTCTAGCTTCGGCGGATGCCGATTACATCACCGCCCAGACGCTCAACGTCGACGGCGGCAACTGGATGAGCTGATTTCCACCCGCAAAACGTTGGCGCCAGAACGCAGCCACGCATCAAACGAAAAAGGAGACAAGCAATGAAACCAGTCCATCGATTCGCGCTGAAGGCGGTGAGCGCTGCTGCCGTGCTGTGCGCGTCGCTCGGCGCATCCGCACAGACGGTGACGATTGCCGCGTTGAACAACCCGGACATGATCGAGCTGAAGAAGCTGGCGCCAGCGTTCGAGCAGGCCAATCCCGGCATCAAGCTCAACTGGGTGATCCTCGAGGAGAACGTGCTGCGTCAGCGCGCGACGACCGACATCACGACCAACAGCGGCCAGTTCGACGTGATGATGATCGGCACGTACGAAGCGCCGCAGTGGGGCAAGCGCGGCTGGCTCTCGCCGCTCACGAACCTGCCGGCCGACTACGATCTCAACGACGTCGTGAAGCCCGCGCGTGACGGCCTGTCGTCGAACGGCACGCTGTACGCGCTGCCGTTCTACGTCGAGAGCTCGATGACGTTCTATCGCAAGGACCTGTTCCAGGCGAAGGGCCTGACGATGCCGGCGCAACCGACCTACGACCAGATCAAGGAGTTCGCCGACAAGCTCACCGACAAGGCGAACGGCGTCTACGGCATCTGTCTGCGCGGCAAGGCAGGCTGGGGCGAGAACATGGCGTACGTGACGACGCTCGTGAACACCTTCGGCGGCCGCTGGTTCGACGAGAAGTGGCACGCGCAGCTGACGTCGCCGGAATGGAAGAAGGCCGTCACGTTCTACACGGACCTGCTGAAGAAGGATGGCCCTCCGGGAGCGAGCTCGAACGGCTTCAACGAAAACCTGACGCTGATGTCGTCGGGCAAGTGCGGCATGTGGATCGACGCGACGGTGGCGGCGGGCATGCTCTACAACAAGTCGCAGTCGCAGATCGCGGACAAGGTCGGTTTCGCGCCGGCGCCGGTCGAAGTCACGCCGAACGGCTCGCACTGGCTGTGGTCGTGGGCGCTCGCGATTCCGAAGTCGTCGAAGCAGCAGGATGCGGCGAAGAAGTTCATCGAGTGGGCGACGTCGAAGCAGTACATCGAAATGGTCGCGAAGGACGAAGGCTGGGCGTCAGTGCCGCCGGGCACCCGCAAGTCGACGTATGACCGTCCGGAGTACAAGCAGGCCGCACCGTTCTCCGACTTCGTGCTGAAGGCGATCGAATCCGCGGATCCGAATCATCCGACCGCGAAGCCGGTGCCGTACACGGGTGTGCAGTTCGTTGGCATTCCTGAGTTCCAGTCGTTCGGTACGGTGGTCGGCCAGAGCATCTCGGGTGCGGTGGCAGGCCAGATGTCGGTCGACCAGGCACTCGCCGCGGGTAACGCGGCAGCCGATCGCGCAGTGCGCCAGGCCGGCTACCAGAAGTAAGCTGGCTCTCAGGCAAGCGCCAGTGAGGTCCGCGCGCGGCGGCGCATAGCCGCCGTGTGCCGGGACCGAAGCGTTCCGGCCGGTGCCCGCCGGCCGGACCCAGCAGCACAGCGGCTGCGTCCTCCGCGCAGTTCGCGCACTACCGAAGAGGTGGCCCGATCATGCGTCACACCAATCTTCCTCTCATGCAGGTACACGCCCACACCGAGCAGGATCGCGAAGCGCGAAGAGCATCGTCGACCCGCTGGCTGATCACGCCGTCGGTCGCCGTGCTGTTTCTCTGGATGGCGATTCCACTCGCGATGACGATCTGGTTTTCGTTCTCGCACTACAACCTGCTGAACCCGGACCTGAAGGGTTTCGCGGGCATCGACAACTACAAGTACCTCGCGACCGATCCGTCGTTCGTGCCGTCGATCATCAACACGCTGCTCTTGATCGGCTGGACGCTCGTGGTCACGGTGGTGGGCGGGGTGCTGATGGCGGTGCTGTTCGACCGCAAGTTCTACGGACAAGGCATCGCGCGGCTGCTCGCGATCGGGCCGTTCTTCGTGATGCCGACGGTCAGCGCGCTGATCTGGAAGAACATGATCTTCCACCCGGTGTACGGGATCATCGCGGCCGTGATGCGCTGGATGGGTCTCACGCCGATCGACTGGTTCGCGACCTATCCGCTCACGTCGATCGTCATCATCGTGTCGTGGGAATGGCTGCCGTTCGCGTTCCTGATCCTGTTCACGGCGATCCAGTCGCTCGACCAGGAGCAGAAGGAAGCCGCGAAAATCGATGGCGCCGGCCCGTTCTCGATGTTCTTCTTCATCACGTTGCCGCACCTGCGACGGGCAATCGCGGTCGTCGTGATGATGGAAACGATTTTCCTGCTGTCGATCTTCGCCGAGATCTACACGACGACGAGCGGCGGTCCGGGCGACGCGACCACCAACCTGTCGTACCTGATCTACGCACTCGGCCTGCAGCAGTTCGACGTCGGCCTCGCGTCCGCAGGCGGCATTCTCGCGGTCGTGCTGGCGAACATCGTGTCGTTCTTCCTCGTGCGCATGCTCGCGAAGAACCTCAAAGGGGAGTACGAAAAATGAGCCAGGCCGTCTCTTCTCCGGCGCCGACCACGGCGCCCACCCGCTCGCCGCTCGAATCTGTGGGGCGCGCGATCCCGGGCATCGTCGCGTGGATCGTCTCGCTGCTGCTGTTCTTCCCGATCTTCTGGATCGCGATCACGGCGTTCAAGACCGAGCAGCAGGCGTACTCGCTGTCGCTCTTCTTCACGCCGACGCTCGACAGCTTCCGCGAGGTGTTCGCGCGCAGCAACTACTTCGCGTTCGCATGGAACTCGGTGCTGATCTCGGTCGGCGTCACGGTGCTGTGCCTCGTGCTCGCGGTGCCCTGCGCGTATGCCATGGCGTTCTTCCCGAACAAGCGCACGCAGTCGGTGCTGCTGTGGATGCTGTCGACGAAGATGATGCCGTCGGTCGGCGTGCTGGTGCCGATCTATCTGCTGTGGAAGAACAGCGGGCTGCTCGATACGGTCTCGGGTCTCGTCATCGTCTACACGCTGATCAATCTGCCGATCGCGGTGTGGATGGCGTTCACGTACTTCAACGAGATTCCGCGCGACATTCTCGAAGCCGGTCGCATCGACGGCGCGGCGACGTGGCAGGAAATCATCTACCTGCTGATGCCGATGGCGCTGCCGGGCCTCGCATCGACGGCGCTGCTGCTCGTCATCATGTCGTGGAACGAGGCGTTCTGGAGCATCAACCTGTCGAGTTCGAACGCGGCGCCGCTGACGGTGTTCATCGCGTCGTATTCGAGCCCTGAGGGCCTGTTCTGGGCGAAGCTGTCGGCCGCGTCGCTGCTGGCGGTCGCGCCGATCCTGATCGTCGGCTGGCTGTCGCAGAAACAGCTCGTGCGTGGCCTGACCTTCGGGGCGGTGAAATGACCGACACGCAGCACCTGCTGATCTGCGATTGCGACGGCGTACTGATCGACAGCGAAGCCGTCGCCGCGCGGATGCTCGTGCACGAGCTCGAGACGCGCTGGCCCGATGCCGACGTCGAACCGGTGGTGCTCCCGCTGCTTGGCCTGCGCATCGAGCGCGTGCTCGACGGCGTCGCGACCGCGCTCGACCGTACGCTCGACGAGCACGACATCGACGCGATCCGCGCGGCGGTGGAGGGCGCGGCGGTCCAGGCGCCGGCCGTGGACGGCATCGCCGCTGCGCTCGCGCAGATTCCGCTCACGAAGGCCTGCGCGAGCAACAGCCATTCGCCGTACGTGCGCGCGGTGCTGGCCCGTACCGGACTCGCCGCGCACTTCGAAGGCCGCGTGTTCTGCGCCGATATGGTCGCGCAGCCGAAGCCCGCGCCGGACGTGTATCTCGCCGCATCGCAGGAGCTCGGCATCGCGCCGCAGCGCTGCCTCGTGGTGGAAGACAGCGTGACGGGCGTGACGGCGGCGCGCGCGGCCGGTATGAGCGTGCTCGGCTTCATCGGCGGCGGCCATGCGAACGACGCACAGATCGAGGCGCTGCACGCCGCCGGCGCGCAGCACGTGTTCGACGACATGCAGCGGCTGCCCGCGCTCGTCGCCCAATGGATGCTTCATGCAGCAGTCGGTTCGCACTGACGGAAACGTCGGTGTGCGAACCAGGCGCAACAGCGTAGTAAAACAGGAGACAACATCATGGCAAGCTTGACCTTGCGCAACATCAGCAAGCGCTATGACGACAACGAAGTCATGCGCGACATCAACCTCGACATCGCGAACGGCGAGTTCGTCGTGTTCGTGGGGCCGAGCGGTTGCGGCAAGTCGACGTTGATGCGCATGATCGCCGGTCTGGAGGACATCAGCGGCGGCGACCTCAGCATCGACGGCGTGCGCGTGAACGAGGTGCCGCCCGCGAAGCGCGGCATCGCGATGGTGTTCCAGTCGTACGCGCTCTATCCGCACATGACGCTGTACGACAACATGGCGTTCGGCCTCAAGCTCGCGGGCACGAAGAAGCCCGAGATCGACGCGGCCGTGCGCAACGCGGCGAAGATCCTGCACATCGACCATCTGCTCGACCGCAAGCCGAAGCAGCTGTCCGGCGGCCAGCGTCAGCGCGTCGCGATCGGCCGCGCGATCACGCGCAAGCCGAAGGTGTTCCTGTTCGACGAACCGCTGTCGAACCTCGACGCCGCGCTGCGCGTGAAGATGCGCCTCGAGTTCGCGCGTCTGCACGACGAACTGAAGACGACGATGATCTACGTGACGCACGATCAGGTCGAGGCAATGACGCTCGCGGACAAGATCGTCGTGCTGTCGGCGGGTAACGTCGAGCAGGTGGGCAGCCCGAACCGGCTCTATCACGCGCCGGCGAACCGCTTCGTCGCGGGCTTCATCGGCTCGCCGAAGATGAATTTCCTCGATGGCGTCGTGCAGGCGGTGGCGGCCGATGGCGTGACGGTGCGCTACGACACCGGCGAAACGCAGCGCGTGGCAGTCGAGCCGGGCAGCGCGAAGCAGGGCGACAAGGTGACGGTCGGCATCCGGCCGGAGCATCTGCACGTGGTGACGGGCGACGACGGCGTCGCGACGCGCACGATGACGGTGGAATCGCTCGGCGATGCGGCCTATCTGTACTCGGAGTGCCCGGTTGCGCCGGAAGGCATGATTGCGCGCATTCCACCGCTCGAGAAGCACACGAAGGGCGAGACGCTGAAGCTTGGCGCGACGCCGGACCACTGCCATCTGTTCGACTCGAATGGCCAGGCGTTCGAACGCAAGATCGTCGAGGTGCTGGCGGCTTGATGGCGCGATAAGCTCGCGCTCCGCTCGCGCGAAAGACATGAACGGCCACCGCGATCACACGCGGTGGCCGTTGTGCGTTTACGTCTGCTGCACGTCGGTGCCGGTATCGGCGTCGCCCTTGTCGATATCGATGCCGAGTTCGTCCGCCATCCGGCGCAGCTGCGAACGCAGCCGCGCGACTTCATCGGCGAGCGCCTTGTATTCGACCTTCAGCAGATCGAACTCGTTGCGCGAGCCGTCGGCGCCGGCGAGCGCTGACGAAGCAGGCGCCAGCGCGAGGTCCTGATCGACCTCGCCGCACAGCAGATGCATCCAGCGGCTTTCGCGCTCGCCGGGCATCCGGTTCAGCTTGATCACGCGCGGCGGCTCTTTCGCGGCGAGTTCGTCGAGAAACGCTTCGACCGACGAGTTGTCCGCGAAGGTATGCAGCCGCGACGAATTCATCCGCAGCTCGGCGGCCGTTTGCGGACCGCGCAGCAGCAGCGTGGCGAGTAGCGCGATCGCCTGGGTGGGAATGCCGAGCACGCGGCCCATGTTGTGCTCGAAGCGCGGCACGCGGCTGCTGCTCGCCTCGTTGACGAGGCTGAGACGCTTGAGGCTGTCGAGCGCGGACATCACGTCGTCGTCGCTCGCGTTCATCACCGGTGCGCGCGCGGTCTTCTGGTTGCAGCCCGACGTCAGCGCGTTCAGCGACAGCGGATAGGTGTCCGGCACGGTGTGCTGCTTTTCGACGAGCACGCCGAGGACGCGCGCTTCGAGCGGTGTCAGCTCGCGCATCGGCGGGCGGGGAGTGTCTGGAGTCGTATTCATGCGAATCAGCGGGTGAGGGGGCCCCGCAAGGATACTGCCGATCGTCCTTGCCGGCGTGACCGCGCGGTTACTGATGGCTGACGGCGCCGGCCGGCGCTTCGCCCGCGAAGTTCAGCTCGACGCCGTTGCCCGCCGGGTCCTGGAAAAACAGCTGGTATTGATCGGTGAGCGGCACGACGTCGCCGCGATAGCGGATGCCGAGCCGCGTGAGATGCGCTTCGAACTGCGCAGCGTCCGTGCAGGTGAACGCGACGTGATCGAACGTGCCGCTCACCTGCGTGTGGCGCACTTCGCCCTGACGCGCTTCCGACAGATGCAGCACCGCGTTGTCGCCGGCATAGAGCCAGTAGCCGAAGTGGCGGAACGGCGGACGTTCGCCCTGTTTCAGTCCGACGACGTTCACGTAGAAATCGCGCAGCGCATCGAGCGTGTCGCGCGATGCGCGCAGGTTGTAGTGGCTGAATCCGGTGAGCGGCATGGCGGCACCAATCAGGAACGCCCTTAGCGGGCCAGACGGTCATTCTATCCGGTGAGACCGGACCGCGCGCCCGGCGGTTATCATCGAAGCCTCGCCGAACTTCGCCGCAGGTGCCGATCATGTCCGCTTCCGCGCTGCCCGACCGCTACCTGATCACGCCCGATCCGTCGGCGGAGGCCGATGCGACAGCGACCGATGCGACAGCGACCGATGCCAGCGCCAGGTTCGACGCGTTCCTCGCGCGGCTCGACACCGCGTTATCGGCGGGCATCACGCTCGTGCAGTTGCGCGCGAAGACGCTGACGCCGGACGCATGGACCGCGCTGTCGCGCGACGCGCTGCGAATCTGCCATGCACGCGGCGCGACGCTGATCGCGAACGGTCCGCCCGAAGCGTTCGACCTGACGAAGCCGGTGAGCGCGGACGGCATCCATCTGAACAGCCGGCGCCTGATGTCGCTGTCGGCGCAGGAACTCGAACTCGTGAAGTCCACGCGCAAGCTGATTTCGGCCGCGTGCCACGATGTGCAGCAGCTCGAACGCGCGGCGCAACTCGGCGTCGACTTCGTCACGTTGTCGCCCGTGCTGCGGACGCAGACGCACCCCGATGCCGAACCGCTCGGCTGGCCGCGTTTCACGGAATGGGTGCAGCAGGCGCGCGTGCCGGTCTATGCGCTCGGCGGGATGCGGCCCGAACATCTGCCGTTCGCGCGCACGGCGGGCGCGCAGGGGATCGCCGCGATTCGCGGGTTGTGGTGAGCGAGAGAGCGCTCAGCACGCGAAGCAAACTTGCGCCGCCAACCTCACGCCGTCAATGCCGCCCGCGCGCACAGCTCATCGGTCACGAGCCCCGACAGCCAGCCGCCCTTCAGCGCCGCAATCACCGATGCGCGTTTGCGCTCGCCACCGGCGAAGCCGATGGTCGGCCGTTTCGGCGGCGAATCGAGATGCAGGCTCGTCACACGCCGGCCGGTTGGCGAATTTACGCTCGCACCGGACGCGTCCATCGGCAGCCCGAGCATTTCCGCGACCGCGCCTTTCTGCATCAGCTCCTTCACCTCGGCCGACGTGATGAAGCCGTCTTCGTGCAGCGGACAGTTCGGCCCGATATTGCCGATGCCGACGAACGCGACATCCGCTTCCTTCGACAGCGATTCGACGATCCGGTACAGCCGGTGATTGCACCATTGCGCGCGTTCGTTCTCGTTGTCGGCCATCAACGGCGCGGGCAGCAGGAAGTGCTTGCCGCCGGTCTTCTCGGACAGATGCATCGCGACGTCGTAGCGGTTCGACGAGCCGTCCTGCGCGATCGCGCCGACCATCGACACCAGCCGGTGCTGCGGCCGGTCGAGCTGGCCGACCTGATCGACGACGGCCTTCAGCGTGCGCCCGCTGCTGACCGCGACGACCATCGGTTTCTCGTCGGCGAGGTAGCGCTCCATCACCTGCGCGCCCGCCACCGCGAGCTTGCGGTCGATCTCGTCGGCGCTGTCGCCGTCCACCGGCACGACCTCGCACATCGTGAGGTCATAGCGACGCGACAGCTGCTCGGCGAGCGACAGACAATCGGCGAGCCGATGATCGACGCGCACGCGGATCAGGTTCTTTTCCACCGCGAACGCGACGAGCCGCTGCGCGACCGGCCGCGACACCTGGAGCTTCTCGGCGATCTCGTTCTGGGTATTGCCGGCGACGTAGTAGAGCCACGCGGCGCGGGTGGCGAGATCGAGTTTTTCGGTTGACCTGGGCACGATGAAAGGGTCTCCGTGACGGCGTGGATGACGACGCGCACCGGCATGTTCCCGGGCGCAGACGGTTTCACACGAGCCGTTTGCGTGACGGGTCGAAAAGCGGCCGTACGTGTCGGTACAGCGCGCGGTAACTGTCGAGCCGTTCGCGCAGCGCCGCATGGCGCGCCGCGTTCGGCGTGAATTCGGCCTGCACCGGCGGCTTCGTCAGCACCTCGTCCGGCTTGCCGCCTGCCGCGAGCCAGCCGAGCCGAGCCGCGCCGAGCGCCGCGCCGGTTTCGCCGCCGCCGTGCTTGCGCGTGGCGGTGTTGAGCGCATCGGCGAGCAGCTGCGCCCAGTACGTGCTGCGCGCGCCGCCGCCGAGCAGCGACAGCGCGCCGGTTTCGGTGCCCGCTGCGCGCAGCGCGTCGAGGCCGTCGGTGAGCGCGAGCGTCACGCCTTCGAGCACCGCGTAGCCGAGCAGCGCGCGGTCCGTTGCGTGCGTCATGCCGAAGAACACGCCCTGTGCGAACGGATCGTTGTGCGGCGTGCGTTCGCCGGACAGATACGGCAGGAAGAGCGGCGCGTTCGCGGGCGCATCGGCGGGCAATGCTTCGATTTCGGCGAGCAGCGTCGGCTCGTCGGTCGACGTGAGCTTGCAGACCCAGCGCAGACAGCTCGCCGCGGACAGCACGACGCTCATCTGATGCCAGCGGTCCGGAATCGCGTGGCAGAACGCGTGCACGGCGGAAGCCGGATTCGGCCGGAAGCGGTCGCCGACCACGCACAGCACGCCCGACGTGCCGAGCGACACGAAGCCATCGCCCGGTTGCGTCGCGCCGATGCCGATCGCGCTCGTCGCGTTGTCGCCGCCGCCCGCCGCGACCACGACCGGCTCGCGCAGACCCAATTCCTGTGCGAGCTCCGGGCGCAGCATGCCGGACGGCGCGCTGCCTTCCGCGAGCCGCGGCATCTGCTCGCGGCGCATGTCGCACGCGGCGAGGAGCGCGTCGGACCAGTCGCGTTTCGCGACGTCGAGCCACAGCGTGCCCGCGGCGTCGGACGGATCGGAGACCTTGTCGCCGGTCAGTTGCAGGCGCAGATAATCTTTCGGCAGCAGCACGCATGCGGTGCGGCGGAAAATCTCAGGTTCGTGACGCGCGACCCACAGGAGCTTTGGCGCGGTGAAGCCCGGCATCGCGAGATTGCCGGCCACCGCGTGCAGCTCGGGCGCGCGCCCGGTCAGTTCGTCGCACTCCTCTACGCTGCGCATGTCGTTCCACAGGATCGCGGGGCGCAGCACGCGGTCTTCGGCATCGAGCAGCACCGCGCCGTGCATCTGGCCCGACAGGCCGATGCCGCGGATCCGCGCGAATTCCTCGGGATACTTCGCGCGCAGCGCGGACAGCGCGACGCGCGTGCCATTCCACCAGTCGGCCGGGTTCTGCTCGGCCCAGCGCTGATGCGGGCGCGACACCGTAAACGGCGAGCCCGCCGTGCCGATCACGCGGCCATCCGGCGCGAGCAGCAGGACTTTCACTTCGGACGTGCCGAGGTCGATGCCGAGATACATGGACGCCAGAACCTTAGTGGATGGGATGCGCTACTTTAGCCGCGCGCGGCGCGGATGACCATGGGCGTTAGACCTGAGCGTCATATGCCCGCGGTCCGCGCCTGGATGCCAGGATCGCCAGCATGCCATAGCGCGCACGCATGCCGGTCGCAAAACGATGATGCCGCGTATCACGCGATACGCGGCATCGGGCGATGCAGCAGGGTGAACGGAACGTGCGTGCGAAGCCTTACGCGCCGCGCTTCACGAGCCACGCGTCCACCCGCCCGAGCGCAGCGCGCATCGCGTTCTCGAGCTGGTCGGCGCCGGCCATGCTGCCCCACAGCAGCTTGTCGGCGGCGAATGCCTTGACCGGATCGGCGGCCGCGAAGAAGCCGCGCGCAACCTTCTCGTCCATCACACCGTCCTGATACGCGTACGGCAGCCTGCCCTGCCGCCAGCGGTCGAGGAAGCGGAAGAACAGCGCAGGCAGCATCGCGGTGGCCGCGGGCTCGACGCCGCGCGCGAAGCACTCGGACAGCGTCGGCGCGATGAAGCCCGGCAGCTTCGAGAAGCCGTCTGCGGCGACGCGCTGGTTGGTGTCCTGGATGTGCGGATTGCCGAAGCGGTCGAGCACGACGTCGCGGTACTTCGCGAGATCGAGCGGGCTCGGCGTGAGGCACGGAATCACGTCCTGCGTCACGTAGTCGTACGCGAACTGGCGGATGTCGGCATCGAGCGTGCCTTCGTGGATGTACGACAGGCCGACGAGCGTCCCCGCCCACGCGATGCAGCTATGCGTGGCGTTCAGGATGCGGATTTTCGCTTCCTCGTACGGCAGCACCGAGTCGACCAGTTCCGCGCCGACGCGCTCCCATGCGGGGCGTCCGGCCGCGAAATGATCTTCGATCACCCACTGGATGAAGGCCTCGCCCATCACGGGCGCCTTGTCGTCGACGCCGGTCGCGGCTTTCACGCGCTCGCGCACGTCGGGCGTGGGGCGCGGCGTGATGCGATCGACCATCGAGCACGGGCTCGTCGTGTTCGCGTCGAACCACGCGCGCAGTTCGGTTGCGCCGCGACGCTCGAGAAATTCGATCATGCCGCGATGAAAGCGCTCGCCGTTGCTGCGCAGGTTGTCGCACGTCTGCATCGTGACCGGGCCGGCGTTCGCGCGCATCCGCGCTTCGAGGATGGCTGCGAGTGCGCCGTAGATCGTCGAGCTTCCGCCGTTCAGATCGGACGCCAGATCGGGATTGTTGAGATCGAGACGATCGTGCTCGTCGAGGTAGTAGCCGCCTTCGGTGACGGTGAACGCGATGATCTTGCACGCCGGGTCCGAGCCCGCTTCGATCAGCGCCGTCAGCTCCGGGGTCCAGGGCAGCACGCGGTCGATCGAGCGCACCGTTTCGTACGCGCGTTCGCCGTGCGGCGTGACGGTTTCGAGCGTATAGGTGCCGCCTTGCGACGCGAGCGCTTCCATCACCGCGTTCATGTCGCTGCGGATGTTGCCGACGGTGAGGGACCAGTGGGGTTCGCCCGGCTGCGTGGCTTCGTTCAGCCGGTGCAGGTACCAGGCCTGATGTGCGCGATGAAACGAACCGGCGCCGATATGCAGGATCACGTTCGTGTCGCTGCGTTGCCCGCTATTCATGTGCGTCTCCTGTGTCGGCCAGAGTTAGCGCTTCAGCGCTTACTCTGGTCCCATGCAAGTGATTGCAGTGGATGGTCGTGAGCGCTTTAGCTACTGCCGTCCCATACAAGTTGTTTTGCTGTTGAGCTGGAGTTAGCGCGCAAGCACGCTCCAGCCCATGCAAATTGTTCTGTTACTGCCGATGAGAGCATTTGCTCTATACGTGAACGAATGATCGTATTCGCTTCAATGAAAGTCAAGGCAAAGCGCGTCGCTTTTCATCGCGCAGCGCCGCAAGACGCCCTGCTGTGAAAGGCTTTCGCGCGCCTCACGGGACACGGCGTGCGGCCTCGTTCGACGTGCTGCATCGCATCAAGCCGGGCATCGTTCTGCGGGGCCCGAAGCGTCGTGTACATCGGCAACGCCTCTTCACTCTACAAATCGAACCCGGGCGGTGCCAAGGTCGATCGCAGTGGCCGCGACGATTCCATCGAGGTGTGATATCACGAGACTCCGTCCGGCAAAATGCAGGCGGCGAAGCACAATCACGGAGACAACATGGACTACGTCATCGGCGTCGACATCGGCACGCAGAGCACGAAGGCGCTGCTCGTCGATCAGCACGGCGCGATCGTCGCGCAGCACGCGGCGGGTTATCAGCCTGACACGCCGAAACCGCTGTGGGCCGAGCAATGGCCGTCGGTGTGGCTGAAGGCAGTGACCGAGTGCATTGCCGCGTGCGTGACGAAGGGGCGTGAAGCGGGTGTCGCGGCCGCGTCGATCAAGGCCGTCTGCGTGAGCAGCCTGTACGGCGGCTCCGGCATTCCGGTCGATGCGCAGATGCAGCCGCTCTATCCGTGCCTGATCTGGATGGACCGCCGCGCCACCGCCGAAGTCGACTGGGTGCGCGCGAACGTCGATACCGAACGGCTCTTCACGATCACCGGCAACGGCGTGGACAGCTACTACGGCTACACGAAGATGCTGTGGTTGCGCGGGCACGAGCCCGACGTGTGGGCGAAGACGCGCTACTTCCTGCCGCCGAACGCGTATGTGATCCATCAGCTGACGGGCGAGATCGCCGTCGATCACAGCGCCGCGTGCAACATCGGCGGCGTGTACGACATCGCGCGCCGCGACTGGTCCGACGAAGCGCTCGACATGCTCGGCATTCCCGCGACGATGATGCCGGAGCGGCTCGTCGAGTCGTCGGACGTGGTGGGCGGACTGCTCGCGCAATGGTGCGAGCCGCTGGGTCTGGAGGCGGGCACGCCGATCGTCGCGGGCGGCGTCGATGCGGCGATGGCCACGTTCGCGGCGGGCGTGACGCGCGCGGGTCAGCATGTCGCGATGATCGGCACCAGCATGTGCTGGGGCTACATCAACCAGAGCGTCGATGCGCGTCATGGGCTCGTCAGCATGCCGCATGTGTTCAACGGCCTGCAGGACATCTACGTGTTCGGCGGCGCGATCACCGCGGGCGCGTCGGTTACGTGGTATCGCGAGCAGTTCTGCCACGAGGAAACCGAAGCGGCGAAGGCCACGCCGCATGGCGACCCGCATCGGCTGCTGGAAGAACAGGCTGCGGGGATTCCCGCCGGTTGCGACGGCGTCACGTTCCTGCCGTATCTGATGGGCGAGCGCAGCCCCGTGTGGGACGCGAAAGCGAGCGGCGCGTTCGTCGGACTGAACCTGTTCCATACGCGCGCGCATCTGTATCGCGCGGTGCTGGAAGGCGTGTCGTTCGCGCTCCAGCACAACATCGTGGCCGGCCGCAAAGGCGCGCAGTCGCTCGAAGAGCGGCTCGTGGTGGTGGGCGGCGCCGCGCACTCGGACCTGTGGATGCAGATCATCGCGGACGTCGCCGGCTTCCCGGTGTTCACGATCGAGCAGGATGTGGAGGCGGCGATGGGCGCCGCGTTGCTCGCGGCGTACGGCGTGCGGCTGATTTCGCGCGAGACCGCGCAGAAGGGCTGGGTGCGGCTCGTCGAGCGCGCGCGTCCGGATGTGGAACGTCAGCGGCTCTATGCAGACCGTTTTGCCGTTTACGCCGATCTCTATCCCGCGTTGAAATCGGCCATGCACAGGTTGGCGTCTTAAGCGAAGTTAGCGAAGTGAGGACGCTGCCTACAGCACCGTCCTCACGTGCCACAACTCCGGAAACAGCACGACGTCGAGCATCTTGCGCAGATACGGCGCGCCGCTCGTGCCGCCGGTACCCTGCTTGAAACCGATGATGCGTTCGACCGTCGTCACGTGACGGAAGCGCCATTGCCGGAACGCATCTTCGAGATCGACGAGTTCTTCCGCCATCTCGTACAGCTCCCAATGCTGCGACGGATTGCGGTACACCTCGAGCCACGCGGCTTCCACGCTGGCGTCGTGCACGGTCGGCTGGGTCCAGTCGCGATCGAGCCGGTCCGTCGCGATCGGAAAACCGCGGCGTGCAAGCAGCCGGATCACTTCGTCGTAGAACGACGGTGCTTCGAGCGTCGCCTTCACTTCGGCGTACACGTCGGCGCGATGCGCGTGCGGCCTCAGCATCTGCTCGTTCTTGTTGCCGAGCAGGAACTCGATCTGCCGGTACTGGTACGACTGGAATCCCGACGAGCTGCCGAGATACGGCCGCATCGCGGTGTATTCGGACGGCGTCATCGTCGCGAGCACGCTCCACGCCTGCACGAGCTGTTCGAGAATCCGCGACACGCGCGCGAGCATCTTGAACGCGGGCGGCAGTTCGTCGCGATGCACCGCGCCGAGCGCGGCACGCAGCTCGTATAGCGCGAGCTTCATCCACAGCTCGCTCGTCTGATGCTGGATGATGAACAGCATCTCGTTGTGATCCGGCGACAGCGGATGCTGCGCGGACAGGATCGAGCCGAGCGACAGATAGTCGCCATAGCTCATCGATTGCGAGAAATCGAGCTGCGCGTCGTGCCAGCCGGCTTCGTTCTTATCGCCGCCTTGCTGTGCAGGATCGGCGTCCTGCGACTGCGTCGTTTGCGTGTTCGGCTGGCCTGAGCCGTGGCCGAACGGGCAGCCGGAAGCGTTGGGGTTCGTCATCGGCGTGTCCTCAGGTCACCGCGCCGCGCGTCGCGAATTCGGGCGCGCGCCATACCTCGCTCGCGAGCACGTCGCGCAGCGTTTCGACCGCGTCCCACACATCGACGTAGCGCGTGTAGAGCGGCGTGAAGCCGAAGCGCAGCACGTGCGGCTCGCGATAGTCGCCGATCACGCCGCGCGCGATCAGCGCCTGCATCACCTCGTAGCCGTGCGGATGCGCGAAGCTCACGTGCGAGCCGCGCTCCGCGTGCTCGCGCGGCGTCACGAGTTCGAGCGGAAATTCGGCGCAACGTTGTTCGACGAGCGCGATGAACAGATCGGTCAGCGCGAGCGACTTGCGCCGCACCTGCTGCATGTCGGTCTGCAGGAACACGTCGAGCCCGCATTCGACGAGCGCCATCGACACCATCGGCTGCGTGCCGCACAGAAAGCGCGCGATGCCAGCGTCCGGACGATACGACGGCTCCATCGCGAACGGCGCGCGGTGACCCCACCAGCCCGACAGCGGCTGCGAGAACGTGCCCTGATGATGCTTCGGCACCCACACGAACGCCGGCGAACCCGGCCCGCCGTTCAGATACTTGTACGTGCAGCCGACCGCGTAGTCGGCGTCGACGCCGTTCAGGTCGACCGGCACCGCGCCCGCCGAATGCGCGAGGTCCCACAGCGCGAGCGCGCCGGTCGCATGAATGTGCTGCGTCAGCGCCGCCATGTCGTGCATGTAGCCGGTGCGGTAGTTCACGTGCGTGATCATCGCGACCGCCACGTCCTGATCGATCGCGGCCGGCAGCTCCGACGGATCGTCGACGAGGCGCAGCTCGTAGCCGCGGTCGAGCTGCTCGATGAGCCCCTGCGCGATGTACAGGTCGCTCGGGAAATTCGAGCGCTCCGATACGATCACGCGGCGCCCGGGCGCGCGCTCCGCCTGCACGCGCAACGCCGCGGACAGCACCTTGAACAGGTTCACCGAGATCGTGTCGGTGATCACCACTTCGTCTTCGGCCGCACCGATCAGCGACGCGAGCTTGTTGCCGAGGCGCTTCGGCAGCGCGAACCAGCCGGCGGTATTCCAGCTGCGGATCAGGCCTTCGCCCCATTCGGCGCCGATCACCTGCTGCGCGCGGGCGGCGGCGGCCTTCGGCGGCACGCCGAGCGAATTGCCGTCCAGGTACAGCGTGTCGGGCGACAGCGCGAACTGCTCGCGCAGTGCTCGGAGCGGATCGTCACGGTCGAGCGCGAGAGCGTCGTCGCGGGTCTTCATCATGGTTTCGTCAAAAAATGCGTCAGTAGAGGGTTGGAAGCGGCAGCCAGGTGACAAATGCGCGCCGCGGGTCAAAGGTCGTCCGGTGAAGGCAGCGCGCGCAGCACGGCGCGCACCGGGCTCGCATCGAGCGTCGCGAACTTCAGCGGCAGCGCGATCAGCTCGTAGTCGCCGGGCGCGACGGCGTCGAGCACGAGGCCTTCGAGAATCGCCATCCGGTGCGTGCGGATCCGGTGGTGCGCGTCCATCGTCTTCGAGTCCTGCGGATCGAGCGATGGCGTGTCGATGCCGATCAGGCGCGCTCCGTGCTGGGCGAGCAGATCGATGGTTTCGGGCGCGACCGCGCAGAACGCGTTGTCCCAAGCGTCGAGCGGCGCGCGCAGGTAAGTGCGCAGCAGCACGCGCGGCGGCAATGCATCGAGCGCATGCGCGACCTGCCCGGGCGTCACGACGGGCGCGGCGCCGATGCAGTGGATCACGCGGCAGCGGCCCAGGTAGACGTCGAGCGGCACGGCGCCGATCGGCGCGCCGTCGGCGGCGTAATGCAGCGGGGCGTCAGCGTGCGCGCCGGTGTGCGGCGACAGCGTCACGCGTCCGACGTTGACGGGCGAGCCGGCCTCCATGCGCCAGACGCGGTCGATGCCGACCGGCGTGTCGCCGGGCCAGACGGGCGTGGCGGTCGAGATGGGCGGGCTGATATCCCAGAACGTGTCCATGGCGGCGCGGTCAATGCTTTGTCAGCGTGTGGAAAGGGCGTGGAAACAAGCGTGCTTCGTTGCTTCGAATGATAGGCCTGCCATCACGAAATGTGATTGCAAAAAAAGCTCTGTCTTTGCGTACTCCTGGAACATAATTTGAGATAACCGGGAATTGGAGACCGAAAATGAATGCGATCTCACTCGATGCCACCGATTGCCGTATTCTCGCGGTGCTCCAGCAGGAAGGCCGGATCAGCAATCTGGACCTGGCGGAGCGGATCTCGCTGTCGCCTTCCGCGTGTCTCAGGCGGTTGCGGCTGCTGGAGGAAGAGGGGGTGATCGAGCGCTACCGCGCGTGCCTGAACCGCGAGGTGCTCGGGTTCGAACTGGAGGCGTTCGTCCAGGTGTCGATGCGCAACGATCAGGAAAACTGGCACGAGCGTTTCGCGGAAGCGCTGCGCGACTGGCCGGAGGTGGTCGGCGCGTTCGTCGTGACGGGCGAGACGCACTACCTGCTGCGCGTGCTCGCGCACAACCTCAAGCACTACTCGGACTTCGTGCTGCAACGGCTCTACAAGGCGCCGGGCGTGCTGGACATCCGCTCGAACATCGTGCTGCAGACGTTGAAGGAAGATTCGGGCGTGCCGGTCGGGCTGGTGGTGAGCGGACGGAGCGGGGCGGGCAGCACGGTGGGGTGAGGGCGCGGGCGGCCGCGCCCCGCGTTACCCATCACGAGCAATCAGGTCAGATCGGATCGAGGCCGTGGAAGCCGCCGTTCTGGAACACGAGCGGCTGCATGCTGGCCGCATCTTCGTGAATGCCGCAGCGCTCCACTTCGCCGACGAAGATCACGTGATCGCCTTCGTCGTAGCGGCTGCGGTTGTGACATTCGAACCAGGCGATCGCGCCGTCGAGCACCGGCATGCCGGAATCGCCGGCCGCGTGCGACACGCCTTCGAACCGGTCGCCCTTCAGCGTCGCGAAGCGTTTGCACAGATCGAGCTGCGACGCGGCGAGCACATTCACCACATAATGGCTATTGCTGCGGAACACTGGCATCGACGCCGAACGCGTCGCGAGGCTCCACAGCACGAGCGGCGGATTCAGCGACACCGAATTGAACGAACTCGCGGTAATGCCGATCAACTGACCCGACGGCGCGCGCGTGGTGATCACCGTGACGCCGGTCGCGAACTGACCGAGCGCGCGCTTGAACGCGAGTTCCTCGAAGTTGGGTGGGCTAGCGCGCTTCATCAGGCAGCGGCTCCGGCGGCGGGAAGGCATGCCGCGTGCGGCGCCCGAAAGAAAAAAGACGAGTGGGAGGTCATGTAGAAATTGAGCGAATTGCCCCAATTTTAACGGAATCGGACAGCGGCCAGTAAGGCGAGCCCGACGGCGACCGGGCGACGGCCGCGCAGCGTATCTGCGCAGCCGCGCGGCAACCAACAAGGAGCGATCAGCATGAGTCAGGCAAGCGAAACCGCCATCCTCGGCGGCGGGTGTTTCTGGTGTCTCGAAGCGGTCTTTCTGGGCGTCGACGGCGTGACCGCGGTGGAGTCGGGCTACGCCGGCGGCGACGCGCGCTCGCCGACCTACGAGCAGGTGTGCGACGGCAACACAGGGCATGCGGAGGTCGTGAAGGTCGAGTTCGATCCGGCGAAAATCACGTACCGCGAAGTGCTCGACATCTTCTTCGCGATCCACGATCCGACCCAGCTGAACCGCCAGGGCAACGACGTCGGCACGCAGTACCGGTCGGTGATCTTCACGCATTCGGACGCACAGCGCGAAGCGGCGCTGCAGGCGATTCGCGACATCGCTGCCGAAGGCATCTACGACGGCCAGATCGTCACCCAGGTGCTGCCGCTCGACGGCAACTACTGGCCCGCCGAGGCGTATCACCAGAACTACTTCGAGCAGCATCCGAACCAGGGCTACTGCGCGTTCGTCGTCGCGCCGAAGGTCGCGAAGTTCCGGCAGAAGTTCGCGCATCGGTTGAGGGCGGGAGCTTGAGCTGTCAGGCGGGCGGTTGCGGCTCGGTGTTGCCGTCGTCGGCACGGGTGGGTGACGCTGTGTCTTCACCGGCCGCTTCGCGTTCCGCCTTCACGCGTTCCCACGCATCCACGATCGCCGTCGCGAGTCCGGCGCACGTCAGCGGCGCCGAGCCTTCCGCCTTGTTGTTGACCGCGATCAGCACCGGCTGACCCGCGATCGCATAGCGCACCGCCAGCTCGGCCAGCGCTTCGCGCGTGGCCAGGTCCTCGTCGACGATCTGGTTGAACGGCTCGTACTTCGCTTTCGCCTGCTCGTACTTGAAGCCGCTGTGCAGGCTCCAGCGCACGATCAGCGGTCCGGCGGGTTCCCCATCCATCAGCGCGAGCGCGGCCGCCTGGCGCAGCGTGTCGGGCATTCGCGCATGTACGCCGACGCAGTAACGCACGTTCGCCGCGCGCAGCATGCGCACGAAACGTGGCGTCAACAGACAGGCGTCGCGGATCTCGACGGCGTAACAGGTGCCTGCCGGCAGATCCGGCAATGCCGCGAAGAATTCGGCGAGCCGCGCGGCGAAGCCCGCGGGGTCCGCGAGGATCGTATCGGGCAGCGGCGAGAACTGGAATACCAGCGCGCCGGCCTTCGCGCCAAGACCGTCGATGCACGGGCGCACGAATTCTTCGGTTGCGATCTGCGCGTTCAGGAAGCACGGGTTGTCCGCGACGGGTTCGCCGCGCGCGGCCCGCACCGTCGCGTCAGTGACCGACGACGGTCCTTTCACGATGAAGCGGAAATGCGCCGGCACCTGCTGCGCGTAGCGCGCGTAGTCGGCCACCGGGAGCGGCGCGTAGAACGAGCGGTCGATGCTCACCGTGCGCAGCAGCGGGTGTGCGCCGTACGCGGTCAGGCCTTCGCGGGAGAGTTTGCTGTCGCTGTAGTCGTCGCCGTAGACGATGTCGCGCCAGCCTGGAAACGACCACGTCGACGTGCCGACGTGAATCTGCCGCGGCAGCGCGGCCGCGATACGCAGTGTTGCTTCAGAGGGCTGTGCCGGCAGCACGCCACGGCCGCGGCGCCGCGGTGCGGGTTGTGGCGTGGGTTGATTTGCGCCGGGCGCTGCTGACGTGGACGTAGAAGTGGGCTTGGCCCGCGGCTCGGCAACCGGCATACCGAACAGATCGAACTGTTCGGCCTCCGCTTCGCTCGAGCTGTCGAGCGTCTCGTCGGGGTGATCGTTCGGGTTTGCTTCGCCGCCTTCCATCGATTCCGTGCCGTGTCCTTCAATGCGCGCTGGCCCGCCGGCGGCACGCCGGAAGGGCCCGCCAGCTACGTCACCCGCATCACTTTTTATCGTACATATAGCGCCGCGACCAGGGCAGCGTCGTCGCGCTCTGGCCCGCCCTGCGGCAGACCACCTGGAAGATCGACACGTCGTCGTTCTCGAACGCGTACGCGCAGCCCGCCAGGTACACGCGCCAGATCCGGAACTTCTCGTCGTCGACGAGCTTCCGCGCTTCTTCGGCGTGCGCCTCGAAGCGGTCCGCCCAGATGTTGAGCGTGTGCGCATAGTGCCGACGCAGGCTTTCGACGTCAATCGGCTCGAGCCCGCCGCGCTGCATCGATTCGAGCGCGAGGCTGATGTGCGGCAGCTCGCCGTCCGGGAACACGTAGCGGTCGATGAACTCGCCGCCGCCGAGCGCCGTCTCGCCGCTGTCGAAGTCCGACGACGTGATGCCGTGATTCATCGCGATGCCGTGGTCTTCGAGCAGATCGTGCATCTTCTGGAAGTAGCCCGGCAGGTTCTTGCGGCCGACGTGCTCGAACATGCCGACGCTCGTGATGCGATCGAACCGACCGTCGAGGTCGCGGTAATCCTGCAGCCGGATCTCGATCTGGCCTTCCAGGCCCGCGTCCCGCACGCGCTGCGTCGCGAGATCGAACTGGTTCTGCGACAGCGTCACGCCGACGCACTGCGCGCCGAACTTCTGCGCCGCGCGCAGCACGAGCGCGCCCCAGCCGCAGCCGATGTCGAGCAGGCGGTGGCCGGGTTGAACCTGGATCTTCGTGAGGATGTGATCGATCTTCTTCAGCTGCGCGGTGTCGATGTCTTCGTCACCGTCCTCGAAGTACGCGCACGAGTAGACCATGTTCTCGTCGAGCCACAGCTTGTAGAACTCGTTCGAGACGTCGTAGTGATACTGGATGGCCTTTTTGTCCGACGTCTTCGAGTGATTGAAGTAGCGCCGCACCCGCGCCAGCTTGCCCGCGCTCGTCACCGTGTTGCGCGCGAGCGAGTAGCTGATGTTGATGATGTCGGTCAGCTTGCCTTCGATGTCGATCTTGCCCTTGACGTAGGCTTCGCCAAGGTTGTCGAGACTCGGCTCGAGCAGCAGCGGCAGCGCGGCCGCCGTATTGACCTTCAGCGTGACCTGCGGCGTCGCGAACGTGCCGAAGTCGTGCTGCTGTCCGTCCCATAACACGAGGCGGGCCGGCAGGTTCGCCCGCGATTTGACCTCGTCTACCCACTGCGCCAGCTTTTTCTCCCAGAACATGTGATTTCTCCGTGTCCGATGAAATACAAAGCAAAGCCAATGACTACGCACGCGCCACGATGCCGACCGATGTGTACCGGTGTCCTATGGTCCCGCGTTTGGGCTCGCATACGCAATGGGCCGGCACCGTAGTTCGTGCCGGCCTCGCGGGTTGCGAACCCGGTCTGTCAGGGTGCCAGCCGCGCGATCCGCCACGCGCCCGCGTCGTCGTCTTTCGCGTAGCGCAGCCGGTCGTGCAGCCGTGACGGCCGCCCTTGCCAGAACTCGATCGTGTCCGGCACCAGGCGGTAGCCGCCCCAGTGCGGCGGCCGCGGCGGGTGCTCGCCGTACTGAGCGGTGACTTCACGCTCGCGGGCTTCGAGCACTGCGCGATTCGGGATCACCTGGCTCTGGTCGGACGCCCAGGCGCCGATCCGCGAACCGAGCGGGCGCGACTGGAAATACGTGTCGCTCTCTTCCGCGCTGGTCTTCACGACCGTGCCCTCGATGCGCACCTGGCGTTCGAGTTCGATCCAGTGAAACAGCAGGCTGGCGTACGGATTGGCGGCAAGTTCGTGGCCCTTACGGCTTTCGTAGTTGGTGAAAAACACGAACCCGCGCTCGTCTACGCCCTTGATGAGCACAATCCGGGCCGCGGGCCGGCCGTTCGGGTCGACCGTCGCGAGCGTCATCGCGTTCGGTTCGGGGAGCTTCGCGTCGAGCGCCTCGGCGAACCATCGCTGGAATTGTCTGATCGGATCGCGTTCGGCGTCGGACTCGTCGAGTGAGTTCAACGCGTAGTTTCTCCGGAGTTCTGCGAGGGTGGCCATGTTCTTATGCGAACGCTTCAGTTGAACCGAGTATAGCGAAGGAATGATTTTTCTGCGTGCGGCAAGGCGGCACGAACCGGCCCGGGCGCGCCACGCGGCGGCGCGCGTTCGGGCAAAATATCGGTCCATGACCTCGCACCTTGCGCTTGCCCCTATGCAGCAGTCCGATCTTACTACCAGCACCGCCAGTCACGCCGACGCCGCCGCAACGCAGCACGGGCACGACGTACCCGACCGCGCGCGGCGCTTCGGCGGCATCGCGCGGCTGTACGGGCAGCCCGCGCTCGACGCGTTCGAACGCGCGCATGTGGTCGTCATCGGGATCGGCGGCGTGGGGTCGTGGGCGGCGGAAGCGCTCGCGCGCAGCGGGATCGGCGCGCTCACGCTGATCGACCTCGACAACGTGGCGGAGAGCAACACGAACCGCCAGGTGCACGCGCTCGACGGCAACTACGGCAAGCCGAAGGTCGACGCGATGGCCGAGCGGATCCGCCAGATCAATCCGGAGTGCGACGTTCGCTGCGTCGAAGATTTCATCGAGCCCGGCAATTTCGATGCGCTGCTCGGCGGCCCTTACAACTTCGTGGTCGACGCAATCGATAGCGTGCGGACCAAGACCGCGCTGATCGCCTGGTGCGTGGAGCGCGGCCGGCCGCTGATCACGGTGGGCGGCGCGGGCGGCCAGCTGGACCCCACGCGCATCCGCATCGACGACCTCGCGCTGACCATCCAGGACCCGCTGCTGTCGAAAGTGCGCCAGCAGTTGCGCAAGCAACACGGCTTTCCGCGCGGGCCGAAAGCGAAGTTCAAGGTGAGCGCGGTGTATTCGGACGAGCCGCTGATCTACCCGGAAGCGGCCGTGTGCGACATCGACGAGGTGGCCGGGCACGTCGAAACGTCGCCCGGACATGCGGGGCCGGTGGGGTTGAACTGCGCGGGCTTCGGTTCGAGCGTGTGCGTGACCGCGAGCTTCGGATTCGCGGCCACGGCCTTCGTGCTGCGGGCGATTGCGCGGGGCGCGGGGGCGGCGCCGCGGCGCCAGGCGTGAATGCGGCGTTAGCGGCGTGTGATCGGCGCACGCCGCGTCACGTACTTCAGTTCAGCGCCGCGCTGAGCTTGCGTCGCCACCTGGCGACCAGCTCCGGCTGATGCGCGGCCAGATCGAACACCGACAGCATCGTCTTGCGGCCGATATCCTCGCGGAACGTGCGGTCCTGCAGCACGATGGCCAGCAGATGCTCCAGCGCGCCGTCGTACTTGCGGCGGGCGATCAGCGCGCTCGCCAGATCGAAACGCGCTTCGAGGTCCTGCGGATCCGCGGCGACTTTCGATTCGAGCGCATCCGTGGGCGGCAGGTCCGCGGCGGCGTCGAGCGCATCGAGCCGTGTCTTGATCGCGTTGAAGCGGGCGTCGATACCTTGCGTGGTTTTCGGCGATAGCAGGTCGACCTCGTTGCGCGCTTCGTCGATCCGGTTGTCCACCAGCAGCAGCTCGATCAGGTCGAGGCGCGCGTCGTCGTAGCCGGGGTCGTAGGCCAGCGCTTCTCTCAGGTGGTTGTACGCTTCCTCGCGGCGGCCTTCGGCGATCGCGGCCTGCGCGGCAATACGCGCGGAATCCGCGCCGTCCGGCACGAGCCGGTCGAGGAACGCGCGCAACTGGCCTTCCGGCAGCACGCCGATGAACTGGTCCACCGGCCGGCCGTCCGCGAACGCGACCACGTGCGGGATGCTGCGCACCTGGAAGTGCGCGGCCAGCTCCTGGTTTTCGTCCACATTGACCTTCACGAGCTTCCACTTGCCCGCGTAATCGGCCTCCAGCTTTTCGAGCAGCGGGCCGAGCGTCTTGCAGGGGCCGCACCACGGCGCCCAGAAGTCGACCAGCACCGGCGCGAGCGTCGAAGCGACGATCACGTCCTGTTCGAAAGTGGCGAGAGTCGTATCCATTGCAGTCCTCGTGAGAAATCCGTGTCAGATAGATGGGGGCGAGCGGCGCGGGTTCAACGCACCGGGAGCGCGCGTTCAGCGAGGCTTGTGCTCGGGCAGCGGAATCCATTCCGTTTCGCCTGGCACCTTACCCATTTCCTGGTTCGCCCAGGCGGTTTTGGCGGTCTCGATGCGTTCGCGCGAACTCGACACGAAATTCCATTCGATGAAGCGCTCGCCATCCAGCCGTTCGCCGCCGACCAGCATCACCGTCGCGCCCTGCGTGCTTTCGAGCGTGACCGTCTCGCTCTCGGCGAGCACCGCCATCTGCCCGGCTTCGAGCGGCTGGCCGTCGATCGCGAGATCGCCGTCCACCAGATACACGCCGCGTTCCTCGTGCTCGGGTTCGAGCGCGAACGCGCTGCCCGGCGAGAAATGCGCCGCGACGTACAGCGTGCCCGAGAACGTCGTGACCGGCGATTCGACGCCGAACGCGGTGCCCGCGATCACCCGCAGCGTGACGCCGTTGCGTTCCACCTCGGGCAGCGTCGCGGCCGCGTGATGTTCGAACGCCGGTTCCACTTCCTCGTGATCGAGCGGCAGCGCGACCCAGGTCTGGATGCCGTGCATCGTGATGCCCGCCGCGCGCTCCGCGTCCGGCGTGCGTTCCGAGTGCACGATGCCGCGGCCCGCGGTCATCCAGTTCACGTCGCCGGGAACGATCTTCTGCTCGGAGCCGAGGCTGTCGCGATGCATCATCGCGCCGTCGAACAGATAGGTGACGGTGGCGAGCCCGATATGCGGATGCGGACGCACATCGAGCCCGGTGCCCGGCGCGAAGGTAGCCGGCCCCATGTGGTCGAAGAAGATGAACGGCCCGACGAGCCGTGCGGCCAGCGCCGGCAATACGCGCCGCACGGTCAGATTGCCGATGTCGCGCAGATGGGGCTTCAAGGTCGTCTTGATCGGGGATGTCATGGGTGGCCTGGCGGTCCGTGCGGGTCAAGCGGTCATTCTACTGGCTGCACAGGAGGGGCGCAGAACATGCGGCGGGGCACGACGACGCGCGCCGATTGTCCGGCCTTGCGGTTTTCCGGGTTGCGGCGCCGTGTCTACGAGCTGCGCGCGGCCAGCGCGATGAAGTCTCCGCTACACTCCTGCGGACACATCGAACCGTGGATGTGGATGCGTATCGAGGAGATCGGGGATGTCGCCGAAGGACCTGTTGCTCGCGCTCGTCGTCGTGGTGGCGTGGGGCGTGAATTTCGTCGTGATCAAGGTGGGTCTGCACGGCGTGCCGCCGATGCTGCTCGGCGCGCTGCGGTTCCTGCTCGCCGCGTTCCCGGCGGTGTTCTTCGTCCGGCGTCCGAAACTGCCGCTGCGTCTGCTGTTCGCGTACGGCGCGACCATTTCGTTCGGCCAGTTCGCGTTCCTGTTCTCGGCGATGTACGTCGGCATGCCGGCGGGCCTGGCTTCGCTGGTGCTGCAGGCGCAGGCGTTCTTCACGCTGATCTTCGCGGCGATGTTCCTGCACGAGCGGTTTCGCGCGCAGAACGTCGTGGGCCTGCTGATCGCGGCGGCCGGGCTCGCGGTGATCGGCCTGCAGGGCGGCCATTCGATGACGCTCGCGGGCTTCCTGCTGACGCTGTGTGCGGCCGTTTCGTGGGCGCTCGGCAATATCGTCACGAAGAAGGTCGGCAAGGTCGACCTGGTGGCGCTCGTCGTGTGGGGCAGCCTGATTCCGCCGGTGCCGTTCCTGCTGCTGTCGTACTGGTTTGAAGGACCGCAGCGTATCGTGACCGCGCTGTCGGGCATCGGCGCGATGTCGGTATTCGCGGTGGTCTATCTGGCGTTCGTCGCGACGCTGCTCGGCTACATCTTGTGGAGCCGGCTGCTGTCGCGCTATCCGGCCAGCCAGGTGGCGCCGTTTTCGCTGCTGGTGCCGATCGTCGGGCTTGCGTCGGCATCGCTGCTGCTCGGCGAGCAGCTGTCGGCCGCCCAGGTGGGCGGCGCGGTGCTGGTGATGGCGGGGCTCGTCGTGAACGTGTTCGGCGGCTGGGTGCGCGAGCGGTTCGGCGCCCAGCGCGCTTAACACACGTAGTGCGCCTCGCGCGCGTGGCACGCGTAGCGCGTTACCTCACACTGTGCGGTTTTTCGCGAGCGGCGGGTTCGCAGCGAAATACCGCTTGATGCCCTTCAGGATCGCGTCGGCCATCTGGTCGCGATACGTATCGTCGTTCAGGCGCTTTTCTTCGTCGGGGTTGCTGATGAACGCGGTCTCGACGAGGATCGACGGAATGTCCGGCGCCTTCAGCACCGCGAAGCCGGCCTGTTCGACCGAGCCCTTGTGCAGGTGATTGATACCGCCGATCTCCTTCAGCACGAAGTTGCCGTAGCGCATCGAGTCGCGGATCTGCGCGGTCGTGGACATGTCCCACAGCGCGCGGTTCACCGATGCATCGGCGGACTTGATGTTGATCCCGCCGATCTCGTCCGACGAGTTCTCCTTGTTCGCCATCCATGCCGCGGCCGCGCTCGACGCGCCGTGCTCGGACAGCGCGAACACCGACGAACCGTGCGCAAGCGGCGTGGTGAACGCGTCCGCGTGCACCGACACGAACAGGTCCGCGCCGACGCGGCGCGCCTTCTGCACGCGCACGTTGAGCGGCACGAAGAAGTCGTCGTCGCGCGTCATCATCGCGCGCATGTTCGGCTGCGCGTCGATCTTCGAGCGCAGACGCTTTGCGATATCCAGCGCGACGTGCTTCTCGTACGTGCCCGCGCTGCCGATCGCGCCCGGATCTTCACCGCCGTGGCCTGGGTCGACCGCGACCGTGAGCAGGCGCACCGTACCGTTGCCCTTGCCGCGCGGCGTGGTGAACTTGTACGCGTCGGGCGATTGATCGTCGTCGTGGTCCTCGTTGTGCGCGAGTTCGGTGGGCGGAGCGGACGGTTTCGTGCCCGGCGCGTGCGTTGGTGCGCCCGCGATCGGCGGCAGCGCGTGCTGTGCGGCGGTGGGCGGATGCGGCACGGTGTCGGTGGGCGACGACGTGTCGTTCTGCGCGTAGTGCTGGAAAAACGCTTCGCTGTTGTCGCCGGTGGCGGGCGGCGTGGTGGGGCCCGCCAGCGTGGCCGGCGGCGAGTTGCTTTCGTTGAGCTTCTGTTCCTTGCGCTCGGTCTGCGCGAGCAGGTCCATCAGCGGATCGGGCGCGACGGCCGGATACAGGTCGAACACGAGCCGGTAGCGATAGGAGCCGACCGGTTCGAGCGTGAACACCTGCGGCTTCACTGAGCCCTTCAGGTCGAACACCATCCGCACCACGTGCGGCTGATACTGGCCGACGCGTACCGCGCGGATCTGCGGATCGTTCGGCGTGATCTTCGACACGAGGTCTTTCAGTTCGTCGTCGAGATCGAGGCCGTTCAGGTCGACCACCAGCCGGTCCGGTCCCTGCAGCATCTGCTGCGTGGTCTGCAGCGGCTGATCGGATTCGATCGTGACGCGCGTGTAGTCGCGCGCGGGCCACACGCGCACGCCGAGCACCGACGACGCCCACGCGAGCCGCGGGGCCACTAGGCCGAGTATCAGCGTCGACGCGCCGGCCCGCAGGATCTGCCGGCGGCGCCAGTTGTGCGTCGCCGTGGCCGCCGATTCGATCGAGCGGAACGGTTTGATCAACATCTTTCGAGACATGCCTTTCCTGATTCGCTGAACGCCCGGGCCGCGAGCTGACGGCCGTCGCCGTCGACCTCGAGCGCAAACACCAGATCCGGCACACCGAGCAGACCGCCAGCCTGTTGCGGCCATTCGACGAGGCATACCGCGCCGCTGTCGAAGTACTCGCGAAAGCCGGCGTCCGCCCATTCGGCGGGATCGCTGAAACGGTAAAGATCGAAGTGATAGAGCTGGAGTTCCCCGCCGGGCCGCTCGATGGCGTACGGCTCGACGAGTGTGTAGGTGGGACTGCGCACGCGTCCGGTATGGCCGAGACCGCGCAGCGTGGCACGCACGAGCGTGGTTTTGCCCGCGCCGAGATCGCCGGTCAACTGCACCTGCAGGCCGGCAAAATGAGCCTGCGTGCCTCGCACCGCATCGCGCACGGCTTCGATCGCGGCGGCGAAGCGCGCGCCGAACGCCGCGGTCTCGCCCTCGTCCGCGAGCGCGAAGCGGCGCTCCAGCAGAACGGGTGCGGAGAAATCGAGCGGCAGTTCGGACGTGGCGGGCATTCTCGTAAAATGGCGTGATGAACCGATGTCAGCAGCAGCCCGTATCCGGCACGTCCGAGCCGGTGGAATCCGTCGAAACGCACGATTCCGCCGGTTCGGCTCATGGCGCGCGTGATTCGCGTACGGACCGCGATGTCGATCGTCTCGACGATGCGGCGCTGGAGGCACTCGCGCGCGACATCCGGAGGTGGGGTCGCGAGCTGGGTTTCGGTGCAGTCGGTATCAGCGACACCGAGCTCTCGCATGCCGAGGCAGGACTCGCCGCGTGGCTCGAAGCGGGCTGCCATGGCGAGATGGATTATATGGCCAAACATGGGATGAAACGCGCAAGACCGGCCGAGCTTGTGGCCGGAACGCGACGCGTGATCACTGCGCGCATGGCCTATTTACCCGTTGCGGCGTCCTCTTCCGAGCTCGTTTCGACAAGTGCCGGAAAGGCTCGCGAAAGCAGCGCGGAAGCGGGTTCGGCACCCGCGCATGCATCGACGCATACGTCGACGTGGCGCGCGAACGAGTGGTCCCGCCTCGCCGATCCGACGGCCGCGGTCGTGTCGATCTACGCGCGCGGACGGGACTATCACAAGGTGATGCGTCAGCGTCTACAGCAGCTCGCGGACCGCATCGAGGCGCGTATCGGCGCATACGGCTACCGTGTTTTCACCGATTCGGCGCCGGTGCTCGAGGTCGAACTCGCGCAGAAAGCAGGGATCGGCTGGCGCGGCAAGCACACGTTGCTGCTGCAACGTGACGCGGGTTCGCTGTTTTTTCTCGGCGAAATCTACGTCGATCTGCCGTTGCCCACGGATGCGGAAAGCTCGCCCGACACCGCGCCCGAAACGCCCGGTGCGCATTGCGGCAACTGCTCGCGCTGCCTTGGCGCATGCCCGACGGGCGCGATCACCGAGCCGTATCGCGTCGACGCGCGGCGCTGCATTTCGTACCTGACGATCGAGCTGAAAGGCAGTATTCCCCAGGATTTACGGCCGCTGATCGGTAATCGTGTGTATGGCTGCGACGACTGCCAGCTCGTGTGTCCGTGGAACAAGTTCGCGCAGGCTGCACCCGTCGACGATTTCGATGTGCGTCATGGACTCGATCGCGCGACGCTCGTCGACCTGTTCGGCTGGACCGCCGACGAGTTCGATACGCGCATGCAGGGCAGCGCGATCCGCCGGATCGGCTACGAGTGCTGGCTGCGCAATCTCGCGGTGGGGATGGGCAACGCGCTGCGCGCCGATGCGGACACGCTGCCGGTCGGCGCGCGCGATGCGATCGTCGCGGCGCTGCGCGCGCGTGCGGACGATCCGTCGCCGCTCGTGCGCGAACATGTGCAGTGGGCGCTCGAAGCCGCCTAGCGTTGCAAACGCGGTGACAAACGCATTACCCGACGCGGTGGCATACTCGCTTGCAGAATCGTCAGGTTGGAGCGACGCCTGAAATGCGTCGGCAGAAGGAGGCAATCATGTTCAACGCCGTGATCGATGCGCCGTTCGGTAAGGTCGGCATTCGCACGGATGGGGTCGCGCTGCGCGAGGTCATCTACCTGCCGCAGATCACGCGCGCGGTCGCGCCGGATTCGCCGTTTGCCGCGCGGGTCGTCGAGCAGATCGTGCGCTATTTCGACGAGCCGGCCGCAAGCTTCGACCTGCCGCTCGCGGAGGTAGGCACGCCATTTCAGCGCCGCGTGTGGCGCGGCATCAGCGAAATTCCGCCGGGCATCGTGTGGACCTACGGCCAGCTGGCCGCGCATATTGGCAGCGTACCGCGCGCAGTGGGGCAGGCGTGCGGCTCGAACCGCTTTCCGCTCGTGATTCCATGCCATCGCGTGGTGGCGACGAACGGCATCGGCGGCTTCGCGCACACCGGCGGCGACGGCTTCTTTCGCGACGTCAAACGCTGGCTGCTCGCGCACGAGGGCGCCACCTACGCATGAGCACCGTACTCGACACGGACGAACGACAGCAGGCACTGGCCGCGTCTCCGCTGTATCTCGCGAGCGGCGCATCGATCGATGCGTTCTGCGACGCGCTGTGGCTCGAACATGGGCTGTCGCGCAACACGCTCGACGCATACCGGCGCGACCTGCGCCTCTTCGCCGAATGGCTCGCGAGCGAGCGCAACGGCTCGCTCGATACCGCGAGCGAAGCCGACCTGAACGCCTACGCGGCCGTGCG
Organism: Paraburkholderia phosphatilytica; assembly: GCF_003443895.1. Lineage (GTDB taxonomy): Bacteria > Pseudomonadota > Gammaproteobacteria > Burkholderiales > Burkholderiaceae > Paraburkholderia > Paraburkholderia phosphatilytica. Next base: position 320,473 of record NZ_QQOA01000004.1, on the reverse strand, counting down.
CGCGAAAGATCGCGCGACCTCGGCGAACCGGCGGCTCTCGGTATTCCGGCGCTACTACGCGTGGGCCGTGCGCGAGCATCGCACGAGCACCGACCCGACCGTGCGCATCCGCTCGGCGAAGCAGCCGCCGCGCTTTCCAAAGACGCTGACCGAAGCCCAGGTCGAGGCGCTGCTCGGCGCGCCGGATGTCGACACGCCGCTTGGTCTGCGCGACCGCACGATGCTCGAACTGATGTACGCGAGCGGGCTGCGCGTCACCGAACTCGTCACGTTGAAGACGGTCGAGGTAGGCCTGAACGAAGGTGTGGTGCGCGTGCTCGGCAAGGGTTCGAAAGAGCGGCTGATTCCGTTCGGCGAGGAAGCGCACAGCTGGATCGAGCGCTATCTGCGCAACGCGCGGCCCGCGCTGATCGGCGCACGCGCCAGCGACGCGCTGTTCGTGACGAATCGCGCCGAAGGCATGACGCGCCAGCAGTTCTGGAACATCATCAAGCGTCACGCGCTGGCGGCCGAAATTCGCGCGCCGCTCTCGCCGCATACGCTGCGGCATGCGTTCGCGACGCACCTGCTGAACCACGGCGCCGATCTGCGCGTCGTGCAGCTGCTGCTCGGCCATACCGACATCTCGACGACGCAGATCTACACGCACGTGGCGCGCGAACGTCTGAAGTCGCTGCACGCTGTGCATCATCCGCGCGGTTAGGTTTTGAGTGGCCTTGGGTCCACGCAGGTTCGCTCAGATCATCGCGCGCAGCTGGTGCTTGAGGATCTTGCCGGTGGACGCGGCCGGCAGCGCCGCAAGCGCGCGAATCTGAGCCGGCTGTTTGTACGGCGCGAGCCGCTCGCGGCACCACGCGTGCAGCGCGTCGATGCTGGCCTCACTTGCTTTCGTCGAGTCGCGCGCAGCACCCGCAAGCTCGACGAATGCGATCACTTCCTCGTTGCCTTCCACTTCGCGACCGATCACCGCCGATTGAACGACGTCCGGGTGCGCGTTCAGCACCTGCTCGACTTCGGCCGGATACACGTTGAAGCCCGAGCGGATGATCAGCTCCTTGCTGCGCCCGACGATATGCAGTGCGCCGTCCGCGTCGCGGCGCCCGAGATCGCCGGTCTTGAGCCAGCCGTCCGCGGTGACGGTGGCGTGGGTCTGCGCCGGGTTCCGGTAGTAGCCGAGCATCACGTTCGGCCCGCGCACCCATAGCTCGCCGACCTCGCCGTCGGGCACGTCGGCTGCGTCGATGCCATCGCCATAGCCCGGCGCCACGAAGCGCACCTCGATGCCCGGAATCGCCTGGCCGACCGAACAGTCGGCGCGAGGCGCGTCGAGCATCGTCTGCGCGATCGTCGGACTGCTTTCGGTCATGCCGTAGCCGTTGTGCAGCACGACGCCATAGGCCTGTTCGACGCGCGCTTTCAGCGCGGCATCGAGCGGCGAGCCGCCCGAATAGGCAAAGCGCAGATGCGGCGCGGACCACGCGAGCGCCTTCGTGTGCAGGTGGTCGAGCAGCTTCGCGTGCATCGCGGGCACGCCCTGGAAGATCGACACGCGTTCGTCGGCGAGCGCGCGCCGCACCGCCTCGGGCGCGAAGCGCGGCGCGAGCCGCAAGGTTGCGCCGGCATACAGGCTGCCAAGACAGACCGACGCGAGGCCATACACGTGCGAGATCGGCAGCACCGCATAGACGACGTCGTTGCTGCTCACTTGTCGCAGCGTGCTCGACACGGCCGCGATAAACAGCAGGTTGCGGTGCGACAGCATCACGCCTTTCGGCGCGCCCGTCGTGCCCGTCGTGTAGATCAGCGCCGCGCATTGCCGGGCGCCGTCCGCTTCGACGGGTTCGACCGCGACCGTTTCGTCGGGCAGCGATGACCATGCGCCGATGTCGATGTCCTCCGCGAGGTTGGGCGCGGGATGTGCGCCCAGTCGTGCCGCATGCTGCGCGGCATCCGGCGACGCTTCGGTCGTAAACGCAACCACGCGCGGCTGCGCGTGCGCGCGGATCGCGTCGAGTTCGGCGGCGGACAGGCGCGCGTTCGACACGAGCGCCCACGCATCGAGCTTTGCCGCGGCGAACAGCAGCACGATCTGCGCGACGCTGTTCTCCGCGACGATCATCACGCGGTCGCCGCCGCGCACGCCCCAGTCGCGCAGACGCGTTGCGGCGGCATCGACCGCCTGCGCGAGTTGCGCGTTGCTGAGGCTGCGCGCGTCTTCGATCAGCGCGACGTGCTGCGGGTCGTGCGCGGCGAGCCGCGCGGGGATGTCGGCGATGCGTGACGGCAAAGCCGCGAGCAACGCGTCGACATCGAGCGCGGCCAATCGACGATCGGCCTCGACAGATGGATTCGATCCGCTCATGAGGTACTGCCTCCTTTGCATCTGGACGCTGGTGGCGCGCTACGACCGCGGCACCGGCACGTGACGTTGCGAACGATCGTGCCATAGCCAGACAGTACGCACAATCGACCGTTCGGCCGATACCCGGCACATTGACCCGCCATTACAATGCGCCGATGAGCAAATCCAGACACGTATCCGAAACCCCGGCGACGCAACTCCTGCGGCGCCATCAGGTGCCGTTCGGCGAGCATCCGTACGATTACGTCGAGCATGGCGGCACTGAGGAATCGGCGCGGCAGCTGGGGGTCGACGAGCATCTCGTCGTCAAGACGCTGGTGATGGAAGACGAGCACGCGAAGCCGTTGATCGTGCTGATGCATGGCGACCGTACCGTCTCCACGAAGAACCTCGCGCGGCAGATCGGCGCGAAGCGCGTCGAACCGTGCAAGCCGGAAGTCGCGAACCGGCATTCCGGGTATCTCGTCGGCGGCACGTCGCCGTTCGGCACGAAGAAGGCGATGCCGGTGTACGTCGAAGCCAGCATCCTCGAACTCGAGACAATCTGGCTGAACGGCGGCCGGCGCGGCTTTCTCGTGAGCCTCGCGCCGCGTGTGCTGACCGAACTGCTCGACGCGAAGCCGGTGCAGTGCGCGAGTGTGGATTGATGTGAGTTTGATGCCAGTTTGATCCGAGCTGCGCCGCGTGCGCTCGCGCGGTGCGTACAAACCTCAGTACGGCCGCGGGCTGTCGGTTCGGTAGAATGTGCGCCGTTCCGCCCGGCGCAGCATGATGCGCGGCGGGTCGCGTCCACTGGCATTGGCCCCGCGGACGTGACGAATATCACTGTCGAAACCCGTACAAGAGTGTGCCCTGCATGGAAAACCTGATCGTCGCGGTCGTTGCCTATCTGATCGGCTCGGTGTCGTTTGCAGTGATCGTGAGCGCCGCGATGGGCCTCGCCGACCCGCGTTCGTATGGCTCGAAAAATCCCGGCGCGACCAACGTGCTGCGCAGCGGCAACAAGGTCGCCGCGATCCTGACGCTGCTCGGCGATGCGTTCAAGGGCTGGCTCGCCGTGTGGCTCACCAGCCATTTCGGTCCGCACTACGGCCTGGGTGACGGCGCGATCGCGCTGGCCGCGATCGCCGTGTTCCTTGGCCACCTGTACCCAATCTTCTTCCGTTTCAAGGGCGGCAAGGGCGTGGCGACAGCGGCCGGCGTGCTGCTCGCGATCAACCCGGTGCTGGGCATCGCGACGGCGCTGACGTGGCTCATCATCGCGTTCTTCTTCCGCTACTCGTCGCTGGCGGCGCTGGTCGCGGCCGTATTCGCGCCGCTGTTCGACGGGTTCCTGTTCGGCGCGAACATCGTCGCGCTGGCCGTGGTTGCGATGAGCGTGCTGCTGATCTGGCGGCACCGCGCAAACATTTCGAAGCTGCTCGCGGGGCAGGAGAGCCGGATCGGCGACAAGAAGAAGGGCGTGGCAGGCACGCCGGCGGCGGGCGGGAAGGCGCAGAAGTAGGCGTGGCGCGCTTATCGGAATGCGCGCGGGAAGCGCGCATGTAAGCGGCGACGCGCGGCATGCAGCCATGCGCGCCGCGCGTGCCAGCTGCCAGAGTCAGTCGCGGAAATTGTTGAAGTCGAGCGGCGTGTCCGTCACGTCCTTGCGCAGCATCGCGATCACGCCTTGCAGATCGTCGCGCTTGGCGCCGGTCACGCGCACCGCGTCGCCCTGAATGCTCGCCTGCACCTTGATCTTGCTGTCCTTCACGAGCTTGACGATCTTCTTCGCCAGGTCGCCGGAAACGCCCTTCTTCACCGTGACCGGCTGCTTCAGCTTGTCGCCGCCGATCTTCTCGATCTTGCCGTAGTCGAGAAAGCGCACGTCCACATTGCGCTTCGCGAGCTTCGACAGCAGCACGTCCTTGACCTGGCCGAGCTTGAAGTCGTCGTCGGCGAACATGGTCAGTTCGCGTTCCTTCTGCTCGACCCGCGCATCGGAGCCCTTGAAGTCGAAGCGCGTCGAGATTTCCTTGTTCGACTGCTCGATCGCGTTCTTGACTTCGATCATGTTGGCTTCGCAGACGACGTCAAACGATGGCATTGCATTCTCCCAATCTGTGCGGCGGTGACGGTGCGGCCGAGATGGCGCGCATTTCGCACTCGCTATAATCACGAACCGGCTGTCATTTTACCGACGCCCCCGCGTTTTGCCCAAGCGCGCCGCCGTCCCGAACCCCGATGTCCCTGATGTCCTCCATGTCTTCTGCGCCCGCTGTGCCTGTTTCGTCCGATCCTGCGCCCATCCGGCTGCTCGAGCGCTATCCGCTGCGCGAACACAACACCTTCGGTTTCGACGTGCACGCGCGGCTCGCCTGCCGGATCGAAAGCGAAGGGCAGCTGCTTGCGGCCATCCGCGATCCGCGGGTGGCGGGGCTCGCGCCGTTCGTGCTGGGCGGCGGCAGCAACGTCGTGCTCACACGCGACGTCGATGCGCTCGTGCTGCTGATCGCGCTGCGCGGCCGGCGCGTCGTGCGCGAGGACGACGACGCGGTCTATGTGGAAGCGGCGGCCGGGGAGAACTGGCATGAGTTCGTCGCGTGGACGCTCGCGCAAGGGCTGCCGGGGCTCGAAAATCTCGCGCTGATTCCGGGCACCGTCGGTGCGGCGCCGATCCAGAACATCGGCGCGTACGGCCTCGAGATGTGCGAGCGCTTCGCGTCGCTGCGCGCGATCGAGCTGGCCACGGGCGAGGCGGTCGAGCTCGACGCCGCCGCCTGCCGCTTCGGCTATCGCGACAGCTTCTTCAAACGGGAAGGGCGCGAGCGCTTCGTGATCACGTCGGTGACGTTCAGGTTGCCGAAAGCCTGGACGCCGCGCGCCAACTATGCGGACATCGCGCGCGAGCTGGCCGCGCGCGGCATCGACAGTGCGTCCGGCGCGGCCGTGCCGGCGCAGGCGATCTTCGATGCGGTCGTGGCGGTGCGGCGCGCGAAGCTGCCGGATCCGCTCGAACTTGGCAACGCGGGCAGCTTCTTCAAGAATCCGGTGATCGACGCAGCGCAGTTCGCGGCGCTGAAAGCCCGCGAGCCGGAGGTCGTGTCGTACCCGCAGGCCGACGGCAGCGCAAAGCTGGCGGCAGGCTGGTTGATCGATCGTTGCGGCTGGAAGGGGCGCGCGCTGGGGGCGGCGGCCGTGCACGAGCGGCAGGCGCTGGTACTTGTGAACCGGGGTGGCGCGAGCGGCGCCGACGTGCTGGAGCTGGCGGATGCGATTCGCGCCGACGTGCTGGCGCGATTCGGCGTGGAACTGGAAGCGGAGCCGGTTTGCCGTTGAGGCGCGCGGCTCCCGCTCAGTCGCTTAGTGATTGAGCCTGCCGAGCAGCAGGAACTCCATCAGTGCCTTCTGCACGTGCAGGCGGTTTTCGGCTTCATCCCACACCACGCTCTGCGGACCGTCGATCACTTCGGCGCTCACTTCCTCGCCGCGGTGCGCGGGCAGGCAGTGCATGAAGAGCGCGTCGGCGTTGGCGCGCGACATCATGTCGGCATCGACGCACCAGTCGGCGAACGCGGCCTTGCGGGCTTCGTTTTCGGCCTCGAAGCCCATGCTCGTCCAGACGTCCGTCGTGACCAGATCCGCGCCCTTGCAGGCTTCGTCCGGATCGTCGAATTCCTCGATGAACGCGCGGCTTTCCGGCGCCACCATCGCGTCGTCGAGCTTGTAGCCCGGCGGCGTGGAGATGCGCAGTTTGAAGTCGAGGATCTGCGCGGCCTCGATCCACGTGTACAGCATGTTGTTCGCGTCGCCGACCCACGCGACTGTCTTGCCGCGGATCGGCCCGCGATGCTCGTAGTACGTGAAGATGTCGGCCAGCACCTGGCACGGGTGATACTCGTTCGTCAGACCGTTGATGACCGGCACGCGCGAGTTCTCCGCGAAGCGCTGCAGGATGTCCTGGCCGAACGTGCGGATCATGATGATGTCGGTCATGCGCGAGATGACCTGCGCCGCGTCTTCGATCGGCTCGCCGCGGCCGAGCTGCGTGTCGCGCGTGTTCATGAACACCGCATGCCCGCCGAGCTGGAAGATACCCGCTTCGAACGACAGGCGCGTACGCGTCGAGTTTTTCTCGAAGATCATCGCGAGCGTGCGATCGTGCAGCGGATGGTACGTCTCGTAGTTCTTGAACTTGCGCTTCAGGATGCGCGCGCGTTCGAGCACGTAGTCGTAGTCGTCCAGCGAGAAGTCCTTGAACTGCAGGTAGTGGCGGATGTTTTTGGCGGTCATAAAACAAAATACGGCGGTCTTACCCGGCCAGGAGGGCCGGCAGCGCCGCCGTCGTTTGTGGTAACTCATCGCAGCATAAAGGATTTCGGCACGTTTGACGAGCGAGCCCGGCGGGCTGGCAGTCCGCTTGCGCCGCTGCTGTCGCGCCACGCGAAGGCACGGCTGGCGGGGCCTCGGGCGGCGGCGGGCGAGGGCGGCGCGGGCTTTGTGTGCAGTGCGGAAAAAGCCCGGTTGCGCTATAATCTTGGAGTTTTCTCAAGCCCGACTGAAGCGCATCAGAACTTGCCTTCCGGTCGCGGCCGGGCGAGGTCCGAGGTCCATGCGGCGGCGTCCATTCGGCGACCGCGCGCCGAAGCGTCATCCGGCAGGTGCATGATGCGCAGACGGACCGCGCGTCGCTCTGGTTCACGCAGGTCTTGCGCACCCGCGCCGGGTTCTTGCCGCGCAGTCACACAGGTATTCCTACATGGCCGAAACTCCTCCAACCGAATACTTCATCCAGGGCATCACGTCAGCCGGCAAGACCTTCCGGCCGAGCGACTGGTCGGAACGGCTGGCAGGCGTCATGTCGAATTTCGGTCCGAAGGCCAAAGGGCCGAACGCGCGGCTGCAGTACTCGATCTACGTGCGTCCCACGCTGATCGGCAACATGCGCTGCGTGATTCTCGATTCCCGGCTGCGCGATATCGAGCCGATGGCTTTCGACTTCGTGATGAACTTCGCGAAGGACAACGACCTCGTAGTGAGCGAAGCGTGCGAACTGGTGATTCACCACCCGCACCTGGCGCAGCAGGAAAAGACCCGCTGATCAGTCCGCCACAGCCATCCGAGCAGCCAATACCCGCCGCGAGCGGGTTTTTTTACGTCCGCGCTCCCCCACAACCCGCCGCGGAAAACAAAAAAGCCCGCCGAAGCGGGCTTTAATGATTGCAGCGGAAACAGGAGGTAGCCCGCCGTGGCGGGCCGACCGGATTTACTGCGCTGCCGGTGCTGCGAGGCCCTTGATGGCCGCAGCGAGGCGGCTCTTATGGCGAGCAGCCTTGTTCTTGTGAACGATTTTCTTGTCGGCGATGATGTCGAGCGTCTTCGCCGATGCCTTGAAGATTTCAGCGGCTTGAGCGTGGTCGCCGGCTTCGATTGCCTTGCGAACTGCCTTGACAGCCGTGCGGTACTTCGAGCGCAGCGCCGAGTTATGCGAGTTCGCCTTGGCGGCCTGACGTGCGCGCTTGCGTGCTTGTGCGGTGTTAGCCATGAAGGTTCCTTATCCTGTTCCTGTTTCCAGAGCCCGACGATAGAAGGGCGGGCGCTGCTTTTTGATCCAGCCGCCGGGAGCGATTGCCCGATGGCGCAAACAATCTGGACTGCCTGAAACTGCCGATGCCGCCTGGTTTTGCTGCTCATTTTGCCAATGAACGGGCATTGAACCAGCGGCGCTCAAGGCTATCCGGAGCTTGAGTGAGCTTCGAAACCGGCGATTATAGCAACAAAATCAGGCACGTGGCAATTGCTATGCGGTTGTGCGCCGCGGGCCGGGCCGGCAAAGCTGTCGGGAAGCGGGCCAGGAAGCGGGCCCGGCCGCGGGCTGAACGGCGGGTCGGGCAGCGGTTCGGAGCCGGCTGAGCGCCGGCGGGAAATTTCGAACGCCGGCGACGGAATCCTGTCCGACACGGGCTTCACCAGTCTGCATTCGCCGGACCTTCGGCACCCGTATAATAAGCGCCCCATGAATCTATTCCGAGCCCTGCTGACGGTCAGCGGCTTCACGCTGCTGTCGCGCGTGACCGGACTGGCCCGCGAGACGCTGATCGCCCGTGCGTTCGGCGCCAGCCAATACACCGACGCGTTCTACGTCGCGTTCCGCATTCCCAACCTGCTGCGCCGCATTTCGGCCGAAGGCGCGTTTTCGCAGGCGTTCGTGCCGATCCTCGCCGAATTCAAGAACCAGCAGGGCCACGACGCCACGAAGGCGCTCGTCGACGCCACCTCCACGGTGCTCGCGTGGGCGCTCGCCGTGCTGTCGCTGCTGGGCATCGCGGGCGCGTCGTGGGTGGTGTGGGTGATCGCCGGCGGGCTGCGTTCCGACGGCCAGGCGTTCCCGCTCGCCGTGCACATGACGCGCATCATGTTCCCGTACATCGTGTTCATCTCGCTGACGTCGCTGGCGTCGGGCGTGCTCAACACGTACAAGAACTTCTCGATGCCCGCGTTCGCGCCGGTGCTGCTGAACGTCGCGTTCATCATCGCGGCGGTGTTCGTCGCGCCGCACGTGAAGCAGCCGGTGCTCGCGCTCGCGTGGGCGGTGATCGCGGGCGGCGTGCTGCAGTTCGCGGTGCAGCTGCCCGCGCTGAAGAAGATCGACATGATTCCGCGCTTCGGTCTCGACCCCGCGCGGGCGCTCGCGCATCGCGGCGTGAAGCGCGTGCTCGCGAAGATGGTGCCGTCGATGTTCGCCGTGTCGGTCGCGCAGATCAGCCTCATCATCAACACCAACATCGCGTCGCACATCGGGCCGGGCGCGGTGTCTTGGATCAACTACGCCGATCGCCTGATGGAATTCCCCACCGCGCTGCTCGGTGTCGCGCTCGGCACGATCCTGCTGCCGAGCCTGTCGCGCGCGCACGTCGACGCGGACCCGCACGAGTATTCGAGCCTGCTCGACTGGGGGCTGCGCGTCACGTTCCTGCTCGCGGCGCCGAGCGCGATCGCGCTGTTCTTCTTCGCCGAGCCGCTCACCGCGACGCTGTTCCACTACGGCCGTTTCACCGGCGAAGCCGTCGTGATGGTGAGCCGCGCGCTCTCCGCGTACGGCGTCGGGCTGATCGGCCTGATCCTGATCAAGATCCTCGCGCCGGGTTTCTACGCGAAGCAGGACATCAAGACGCCGGTGAAGATCGCGGTCGGCGTGCTGATCGTCACGCAGATCTGCAACTATATTTTCGTGCCGATCTTCGCGCATGCGGGCCTCACGCTCAGCATCGGGCTTGGATCGTGCGTCAATGCAAGCTTGCTGTTCGTGATGCTGCGCAAGCGCGGCATCTACATGCCCTCGGCCGGATGGACGAAATTCGTGATCCAGCTCGGCGGCGCGTGCCTCGTGCTCGCAGGTGTGATGCACTGGTTCGCGACGAGCTTTGACTGGATCGGGCTGCACAGCCAGCCGCTCGCGCGCATCGCGCTGCTCGCGGCCTGTCTGGTGCTGTTTGCTGCGCTATATTTCGGTATGCTGTGGCTGATGGGGTTCAAGTACACCTACTTCAAGAGACGGGTGAAGTGACGCGATGACGCGGGTTCTCGACTATTTCAGCGCGCTCGTTGCCGAAGACGACGGCCTGCCGTTGACCGAAACGGCGCTGTCGCTCGCGCAGGACGCCTATCCCGACGTCGATCTGCAGGCAACGCTGGCGGAGATCGACGAACTCGTCGTGCGTCTGAAGCGCCGCATGCCCGAAGAGGTCGACCTGATGCAGAAGGTCGGCATCATGAACCGGTTCTTTTTTCGCGAACTCGGTTTTGCGGGCAACGTGAACGACTACTACGACCCGGACAACAGCCACCTGAACATCGTGCTGAAGCGCCGCCGCGGCATTCCGATTTCGCTCGCGGTGCTGTATCTGGAAATGGCCGAGCAGGTCGGCATTCCGGCGCGCGGCGTGTCGTTTCCGGGGCACTTCCTGCTGCGCGTCACCACGCCCGAAGGCGAGGTGATGCTCGATCCGACCAACGGCAAGTCGCTCTCCGAACCCGAGATGGTCGAGATGCTGGAGCCGTTCGTCACGAGCGCCGGCGACTCGATCAGCCGCGCGCTGCGCATGCTGCTGCAGCCCGCCACCCAGCGCGAGGTCATCGCGCGGATGCTCGGCAACCTGAAGAGCATCTATCTGCAGACCGAACGCTGGCAGCGGCTGCTCGCCGTGCAGGAGCGGCTCGTGATCCTGCTGCCCCAAAGCATCGAGGAAGTACGCGACCGCGGCTTTGCCTATGCGCGGCTCGATTATCTGCGTCCCGCGCTCGAAGACCTCGAGCGGTACCTCGGCGATCGCCCGGATGCGGACGATGCCACCGTCGTCGAATCGCAGCTGCACGAACTGCGGCAACGCACGCAGCACGACGATCGCGACTGAGCGCTCGCTGCAAAGATCAATCGCAAAACACAACGCCCGCAACGCACGATGAGTGCATTGCGGGCGTTGTCTTTCCAGCTGACGTCAGCCGGTGGTCAGCTCGGCACGCTTACTTCGGCTGCATCCGGATCGCGCCATCCAGACGGATCACTTCGCCGTTGAGCATCGGATTCTCGATGATCTGCCGCGCCAGCATCGCGTATTCGGCGGGCTTGCCGAGGCGCGGCGGGAACGGAACCATCGCGCCGAGCGCGTCCTGCACCTCCTGCGGCATGCCGAGCAGCATCGGCGTTTCGAAGATGCCCGGTGCGATCGTCATCACGCGGATCGCGTTGCGCGCGAGGTCGCGCGCGACCGGCAGCGTCATGCCCGCGACGCCCGCCTTCGATGCCGCGTAGGCCGCCTGGCCGATCTGCCCGTCGAACGCGGCGACCGATGCCGTGTTGATCACCACGCCACGTTCGCCGAGCGCGTTCGGCTCGTTCTTCGACATCGCCGCCGCCGCGAGCCGCAGCGTGTTGAACGTGCCGATCAGGTTGATCGCGACGACCTTCGAGAAGGCGTCGAGCGGATGCGGACCGTCCTTGCCGACCGTCTTCACCGCGGGCGCGACGCCCGCACAGTTGATGAGGCCGCGCAGCGTGCCGAGCTTCACCGCGGCATCGACCGCGGCGACGGCGTCGTCTTCGCGCGTGACGTCGCACTTGACGAACACGCCGCCGAGTTCCTTCGCGAGCGCGTTGCCGGCCGCTTCGTTGAGGTCGGCCAGCGCGACCTTGCCGCCGTGTTCGACGATCATGCGCGCGGTCGCGGCGCCGAGGCCGGACGCGCCGCCCGTGATCAGAAAGGCGTTGTCGCGAATCTCCATGTTTTCTCCTTGGCAGAACAGATGTCGATCGTCGATTGTAACGGCTCGATAATCCCCTCGCGCTAAATCGAACGGTCGTGCCGAAGACGGGCGCGGCTAGCGAGGAGGACCGCCAGGTAGTCCCAACCGAATCGCGGCGAAAAAAACAAACCCCGCCGACGCTTGCGCGCGGGCGGGGTGCTGTCCTTCCAGGTGCCGGTGCTGGCGAAAAAGCGGGCCGCTTACTTCAGCGCATCGAACACGCGGGACCGGATTTCGTCGACGGTGCCGAGGCCGGAGATTGCGCGGTACTGCGGCGCTTCCAGGCCATTTTCGCTGCCGCGCTTCGCCCAGCCGTTGTAGTAGTCGATCAGCGGCTTGGTTTGCGCGACGTACACATCGAGACGCTTGCGCACCGTCTCTTCCTTGTCGTCGTCGCGCTGGATCAGCGGTTCGCCCGTCACGTCGTCCACACCCTCGACCTTTGGCGGATTGAACTTCACGTGGTATGTGCGGCCCGATGCAGCGTGTACGCGGCGACCGCTCATCCGCACGATGATCTCGTCGAACGGCACGTCGATCTCGAGCACGTAGTCGATCGCGACGCCGGCTTCCTTCATCGCTTCCGCCTGCGGAAGCGTGCGCGGGAAACCGTCGAACAGATAGCCGTTCGCGCAGTCCGGCTGCTGCAGGCGCTCCTTCACCAGGTTGATGATCAGATCGTCCGTGACCAGTTCGCCCGCGTCCATGTAACGCTTCGCTTCAATGCCGAGCGGCGTGCCGGCCTTGACGGCCGCGCGCAGCATGTCGCCGGTGGAAATCTGCGGGATGCCGAACTTTTCCTTGATGAAGTTTGCCTGAGTGCCCTTGCCCGCCCCGGGGGCGCCCAACAGGATCAAACGCATGTGATATCTCCAGATCTATGTGAATGCTGTTGCGTCGCTGCGCCTTCGGGCGCTTGCGCACGCTTCGTTCTGCCGGGCGTGGTGGACACAGCGAGCCTCGCGCTGCACATCGTGGCGACGGCGCAGCAAGACAGGCGGTATGACGGACGGACGAGGCAAAACGGGAAACTGTGCCGGCGAGCCCATTCGACTGGCCGTTCGGCCGGCCGCGCATCGCGTTTCGCGACGGTTCGCGGCCAGGCGACGGCGTGGCTCATCGGACCTGTTGCGCGTAACAAAAGCGCAATGGACCGCCCGATTATGCCATGGGTTTTTACGCCGACGACCCGAAAAGCTTGCGTACCCGCGCCAGATCGGCTGGCGTGTCGACGCCGGGCAGCGGCGCATCGCGCGTGATCAGCACGGCGATCCGCTCGCCATGCCACATCGCGCGCAACTGTTCGAGCGCTTCGCTCTGCTCGATCGGCGATTGCGCAAGCGTCGGATAGGTGCGCAGAAAACGCGCGCGATACGCGTACAGACCGATGTGCCGGTAGACCGCGGTCGGCGCCGCCGGCGCGGGCATCGCCGCGACGTCGGGCCAGTGCGGCTGGTACGCATCGCGCGCCCATGGAATCGGCGCGCGCGAGAAGTACAGCGCGACGCCGCGCGCATCGGGCACGACCTTCACGACGTTCGGGTTGAAGATCTCGGCGGGATCGGTGATTGGATGCGCGGCGGTGGCGATCGCGCAGCCCTCGCGCGCCGCGAGATGCGACGCAACGTCGCGCACGAGCGACGGGTCGATCAGCGGCTCGTCGCCCTGCACGTTGACGACGATCGTGTCGTCGCTCCAGCCGTAGCGCATCGCCACTTCGGCGAGCCGGTCGGTGCCGGACGGATGGTCCTCGCGCGTCAGCACCGCTTCGAAGCCGTGCGCGATGGCGGCGTCGAGCACCGCCTGCGCGTCCGACGCGATCAGCACCTGCTGCGCGCCCGATTCGCGCGCGCGTTCGGCGACGCGCACGACCATCGGCTTGCCGCCGATGTCGGCGAGCGGCTTGTTCGGCAGACGGGTCGACGCGAGCCGCGCGGGCACGACGGCGACGAAAGGAGGAGCAGGGTGACGGGCGATGTCGCTCATGGAACGGCGTGCGAGGAAAAGGTGTTGCGCGCCGGCTCAAGCGGCGCACGGACGGGATGCTTCGGTTCGAGCAGAACGTCGTGCCAGGCACGCCGCCACGCCCCGTGCGATCAACTGCCCGACGGATTGATCGGCTCGACCGGCGTACCTTCCACCGTCTGGCGCGCTTCGTCCACGAGCATCACCGGGATGCCGTCGCGGATCGGATAGGCGAGCTTGTCCGCGTTGCAGATCAGCTCCTGCGCGGCGCGGTCATAGCTGAGCGGGCCCTTGCAGATCGGGCAGACAAGAATTTCAAGCAGGCGAGCGTCCACGAACTTTCTCCACGACCAGGTCTACGAGGCGATGATCGAGCGCGGCTTCGACCGGTACGGCCCAGATCCGCGCGTCGTGCCAGGCCCCTAATTTTACCGCATCCTTTTCGGTGATCAGGATCGCGTCCGCATCGGCATCGGCGAACGGATTCGAGCTATATGCATAGTGATCGGGCAGCGCGCGCGTGACCGGAGCGAGGCCGGCCGCGCGCAGCGTCGCGAAGAAGCGCTCCGGCGCGCCGATGCCGGCGGCCGCCATCACGCGTTCGCCCGCGAACTGCGCGAGCGGGCGGCGCAGCGTCGGATTGTCCAGATGCCATGCATCGCCGGGCTTGAGCGCGAGCGCGAAGGTGTTCGGCCACGGCGGCAGCATGCGCGAGTACGGATCGTTGATCAGCGTCGCGTCGCGATGGCGCGACATCGGTTCGCGCAGCGGCCCAGCGGGCAGCAGGAAACCGTTGCCGCCCAGCCGGTGATCGAACACGACCACTTCGGCATCGCGCTGCATCCGGTAGTGCTGCAGGCCGTCGTCGCTGACGATCACGTCGACGTCGCGGTGCGCGCTGCACAGCGCGCGCGCTGCGGCGACGCGGTCGGGACAGACCCACACCGGCGCGCTGGTGCGGCGCGCGATCAGCAGCGGCTCGTCGCCCGCCTGCGCCGCCGACGAAGCCGGCGTGACCGCAACCGGACGCGTCACTTTGGCGCCGTAGCCGCGCGACACCACACCGGGCGCGAAGCCGGCGGTGCGCAGCGCTTCGACCAGCGCGATCACCGTCGGTGTCTTGCCGGTGCCGCCCACCGTCACGTTGCCGACCACGACGACCGGCACCGGGACCCGCTCGCTCGCAAGCCAGCCGCGCGCGAACGCGGTGCGGCGCGCGGCGGCCACGGCGCCGAACACTATCGCGAACGGACTGAGCGCCCACGCGAACGGTCCGCGTTGCTGCCACTCGCGGGCAAGACGGCTTTCGATCTGGCTGCTGATGTTGCTCATGTCGAAGGAAAAAGGCACGACGGAAAAGACGCTGCTTTGATGCTGTTCTTGCGCGCCGTTTTTGCGCGAGGTTCTCACGCGCTGCTTTCACGGTCGGCGGCGATGCTTCGCACGAGGCAAAGACGGCGCGTTGCCGAACCCGCCACTCTAACGCGCGACGCGAGCGCGCCGCAAGTCGCGACCCCGGCGAGAAGCGCTTCCAGCCGGCTTCCCCAGCCTGCGCGCGCCTGTGGATAACTTTGTGGAGAAAGCCCGTTTGAATTCGCCGGAATGGCCGTCGCTGCGGGCCTGCATCGGAGGACGCGCAGGTTTGCAAACTATAAAAATCATATAAAACAATGAGTTAGGAAAAATTTGACGATGGCATGACGAATGTGGGCCAGACCGCATTGAGGGCGCCGCTGGTGTGGACACATCCCACACTGTGCGCGGGCACTGGACGCCGGATGGCTGAACGGTCTATCGTCTGTCCGGCCAGTCCAATCCCTCTGCCGAATGACTCCAGATAATCCTTTTGCCACGTCCGCCGGCGCGGGCGGCGACGTCGTCGTGCCGGTGTCGGCGCTCAATCGCGCGATCGGCTCGATGCTCGAGCGCTCGTTCCCGCTCGTGTGGGTGTCGGGCGAAGTGTCGAACTTCACGCGCGCCGCGAGCGGCCACTGGTACTTCTCGATCAAGGACGCGCAGGCGCAGATGCGCTGCGTGATGTTCCGCGGACGCGCGCAGTACGCCGAGTTCCAGCCGCGCGAAGGCGATCGCATCGAAGTCCGCGCGACCGTCACGATGTACGAGCCGCGCGGCGAGCTGCAACTGAATGTGGAAGCGGTGCGCCGCACCGGCCAGGGGCGCCTCTACGAAGCGTTTCTGAAGCTGAAGGCGCAGCTCGAGGCCGAAGGCCTGTTCGACGCCGAACGCAAACGACCGTTGCCCGCGCATCCGCGCGGTATCGGCATCGTCACGTCGCTGCAGGCGGCCGCGTTGCGCGACGTGCTCACCACGGTGTCGCGCCGCGCGCCGCATATTCCGGTCGTGATCTACCCGGCGCCGGTGCAGGGCGCGGGCGTGAGCGCGAAGCTCGCGGCGATGGTGGAGGCCGCGAACGCGCGGCGCGAAGTCGACGTGCTGATCGTGTGCCGCGGCGGCGGCTCGATCGAGGACCTGTGGGCGTTCAACGAGGAGGTGCTCGCGCGCGCGATCGCCGCGAGCGAGCTGCCGGTGGTGAGCGGCGTGGGTCACGAAACCGATTTCACGATCGCCGACTTCGCCGCCGACGTGCGCGCGCCGACGCCGACCGGCGCCGCCGAACTCGTCAGCCCGCAACGCGTGCTGCTGCTGCGCGATCTCGATCATCGTCATGCGACGCTTGCGCGCGGTTTCGGCCGCATGATGGAACGCCGCGCGCAGCAGCTCGACTGGCTCGCGCGGCGCCTCGTTTCGCCCGCCGAACGGCTCGCGCGACAGCGCGTCCATCTTCAGCAACTGAGCGTGCGGCTTTCGTCCGCGGGGGCGCGGCCGGTGCGCGACGCCCGGGCGCGTTTTTCGCTCATCCAGATGCGCTGGCAACGCTGGCGTCCCGATCCCGCTCGTCATCGAAACGAGCTCGACGGTCTGGCGAAGCGTCTCGCGGGCGCGTGGCAGCGGCAGCACGAACGCCACGCCACACGTATCGATGCGCTCGCCGCGCGGCTCGAAGTGCTGAGCCCGCAGCGCACGCTGGAACGCGGCTATGCGGCGCTGCTCGACGCCCAGCATGGCCACGCGGTACGTTCGCCCGCGACGCTGAAACCGGGCCGCAAGCTGACGGTTCATCTCGCGGAAGGATCGGCGGACATTGCGTTGTCGGATGTACAACCCAGGCTGACCGACGGCTTCTGAACGCTCGCGGATACGCGACGGAAAGACTTCGAGAGGCCGTACATTTGACCTGCGGAAGACCCGCGGGCGCGCACGATTTACGGCATGTCACGAACGCTTCATGCAGGGCTGTCCGTCATGCTGACGCGATGTCCGACATAATGACCACTGGTTTGCAGGGTTAATCGGGGTCGCCTACAATCGAGTGCTCTCAAGCGTTATCCGCAGACTCCCCATAAACACGATAGAAGGAACAGCACCATGGAACATACGCTCCCGCCGCTGCCGTTTGCAAAGAATGCGCTCGCTCCGCACATGTCCGAAGAGACGCTGGAGTTTCACTACGGCAAGCACCACCAGACTTATGTGACCAACCTGAACAAGCTGATTCCGGGCACCGAGTTCGAGAAGCTCTCGCTGGAAGAGATCGTCCGCAAGTCGTCGGGCGGTGTCTTCAACAACGCTGCGCAGATCTGGAATCACACGTTCTTCTGGAACAGCCTGTCGCCGCAAGGTGGCGGCGCACCGAGCGGCGCGCTCGGCGACGCGATCAACGCGAAGTGGGGTTCCTTCGATAAATTCAAGGAAGCCTTCACGGCCGCCGCGGTCGGCACGTTCGGTTCGGGCTGGGCATGGCTCGTGAAGAAGGCCGACGGTTCGCTCGATATCGTCTCCACCAGCAACGCCGCCACGCCGCTCACCACCGACGCGAAGCCGCTGCTCACGATCGACGTGTGGGAACACGCGTACTACATCGACTACCGCAACGCGCGTCCGAAGTTTGTCGAAGCGTACTGGAACATCGTGAACTGGGACTTCGCTTCGAAGAATTTCGGCTAAGCATTGCGCTGCTTCGGCATAGCGATACAGAAAAGCCCTCGTTTCGAGGGCTTTTTTTCGTCCGCCGCATTGGTGTGACGGGTTCATGCGTCGCGTTCATGTGTCGGGTTTGCGTGCCGGGTTTGCGTGCCGGGTTTGCGTGACACTCACCGCCCCACCACACCCCGCACATTGCGCGCGACCCACGACGTGAATCCCGTCCGCAGCACGACGGGCACGATGCGCTTCGGTCCGACGAGCAGCATGCCGAGCACCACCGAGCCGAGCAGCGTGACGTTCGGCGCCGCGCTCAACGCATGCGTGAGGTTCGACAGTGACAGCTTGTTGTCGCGCGGCACAGACGAATGGTCACCCATCCGCAGGCCGACGTTCGCCGCGAGCAGTTCGATGCGGGCGAACTCCATACGTGCGAGCACGGCGACCTCGTGCTCGTGGCGCAAGCGGGCGCGATGGTTCATTTGAGCGCCTCCTTGATGGTTTCGAGGTCGTCGCGAATTTCATCCTTCAGTATCCCGAACGACTGAGCAGGCCGCTGCGCGCGCACGATCAGCAGCGCCGCAACGGAGAGAATCAGCCACACGCACGCGATGCCCCACACGACCGCGAGAAAGTAACGCGTATTCCACGCGGACGCGATCAACGCAATACAGAAGAACGACAGCGTGAAGAGCCCGGTGACCGCGAGCGCGACGAGCGCGAAGATCTCGCGCATGATGCGCGCTCGCGTTTCGGCCAGCTCGATCGCGAAGAGCTCGGCATAGTCCGACAGCCGGGCGACCAGGAACCGTGACACATTGCGCCAACGGTCGAGCTTCGAGTGAATCGACATGGCCATCCTCCAGCGAAGGGCGGTCGAAGGATCGTGTCAGGCAGCGCTACGCGTGGTCATTCAGTCGCGGTTCGATGCCCACAGCGCACCGAGCACGAAGCCCACGCCGGTCGCGACACCCAGCACCGCGAGCGGATTCTCCTCGATCGCGTCGCGCACCACGACGGCCGCGTCGGCGGCGAGCTGCTGCGATTTGCCGCACAGCGCCTTCGCCTTGCCGGACAGCTGCATGCCGGGATCGCCGAGCATTTCGCCGGCCGCCTGCTCCGCTTCGCCCGCCACTTCGCGCATCACACCCTGTGCTTTCGTCGTTTCCATGATCGTGTTCCTCGTTGGGCCGATCGTCTGCGGAATGCGCGGGACCGCGCGCCCAATGCAGACGACATGGCGTTATTGACGACAACTCGCGATGACAACCTCGCGGGCACGATGAACCTGCCGCGCGCACGGGGAAGCTGGAGCAACAGCCATACCACACCGTAGGACGGTGCGGCGGCAGTTGCAATGGGGAAGGGCGTGGAACGGAGGAAAAAGCGCGGAAAGGACTGCGCGCAGCGGATGCTTACGACTGGTGCGTCAACGCTGCGTGAGCATCTTCGCGGTTGGAATCAGAGGCGGACGCGGCGGCTTTCGCGTTGCCAGCTGCTGCCGCGAGTCCCGCGTTCGCGAGCGCGGTATGCGCGTGTTCGCGCAGGTCGGCGGCGGCATGCGGCGCATCCGGTTCCCGCACCCACGCGCTGATGCGCAGCCGCACACCACCCGTCGATGGATAGCTGTCCACGACGACCATCGGTGCAAGTGTGGAAGCGGTCAGCACGCGCGGTTCGTCGGCGACCATTTTCTTCAGCTCGGCGATTGCGGTATCCACATCTTCACGGCGCGCAAGGTCGACCGTCACGTCGGCGCGATGTGTGCCGCCGCTGCTGTAGTTGACGACCGGATTGCTCCAGATCTGGCTGTTCGGCACGAACACGACATTGCCGTCGCTGCGTTCGATTCGCGTGGTGAAGAGGCTCACTTCACGCACGATGCCCGCCGCCGCGCCGCTGCCTTCGATCACGTCGCCCGCGCGAAACGGCCGCAGCATCAGCAGCATGATGCCGGCCGCGATGTTCTGCAGCGTGCCCTGCAGCGCGAGTCCGATCGCGAGGCCGGCGGCGCCGAGTGCGGCGAGCACGCTCGCGGTTGCGATACCCACTTCGCTCAGCGCCGCGATGAACGCGATCACGCGCACGGCCCACGCGGCGATGCCGGCCAGCATCGGCGCAACGGTTGGGTCCGCATGCGAGCGGATCAACACGCTCGCGAGCAGATGCGCGATGCGGTTCGACACCCACCAGCCGATCACGAGGATCAGCGCCGCAATCACGAGATGCAGAATGTCCTGCGTCATCGTCGCGATCAGCGACGGCTGCAGATGAAACAGACGATTGAAGAAATCTTCCATGATCGGTGCGAGCGAATGGCGATGGATCGCGAGACGCATCGCGGCACGACGCCTGCCCGGTCATGCCGATCGCGCCGGAACCTGCGGCGTTTCCCCCGCGCAACGCATGCTGGTGCCCGGAAAAGGGGGACACGATGCCATCTCGCACGTATCGTCTGATCAAGCAGACGCCATGCCCGTAAGCTTTCGATGCGCCGACAACCTGGAAGCTTGACGCAATGCTTTACATCAGCGCAGCGCTGCGACGAAGTCTTCCGTCAAGCGCACGTGGCCCATGCGCGGGAAGATCGCCTGGATCGCGAAGCGGTGCGCGTCGGCATCCATCGACGTCATCGCGTCTTCGAGAAAGATCTGCGCGAAGCCCTGGTCGTACGCGGCGCGCGCCGTCGATTCCACGCCGAAGTTGGTGGCGACGCCGCTCATCACGATCGTGCGGATGCCGCGGCGGCGCAGCTGCTGCTCGAGATTCGTGCTGTAGAACGCGCCCCACTGGCGCTTCGTGATGACCACGTCGCGCGGCTGGATGTTCAGCTGCGGCACCAGTTGCGATGCCTCGGGCGGCGGCAGTGGCGCGTCCGGCGAACGCGTCGGCGCATCCGCGGGCAGATGCAGCATGTCGTCCAGCTGCACGTGCACGAACACGACGGTGCCGCCTTTCGCGCGCAGCGCATCGGCCGCGCGGATGGTGTTGCCGATCACCTGGTCGGCCGGATGCGGCGCAAGCGGCCGGCCGACGATGCCATGCTGAAGATCGATGGAAATGAGCGCCGTGGTGGCGGGATCGAAAGAGAGCGCTTGCGTCATGTGTCACCTATATGTGAGGATGTGCTCATATTCATGATACACGAAAGATGAGCATGGCCTCAGATATTGACGAAACCGGGCGGCGGGTGCCGCGCCAGGAACGCGCCGCGCGCCGGGTCGACGCGCTGCTCGATGCGGCCGGCGAAGTGATCGCCGAACGCGGCTTCGAGGCCGCGACGAT
This sequence comes from Paraburkholderia phosphatilytica, assembly GCF_003443895.1. GTDB lineage: Bacteria > Pseudomonadota > Gammaproteobacteria > Burkholderiales > Burkholderiaceae > Paraburkholderia > Paraburkholderia phosphatilytica. Next base: position 299,577 of record NZ_QQOA01000004.1, on the reverse strand, counting down.
GACCGAGATCGCGGCGCGCGCGGGCGCGTCGATCGGCGCGGTGTACCAGTACTTCCCGAACAAGGACGCGCTGGTGCTCGCGCTGCGCACGCGCTACGGCGCCGAGATGGATGCGAAGTGGAGCGCGCTCTTTGCCGAGGCGGTGGAGGTGCCCGTGCCGGTGCTGGTGGACCGGCTCTTCGACCTGATGGTCGAATTCATGGCGTCGCATCCTGCCTATATTCCACTCCTGTCGGTGTCGCTGAATTTCCGGCGCGACGCGGCGGCGCGCAACCGGCTGCGCGAGCGATTCGCCGACCTGTTCCGGCTGCGCAAGCCGGCGCTGGACGCGGCGGAAGCGTACCGGCTCGCGGAAGTCACGCTGCAGATCGTGAAGAGCCTGAACCTGCTGTACGCGCCGGCAAAACCGAAAGAGCGCAAGCTGCTGGTGGCCGAATACAAGATCGCGGTGACGGCGTTTCTGCTCGCGCGCATCGGCTGAAGCGAATCGAAGCGTCGCTGGCGTCAGGCCTTCCCGTCCGGCTCCCGCGCTTCGATCTCGCTCGCAAGATGCCGCGCCGTCAGCACATCGTCGACGAGCCCGTAGGCTTTCGCCGCTTCCGCGGACATGAAGTTGTCGCGGTCGCTGTCTTTCGCGATCTGCTCGATCTGCTGGCCCGTGCGTTCCGCGAGAATCGCGTTCAGCCGCGATCGCTGATAGAGCACTTCCTTTGCCTGGATCTCGATGTCGGCCGCGGTGCCCTGGCTGCCGCCCGACGGCTGATGCACCATGATCCGCGCGTTCGGCAGCGCGTAGCGTTTGCCGCGGGCGCCGGCCGCCAGCAGGAACGAGCCCATGCTGGCGGCGAAACCGGTGCAGAGCGTCGACACGTCCGGCTTGATGAACTGCATCGTGTCGAAGATCGCGAAACCGTCGTACACGGAGCCGCCAGGCGAGTTGATGTAAAAAGAAATATCCTTATCCGGGTTCTCGGACTCGAGGAACAGCAGCTGCGCGACGATCAGGCTCGCGGACTGCTCGGTCACCGGCCCCACGAGAAACACGATCCGCTCGCGCAGGAGCCGCGAATAGATGTCGTAGGCGCGCTCGCCGCGGCCGGATTGCTCGATGACGGTCGGCACCAGGTTGAGCCCGGTGAAGCCAGGCGAACTGGCGTGCGGTTCGGGAAACCGGCTGGTGTGGTGGCTCATGCGTTCCTCGTTCGATGCGACCCGCGGCGCCGTTCGCCGCGGTTGTCACCCGTTTGACGCGTGCATGGCCTGGCGCGTGACAACGCGGCGGCAGCGGAATTTTTTCGTGACGGTGTCACAACGAGGCGGCCCGAAACGTCAGCCACATGGAGCAGTCCCGTTCATTGACTTCGATTCATCGACTCTGCAGGGAGCATCGCGAATGACCACGAACCCGGACGACAAGATGTTCCGCTTCGAAGCGCAGCGCGCGCGGCTCGTCGCGCTCGCGTACCGGATGCTCGGCAGCCGGGCGGAGGCCGAAGACATCGTGCAGGACGCCTGGCTCAAGTGGCATGCGGCCGACGCAGCCACGCTGCAATCGCCCGACGCGTGGCTCACCACGATCACCGCGCGGCTCGCGATCGACCGTCTGCGCCACCTGCAGCGCGAGCGCGCGGCGCACGAAGCGGGCTGGTTGCCCGAGCCATGGCTCGACGAGCTCGCGCCGTCGGCGGAAGAGCAGGCGGCGCACGCGTCGGAGATCTCGTACGGCGTGATGCTGCTGCTCGAACGGCTGAAGCCGGAAGAGCGCGCGGCCTTCGTGCTGCACGAAGCGTTCGATTGCGACTACGCGGAGATCGCGCGCATTCTCGAGCGGCCGGCGGCGACCTGCCGGCAGATCGTGCATCGCGCGAAGGAGCGCCTGCAACGCGACGGCGCGCCGTCGAAACCGGCCGATCCGGCCGCGCATGCGCGCATCGTCGCGCGGCTGCGTGCCGTGATCGACGCGCAGGATCGCATCGGGTTGATGCAGCTGTTCGAAGGCGAGCGTACGGAAGACGAAGAAGTGATGGCGGTGGCGCGTGCGTTCGCGGTGGGCAGCCGCATGCAGCAGGAAGCGCAGCACGAAGAAGCGCAGCACGAAGCGGTATCGGTGAACGGCGCGGTTGCGCTGGCGCGAATCGAAGGCGGAGAAGTCACGGCGCTCTTCGCGATCGCGACGAACCTGGCCGGCGACGCGATCAGCCACGTGACGCTGATCGACGATCCGCGCTGCCTGTGGGCGGTGAACGAAGTGGTCGGCGCGCGTGCGGTGCGCAGACTGCTGCAACGCATCTTCGCAAGCGCCGCTGCAGGCGCGGGCGCGACCGCATCGACGACGTCAACGGTGTGCGGCCACTTCCCAGTTGATGTCCACGCATAGCACCTGCGTGCCGCGCGGGGTTTCCGTCGCGATCGAAGCCGTCACGCACAGGTGCGCCTCGTTGATCGACAGATACGGCGGCGTCACGTGCACATGGCCCGGCGCGCGCAATGCCTCGATGAAATACGGCCGGCGTTCCCAACTTGCGCCTTCCGAATGCAGCAGCGGCCGGAATTTCTTCGCGCGCTGCGATGCGCGGCTCGACGACGGCAGCAGATTGTCCCCCGTCTGACGGCCTGAGCCATCGAGCACGAACGCCCGTGCCGCTTCCGGCAGCGCGAGCAGCGCGCGGGTGGCGTCGGCCGGCTCTTCGCCGGCGGAGAGACGGCCGCTCGCCTGTTCGAGCGCGTCGATATACGGTGCGAGCCGGTCCTGCTGCGCGCGTTCGCGCGCGGCTTTCTGTTCGCGCAGCGCGGCGGACAGCGCATCCATCGCGCTTGCCGCCACTTGCGGCTTCACCGGCTCGACGCTCGGCCCCGCGAAATACGTTCCCTGCACGAAATCGACGTTGCATTCGAGCGCGATCAGCGCTTCGCGCTCGGTGGAGAGTCCGCCCATCAGCACCAGTTGCCCGGATTCATGCAGCAGCGACACGAGCCGCGGCAGCACGCGCTCGATATGCGAGTGCTCGCTCGCCTGCGCGAGGATGCAGCGGTCGAGCGTGACGATATCGGGCCGCAGGTTCCACACGCGATCGATGTTCGAATGCTTCACGCCGAAGCCGTCGAGCGCGATCAGGAAGCCCGACTTGCGCATCGCGTCGATGATCTCGGCGAAGCGCGTAGTCTCGCCGCCCGCCTGCTCGGACACTTCGAGCACCACGCGTTGCGGCGGCAGACCGAGTGCCTTGAGGCCGGCGAGCAGCGCGTCGCCGTAGCTGGTGTCCATCAGCGCAGCCGGATGCAGGCTCAGGAAGAGCCACTCGTCCTGGCTGTCGAACGCATTGAAGTTGCCGAGGTGCAGCGATTCCGCGAGCCGGCCGAGTTCGAGCAGATCGCCGCGGCGCGCGGCCTGGGTGAACACTTCGCCGGACGGTACCTGACGGCCGTTCTCGTCGTGCGCGCGCAGCGACGCGTGATAGCCGATCGCGCGCCGGTGCGTGACCGAGAACACCGGCTGGAACACGCTGAAGACGGTGTAGCCGCCATACAGCACCGTGCGCCGGGAGCCTTCGTCGCCGGCGACGGGGCGCGGCGGCTGAAAGCCTGGGGGATCGAGTTCGATCATGCTCATCGTGTGGTTCGATGGGAAAAGCGGTCGGCGCGCGTTACGCGCCAGATCTCGCTTCAAGTTTACCGGATATGTCTGGTCGAGCAAAAAGCATGCGCAACGGGCGTTCGATCGACGCACAGCCCCGAGCCGATGCGCGCCGATTCAAGGGACTGTCACATTGGCGCAGCAATTTATCGCGCGCACAGCGTTGGTGCGTGCCGCGCCCCGCTAACGCGCAAGCGTGGCGCACAGATTCGTGTCAGGTCCGTTCCTGCGGATCGGTTTTCTTCGCGGTGCGACGGATGTCCGCGGACAGCTGCCCGAAGATCCACGACGTGGCCGCGGTAATGATGCCGACGCACAGGAACGTCGCGTGGAATGCGGGCAGCGCGTTCGCTTCGGTCACGCGCGGAATGAGGCCGGTGAAGGTGGTCAGCATCGCGCCGGCGACGGTGACGCCAAGGCTCATCGACAGCATCTGCACCAGCGAGAACAGGCTGTTGCCGCTGCTGGCGCCGCCAGTGCCGAGGTCCTTCAGCGTCAGCGTGTTCATCGCGGTGAACTGCATCGAGTTCACGCCGCCGAAGATCGCGATCTGCACGATGCGCAGCCACAGCGGCTCGCCCGCGGACATCAGCCCGAAGCTCGCCATCATCAGTCCGACCAGCACCGTGTTCGTGACCAGCACGCGCCGGTAGCCGTAGCGCGTGATCAGCACGGTGACGACGCGCTTCGACATCATCCCGCTCATCGCCGCGGGCAGCATCATCAGGCCCGCGTGAAACGCCGTGTAGCCGAGCCCGACCTGCAGCAGCAGCGGCAGCAGATACGGCATCGCGCCGCTGCCGATGCGCGCGAACAGATTGCCGAGCAGGCCGACGCTGAACGTGTGGATCTTGAAGAGATCGAGCGGGAAGATCGGATGCGACACGCGCACCGCGTGCAGCCCGTACGCGACGAAGCAGCCGAGGCTCAGGATCAGCAGTACGAGCACGGTGGCGTGCTGGATGCCGAGTTCGCTCTGGCCGTCGAGCGCGAACGAGATCGCGAGCATGCCGATCACGAGCAGCAGATAGCCCGCCACGTCGAAGCGGCCCGTTTCCGGATTGCGCGCGTCCGACATGAAGATGAACGTCGCGATGCAGCCCACCACGCCGACCGGCACGTTGATCAGGAAGATCCAGTGCCACGATGCGATCTTCACGAGCCAGCCGCCGAGCGTCGGCCCGATCAGCGGCCCGATCAGCCCCGGAATCGCGACGAAAGACAGCGCGGGCAGATAGCGTTCCGCCGGAAACGTGCGCAGCACCGCGAGCCGGCCGACTGGCAGCAGCATCGCGCCGCCCACGCCCTGCAGCACGCGCGAGCCGACGAGCTGCGCGAGCGTGTGCGCGTCCGCGCACAGCAGCGAGCCGATCGTGAAGATCAGGATCGCCGAGAAGAACACGCGCCGCGTGCCGAGCTTGTCCGCGAGCCAGCCGGACACGGGAATCATCACGGCCATCGTCAGCGAGTACGCGATCACGACCGACTGCATCCGCAGCGGCGCTTCGCCGAGACTCGTCGCCATCGCGGGCAGCGCCGTGTTGACGATCGTCGAGTCGAGCGTCTGCATGAAGAAGCCGGTGGCGACCAGCCACAGCATCACGGTGAGCGAGCGCTCGGAGGGCCTGGGGGCGGTGATCGTCGTGGCGTCGGACATGGGGCGGGCAGGGTGGGGCGCGGCGGCCCTCATTGTAAGGAAGTCGGCTTACGCGCGCAGTGCCGTTGACTGGCGGCACTGCCAGAGCGGGCGTCAAAGGCACGCGCGGGCACGCGCGCGACGAACGCATCAATCCTCGAGCTTCCCCGCCGCCTCGAACAGCCGCTGCGCGCGCGGATCCGCAGCGAACGCGGCATTGATCCGCACCCACGGCGTGTTGTCGCCAGTCGGCTTGAAGTGACGGCCGGGCGCGAGCCGCACGCCGAACGGCAGTCCGCATTCGACGAGCCGTTCCGAATTCTCGACCCGCGGCACGCGCGCCCACACGAACTTGCCGCCCACCGGCCGCTCGAACAGCTCCCAGCCGTTCGCCTCGAGCGCCTGCACCGCGGAGCCGAGCGCGTCGCGCATGCGGCGGCGCAGCCGGTCGAGATATTTGCGGTACATGCCGCGCTCGAGCATCGCCACCGCGACGGCTTCCGCGAAACGCGAGCCGCCGAGACTCGTCAGCACCTTGATGTCGGCGAGGTCCTTGACGATCTCCCGGTTTGCGACCACGTAGCCGATCCGCAGCGACGACGACAGCGTCTTCGACAGCCCGCCGATGTAGATCACGCTCTCCAGCTGATCGAGCGTGGCGAGGCGATCGGTGATATCGGCCTGGAAGTCCGCGTAGATGTCGTCTTCGACGATCGTGAAGCGATGCTCGCGCGCGAGCTGCAGCAGCCGGAACGCGACCGGCGGCGCGACGATCGTGCCGGTCGGATTGTGGAAGACGGTGTTGATGAACATCAGCCGTGGACGGTGCTGCTGCAGTTGCGCCTGCAACACGTCGATGTCGGGGCCGTGCCGCGTGCGCGGAATGCCGACCACCTTCACGCCGTGCAGCTTCGCGAGGCCGACCAGATTGAAGTAGCCTGGGTCTTCAACGAAGATCGTGTCGCCGTGCTTCAGCAGATAGCGCATCACGAGGTCGAGCGCCTGGCTCGCGCCCATCGTGATCAGCACCTGCGATGCCTCCGCATGAATGCCGAGCTGCGCGATGCGGCTCGCGAGATGCTCGCGCAGCGTGGGGTGACCGAGCGGCGTCGCGTAGTCGATCATGCTGACCGTATCCACGCGCGACACGTGGCGGATCGCCTGGCCGAGGCTGTCCATGTCGCGCCACGCCTCCGGCATGAAGCCGCTCGACAGCTTCAGCAGCGTGCCCGGATGGTCGAACTCCTCGAAGATGTGCACCGACTCTTCCTCGGCGCGGCGCGGGTCTGATGCGCCCGTGGCGCCGTCCGCCGGCCGCGCGTGATCGGCCACGTAGAAGCCCGAGCCGTGCCGCGAGTCCAGATAACCGAGCGACACGAGCCGGTCGTACGCCTCGATCACCGGGAAGCGGCTGATGCCGTAGTCCGTCGCAAACTGACGGATGGACGGCAGCTTCGCGCCGGGGTGCGTGGTGCGCGAGCTGATCCACGTCTGCACGCCGCGCACGATCTGCTCGGTCAGCGGCACGCCGCTTTCGCGGTCGATTTCCAGTTCGAGTTTCATGCAAGCCTCGCTTGGGTTCGGCTCGGCGGGGTTCGCCGGGCCGGAGCCGGACGGCGAGTCCGGTCGATGCACAACTGTCCGGTATTTTGACTGCACAGTTCTCAAAAAAGTGTTCGCAACTGTACATGGGGTTTGCCCGGCTTGCCCGCAATAATGAAACAACCGACGACGCCTTTCAAGGAGCACTGCAATGCGCGAAATCCGAATCTTCGAGCTGGAACAGGACGAGCCCGTGGCCGCATGGCGGACCGAACGCGCGATCGTGCTGAAGGTACTGTCGGGCGAGATCTGGCTCACGCTGCACGGCGACGCCGAGGACTACTGGCTGCGCGCGGGCGAGTCATACGAGCTGCCGCGCGGCGCGCTCGCGCGCTTGAGCGCCGGACGCGAGCGGGCGCGGGTCGCGCTGGCGGATGCGCACGGCCGGACTTCGCCGCCAGCCGTATTGCGGCCGCTGATGCGCTGGCTCGGACGCACGCGTCTGCCGCGGTGGCTCGCGGCGGCTTGAGCGGATCGGCGGCGCTTCCTGTTTTCCTGCTGGATGAAGCCCGGTCGTCGCGTTAGCTGCCGACCGGGTTGTCGCCCACATACCGAGCACGCGGCCGGATCAACCGGCCATCTGCCGCCTGCTCCATCGCATGCGCGATCCAGCCGACGGCGCGGCCCGCGGCGAACAGCGTGAACGCCGCGCCGGCCGCCAGACCCAGCACGCGTTCGACGGCCGCGAGCCCGAAGTCGACGTTGGGCTCCACGCCCGTCGTATCGCGCACCGCATCCGCAAGCGCCAGTACGCTGTCAAGCGGCGAGCGCGCCGGCGCGCAGTCCTGCAGCCGTTCGAGCAGCAGCCGCGCGCGCGGATCCCCTTGCGGGTACAGCGGATGGCCGAAGCCGGACAGCCGCGAGCCGAACGCGGCGGGCGCATCTCCCTCCTGCTGACCGAGCCGCGTCGCGAGAAAGCGGTGCAGGTCGCCCGCGCGCGACGCTTCGTCGAACAACGCGGCGACCCGTACGGTTTCTCCGCCGTGACGCGGGCCCGACAGTGCCGCGAGCCCGCCCGAAACCGCACCGAACAGATGCGTTCCCGTCGACGTGATGCAACGCACTGTGAAGGTCGACGCGTTCAGCTCGTGATCCGCGCACGCGACGAGCGCCGCGCGCAGCACGTCGGCCTGCTGCCGGCTGCGCACGCCCCATGCGCGAGCCAATAATCTGTGCAACGGTTCGCCCGATGGCGCGACACCCGCCAGCGCGGCTGCAAGCAGGCGCATCAACGCGGTCGCGGTATCGAGTTTCGCGTCGCGGCCGAATGCCCACACCCGCGGCATCTGGCCGGCTGCGGCCGGCAGCAGCACGAGCGCGCGATCGAGCGGCGCGCTGTCGCCCCAGAGCCGCAGCCATGCGGCCCACTGCGCGGCGGACACCGGCGCGGCCGGCGCACGCGCGATGCGCTGCGGCGTGCATTGCCAGAGCAGCGCGGCGGTTTCCTCGAGCGTGGCGCGGCGGGCGAGTTCGATCGCATCGTGGCCGCGGTAGTGAAGATGCCCGTCGGCGATCAGCGTGATCGACGATTCGAGCACCGGCACGCCCCAGTCCAGCACCTTCTGCGCGACCTTGCCCGCACGCTTGCCGTCTTCCTTGCGGCGCGCGAGCCGCCGCACTTCGCCCGCGTCGTACAGGCGCTTGCGGCTGTGCGGGTCGGGCGTGGACTTCAGCACGCCGCGGCTCACGTACGCGTACAGCGTCGCGACGCTGATGCCGAGCGCTTCGGCGGCTTCGTCCGCGGTGAGTTGGGTCATGTGAGTGAAGCGCGAGCGTAGTGGTGGGTGCGTCGACCGAAGACAAAGGCAAAGGCAGGCGATATGCGATGGCCGCATATAAGCAGGCCCAGGAATCGAACAAATCGATCTATGTTGATTCTATTAATCAAGATTGCTTGCGCCATGCCCCGATTCTAGACTGGTTCGCGCCAACTTCAACCACGAACCACTGGTGAGCCCGCCATGACACCTCAGCTCGCACTCGAACATCTATGGAGCGTCGCCGGCTGCGACGACGCCGCGCTCGGTGACATCGCGCTCACCGGCAACGATCCCGCGCTGCCGTCCGTCTATCGTGTCGGCACGATCGCTGCCGCGACGATCGGCGCGCAGGCGCTCGCGGCCGCCGGTCTGCATCGGTTGCGCACCGGGCGTGCGCAACGCGTGGAGGTCGACGTGCGCCGCGCGCTCGCCGCGTTTCGCAGCGAGCGGTATCTGCGCATCGACGGCGGACCGCCGCCCGCGCTGCGCGATCCGGTGATGGGCTTCTACGAAGCGCGCAATGGACGCTGGATCCAGCTGCACACGAATTTCCCGCATCATCTGCGAGGCGTGCTCGACGTGCTCGGATGCGAACGCGATCCGCAGTCCGTCGCCGCGGCGATCCGCAACTGGGACGGCGCCGAGCTCGACCAGACGCTTGCCGACGCGGGTCTGTGCGCCGCGCTGATCCGTTCGCCGCGCGAGTGGGGGGCGCACGAGCAGGCGCATGCTGTGGCGAGCCTGCCGCTGTTCGAGATCATGCGGATCGGCGATGCGCCGGCTGCGCTGCCAGGTGAGCTGCCAGGCGCGCGCGCATCCGCGAATGACAGACCGCTGGCCGGCGTGCGCGTGCTCGACCTTTCCCGCATCATCGCGGGCCCCGTGGCGGGCCGCGCGCTCGCGCAACATGGTGCCGACGTGCTGATGATCAACGGCCCGCATCTGCCGAACATCGCGCCGCTCGTGATCGACAACGGACGCGGCAAGCGCTCGGCCACACTCGAGCTGCGCGAAGCGGCCGGACGCGCGCAGCTGGAAGCACTGACGCGCGACGCCGACGTGTTCCTGCAGGCCTACCGCCCCGGCGCGATCGCGGATCATGGTTTTTCGCCGGAAGCGGTGGCCCGCATGCGGCCGGGCATCGTCTACGTGTCGATTTCCGCGTACGGTCATCAGGGGCCGTGGGCGCGGCGGCGTGGCTTCGACAGTCTCGTGCAGTCGGCGAGCGGCATCGCGTGGACCGAGCGTCAGGCGGCCGGCGCCGATGCGCCGAAGCATCTGCCGTGTCAGGCGCTCGACTACGCGACCGGCTATCTCGCCGCGTTCGGTGCGATGGTCGCGCTGCGGCGCCGCGCGGAAGAGGGCGGCAGCTGGCACGTGCGGCTGTCGCTCGCGCAGACGGGCCGCTGGCTGCAGTCGCTCGGGCAGATCGAGGACGGCTGGCGTACGCCCGACGTCCGCTACGACGACGTGCAGGATTGCATGGAGACCGTCGCGTCGCCGTTCGGCCAGGTGCGCGGCACGTTGCCTGCCGAGCGCATGTCCTTGACGCAGCCGTTCTACGCGCGGCCGTCGGTGCCGATCGGCACGCATGCGGCCGCGTGGGACGCGTGATTACTTGCGCAGCTCCGCGACGAAGTCGTAGTAGTCGTTGCGGCAGTAGGTATCGGTGAGTTCGATCGCGCGATGGTCTGCCGTGTAGCCGACCCGCGTGATCAGCAGCAGCGCCTCGTTCGGCGCGATGCTCATCTGCGCGGCGATCTCGTCGCTCGCGTTCACTGCGCGAAAATGCTGCAGCGCGCGCACGATCGTCAGGCCGCGCTGTTCGAGGAACGAGTACAGCGAATCGCCGATCGCCTGCGGATCGGGAATCAGCGCCGCGGGGAAGGTGGAGTTCTCGACCGCCATCACGATGCCGTCCGCGAGCCGCAGCCGGCGCAGCCGCGTCACCGCGGCGGCCGGCGACAGCCCGAGCTGGATCACCTCTTCGCGGTTCGCGGGCAGGATCTCGCGCGAAAGCCATTGCGAACTCGGCGTGAAGCCGCGCCGGCGCAGCATCTCGCTGAAGCTCGTCAGCTTCGACAGCGGGTCTTCATAGCGCGGCGTGATGAAACTGCCCGCGCCCTGCGTGCGCCGGATCAACCCCTGCTCGACCAGCAGCGCGATCGCCTTGCGCGACGTGATGCGCGACACGCCCAGCGCATCCGACAGCACGCGCTCCGACGGCAGCGCCTCACCCGCGTTCCAGCGGTTCTCGTGGATCGCCTTCGCGAGCTTGCGCGCGAGCTGCAGATAGAGCGGTGTGTCGTTTTCCGGGTCCGGGCGCAGATCGCGCCAACGGTCTTCCGTGGCAAGGTTCATAGTGCAGGCGCAAGAGGGGCGAGCGGCAATTTTATGACATCGGCGACGCTGCGCGTTATAGCAATCTTTCGCGTATCGGCCGATGCCGCGTCGCGCATGCGGCTACACTCGTCGGATCGCGCAATTGAAGATGATGAACGGAGAGAGCATGAGCCACGAGATCGCCAGCGTCACGCTGCCCGACGGGGAGCGCATTCCGAAGCTCGGGCAGGGCACCTGGGAAATGGGTGAGCAGCCGTCGCGCCGCGGCGCAGAGATCGCGGCGCTGCGCGCGGGCATCGAACTCGGCATGACGCTGATCGACACCGCGGAAATGTATGGCGAAGGCCGTACCGAGACGCTCCTGGCCGAAGCGCTCGACGGACTGCGCGACGATGTGTTCCTGGTCAGCAAGGTCTATCCGCACAACGCGAGCAAACGCGGCGTGCAGAACGCGTGCGAAGATAGCCTCAAGCGCCTTTGCACCGACCGGCTCGATCTCTACCTGCTGCACTGGCGCGGCAACGTGCCGCTCGAAGACACCATCGCGGGGATGGAGGCGCTGCGCGACGCGGGCAAGATCCGCCACTGGGGCGTGAGCAATTTCGACACCGACGACATGGAAGAGCTCGTTTCGCTCGATGGCGGCGACGCCTGCGCGACAAACCAGATTCTGTACAACGTCGCGCGGCGCGGCCCCGAATTCGACCTGCTGCCGTGGCTCGCCGAACGCAGGATGCCGGCGATGGCGTATAGCCCCGTCGATCACGCGCGCCTGCCGAAGCGTTCACCGCTCGATTCGATCGCGGACGCGCGCGGCATGTCGGTGTTCGAGATCGCGCTCGCGTGGGTGCTCGCGCAGCCGAACGTGTTCGCGATCCCGAAGGCGGCGCGCATCGAGCACGTGCGCGCGAACTACGCGGCGTCGCAGATCGAGCTGACCCGCGAGGAGCACGCGGCGATCGATGCGTATTTCAGGCCACCGCGTGCGAAGCGCGCTCTGGAGATGCTGTAGCTTCAGCGCCCGCGTTAGTCACGCGGGCCGTCAACCTCAGCTGCACGCATGATGCGCGTGCACGGAGCCGAGCACCGCGACTTCGGCCGGCGTGCGCTTCAACGCGTCGTCGCTGACCTGACGCGCATCGCCGACGAAATCGTCGACGATCGACGACACCGACGTGCCGCGCAGGCACAGCGACACGTTGCGCGTCTCGCCTTCCGGCATCGACACGCGCTGGCCGAGGAACAGCACACCGTACTGGTAGCCGTGGATGATGCCGCGGACCGCGCCGGTGCATTCGCCCTGCGCAACGTTGTCGTTCTTGTGCTGACAGAGCTGGACGAGCGACCACGCGGAGAAGGTCGGGTCGACGGGCGGCACGTCCGGTTGAGCGGGTGCCTGCGCACGGGCGAGCGTTGCGAAGAGCGCCGCGGCCATCAGCAGGCCCGTTGCGGCGCGCGCTGCGCCGCGAAGGTCGTTGCGTTGCATGGAGTCGCCTCGTATCGATGATGGAACTCGATAGAGACACGCCGCGCGCGTTTGGTTCCTGACGAAGCGCGGTGCGATGCCGCGGCATCGACGACGGCACCAGCAACATCATCACGCGCGCGCGTCGTCAGAAAGGGAAAACCGACGGTCATGCGTTGCCGCATGCCGTCGGGAAAGCGCTGTTGCGCTGCTGCCAGCCCGCGGAAGCGGCGCCCGACCGGGGGATCGGACGCCGCGACCGCGACTGGCGGAGAGTCTTCGCGCGCACACACTGGTCCGGTCGCGGCAGGACGGATCGGGGGTTCCGTCCTCATGGGTCTAGTGCCCGCTACCGCCACCGTGGCCACCGCTTCCGGAGCCGCCGCCATAGCCGCCGCCGAAGCCGCCACCTTTACCGAATCCACCGCCGAAACCCCCTCCGAAGCCACCACCGAACCCGCCACCAAACCCACCGCCGAAGCCGCCACCGCTCGGACCGCCGCTCGAGCCGCCGCAGCCACATCCACCACCGCCACCACCGCCACCACCGCCACCACCGCCACCACCGCCACCACCGCCACCACCGCCACCACCGCCACCGCCACCGCCACCGCCACCACCGCCACCACCGCCACCACCGCCACCACCGCCACCACCGCCACCACCGCCACCGCCACCGCCACCGCCACCACCGCCGCTATTGCTTGTGCCTTTGCCGCCCGCGGCACTGCCTGAACCCACGCCACCCACGCCACCCGCACCACTGTTACCCGCTCCCGAGCCCTGACTCGAACCCCCGCCGCGCGGACCGGGCAGACAGTTGCCTGCATCGCCCGTGCAGGTCTTCGTCTGAAACACCGCCGCTGTATCTGCTGCGAGGCTCGACGCGTCGCTCGATGCCACCACGGTCGACGATGCCGCGATCGCCGCAGCAGCCGTGGTCTTGCCATTCACATTCGCGTTTGCCGCTGTCCCCACCGTCTTCATGTCGACGCTGCTCGCCGGTAAAGGTGCATCGGCGGAGGCGATCACCCAGCGCGGGATCACGTCGTCCGTCGATGCGGCGCGCGCAAAGTTCGCTACGAGGAGCAGGCTCCCCAAGCCGGCAACCACTGTTGCCACACCCCGTACGCTCTCGTAGCAGTACTGATTGAATGTCTTGTTCTTCATTGCTTCTCTCCCGAAGCAGCGGCGGCTTCCTCGTGGCCGCTCTTCGTCTACGTTGGCCCTCCTGGCGGGCCCGTCATCGCGGGCCTCGTGCTACCCCCATCCGAGCATGTGATTGACTGCGTCTTGCCGGCTCGCCAGCGGCAGTGCCGATGCGGCCGGGGCATGCATCCGGTCCCGGCCGGAACGGCGCGTCGAGCGATGCGGGCCCGACCGCGCTGTCGGGGGCGCAAGCTCGCGAGCCGGGTCGGTCAGCCGTTGCGCGCGACGGCCTCGTCGACCTCGGCAGCGCGTTGCAGCGTCTGACCGGCCGATGTCCGTCGCGGGGTGCGCGTTGCCGGCACTGCAACGCGCGACATCGCGTTCGGACATCGCCGGAACCGGATGCGTGTGCGTCACTTTTAGCGATAACCATGCCATTGCCCGCAAACCCGCTTCCCGTCTCGCTCCGCAGAGAGGCCTCGAAAAAACGCGATTTTCCGGACGGCAAAAACGTTTCTTGCGTGAAACGCGAGAGGCATTCCGACGATGCAAACGCGATCGCGCGGCGAATTAAATCGCGCGCACCTGTAGAGGCAAGAGAGTCTTCAGCCGCGCGTGGGCGGCGCTTCGCGCTGCTGCGCGCGCAGGTCTTCGACGGAGATGTGGCAGCGGATGCGATGGCCGGCGCCCGCGTCGTTGAACGGCGGTTCCTGCTGTTCGCAGATGTCGCCAAGTTTGCGCGGGCAGCGCGTGTGGAAGATGCAGCCTGAAGGCGGAGACGCCGGGCTCGGCAGTTCGCCGCTCAGGCGAATGCGCGGCTTTGTTTGAGCCGTACCGTTGCCGTCCGCATGCGCCTCGGCGTGATCGAGCGTCGGCACGGAAGAGAGCAGCGCTTCCGTGTACGGATGATGCGGTCCGTCGAACACCGCGCCCGCAGGTCCGATTTCGAGCAGACGTCCCACATACAGCACCGCGATGCGATCCGACAGATAGCGCACCACGTGCAGGTCGTGCGAGATGAACACGTAGCTCACGCCGTGATCGCGCTGCAGGTCCGCGAGCAGGTTCAGAATCGCGGCCTGCACGGATACGTCGAGCGCGGAGGTCGGTTCGTCGCACACCACCACGCGCGGGTCGCCCGCGAATGCCCGCGCGATCGCGACACGCTGCTTGAGGCCGCCCGACAGTTGCCGCGTGCGTGCATCGAGATAACGGTCGGGCAGACGCACGGCGGCGACCAGCGACGCGAGGCGCGCGTGCTGCTCCGGCCCGCGCAGCGACGCGAGCCGCGTGAGCGCGCGGCCGATCAGCTGCTTGACCGAGTGCGCGCGGTTCAACGCCGAGTCGGGATTCTGGAACACGATCTGCAGCGACTTCACCTGCTCGTCGTTGCGGCGCGTAACGCGCGATGGCAAGGGCGTGCCGTCGAGTTCGAGCGTGCTGCCCGCGTCGGGCGCGATCAGGCCGAGCAGCAGCTTCGCGAGCGTCGTCTTGCCGCTGCCGGATTCGCCGACGAGCCCCAGCGTTTCACCGGCCGCGAGTTCGAGCGACACGTCGTCGACTGCGCGCAGCGGCGTGCCGGCCGCGTGGAAGGTCTTCGAGAGGTTGACGGCCCGCAGCACCCTGGCCGCGCTGGTTGCATCCGCAGCTTGCTGCGCGACTGCCATCGGCAGGTTCGCGGTCACGCGCGGCAGTTCCATCGCGCGCTCGTGATAATGGCAACGCGCCATCTGGTCGCCGTGCGGTGCGTTCACGCGATAGGGCGGCGGCGCGTCGCGGCGGCAGCGGTCGTCGGCCAGACGGCAGCGCTCCGCGTAGATGCAGCCCTGCGTGACGGAGCCCGGCGGCGGCAGATTGCCCGCAATCGTATCGAGCCGCTCGGTGTCCTTGCTGCGGCCCGCGCGCGGCAGGCAGCGCAGCAGCCCGACCGTGTACGGATGGCGCGGCCGCGCGAACACATCGGCCGTCGCGCCTTCCTCGACGAGCTTGCCCGCATACAGCACGCCGACCCGTTCGCACATCTGGCCGATCACCGCGAGGTTGTGGCTGATGAACAGCACCGCGGTGCCGAAGTCCTCGCGAAGCTGCGCAACCAGCTCCAGCACCTCGGCTTCGACGGTGGCGTCGAGGCCGGTGGTCGGTTCGTCGAGAATCAGCAGCGCGGGGTTCGACGCCAGCGCCATCGCGATCACGACGCGCTGCTGCATGCCGCCCGACAGCTGATGCGGATACTGGTCGAGAATCCGCTCGGGCGCGGCGATGCGCACGCGGTGCAGGATATCGAGCGTGCTTTTGCGCGCTGCGTCGCGATCCGCGCCGGCCGCTTCGAATGCTTCGGAAACCTGACGTTCGATCGTCAGCGAAGGATTCAGCGCGCGCGACGGGTCCTGATACACCATCGAGATTGCGTTCGCGCGCATCGCGCGCAATGCGTTCGCGTCGAGTGCGTACACGTCTTCGCCCGCGATCGCGATGCGGCCTGCCTTCACGCGGCCGTTGCGCGGCAGGTAGCGCAGGATCGCCATCGCGACCGTCGACTTGCCGCAACCCGATTCGCCGACCAGACCATACGCCTCGCCGCGCCGGATCCGCAGCGACACGTCCTGCAGCACCTCGCGTTCGCGGCCGCGCGTTCGATACGTGACCGTCAGCCCGACGATCGTCAGCGCGTCGGTGCGATCGCTCTTCGACACGTCGAAGGTCGGAAACGAATGGGCGGGCGGGCCGTTCATCGGTCGAGCACTCCCTGCACGCCGTCGGCGATCAGATTCACGCCCACCACCAGCGATGCGATCGCGACGGCATCGAACACGACGGTCCACCACGCGCCGCCCGCCATCAGCGTGTACGACTCCGACAGCGCGAGGCCCCAGTCGGCGGAGGGCGGCTGGATGCCGAAGCCGAGAAACGACAGCGTTGCAACCGCGAAGATCGCATAGCCGAGCCGCACCGTTGCTTCGACGATGATCGGCGGCAGCACGTTCGGCAGGATCTCGACGAACATGATGTACGGCGCGCGCTCGCCGCGCAGCTGCGCCGCGGCTACGTAGTCGAGATGGCGTTCGGCGAACACCGCGGCGCGCACGGTGCGCGCGGTGATCGGCGTGAACGTGATGCCGATCACGAGAATCACCGTCCAGTTCGATGCGCCGACCGCCGCGAGCGCGAGCAGCGCGACGATCACGAGCGGCAGCGCGAGCACCGCGTCGATCAGGCGGCCGATCACGTTGTCGACCCAGCCGTCGAAGTAGCCGACCACGAGCCCGAGCGCCGCGCCCGCAACCGTGCCGAGCAGCGTGGCGAGCGGCGCGATTGTCAGGATGTCGCGCGCGCCGACGATCACGCGCGAGAACACATCGCGGCCGAGCTGATCGGTGCCGAACCAGTGGTCGTGCGCGGGCGGCACGAGCGAGTTCAATGGGTCGGACGCGTACGGATCGAGCGGGGCGATCCATTGCCCCGCGATCGCGCAGACCACCCACCACAGCACGATGATCACGCCGACCACGAAAGTGGGCGAGCGCAGCAGCAATCGCAGCCGGTCGTGGCGCACATCCTTCGCGCGCGGCGCCGGCAGCGGTGCGTCGGGCGTGGGCATATCGGGCGTGGTCGTGCTCATTGCGCGCTCCTCACCCGCAGACGCGGATTGAGCAGCACATGCAGCGCATCCGCGACGAGATTCGCGAGCGTGTAGACCACGCCGATCGTCAGTACGCCCGCTTCGAGCATCGGGAAGTCTTTCGCCTTCGCGGCGTTGTAGATCAGCGAGCCGATGCCCTGGTAGTGAAACAGCGTCTCCACGACGACGAGGCCGCCGATCATATAGCCGAGCTGCGTGGCCGCCACCGTGATGGTGGGCAGGAGCGCGTTGCGCAACACGTGCCGCCAGATCACGACGCGCCGCGGCAGTCCTTTCAGGATCGCGGTGCGCGTGTAGTCGGCATCGAGCGCTTCGACGGTACCCGCGCGCGCCATCCGCGCGATGTAGCCGAAGAACACCAGCACGAGCGGCAGTACCGGCAGGATCAGATGCGACAGCTGTTCGAGCGGGCCTGCTTCGGGTCCCCACTGCGCTTCGATCGGCAGCCAGTGCAGCCACACGCCGAAGATCAGGATCAGCACGATCGACGACACGAACTCGGGCACCACGGTCGCGGATAGCCCCGTGATGCTGATCGTGCGGTCGAGCCAGCGACCCGCGTGCATCGCCGCCCACACGCCGCCCGCGATGCCGAGCGGCACCACGATCACGAACGCGAGCAGGCCGAGCTTCGCCGAATGCGCGAGCGCTTCGCCGATGAACGGCCCGACGGGCGAGCGGTACGCGTACGACATGCCCATGTCGCCGCGCACGAAGTGCGTGATCCACTCGACGTACTGCGTGACGACCGGCCGGTCCGCGCCGAGCTGATGGTTGAGCGCGGCCACCGCGCGCGCATCGGCGAGCGGCCCGAGGATCGTGCGGCCGATGTCGCCCGGCAGCAGCTGGCCGCCCGCGAATACGATCACCGAGAGCAGCCACAGCGTGATCAGCGACAGCACGAGCCGGGTCGCGAGAAAACGCGCGACGCGGCCCGCATTGCCGTTGGCGCGGGTGGGAACGCGCGAATCGGGAGGCGAGACGGTTGTCGACATCGTGACCTCAGGTTCCGTGCGATGCTTCGGACGACGATGCGTCCGTCACCCCGCGAGCGTCGCGCGGTCGAAGTAGAGCTGCGACAGCGCGGTGAAACGCACGCCGTTGAGCGGCTTGCGCGCGACGATCAACTGGTCGTAGAAGAACGGGATGATGAGCGGCGTCTCGTCGAGCAGCAGCGTCTCGATCTGGCCGGCGATCTTCTTCTGCGAGGCGACGTCCAGCGCGCCGACGAAATCCGCGACGAGCTTGTCGTACTGCGGATTCTTGAAGTGCGCGGCATTCCACGTGCCGCCGCTCGTGAGCGGCGCGTTGAGGAACACGTTCGGCACGCCGCGATGGCCGTAGTCGGTAATGCCGAGCGGCGAGTCGAGCCAGTCCGATTTGCCGGGCGTGCCGGCGCCGTAGTACAGCGACTGGCTTTCCACCTTCAGCGTGATGCGCACGCCGATCGCCTTCGCGTAGTTCTGCACGACCACCGCGAGGTCCGGGATCTCCATGTACTTTTCAGTGGTGAGCGTGACGTCGAAACCGTTCGGCACGCCGGCCTGCGCGAGCAGCTGCTTCGCCTTCGCGACGTCGATATGCCGCTGCGGCACCTCGGTATTCGTCGACGGAAAGACAGGTGCGAACGGGCTGTCGTTGCCGATCATCGCGCGGCCCTTGAAGAGCCCGCGCACGATCACGTCGCGGTCGAGCGACAGCGCGAGCGCCTGACGCACGCGCTTGTCCTTGAACTGCGGGCTGTCGTTGCGCATGTGGATCTGCCGGTGCGCGCTCGACTTCACGCCCATCACCTTGAAGTCGGGGTTGTTCATCAGCCCCTGACCGCCCTGTACGGTGAAGTCGCCCATCACGTCGGCCTGATGGCCCTGCAGCGCGAGGATCTGCGACTGCTCATCCGCGTAGAACGAGAACTGCAGGCGCTGCGGCAACGCCTTGTCGCCCCAGTAGTCGGGATTGCGCACGAACGATGCGCCGACCTTCGGCGTGTACTTGTCGAGCTTGAACGCGCCCGTGCCGATGAAGCTCTTTTCCCAGTTGCCGGCGTAGTTCGCGGGCAGCAGGATCGCGTTGTAATTGTCCGACGAGACGTAGTACGGGAAATTGCCGTTCGGCGCGTCGAGATGGAACGCGACCGTGTGCTCGTCGACCAGCTTCGCGCCGCCTTTCGACAGCACGCCCTTCAGCACCGACAGCGCCGCCGAACCGCTCGCGGGATCGGCTAGCCGGTCGAAGGTCGCGACCACGTCTTTCGCGCCGAAGCTCTGGCCGTCGTGGAACTTCACATTTTCGCGCAGCTTGAAGGTCCACACGTCGCCCTTGTCGTTCGGCTTCCACGACAGCGCGAGCGCGGGCTTCAGCGTGTTCGTCGCGCCGTCGTCGTCGATCAGGAACTCGCCGGTCTGGTTCAGCAGCGCGAGGCCCGCGGAGTCCGTCACGGTGAGCGGATCGACCGCGCCTGCCGGCGTCAGCAGCGCGACGCGGATCGTCGCGTTCGCGCCGGCCGTCTGCGCATGCGCCGCGCGCGGCACGACGAGACCGCCGCCCGCGAGCGCGAGACCGAGCACGCTCGCGTGGCGCAGCAGTTCGCGCCGGGTGAGACGGCCGGCGAGGAATTCGTCGATGGCGTGGTTGCCGAGGCTGTCAGCGTGGCGACGGGCGGCTTCGAAGAGGGGGCGGTCCGCGTTTTTCTTCATCGATGGCTATTCCAGTCTGTTCGGCGGATGCCGCGTCGATTTCGGTGCTATCGCAGCGGCAAGGCAGGGATGAGCGGTACAGCGGGGACTGCGGGTTCAGTGTAAGCGATTGGCCACCGATCCGGAACCCGACGCGCGTCAGGCGCCGCGCGGCCGCCGCCAGCGATGAAACAGCACGGACCCGATCCAGCACGCCGCGAAGGTCGCGACGATGCCGTAGCCGAGCGCGCCGAAATGGTCGTTCAGCGAGCCGATGCTGTCCCACACGCCGCCCGACAGGCTCAGACGGTCCTGTAGCAAACCGAGTGCCTCGATGCCGCCGATCGCTAGCGCGACCACCGCGGACACGAACGTGATGCTCGCGTTGTAGACCAGCTTGCGCTTCGGGTCGTCCATCGCCCAGCCGTACGCGTGGACCATCAGCACGTTGTCGGTGGAATCGACGAGCGTCATGCCCGCCGTGAAGAGCGCGGGGAACACGAGGATCGACCATAGCGGCAGGCCCTTGCCGGCTTCGGCCGCGGCGATCGCGAGCAGGCCGATTTCGGTGGCGGTATCGAAGCCGAGGCCAAACAGCACGCCGACCGGGTACATGTGCCAGCTTTTCGTGACGACCCGGAAGACCGGCCGTAGCGCGCGCGTCAGCAGGCCGGTGGGACCGGGTGCGTCGGCCACTGGGTTCATGGACGCCCTCGTATCGTGTTGCGACGCATGGCGATAGCGGCGCCACACGTCATGCAGGATCGTCAGGTTCACGATGGCCAGCACCAGCAGAAACAGCGCCGATACCACGGTGCCGATCGTGCCGCCAATCGCCTTGAAGCTGTCGAAGCGGTCGTGCAGTTTCAGCGCGGTGATCGCGATGCCCACCGTCGCCGCGATCACGATCGTCGAATGGCCCAGCGAGAACGCGAGCCCGACGCCGAGCGGACGCTTGCCTTCCTGCATCAGCTTGCGCGTGACGGTATCGATCGCGGCGATATGGTCCGCGTCCACCGCGTGACGCAGACCGAAGCCATACGCGAGCAATGCGGTGCCGAGCAGCAGCGGGTAGTGGCGGAACGCGAGTAGCGCCCACAGCCACGCGGCGGCGTTGGCGCTGAGCAGCACGGCGTAGAGCGCGAAGAGACGAGGGCGCAGATCGATCATCAGGCGGGCATCAGGCAAGCGAGGGTGGCTTAGTGCTGGTCGGGATGCTTGTGAATCGGGTCGACCCAGTACACGGTTTCGGGGCTTTCCACCGCGTCGATGTCGAGGTTCACGACGACCGCTTCATTGTCGCTGCGCACGAGCACGCATTCGAGCGGCTCGTCGGTGCGCGCGTTGATCTCCTGGTGCGGCACGTACGGCGGCACGAAGATGAAGTCGCCGGGGCCCGCTTCCGCGGTGAATTCGAGGTGCTCGCCCCAGCGCATCCGCGCCTGGCCGCGCACGACGTAGATCACGCTTTCGAGCGCGCCGTGATGATGCGCGCCCGTCTTCGCGTTCGGATGGATCGTCACCGTGCCGGCCCAGATCTTCTGCGCGCCGACGCGTGCCGCGTTGATCGCGGCCGCGCGGTTCATGCCGGGCGTCTGCGCGGTATTGGCGTCGAGCTGGTCGCCGCGGATCACCTTGACGCCGTGCTCGCGCCAGTCGATCGGCGCGGCCGGATCGTGCGCGCCGCCGTGGTCGTGATCGTGGTCATCATGGTGATGCGGATGGTCGTGGTCGTGACTCATGCCTGTCTCCTTGCCGCTGCCGGCGCCGGCGCGCTCTGGCGGGTACCGCCGATTGTGGCATGTTAAAAAAAGCCCGTTCGCAGGGAACGGGCTTCTCGTCGTGTGCGGCGCACTGGCCGCGCGGGCTACTTGTGCTTCGAGTTGATGATCGCTTCCGACACGTTGTTCGGCGTTTCCGCGTAATGCTTGAACTCCATCGTGTAGGTTGCGCGGCCCTGCGTGAGCGAACGCAGCGACGTGGAGTAGCCGAACATCTCGGCGAGCGGCACTTCGGCGCGCACGAGCTTGCCGCCGCCGCCCGCGATGTCTTCCATGCCCTGCACCATGCCGCGACGGGACGACAGGTCGCCCATCACGTTGCCCATGAACTCCTCGGGCGTCTCGACCTCGACCGCCATCATCGGTTCGAGCAGCACCGGCTTCGCGCGGCGCATCGCTTCCTTGTACGCCATCGAGCCGGCCATCCGGAACGCGTTTTCGTTCGAGTCGACGTCGTGGTACGAACCGAACGTGAGCGTGACCTTCGTGTCGACGATCGGGTAACCCGCGAGCACGCCGGCCTTCAACGTTTCCTGGATACCCTTGTCCACCGCCGGGATGAATTCGCGCGGAATCACACCGCCCTTGATCGCGTCGACGAATTCGTAGCCCTTGGTCGGATTCGGCTCCAGCGTGATCACCGCGTGACCGTACTGGCCGCGACCACCCGACTGCTTGACGAACTTGCCTTCCACGTCTTCCACTTTCGCGCGCACGGTTTCGCGATACGCGACCTGCGGCTTGCCGACCGTGGCCTCGACGCCGAACTCGCGTTTCATCCGGTCGACCAGAATTTCCAGGTGCAGCTCGCCCATGCCCGAGATGATGGTCTGGCCGGACTCCTCATCGGTCTGCACGCGGAACGACGGGTCTTCCTGCGCGAGACGATTGAGCGCGATGCCCATCTTCTCTTGGTCGGCCTTCGTCTTCGGCTCGACCGCCTGCGAGATGACCGGCTCGGGGAAGATCATCCGTTCGAGGATGATGATGTGGGCCGGGTCGCACAGCGTGTCGCCGGTGGTCGCTTCCTTCAGGCCGACGGCGGCCGCGATGTCGCCCGCGCGCACCTCCTTGATTTCCTGCCGCTCGTTCGCGTGCATCTGCAGAATGCGGCCCAGGCGTTCCTTCTTCGACTTCACCGGGTTGTAGACGGTGTCGCCCGATTCGACGACGCCCGAGTACACGCGGAAGAAGATCAGCTGGCCGACGAACGGGTCGGTCATGATCTTGAACGCGAGCGCGGAGAACGGTTCGTCGTCGCTCGGATGGCGCTCGGCTTCCTCGTCGTCTTCCGTGTGGCCCAGGATGGCGGGCACGTCGACCGGCGAGGGCAGGTAGTCGATCACCGCGTCGAGCATCGCCTGCACGCCCTTGTTCTTGAACGCGCTGCCGCACAGCATCGGCACGATCTCGTTGTTGATCGTGCGCTGGCGCAGCGCGGCCTTGATCTCGTCCTCGGTCAGGCTCTCGTGATCTTCGAGGTACTTCTCAAGCAGTTCCTCGCTCGCTTCGGCGGCGGCTTCGACCATCTTCTCGCGCCATTCCTTTGCCGTTTCGACGAGGTTCGCCGGGATGTCCTCGTAGGTGAACTTGACGCCCTGGCTCGCGTCGTCCCACACGATCGCCTTCATCTTAACGAGGTCGACCACGCCCTGGAAGTGATCTTCCGCGCCGACCGGAATCTGGATCGGCACCGCGACGCCCTTCAAGCGCTCGCCGATCTGCCGCTGCACCCGGAAGAAGTCCGCGCCGACGCGGTCCATCTTGTTGACGAACGCGATGCGCGGCACCTTGTACTTGTTCGCCTGGCGCCAGACGGTTTCCGACTGCGGCTGCACGCCGCCCACCGAGTCGTACACCATGCACGCGCCGTCGAGCACGCGCATCGAGCGCTCCACTTCGATCGTGAAGTCGACGTGCCCCGGGGTGTCGATGATGTTGATCCGGTGCTCGGGATAGTTGCCCGCCATGCCCTTCCAGAACGCGGTCGTGGCGGCCGACGTGATCGTGATGCCGCGCTCCTGCTCCTGCTCCATCCAGTCCATGGTTGCAGCGCCGTCGTGCACCTCGCCGATCTTGTGATTCACGCCGGTGTAGAACAGGATGCGTTCCGTGGTAGTGGTCTTGCCGGCATCGATGTGAGCGCTGATCCCGATGTTGCGATAGCGCTCGATGGGAGTCTTGCGGGGCACGTTCATCTCCTTGGAAAGGCTCGCCGAAGCTGGCGCCGGCCGGTCGCGCACGCTGCGGACCGCGACTCGCGGCCGCTTCGTCGCGGTTGCGAGACTATAAGAATAGCGCCTGCTGAAAGCTTTTGCAGGAATCGTGCGAGGAGCGCAAAGATGTGACCGCCGCATGACGCGGCGGCCGCAGGTAAGCAGAAGGCAAGCGGAAGGCGGGCGGGGAGAGCGGCCAGAGGAGGCCGCCGCCGCAAGCAGGTGAAGCGCGTGAAGCGTTACTGCGGTGCGGGCATTCCGCCGATCTTCATGCCGGGCTTGATGCCCTTCGACTCGAACCAGCCCTTGCTCATCTCCAGCGCGTACACGCCGTTGTTGCGCGGGCAGTGGTTGTTGGTGGTCTCGGCTTCCATCTCGTCGATGTCGGTGATCGTGCCGTCCGCGCGCATGAACGCGATGGACAGCGGGATCAGCGTGTTCTTCATCCAGAAGCAGTGCACGGCGTTCTCGCCGAACACGAACAGCATGCCTTCGTTCGGCTGCAGTTCGCTGCGGTACATGAGGCCCTGTTCGCGGTCCGCGTCATTCGCGGCGACGCCGGCGTTGATCACAAACATGCCCGCCGTCAGCTTCGCGTGCGGGAAGTCTTCGGGCCGCTTCGCGCCGGCAGGGATGCCCTGCGCGTGGGCGGCGGTGGACCCGGCCGCAACGAACGACACTGCCGCGACCGGCATCGCGGCCACTACGGCAAATGCAACACGCGCCAGCAGCGAGCGCAGGGAAAATCGCACGGCAGACTCCTTATGGAAACGATCCGCGCATGTTACGCGATCGGGCGGCCGACCCACACCAGACGCACAAAAGAAAAAGGCAGATCGCCTTGCGGTGATCTGCCTTTCAACGCCGTAAGAACGGCTGGTACTGCTCGTTCTTGACTGCGTTAGACCAAACTTATTCCGAAGCTGCCGAAGCGGCGGCTGCCGAAGCTGCCTTCTTCGATGCCTTCTTGTGCGACTTCTTGTGCGTCGACTTCTTGGCCGTAGCCTTGGTCGTCGAAGCAGCTGCCGGAGCAGCCGAAGCAGCGACCGGAGCCGAAGCTTGTGCGAAAGCTGCCGTTGCGAAGAGGCCAGCGACCAGAGCGGCGATCAGTTTGTTCATTTGGTAAATCCTCAGCATGAAATTGAAGGTTACTTAACCTGCGACCCGAATCTTGAGTCACGTCGGTTAACGCGCCATCCACCTTTCGGTTGACAGCCGCATCGAACAAATTCGCCGATACGTCTGCGAGCACCAGGTCCATCGCTTTACCCGTCTGAAACGGTTATGGCGCGGGGCCTCGAGGCTGAATGCCGGATAGCTTTCGGCGGCATCTGCGTCGAATAACGCGCGGCTTTGCGAACCGGTTGACGAAGATTTCAGACGAATTTCAGCGAGTGGCCCTAAACAATCCTTCTGCAATGTTTCACGGCGCTGTCGAGATCGAAAAATCCTTGATGCTACAACCACTTAGAGCTTGAAGCGGTAAGATCGGAAGCCGGCGTAAGGATGCCGGTCAAGTCTTCGCGAAGCCATCCCACGGGGAGCGGGCAGGCAGCTCGATGCTGTCGCCAGGCAGGAGTCCGAGCGAAAAGATATCGAGCGCGCCAATGCCGACCCGCACCAGACGCAGCGTCGGAAAGCCAACCGCCGCGGTCATCCGCCGCACCTGGCGGTTCTTGCCTTCGGTGATCGCGAGCTCGATCCACGTGGCCGGGATTGCCGCGCGGTAGCGGATCGGCGGATTGCGCGGCCACAGCGCGGCCGGCGACTCTATATAGCCAGCGCGGCATGGACGCGTCACGTAGTCGCCGAGATCGACGCCGTGCGCGAGGTGCTGGAGTGCCGCTTCGTCGGGTTCGCCCTCCACCTGCGCCCAGTAGCGCTTGACTAGCTTGTGGCGCGGCTCGGCAATGCGCGCCTGCAGCGCGCCGTCGTCGGTGAGGAGCAGCAGGCCTTCGCTGTCCGAATCGAGGCGGCCGGCCGGATAGACGTCGGGCACCTTGACCCAGTCGGCGAGCGACGCGCGGGTTTCGTGCGGCGAGAACTGGCAGATGGTGCCGAACGGCTTGTTGAGAGCAAGAAGACGCATAGACGAGGGCTTCGGCCATGTCCGGCCGCGGGAGCCGGGCTGGTCCGCAGTGGGCCACAGCGGCACACGGTGGCAAATGGCGAGATGTTAATGCATAATACGGAACGTTGAGTCTTTTGTCTTATATAAGACCTATGACTGCGGACCGGTCACCGGGTTTTTCGGGTGTGGCGTTCAGGGTGGCGAATCGTCCTGTCCTTCGCGAAGCCCGCATGCGTCGGCGTGGGCTAGAATATCGGCCTGGCTGTTTGCAGTTTGCCCGGCGCAGGCGTCCGGCATCGCGCGCCGCGAGGAGCGCCGGTTTTCCGGTGTCCGCGTCTCGAGTCATCTTCGCTTCATCTCGCCGTTTTTTGCTACCCAGCAGTGCTACCCCATGAGCACAGCCATCACTGGAGTCGATCATGCCGTATCAGCACATCAAGGTTCCGACCGGCGGTGACAAGATCACTGTCAACCCGGACTTCTCGCTCAACGTTTCCGACCAGCCGATCATTCCGTACATCGAAGGCGACGGCACGGGCCAGGACATTACGCCGGTGATGATCAAGGTGGTCGACGCGGCGGTGGAAAAGGCCTACGGCGGCAAGAAGAAGATCCACTGGATGGAAGTCTATGCCGGCGAGAAGGCCACCAAGGTGTACGGTCCGGACGTGTGGCTGCCGGAAGAAACGCTCGACGTC
Organism: Paraburkholderia phosphatilytica; assembly: GCF_003443895.1. GTDB lineage: Bacteria > Pseudomonadota > Gammaproteobacteria > Burkholderiales > Burkholderiaceae > Paraburkholderia > Paraburkholderia phosphatilytica. The sequence goes on along the minus strand of NZ_QQOA01000004.1, from coordinate 272,907 downwards.
GTGCGCGAATACGTCGTGTCGATCAAGGGCCCGCTCACCACGCCGGTCGGCGGCGGCATCCGCTCGCTGAACGTCGCGCTGCGCCAGGAGCTCGACCTGTACGTGTGTCTGCGTCCGGTGCAGTACTTCAAGGGCGTGCCTTCGCCGGTGCGCGAGCCGGAGAAGACCAACATGGTGATCTTCCGCGAGAACTCGGAAGACATCTACGCCGGTATCGAATGGGCGGCCGAATCGGATCAGGCGAAGAAGGTCATCAAGTTCCTGCGCGAAGAAATGGGCGTGAAGAAGATCCGCTTCCCGGAAACCTCGGCGATCGGCGTGAAGCCGGTGTCGAAGGAAGGTACGGAGCGTCTCGTGCGCAAGGCGATCCAGTACGCGATCGACAACGACCGCCGCTCGGTTACGCTGGTTCACAAGGGCAACATCATGAAGTTCACGGAAGGCGCGTTCCGTGACTACGGCTATGCGCTCGCGAAGAACGAGTTCGGCGCGGAGCTGGTGGACGGCGGCCCGTGGATGAAGATCAAGAACCCGAAGACGGGCAACGAGATCGTCGTGAAGGACGTGATCGCCGACGCGTTCCTGCAGCAGATCCTGCTGCGCCCGGCCGAGTACGACGTGATCGCCACGCTGAACCTGAACGGCGACTACGTGTCGGACGCGCTGGCCGCGCAGGTCGGCGGCATCGGTATCGCGCCAGGCGCGAACCTGTCGGATTCGGTCGCGATGTTCGAAGCCACGCACGGCACGGCGCCGAAGTACGCGGGCAAGGACTACGTGAACCCGGGCTCGGAAATCCTCTCGGCTGAAATGATGCTGCGCCACCTCGGCTGGACCGAAGCGGCCGACCTCATCATCTCGTCGATGGAGAAGTCGATCCTGTCGAAGCGCGTCACGTACGACTTCGCGCGTCTGATGGAAGGCGCGACGCAGGTGTCATGCTCGGGCTTCGGTCAGGTGATGATCGAGCACATGTAAGCACGGCATCGGCCCCGACCTTCCGCGGGCCGGTTGCTTGGTGAATGTGAAAACCCCGGCGGGCCGTGAGGCTGCCGGGGTTTTCTGTTTTTGCGGCAGCATGCTTCTCACCCATCCATCCTCTCCAGCAACGCGAACGGAATGCTCTCTGCGAAAATCTCGCGGTCGCCCGTCGCGCTCGTGTGCGAATTCAACTGCACGAGGAAGTTGAGACCCGGCGCGCGCGTGACGGTGGTGCGCTCCTTCACCTTAAGCTCGATCGGCATCCACGAAGCCGGCTCGTTCAGGATGCGGTCGACCTTCGCATCGATCTCCGCACACGCGTCCGCCGCCCCCTGTTTCGGCAACTGCTTGCTGAGCGCGGATAGCACGTCGAGCTGCTTCGCAGCGTCGCGCTTTAGCCGGTAGCGGTGGAAGTACGTCTGGTTCGGCCGCCGGTTCGCCTTCACGTCCGCGAGGTGCGCGTCGAGCCGTTCAGCGGCCACCTGACGCGGCGGCGGCAGCACCGGCGGCGGCTGACCATGGAGTTGCGCCTGCTGCCGCTCCGCGCGCTGCTCGTCCTCGGTTTGCGCGGCGAACAGCGAGATCCACTGGTCGCGGCTCGCATCGATCGCGCGCGTATAGGTCTCGGCGCTCGAATACTCGGTGTCGAGCAGACACGCGCGATGCGACAGCGTGCCGTCCTCGCGCACCAGTTGCACTTTCGCGAGGCGGCTGTCGTCGTTGAAGGTCATCGTCGCGGAGGGTGCATCGAGCGACACGAGGCCGACGCCCACTTCGCCGACATTGTCGGTCGCGCTGACCGTGCCGCTCAGCTTGCCGAGCAGACGCGAGCCGCCGCCCACGCGATGCTGCTCGATCTGCATGCGTCCGCTCGTCTCGTTCGAATCGAGTGTCTGCCTCGAGGTACGTTCGTAGCCGATACCGACGTTCACGCCCGCGCGCACCGGCGACGCCGCGCTCGGAATCTTCACGGACACGCCTGCGTCCGCTGATACTCCGCGCTTCACCATGCGTGACACGGTGTCGGTCCAGCTCACCGACACGTCCGGGTCGTCGAAATAGCGGTCCGCGAGCCGGTTCCACGTGCCGCGCGCGCCGCCCGTGTTCGCCTGACGCGCGTTGGTCGCTTCGTCGAACACGTGGTCGATGACGTCGCTGAGCTTGTCGCGCATCGCGTTGTCGTCGTAGCCGGTGCCGTTCGCGTTCACGCGCCGCGCGACGCGCAGCGACACGCCGCTCGGCTCCTGCAGTTCCTGCGAATGCAGCACGGCCGACGTCGTTACGCCTGCGCGCAACTGCGTCAAGCCGACGTCCATGTCGTAGCCGACCAGCACGCCGACGCCCGCATGCTTCACCGAAGTCTTCGCGGTGCCGACGAACATCTCGACGCCTTGCGTGCTGCGGCTCAGTTCGACCACGCCCTCGCGCGACTTCGACGCGCGCACGTCGACGCGCGGCGCAACCGGTATCGCGCCCGCGTGCAGCAGTTTGCCGATGTTGGCCGACAGGCCGCGCGTGCTGATGCCGATGCGGCCGCCGTCGGTTAGCCGCAGACGCGAGCTCGACTGCAGGTTGCGCGCGACGTCTTTCAGCGTGCCGCGCACGTCGTTGGCATTCGTGATGTCGGCGGGCGTCGAGGTCGACGTGTCAGGACGCGCGGCGCGCTTTAACGCATCGACATCGCCCCAGAACGGCGAATCCGCCGGCACCTTCGCGACCTTGCCCCACGCCGCGAGCCGCTCCATGTCGAACGGGCGCTTCGCGATCGGCTTGAACGCGGGGTTGCGCGCGAGCACGTGCGGATCGGCGGCGGCCCATTCGGCGGTGGTCCGGCGCATCCGGTCGAGCGTCGCCGGCGAACCGACGTCGCGCGGCTGGAGGTCCGCGCACATCTGTTGCGCGCGCTCGGCGATCGCGTGCAATTGTTCGGCATCCGGATGACCGTTCGGAAAGCCACCGCTATCGAGCCATACATGCAACGCCGCGAGTTCCGCGATCGAATGCTCGGGTCGCGCATGCGACAACGCGGCCGCGGGACGCATCTCCGGCCGATCGACGAGCGGCGGCAACGCGCCTTGCATCGCGCTTTGCAGCGCTTTGCGTTCGGCATCGATCGTCTTGCGCGGCACGCCCTGGGTGCCGTAGCCGAGTGCGCGCGTCGGCGCGGTGTGCTTGCCGAAAATGCGCGGCAGGAAGCTCTTCCAGCGGCTTTCCGCGCCGCGGTCGATGGTCTTCGCGGAGAACTTGTTCAGACGCTCGCGGGCCTTCGAGAGCTCGCTGCCGCGCCCGTCTTCGCGGAAGTTCTGCCGCCATGCGAAGAACACGCCCTTCTGGTCGTCGGTCAACGACGCGCGGCCGTACTTCGTCAGCGTCAACGCCGAGTGATACGCCTGCCACGCGAACGGCGCTTCGGTCAGCGACGTGCCCACGGCAGGCGCGTGCCGCGCGGCCGTCATGCCCGGCGCGGGATCGCGTGCGAGCGGATGCGCGCCGGCTTCGAGCTCGGGCTCCAGCGCGTCGGCGGCCTGCAGCATCATCCGTTGCGCGAGCCGCTTCGAAGGATCCGCTTCGGGCGGCGTCTGTCCGACGGTGCTGCGCAGATGTTCGAGCGCTTCGAAGCCCTCATCGGTGCGCGACAGCGTGCGCGCCGCGAGCCACGCGCGCGCTTCGGCCGGCGACGACGAACGCGCGTGATCCATCTGCGTGAAGTCGAGCTTCGCGAGCGTATCGAGCGTCTCCGCCGCTTCGTGCGCGTCGCCGACCTGCGCGCCGTGCAGCGCGTGCGCGAGCAGCGTGCCGCGCGTGGTGGGCGGCGAGCCGGCGGGCGCGCCTTGCATTGCGAGGCCATGCGCGAGTTCGGACGCGGCGAGCGGATCGGCGGTCGGCCCCGGCATCTTGCGCGCGATATACGCGAGCAGCGGTGCGCCGCCGTCCATCGCGTCGAGCGGCACGTCCTGCGTCGTCGTGCCGGACGCAGCGCCTGACGAGGACGACGACGACTTCGCGGTCTTCGCCAACGCCGCGCGGCTCTCGCGTTCGCTCTTCTGCAATGGCGTGCCGGCCGCGGTCGACGCGGCGGCCGGCTTCACCGGATAGCGCGTGCCGTTCGCCGTGTAATCGACCGGCGCCATCGGTTTGCCGTGCTGGGTTCGCTGCGATACGGCCGTGCTGACGTCGAACTTCGCGTGACGCATGCGCTGCCCGGTGCGCGACATCGCATTCGCGAGACGGCCGAGCGTCGACTGATCGTTGCGCAAAGACGGCGTCGGCGCGTTCTGTTGCGCGGGCTGCGCGACATTCGCATTGCCCGTTGCCGGTGCGCCGGTGCCGTTCGCTGGCTGGTTCTCAGGCAGCGGCGGCTGATGCGGGGGCAGCGGGGCGGAGACGTTGACCATCGCGCGGGTTGCAAGGCAGGACGATGCAACCCACGGTAAAGACCGAGTGTGACGCGTTCGGGTAGCGCGCGAGCGGGATGCGAAGTGCGGTCAGCGAATGCGAAACGCGCCGCTCGCGGCCGACGCTTCCAGCGCTTCAAGGTCCACGGTGATGCGCAGCTCGATGCGTTTCGCGCCGCAACGCCGCGCCCGCACCAGCGCCGCTTCGAGCAGCGCACGGACCGCGCTGACGCTTTCGCCCGCGGCGAGGCGCAACGCGGCATCGATGCGCTGCAGCTCGGGCCCGTACCATTGCTCGCCGGACTGCTCTGCGTGACCGACCGCCGAGCGCATCGCGACGCGCAGCGCGCCGGCCAGTTCGGCGTCGTGGTCCGTCGGCACGCGCGGCAGCAGCGTCGCGACGATCGCCACGTCGAGCAGCGCGATGTGGCCGCGGCCGATACGTTTGGCCGCGCCGGCCAGCAGGCGCCGCCCGGCGTCGGTGTCGCCGCGGCGCGCGTCGAGCCAGAGCTGCGCGTCGAGGCCCGCGCGCAACCAGCGCCGCAACCCCGCGAGCCGCGCGCAGGTGACGAGCGATGCCGCGCACGATTCAGCGAGCGTGACGTCGTCGTCGAGTATCGCAAGCGCGCAGGCCAGCGCGAGTGCGATGCTGCATGCGAGCGGCTCGCTCTCGTCTTCCGGTGCGCGCAATACGCCGCGCAGTGGCGCACTCGGCTGCGGCTCGCCGGTGAACCACAGCGCCGCCGCGAGAATCGCATCGGCGACGAGATGCAGCGACACGCCGAAGCCCGTCGCCATCGCATTCGCGTCGCGGATCGTCTCGCTGTCATAGACGGGCTCGTCGTGGATCACATGCACGTGCGGCGAACCATAGTGCTCGACGACTGGACTCAGCAGGCGGATCGCTTCGTCGAGCTCGCCGTGATACGCCTTCACGATGCCCCGCAGCCGCCACGCGTTCACTTCGGCCGCGGGCAGCTGCGCCGTCGCGGCGATCTCGTCGAATGCCGTGCAGAGCTGCATGCAGCGTTCGACGTTGCCCGCATCGAGCGCGCTCATGATCAGGCAGAACAGCGCGCGCAATCGATGCGGCGTGTCCGCGCAGACGGTGGCGAGCTGATACGCGCGCTCCCAGCTCGCGACGATCTCGTCCGACGCGCTGCGCTTCAACATCAGCGCGCGCGCCAGCACGGCACGCAGCCGCATTTCGTCGCGGATGCGGCGCATCGACACGGCGTCGGCGCGGATCAGCGCCGCGCGGATCCAGCCGACGTATTCGTCGATCAGCGACAGCACCACCCACAGTTGCGCCGAATGGTCGAGCATCGCCGCACACAGCTCGACCTTGTCCGACGCGATCGACCATTCGAGCGCGGCCCGCAGCGCGTCGATATCGTGGCGCACATGCGCCAACCCGCGCGGCGCGCGATCGTCCGCTTCGAGCCGTTCGATCTCGCGCGCAACGTAATGCGCGTGATGCGCGGCCGCCGCGTCGCTTTCGTCATACCGGTCGAGTTCGGCGAGCGCGAATCGCCGCACCGCGTTCGGCAGGCGCAGGCGCGCCACGCCGCCGCAATCGACCTCGTTGACGAGCGCGGCGTCGATGAGCGTGCGCAGCTGGCTGCCGTTGATGTCGCGCTGCGCGGCGTCGTGGTGCTGCATGCCGCGCGGCGCATCGAACGCATCGAGCACGTCGAGCGCCGCGTCGAACGAGAATGCGCCGGTGAATACGGCGAGCCGGCGCAGCGTGGCGCGCACCGGTTCGTCGAGCTCGCTGTTGAAGAGGTCGATCATCGTCTGCGCGATCATCGAGCGCGGCAAGGTGACGCGGCGCGCGCCGGTGCGGCGCGTCACGTGTGTATCGAGCGCATCGGCGCAACTCGCAATGGCCGCCTCGATGTTCGCGCCGGCGACGATGCGCGTCGCGATCGATGCCGCCGCCAGTTCGAGCGCGAGCGGCACGCCTTCAGTGCGTCGGCAGATGCGCGCTGCCGCGCGGAACGCAGCGGGTGCAAGCGCGAGCGTATCGAGCGCGAGCGTGTCGTGACCCGCTGCGCGCAGCGTTTGCGCGAGCCGCGCGCAGAGCAGATGCAGCGCGTCGTCGAAGAACGCGGCGGGCGTGCCGTCGCCGAGATCGGCCGGCACGCGCAGCGGCGCGATCGCAACCGGCAGCTCGCCCGCGATAAAGAGCGGCGAGCCGCAGGTGACGATCACGTGCAGCGAACAGGTGCTCGCGAGCAGCGCGTCCAGCGCCTGGCCGGCTGCTTCGGTCAGATGGTCGCAGTGATCGACGATCACCAGCATGCGGCGCTCGCCGATGCGCGCGGCGATCGCCGCGGGTTCGCCGAACCGTACGTTGGGTTCGAGACCGACCGCCGCGCCGATCGCGTTCGTAATGCGCTCGGGCTGACTCAGCGACGCGAGTTCCGCGCAGAACGTGCCGTCCGGGAAGTGCGACGCGAGTCGCGCTGCCGCTTCGGTAGCGAGCCGCGTTTTGCCCATGCCGGGCGCGCCGGTCAACGTGACGATGCGGCGCGTCGGCACGATCGCGAGCAGTTCGGACAGCTCCGCATGACGGCCGATGAACGGCGAAGGCGTGGCGGTCTGGCAGCGCAGCGCGGCGTCGGCGCTCATCGGCGCAAGGGCGGATAGCGATGGGACAGCGTGTGGATCGTTGCTCGTGGCCGACGCGAAACGTTCGGCGAACGCCGCGACTGTGGCCGGCTGTGTGACTGGCTGCGCACCAGACTGAGAGGCTGCGCCGAACGACAGTGTAGAGACCGAGCCGCGCGCGGCCGCGAGCGATGCGACACGACCCGGCTCGGCGGATGCCACCGACGACGTCGCAAGTGTTGCCGCAATGCTCGGCGCGTGCGTGCCATGCGTCGCGCCAACGTCGCCGCGATGCCGGCCGTGCGCGGCATCCGCGTTCGCATCCGGCGCGTCGACGATGCGAACCTCACCCGCGATCCGGTAGCCGCGCCCTGGCACTGTCACGATCAGGTCACGTTCTTCGCCGAGCGCGCGGCGGATCGCGGAAATCTGCGCCTGCACCGTGTTCGCATCGACGTGCGCGCCGTTCCATACGGTGTCGCGCAGATCGGCGGTGGATACGACGCGGCCGCGTGCCTCGAGCAACGCGGCCAGTACCGCGAAGGGCCGCGCGGCAAGCTCGATCACGGTACCGTCCGAAATCAGCAGTCCAGCTTCGCGCGCGAACCAGAAACGCGAAAAGGCGATTACCTGCCCAATCAGTCGCGGTAACGACATCGGGTCAGTCTCCGGCTTCGAAGTGGTCGGGGCAATCCGGCAGCGGATAATCTGCCGGCCTGGGCGCACGCACTGCGCGTACGTATCTTCAGACCGATGCATTATCTCGCGAAGTATGAGCAAATGCTTTCCAATCGCACAATTATTCGCGCTGCAGGTGCACAAGGCCTTGGATGGCTGCGTGCTGTGCATCGGGTCATCACGCGATGCTGCACCGCACTCGTAGCCCACGGGGTGACATGCAGCGGCAATCTACGAAGGCATGCATCGGCCCGCATAGTGGGAAACGCGTTCATGGCTCGCGCATCCTTTTCGTCAGCGCTCCCGCGGTCTGGCGTATCCGGCTTCGGGCGGCAGAACATTGCTTCGCGCTGCGTTCCCCGGCGGTCGCGCACAGATGCTAGCGTGGTGTCCGGTCGTAGTACGTGCAACCAGAACGCCTGTTTTACCGGCACAGCGAGGAGCCAGCATGCCTCCCATCGAATCCAGCGATATGCGCATCGGGCAGAACGCGGATCTCGCCACGACGCAGGACGCGCAGAAAGCCGAGCAGAAGCCGCAGCCTGCTGCGACGGCCACGTCGAACGCGGCCGGCAGCGACATGAAGGAACTGATGGCGATGCGCCGGCAGCGACCCACCGGCGTGCAGCACGCGCAGTTCGTGCCGTCGCAGGACGGCACGGCGGAGAAAACCGAACGCCCGGGCACGGGGCTGCGGCGTGGTCTCGACAACGGCGCGCTCGCGGGCATGAACGCGATGCAGCAGGCCATGCAGATGCAGTTTCAGGCGGCACAGCAGCGCTCGCAGACGCTGCAGCAGACGTCGTCCGAAGCGGCGCAACTGATCGAGTCGACCGCGGACGGCATGCGCAGCGCCGCGCGCTAACACCGGGTTCGTAGCCGCATTCGTCGTCCCTCACCTAACCTCGCGGGAGATGCGCGTGTCCCGTCGACACGTGGCAGGCGCACGACTGCATCCAGGATCGAACCAGCGAAGAGAGCGGCCTCACCCGTACAGGCTGTGACGCCGCTGTGAGCGGATTACTTGGCAGCCGACTTCATTGAATCTGCCAGACCGTTCGAGAATTGAGCGGCCGAGTTCACCGCCCCGTTCTCCATGTTCATTTCCTCTTCTTTCGACTGAAATGCCTCGGACATCATCTGGCTTTCTTCCATCTGGCTCATCATCTGCTGCATTTGCGCAGCTTCTGCTGCCATACCCATAATAAGTCCTCCAGAATTGAAAAGAGATGTTGGCCACGAGTCGACTACACGCCAACTTCTTCAGTCTATTAGCTGGTCTTTTTTTGGGGAGACCGCGGCGCGAACTTATGCACCCCTTCCCGAAGCGTTACTGGCGTGGACTATCGTGTCCGACAAAGGGTTGCGACATTTTCCAGGAGACGCGAGCAATGTCACGTTTGCCGAACCGGCCGCGTTCGGACTACAGAACATCGCTTCGCGCTCCAAAGCGATGCAGCGCGTGCGCGGTGCTAACGTGCACAGAACCCTGAAGGACCCTGGAGAAAGTGCGATGCCCTTCGAGCCGCTGGAACGCATGGAGACCGGGCGTCTGCTGTTGCGGCCGCTCGTGCCCGAAGACTGCCAGGCACTGTTCGAGCAGATGCTGGGCAATCCCGAAACGATGCGGGATCTTGCGCTCGCGCGCCATACCGACGCATGGCAGACGCACGACTACATCACCGAATCGATGGTGTCCTGGCGCTATGGCACGCGCTTTCGCTATGGCCTCTTCGGCATCGACGACGGCGCGCTGTGCGCGCTCATCGAACTGACGCCGCGTCCGCCGCAGGTCGAGCTGGGCGTCACGATCAGCCGCAAGGGCGGCAACCGGCGCCGGCGCGACGGCATCGCAGCGCTGCGCCAACTGCTCGACTGGCTGATCGCGCAGCCCGGCATCTACCGCATCTTCGCGTGCTGCGCGGTGGACGGACGCGCGTACAGCGCGATGGAGCGGCTGGGCTTCACGCGCGAAGGGACGATGGTCAATTACGAGGCACGGCCGAACCGGCAACAGGTGGCCGCCGACAGCTTCCTGTACGCGATGACGCGCAAGGTACCGCAGCCCGAACCGGTGGAAGCGGCCGTTGTGGCCGCGGTGTGCGACGCGATCGTGTGATCGTGTGATTGCTTCACCGCGACCCTGGAGCCATAGCAACATCGGCTGCGCGCATTGACGACGTCATGCGCGCAGCCAGAAGTACTCGCCCGACGCGATCCCTTCGAACATCTCGTCCGACGACTCGATGATGTTGCTGCGCCAGTAACGCCCGTGCTCCGCGTAGTGCGCGAGCAGCTCCGCGAGCAATTCGCCGTCGAGCTCGTCGCCGAACGGCAGACGCAGCACCAGCACGATGCCGCCCGTGTCGGTATCGAGACCGAGCTGCGCCTGGTCCTGCGCGTAGACGAGCAGGTTCGCTTCGAGCATCAGGCGGAACACGACGAGCGTGCGGCCGGCCGTCACCGTGCCGTAGTGGAAGTTCGCGTACATCGCGTCGAGGTCGCGGTCGAAGTAGTCGAGCCGCACATCGAAACCTTCCACCTCGATCGATCGCGTGTCGAGCACGTGATCGACGTCGGGCAGCCCGACCACCTGACAGAGCTCGGTCATGACCTGCGTATAGCGTTCGGTGCTCACACCGCGCTCCGCTCAGCGTATCGCCCGGTATGCATTCAGCGCGGCAGCGGGTGGTCCACGTCCTGCAGATGACCCACCACCCGCGATGCTGCCATGAAGCCGCGATACAGGCGCGCGAGGTTGTCACGATCGACCTGGCCGTTACCCTGTGCTTCGCCGATGCGCTGTGCGGTGGTTTCGAGCGCGCTGCGGATCGCATCGAGATTCGCGTGGTGTCGCGAGGCGAGCGTGCCCCGCAGATCGTCGAACTCGGCGGCATACGCTTCGATCGCTTCGTACATGTCGTTCTCCAGAAAACGGGTTGGGTGCAGCGTTATGTTGCGTGCGGCAATAACGGAGGCGTGTGGCGTTCAGCCCGACGTCTGCGAGCCGTTGTGTGCCGGTAGCGTGTTTGGATCCGGCAGCGGCGGGAACGACACGCCGCGCGCGGCGGGCGCCTGCGCGGCCTGCGTCGCGGATGCCTGCGCCGCCGATACCGCGGCGGCGGTGGCGTTGGTGTCCGTCGCCGCGGAGTTCGCATCCGCCGATGGCGACGAAGCGGGCAGATCGATCGCGAAGATGTGCTTCACGCCGTCAGGCGTCTCGGCGTAGCGGACGTCGTCGGACGAGACCATTTCGGAGTACGTCGCCGGCGGCGCATCGGCTGTCGCGACGGAAGTCTGCTCGGCCTCTATCGCGAGTCCCTTCACGTTCGAATCGAAATCGGCGCGGACGCGCGCGACGGCCGCCTCCAACTGATGCGTGTCCGCCACCTTGCCGGTGATCGTGAACTGGCCGTTGCCCGCGTACGCGACACGCGCGCCGGGAATGCCGAGCGAATCCTGGATGCTGCGCACGTCGTCCTGCGCGACGTCGTAGCGGCGTTCCACACCTTCAGGCGATACGCGGTCGAGGATTGCGCGCACGGCGGTGTCGTCGTTCGTCGTCGAGACGATGCCGGTGACCACGACCGCGTTGCCGAGCGCCTGCGCGTGCAAGCCTGTGACGTGCGATGCCGCGAGCGCCTGCGTGACGCGCAGCGTGCGGTCGTCCGCGCTCGGGGGGAAGGCCGCGCGGCTTAGCTGCGTCATGCCGAGCAGCGCACCCGCGACGATCACGCCGCCCAGCACCAAGCAGGCCGCAACCGCGATCAGCTGCCGGCGCCGGCGCTGCTGACGCTGGTACGACGCGAGCTGCGACTTCACGGGGCTCGCGAGCAAGGTGGACAACAGGTCGACGTCCGATGGCCACGCAACGTCGTCGGGGCCGATGCACAGCACCGTTTCGCCGAACTGCATCGGCACGAAGTCGACCAGCAGCACGTCGCCGGCTTCGTCGTTCGCGGCTTCCTCCGCTTCCGCGTCGTCCGGTTGCGCGCGCGCAATGCGGACCACGCCGGTCGTATCGACGTCGAGCGTTGCATCGGCGCCCTGCCAGTCGGTCAGGCGGATGTCGGCGTCGTCGTCGGTGCCGATGCGATGCGCGCCCGGCGTCAGCGCGAGCGCCGCGCCCGCATGAATGCCGGTCAGTACCCGGAGAGTCTTCATCGCGCTTCCTGTCGATAGCGGGTGTCGGACCACGATAGCGTGCGCGCGACGCGCAGTCGCGTCGCAACGCGAAGCCCGCGCATTGCACGCGAAGCCTGGTTACGCGGGGTGGTTATGTGCTTCCGCTGGCATCGTTGCGCGCCTGGATCGCTTCGACGGCGTGCCCCTGGTGCAGCGCGTCCGGTTGCGCGGGCCGGCCGGCGGCGAATGCCCGCATCCCATCGAGCCTCGCCAGCGCGGAATCGACCCATGCGAGCGGGCGCGGATGCTCGCCGTTCAGCGACATCAGCGGTGCGAGGAAGCGCATGTCGCGCAGACGGTCGCGTGCGGGCGTGGCGACTGCGTTCGCGTCCTGCGTGTGCACGGACGGTGCAGCGCGGGCGGATGCATGCTGGGACGATGGTCGACGCGGTGTCTGCGTGGTCGATGTCGTAGCGGGACGCGCAGCTTTTCGTTCAGTCGCGCGTTCGGCGAACATCGCGATGCCGCCCGACGTCTGCCGGCCGAAGCGCTTCTGCAGCGCGAGCCATGCGATGTTCAGATCGAGCGCGCGCGCATCGAGCGGCATCATCGGAGAACGGGCCAGTTCGTCGAGCAGGTCGAGCACGTCATCGGCCCAGGCTGCGCCGAACGCGTCAGGGCGCCGTGCCTCTTCACCCGCCGTCTCGGCGTGAATGGCCGCTTCGCCGAGCTTGCCGGTGATCGATGTGCCCTTGCCCTTGCCGGTGCCGTTGCGCGCCACCGTATCGAGAGGCTGCGCCGGGCGACCGTCACGGCCGCCGTCCTTGCCTGCATCGCCGCCATTGCCACCGCCCGGACCGCCACCACCGTTGCCACCGCCGTTGTGATTACTGCCGCCACTACCCTGACCGCTCCCGCCCTGGTGCCCATCCTGGCGTCGGCTGACCTTGTAGCGGTCCGCGGGCGTCACGACCTTCACGTTCAACCGCTTCGGCGTACCACCGCCTTTACCATCGCCGCCGCTGTTGCCATGACGGCCGCCTTGACCGCCATCGCGCCGGCGCATCACGCGATCGGAGGTTTCGTGCGCCGCCGCGCCTTCGCCCTCCGCACCTTCGCTCGCGCCTTCGCCGCGGCCCAGGCGCTTGAACAGCATCGCGCGCAGCCGGGCAAGCTGCTGCAGCCGCCGGAGTCTCTGCGAGCGCATCATCCGTGCGTGCGGCGAGTTGCCGCCGTACGCGAAGCTCGTGCCGTGATGCAGGGTGGCGCGCATCTCGCGCTCATGCACGCGATGCGCCTGCTGCGCTTCGGTCTCGCGCTGCAGTTCGGCGGCTTGGTTGTTCTGCTCCACGCGTGTCATCGGTCGGCTCCGTGCGTGCGATGCGAGTGCGGCCGCGGCGCTATTGCGGCAACACCGTGCGCATCATCTCGTTCGCGAAGTGCAGCACGGCCGCGCACGAAAGCGGCGCGACGATGACGATCGTCACGGTCACGGCGATCAGCTTCACCGCATGCGAGATCGACTGGTCCTGCATCGACGTGATCGCCTGCAGGAACGAAACCCCGAGTCCCACCAGCGCAGCGACGATCACGGCCGGCAACGACACGGTCAGGCACAGCAGCATGCCCTGCGAGGTGAACTGGATCAGCGTGTCCAACGGCATGGCGGCCTCAGCGGTAGGTCATCACGAGTCCGTGGATGAGCGTGGACCACCCATCCATCACGACGAACAGCAAGAGCTTGAACGGTATCGCGACGTTGGTCGGCGTGACCTGGTTCAGGCCCATCGCGAGCAGCACGTTGGCGATGATCAGATCCACCACGATGAACGCGATGTACAGCATGAAGCCGATCTTGAACGCGTCGGTGAGCTCGGTGAGCGTGAACGCCGGCGCGAGCACGATCAGGTCGTCTTCCTTCAGTGCCTGGGCCTGCTCTTTCGGCCAGACCATGTTCGCCGAGCGCAGGAAGAAGCGCTTTTCGCGTTCCTGCACGTGTTTCTCAAGAAACGTGCGGAACGGTTCGCGTACCGCGTCGAAGAGCTGCAGCATCGCCTGCGACGACTGCGGGGCGATCGGCTGGTTCTCGAGCGCCTTCGAAGCAGTGAGCCCGATCGGTGCCATCACGTACACCGACACGAGAATCGCGATGCCGTTCAGCACCATGTTCGGCGGCACCTGCTGCACGCCGAGCGCATTGCGCAGCAGGCCGAGCACCACGACGATCTTCGCGTACGACGTGACGACCATCGCGACGAACGGCACGAGGCTGATGACGACGATCGCGAGCAGCAGCCCGGTGATGTCGTTAAATTGAACCATCGCTCGTTCCGGGCGCGGTGCCGTTGCTGTTATGGGCCATCCGCACGATGCGCACGCCGAGGTGGTCGCCCACCGTCACCAGTTCGCCATAGCCGATCGTGTTGCCGTGCGCGACGAGCCGCAGGCGCGCATCGTCGAACGGCACCGGAAATTCGATCACGTAGCCCGGGCCGAGCGCAGAGAGCTGCGAGAGCGGCATCGCGAGCGTATCGATCTCGAACTGGACCGGCAGCTCCAGCTCGCCGACGCGGATCAGGTCGTCGGCGCGGTCGATCGCGAGACCCGCGTCGGCGAACGCCGGCTCCAGATGTTCTGACATGTAGGGCTCCTTGATGATGACGGGCGTGGTGCCGTCAAACTGCACGGCTGCGCATAGCCGTACGAGTCCGGGCGTTCCCCAGACCGCGACCGCGCACGGCGCGGCGGGGTCGGGCGTTGGGTGGCTTTCATCGTCTGCATTGCGCATCGCTTGATGCGGTTCGAACAGCTGCGCGTCGAACGACGGGAAGAGGGCGCGGAGCAACACGTCGCCGGGCTGCAGACGCGCGAGCGTGTCGATCGCAAGCGGCTTGATGCCGAGCACGATGCGGCCGGGCACCGGCAGGTCGTCGAACGTGGGCGCGACCGGCGCTTCCTTCACGAGCGCATCGATGCATTCGATCGCGCGCTCCGGCAGCGACAGCACGTGTTCGTAGCGAATGCGAGGCGCGCTGTTGCCGGTGTTTTCATCGGGTGGCAGCGAGAACGCGAGATACACAAAGGGTCCATCAAACTGCTGCGCGATGCGGCCTCGTGCGATGCCCGTCAGCCGCAGGTCCGTGAACTGCAGCTTGCCAAGCCGCGCGAAGAGCGGCTCCATCAGCAACCCGCCGACCGCGAGCGTCAACGCCTGTTGCCGCTTGAGCGATGCCGCCGATGCGGAGGCGTGGTCGGTATCCGCGGCGCCGAGCGCGATGCGCAGCGCCGGGTACTGGTCGAGATCGATCTCGATCGATGCGCTTGCAGGTTGCTCTGGCGCGTAGCGCGTACGAAAAGAGACGGTGAGCACGGCAGGGTCGCTCGCAGCGGGTGCGCTTCCGCCCGCGGTATCGCGCACGCTCACGCTTTCGAGATCCACCCCCGCCAGCGCCGCGCAGTGTGAGAAACGCAAGTCGCAGACGCTTTGCGTGAGCCGCAGCGTGTCGAGATCGACGGCGGGCAGCACGAGCTTCGCGATCGGCGCGGCATCGTTCGCGGCGTCGCTTCCCGGGCGGTGTGTCGCCACGCCGGCGGTCGCCAGCGGCGTTTGCGCGCGAGAAGCCGGCAACGTCGCGGCCAGCTCGTCGTGGAGCTCGGGAAGAGAAGCGGCCATTGGGTCAGCCCGTCACCAGACCGTCAATTGAATGTCGCGGGATTCGCCCCACGCGCGAAGGGTTGCATCGAGTTCTCGCTCCAGCATGGAACTATGGTCCAAGAGTAGCTGCTTTATCTCGGGATCCGCAGCGTCGAACCGAAGCTGCATGATGAAACGCGAAAGCGTCAGATAGAGCGTGGTGTGCGGAAAGAGATGTTCGTCGAGCGGCATCTGCACGTCCCAGTTGCCGGCGTTCGCGATCGCGGCATCGCTGCAGAAGCCGGCAATCTCGCGCGCGAGCGTGCCGACGAGATCGAGCACGCGCTGCTGCCGCGCGAACACCGACGACACGATCGGACCGGCCGCATGCGCGACGCGCGAGCCGAGCACGCGGTTCGCGGCGTTGTCGGTAGCGGGGAGTGGCGCGTCTTCTTCCGCGGGGAGGCGGTGCGCGAGCGTAGCGGGGCGCTCCTCTTTCTGCTCTTCGGCATCGGGTTGTTGCTGGGCTGCGCGCTGCGGCGTTTGCGCGGTTTGCGTGGTGCGCGCAACCGGCCGGTGCGGCGCGGTGCGCGCGCGCAGCAGTTTCGCGTAGTCGAAGCCGGCCGGCGTGTTGTCCGCGGGGGACCACCCATCGTCGGATTCCGCGCCGTTCGTATCGCGCAGGCGCTGTGACGAGATTGAGCTCATGGCGGCGCGCGTCAGAGCCCGACACGGCCGAGCGGCATCAGCTCGACGTGCTCGCCCAGCTCCTGGTACGAGTACACGCCAAGCCAGCCGAGCCGCGCCTCGATCATGCGGCGCACGTAGCGGCGGATATCCATCGACGTGACGAGCGCGACACCGCCGCGCGGCGTGTTGCCGACAAACGCCTCGATGCGCTCGGTCAGCGCGGCCACGTCCTCGGGCGGCAGCGCGAGGAAGTTGCCGGTGGGCGTCTGTTTGATCGACTGCCGGATATGCTGCTCGACCTGCAGATCGAACATCACCGCGGACAGCGTGCCGCTGCCTTGCGTGGCCCGGTGCGCGAGGAAGCGGGACAGGTCGGCGCGCACGTACTCCGTCAGCATCAGCGTGTCCTTTTCCTTCGGACCCCAAACCATCAGGCTTTCCATGATCGTGCGCACGTTGCGGATCGAGATGCTTTCCTCCAGCAGGCGGCGCAGCACGTCGGCGATACGCTGCATCGGCAGCACCTTCTGCACTTCGGTGACGAGCCCGGGGTAGTCGGTCGAGAGCTGGTCGAAAATCCATTGCACTTCCTGAATGCCGAGGAAGAGCGGCGCATGACGGCGCAGAATGCTCACCGACGCATGCGCGATGATCTGCTCGGCGCGCCACACGGCCGTTTTCGCCGGTACCTGACGCTCGTCGATCCAGTGCGTGGCGTTGCCGCTGGCGTCAATCGGGCCGCGCGTCTCGCATCGGGCGATCAGCGCGTCGCGCGCGGACGTGTCCATCACGGTCGTGCCGTTCGCGGCCAGCGTCGGCACGGCGGCCGGCGCGACATCGCGCAGCAGCACCTTGCCGGGCGGCAGCTCGATGCGCAGTTGCGGCACGTCGTGAATCAGGATCTCGCAGGTGTGCGGCGGCAGCGCCGCGTGCGTCCACATCACGATGCCGGGAAACGGTAGACCGAGCTCGTCCTGCAACTGCGTGCGCTCGGTGTCGAACGACTGATCGAGCGTCGGCATCGCGAGACGCGCGACGAGATCGGGCGCGACACGCACACCGAGCGCGCAGGTGAACTGCGGCGCGCGTGAGAGGATCGGCGGCACTTCGGTCTTCGAGCCCGAACGCTGCATCGCCTTCAGCGGCTCGCTATCGCCGCCTTGTTCTTTCGGCGACTTGCGGTTCAGGCGAAACGCGGTGAACGCGAGTAGCGCCGAAATCAGCACGAAGAGCGGCGCGGGAAAGCCGGGCACGGCCGCGAACGCGAGCAGCAGCAGCGAGGCGACGTACAGCGCACGCGTGCTGGAGCCGAGCTGGCGGCCGATCTCGTCGCCGAGCGAAATCGCCTTGCGGCGCTCGTCGGTCACCCGCGTGATCATCACGCCGGCCGCGACGGAGAGCAGCAGTGACGGAATCTGCGACACCATCGCGTCGCCGACGGAGAGCACCGAGAAGCGGGCCGCCGCGTCTGCCGCGCTCATGCCGTGATACGCCACACCCACCGCGATCCCCGCGACGATGTTGATCGTCGTGATGATGAGGCCCGCGATCGCGTCGCCCTTCACGAACTTCATCGCGCCGTCCATGCCGCCGTTCAGCTGGCTTTCGATCGCGAGCGTCGCGCGTTTCAGGCGCGCCTGTTCGCCGGTCAGCAGGTTCGCGCGCAGATCGGCGTCGATGCTCATCTGTTTGCCCGGCATCGCGTCGAGCGTGAAACGTGCGCCCACTTCCGCGACCCGCTCCGAGCCTTTCGCGATCACGATGAACTGCACCGTTGTGATGATGCCGAACACCACGAGCCCGACGACGAGATTGCCGCCCACCACCAGCTCGCCGAAGCTGTCGATGATGTGGCCGGCTTCCGCGTGCAGCAGGATCGACTTGGTGGACGCGATGTTGAGCGACAGCCGGTACAGCGTCGTGAACAGCAGCAGCGCGGGAAACGACGACAGCGACAGCACGGTCGGCACGTACAGCGTGATCATCAGCAGCGTGACGCTGATCGAGATGTTGATCGCCAGCAGGATGTCGATGATGAGCGGCGGCAGCGGCAGGATCATCAGCGAGATGATCGCGACGATCAGCGCGGCGATGCCGATTTCACCACCGGCGGGCAGTTTCAGGGTCTTCAGCATGGCATGTCCGTCGTATTGCTGGGGCTCGAAGATGAGGCGCGGTAGTCACCAGGCTCGTCCCGTTTTGCGCCGATCGCGTTGACCCAGCGCAGGATCGCTGCGACCGTCTCGAACAGCTCCTCGGGAATCGGCTGCTCGAGACCGACGCGGTACAGCGCGCGGGCCACCGGCGGATTGCCGATGATCGGCACGCCCGCATCGCGCGCCTCGCCGCGCAGCGCGGCCGCCTGCTCGTCCATGCCCTTGGCGATCACGCGCGGCAGCGGATGCTCGTCGGGCGCGTAGCGGATCGCCACCGCGTAGTGGGTCGGATTGACGAGCATCACATTCGCATGTCCGACGCGCGACGGCGCCGGCCCGTTCACGTATTCGCGCGCGAGGCGCCGGCGTTCGCGCTTGATGCGCGGGTCGCCTTCGCGCTGCTTGTTCTCGCGCTTCACTTCGTCCTTGGTCATCATCAGCTTCTTGATGAACATCGCGGACTGCAGCTTCACGTCGGCGGCGCCCATCAGGACGAAGATCGCGGTGGCGACCGCGACGAGCCGCAGCATCACGTCCCAGATCATCTGCGCGAGACCGCCGAGCGGCTGGTACAGCGACGCGACGATCAGCGGAAACAGTTCCTTGACCGTCACGTACATCACGGCCGCGACGAGTATCAGCTTCACCACCATCTTCGCGATCTCGACCGCGGTGCGCATCGAGAAAATGCGCTTGAGCCCCGTCATCGGGTGCACGGCCATCATGTTCGGCGTGACCGGCTTCGTCGCGATCTTCACGCCGACCTGCGCGGCCTGCGTGAACAGCGCGGCCAGCGCCGCGGCGCACACGCAAGGAATCACGGCGGTCAGTGCCGTGCCGCCGAGCTTCATCAGCTGCGCGTGGATGTTGGTGTCGGAGTGGTCGCCGTTGACGAACTGCATTGCGATCGTGACCACGGCCTTCAGCACGCCTTCCAGGTGGCTCGCGCCCGCCGCGAGCAGCAGCACCACGGCGGCCATGCTGATCGCGGACGTCAGGTCGGTGCTGTGCGCGACCTGGCCGTCCTTGCGTGCGTCCTTGAGCTTTTTGGGTGTGGGCTTTTCGGTCTTGTCGTCGGACTGGCTCATCGATCGTCTCGCCTGAGTGACGCATCAGGCACGAACGTAGCAGCCGGCTCGCGCGCGGGCGAGACGCGAAGCGAAGGGGCGGCGCGCGTTGCGAAGCGCCGGCGCCGCTTCGTGTCCGTCGCGTTCGCTTCGCATTGCGGCTTCGGCGGGCTGGATGGCGGTGCTAACCTGGCACGGTCGAACCCATTCGCGCAGGAGTCATCCGCCGTGTACACGAGCAAGCCCGAATATCTGAACTGCAGCGCCGACGTGGTCGGCGGATTGATCGAGACGGTTTCCGTGGCGTTGATGGACCAGTTTCCGAAGCCCACCGTCGACTGCGACGACGTGGGCCTCGTGCTCGACGCGCTGCATGTGCTGCGTCCCGATTCGCCCGAACTGGAGGCGCTGGACGGCATTCTGTGCATCGTGAAGGGCCGTTTCGACGATGCGATCCACATCCTGCGACAGGTGACGGAGAACGCACCGCGCTTTGCCTACGCGAAGGCGCTGCTGTCGTTCAGTCTCGCGGCGAAAGGCGACCCGGAGTGGCGCCAGTGCGCGAGCGAGGTGATCGACGACCGCGAGTCCGGCGACGCGCAGAAGCTCGTGCAGGTGCTGATTGCGCGGCACGACCTGATGGATGCGCGGCGCTCGGCGCGTCTGGGCGGCGAGTTCGTGTTGCCCGCCTCGGTCAGATTGCTGATGGAGAACGCGTCCACCCAGCCGGCCACCGCGAAGCGCGACGCGCCACCCGCGCCCCGCGAACCGGCCGCGGTCGATCCGCAATATATGGGTTTTCTGCGCGCATGACGGCACGCATAAAGGCACGCGCGACGGCATAGCGGCCGCCGGAGTTCGAACGCACATTCCCGACAGGAGGCGAACATGGCTATCGATGTCAATGCCGCGCAGATGCAGGCGGCCCTCGAAAAACTCGCGGAAGGCAACAACGCGCCCACGCAGACGCCGGCCGAACTGGCAGACAGGTTCCAGTCGCTGATGCAGACGGCGAAGCTCGAATCGCCGGCGCCGACTACGCCGGGCGAGGGAATGGAAACCGCGTCGCAATTGCTGAAGGAGCAGGACGCGCAGCTCGAGCGCGTGTCGACCGACGCGCAGGCGTTCGAATCGTCCGCGCCGCAGATGTCGATGGAGGAAGTATCGGCCGCGGGCATGCAGCTGATGATGGAAATGTCGACCGCGCAGATCAATCTGCAGGCGAAGATGGGCGTGGTCGAATCGTCGAAGACGTCGATCGAGACGCTGATGCGCAACCAGTAGCCACGCCGGCGCGCCTTCAAGGCGCAGGCCGGCGTCGCTGTCCGAACGGGAACTGTCATGTCTGATCGCTGCGCATCGCGCTATCGTGGTGTCGTCTTGCTGTGCGTGACCGTGCTGTGCGTGCTCCTTGGCGGCTGCAAGAAGGAGCTGTACGGCAAGCTGTCCGAACAGGACGCGAACGAGATGGTGGTCGCGCTGCTCGAACACGGCGTGAACGCGGCGAAGGACACGCCGGATAACGGCAAGACCTGGTCGCTCGACGTCGACGACGGCCAGATGGTGCAGGCGATGCAGGTGCTGCGCGAAGCGGGCCTGCCGCACAGCAGCTACGACAATCTCGGCGATCTGTTCAAGAAGGACGGCCTCGTGTCGACGCCGACCGAGGAGCGCGTGCGCTTCATCTACGGCATGTCGCAGGAACTCGGCTCGACGCTCGCGAAGATCGACGGCGTGCTGGTGGCGCGCGTGCAGATCGTGCTGCCGAACAACGATCCGTTGGCGCAGACGGTGAAACCATCGTCGGCGGCGGTGTTCATCAAGTATCGTCCGGACGCCGATATCGGTGCGCTGGTGCCGCAGATCAAGACGCTCGTGATGCATAGCGTCGAAGGACTGACCTACGACGAAGTCAGCGTGACGGCGGTCGCAGCCGACCCTGTAACGATCTCGAACCTGCAGCGTCCCGCGAACAGCACGTGGCCGTGGATGATCGCAGCGATCGGCGCGGGCTGTCTGCTGGTGGCGGTCGTGCTGCTGGTGTTCGCCAGACGTGGCGCGCAGCGCGGCGCGGACGACAGCGAGCGCGGTGCGAACGCAAACGTGAGCGACTGGACGATGGAGCAGGTGCGGCGGCTCGCGCGGCGCTCGCGCATCGGGCCGACCGCATGAGCATGAGGTTGCGTGGTGACGCGCAACGCGCGCGGCGGCCGGCATGAACGCTTCGTTCGGACAACCGTTCGTGCGCGCGGCGTCTGCACTGCGCAGCTGCCGCGACAACATGGCCGATGCCGCGCGCTGGATGCATCCGTCGTGGCCGATGGCGTTGATGAACCTCGACGCGGCGCAGTGCGCGCAGTGGTCGCGCGCGGTGGATGACGCGTCGCCCGCCGCGCGCGAGCGGGCTTCGTTCGCGCTGTGCGCCAGCGCCGGCGCGGATGCGCTGTCCATCGAACAGCTGTCGCAGCCGATGCTGCTCGCACGCGCGGATGGCACGGTGCCGAACCCGGTGCTGCTCGACGTCTGTCCGGCCGCGCTCGGGCTGCAGATTCTGCGGATGCGCGCGCTGTCGTTCCGTCGCGCGGAAGCGCGCCGGCTGATCGACAAGCGTACGCGTGCGCTGCTGTCGGGCTGGGCCGGCGTGCCGGTCGATCAACTGTGTCTCGACGCGCATCTCGCCGAAGCGCCCAACGTCGCGATGCTGCACTCGCAGATCCGCATGCCCGTGCTTGCGTCGCTCGATGCCGACGCGCTCGCCGTCGAAGGGCTGCTGCTGATCGCGCGCGACAGCGGTTCGCGGCACATCACGCCATGCCCGCTGCTGCGCTGCGCGTTGCCGCGCGATCTGCCGATGCCGGCGTGGCTCGCGAAACTGTCGGTGGAGATCGATTCGATGGGAACGGTGCGGCTGTTCGCGCGGCTCCCCGCGTTGCTACCGGAGTGGGCATGGCTATTTGGCTGAGAAACGCGCGCCGCGAAGATGGCGCGACGATTGGTGCCAGCGTCGGCGCGAGCGGCGACGTGCTGCACGCGGCGGACTTCGGCGCGCTGGTCGCGCTCGACGACGGCTACCAGCAGCTCGCGAGCGACCGCGACGCGATTCTCGCGGCGGCGCGCGAGGAAGCGGCGCGTCTCATCGCGGAAGGCGAGGCACGTGCCGCCGAACTCGTCGAGGCCGCGCGACGCGAGCGCGAACAGGCGGCCGACGAAGGTTATCGGCAGGGCGAACAGCAGGCGATCGCGGACTGGATCGCGCGTGCCGCGGAGGCGGGCGATGCGCGCGCGCAGATGTATACGCGCATGCGCGAGCGGCTCGCGTCCGCGGTTTCCGTGGCGGTCGAAAAGATCGTCGCGGTGGAGCAGCGCGATCTGCTGTTCCAGCGCGCGCTCGCCGAGATCGACCGGATCGCGGATGGCGCCGCGTATCTGAACGTCACCGTGCATCCCAACGATCATGCCGACGCGCGTGTCGCGTTCGACCGGCTGGCCGCGCGCTGGCGCGACCTGGGGCAGGCGTTCCCGATCTCGGTGGTCGCGGACCGGCGGGTCGAGCCTGGCAGCTGCGTCGCGGAATCGGATGTCGGCGCGATCGACGCGAGCCTCGAAACGCAGCTGCGCGCGATGCGCGGCGCGGTGGCGCGCGCGCTGAAACGCGCGGAACACGAGACCAGCGTATGAACCAGCCCTGGCTTCCCGCGAACGCCGACTTCGGTCCGTTCACCGACGACATCGAACGCGAGCTGCTCGCGGTTTCGAATGTCGTGCGCAGCGGCAAGGTGGTCGAAGTGGTCGGCACGCTGATCAAGGTGGCGGGGCTCGACGTCTCGCTCGGCGACCTGTGCGAGCTGCGCAACCCGGCGAACTCCAGCGTGCAGCATGCGGAAGTGGTGGGCTTCACGCGCGATCTCGCGTTGTTGTCGCCGTTCTCGCAGCTCGCGGGCGTATCGCGTTCCACGCAGGTGTTCGGGCTTGGCCGCGCGCTCGAAATCGGCGTCGGCGACGCGCTGCTGGGCCGCGTGGTCGATGGGCTCGGTCAGCCGATGGACGGCGGACCGCCGATCGAAACGGATGCGTCGCAGCCGGTATTCGCGCCGCCTCCGCAAGCGATGATGCGTCGCCCGATCGACGCGCCGCTGATCACCGGCGTGCGTCCGGTGGACGCGCTGATGACACTGGCCGAAGGGCAGCGCATGGGCATCTTCGCTCCGGCCGGCGTCGGCAAGAGCACGCTGCTCGGCATGTTCGCGCGCGGTGCACAGTGCGACGTCAGCGTGATCGCGCTGATCGGCGAACGCGGCCGCGAAGTGCGCGAGTTCATCGAAGAGATTCTGGGTCCCGAAGGGATGGCGCGTTCGGTGGTGATCTGCGCGACGTCAGATCGTTCTTCGATGGAGCGCATGAAGGCGGCGTATGTCGCGACGGCGGTGGCCGAGCACTTTCGCGATCGCGGCCAGCGCGTGCTGCTGATGATGGATTCGCTCACGCGTTTCGCGCGCGCCGCACGCGAGATCGGGCTGGCGGCGGGCGAGCCGCCGGCGCGGCGCGGTTTTCCGCCGTCGATTTTCGCGGAGCTGCCGCGTCTTCTGGAACGCGCCGGGATGGGCGCGTCGAACCGGCATGGCGGCTCGATCACCGCGCTGTACACGGTGCTGGTGGAAGACGAGAGCGGCACCGATCCGATCGCGGAGGAAGTGCGCAGCATCCTCGACGGTCACATGATCCTGTCGCGCGAGATCGCCGCGAAGAACCGCTATCCGGCCGTCGATGTGCTGAACAGCCTGTCGCGCGTGATGCCGCGCGTGATGCCTCACGACGTGATCCAGGCGGCCGCGCGGCTGCGCCAGTTGATGGCGAGCTACCGCGACGTGGAGATGCTGCTGCAGATTGGCGAATACCAGCCGGGCAACAATCCGGTTGCCGACGAAGCGATCGCGAAGCACGACGCGATCGACGCGTTCCTGTCGCAAGGCATCGACGATTTCGCGTCGCTCGACGACACCCAGGCCGACCTGTTCGACCTCGCGGGGATGCGCTGATGAAGGACCGGCGCGTCGTCGCGCTCTCGGTCTCGATCCGGCGCTGCGAGCGCCTGGCTGATGCATTGCGTCGCGAACTGGGGGTCAGGCGGCAGGAAGTCGAAGCGCAGATCGAGCAGTGCCGCCTGTGCGCTGCACGCCTAGACGAGATCGACGACGTGATTGCCGCGTGCAACGCGCAGCTCGATGCGATGACCTGCGGCGACGAACCGTTTTCGCTCGACGGCTTCAATGAGCTGCGTCGTTATATGGAAGTGGTGGCTGAGCGCCAGCGCGCCTGCGCGGCCGAGCTGGAACGGCAGCAGGCGGTGCTCGACGAACGCGAAGCGGCGCTGATGCAGACCCGCCGCGGCATCGCAACGAACGACGCGCGCATCGAGTTCATCAAAGGACACGCAAGCAAAATTGAACGCGAGCTCGACCATCGCGCGAGCGATGCCGCTGATGACGATGTACAGGAAGAAGCGCTGGCCCGTCTGTTGCGCGAACGGAGCAGCGTCGCATGAATTCGCTGCAGGCGCTGCCGCAACTCTCCGGGCTGATTTCCGGATACCTGATCGCGACGGGCCTGTGCTCGCTGCGGCTCTTCATCACGCTGTTCGTGTTCCCGCCGACGAGCGATACGGTGATGCAGGGCGTGGTGCGCAACGCGCTCGTGATCATGTTCAGCGGCTTCGTGGTCTACGGTCAACCGGTTGCGTTCGTGCAGTCACTGCACGGCGCAATCTTGATGGAGGTCGGCCTGCGCGAAGCGCTGATCGGTCTCGTGATCGGCTATGCCGCGTCGATCGTGTTCTGGGTCGCGGAAAGCGCGGGAACCTACATCGACGATCTGACCGGCTACAACAACGTGCAGATCACCAACCCGACGCGTCCGGAAACGTCGACACCCATCAGCACGCTGCTCGGCCAGGTGGCAATCACCGCGTTCTGGGCGCTGGGCGGCATGACGTTCCTGCTCGGCGCGGTGTACGAGTCGTATCACTGGTGGCCGCTCTCCGCGAGTGGGCCGAACATGTCGAACGTGATCGAGTCGTTCGTGATCCAGCAGACCGATTCGCTGATGGAGTCCATCGCGAAACTCGCGGCACCGATGGTGTTGCTGCTGCTGCTGATCGACTTCGCGTTCGGCTTTGCCGCGCGCTCCGCGTCGAAGCTCGATCTGATGACGCTAAGCCAGCCGGTGAAGGGATCGATGGCCGCGTTGATGCTCGCGCTGTTCGTCGGTCTCTTTGTTGCGCAGGTTACCGATCAGGTCACGCTGCGCGATCTCTCGGCGCGAATGCACGAACTCGCTTCGCCCGACGCCGCGCAGACCGGCAACAGCACGACAGCCCCGGTTCGACCGGGCGCGCCGAATGCTCCTGCACCCGCCCATTAGTCGAAACTCAACAGTTCCTCAAAACAGGCATGAATCTCAGGTTTATTGAGAATATGCCTGTTTTCGCCTGATAAATTGACTGTGTTCCAAACGCGATGCGCGTCCTGTGCAACGCATGACGAGGAGTACAGCCGTGTTCTCGACACCCTATTTCCCGCTGATTTCCGCCCTTGCCACACCCGAGCCGCATGGCGATCGGGACATCGCGGAGCGATTCCTGAAGGCCGTGATCGATGGAGAACTGGTTGCGGCCGGCACGATTGCGAGCCGCTGGGCGCAGGATCCGGGAACCGGTGACGCGGCCGCGTGTGTCGTGCAGCGGCACGCGGATCTGCAGCTGATGTCGCGCGTCGAAGTGCGCGCTGAAGATACGTACCGGCGCTCGCAGAAGATGATCCGCACGTCGATGGCGCTGCGCGTCGCATCGTGCAGGAACGCGGGCTGGCAGGCGCTGTTCCGCAACCGTCTGGGCTCCGCGCTCGCGTGTTTCTCGCGGCTCGCCGAAGAGTCCGACGTCGCGCCGGAACGCGGCGCCGAAGCGCGCTTCGCGATGGTGTGCGTGCTGCAGGAACTCGGCAAGACTGCGCAGGTGGCCGGTGCGCTGGCCGACCTGCGCGAGCATATCGAGTCGCTCGACGGCGCGACGCAGGCATGGTGGCGCGAGCTGTACGACACGCTCGCGTTCGACCTCGCAGTGCAGGCGGAAATCCGCTCCGCGAGCACGCTGCAGGACCACGTGTTCTGGCAGTCGAGTCTCGGCGATGGCGTTACGCGTGCGGACAGCCTGCCGCAGCTGAGCTGCGACGATCTGCTGGCGGCTGCGTCGCGCGTGAAGTCGCCGCTGCTGCGCATTCGCATCGAAGCGTTGAAGACCCAGCGCGCTGCCGCGAATGGCGACCGTACCGCGTTTCCGAAGATGCTCGAACATCTGAACTGGGCGCGCGATGAAAAACTGCCCGACTATCTGCGCACGGTGCGCCTCGAAGCGGCGCTCGCCGCGCTCGCGGGCGCGGCGCCGCAGCTCGCCGAAAGCGTACTCGATCCGCTGATCAGCCAGTGTTCGCCGCAGCCGTTCACCGGCCAGCGGCAGATCGAATACCTGTACTGCTTCTCGAAGACGCGGCAGCACCAGGGCCGTGTGCAGGAAGCGTGGCAACTGTACAGCCGCTACACGCTCGTCGCGATGCAATGCCTGCGTGACAACTCGCATCTGCACCGGCCGCTGGTTGAGCGGGTGGCGAAGGTGTCGTCGCAGCTGGACGACGTCGGCGCGCGGCTCACGGGCAAGTATCGTCGCGCGTATCACTTCGTGCTCGAAAACCTGAACCGGCGCGATCTTTCCGTGCGCGAAGTGGCGGCCGAAATCGGCGTGACCGAGCGCGCGCTGCAGAACGCGTTCCGCAGCCTGCTCGGGCTGTCGCCGCGCGAACTGATCCGTCGCGAACGGATGGAGCGCATTCGCGCGGAGCTGATGAACGGCGCGGCGCAGGGTGACGGCAGCGTGCTGCGCGCGGCGAGCCGCTGGGGGGTGGAGAACCGCTCGACGCTCGTGCACAGCTACCGCAAGCAGTTTCACGAAGCGCCTTCGGAGACGCTCGAACGCTGCGCCTGATCCGCCTTCGCGCTCCGGCGCGCGTGCCGCATGTGCATGTACGTGCGCATGCGCGCGGCCATGCTGCGACGGCTTCGTTCGCCGTCATCTTCCACCGCTGATTTCCTGCCCATCATTCCGACATGAAACCAGGCAACTTCGTCCGGGATATTCTCATCGGCGCATTGATCGTGATCGCCGCGGCCATGCCTTCGTGGGCCAACGCCACGCCTGTGCGCTGGCGCAACCAGACCGTGCATATCGAAGTGCAAGGCAAGGGCCTCGTCGACGTGCTGCGCGATTTCACCGCGAGCCAGGGCATCACGGCGTCGATCGCGAGCAACGTGACGGGCACGGTGAGCGGCCAGTTCGACATGTCGCCGCAACGCTTCCTCGACACGCTCGCGTCCACCTTCGGCTTCGTGTGGTTCTACGACGGCAACATCCTGTCGATCAGCAACGCGAACGACGTTACGCGTCAGGTCGTGCATCTGTCGCATGCGACGCCGCAACAGCTGATTGCCGCGCTGCAGGCGATGCGGCTGAACGATCCGCGCTTTCCGGTGACGTACGACACCGCGGCGGGCACGGTGCTCGTCAACGGTCCGCCCGATTACGTGCAGGTGGTGCAGTCGGTCGCGCAGAAGCTCGACGAAAGCGAGGACCGCAACAGCGGTTCCGTGGTGCGCATCTACAAGCTGCAGCATGCGTGGGCCGATGACCACAAGGTGCAGCTCGACGGCGACACGATCACCGTGAAGGGCGTGGCGAGCGTGCTGTCGGGTCTCTACCATCCGACCAGCAACGGCGGCGGCGCGAATGGCGGCGGCGCGCCTTCCGGATCGCCGAACATCCAGCGCGTACAGCAGATGTCGGACGTGGGAGGGCAAACCAACGGCGGCGGCTTCTCGAACGGCGATTCGAACGGCAGCGCGCAGACCTTGATGCCGCCGCTGCCGCCCGGCATGAGCGGCAACGCTTCATATGGCAGCGTGTTCAGCGGTTCGAGCGCGGGCGGGGCGGGTGGTGCCGGCAATGGCGCGAGCGGTGCGCGCGGCGCAGGCGGCTATGCAACGGCCAGTTCGTCGGGCAGCGGCGTGGATGCCGCGCTGCCGGTGATCCGCGCCGATCCGATCACGAACTCGGTGCTGGTGCGCGACGTGCCGCAGCGCATCGATCAATACGCCGCGCTCGTGAATGCGCTCGACGTCCGGCCGAAGGTGATCGAGATCGAAGCGCACATCATCGAGATCGACGACAACTTCCTGCAGCAGATCGGCATCGACTGGCGCGCGCACAACAGTCACCTCGACCTGCAGACGGGCTCGGGCACGTATCAGCAGAACGGCTACAACGGCAACATCAATCCGAACTTCGGCACGACCACGCTTTCCGACGGCACGACCGTGGTGAGCACGACGCCGGTCGGCGGTTCGCTTACGGCCGTGCTGGGCGACGCGGGGCGCTATCTGCTTGCGCGCATCAACGCGTCGCAGTCGAACACGCTCGCGAAGATCGATGCGACGCCGAAGGTCGCGACGCTCGACAATGTGGAAGCGGTGATGGACAACAAGACGAGCTTCTTCGTGCGTGTGACTGGCTATACCGCCGCCGACCTGTACAGCATTTCGACAGGTGTGTCGCTGCGCGTGCTGCCGCTCGTGATCCACGAAAACGGCAAGACCTACGTGAAGCTGAACGTGCATATCGAGGATGGCCAGATTGCGGGCGACCAGACCGTCGATACGCTGCCGGTCATCACGTCGAGCGAAATCAACACGCAGGCGCTGGTGGGTCAGGGCGAGAGCC
This sequence comes from Paraburkholderia phosphatilytica, assembly GCF_003443895.1. Taxonomy (GTDB): domain Bacteria; phylum Pseudomonadota; class Gammaproteobacteria; order Burkholderiales; family Burkholderiaceae; genus Paraburkholderia; species Paraburkholderia phosphatilytica. The sequence goes on along the minus strand of NZ_QQOA01000004.1, from coordinate 243,751 downwards.
TGCTGATCGCGGGCTACAACTCCGACACCAAGTCGAACGGCACGACGAATGTGCCGGGGCTCTCGAAGATCCCGCTGCTCGGCGCGCTGTTCCGCAACAACGACGACTCGCGCACGCACCTGGAGCGGGTGTTTCTGCTGACGCCGCGGGTGATCGATTTCTGAGTGGATGTGCAGGCTTGTTGATGTTCTGACGACGGGCGCCGGCTGTAAGCGGCGCCCGTTCTGTTTGCTAGTTCGCGCTGACGATCACGTTGGGTTGCGATGCGTGCGGCTGTGCGCTGGCATTGTTCTTTTCTCTCGCCCGGTACAGCAGGTAGGTGGCGCTGTACGGCACGAACATGCGCAGACCTTCGTGCGTGCAACGAGGATTCGGCGGCAGCCCGCCCACGGTGTCGATGCGCTGGATCGACGAGATGCCCGCGAAGCGGCCCCGCGTGAACGTGGGTTCGCCGGTGCCCTGCGTGCTGAAGAGCGCCCAGGTCAGCGTATTCGCGTCGACCTGGCTTTGACGCGCAACCTCCGCCTTCACGAAGCTGCCGTCGTCGGCGACGAAGTAGCCGCCCGGCAGCACCTTGCCGACATTCTGCCGCGCGCGGTCGACGAGCGTGCCCGCGGAGCCGGTCTGGATCCATCTGAGGTCGGTGGGCGGACTCGCTGCTTCGTTCGATGCCTTGTTCGCTGCAGGCGAGTCCGCGCGTTCGCAGCGCCAGGTTTCGTCGCCGCGTGTGACGAGGACGTCGTCGAGCGTCTGTTCGGTGCCTGTCTTCAGTTCAACGGGTAGTTCGATGTTTGTCGACGCGGAACTGTTGGAACTGTGCGGGGGCGTCGCGCAACCGGTGAGGCTCGCACCGCATGCAACGGCGAGCGGTACGGCAACTGCATAGGAGAGGCGTCGCATCATGTGAGCCGGACCGGTTTCATCGACTTTCATCGACCACATACCATTACAACGCAGCGGGTGTGTGGAGCATGGGGAGAATGCGAAGCGGTGCATGAGGTGGCGTAGCGATTGGACCGTGTTTCGCCAATCCGTGTCAGCGCGACGCTCGTGCCCGTCATACTGCGCTGTCACCGCTCTGCGTGCCTGATGAACCGACATGCTTCATGCCATTGCATCGCCCGACCGCGCTTCGTCGCGCGCCGGAATCGCACTGAACGAAGCCTCGCTGGAAGGGCTCGTGGCGCTTCTTTCTGAACACTATCTGCCGACGGCGAGTCCGTTCGCTGTCGATGTGTTCGTCACCGATCAGACCGAGCTGAGCCGCCGCTTCACGCTGGGCGACAGCGTCACATGCTCGCGGCTCGACGCTTGCACCAATGAGCCCGCCGCACGTATCGCGATGACGGCTGCCGTGTTGCAGAACATGCTGGCGAACCCGACGCGTTTCGACCCGCGTAGCGCGGCTATGGCGGCACACGGCGGCGTGCGCGTGGAAGGCTCGCAGCGAATCGCCGCCTACTGGCTGCAACTGCTGAAACGGCCGACGCCCGAGGGCGCAGCGGCGCTCGAACGTGCACGTGCGAGAACGCTGCCGTTGCTGCGCGACGTGAGCACGGTCGATGCGCGTGAGACATCGGCGTGGACGCAGCACGCGGTCGCTTCGATCCTCGCGGGTTTGCCGCTGCTCATCCGCGCGCCGTTCGCCTGGCCCGAAGCGAACTGGACGCTTGCGCAATGGCGCGAACACGAAGGCGCCGTCGTGCTGCGGGACGACCCGCGTAGCGGCCGTGCGCAAACGCTGGGCGATTTCATCGACGCCCTTGCCGGGACGACCGGGTCGACGCCGATCGAGGCGGCGTATACCGGCGGCACGCCGATACCGGACGCGTGGAAAGGGCGTTTCCGTTTGCCGCAGTTGCCCCAGGATCTCTTCGGGCCGGCGCAGTTGTGGTTCGGCGCGCGCAGCGGGGAAACGCTCGTGACGAACCTGCATTGCGATCTGGAGAACTCGTTTCTCGCGCAGCTGCATGGCCGTAAGCGCGTGCGGCTCTTTGCGCCGCGCGAAGCCTGCAACGTCTATGCGCTCGACGCGTTCAACACCTATCGCCCATGCCGCGTCGATGCCGCTGCGCCCGATCTCGACCGCTTTCCGCGCTTCGCTCAGGCGTGTTTCGTCGATGTGACCATCGGACCGGGCGATCTGCTCGTGATTCCGACGGGCTGGTTCCATTGCGTGTGGGCAACCGGCGCGACACTGTCGATCAGCCGCTTTGCCGGCGATGAAGCGATCGAACGCTATGCGGGCACGAAGAGCTCGGCGCAACGTTCGTTGCCGTACCGTCAGCCACGCTGACGCGAATGGACCAGCAGCGCGGCGGGAACCGCGAATGACGGCGTAGTGCCTGCATCGCTGGAGTCGGCCGACTCGTCGGGCGCGACGTAAGTCGCGGTGATTCCGGCCGGCCGCACCGCGGCGCGCGGTGTTGCGCCTGGTGTGTCGCGGGTTGTGCCGTCACGCCAGAACGTCGCGTACTGCGCCCACGGCAATGCGGTGCAGGCCGCTTCGCTGTCTTCGGCATGCACGCCGACCACGCGCGTTGCGCACGATGCGAGCGCGAGCGAATCGCTGGCCGCCTGCCGCGATACCGGGACGCGGCTCTTTGCGTCGAGCGCGGCCGCCACCCGGTCGGTGCCGCGATGCAGCGGCACGGGGCGCGGCGAGGCCGCAAGCAACGGCTGCTCGTGCAACGGTTGCTGCTCCCGCGCGTCCGCGGGTTCCTGGCGGCCGTCGCAGAGTTCGATCCGGTAGCCGTGCGCGTACATCGTGCGCAGTTGCACGCCGGTCGTGCCGTTGAGATTCAGCTTCTTGCGCAGCTTGTAGATGTGCTGTTCGAGCGTGCGGCCGACGATGTCTTCGGTGCTGCTCCAGATCGCGCCGGCAATTGTGCGCCGGCTCACGTATTCGCCCGCATGCGAGAACAGCAGCCACGCGATCGCGAATTCGCGCACGGTCAGGCGGATCTCGTGTTCGTCGAGCAGCACGACGCCGGCCCGGCGGTCGAGCCGGTACGGACCGTAGCAGAGGCAGTCGTCGGTGCGCGGCGGCGAGACGGACTGGAAGCGCCGCAGCGCGAGATGCGTGCGTACCGCGAGTTCGTTGCGATCGACTGGCGAGCGCACGACGTCGTCGGCACCCGCGTTGAAGGCCTGCTCGATGCCGTCGCGGCCGTCGAATGCGCCGACCACGATCAGCGGCGCGCGCCGGTCGCCGTAGCACGCGCGGCGCGCGAATACCGCGCGGTTCGCGTCGATACCGGTGGCCGCGTCGACGATGATCGCGTGATACTCCTCGCGATAGATTGCGCGAGACAGCGCGACGTCGTCATTGAAGCGGAGGCACTCGATCGTCTCGTCGCTGAAGCACAGGCAGATCAGATTGAACAGACTGCTATTGGTGGTCATCACGGCGAATTTCAACTTGCTCTCCAGGGACGACGCCAAAGGATGCGCCTTAGTTTGCTGGCTGCTTTGCTCACTGCGCTTTGCTTGCCGCTTTACCCACTGCGATTACCGGCCGCGCAATCGAAAGCTACGGAGGTTCGTAAATCAGGGCTGTAACGAATTGTTTCGGTGGAAGCGCTACCGTTGAGCGTCTCAACTATAGGACGCCTCGTTAAAGCGACGATTTAAAGTGGATACGCTCGGAAATGCCCGCCATAGCTGCGTGAATGCGGGTTCACGCGTAAGTCGGTATTAATTTCGATGCCAATTCGCATGCGCGGTAAGCCTGACCCGGGTATCGCGCAAATGCATGTCTTGCAAGGCATTTCAAAACCTTACTGTTCCGCAAGCAAGCTTCAGACTTTTTGAGCATTGTCGCTGCGCTTCGATGGGCGCTTTTTCGCGCACGCATGAGGTTTATTGAAACTGTGTGACGTCTGACTCTCTAGACTCGCTTGAAACAGCGTGCGTCGCGCCGCGCTTTAAGTCCCCTTTAAAGACCCGTTCGTTGCCAGTGACGGCCGATGATTTTCTTCGGTATCGCGGCAGTGACGGTTCCGTCCATTGTCCGGGTGCGTTCATGTCATTCCTGTTGAACACGTGGTACGTCGCCGCGTTCGCGCACGAGGTGCGCGGTGACGCGCCGCTCGCGCGAACCTTGCTCGGGCGGCCCGTCGTGCTGTGCCGGAATGCCGAGGGCCGTGCGTTCGCGCTCGACGATCGCTGCGCGCATCGCTTCGCGCCGCTGTCGCGAGGGCGTGTTGCCGACGGTGCGATCGAATGTCCGTATCACGGCCTGCGCTTCGATGGCGATGGCCGTTGCGTGCACAATCCGCATGGCGACGGGCGCGTGCCTTCGCAGGCGCAGGTGCGCGCGTATCCGGTGCTCGAACGGTTCGGCGCGATCTGGTTCTGGCCCGGCGATGTAGCGCGTGCCGATGCGGCACTGCTGCCTTCGTTTGCCTTTGTCGATCCGGACGCGAACCTCACGCATCACGGCTACCTGAAAACGCGCGCGCACTATCAGCTGAGCGCGGACAACCTGCTCGACCTGAGCCACTTCCAGTTCCTGCATCCGGATACGCTCGGCAGCGAAGCGATTGCGCAGGGCGACGTCGAGACGGCCGGTTCCGACACTGCGGTGCTGGTGCGCCGCTCGACCTTCGACGAAACACTGCAGCCGTTCGTCGCGGATGGCTTCGGCGTGCCGCCGGGCATGCGGGTCGATCGGTGGATGGACGTGAAGTGGATGCCGCCCGGGTTGCTCATGATCGTCGTCGGCGTGACGGGGGCGGGCATCCCGCGCGAAGCGGGCCGCATCGCGCCGTCCGCGCACTGGCTCACGCCGGAAACTGAACGTACGACGCACTACTTCTTCGCGTTCGGTTTGCCGAACTCGATGGGCGATGCGGGACGCGAACTGGTGCGCTACGCGGTGGACGGCCTGATGAAGCCATTCGAGCTCGAAGATCTGCCGATGCTCGAAGCGCAGCAGAATAACCTCGGCGATGCGGACTTCTGGTCCGCGCAACCTGCGCTGCTGCCGATCGATCAGGGCGCTATCCGCGCGCGGCGGATCATGGAGCGGCTGATCGCGAGTGAGCGCGAGCGCGAAGGCGATGCAGGGCCGCGCGTGATTCCGGTCAAGCCGGCATTCGCGGCGGCATGATGGCGACGCTGCTTGCGGAGGACACGGCGGCCGTATCGTTGAACGCGGTGTGGGTGGAGTGCATCGTCGGCATGCTGGTGGCGGCCGGCGTGCGGCATGCGGTGCTGTGTCCTGGCGGCCGCGCGAGCGCAATGTGTCTCGCGCTCGACGCGCATCCGCGCATCGCCGTCGAGATGGTCAGCACCGACGAGCGCAGTGGAGCGTTCGTCGCGCTCGGACTCGCGAAGGCGAGCGGCACGCCGGTCGCGATCGTGATGACCTCGGGCTCCGCGATCGCGAACGCGCTGCCGGCGCTGCTCGAAGCCGATGCGAGCGACGTGCCGCTCGTCGCGATCAGCTGCGACCGGCCGCGTGCGCTGCGCGGCGCGAGCTTCGGGCAGATGGCCGATCATCTCGGCGCAACGCAGGCCTTCGTACGCGCGCAGGCCGACCTCGACGACCCGCACGATTCGGTTGAAGCGGTGACGGCGATGTGCGCGCGGGTTGAGGCTGCACTCGCGGCGATGCTGGGCATGCCTCGGTTCGATGCGCATGAATCGTTAGCTTTACCGAGTATCGATACGCTGCCGTCGCCGCGGCGCGTAACGCGTGGACCGGCGCATCTGAACGTGCCACTTGCGGGCGTGTATGACGCGCTGGAAACGCATGCTGTGTCTGTGGATACGATGCTGGCTACGCGTCAGTCGTTTTCTTTGCCAGTCGCGTTGCCCGACGTCACGCCGCCGGATGCGCGCGACGTGGTAGGCGACGTTGCGCACCGTGTGCTGAATCGCGTACAGAACGCGCGCGATTCAGCACAAGTTCAGCGGCACGGAGGCATCGATGGTCTCATCGTCGTGGGCGCGGAACCGGCCGTGCCGTTGCAGGCGATCTTTGCGTTTGCGCAGTGCACAGGCTTCCCGGTGATCGCCGATGTCGCGAGCGGGCTGCGTTCGGGCGGCGACGTGTTGTCGCCCGAAGCTGCGTTGCCCGGCGAAGCGGGCGCGCTGATCGTCAGTGCGTTCGATGCATTGAGCGCCGGCCGTCTCGCGCATGCGCATCCGGAACTCGTGATCCGCTTCGGTCTTGCGCCGGTGCTGCCCACGCTGCACACGTGGTTCGAAGCGCATGGCGATGCACCGACGATTCGCGTGGCGGCGCATCGGATCGCGTACGACTATCTGCATCGCGGGCTCGTTCCACGCGACGTGCTGGTGGCGCCAGGCGCCGACGCACTGGGGCTGCTGGCCGATGCGTTGTGCGACTTCAATCATCGCGATGCCGATGCTGACCCCGCGCGCCATGCAGTGAACGCTGGATGGCGCGAGCGCTGGGCGAGCGTAGCGGCACAAGCGGCGCGCGAACGACGCGCCCGTGTCGCCGCGCTCGGCTGGGGCGAAGTCGTCGCGGTGCATCGCGTGCTCGCGGCGCCTGGTTTTGCGTTCCTGCACATCGGCAACTCGATGCCGATGCGTCACGCGGATATCGGCTACGCACTGCGCGCCGATGCGCAAACGGTCTACGCGAGCCGCGGCGTAAGCGGCATCGACGGCACGCTGTCGACCTTCGTCGGCGAAGCGTTGGCGCGTCGCGACGCGGGCCTGCTCGTGCTCGGCGACCAGGCGTTCGTGCACGACCTGTCCGCGCTCGCCGCGGCACAGCGCGTGGCGACGCCCGCGTGTGTCTGCGTCGTCGACAACGGCGGCGGCGCGATCTTCGATTTTCTGCCGGCGGCGCGCGAAACTGGCTTCAAGCGCGCGATCCGCAATCCTTACGCGATTGATCTTGCCGCGCTCGCGCAGGGCTTCGGCCTCGCGCATCGTCGCGCGGAGAGTCGCGAGACGCTGGACGCCGCGCTTGAATTCGCCCGCAATCATGCTGGCGTGACGATCGTCGAGATCGCGGTGCCCGCGCGTTCCGGCATCGCGCAGATCGCACAACTCGCGCGCGGCGCTGGGAGCGCATGATGGACTGGCTTCGCGACGACGATGATCCCGTGCGCCGTTCGACGCTCGCGCTGCATCGCTACGCGAGCGCCGCGCAACCCGACGAAGTGTTTCTCGACGACATGCAGGCGCGCATCGATGCCGCGCGGCGCGCACGTCGCGAGTCGCCGGCGACCGCGAACCTGCAACGCAATGGCAATGCTAAAGCGCTGCGCGCGCTGCTGCTCGGCTATACCGGGCCGGGCAACACCGGCGCCGATCTGCGCACGATCGAAACGATCGCGCAGCTGCAGCGCCTGTTTGCGCCGCGCGAGCTCGCGCTGACGCTGTTCGCGCTCGGCAGCTGCTTCGATCATCCGTTGCTGGCGGCCACGCCGAAGTTCGTGCCGTCGCTGCCGTATCTGCCCGATGCGCTCGATGCGGCGATCCGCGACGCGGACGTGGTGATCAACGTCGAGGGTTCGACCTATACGTCGAAGTTCTCGGACACGCTCGCGGGCGTGCTGATCGGCGGCGTCGCGCTCGCGCATGCGCATGGACGTCCGGCGATTGCGTACGGCGTGGACAGCGGCGCGATGACCGATGCGCTGACGCGCTTCGTGAAGCGCAACGCGGCGCATGGCGGTTACGTGATCGGCCGCAACGATGCGGCGTGCGCGCAGCTCGAAGCGCTGGGCGTGGCGACGATGCGAGGCTGCGATACCGCGTGGACGTATCGTGCGCCGCCGCTTCCGCTGCATAGCGTGAATTCGCGTGCAGGCGGCGAGCGCATCGCCGCGCTGTGTCCGAACAACCCGTTCTGGTGGCCGGTACGTGCCGACGCGGCACGGGCCCGAGCGCTCGACGCAGGCGGCGAAACCTCGCCGCATCGTTACGGACTACTACATTTTCAAAGCTGGGATGCGAAGCGCGCGCAATCGTACGACGCGTATCTCGAACGCTACGCGGCCATCGCGGTGGGTTTGCGGCAGCGCGGCTACACGCCGGTGCTGGTCGGCATGGAGCAGCTCGATCGCGCTGCGTGTGCGGACGTTGCCGCACGCGTGTCATTTGCAATCGAGCGCGTCGTGCGTGGCGAGCATCCGCTCGATACGGTGGCCGCGACGGTGGCGCACGCAGAGTGCGTCGTCACGACCCGCTATCACGCGGCCGTGCTGGCGATGTCACATGGCGTGCCGGTGTTCGGGCTGTCGATGGATACGCGCATCGACCGTCTGCTCGACGAAGCCGGATGCACGGAATGGCGCGCGCCGTGCGATGCGCGCGATGCCGTGCAGCGCTGCCTCGGATGCATCGACATGCTGGATCAGGCGCCGTTGCGCGCTGCGCTGGTCGACCGGTTATGCGACTACGCGCGCAATGAGCGCGCGCGTTTCGACGAGATGGGAACGTGGCTGGTTGCCACTGTGCTGGGTTACGCCAGTGCGGAGGTTGTTTCGCCGTTGCGCTGATTTTCGTCGCGCTGCCTTGCTTGCCGCCTGGCATCGTCAGCGAGCACCGGCATCACGTGCGTCGCGAAGCGGCGCATCGATTGCATCACCTGCTCGTGTGCGAGCGCGCCGAACCAGAAGCTCGCGCTGAAATAATCGCAGCCGAGTCCGCTGCGGATTCTGCGCAGCTGGTGGATGCATTCGTCGACGGTGCCGATCACGACGTAGTCGCTGCGCAGCACGTCGTCGGCGGGTTCGTTCGGCAGCGGATCGGCGGGCACACGGCCGTCGATCACGTCGCCGAAACCGTGCCGCAGCCGCAATGTCGCGCGGCCATTCCAGCGCGCGTGCTCGACGGCTTCGCGTGCTTCCGCGTCGCTCTGCGCGACATACACGGGGCGCTGCGTGCCGATCCGCAACGGCGCGATCCCGTCGAACAGATCCGTGTATTGCGTGCGCACGTTGGTGAGTTGCGACAGCGGTTCGAGCACGCCCGTGAACAGATTCGCGCGCCGCTTCACCGCGAGTTCCACCGACTCGCGCCGGCTCGAGTTGACGACGAGCCACAGCGGCATCGCGCGTTGCAGCGGCTGCGGCACAAGGGTCGTGCGCGGAATCTGGAAGTGCTCGCCGTTGAACGAGAACAGCGGTTCGCGCACCGCGCGCAGCAGCACGTCGATCGCTTCCTGATCGCGCGCGGGTGCTGCTCCTTTGACGAGCCCGAAGCGCTCGTACTGGTACGCCTGATAACCGCTGCCGAGACCGATTTCGACGCGGCCGCCCGACAGCACATCGAGCGTCGTGAGTTCTTCCGCGACCACGAGCGGATGATGCAGCGGCAGCGGCACGATTGCCGGACCGAGCCGCAGATTGCGCGTGCGCGCCGCGATGTGGGACAGCAGTACGAGCGGCCGCGACGAGTGCGAGTAGTTCGTGAAGTGATGCTCGGCGAGCCAGAAGTGCGTGTAGCCGAGCGTATCCGCGGCCTCGGCCATTTCGAGCGCGCGCCGGTAGAGTTCGGCGGCCGGCTGCGCGTGAGGGTCAGGCGCGGGCATCGTGAGGAACAGGCCGGATTGCATTGTCGACTCCTTGGGCAAGCGGCGGGAAGGGCGGTCGCGCGGCGCGGTTCAGGTTTAGTGCGTGGGTAGCGCGACGACCTGCGCGGTGTTCTGTGCCGAAGTCGAAGGCAGCGACGCCACCGGCGCCTCGCCTTTCGTGCGGTAGATCATGTAGGTCGCCGTGTACGGCACGTACAGGTGCTCGCCCTCCTGCGTGCATTCGGGCTGCAGTGGCAGGCCGCCGGTCGTGTCGATGCGCTGGATCGAGCTGACGTTCGCGAAGCGTCCCTCGCCAGGACGCGGCGCCGCGTCGAATTTCGCCGCGTAGCGCGCCCACGTGAGCGTGCCCGGCTTGACCTGGGTTTCGGCGAACGGCGTGCCGATCACGTAGCTGCCGTCGTACGCGAGGAAGTGCTGCGCGGGGACCACGGTGCCGATGCTTTCGCCGTTCGCATCGACCAGCATCGATTCCGAGCCGACCTCGGCCCACAGCAGCTGCGTGCCGTCGGCGGCGACGCCTCGCGTGGGCGGCGTCGTGAGGTTCGCGAGCGATGGCGGCGTGCGCCGGCAGATGTAGTTTTCGTCGCCATGGGACGTGGTCACGACTTCCTGCAGCACTTCGTCGGGGCGCGACTGGAGCGTGGCGGGCAGCGATTCGTTCGCGGTGGGCGGAGGCGGCGGCGTCGCGCAGCCGGAGAGCGCGAGCAGCACGCCGATTCCGGCCAGCGCGGCCAGCGCGTCTGGCATAGCGGGAAGTCGGCGACGGCGGGCGCGTTCGCGAGGAGCGTTCATCGGGCGAGGGACCGGACGGGCGGATCGGAGAGCCAATGGGCAGTGTGGCTATCAGACCCGATCCACGCCGCCCGCGCGCGCCGCGACACGAAGCACGGGATAGCGGCGCGCAGGAATCGCGCTCGGCGGCGCGGGTTGTTTGCGCTCGCCTTGCGACATCTACACCGGATCGGCGACGTCCCCCTCGCGCCACTGCTGCACGTAGTCGGGTGGCTCGATCGCCGGCGTGTCGGCTTGCGGCGGCAGCGGCGCGAGCGCCATCGGCAGGACGCCAGCCCAGACGGGCAGCGCGAGATCGTCCTCGTCGTCGGCGGGACCGCCGGTGCGGATCTTCGACGCCGCTTCGGCGAGCGCGATGCGCAGCATCGTCGTGGCCGCGAGTTCGCTCGCGTTGCCGCGCCGCACCTGCCGCGAGCGGCCCGGCGCGAAGCCTTCCATGAACGCATCGAGCGCGGCGGCCTTGTGGTCGTCGGGCACGACTTCGAAGCTGCCGTAGATCACCGCGGACCGGTAGTTCATCGAGTGATGGAACGCGGAGCGCGCGAGCACGAGACCGTCGAGATGTGTGATCATCACGCAGACCTGTGCGCCGCTCGCGGCGAGCTTCAGCATCCGGCTGCCGTTCGAACCGTGAATGTATAGATAGTCGCCCTCGCGCCAGCAGGCGGTGGGGATGCAGTGCACGCCGTGCGCGTCGGCGAACGCGACGTGACAGATGAACGCGTCGTCGACGATCGCGTGCAGCGTCGCGCGGTCGTAGTGGCCGCGCTGCGCGATGCGGCGAATGCGGGTGCGAAGGGAGGGCGGAGCGGTTTCGTCGGGCGTGGTGGTGGTCATCGTGGCGTGCGGTGGGCGGCGTGTTGTGGTGGTGAAAGCGTCAACGATAGAAAGATCGCGACGCGCTGCGTAGGTCCACCATCGGGCTCGTGGGTGGGGCCACGCGGTTGCGCGCGCTCGAATCGCTGTTGATGTGCCTAAGCTATGATGCCGTTTCCTTCCGCTCCCGCAATCGATGCGCATCGCGTTGCTTCACCTCACGATGAACCTCTTCCAGCGACTCCTGCTGCTGTTGTGTTTCGTCTGCCTGCCGCTGCAGGGAGTGAGCGCGCATGAACATCATGGCGATGTGGCGGTGGTGCAGGTGGTGCTGGCTGCGAGCACGGGCGAGCACCGCGCGGATGATCGATCGGGTGCGATGGTAGTGGCCGGCACAGCGCATTGCGAGCCGGCAGCGGACCCGATGCGCCGCGGCATGCGCTGTCATTGCACGCACGGCCCGTGCGATGACTGCTGCGCGACGTTGTGCGGCATTCATTGCTGCGCGTTGCCGGCAAGTTTCGCGTTCGCGCCTGATCTGACCGGTGCTGTGCTGCCCCGACCCTGGCCCGACGCGCCGCGCGACGGCGTGATCCTTCCGCCGCGCCTGCGGCCTCCGATCGTCTGAACTGCACGTTCCTGCGTGACGCGCTTTACTGGCGCTTGACGCCTTTACATCTTCGCATCGTTGCCTGGCTGCCCGCGTTTTGTCTTGTTCGCGCAAGGCGACGGTGCGACGTGCTACCCATCAGTTCAATGCCAGACCCGTGACGCAGATGCGAACGCCGCCGCAGGCACACGGCTGCAAGCAGGCCGTCACGCAGGAGGACACATTCATGATTCGCAGGGAATTCATGCTGCGCACGCTGGGCGCCGCGATGTCGGCGGTTTTCGCGCGCGGCAGCTTCGGACAGACGTCGTCGCACGCTGGAATGCAGGGCATGGACGACATGGGCTCGATGCCCGGCATGGCGTCGATGCCATCGATGCACCACGGCGCCGGGAGCGCTCACCAGACTGGCGGGGCCCACGCGATGACCGGCTCCGCGCCGCTCGCGAGCGCCGACGCGCTGCCGGCGGGCGCGCCGCTGGCCATGCTGCGCACGCTCCCGAACGAAAGCCGCGAACCCGGCGTGTTTCGCGCGACGCTCGTCGCGCAGCCTGTCTCGCGCACGCTGCTGCCTGGCCATCCCACGACGTTCTGGCAGTACGACGGCGGCGACGGTGGTGCCGGCGGCGCAGAGGCGGGCCCGGTCGTCGGCCCAATGATCGAGGTTCGCGAGGGCGACACGGTCGAGATCCGCTTCGTGAACCGTCTCGCGCAGCCATCGACGATCCATTGGCACGGCCTGCCGGTGCCACCCGATCAGGACGGCAACCCGGCCGACGCGGTCGCGCCGGGCGGGAGCCGCGTCTACCGCTTCACGTTGCCGCCCGGCAGCGCCGGCACGTACTGGTATCACCCGCATCCGCACCAGTTGTCGGCGGAACAGGTGTTTCGCGGGCTGGCGGGGCCGATCATCGTGCGAGCGCCGGACGATCCGCTTGCCGGCTGGCCGGAGCGACATCTGTTCTTCACTGACCTGAAGCTCGCCGCCGACGGCGCGATCGCTCCGAACTACATGATGGACTGGATGAACGGCCGGGAAGGGCAGTTCGTGCTGGTCAACGGCGCGCGCCGGCCGCGCATCGCGATGGCCGGCGACGAGCGCTGGCGCGTCTGGAACGCGTGCAATGCGCGCTACCTGCTGCTGACGCTCGGCGACGATCATCCGTTCGCGCAGGTCGGCACCGACGGCGGCCTGCTCGCGGCGCCGCGCGAAGGGCTGACGCGTCTGTTGCTCGCGCCTGGCGAGCGGGCCGAGCTGATCGTGCGGGCCAAAGGCGGTGGCGCTTCGGACGGCGCGTCCGCCACCCCCGCCGTGCTGACCGCCGCGCTCTACGATCGCCGCAAGATGTCGATGACGATGTCACACGGCGACGCGAGCCTGCCGCCGTCTCCCGCCATGCCGCTCGCCGACGTCGAGTTCGCGCCGGCGGCAGCGGGCGCCGCGCCGCGTGTGCTACCGGCGAGGCTGCGCGAGATCGCCGCGCCGGCCGCGCCGGTCGCCAGCAAGACGGTGGTGTTCTCCGAACAGATGGACATGGCCACGATGCACCAGCCGGGTGCGGGCATGCACGGCATGCCGGCCGGGATGCACGATCTGCCGGCGGGCATGCGTTTCCTGGTAAACGGCGCATCGTTCGACCCGGCGCGCATCACGCTGACGAGCCGGCGCGGCGACGTCGAACGCTGGTCGATCGACAACCAGTCCGACATGGACCATCCGTTCCATCTGCACGGCACGCAGTTCCAGGTCGTCGAGCGGGTGAAGGGCGGCGTCGTGACGCCCGAGCCGTTCCGCGCGTGGCGCGACACCGTCAACGTGGAGCCCGGCGAGATCGTGCGGATATCGGTGCAGCAGCAGACGGCGGGCGAGCGGATGTTCCACTGCCACATCCTCGAACACGAGGACCTCGGCATGATGGGCACGCTGAAGGTGGTCTGACGGCAGGCGGCGGCCCGTGGCGTTTTGATGCCACGGGCGCCTGAAATGAAAAAACCCGGCGCGAAGCCGGGTTCTCAAGGTTCGGATTCGAACGGATCAGGCAGCTGCCTGGATGTTCGATGCCTGCTTGCCCTTCGGACCTTGCACGACTTCAAAAGAGACCTTCTGGCCTTCCTTCAGAGTCTTGAAGCCGTTCATCTGGATCGCGGAAAAGTGCGCAAACAGATCCTCACCGCCTTCGTCGGGCGTAATGAATCCGAAACCTTTCGCGTCATTGAACCATTTGACCGTACCAGTTGCCATACCAACATCCCCTGTAACTCATGTCTACCACGAGCACGCTCGAAAAGCCTGACGACCCGACCGCTATCGCCCCCTCCTCACTAGCTCACCATCGGCATTTTTTCGAAATATGCGCTGGCTGAAAAAAGTGCCAGCTTGATTGTTGAGGCTCTTTATTCGAGTGTCAAGAAGATTTTGAGATGCATGGTTCGACGTTGTAAATGACTCGATTTCCAGGGTTTCTCCGGCTTTCCTTGTGTGCGGTGGCGCAAGCGGGCCGTCTTGAAAAGTCGCATAATCGACTCACATCAGCAAGGCGCGCTGATGACACTGCGAATGCGGTCTGGCGCGCAGCCCGTCGGCACAGGTTGTGCGATACTCGTTTCCGGGTATTCGCATCGCGCGGCGGTGCGGGATATCCGGGCGTGCCGCCCCTCGCAATCGGCCTCGCCAATTTTGCTGGCTCTGAAGGTTTTCGCAGGGCGAAAGCGGAACGAACCACCGGCGGGCCGGTTGGGTTTTGACAGGATTGCGGGCCTGTCCGAGTTGTTTAGAATGGGTGTATGGCGATTATCCCGGACAAGCAGGACGGCACCGTACTGGAGCGGCAGGAACAGAAGCTGAAGCCGCCGTCCATGTACAAGGTGGTGCTGTTGAATGACGACTTCACGCCGATGGAATTCGTCGTGATGATCGTGCAGGAATACTTCAGCAAGGATCGCGAGACGGCAACGCAGATCATGTTGAAGGTGCATCGAGAGGGACGGGGAGTTTGTGGGGTCTATACGCGGGACATCGCGGCGACCAAAGTTGAGCAGGTAGTTACCCACGCAAGGCAGGCCGGGCATCCGCTGCAGTGCGTGATGGAGGAAGCATGATTGCCCAGGAACTGGAAGTCAGTCTGCACATGGCGTTCATGGAAGCACGCCAGGCGCGGCATGAGTTCATTACGGTCGAACATCTGTTGTTGGCGCTGCTGGACAACCCCACCGCCGCGGAGGTGTTGCGTGCGTGCGCCGCGAACATCGAAGATCTGCGGCAGAACCTGCGCAACTTCATTCATGACAACACGCCGACCGTGCCAGGCACGGACGACGTGGATACGCAGCCCACGCTGGGCTTCCAGCGCGTGATCCAGCGCGCGATCATGCACGTTCAGTCCACCTCGAACGGCAAGAAGGAAGTCACGGGCGCGAACGTGCTCGTCGCGATCTTCGGCGAGAAGGACTCGCACGCGGTGTACTACCTGCAGCAGCAGGGCGTCACCCGTCTCGACGTGGTCAACTTCATCTCGCACGGCATCGCGAAGACGAACAGTTCCGACGCGACGAAAGCGAGCGACGCGAACGCGGAATCCGACGAAGCCGCCGCGCAGAAGGAAACCCCGCTCGCGCAGTTCACCCAGAATCTGAACCAGATGGCGAAGGACGGCCGCATCGATCCGCTGATCGGGCGCGAGTCCGAGGTCGAGCGCGTGGTGCAGGTGCTGTGCCGCCGTCGCAAGAACAATCCGCTGCTGGTCGGCGAGGCCGGGGTCGGCAAGACCGCGATCGCCGAAGGTCTCGCGTATCGGATCACGCGCGGCGAAGTGCCGGATATTCTGGCCGACGCGCAGGTGTATTCGCTCGACATGGGCGCGCTCCTCGCCGGTACCAAGTACCGCGGCGATTTCGAGCAGCGCCTGAAGACGGTGCTGAAGGAACTGAAAGAGCGTCCGCACGCCATTCTGTTCATAGACGAAATCCATACGCTGATCGGCGCGGGCGCCGCGTCGGGCGGTACGCTGGACGCGTCGAACCTGTTGAAGCCGGCGCTGTCGTCGGGCACGCTCAAGTGCATCGGCGCGACCACGTTCACCGAATACCGCGGCATCTTCGAAAAGGATGCGGCGCTGTCGCGGCGCTTCCAGAAGGTCGACGTGACGGAGCCGACGGTCGAGCAGACGGTTGCGATCCTGCGCGGCCTGAAGTCGCGCTTCGAGGAACACCACGGCGTGAAGTACTCGTCGGGTGCGCTGTCGGCGGCGGCTGAGCTGTCGGCGCGCTTCATTACCGATCGCCATCTGCCGGACAAGGCGATCGACGTGATCGACGAAGCGGGCGCGGCGCAGCGCATCCTGCCGAAGTCGAAGCAGAAGCGCACCATCGGCAAGACCGAGATCGAGGAAATCATCTCGAAGATCGCGCGCGTGCCGCCGCAAAGCGTGTCGCAGGACGACCGCAGCAAGCTGCAGACGCTGGACCGCGACCTGAAGGCCGTCGTGTTCGGCCAGGATCCGGCCATCGATGCGCTGTCCGCGTCCATCAAGATGGCGCGCGCGGGTCTCGGCAAGACCGACAAGCCGATCGGCGCGTTCCTGTTCTCCGGCCCGACGGGTGTCGGCAAGACCGAAGTGGCGCGCCAGCTGGCGTTCACGCTCGGCATCGAGCTGATCCGCTTCGACATGTCGGAGTACATGGAGCGTCACGCGGTGAGCCGTCTGATCGGCGCGCCGCCGGGATACGTCGGGTTTGACCAGGGCGGTCTGCTCACCGAAGCCGTTACGAAGAAGCCGCACTGCGTGCTGCTGCTCGACGAAATCGAGAAGGCGCATCCGGACATCTACAACGTGCTGCTGCAGGTGATGGACCACGGCACGCTGACGGACAACAACGGACGCAAGGCCGACTTCCGCAACGTCATCATCATCATGACGACGAACGCGGGCGCGGAAGCGATGAACAAGTCGACGATCGGCTTCACCACGCGCCGCGAAACCGGCGACGAAATGGCCGACATCAAGCGCATGTTCACGCCGGAGTTCCGCAATCGTCTGGACGCGACCATCAGCTTCCGCTCGCTCGATGAAGAAATCATCATGCGCGTGGTCGACAAGTTCCTGATGCAGCTCGAGGACCAGCTGCACGAGAAGAAGGTCGACGCGCTCTTCACCGACGCGCTGCGCAAGCATCTCGCGAAGCACGGTTTCGATCCGCTGATGGGTGCGCGCCCGATGCAGCGTCTGATCCAGGACACGATCCGTCGTGCGCTGGCCGACGAGCTGCTCTTCGGCAAGCTGATGAACGGCGGCCGCGTGACGGTCGACGTCGATGCCGACGACAAGGTGCAGCTCACGTTCGACGAAACGCCGGCGCCGCGCAATCCGGAAGCGGTGGAAGTCGAGTAAGTCTCGACGAAGCTTCAACGCAAAACGGCGTGGTTCCGAAAGGAACCACGCCGTTTTTTATCGGCGTTGCAAAGCCGACCTCAATGCTTCCCGGTGCTGCCGAACCCGCCTTCCCCGCGCTCGCTGGCGGGAAATTCATCGACGATATTGAACTGCGCCTGCACGACCGGCACGATCACCAGCTGTGCGAGGCGTTCCATCGGGTTCAGCACGAACGTGGTGGTGCCGCGGTTCCACGTCGAGATCATCAGCTCACCTTGATAATCCGAATCGATCAGCCCGACGAGGTTGCCGAGCACGATCCCATGCTTGTGGCCGAGGCCCGAGCGCGGCAGGATCAGCGCTGCATAGCCGGGGTCGCCGACGTGAATCGCGAGACCGGTCGGCACCAGCGCCGTCTGTCCAGGTTCGAGCGTCAGCGGCGCGTCGAGGCACGCGCGCAGGTCGAGCCCGGCGCTGCCGGTGGTCGCGTAGTGGGGCAGGTGTTCGCGCATGCGCGGGTTCAGGATCTTCAGGTCGAGTTTCATGCGGTATCGCTGTGAAGGATTGAAAAGGAAAGTGGCGCCCGGTTCAGCGAGGCAATTCAAATGCGGACGCCAGCAGCTCGTACGAGCGCAGCCGCGCCCGATAGCTGCCTGCAACGGTCAGCACGACGAGCTCGTCCGCGTCGAACTGGCTTTGCAGCGCGTGCAGCCGTTCGGTGACGGTGTCCGGTGTGCCGATGATGCTGCGCGGCTTCTCGCGGTCGATGATCAGGCGCTCGCGGTCGCCGTACTCCTGCGCGAGCCCTTGCTCGACTGACGGAATCGGCAGGTTGAGGCCGTAGGCCATCTGCACGCGCCGCAGGTCGACGGCTTTTTCGAGGTCGAAGGCTTCCTGCTCGGTGTCGGCGCAGATCACGAAAACCGCCGCGGCCAGATACGGGCGCGCCTCGTGGCCGGGCACGAAGCGTTCGCGGTAGGCCTCGGCAACCGCGTGGCCGAAGTGCGCGTTGATGAAATGCGCGAACGCGAAGCGGATGCCGAGCTGCGCCGCGAGCAGTCCGCCGAAGTCGCTCGAGCCGAGCATCCACAACTGCGGCCGCGTGTCGATCTGCGGTTGCAGCAGCACGCCGTGCGCGAGATGCGTCTCCGGCAGCGTGCCGTCCATCAGCCCGACGAGATCGATCACCTGCTGCGTGAAGATGTCGCCGCGATTGTAGCCGCCGGCCGCGACCGCCTGCGCGGTGCGCATGTCGCCACCCGGCGCGCGTCCGACGCCGAGATCGATGCGCCCCGGAAACAGCGCTTCGAGCATCAGGAACTGCTCGGCGACCTTGAACGGGCTGTAGTACGGCAGCATCACGCCGCCCGAGCCGATGCGGATGCGTTTCGTCACGCTGCCAAGCCGCGCGAGCATCACTTCGGGGCACGGGTTCGACACGCCGTGGAGCCCATGATGCTCGGCACACCAGTAACGCGTGTAGCCGAGGTCGTCCGCGAGCTGCGCGAGTTCGACAGTCGCGGCGATCGCGTCGCCAGTGGAATGCCCGGCGATGACGGGCGTCTGATCGAGCACGGAAAGTAACGTCATGATCGCGCTCCAGCGAACTCAGGACTCAGGCCGGCGGATTCCGGCCCGGCAGCCGCTTCGCGATTTCAGCGACCAGCGTGCGCGCGAGCGTGTGCTTGCCGGCGCGCGGCAGCTTCGTCGCACCGGCTTCTTCGAACAGCACGACTTCGTTGTCGTCGAGACCGAAGGTCAGCGGGCCCAGGTTGCCGATCAGCAGCGGCACGTTCTTGCGCTTGCGCTTTTCTTCGCCGTGCACGTCGAGGTCGCCGCTTTCGGCCGCGAAGCCGACGCAATACGGCGCGTTCGGCAGCTTCGCCACGGCCGCGAGAATGTCGGGGTTCTCGACGAACGTGAAGTTCGGCACCTGCCGTTCGGCCGTCTTCTTGATCTTGTGTTCGCTCACGTGATCGACGCGCCAGTCCGCCACCGCGGCCACGCCGATGAACACATCGTAGGCGCCGATCGCAAGTTCGTGCATTACCGCGTCGTACATCTGCTGCGCGCTCTGCACGTCTTCGCGATACACGCCCCACGGCGTGTCGAGCCCGACCGGCCCCGCCACCAGATGCACTTCCGCGCCGGCCTGCTGCGCCGCGCGCGCGAGCGCGAAGCCCATCTTGCCGCTCGAACGGTTGGTGATGCCGCGCACCGGGTCGAGCGCCTCGAAGGTCGGGCCGGCAGTGATCAGCACGCGCCGCTTCGCGAGCGTTTTCGCGGTGAAGAACGACACGATCGCTTCATACGCCGCTTCCGGCTCGATCATCCGGCCATCGCCGACTTCGCCGCACGCCTGCGGACCCGAATCAGGGCCGAGCAGCTCGATGCCGTCCGCGCGCAATTGCGCGACGTTGCGCTGCGTGGCGGGGTTCTGCCACATCTGCCGGTTCATCGCGGGTACGGCGAGCAGCGGGCAGTCGCGCGCGATGCACAGCGTGGTGAGCAGGTCGTCGGCCATGCCGTGCGCGAGCTTCGCGAGGAAATCGGTCGACGCCGGCGCGATCACGATCGCATCCGCTTCGCGCGACAGATCGATATGCGGCATGTTGTTCGCGATGCGCGCGTCCCACTGGCTCGTGTAGACGGGCCGGCCGGACAGCGCCTGCATCGTGACGGGCGTGATGAACTGCGTGGCCGCGTCGGTCATCACGACCTGCACGGTCGCGCCGGCTTTCGTGAGGAGGCGCGTGAGCTCGGCGATCTTGTAGCAGGCGATGCCGCCCGTCATGCCGAGCACGAGGTGCTTGCCAGCGAGTTCGGCGCCTGGAATCTGTGTGGCCAAAGAAGCCTCCGACAACGCAGTGGAAACGCACGGCGACCGGGCGTCACGACGACGGCCGGCTACCGCGCTGACACGTCAACCGCACGTCAACCGCGCAACAAGAATACGAAACCCGCGCGAAATCAGCGCGCGCCGCGCACGCGCCGCAGTTCGTCGAGCACCAGCAGGATCGCGCCGACCGTGATCGCGCTGTCCGCCAGATTGAACGCGGGCCAATGCCACGCGCCGACGTGAAAGTCGAGGAAGTCGATCACGTGGCCGTACATCAGCCGGTCGATCACGTTGCCGAGCGCGCCGCCCGCGATCAGCGCGAGCGCGGTGCAGAACAGGCGCTGCGTGGCGTGACGCTTGAGCAGGTAGCAGATCACCACCGCCGCGATCACGCCGAGCGCGGTAAACGCCCAGCGCTGCCAGCCGCCCGCCATCGCGAGGAAGCTGAACGCGGCGCCGCGATTCCACACGAGGATCAGGTTGAAGAACGACGTGAGTTCGTGCGGCCGGCCGTATTCGAACACCTTCGAGACGGCGATCTTCGTCAGCTGGTCGAACAGGATCACGATGAGCGCAATGCCCACCCACGGCGCGAGCGAACCGCCCGCGGATTTCGACGACACCGATCGGGCCATTATGCCGCGCTCCTCGTTTCACCGCTGCCGAACAGGTTGCTGATGCAGCGTCCGCACAGCGTGGGATGTTCGGCGTCCTGGCCGACGTCCGCGCGGTAGTGCCAGCAGCGCTCGCACTTCAGGTACTTCGACGAGATCACCTCCACGCCTTCTTCTTCAGGCGTGTTGACCTTCACGACTGTCGCCGCCGACGTGATCAGCACGAACTTCAGGTCCGCGCCGAGGCTCGCGAGCGCATCGTGACGCGCGCCGCTCGCGCGGATCTCGACTTCGGCCTGCAGCGACGAACCGATCAGGTTCGCGACGCGCGCCTCTTCGAGCGCCTTCGTCACGTTGCCACGCACTTCGCGCAGCAGCGTCCACTTGTCGATCAGCGCGGCCGCGTCTGGCACGTCCGGATACGTGTGATAGACCTCGGTGAAGATCGTTTCGCTCTGCGGCTGGAACACCTTCCACGCTTCTTCCGCCGTGAACGACAGGAACGGCGCGATCACGCGCAGCAGGCCTTGTGTGACGTGCCACAGCGCGGTCTGCGCGGCGCGGCGCGCGGCCGAATCCGGCGCGGTGGTGTACAGGCGGTCCTTCAGCACGTCGAGGTAGAAGCCGCCCAGATCTTCCGAGCAGAACGTGGTCAGCTTCGCGACCACCGGGTGGAACTCGTAGCGGTCGTAGTGCGCGAGCACGTCGGCTTGCAGCGCGCCCGTGAGCGCCACGGCGTAACGATCGATCTCGAGCCAGTCGCTGACCGGACGCGCGTGCTTCGCGTAATCGAAGTCGGTCAGGTTCGCGAGCAGGAAGCGCACCGTGTTGCGAATACGGCGATAGCCTTCCGTCACGCGCTTCAGGATTTCCTCGGAGATCGCGAGTTCGCCCGAGTAGTCGGTCGACGCGATCCATAGGCGGATGATTTCCGCGCCGAGACGGTTCGACACTTCGTGCGGGTCGATGCCGTTGCCGAGCGACTTCGACATCTTGCGGCCTTCGCCGTCGACGGTGAAGCCGTGCGTGAGCAGCGCGTTGTACGGCGGCCGGCCGTCCAGCATCGATGCGGTGAGCAGCGACGAGTGGAACCAGCCGCGGTGCTGGTCCGAGCCTTCGAGGTAGAGATCCGCCGGGAACTGGAGATCAGCTTTGTGCGAGCCGCGCAGCACGTGCCAGTGCGTCGTGCCGGAGTCGAACCAGACGTCGAGCGTGTCGCGGTTCTTCTCGTACATATTCGCGTCGTCGCCGATCAGCTCGCGCGGATCGAGCGTCTGCCAGGCCTCGATGCCGTCTTTCTCCACGCGCGTCGCCACTTCCTCGAGCAGTTCCAGCGTGCGCGGATGCAGGTCGCCGGTTTCCTTGTGCACGAAGAACGCCATCGGCACGCCCCACTGGCGCTGGCGCGACAGCGTCCAGTCCGGCCGGTTCGCGATCATGCTGAAGAGCCGCTGCTTGCCCCACGACGGATAGAACGCCGTCGCCTCGATGCCCGCGAGGGCGGTTTCGCGCAGCGTGCGTTCGCCGTCGTTCGGCTTGATGTCCATGCCGGCGAACCACTGCGACGTGGCGCGATAGATGATCGGCGTCTTGTGGCGCCAGCAGTGCATGTAGCTGTGCGAGTACTTTTCGCTGCGCAACAGGGTGCCGGCTTCGCGCAACGTCTCGACGATCTTCGGATTCGCGGCCCAGATCGACAGCCCGCCGAACAGCGCGAGCGATTCGACGTAGCGGCCATCGCCCATCACCGGGTTGATGATGTCGGAGTCGGACATGCCGTGCGCCTTGCACGACACGAAGTCTTCCACGCCGTACGCCGGCGACGAGTGCACGATGCCCGTGCCGGTGTCGGTCGTCACGTATTCGCCGAGGTAGACGGGCGCGGTGCGGCCGTACGCCGGATGCGCGGACGCGAGCGGATGATGAAAGCGCAGGTTCGCGAGCGCGGCGCCGGGCGCGGTGCCGAGGATCTCACCGCCTTGCAGCTCGAACTCCTTCATGCACGCTTCGACGCGTTCCTGCGCGAGGATCAGCAGACCGCGCGACGTGTCGACGAGCGCGTAGGTCACCTCGGGGTGCACGTTGAGCGCCTGGTTCGCGGGGATCGTCCACGGCGTGGTGGTCCAGATCACGATGCCGCCTTCGGCGCGCGGCAGCGATGCAAGACCGAACGCCTTCGCCGTGGCGTCGGGTTCGGCGAACGGGAACAGCACGTCGATCGTCGGATCGGTCTTGTCCTTGTACTCGACTTCCGCTTCAGCGAGCGCCGAGCCGCAGTCGAAACACCAGTTGACCGGCTTCAGGCCGCGGAACACGTAGCCCTTCTCCATGATCTTCGCGAGCGCGCGGATTTCGCCGGCTTCGTTCGCGGTGTTCATGGTCTTGTACGGGTTGTCCCAGTCGCCGAGCACGCCGAGACGCCGGAAGCCGGCTTTCTGCTTCTCGATCTGTTCGGTCGCGTAGGCGCGCGCCTTCGACATCACCTCGGTGACGGGCAGCGACTTGCCGAACTGCTTTTCGATCTGGATTTCGATCGGCATGCCGTGGCAGTCCCAGCCCGGCACGTAGACCGCGTCGAAGCCCGCCATGTTGCGCGCCTTGACGATCATGTCCTTCAGGATCTTGTTCACCGCGTGGCCGAGGTGGATGTCGCCGTTCGCGTACGGCGGGCCATCGTGCAGGATGAACTTCTTGCGGCCCTTCGAGGCGGCGCGGATCTTCTCGTAGACCTTGCGTTCCTGCCACTCCTTCACCCATTGCGGCTCGCGCTTCGGCAGATCGCCGCGCATCGGGAACGGAGTGTCGAGCAGGTTGACCGGGTAGCGGGACGGTTTCGAATCAGCTTTCTTGTTGCTCATGGTGGGATCACGGTGAATGCGGTAACGGGGGCCGGGCGATGTCGGTACCCGGCCGGCCCGGGCTGCGGCGACCGGCGCTTCGATCGCTCCGCCTGCCAGCGCTCGTGCGCGGGGGCGAATGGTGCGGCGATGCGAAACGAAGCGCGGTGCGGCGCGTGCACCGGAGCGCCCAACTGAGGCGGCTCCGGCGCGGACGGCGTTTATCTAATTCGGTCGGTGGCCGAGGTCGCGAAGCCGGTGGACCGGCTGCCCGGCGCCTCGCCAGCGGCCGCGAACCAGGCGCGGGTGGCTTCGACGTCGCGCGCGATCGCGGCGGTCAGCGTTTCGAGGTCCACGAACTTTTCCTCGTCGCGCAGCTTCTTCAGGAATTCGACGCGCACGAGTTTGCCATACGCGTCGCCATGCCAGTCGAGCAGATGCACTTCGAGCAGCACGCGGCCGGAGTCGTCGACCGTGGGCCGCAGACCCAGGCTCGCGACGCCTTGCAGCGGCTCCGCTTCGATGCCATGCACGCGCACGACGAAGATGCCCGACAGCGCGGGGCGCTTGTGCGCGATCGGCAGGTTCAGCGTAGGAAAGCCGAGGTCGCGGCCGAGCTTCGCGCCGTGCACCACGTGACCGCTGATCAGGTAGTCGCGGCCGAGCGCGGCGCGCGCCGCGTCGAGGTCGCCCGCCATCAGCGACGTGCGCACGCCCGAGCTGGAGATGCGCGCGCCCGAGGGGTCCGCGACGGTGGCCATCTGCTCGACCTCGAAGCCGTACTGTTCGCCCGCGGCTTTCAGCGACGCGAAATCGCCCGCGCGCTTCGCGCCGTAGCGGAAGTCGTCGCCGATCATCACCCAGCGCGCGTGCAGCCCGTTGACGATGATCCGCTCGACGAAGCTTGCCGGCGACTGGCTCGCGAACGTGTGATTGAAATGCTCCACCACCACGCGGTCGACGCCGTTCATCCGCAGCGCCTCGAGCTTGTCGCGCAGCATCGCGATGCGCGGCGGCGCGCCGGCCGGGTTGAAGAACTCGCGCGGGTGCGGCTCGAAGGTCATCACGCAGACGGGCAGGCCGCGCGCGTCGGCGGCCGCGCGCACGTGCGCGAGCAACGCCTGATGCCCGCGGTGGACACCGTCGAAGTTGCCGATGGTGAGCGCGCAGGGCGCCCGGCTCTCGGCATTGGGAAGACCGCGGAAGACTCTCACGATAGCGGGTGGTCAAGGAGCCGCGCGGCGGCGGCGCAATTGCGCGGCACGGGGTGCCGCAAAACGTTCGATTATAAACGCAGCCGACGTTCCCGGCTTCGTGGCACCGATCGCGATAGTGCCGAATGATAAAATCCGCGGATGAAAAAACTCGTCATCCTGATTTCGGGGCGGGGCAGCAACATGGAAGCGATCGTACGCGCGTGCGCGAACGATGGCTGGCCGGCGCAGGTCGCCGCCGTGATTGCGAACCGTCCCGACGCCGCCGGACTCGAATTCGCGGCGTCGCAACGCATTGCCACGGCGGTCGTCGACCATCGCCAGTTTCCCGACCGTGAAAGCTTCGACGCGGCGCTCGCCCGCGAGATCGACGCGCATGCGCCCGATCTCGTCGTGCTCGCCGGCTTCATGCGCGTGCTGACCGACGGTTTCGTCGACCGCTACGCGGGGCGCATGCTGAATATCCATCCGTCGCTGCTGCCGAGCTTCCCGGGCCTGAAGACGCATCAGCAGGCGCTCGACGCCGGCGCGCGTGTGCACGGCGCGTCGGTGCATTTCGTCACGTCGCAGCTCGATCATGGACCGATCGTCGCGCAGGCGGCGGTGCCGGTGCTCGCAGGCGATGACGCTGCCGCGCTCGCCGCGCGCGTGCTCGCGGTCGAGCACGTGCTGTATCCGCGCGCGGTGCGCTGGTTCGTCGACGGGCGGCTCGCGCTCGACGGCTTGCGTGTGACGGTCACGCCGCCGGAGCCGCAGTGGCTGTTCGCCGATCCCGCCGCCGCGGGCGCCAATGACAGTGCCGCAGCCGCCGCGAGTGCGGGCCGCGGTCAACCGGATTCCGCCGTGGAGGGCGCATGAAGTTGCATGGTTTCCTGATCGGCCAGACCGAGACGTTGCTCGCCGAGATCCTCAAGTTCGAAGGCCCCGCTGACGCGACGACGAGCCGCTTTTTTCGCGCGCATCCGAAGTTGGGGCACGGCGAACGCGGCGTGATCGCCGAGGCGGTGTTCGCGGTGCTGCGGCGCCGGATGGAGTTCGCGCACCTCGCCGAAGGCGGCGTCGGCAGTCCGACGCGGCGCCTGACGCTGCTCGGCCTGATGCAGACGGCCGGCCGCGGCGCGCTGAAGCCGTTCCTGTCGGAAGGCGAGGCGCAGTGGCTGGAGCACGTCGCGAAGATCGATCCGGCGAGCCTGCCGCTGCGCATCCGCATGAACCTGCCCGACTGGGTGCAGCAGGCGCTCGCGCAGCGCTTCGAGCCGGACGAGCTCGCGCGCCTCGCGGCCGCGCTGATCTACCCGGCGCCGCTCGATCTGCGCACGAACGTGATCAAGACCGATCGCGATGGCCTGCTCGCCGCGCTGCGCAGCGCCGGCATCGACGCCGCGCCGACGCCGTTCGCGCCGCTCGGCGTGCGGGTGGACGGCAAGCCCGCGCTGACGAAGCTCGACGCGTTCCAGCACGGCGGCTTCGAAGTGCAGGACGAGGGCAGCCAGCTGCTGTGTTCGCTGGTCGCGCCGAAGCGCGGCGAGATGATCGTCGACTTCTGCGCGGGCGCGGGCGGCAAGACGCTCGCGCTCGGCGCGGCGATGCGCTCCACCGGCCGTCTGTATGCGTTCGACATCTCCGACAAGCGGCTCGCGAAGCTGAAGCCGCGGCTGGCGCGCAGCGGGCTGTCGAACGTGAATCCGGTGCTGATCGACAGCGAGCACGACGCGAAGATCAAGCGCCTCGCGGGCAAGATCGACCGGGTGCTCGTGGATGCGCCGTGCAGCGGGCTCGGCACGCTGCGCCGCAATCCGGACCTGAAGTGGCGCCAGTCGCAGGACGCGATCGGCGAACTGACGCCGAAGCAACTGTCCATCCTGACGAGC
Source organism: Paraburkholderia phosphatilytica (assembly GCF_003443895.1). GTDB lineage: Bacteria > Pseudomonadota > Gammaproteobacteria > Burkholderiales > Burkholderiaceae > Paraburkholderia > Paraburkholderia phosphatilytica. Next base: position 217,263 of record NZ_QQOA01000004.1, on the reverse strand, counting down.
GCGGCGCGTCTCGTGAAGAAGGGCGGCCGGCTCGTCTACGCGACCTGCAGCATTCTCGACGCGGAGAACGAAGGTGTCGTCGCGCAGTTTCTCGCGGCGCACCCGGGCTTTGCGCTGGTGCCGGCGCGCGACGTGCTCGCCGAGCAGCGTATCGAGCTCGATACCGGCGACTACCTGTCGCTGTGGCCGCACCGTCATGCCACCGACGGCTTCTTTGCCGCGGTGCTCGAACGGCGCGAGTAAGCGCTCGCTCGTTTGCGGTGAGCCGGCATCGTGCTTCGGCTCACCGCTGATTTCCTGCTTTCTGCCGGCGTCCCTTCGCTTGCGGCGCGCCTCCCCGGCGCGTCGAGTTGCCGCACCGGTAACTCTGACCGGCTTTCCTGATGAGGTTCCCATCGCTTTTCAGCGGGCGCGGCGCGTGCGTCATACCGGCATCGGGTGGTCATTCGGGTATTTCCCGCTTCTGTTCGGGGCATTGAAAATTCGCCAACGCGCTACCCTATCGTTGCGATAAGGCAAAAAAATCTTCATTTGTTACAAACACTTGGAACCGTTCGCGTAAAATGCCCTCCAACTCGCTGAATGGCTTTCGTTTCCCTTGACATCCGCTCCCGGCATCACTGGTTCGCGGTTGGTCTCTTCGCTCCACAGGTAAATCGCCTTGCTGAATTCCCTGCTTGATTTCCTTGCCCACGGCCTGCTCCGCTTCTCGTGGTGGCAAATCGTGCTGGCCGCGCTCGTGATGACGCATATCACGATCATCGGCGTCACTGTCTATCTGCATCGCTGCCAGGCGCACCGCGCGCTGGATCTGCACCCGGTCGCGAGTCACTTCTTCCGCTTCTGGCTGTGGATGTCCACCGGCATGCTGACGGGGCAGTGGGCGGCGATCCACCGCAAGCACCACGCGAAATGCGAGACGGAAGAAGATCCGCACAGCCCGCAGACGCGCGGCATCTGGAAGGTGCTGCTCGAAGGCGCCGAACTCTATCGCACCGAAGCGAAGAACGAAGAAACGCTGCGCAAGTTCAGCCACGGCACGCCGAACGACTGGATCGAACGCAACGTGTACACGAAGTACCCGATCCTCGGCGTGAGCCTGATGATGGTGATCGACGTGGCGCTGTTCGGCATCGTTGGTCTGTCGGTGTGGGCCGTGCAGATGGTATGGATTCCGTTCTGGGCGGCGGGCGTCGTCAACGGTCTCGCGCACTTCTGGGGCTACCGTAACTTCAACTCGGCGGACGCGAGCACCAACATCCTGCCGTGGGGCATCCTGATCGGCGGCGAAGAACTGCACAACAATCACCATACGTTCGCAACATCCGCGAAGCTCTCGAACAAGTGGTACGAGTTCGACATCGGCTGGATGTACATCCGCATCATGTCGGCATTCCGCCTCGCGAAGGTGAAGAAGGTCGCGCCCACGCCGAAGCTCACGAAGGGCAAGCTCGTGCTCGACCAGGAAACGCTGCAGGCCGTGCTGTCGAACCGCTACGAAGTGATGGCGCGTTACGGCAAGGCGCTGAAGCGCGCGTATCGCCAGGAACTGGCGCACCTGAAGGAAATGGGCGCGCGCGAGAAGTATCAGCTGATGCGCGGCGCGCGCAAGTGGTTCCACAAGGAAGAGGCAGGCCTCGACGAGCCGCAGAAACGCCAGCTGCCGCAACTCTTCGCGGACAGCCAGAAGCTGCGCACCTTCATCGAACTGCGCAACGAGCTGAGCGCGATCTGGGAACGTTCGAATGCATCGCGCGAACAGTTGCTCGCACAGCTGCAGGACTGGTGCCACCGCGCCGAACAAAGCGGCATCAAGGCACTTCAGGAATTCGCGACGCGGCTGCGCCGCTACGCGTGATTCCCGCTCTCTGAACAACAGCTGTCCCGGAATCCGTTAAACTTTCGGAACGTCACAAAACCCCGCGTTGGCGGGGTTTTGCTTTTTTGGGCCGTCAAAAGTTGTCTGGCATCGAAGGTGAGTTGACGGCAGTCGTGCAGGGCAGAGGAAATCATGAATCAGGCGATCAGGAGCGTCGCATACGACCGGCCGCAAGGTCTCGTGTGCGGGGTCGGCGAAGCTTGGGCGAGGGTGCCGGACGCACCTTCGGCGGAGGAGAGACAGGCGTTGAAGGCGCGCATCCGCGCGCTGCTCGAACGCGAGAAAGCGGTGCTCGTCGCGCACTACTACGTGGATGCGGAACTGCAGGAGCTCGCCGACGAAACCGGCGGCTGCGTGGCCGATTCGCTCGAGATGGCGCGCTTCGGACGCGATCACGATGCGCGTACGCTGGTGGTGGCGGGTGTTCGCTTCATGGGCGAGACCGCGAAAATATTGAGTCCCGACAAGCGCATCCTGATGCCGGATCTCGACGCGACCTGTTCGCTCGATCTCGGCTGTCCCGTCGACGAATTCTCGGCGTTCTGCGATGAGCATCCCGACCGTACCGTCGTTGTCTACGCGAACACGAGCGCGGCGGTGAAGGCGCGCGCGGACTGGATGGTCACGTCGTCGATCGGGCTCGAGATCGTCGCCGATCTGCATGCGCGCGGCGAGAAGATCATCTGGGCGCCGGATCGTCATCTGGGCGGCTACATCCAGAAGCAGACCGGCGCGGACATGCTGATGTGGCAGGGCTCGTGTCTCGTGCACGACGAGTTCAAGGGTATCGAACTCGACCTGCTGCGCGCCGAGTATCCGCACGCGAAGGTGCTCGTGCATCCGGAGTCGCCGGCGAACGTGGTGGAGCAGGCAGATGTGGTCGGTTCGACGACGCAGCTGATCGACGCCGCGGTGAAGCTCGACGCGTCGCACTTCATCGTCGCGACCGATCTCGGCATCCTGCACAAGATGCGGCTCGCGGCGCCGGGCAAGACCTTCATCGAAGCACCCACTGCCGGCAACAGCGCAACCTGCAAGAGCTGCGCGCATTGCCCGTGGATGGCGATGAACGGCCTCGCGAATCTCGCCGATGTGCTGGAGCGTGGGCACAACGAGATTTTCGTCGATCGCGCGATCGGAGAACGGGCGCGCGTACCGATCGACCGGATGCTCGACTTCGCCGCGCGTCGCAAGCAGCGCGTGCAGGCGAGTGGTGATCTCGCGCGTGATGGGCAATTGTTTTCGAAGGTTGGTGCAGCATGAACGCGAATACAGCTGAAGCAACCAACCTCTCAAACGCCATCTCGCCGCTCTTCGCTGAAATCCACGCGCAGTATGGCGACGCGTTCGACGCGGCAATCGCCCGCAACGTCGCCGATGCGCTGGCGGAAGACGTCGGCAGCGGCGACCAGACCGGGCGTCTCGTGCCGGCGGAAACCGTGCGCGACGCGCGGATCGTCGTGCGCGAAGAGGCAGTGCTGTGCGGCGTGTCGTGGTTCGCGGGTGTGATGCGCGCGGTCGACCCGCGCATCGACGTGCAGTGGCGTTATCGCGAAGGCGAGCGGATGAAGGCGGATTCGGTGGTCTGCGAACTGCGCGGCCCGGTGCGCGCGCTGCTGACGGCCGAGCGCAACGGGCTCAATTTTCTGCAGCTGCTTTCAGGCGTGGCAAGCGCGACGCGCCGTTACGTCGATACGATCGAAGGCACGCGCGCGCGCATTCTCGATACCCGCAAGACGCTGCCGGGCCTGCGGCTCGCGCAGAAATACGCGGTGCGCGTGGGTGGCGGCCTGAACCAGCGGCTCGCGCTTTACGACGGCATCCTGATCAAGGAAAACCATATCGCGGCGGCGGGCGGTGTCGGCGCGGCGATGGAGGCCGCGCTCGCGCTGAACGCGGGCGTGTCGATCCAGATCGAAGTCGAGACGCTCGAGCAGCTCGAGACGGCGTTCGCGCATCGCGCGGAGTCGATCCTGCTCGACAACTTTTCGTTCGACATGATGCGCGACGCGGTGCGGATCACCGCTGGACGCGCGGTGCTGGAAGTGTCGGGCAACGTCAACTTCGATACGGTACGTACGATTGCCGAGACGGGCGTCGATCGTATTTCGATCGGCGCGCTGACGAAAGACGTGCGCGCCACCGACTACTCGATGCGGATCGTTTGACGCTTCGTGCCGGCGATCGTTGCCGGCGGCGCTGCCTTAACCTGAAAGGCCATCGTTGCTTCGCGCAACGATGGCTTTTTTGTTTGTCATGAAGTCACGATGTGGCGCATTCTTCGCGCGATGAAGCATCGCATCGCACAGACTGCTGCTGCACGGTAGCGGCTTCCGTCTGCAAGGCGGCATGGCCGTAGCCGTCGCTACCGCGCGCTCTCGATTCGCGCCCCGCCACCACATAGCTGAGCAGTGCGAGCAGCCAGACACCGCAACCGCCATACAGCATCACGCAACCGAAGCCGTGCACGAGCGCCGCGTGCAATGCCGCTCCGCTCGGGTCCACCGCTGATAGCACAGGAAAGCCGCGATGCACGGCGGCGACATCGCCCGCAGCGACATGCCCGGCGAGCTGCCCGAGCGCCCCATCGTCGAGCGAACCTGTCGGCAGCGCGGTCTTCAGCCGCGACACGATGCCGGCCATCAGAATGCCGCCCATCAACGCGATGTTGATCGCGAGCGAGATCATGCGCGCGCTCATGTCGATGCCCGATGCCATCCCCGCGCGCGCGGCCGGCACCGATGCGGTCGTCGTGTTCGTGACTGGCGTGTTGGTCAAACCGAGCCCGATGCCCGCGATCAGACAGCCGGGCAGCATCGTCGCCCAGCTCGCGTGCGGCGACGCGCTGCCGAAGCGCATCAGCATGAAGCCGAGGCCGATCGTGAAGAGTCCGAACGGAATCGCGTTGCCCGGTCCATAGCGCAGCACGAGCCGCTCGCCGAGCGGCGGCACGCAAAGGGTGGGCAGCGTGTAGGCGAGCAGCGCGAGGCCGGCCGTCACGCTGTCGTAGCCGAGACCGACCTGGAAGTAGATCGGCAGATAGATCATGAACGGCCAGAAGCTCACGTTCATCGCCGCCGAGCCAACCAGCGCGCCGGAAAACGGACGGATCCGGAACACCGAGAAGTCGAACATCGGCCGGGCGCTCCATTTTTCCGCGCAGACGAACGCGACGAAGCACGCAGCCGTCGCGAGCGGAATCGCGATGCGCGCCGCGCCGCCGAACGTCAGGTCGCTCGCGCGCGTGATCAGGAACACGAGGCCGAATACGGCGAGCGACAGCGTCACGATCCCGGCGATGTCGAGACGGTCCGCGTGCGGATCGCGCGACTCCTCGACGCCCGCGATGGCCAGCGCCAGCGTGACGACGGCGAGCACGCCGTGCACGAGAAACACCCACTGCCAGTTCAACGCCGCGACGATCGCGCCGCCGATGATGGGCCCGAAACCGAGCCCGATGCCGAGGATTACGCCCCACGCGCTGAACGCTTTCGCGCGCGCGCGTCCGGCCGGGAACTGATGCGACAGCACGGCGACCTGGCAGATCAGCATTGCACCGCCGCTCGCGCCTTGCAGCAGCCGGCCGACGATCAGCAGCGGCACGCTCGGCGCGAGGCCGCATGCGACCGACGCGATGCCGAAGAGCGCAATGCCGATGATGAATAGACGCTTGCGGCCGAAGCGGTCGGCGAGCGTGCCGGTCGCCATCAATACGGTGGTGACCGCGATCGTGTACGCATTCATGATCCACTGCAGACCTTCGAAGGTGCCGCCGGGCATCTTCTCGAGGGTGGGCAGGATGACGGGAACGCTGGATATTTCGAGCCCGAACATCAGCGACGCGAGACACGCGGCGCCGAGTGCGAGGCGGTTCTGGGATAGGTGGGTGGAGGTCATGAGCCTGGGTCGGTCGTATTCGGGTTCGTGCGTGAATGGGATGCGAGGTGGACGGCGTGTGTGTTCGGCGCCGTCGGTGTCATCGCGGGTAGCACGATTTACTATAGGGGGAATCTGGTTCCCGATTGATTCGCTTAATTCCCATCAGTGAATCTTTCGGGGAACCAATACTGAGCAAAAACAGGTACCCGACATGATCGACAGACTGGATGGTGTGACCACGTTCGTGCGCGTGGTCGAAGCGGGCTCGTTCGCGGTGGCGGCCGAGCGGATGGACATGACGCGCTCGGCGGTCGGCAAGGCGATCACGCGGCTCGAAAAGCGGCTCGGCGCGCGCTTGCTCAACCGCACGACGCGCAGCCAGAGTCTTACCGAGGCGGGCCAGGCGTACTACGACCGCTGCGTGCGCGCGTTATCGGAGCTGGAGGCGGCCGAAGCGGATCTGGACTGCGACCGGCGCGAACCGCGCGGCCGGCTGCGCGTCAGCGTGCCGCTCGCGTTCGGGCATTACTGCGTTGCGCCGTTGCTGCTGCGTCTCGCTGAGCGCTATCCGCAACTGCAGGTCGATCTGTCGATCACGGATCGCGCGGTCGATCTGGTGGAGGAGGGTTTCGATCTCGCGGTGCGGATCGGGCGCCTTGCTAACAGCACGACGCTCGCCGCGCGGCGGCTCGGCGTGCAGCATTCGAGCATCGGTGCCGCGCCGTCGTATCTGCGGCGGCATGGCACGCCTGGAAATGTCACGGAGATGGCCGGACATCGCGCGATTGCGTATTCGCGGGCGGGTGTCGCGTTGCCGTGGGACGTGCTCGACGTCGATGGCGAGACGCGGCGCGCGGATGTGTCGATGGGCATCAGCGCCGACGACGTGCAGGCCGTCGTCGATGCGGCGCTCGCCGGCTATGGGCTCGCATGGATGCCGAGCTGGCTGCTCGACCGCTATGTGCAAAGCGGCGAGCTGGTTTGCGTGATGGATCGCTGCTTCCGGCCGGCTCTCGAGATTCACGCGATCTGGCCGCAATCGCGCTATCTGCCGCTGAAGACGCGCGTGGCGATTGATGCGCTCGTAGCCGGGTTGCCTGCGATGACGGATTGAGGCGATCGAGCCGGGCGCGGCCGCGCGATTGTCGCGCGACTGCGCGCCAGGCTTCGCGCGGGCCGGTCAAATCCTGCGCGGGTTAAATCCTGCGATTCCGCACGTGCTCAGGCGCTAGCACCGTCGGCAGCGCCTTGGGCAGCGCGTCGGGCCAGTCGCGGCTGAAATGCAGCCCGCGGCTTTCGCGCCGCATCCGCGCGCTTTCGACGATCAGCGACGCCACGTCGACGAGATTGCGCAGTTCGAGCAGATCGCGGCTGACCCGGAAGTTCGCGTAGAACTCGTGGATCTCGTCGCGCAGCAGCGACAGGCGGTGCCGCGCGCGCGCGAGACGTTTGTCGGTGCGCACGATGCCAACGTAATTCCACATCAGCCGCCGCAGTTCGTCCCAGTTGTGCGCGACGACCACTTCTTCGTCGGGATCGGAGACGCGGCTTTCGTCCCAGCCCGGCAGCGGCGCGTGCGGCGCGCCGCAGAAGCCGGCTTCTTCGATTGCGTGTGCCGCCGAACGGCCAATCACGAGGCACTCCAGCAGCGAGTTGCTCGCGAGCCGGTTCGCGCCGTGCAGCCCGGTGCACGACGTCTCGCCGACTGCGTAGAGGCCGGTGAGATCGGTGCGGCCCGCGAGGTCCGTGACGACGCCGCCGCACGTGTAGTGCGCGGCCGGCACGACCGGGATCGCCTCTTTCGTGATGTCGATGCCGAACTCGCGGCAGCGCGCGAGGATGGTCGGGAAGTGCTCTTCGAGGAACGCCGCCGGCTGGTGGCTGATGTCCAGATACACGCAGTCGATGCCGCGCTTCTTGATCTCGAAGTCGATCGCGCGCGCGACGATGTCGCGGGGCGCCAGCTCCGCGCGTTCGTCATGCGCGGGCATGAAGCGGGTGCCGTCCGGCAGCTTCAGGAGGCCGCCTTCGCCGCGCACCGCTTCGGAGATCAGAAACGACTTCGCGTACGGATGGAACAGGCACGTGGGGTGGAACTGGATGAACTCCATGTTCGACACGCGGCAGCCGGCGCGCCATGCCATCGCGATGCCGTCGCCGGTGGCGGTGTCGGGGTTCGTCGTGTACAGATAGACCTTGCCGGCGCCGCCCGTGGCGAGCACCGTGTGCGGCGCTTCGATCGTGATCGTGCGGCCGCTTTCGAGATCCAGCGCGTAGAGGCCGTGGCAGCGGCGGCCGGGCAAGCCGAGGCGGTCGGACGTGATCAGGTCGATCGCGTAGTGCTCTTCGAGCAGCGTGATGTTCGGGTGACGGCGCGCGCGTTCGCTGAGCGTTGCATGCACCGCGTGACCGGTTGCGTCCGCGGCGTGGATGATGCGGCGGTGGCTGTGGCCGCCTTCGCGCGTCAGATGGAAGCCGAGTTCCGCCGCGTCGTCTTTCGTGAACGGCACCCCCTGGGCAATCAACCATTCGATCGCCGCGCGCCCTTGCTCGACGATGTAGCGCGTGGCCGCCTCGTCGCACAGGCCGCCGCCCGCGACGAGCGTGTCGCGCATGTGATGCTCGACGCTGTCCGACGAATCGAGTACCGCCGCGATGCCGCCTTGCGCCCAGTCGCTGGCGCCTTCGGTCATCGAACGTTTGGCGATGACGGCCACGCGCCGCGTTTCAGCCAGATTGAGCGCGACACTGAGACCCGCAAGCCCGCTGCCGACAATCGCCACATCGAAATTCATCTGCTGCCTCTCTGTTCCGGTTGCTGCCGTTCGTGATGATTCGTGACACGCGTGTGAAGGCGCGCGAGTCGAAGCAGGCAAGGATACCGGTTTGGCGCGGCCGCGGGAAAGCTGGCTGGAAAGCCAACGTTCGCTGAGTGGTTGGCGGCCCGACATGCGGAGGGGCAGTGCGGAGGGGACAGGAAATGCGGCCGGGAAAAACAAAAAGCCCCGCGTGAAGCGGGGCTTTTTATACTTCGACCAGCGGAAACCAGATTACTTGATCTTGGTTTCCTTGTACGCCACATGCTTGCGGACGACGGGATCGAACTTCATGATCTCCATCTTTTCCGGCATGTTGCGCTTGTTCTTCGTGGTCGTGTAGAAGTGACCGGTACCTGCGGTCGACTCCAGCTTGATCTTGTCGCGTGCGCCCTTCGCCATGATTTACTCCTTAGGCTTCGCCGCGTGCGCGCAGGTCTGCGAGCACGGAATCGATACCGTTCTTGTCGATCAGGCGCAGGCCGGCGTTCGAGACGCGCAGGCGCACCCAACGGTTTTCGCTTTCAACCCAGAAACGGCGGTTATGCAGGTTCGGGAGAAAACGACGCTTGGTCTTGTTGTTTGCGTGGGAAACGTTGTTGCCGCTCATCGGCGCTTTCCCAGTGACTTGGCATACGCGTGCCATGAGAGCACTCCTAATACGCTTGAATTCTGAGTTCGAACGCCGTGAAAGGCTTCAGAACAGGGTTGGAAACAGGCAAACCGTGATTCTAGCAGAAAAAAAGCCGAAAAATCAAACCGAAAATTTGCGGATGTTGTCTGGCCCGGGTGATCGCGCCGGGCCCGTTGCGCGCTGTCGCCGCCGGCCCAACCCGAGCGCGCGAACGAATAGATGTCACGCGCGCCGATGCAAGATGATCGATGAACTGCACGTCGGTCAGCGCGAGCGCGTCGCGCAGCCCTCGCGTGAGTTGCCGGTCGCTGGCGCTCGGCTTGACGGCCCCGGAGGGGTGATTATGCGCGACGATCAGGCCGGCCGCATTGATCGACAGCGCCTGCCTGACGATTTCGCGCGGGTAGACGGCCATTTGCGTCAGCGAGCCGCGGGACGTTTCCTCGTAACGCATCAGCCGGTGCCGCGCCTCGAGGAACAGGCACGCGAACACCTCGTGCGGGCGAGTACGGATCTGCAGGCGCGGATAGTCTTCGGCGGTTTCCGGCGAATCCATCAGCGCGCGTTCCTCGCGTTCTTCGGCGAGCGCGCGCCGCGACAGCTCGACGATGGCGAGCAGCTGCGCGGTTTTCGCGCGGCCGACGCCGCGCAACCCGTCGAACTGCGCCGGCGTCGCGCCGAGCATCGCGCGCAGCGACTGGAAGCGCTCCAGCAGCGAGTTCGCGACGTCGAACACGTTGTGGCCGCGCAGTCCGGAGCCGAGCACGAGCGCGATGAGCTCGACGTCGGACAGCGCGCCCGCGCCGACGGCGAGCATCCGCTCGCGCGGCATGTCCCGTCGCGGCGAAGCCGCCCGGCGCCGCGCGCCGCCGCGGATGTCGGCGGAAGTTTCGCGGTCGCTGCCGGAGGTTTCGTCCGCCGTGGCGGGCTCGATCGATGCTACGGATGGCCACAGCGCGCGATCCGCGTCGGACGGTTCGGCGCATGACGTCGGAATGACGCGCAGCGGGACGGGACGCAGCGGCGGCCGCGTCCGGATGATCGACGTCGCACGGATCGCGGCGGGCTTGCGTGGTAGCGTGAGCGGCGTTTCGAGGCGGAGCGGGGTACCCATGCGCGGAATCTCCAGTGGTGACGGCCGTGCGGGATGCTCCTGCAACGGGCCTGCCAGCGAATTCAGTGGATCGTGTGGCCTGCCGATGTGGCTTACAATAGAACCTTTGCGCAAACCGGCAGACGTAAGGTCTGTGGCGGCAACGCCCCGCGGCAGCGCGTCTGGCAGATTGAACGGATCACCATGAGCATCATCGACATTTCCGAAGTGAAACCCGGCTCACACGTCACGCTGCACTACCGGCTTTCACTTGCTGACGGCACGGAGATCGTCAATACGTTTACAGATCGCCCCGCCACGCTGCTGCTCGGCGCTGGCCAGCTGGCGCCGCCACTGGAAGACATTCTGCTGGGCCTGAAGGTCGGGCACCACTCCACCTTTCAGCTAGCGTCGGGCGAGGGCTTCGGTCCGCGCAATCCCGAACTGATCCAGCGCGTGTCGCTTGCCACGCTGCGCGAAAACGCGATGGTCGGTGAAGATTTTTCGCCGGGCGACCTGATCGAATTCAACGCGCCGGGCGGCGGACGCTACGCCGGAGTGCTGAAGGAAGTTGGCGAAACCTCGGCGCTATTCGACTTCAATCACCCGCTTGCCGGTCAGGCGCTGGCATTCGAAGTGAAAATCATCGGAATCCTGTAACCATGAGCACCACCGACACGACTCTCGCCGAAGCGGAAATCCTGCTGGCGCAGCCGCGAGGCTTCTGTGCCGGCGTCGACCGCGCGATCGAGATCGTCGAACGCGCGATCAAGCTGTTCGGCGCGCCGATCTACGTGCGTCATGAAATCGTCCACAACGCGTACGTCGTGGCCGATCTGCGCAAGAAGGGCGCGATTTTCATCGAGCAGCTCGAGGAAGTGCCGTCGGGCAACACGGTGATCTTCAGCGCGCATGGCGTTTCGAAGGCCGTGCGCGCCGAAGCCGAAGGGCGCGGGCTGCGCGTGTACGACGCCACCTGTCCGCTCGTCACCAAGGTGCACATCGAAGTCGCGAAGATGCGCCAGGAAGGCTTCGACATCGTGATGATCGGTCACAAGGGGCACCCCGAAGTGGAAGGCACGATGGGGCAGGCGGGCGAAGGCATGTATCTCGTCGAAGACATCGACGACGTCAAGGCGCTGGCGTTGAAAGACCCCGAGCGGATCGCGTTCGTCACGCAAACCACGTTATCTGTCGACGATGCCGCCGAGATCATTCAGGCGCTGAAGGCGAAGTATCCCGCCATCCGCGAGCCGAAGAAGCAGGACATCTGCTACGCCACGCAGAACCGTCAGGACGCGGTGAAATTCATGGCGCCGCAGTGCGACGTCGTGATCGTGGTCGGCAGCCCGAACAGCTCGAATTCGAACCGGCTGCGGGAAGTGGCGGAAAAGCGCGGCATTCCCGCCTATATGGTGGATTCGCCCGACCAGATCGATCCGGCCTGGATCGCCGACAAGCGCCGCATCGGCGTGACCGCGGGCGCATCGGCGCCCGAAGCGCTGGCGCAGGCCGTGATCGGCCGCCTGCGCGAGCTGGGTGTGCGCAACGTGCGCGCGCTCGAAGGCATCGAGGAAAACATCGCGTTCCCGCTGCCGCGAGGTCTGGGCTTGCCGGCTTAACGTCTACACGCGGTCTACGCGCCGCCCCGGACCTTTCAGGAACCGGACCACAGTTTCGACTACAGAAGCGCACCCGCGGGTGCGCTTTTTTATTGTTCAGACGTCGGGTCGCGGCATATAAATAAGTACCAGATCATTTAAAAACCCGCTTCCACGGAAGATTTGACGAAGTTTTTCGCGATTATTTTTGGCGAAAACGACCTGATGTCGATGATCATACCCCTATTTTAATAAAACTCATCCGGAATGACCGGATCCGACGCACCACTTGCGTGCATGCTAAGTAATACTGACTTTAAGTGTGGCTTGCCCCGCAGACCATGGCCATTCGGCGAGCGACAACGGAATTGTGACAACAGATGGTGCGAGCTGGCCCCGAATGTGGTGCAACTGATGAGCGAAAATCGGGCGCAACCGGGTTGCGCCACTACCCCGTCTCGTATCTCAAAATACGGTTGCAATGCAGGAAAACCCTGCCGGTTCAACAATATTGCCCATCGCAAAATTGGAGTTACAATGCGCGCGTTCTGAACGGCTGAGGCCCACAGGACGTGGATTTCGAAGGCGCGGGAGACCACCTCATGCGAGCCAGTTTTACACATGCCGTACACGATACGGCAGCACTCGCGCAGGTCGCCGGTCGCGAAAACGGGGAGCGCAACGCAGCTTCGAAGATATCGGCGCCGGAACCGGCAGCCGCTTCGGGTTGTGACGCGAAGATCGTCAGGATTGGCCATGCGGCCCCAACGGCCGGCAGCATTGCGCATCCCGGCATGGATTACGAAAATGGGGCGCGATTGACGATCCGGGCAATCGAAACGCAGCGCAGGGCAAACGGCGAACGTGGGCGCCGATCGCCGCCATGCGCGTATCTGTCGGCAGCCGGCCCGCAGACCGGCACCCACGACGCCGCCGCGCTCGAAGCGCGCGGCTCGCGGCAGGCATGCCGCAAGCTGGCCCGGCAGCCTCGGGCCATTCCCACGAAGATCACCAGCGTCCGGCCGGACCTTATCGAGTACGGCCGAGTGGACGCGACGGGCGTTCCGTCTGCACGACAGACGGCAACGCGCGGAGGCAGGGCACAAATCCCGGACGGCGACGGCGTGTACTCCGCCCGGGTAGCGACGCAGGCGCAAGCCGCGCGTCGACTGGTTCGTCCGGAAGCGGCGGTTGCGCTTCGCGGGATGGATACGGAAGCGCATTTCGACCGGCAGCACGAAGCCGAAGCGCACTTCCACACGCCGGTGCAGATTGACGCGCCGTTCACGTATGACGCGCTGTACGTGATCGTCGATGCAATGAAGCGCGCCAATTCGATCGATGCGCCCAAGGTGCTGGCTGCGATGCCTGTCACCGGCTACACCGGAGTAGCCGGCCACATCGCATTCGACGACAAGGGTGGTTTGAAAGAGGGCGCCATTGCGCGTCGTGACATGGCTGGCGGCGGCGACGCCGTCTCGCGACGTCATGGACACGCAATGACGGGATTCACACTCGGCGGCACCGACCCATCCGACGGTGCCGTTTTTGCATCCGCCTCCGGCGGGTTCGCATCTATACCTATAGAAGCGGGCCGGTTTCGGGCGGTTAACCCTTAGCGGTCTTTTTATCAGTACCCGCAGTGCCGTTGCGTTTTTCCCGAGCATCGTCGCCCACCGGCGATGCCTGACGAGAATCCAGCCGCACGGGCCAAGGAGCTTTAGATGGATATTTTCATCCAGCAGATCATCAACGGACTGGTGCTTGGTAGCGTCTACGCGATCATCGCACTGGGCTACACGATGGTGTACGGGATTCTGGGCATCATCAACTTCGCGCACGGCGACGTGCTGATGGTTGGTGCGATGGTGGCGCTGTCCGCCATCAACGTGCTGCAGAATCATTTCCCCGGGCTTGGCCATGTCGCCACGCTCTTCATCGCGCTGATCATCGCGGCGGCTGTCTGCGCGGTGGTCGGGTACACGATCGAGAAGATCGCGTACCGCCCGTTGCGGCGCGCGCCGCGCCTCGCCCCGCTGATCACCGCGATCGGCGTGTCGATCCTGCTGGAAACCCTCGCGATGATGATCTGGGGCCGCAATCCCCTCGCGTTCCCGCAACTGCTGCCGACCGATCCGATCAACGTGATCGCGTCCGGTCCGAACAACCCGGGCGCGGTGATCTCGGCCACTGAAATCACGATCATCGTGGTCGCGTTCCTGATGATGGGCGCGCTGCTGCTGCTCGTGCACAAGACGAAGCTGGGCCGCGCGATGCGCGCGATCGCGGAGAACCCGAACAACGCGAGCCTGATGGGCGTGAACCCGAACTTCGTGATCTCGGCGACCTTCATGATCGGCTCGGCGCTCGCCGCGCTGGCGGGCGTGATGATCGCGTCGGAATACGGCAACGTGCACTTCTACATGGGCTTCATCCCGGGCATGAAGGCGTTCACGGCCGCGGTGCTGGGCGGTATCGGCAACCTCGGCGGTGCGATGGTGGGCGGCGTGGTGCTCGGTCTGATCGAGCAGCTGGGCGCCGGCTACATCGGCAACCTCACGGGTGGCGTGTTCGGCAGTAACTACCAGGACGTGTTCGCATTCATCGTGCTGATCATCGTGCTGGTGTTCCGTCCGTCGGGCCTGCTGGGCGAACGCGTGGCTGATCGCGCATAAAGGGGAAAAGCAAAATGACCTCCATTCAACCGATCGAGCCGTCCACGACGCTCATCCCCGAGAAGAACCTCACGAAGACGCTGACGGTGGGCATCATCACCGCGGTGATCGTCGCGGCGCTGCCGATGGTGGTGGGTGCCGTCGGCGGCAACTACTGGGTCCGCGTGCTCGACTTCGCGATGCTGTACGTGATGCTCGCGCTGGGCCTCAACGTGGTGGTCGGGTTCGCCGGCCTGCTGGATCTGGGCTACATCGCGTTCTACGCGGTGGGCGCCTACACGGCCGCGCTGCTGACCTCGCCGCACCTGTCGACCACCTTTGCCTGGATCGGCGCGATGTTCCCGGGCGGCCTTCACACGCCGTACTGGATCGTGATTCCGATCGCGATGGCGCTCGCGGCTGGAGCCGGCGTCCTGCTCGGCGCACCGACGCTGCGTCTGCGCGGCGACTACCTCGCGATCGTGACCCTGGGCTTCGGGGAAATCGTCCGGATCTTCATGAACAACCTGGACCGCCCGCTCAACATCACGAACGGACCGCAGGGCATCACGGGCATCGATCCGATCACGGTGGCGGGCTTCAACCTGTCGCAGACGCACAACCTGCTCGGCTTCCAGTTCACGACCGTGTACATGTACTACTACGTGTTCGTGCTGTGCGCGCTGCTGGTGATCTGGGTGTGTACGCGTCTGCAGCACTCGCGTATCGGCCGTGCGTGGGCCGCGATCCGGGAAGACGAAATCGCCGCGAAGGCGATGGGCATCAACACCCGTAACGTGAAGCTGCTGGCGTTCGCGATGGGCGCGTCGTTCGGCGGTCTGTCGGGCGCGATGTTCGCGGGCTTCCAGGGCTTCGTGTCGCCGGAATCGTTCACCTTCTGGGAATCGGTCGTCGTGCTGGCCTGCGTGGTGCTGGGCGGCATGGGCCACATCCCGGGCGTGATTCTCGGCGCGGTGCTGCTGGCCATCTTCCCCGAGTTCCTGCGTTCGACGATGGGTCCGCTGCAGAACGCGATCTTCGGTCACCAGATCGTCGATACTGAAGTGATCCGTCAGCTGCTCTACGGTCTGGCGATGGTGCTGATCATGCTGTACCGCTCGGAAGGTCTGTGGCCGGCGGCGAAGCATGAGGACAAGATCGCGAAGCTCGCGAAACGAAACGGCAAGAAGCCGGTGCGCGCCTGAGGACAGGGGAGAACTTCATATGAGCAACAACATTCGACTGTCCGTGAAGGGCGTGAACAAACGCTTCGGGGGCCTGCAGGCGCTTTCCGACGTCGGCCTCGAAATCACGGCGGGCAACATCTACGGTCTGATCGGCCCGAACGGCGCCGGCAAGACGACGTTCTTCAACGTGATCACGGGGCTCTACACGCCGGATTCGGGCGAGTTTCGCCTCGACGGCGAAGCGTACACGCCGACAGCGGTGTACCAGGTCGCGAAGGCGGGCATTGCCCGCACGTTCCAGAACATCCGTCTGTTCGGCGGCATGACCGCGCTGGAAAACGTAATGGTCGGCCGTCACGTGCGTACGAAACACGGCCTGATCGGCGCGGTGTTCCAGACGCCGGCCGAGCGTCAGGAAGAACGCGAGATCAAGGAACGCGCGGTCGAGCTGCTCGAGTACGTGGGCATCGCGCAGTACGCGGACTACACGTCGCGCAACCTGTCGTACGGTCACCAGCGTCGTCTGGAAATCGCACGCGCGCTCGCGACCGATCCGAAGCTGCTCGCACTGGATGAACCGGCCGCCGGCATGAACGCGACCGAGAAGGTCGAACTGACGCGCCTGCTCGACAAGATCCGCGGCGACGGCAAGACGATCCTGCTGATCGAGCACGACGTGAAGCTGGTGATGGGCCTGTGCAACCGGATGACAGTGCTCGACTATGGCAAGGTGATCGCCGAAGGTCTGCCGCAGGACGTGCAGAAGGACGCGAAGGTGATCGAGGCATATCTGGGCGCGGGGGTTCACTGATGGCTACGGCAATGTTGAAAATCAAGGGCCTGCAGGTCAACTACGGCGGCATTCAGGCGGTGAAGGGCGTCGACCTGGAAGTGCAGCAGGGCGAGCTCGTCACGCTGATCGGCGCAAATGGCGCAGGCAAGACCACGACGATGAAGGCCATCACCGGCCTCAAGCCGTACTCCGGTGGCGACATCGAGTACATGGGCCAGTCGATCAAGGGCGTGCCGGCGCACGAGTTGCTGAAGCGCGGCCTCGCGATGGTGCCGGAAGGTCGCGGCATCTTCGCGCGCATGTCGATCGTCGAGAACATGCAGATGGGCGCGTACCTGCGCAACGACAAGGAAGGCATCAAGAAGGACGTCGACCGCATGTTCGGCTTCTTCCCGCGCCTGAAGGAACGCGCTTCGCAGTACGCCGGCACGTTGTCGGGTGGCGAGCAGCAGATGCTCGCGATGGCGCGCGCGATCATCTCGAAGCCGAAGCTGCTGCTGCTCGACGAACCTTCGATGGGTCTGTCGCCGATCATGGTCGAGAAGATCTTCGAGGTGGTGCGCGAAGTGTCGAAGGAAGGTATCACGGTGCTGCTGGTCGAGCAGAACGCGCGTCTCGCGCTGCAGGCGGCGAACCGCGGCTACGTGATGGACTCGGGCACGGTGACGATGTCCGGCGACGCGAAGCAGATGCTCGACGACCCGAAGGTGCGCGCGGCGTATCTGGGCGAGTAACGTGTGACTGTCTCGTGAGCGCTGCCGCTTTTAGGGCATCGCGCACGGGGAACAAAAAAGCAGCGTGGATGCGAGTCCACGCTGCTTTTTGCTTTCCGACGCGCTGCGCCGCGACCTGCTAACGCCGATCGCGTTAGATCATCATCGGCATCAAGCCGTCTCCGGCATCCCCAGCCGTTTGCCGAGGCTCACCACCGCATCGGCGCGATAGCCGAGCGCGGCGTAAAACCCCAACACCTCCGGGCGATCCTCCAGCACCTGCAGATTGACCTTCGGGCAGCCGAGCGCCGTCAGCGCCTGCTCCGCATGCGCGACCAGCCGCGTGCCGATGCGCAGCCGACGCAGCGACGGCGACACCGCGAGCGAATACAGCCAGCCGCGATGACCGTCGTAACCTGCCATTGCCGTGCCGACGATCTCGCCGCCATGCTCGGCGACGAAGAACAGCTCGGGCTGCGTCGCGAGCTTGTTCGCGATCGACCGGTGCGGGTCGCGATGCGGCTTGTCCGGATTCCGGTACTCGGGAAACACCTCGCGCCAGAGGGCCACGACGGCGTCGGTATCGCGCGCATCGAAGCGGCGGATCGACAGTGGCTGATGCGGGTCCATGATGTGAGTCCTCTGCTGGTGTGGAAGATGTGCGTCGATCAGAGCGAATCGAGGATCGAACGCAGCATCGCCATCATCTGGTCGATTTCTTCGTTCGTCACGTTGAGCGCCGGCATGAAACGCAGCAGGTTCGGACGCGCGGCGTTCAGCAGCAGGCCGTCCGGCTGCATCAGGCGCGCCTTCTCGACGATCTGCGGTCCGATGTCCTTGCCGAGCAGCAGCGCGCGCAGCAGACCCTCGCCGCGTTCGCCTTCGAAGCCGCGTTCCGCCGACAGCTCCAGCAGCTGGCCGCGCAGGTATTCGCCGCGCGCCCGCACGCCTTCGAGGAAGCCCGGCGCCGTCAGTTGCGAGATCACCGAGTAGCCGACCGCCGACATCAGCGGGTTGCCGTTGTACGTGCCGCCCTGGTCGCCGGCTTCGAACACCTCGATCGCTTTCCTGCACAGCAGCGCCGCGAGCGGCACGCCGCTGCCGATGCCCTTGCCGAGCGTCATGATGTCCGGCTCGATGCCCGACAGCTCGTACGCGAACAGCGTGCCGGCGCGGCCGCAGCCGCTCTGCACTTCATCGACGATCAGCAGGATGCCGTGCTTCTGCGTCAACGCGCGCAGCTGCTGCATGAATTCGCGCGTGGCCGGAATCACGCCGCCTTCGCCCTGGATCGGCTCGAGCATCACGGCGACGGTCTTCGCGTTGATCAGCTTCTCGACCGACGCGATGTCGTTCAGATCGGCCTTCGGGAAGCCCGGCACCTGCGGCGCGTAGATCGTGTCCCAGCCCGGCTTGCCGCTTGCCGACATGGTCGCGAGCGTGCGGCCGTGGAAGCTGTGGTCGAACGTGATGATTTCGTACGCGCCGTCGCGGAATTTCTTGCCCCACTTGCGCGCGAGCTTGATCGCGCCTTCGTTTGCCTCGGCTCCGCTGTTCGTGAAGAACACCTTGTCGAAGCAGCTGTGCTGCGTCAAAAGCTCGGCGAGCTGCGCCATCGGACCGTTGTAGAACGCCGGCGACGGGTTGATCAGCAGGCGCGCCTGCTTTTCGAGCGCTTCGATCACACCGTCGTTGCAGTGCCCGAGGCTGTTGACCGCCCAGCCCTGGATGAAGTCGAGATAGCGCTTGCCTTCGTTGTCGTAGAGCCATGAACCCTTGCCGTGCGTGAACACGATCTCGGGACGGTTGGTGATGTACATCAGCGAGTCGATCGGGTACTCGTTAAATTTCATGGCAACGAACTCCAGGCGAAGCAGCGGTGAGATGAAAGGCTAATTGAGCAAACAGAATCAGCGCGGAAAACAAAAAAGCCACGGCATGCCGTGGCTTTTCATGATTCGAACAGCGTGCGCCAGATGCGACGCGAGTCCGTGACGAAGCCAGCGGCGCCCCTAAGGGTGCAGCGAGCGGCGACGTCGAAGTTCGGACAGGATGCGGTTCATGGGCGCAAGAATACGACATGCTTGCCGCCGCTGTAAACCATCAATCGCGACTCGCGGCCTTTTCCCGTTCATTTGGGCATGGCGGCGTCGCGTCGGCAACACACGTTGCCGTGCCGCCGGTTGCCGCTCAGACCGGATTCGCGAGATCCGCCGCGCTCGTGAACGAATCCGCGTAGAACTCGTCTTCCGGCAAGCCGTGGTGCTGCGTGAAATCGCGCTGCGCCGACTCGACCATCACCGGCGCACCGCACGCGTACACCTGATAACCCGACAAGTCTGGCAGGTCTTCGATGACGGCGCGATGAACGAAGCCCGTGCGGCCCGTCCAGCCATCCGACGCGTCCGGCTCCGACAGCACCGGCACGAAGCGGAAGTTCGGAATCTCGTTCTCCCACTGTTCGGCCAGCTCGGCAAGGTACAGGTCCTTGCGGCGGCGGCCGCCCCAGTACAGCGTCATCGGGCGGTTCAGGTTCTTGAACGCGGCGTGTTCGACGATCGCCTTGATCGGTGCGAAGCCCGTGCCCGATGCGAGCAGCACGATCGGCTTTTCCGAGTCTTCACGCAGGAAGAAGGTGCCGAGCGGCGCTTCGAAGCGCAGGATGTCACGTTCCTTCAGCGTGCCGAACACGTGGTCCGTGAACGCGCCGCCAGGCATGTGACGCACGTGCAGTTCAAGCGGACCCTCGACGTGCGGCGCGTTGGCCATCGAGTAGCTGCGGCGCTTGCCGTCTTTCAGGATGAATTCGAGGTACTGGCCGGCGAGATACTGCAGCCGTTCATTGGCGGGCAGCTGGAGCTTCAGCACGACGACGTCGTCGGCCTTGCGTTCGATCGCGTTGACACGGCACGGCAGCTTCTTCACCTGCACGTCGCCGACGCCTGCCACCTCGCGGATGTCGATCTCGAGATCGGTCTGCGCGGTGGCGCAGCAGAAGAGCGCCATGCCGCGCGTCTTCTCGTCGTTCGACAGCGCCGACGACGAGTGCGCGCGCTGCTCGACCTCACCGCTCGCGACCGTGCCCTTGCACGATCCGCACGCGCCGTTCTTGCAACCGTACGGAAGGCCGATGCCCTGGCGCAGCGCAGCCGTCAACACGGGTTCATCGGGTTCCACCTGAAACTGCCGGCCGCTTTGCCGGAGCGTGACGTTGAATGCCATATATCCTGAACGAACGAAGAAACGGGTAACCAGTGCGTACTGCGATGAATCGTGAACGCTGCGCGAACGCATGAAGGCCGGTGCGATCGGCGCGTGGCGATTACAATGCGCTCACCATGATAGCGACACGACTTCTGCGCCGACCACGCGTGCTGATCATAGGCTGCGGCGACGTGGGCCTGCGCTGCGTTCCGCTGCTGCAACCGCGCGCGCGGATCTTCGCGCTGACCACGCAACCCGAGCGGCGCGATTTGCTACGCGCGGCGGGCGTGACACCGATACTCGGCGATCTCGACGTGCGTGCGAGCCTCGCGCGGCTCAGCGGACTTGCGCCGACGGCGCTGCATCTCGCACCGCCGCAGAAAACCGGCGATCACGACGAGCGCACGCGCGCGCTGCTTGCCGCGCTGGCCGCGCCGCGCCGCCGCGTAGCGCGCGCCAATGCCGCACCAGTGGCGCTGGCGCGCCGCCTGCGGATACCCGCGAGACACGCACGCTGCGTTCCCGCACCGCGCATTGGCGTGGCGCGAGAGGCGCACGCTGCAACAGCCTGGGCCGGCCGCAAACCATCCGTTATTGTACCCGAGCCGATTCTGCGGGCTCCTGAACTCCCCACGCCTGTGCGGCTAATTTACGCGAGCACGACAGGGGTCTATGGCGACTGCGGCGGCGCGAAAATCGACGAGACGCGCACGGTGAAACCCGCGAACGACCGCGCGAAACGGCGCGTGTCGGCAGAGCGGCAGTTGCGGCGCGCGGCCGCGCGCGGCGTGATCATGGCGAGCATCGCGCGCATTCCGGGCATCTACGCAGCGAACCGCTTGCCGCTCGCGCGGCTGCACAAGGGTACGCCCGCGCTCGTCGATGCCGATGACGTGTACACGAGCCACATCCACGCGGACGACCTCGCCGCGATCCTCGTGCGGATGACGACGCATGGCCGGCCATCGCGCGTGATTCACGCGAGCGACGGCAGCGAACTGAAGATGGGTGCGTATTTCGATCGCGTGGCCGATGCGTACGGCGTCTCGCGTGCGCCGCGGGTGACGCGTGAAGCAGCCGAGCAGGTGCTCGAGCCGATGCTGCTGTCGTTCATGCGCGAGTCGCGGCGCCTCTCGAACGCGCGCATGACGAAGGAGTTGCGCGTGCGGCTGCGTTATCCGAGCGTCGACGATTTCCTGCGCGAAGCACAAGCGAGCGACGAAGGCGCCGCATGACGGCATGTGCGACTCGCGCGCGCCGTGCACGGCATTCATTGCGCGCAACGAACCGCGCGGCCTGCGCCGTGCATGACGTTGCAACGAAGCGGGCGGCCATCACACGAAGGCCGGTAGCGCTTCGAGCAGCAGAAAGCAGAGGAGCGCGCCGATCACGGCGCCGATGAGCCCCGGCGGATAGCGATGCCGCATCCGCATGCCGACCACCAGCATGCCGGCCAGCAACACGCCCAGACAGACCAACGCGATCATCATGTTGGTCGTAGCGAGAGTCCCGTTGATGGTCATGGTCCGCTCCTTCTCTTTGTCTCGTTGTAATCGTTGTTTAATCGAGTATAGAGCGCGGTGTCAGGAAGAGCATGCTGCGGCGCAGCGCCACAGCGGCCATTTTGAGCGCGAGGGTGCGCCAGCCAACGCAGGCAACGCTGCGCCTGGCGTTTACCCGTTGCGCAGTGCGGCGAGGTCCGCCGCATCGAGCCATTGCCATGCGCCTTCCGCGAGCGCATCCGGCAACCGGTAACCGCCCACCTGTTCGCGGTGCAGCGCTTCGACGCGATTGCCCGCGGCCGCCACCATCCGCTTCACCTGGTGGTACTTGCCTTCGAGCACGGTGAGTTCGAGCCGATGCGATTCGCGCGCGTGCGCGGCGACCGCGCTGACCGGCTTCGGCTCGCCGTGCAGCAGCACACCGTTTCGGAGTGCTTCGAGTTGCGTATCGTCGATCGCGTGACGGGTGGTTGCGAGGTAGACCTTCGGCACCTTGCGCTTCGGCGACGTGAACGCATGCACGAACTGGCCGTCGTCGGAGAGCAGCAGCAGGCCCGTCGTGTCCTGATCGAGACGGCCGACGCATTGCACGCCGCGCGTGGCGAACTGCGGCGGCAGCAGACTGAACACGCTCGGGTGATACTGCGGATCGCGCGAGCATTCGTAGCCGGCCGGCTTGTTGAGCAGCACATACGCGTGCTTGCGCCAGGTCCACGGTCCGCCGTCGACGCTGAAGTGGAACGGCGTGTCGGCTTCGACATCGAATTGCGCGTCGGGGTCGTCGCACAGTGTGCCGCTCGTGGCGCCCGATCGATCGCCGATCGATACGCGACCATCGGCGATCAAGCCGCGGCACTGGCGGCGCGAGCCGAAACCCTGCGTGAAGAGAATGCTTTCGAGATCCATGAACGGCGTGATGCTGGCAATGCTGCGCATTGTACAGGCGTGAATTCTCCGGATTGAAGCGCAAGAACCGGAGCGCGCGCGAACGCGCGAACGCCGACGATGAAGGCGTCATTCTTCATCGGAGGTCCCGCATGCGTTCCGTCCGCTTCAACCGCTTCAACCGTTTTGTTCGTTCGTCCGTCGGCGATCCGTTGCCGCCGATATTCCAGCGCCTCGCGTGGTCGAATCTCGCCGCGCAATGCGCCGAGCAGATCAGCCTCGCGGCCGCGCCGCTCGTCGCGGTGTTCGCGCTCGGCGCGGGTGCGCGCGACACCGGCTGGCTGCAGACCGCGCAGACCTTGCCGTTCCTGCTGCTGTCGATTCCGCTCGGCGTCTGGGCCGATCGCCGCTCGCGCCGCTCGTTGATGACTGGCGCCGAAGCGCTGCGCGTGGTCGCGATGCTGGGCGTGCTGCTGTTGTTGTCGGTACATCATCTGTCGATGACGTGGCTTGCTGTGCTCGGTTTCATCGGTGCGAGCGGCACCGTTGCGTTCAGTGTCGCGGCGCCCGCGCTGGTGCCGTCGCTTGTCGAGCGTGCGCAGTTGCCGGCGGCGAACGGGCGGCTCGAACTGGCGCGCAGCGTCGCGTATTCGGCGGGGCCGGCACTGGGCGGCGTGCTGGTCGGCGCGATCGGCGCGAAGTCCGCGTACGGCTGCGCGGCGGTGCTGTCGACGCTCGCCGTCGTGCTGCTCGCGGGTCTGCGTGAGCCGCCGCGCGAGCCGGTGGCGCGGCGTCACTTCGTCGGCGAACTGCGCGAAGGCGCGAGCTTCGTGATGCGCGACGCGCTGTTGCGGCCGATGCTCGCCACCGCGGTGTTCTTCAACGTCGGCTTCTTCATCCTGCAGGCGATCTACGTGCCGTATGCCGTGCATCGGCTCGGGCTCGGCGCATCGGCCGTGGGCGTGACGCTCGGCGCGTACGGCGTGGGGATGGTGTGCGGCGCGCTCGCGGCGCCGTCGGTTGCGCGTCGCCTCGCGTTCGGCCGTACGCTGACGATCGGACCGTTGTGCGGGCTCGCCGCATCGCTCGTGATGACGTCGACGCTCGTCGTGCCGTCGTTCTGGCTCGCGACGCTGAGCTTCTTCCTGGTGGGCGCAGGACCGATCCTGTGGACCGTCGGGTCGACGACGCTGCGCCAGGCGATAACGCCGTCGCGGATGATGGGTCGCGTGTCGGCACTCAACAGCACTGCGACGTACGGTGCGCGGCCGCTCGGCGCGCTGCTCGGCGCGACCATCAGCGGACACTTCGGCGTGAGCGCATGTCTGATCGCAGCGACGGCGATGTTCGCCGTGCAGGCGGCGATCATCCTGGTGTCCGCGGTCGCGCGGCTCGAGCAGATTCCCGATGGCGTGCAGGTGGTGTAGAACGTGGCGCGTGGTCGCAAGGTCGTGATTGAAAGCTTGCTCCTGCATCCATGGACTAGGCTCGGACGAGCGACGCTGGGCCCGCATTGATGTCCGCCGGCCAGACCGGTTCGCGACTTGTGCGCATGCCGATGTAGTGCAGAATTACCATCAACATCAAGAACGGCTTCAGCAACCAGACGAGAGAGCTGGCAACAATGTTGCCCTCGGCAAGTAGCGCCCTGTCGTCGCGAAAGACCAGCTTCCAGCTATTGCTTAGTGACACGGCGGTCGGAACTAGGTCGAGAGCCGGGACGGCCGACGGGCCGCCTTCCATGTACAGACGAATGAACTCAAACTGGTCATTTAGTTCGTGGACAATTGAGCGACCATTTTCAGTTGTCTCGTCGTCAACGGTGTACACCCGCCGACCGAAGGAGAAGGACTGTTTCACACAGCCCTGGTCGTCAAGAACATGGCAACGCAGTCCATACGGCGTTCCGCGCGAAATCGGGTCTTTAGCGCGCTTCTCGATAAAAAAGAACGCCTTGTCCCAAGGAACAGAAATAACGCTTTTCGAGCCTGCGCCACGGAAGGCGTAGACCATGCGTGTCTTTCGATTGAAGCAAATCGGGATTCTGGTCCAGGTGAAGTTTTCCTGATGAAAACCCCAGAGCGACACGAGTACGACGCCGCATCCAAACAGCATGTAGCACACCATGAAAGCCATGGCCAGCGCCAGTTCAGCCCCGTGCGTATTGGGAGGTGGATTCGATATCGCCCATATCGCCGTACCGACGAAGAGGACCCCCATCGCCAGGATGAAAATGCAGCCGTACGTCAGTATTCCACGCTGCACGTACGCAACATTGGTGGTTTCGAGACATGCGTCGCTCATCCCAAATACCGAATAGTCGGTCTTCGGCTTGCTGCTTGCCGGCGCATCGGCCTTGAGCTGCCGTTTTTTTTCCTCATCGGTGAGCTGCTGGCGGAGCTTCACCCAGAACACACCATCCCATGCCATTGTTATGCTCCCAATCCGTTGTACGCCTTCTGCTCTTCCGCGAACGACTGGTCTTGCGTGAAGAGAATGCTTTCGAGATCCTCAAGGTAGACGTCGTTCATCCCAAACACCGTATGGGCGTCCGCAGCTGCGTCGGCGGCAGGCATGTGAACATCGACGCGGCGCAGCTTCGTCGTCGTCAGTCGGGAGATTCAAGGTCACCCTCGTCATGTGGTCAACCGCCATAGTCCCTCGCCTACGATTTCAGGGCTTCGAACTGCTTGCGTTAGTCCTGCGCCGAGAGTTTCTCATCTCCAGTACCGAAGACATACTTGCTGATCCATTCGTCGATTTCGTGGTGCACCTTCCGCGCTATCAGGATACCGTTGACAATCAGTACAAGAATAATGGGCGGCAAGATAAGAACCGTTGCTTCAGCAATAGTAGCAACACATAGAAGCAGACTTGCAGTTGCAGAGCCGAAATGCAGCCATGCCAACGCGCCATGGCCGGCTTTCCGCTCTGACTGGAATTGCTTGAAGTCATGCCATGTGCCAACCAGACCCGCTGCAACTCCGACCGCGCGACCGAATACTTCAACGTACGGCCCGCATTTCTCCATGATGGCAATCGAGGCATTGTCCTTGGACGTAGATGTAGATATCTGATGCGAATGACAGCCTCGCCCGGTGGTGATTTATTTGCAAAAGGTTGCGGATTTGACCGAACGACGTCTTTCATTGCGCACGTGCCGAGCCGTCTTCTTTAAAGTTAAGAACTTGTAGCCGCAAGGATCTTATTGGCTGCAATCATTCAGTAAAAACTACGCTATGGATAAGTGACAGCCAAGCGATGTGGAATATATTTCTTCTTTTTGCTTTTCGCATGTTTTAAAAGAGGTTTAAATTGCGATTCTCGCGTTGTGCGAACGCGATTTTTCAATTTAAGATTCTGCTCTTCAAGAACGTCGCATCAACGGGGATATTCATAATGGGTCAATCCGCCTATTCGGTGCTATCGAGCGCCGGAATCGAGCAGTCACACAGAGCGGTCATCCTGGATACTCCCTTAGGTGCGCAGGCGCTG
Organism: Paraburkholderia phosphatilytica; assembly: GCF_003443895.1. Taxonomy (GTDB): domain Bacteria; phylum Pseudomonadota; class Gammaproteobacteria; order Burkholderiales; family Burkholderiaceae; genus Paraburkholderia; species Paraburkholderia phosphatilytica. Next base: position 190,928 of record NZ_QQOA01000004.1, on the reverse strand, counting down.
TTGCCGCAACGGGTCATGGGCGAGTCGCGTCTGGGCCGGGACATGGCGTTTACGGTCGATGTCGTTGCGAAGGAGAAAGCGGTTGAGTTGAAGAGCCTGATGGGCCAGCCGGTCACGATGTGGCTGCTTCAGGCGGACCAGACCTATCTCCCATGGCACGGCTACGTCTTCGCGACGAGAAGGCTGGGCGGAGATGGCGGCCTGACCTACTACCAGCTTTCGTTCGGGTCGTGGATGACGTTCCTGCAGTTCCGGAGGGACGCGCGCATCTTCCAGGAGCAGTCGACGACTGACATACTCACGCAGGTCTTCAACGGACACCCGTTCGCACGTGGCAAGTACCGTTTCGCCACGCGTGACGTTGGCATGAAGCGGTCCTACTGCACGCAGTACGAATCCGACGACAACTTCGTCCATCGCCTCCTGGAGTCCGAAGGCTGGTTCAGCTACGTGGAGCAGTCGTCCGATGGCAAATCGCACACGGTCGTCATCACGGACAACCTCGCGAACTGCAAGCCTTTGGATCCGGAGCAGGTGTCGTTCTATCGCGCTGACCGCAAGGGCCAGACAAACACGATGGTCGAATGGGGCAGCGAGCGAACCACGCAGAGCGTGCGCTACGGCTTTCGTACTGCGGACTATAAAACGCCGGCACGCCCGAAGGAGCGCTCGGCGCTGTCGCAGGCGAAGCAGGGCGAGGTGCCGGACAGCCTCGAGGTCTATGAGTACGGCGGCCACTACAGCTTCCCTGCCGGGCAGGATGTCGACCAGGGCGACAAGGCCGCACGCATCCGCGCCGAGGAACTGGCTTCGCGCACGAAGCGCTTTTACGGCGTCGGCAGCGTGCAGGGCATGGATATCGGGCGCACGTTCACGCTCAAAGACCACCCCGAGCACGACGACGACTCGCAGGAAAACCAGCAGTTCGCTGTCGTCGCGACCCGCTGGTACATTCAGAACAACTTGCCGCTCGGTAACAGCCGTCCGTTTCCCCACAGTCTGCAGCGCACGCTCGCTCGCGTGCGCGCCGAGCACCGGGAGGAGCAGTCGCTGTTCACTACGAAGGACCCGCTCGGCGGCGAGAGTTTCTTCCTGGTGGAAATCGAGGCGCAGCGCCGCTTCGTGCCGTATCGCAGTCCGTTCGAGCACCGCAAGCCCGTCATGCACATGCAGACGGCCACGGTCGTCGGACCGTCGGGCGAGGAGGTGTACACCGATGCCTTGAATCGGGTGAAGGTGCAGATGCACTGGGACCGGCTGAACAGCAAGGACGCATCGGCCTCGTGCTGGGTCCGGGTCGTCGCGCCGGCGGCAGGGAACAACTTCGGGTCGGTGTTCGTTCCGCGGACAGGTCAGGAGGTAGCCATCGGCTATCTTGAAGGGGATTGCGACAAGCCCGTCATCACCGGTGTGCTGTTCCACTCGACCAACACGCCACACTGGAATACGAACGGTCTGCTGTCGGGATTCAAGTCGAAGGAGTACAGCGGGCAGGGCTTTAACCAGCTCGTTTTTGACGATTCGACCTCGCAGTCGAGGGCTCAGATTTACAGCTCGACGGCCGACTCATACCTCCACGTCGGATATCTCATCAACCACGACGGCAACACCCGCGGCAGCTATCTGGGCAACGGGTTCGAGATGAAGACCAGTTCGTTCGGCGCGGTGCGCGCTGGCCAAGGCCTTTACGTCACGACGTATGCGCGGGGCGGTACGACGAGCCAGCAGCTCGACACGAAGGAAGCCACACAGCACCTGCTCGACTCAAGCGCGGTCATCCAGCGGCGCTCGATGGCAGCAACGGACGCGAAGGCTGAGAGCCTGGACGATGCCCAGAACGACATCAAGGACTTCGCCGCCGCAACGCAGAGCAACGCGCAGGCAAGTGCGTCCGGTGGGCGCACGGACGGTGGAGGCACCGGTACCGCGAATGCCTTCTCGGAACCCATCATCTTGCTCGCGAGCCCTTCCGGGATGGGTCTCTCGACCCAGCAGACGCTGCACGCAACAGCGACCCGGCATGTCAACCTGGTCAGTGGCGAGAACACGTATGTCGCAGTGGCGAAATCGTGGATTGCGAGCGTCGGCGAGAAGCTGAGCTTCTTCGTGCAGAGCGCGGGCATGAAGTTCTTCGCGGCCAAGGGGAAGGTCGAAATCCAGGCGCAGTCCGACAACATCGAACTCACGGCGGACAAAACGCTGAAGGTCGTATCCACCTCCGACTCCGTGAACGTGACAGCCCAGAAGGAAATCACGCTCACTGCCGGCGGCGCAACGATTCGCATCGCCGAGGGGAAAATCTTCATCCACGCTCCGGGGCTGGTGGAAGTCAAGGGCAGTCCGCTGTCGTTCGAAGGCCCCGAGAGCGCGAATGCAGCTGCGCAGGCGTCGCCGTCCAAGTCGTGCGCGCAGCAGTTCGCGGCAGCGGCGCAGGCCGGCTCGGCGCTCGTGTAGGGGCTCGCCATGGTCCATTACGTTATCGTTGAACCCGCCAACGGGAAGCTCGAGCTGTCTGACGCGCCTCCCGTTTATGAAATCGGCGAACTGGTGCCGGCCGATCGCCCTGAACTCGAGGGCGTTGTTCCGGTGCTGTACTGTGCTGAACATCCAGCTGAGCAACTGCCGGTGCTCCGGAAAGTGGCGGCCCTCCGCCACCAGCGACGTGCGCCGCCAATCATCTGCGCGATTGTCACGTCCGACAGCGCGACGGGCCGCGTGCAGCAGCATCTGGCCGACCAGCTCCTCGTTGACCGGCCGGATGGCCGCGACACAGCGGTATTCCGCTATCACGATCCGCGCGTGTTCTCGCACCTGAGCCGCATCCTCAGGAAGGAGCAGTTCGACGCGCTGCTCGGGCCCGTGCAGTCGTGGAAATTTCTGGACCCTGCTGGCGAATGGACGACAGTAAAGGTCACAGGAAAGTCGGAGGGCGCCTTCGTGGTCACGCCAGAGCAGTTCAGCCGCATCGGGCGAATCGAACTCGTGCAGCGCGCGCTGGACATGCTGCGCGCCAACCGGGCGACGACGCCACCGGACACGCCGACGCTGCTTGATGTGCAGTTCGCAAAGGGCATTGCCTACATGCTGGACGGTGCAGACCTCCAGGCGTTCGCACTGCACGGGCTGCTCGTCTCGCCGTACTTCGACCGTCACCCGAGAATCAGGACGATTCTGCAGGCGCCGGAGCAGTCCTACGTCAATTCAGTCGCGAACTGGGGCCCCAGCGACTGGGAGACGATTGCTCGCGAGAGCATTCAGTACCAGTAGGCAACGCGCCCGTAAAAAGAGAAAACGAATGGCACTCGACACCGATTTCGCGAACATCACCCAGCTCACCCAGAACGTTTCGCAGACGAGCACACCGTCCGCGGGGTCGTGCAACATGTGCAAGAAGAAAGGTCTCCCGATTCTGCCCGTGCGATATGGTGTCGTTGCGGACACGAACGCGCATAAGGCGGCCGGAGTGCTCCCGGTCGGGGGTACGTTCGGCGCGGGCGTCACAGGTACGAGTCTGAAGAGGGCGAAGTACGCCCTGCGCACACTGCGGTACGGCTTCGTGTATGTCTTCTATCCAGCCACGAAACGATGGCAGGCCTACGCAGTGACCGCCGAGGGAAACCTGTACGACTATCCGCTCGACATTCCTATCGACCGGAGCTTCGAGAAGCCCTTCAGTTGCCATCAGCCCGGACATGCCCAGCTCGCACAGTGCATCACCATCGACAACGCCCAGAGTGCTGGCACCGTCTATCTCGCGTTCAGCGATGAACTCTGGACAAAGGCCGTGCGCGACCTGTACGCGTCAAATTTCATGGGCTGCCGGGACAAGCGAATGCAGAAGCTCGACGCGGCCGGGGCGTACAACGGAAACACCTCGCAACCGCATTCGGCCAGCGTCAACCAGGTAGAAAGCCTCCTGAACGAGTACGGAAGCGGAAAGCATCCTGATGCAATGCTAACGGGCTGCTTTCCCTATCACGACCGTGCGGGGCAGTCAGCAGCGTTGAAAAAGGCGATGGACACCATCCAGCCGAGCAAGGGCATGGTGTTCGCGCTCTGGGACGCAGTCGGCATCACGCAGGAACTCAACTTCGAGCAACGGGTGGCCTTCGGCGCCGCTCTCGACAAATACGAGCACGGTATCTGGACCGCAAGCGCCATCGACGCATTGCACAAGGCGGTCACGGCCTCGGCCAAGGAGGACATCGAGCGAAGCACCTCAATGCTTGAGGGGAATACCTATGAGTCGCTAGGTCTGGCCTCGCTCTTTGACGGCGGCAAAATGCTGGACAAGCAGATAAAGAGCCTCGAAGACGAGAAGGAAAAGGAATTGGCAAGTGCTGATGTCGACTCATGGAAGCCGTACTCGACCCACTATCGTCAGCAGGAGATTACAAACTTTCAGCAGGCGATGGCGGATGCGATGAAGCAGGAGCAGGCCACCACGCTTGCTCCGCTTTCCCAGGACCACGCCGCATGGTTGACGAGCGATGCGCTTCTGAACGTGTTCGAACACGACTACGAGCAGGATAACTGGCGCTCGGCGCTGCACTACACGCAGACTTTCACGAGTTGCATCGAGGGCTCTGCGGACCGGAAAGAGGCAGTCGACGCACTGGTCAAGTGGGCGGGCGGAAGTGTACTGGACACGCGGAACCCGCTGCTGCGCTCTTTTGTGCTGAACAGCCCTGTTCTCGCCGACAAGGTCAAGGAGGCGTCGAGCTATCCGTACGCGGAGCTGAGAGAGTTTGTTGCAAAACTCATTGAGTCATTCAGCAAGATTACCGACGTGCAGGAGTCGAAGGACAAGGGCATCAAGGCTCAAGTCGCGCAGGCGCTCGCGAAGCTTCTTCACGAGGCGGGCGGCCCGCTTGTCCAGACCATCAGCACGGGTGTGGACACGGCCGCAGTAAAGGTCATCTATGCGACGCTGTGCATGCGCACCAAGGTGCTGTTCGAATACAAGGCCGTGTACGGAACGGCCAACCAGTGGGTGAACTACGTGGCCGCGCAGATTCAGGAAATGATGCCCGGCGCGCAGCAGGCACAGGTTCAGGACCTTCAGGACCAGTTGCAGACCAAGGCTGCGGCCGGCAGCTCCGATCCGGAAGTCAAGGTAAAGCAGTTCGTGCTGGTCGAAAGTCCAGCCACGGAGGCTGCACATCTTGCAAACGTGAGTTCCCAGCCTGGCTTCGAAAAAATGGCGAGCGTGACGCTGACTCCGGATGTCGTAAAGAACGTCTATCTGCCAAAGTTCCGGCTTGTGATAAAGGGCGAACCTGGCTTTACGGGGATTGGTGCGATTTTCAGCCTCATCAACCTGCATTTTGCACATGCTGAACTCGAAAAGTCGAATCGGTTCAATGCCGGTGAGAACAACATAAAATGGAAAAACGCGATTGGCGGGGCAGCGTCAGGCGTCGCAACGTATGGAGCGGCCGCTTTCGAGGCACTTGAAGAGGGAGGTGTTAAGGTGGGCGCCGGGTGGCTACGCTTCGCGAAATTTCTGAATATCGCGGGACGTTACGGTGGCGCGGCTGTCGGGGCAGTGTCTGCCGCGATTGACCTCTATCATGCTTACAACGACTTTAAGGAGGGCAACATGATTATGATGGCGCTTGACTTGGCGTCGGCGACTGTCGGGGTCGCGTTGGCCTACTCGGTTGTATTCATGACCGCATCTGCAGCTGCTGTGATTGCGCTCCCCCTGCTGCTGGTTGCCGCAGTGATTGGTGTTCTGATGAATTATTTCAAGGGCAGAGAGGTTTATGAGTGGCTGGAGCGCTGCTACTTCGGGTTGAAGAAGGGCGCGGAAAGCTTCCAGACTCTTGATGAAGACAGGAAGGCGTTTCTTGCAATGCTCTCGTAACGGAGATTAGAGATGGCATTTGATGGAATGACGCGGTATCGATTGAATCGGCCCGTTAGCGACGATGAAAATGCGGCTCGCCTTTCGATTGGCCAGTCTGTGTCGGATTCGCCCAAAGATAGCCGCTCCGTGTTTTCGATGAACGAAACCTTTCTGGAAGTGTGCGATGGAAACTACTCCGAGAAGGGTTGGGGCGTAGTAGCGTTCACGTTGCCTGGGATAGTCTCGCTCGCTGGTGTCGTTCTGCTGCTGTGGATGATGACGCATATTCCGCCCATCTACGAGCAGCGTGGGCAGCTCGGATTGATTCGCGGAGTCCTTGGCGTCTTCCTGATCGTGATGCTCTGGTTCCTTGGAATTGGTCTTTGGGCCCTGAGCAGGGATTGTTTCACCTACACCCACAAGCCGGTTCGACTCAACCGGCGCGACCGAATGATTTACGCTTTCAAGCACAATGGGACTGGAGGGGTGGTGTCCGTGCCCTGGGACAGCGCGTTTCTCTACGTTGAACGCAGGCCTAAGGCTGGGATTACGCGCACTGCGCCGCGGATGGTGCGCTGCCTCGTTCTTGATGAAAAAGGTCGTGTGAAAGACACCTTCTCGCTTGGCCGACGATTTGTTACGGCCTTCGATGAGGGCAGCACCGGCGACCTCGAAGTGACGAACGCACTGAACGCGAATTTCGAATACATCCGCCGCTTCATGGAGGGAGGCCCCTCCGTAGTACCGGCAGCATCCGAGTTTCTCCCCACGGACGTCTCATTACGCAACATGCTCAAGGAGCAGTTCGACGGTGCGTCCGATCTGCTGAATTCGCCGAATCCCATGTTGAAGTATTTCATGTTCGGGGCGGCGATACCGACGTTCTTCCTCGCCTTGGCAGGCTACCTCGCGCAACTGAGCTGCCGAAAACCCGTCTGGCCAGACGAGGTCGAGCGCGCATGCAACCCAGTCAACGCTAACGCAGAGAGGTTCGCGACATGAGCCGTCGGTTCATTCTCAAGGGCGACAAGACTGACCACGACGGAGTGGTCGAAGAAGGAGTCGAAGGTTCGTCATTCCAGGGCCGTCCGCTCGCCTTTATCGGCGCGAAGGTGAATTGTCCGCGGTGCAACACGACTGGCGTGATTGTGCCGGATGGTCCTCGCGACATGACCGTGATGGGAAAGACAGTCGCCCTCGAGAACGACTGCTGTCAGTGCAAATGCGATCCGTTGCCGAAACTGGTGGCGTCGCAAACACTCGGTTCGATATCTGCGTGACGGTGCACGCTTGACGTTGTGACAGACACGGCGCGCGCGGTCGTCGGTGGGCTAGAGAGGCGCGGTCGTCACCTGACTGGCCGCGAGACTCCCAACAACGAGCAGCAGGCCTCGTCGCGGATAGAGAGTGTTTGTTTTTGGTGCCCAGGGCCGGACTCGAACCGGCACGCCTTGCGGCGGGGGATTTTGAGTCCCCTGCGTCTACCTGTTTCACCACCTGGGCCTGAAGACGGGGTGGATGCGCGCGACGCCGCACCAGAAAGAAGGGCGACGTACGGCAAGAGAGCGATTATCGCCGAAATCCGCAACCCGGGCAAGCAGCACCCAGTCCGCGCCGCGGCGGCGCACCGGCGGGTTCAGACGGTGCGGGAATAGCGGCTCAGCGTGTGCTGGCCGAGATACCGGTCGAACACCATCGCGATGTTTCGCACCAGCAGGCGGCCGGCGCGCAGCACGTCGAGACGGCGCTTACCGATTGTCACCAGACCATCGCGCTCGAACGCGCGCAGCCGCGTCAGCTCGCTCGCGAATGCGACGTCGAAGCGAATCCCATACGTCACCTCGATCTCGTCGAAACGCAGTTCGAAGTGACACATGAGCTGCGTGATGATGTCGCGGCGCATGCGGTCGTCCGCGCTCAGGCGAATGCCGCGCGTGATCGCGAGCCGGCCGCGGCCGATGGCGTCCGCGTAAGCCGGCAGATCCTTCGCGTTCTGCGCGTACACGTCGCCGACCTTGCCGATCGACGACATGCCGAAGCCGATCAGATCGCAATCCGCCCGCGTGCTGTAGCCCTGGAAGTTGCGATGCAGCGTGCCTTGCGACTGCGCGATCGCGAGTTCGTCGTCGGGCAGCGCGAAGTGATCCATGCCGATGTACACGTACCCCGCATCCGTCAGCCGCTCGATCACCAGTTGCAGCAACGCGAGCCGCTGTGCGGGCGTTGGCAGCGCGGCCGCGTCGATCTTGCGCTGCATCTTGAAGAGCTGCGGCAGGTGCGCGTAGCCGAACACCGATAGCCGGTTCGGCGCGAGCTCGACGATCGTCTCGAGCGTGCGCGCGAAGCTGTCGATGGTCTGATGTGGCAGTCCATAGATCAGGTCCACGCCGATCGAATGAAACCCGGTGGAGCGCGCGGCGCGCATCACGTCGATGGTCAGCTGCAACGGCTGGACGCGGTTCACGGCATCCTGCACGAGCGGATCGAAGTCCTGCACGCCAACGCTCAGCCGGTTGAAACCGAGCGTGCGCAGATGCACGATCGTGGAAGGCGATGCTTCGCGCGGATCGACTTCGATCGAATATTCGCCTTCGCTGTCCGGTAGCAGGTTGAAGTGCTGACGCGTCGCTGCCATCAGTTCCGTCGTTTCGGCATCCGAAAGAAAGGTTGGCGTACCGCCACCCCAGTGCAGCTGCGAAACCGGACGCGACGTATCGAAGTACGCAGCCTGCAACGCGATTTCGCGCTTCAGCAGATCGAGGTAGGGCCGCGCCCGCGCGCGGTTCTTTGTCACGATCTTGTTGCAGCCGCAGTAGAAGCAGACCTTGCTGCAGAACGGCAGGTGAAAGTACAGCGACAGTTCGCTTGCGGAAGCGCCCGGGTCGGTGGCGGCATGCGTGTAGTGCGCGACGTCGAAGTCGTCGCGAAACTGGAGCGCGGTCGGATACGACGTGTAGCGTGGACCGTTCGCGTCGTAGCGGCTCAGCAGATCGGGGCGAAACAGCGAATGTGAGGGCAGGGCGGGCATGATGAGGTGGTCTCGCGTCGGACGGTTTTGAGTGTAGGCTCCGGCTGCGCGGCCACATTGCGTAAAAAGGTCGCAGCGGACGGTGGCACAATGCGTCGTTGGCGCCGCTGTGACGAAATGGCGCGGTCGTTCGTCATGGCAGATCAAGAAATTTGTTGTCAGGTGGTGTGCTTAAAGTGAGCAAGCGGTGAACAAGCAGTCCGTCGTCCACATCGAATCGTCGCAATCCGCAGGCTCGTCGGTGGCCGCGCATGCGTGCCGGCCGGGGTGCGGCGCGTGCTGTATCGCCCCGTCCATCACGAGCCCGATTCCCGGCATGCCCAACGGCAAGCCAGCGGGCGTCCGCTGCGTGCAGCTGCGCGACGACCTGAGCTGCGCGATCTTCAGCATGCCGGAGCGGCCCGCGTGCTGTTCGGGGCTGCAGCCGTCGGCGGAGATGTGCGGATCGACGCGCGACGAAGCGCTCGCCTGGCTCAGGCAGCTGGAACACGCAACGCGCCCCTGACGGCCGCATTTCGCACGCGACCGGTGAAGACACCGAGGCTGCCTCTATTCGCGGAGACAGGTATGACGATGATCGGAGTGCTGGGCGGAATGGGGCCGCTCGCCACCGTCGACTTCATGGGCAAGGTCATCCAGTTGACGGATGCCGAGTGCGACCAGCAGCACCTGCCGATGATCGTCGCGAACCTCCCGCAGATACCCGACCGCTCCCACGCGATCCTGACGGGCGACGAGTCGCCGCTCGCGCATCTGCTCGACGGCATCGACCTGCTGAACCGCAACGCGGTGGGCCTGATCGCGATTCCGTGCAACTCGTCGCATCACTGGTATGCGCAGATGCAGGCGCGCAGCCCTGCGCCGCTGCTGCACATCGCCGAGACCTGCGTGGCCGCGGTGCCGTCCGGCGTGCGTCGGGTGGCCGTGCTGGCGACGCGCGGCTCGCTCGCGTCGCGCTTCTACCAGCACACGCTCGCGTCGCGCGACATCGAACCTGTCGAACCGGACGACGCGATGCAGCAGCGCATCGACCACTGCATCGCCGATGTGAAAGCGGGGCGGCTGCGCGAAGCGTCGGTCGCGCTGACGGCGATCCTCGCCGCGCTGGCGGACGATGGCGTGCGCGCCGCGATTCTCGGCTGCACCGAATTGCCGGTGGCTGCGCAGCACGCCGTGCCGACCTCGATGACGCTGATCGACAGCACGCTCGAACTCGCGCGCGCAACCGTCACCTACGCGACCGAACGCGGCTGGAATCGCACGTGACGCGCGGCGCGGTTTGTGCGTCGCCGCGGTTCGTTTCGATAGAATCGAAGCGTCGACATACCTTTGCATGGGGAAACACTGCATGACTCGATCCGCTGCGCCGGCGCGGCGACATTTTCTGCGCGCGATGATGGGCGCGTGCGCGACCGCAGGCATCATGGTGTCGCTGGCCGCGTGCGCCACGTCCACCTTCCCGTTCATCCCCGATCACTACACGTTCTCGCAGCAACAGGTGCAGGCCGCGGTGCAGCGCAAATTCCCGTACCAGCGCACGGTGTCGCAGGTGTTCGAGGTCGCGCTGACCAATCCGGTCGTCGGTTTGTTGCCGGACGCGAACCGTGTGTCGGTGCGGCTCGACCTGCAGCTCGCGAGCCCGTTCCTGCAGCAGCCGGTGAGCGGCGTTGTCACGCTGTCGAGCGAGCTCGCGTACGACGGCCCGAGCCATTCGGTGATCCTGAAAGCGCCGGGCGTGGACAACGTGTCGGTGAACGGCGGCGGCGCCGAAGCCTACGCACAGCAGATCCAGATGGCCGCCACGGTGCTCGCCACCCAGCTGCTCGCCAACTATCCGATCTACACCTTCAAGCCCGAGCAGCTGCAGTTTGCCGGCGTACATTACGAACCTGGTACAATCCAGATCCTTACAAACGGCATACGTGTGCAGATCGTCGAGAAATGACGGGGCGCGGCCGTTTTCCGGCCGCATGATCGCCCGCATTTGTCGCGCACCATCGGCCTTCCGTGAACCTGTTTCCGAGGCCTGCCGATGGACTGGATACTGCTGTGCAAGGCGCTGATACTGGGCGTCGTCGAAGGACTGACCGAATTCCTGCCGGTGTCGAGCACCGGCCACCTGATCGTCGCCGGCAGTGTGCTCGGCTACACCGACGCGCACGCCAAAACCTTCGACGTCGTGATCCAACTCGGCGCGATTCTCGCGGTGTGCTGGGAATTTCGCGTGAAGATCGCGAACGTCGTCGCTGGGCTGCCGACGCAACCTGGCGCGCGGCGTTTCGCGCTCAACGTGATCATCGCGACGATCCCCGCCATCGTGCTCGGCCTGGCGTTCGAAAAGGCCATCAAGGCGACGCTGTTTTCCGCGGTGCCGGTGGCGTGCGCGCTGGTGTTCGGCGGCGTGGTGATTCTATGGGTCGAGGCGCGGCAGCGCAGGCTCGCCGATCGTGCCGCAAGCCCGCGCGTTGCGCGCGTGCAATCGATCGACGACCTGCGTCCGGCCGATGCGCTCAAGGTCGGTCTCGCACAGTGTTGCGCGCTGATTCCGGGCATGTCGCGCTCGGGCTCGACCATCATCGGCGGGATGCTGTTCGGACTCGACCGCAAGGTCGCGACCGAATTCTCGTTCTTCCTCGCGATTCCCATCATCATGGGCGCGACCGTCTACGAGCTGTACAAGGATTGGCACAGCCTGTCCGTCGACGCGCTCGGGCTCTTCGCGATCGGCTTCGCCGCGGCGTTCGTGAGCGCGTTCGCGTGCGTGCGCTGGCTGTTGCGCTACATCGCCGCGCACGACTTCACCGCGTTCGCGTGGTACCGGATCGGCTTCGGGTTGCTGATTCTCGTGACGGGTTATAGCGGTCTGCTGAGCTGGGCGGACTAAACCCGATGGCGCGACGCGCCTGTGCCCCTCAAACGCCGTCGCGCTTCCTGAACACCAGATCCCACACACCGTGACCGAGCCGCAGGCCGCGGCGTTCGAATTTCGTCACCGGACGATAGTCGGGGCGCGGCGCGTAATCCGCCGCGGTATTCGCGAGTGCTGTTTCCGCGCCGAGTACTTCGAGCATCTGCTCGGCGTAGTTCTGCCAGTCCGTGGCGCAGTGCAGATAGCCGCCGGGTTTCATCCGCGACACCAGCAGCGCGACGAACTTCGGCTGGATCAGCCGGCGCTTGTGATGGCGCGCCTTGTGCCACGGGTCCGGAAAAAAGATGTGCACGCCATCCAGACTGCCCGGCGCGATCATGTGTTCGAGCACCTCGACGGCATCGTGCTGGATGATACGGATGTTCGACAGCTGCTGCTCGCCGATCAGCTTCAGCAGCGCGCCGATGCCGGGCTCGTGTACTTCCACGCCGAGGAAATCGTCATCCGGGCGCAGCGCGGCAATCTCCGCGGTGGTCGCGCCCATGCCGAAACCGATCTCGAGCACGCGCGGCGCCTGGCGGCCGAACACACTGTTCCAGTCGGGTTGCTCAGGCGTATAAGGCACGACGAAACGCGGGCCCAGTTCGTCGAGCGCGCGGCGCTGCCCGGTCGACACGCGGCCCGCGCGCGTCACGAAGCTGCGGATGCGGCGCAGATGCAGCGGATTGTCGATTGCGGTCTCTGAAGGTTCGCCAGACGCGTCGTTGGTTGCGTCGTTCGGCGTGGCGTCGTCCTGGCCGTGCAGGTTGTGATCGGCGGGGTCGTTCGGATCGTGAATCATCGTGAGTGACAGCGGGTGAAAGCACTGCGCGGTGCCGGGTAGCGGCGCGACGCGGTGTGATATTGCGTGACGTTACGTGGTGCGGTGTGGGCCGGCGATGCGAATGCGCCATGCGCAACGAGCGCATCGCGATGGCGCGGCGCGGGTTTGCATGGCTCACGGCGCAGGCCGTTGATGTGCGGCGAATTATAACAGCGGGTCCGCTGGCGCCTTGTCGCGCGGCGGGCGCCGGAAGCGCTCGCGATACTGCGCCGGCGTCGCGCCGATGCGCTTCACGAACACGATCCGCATCCGGTCCGGTGTGCCGAAACCGCAGTCCCAGGCCACCGTCTTCAGTGCGACTTCGCTGCTTTCGAGCAGCGTGCGCGCCGCGTCGACGCGCGCACGTTCGACGAACTCGTGCGGCGTCACGCCGGTCTGCTGCACGAAGACCCGCGCGAAATTGCGCGCGCTCATGCCAGCGACCTGCGCGAGCTCGCCCACCGTGAAGCGCTTGCGCAGATGCTGCATCACATGCGCCTGCACTTTCGCGACTGGCGAGGCCTCGTCGGCGGGTGCGGTGAGATACGGGCTGAACTGCGATTGGCCGCCTTGCCGCTGCGCGAACACGACGAGCCGCTTCGCCACCTGCAACGCGACCTGCGGACCATGATCTTCGGCGACGAGCGCGAGCGACAGGTCGATCCCCGCCGTCACGCCCGCGGACGTCACCAGCGTACCGTCGCGCAGATAGATGCGGTCGAAATCGACGTGCGCGCGAGGGAACTGCTCGGCCAGCTGCTGCGCGTGCTGCCAGTGCGTAGTCACCTGTCGTCCATCCAGCAGGCCTGCATGGCCGAGCGCGAACGCGCCGGTGCAGATCGATCCATAGCGCGGACAATGTGCTGCGACCTCGGCGAGCCATGTGACGAGCCTTGCGTCGGGCGCATGCTCGGGCAGCGCTGGACCGCCTGCGACGAGCGCGAGATCGATCCCGTCGCGCGCTTCATCGAAGGTCGTGTCCGCCGCGAGGGCGATGCCGTTCGATGCGCGCACGATGCCGGGTTGCGCGCTCAGCAGGCGGGTTTCGTAGCGGTCGTCCGGCGACAGGAAGCGGTTGGTCTCGGCGAAGACGTCGACGGGGCCCGCTACGTCGAGCGCCTGAACGCCTGGAAAGATTGCGATCGCGACGGTCTTCATCGGACGGCCTCAGCGATCCGAGATCGTGATGTGCAGCGGTGTGGGCGCGGTGATCTCGAAGTCGTTCGTGCGGCCGGCGCGTACGTCGAGCAGGAGGCGCGTGACGTCGTCGATCGCGGCTTGCAGCTTGTGCGTATCGCTGGCGGCATGCCCTTTGAGCTGATTTTGCAGATGCTGACGCACGTCGACGATGAGCGCGACGGCGCTCGTGCGTCGCATGAAGTGTCGTTCCATTGCGGCGAGACCGCCAGTGAGCGGTGAATCTGTCAGGTTGTGATCGATATCGACCGTAAACCCGGCGCGAAATTCCCATTGTGCAACGGGACGCGGTGCAATGTCCGGTTCTGGTAAGAGAGCGTGAGGGCGTGGTTCGTGCTGAACCCGCGCTTTACTCTGCGCGGTACCCGCGATTTACCTGATTGGGCGGGTGCGCTTCCTTTTGGATAATCGACTGTGGCATTTTCATGTCGACTTGTGACCTATCATGGAGCCAACCACCCGATGACACGATTCTTTTCCCTGTTTGTTTTTCTGTCGTTGACCTGCTTCGCGCTGAACGCACGCGCACAGAGCGACGCCGACGAGATCTCGCAGCAAAGCGGCATTCCCGCGAGCGAGGTCGGCGCGATGCTCACGCATTGCGACGCGAACCAGATGAGCATCAACATGTGCGCGTGGCGCGACCGCATCGTCGCCGAACGGAAACTGCAGCGCGCGGTGGCGACCAAAGGCACGATGAACGCGGGTTGCCCGCAACCGATGAACGCGCGCATCGATGCATGGAAGCAGGAGCGCGATCAGACCTGCGCGCGCAAGGCACAGAAGCAGTACGGTGGTGGCACGATGCAGCAGTCCGCGCAGACGATGTGCGAAACGGCCGCGACGAAGCGGATGACCGGGCGGATCAACGCGGGGAAGTGTCCGTGAGGGGGGCGCGGTTGTTGTCGGACGTGACTGCGTTTGCAGTTTAAAGAACGTCAAATGATGTTTTAAAAATCTGACATCGGAAATGTCTTGCGCGGTAACCCTTATTTCATATGCCGATCGAATGATTTTGGATAACGCCTGATAGAAGCCTTCGGCAAAATGGACTATCGCGGATTTGTATGATCAAATTCGCGAAGTCAAAACGAGCATCAGGAATGCGCGCTATGGGGCAGCACACACATCGTCATCGGCAGGCCAAGCCTGCAAAGAAGGGTTGGCAAGCCAAAGACCCGGTACTCGTGCCGATCGCATCGCAAATCGCGCTTCGAAAGGCAATCACGGTCGAAAAGGTACCCTCCACCGATTTCAACGATCTGCTGTGGATAATGGCTCAGGAGTCGTCTGGCATCGTCGACTCGCGCAATCCCAGCTCGACGGCGCGCGGCCTGTTTCAGCTTCTCCGGCCGCAATACGAACTCAATCCGAATGGCGAAAAATCATTCGGGAATGCGATCGAGGAATGTCAGGGCGGTATTCACTACATCTACGGCCGGTATCATACGGCGTCGCAGGCGCGCAAATTCTGGGAAGCGCATCACTGGTACTGACGAAATGATCAAATTTATCGCTCGCGCTTTCGCTTTGACGATTTTGGCGGTTACGTTTGCCCGCGCGGATACGCCTCTTCCTGCGTTCAAAGATTTTCCGACGCCGCTCTATCAAGGAAAAATCGCCACGGTCAAGATCGCGTCGGCAAAAGACCGGCAATACCGGTCGCGCCTGCGGCAATCGAGCGGACAGAAGCCGAATTTCGCGGGCCACTATACGTTGACGAGTTGGGGCTGCGGCGCTTCGTGTGTGATGGCGGTCGCCATCGATGCGGAGACGGGTCGAACCGTTTGGCTACCCTTTACGGTTTGCTGCTGGGACGTCGACGTCGATGATCCGATCAGCTTCAAAGCCGACAGTCGTCTCATCGAGATTCGCGGCAGTCGCGATGAATCCGGCGGCGGGACGTACTTCTATGCGCTGGACAAGACGGGTTTTACGCTCGTCAAGGCGATCGAGAAACAGAAGAGCCAGTAAGGGTTGAGGCCGGGAAGCGGCGATGCTCGAATCTGAAGGGATGCTGCGGGACTTTGAACACGCGGCGAGAACTTAAACCGACGTGGAGCGGGCGATGGGAATCGAACCCACGTCTCCAGCTTGGGAAGCTGGGGTAATGGCCATTATACGACGCCCGCAGAGCGCGCCATTTTACGCGGATTTCGTCCGTTTGTGGAGTCGCCTGCGCAATTGCCAGCCGCAGCGCCCCGCGCTCACTCCCCACACCCCCCACGTTCATACAGCGACCAATCGCCCGCGGTCCGCACCAGCTTCACCTCGCACTCGTCGTTCGCGAAGAACCCAGCCGGCAGCGGCGCTGTGTCGCGCACCACGAAGTACCGATACTTGCGCGCGCCATCCCGCTTCCAGTCGAAACGCTGCGGCGAGAGTTCGAAATTCGGCGAAACAGCCGGCAACTGTCCGGCCCTCAGCCGCACGATCTCTGGAATGAACCAGGCGAAGTTCATGTCGACGAAACCGTGTCGCTCGGCCTGGTACCAGAGCGGGTAGTGCATGTACGCGACCTGGCTGTCGTATGCATCGCTGCGCTTCAGAAAGATGAGGCTCAGCGCGCGCTGCCCCGGCGCCATCGCATCGAGGATCGTTTCGAACCGGGCGCTCTCCGCGGCGAATTGCTCCATGCGTACAGCCTGCACGCCGAGATAGATCCACGTGCCGCACATCAGCACGAGCCAGACCGACGTCTCCCGCACAGCGCTGCGATTCGCGAGCGGCACCGGCGCGCGGAACATCAGCGCGTAGGTCGCGAGAATGAACACCGCGAAGCGCTGGTACAGATACGCGGTCTTCATCGCGATGTCCGGCACGAACGCATAGATCGCGACGATCACCGCAAACGGTATCAACGTGGCGCGGCTCCGCGGGTTCAGTCGATCGCCGAGTATCCACGGTGCGGCGAACATGAAGAGCGCGAACAGCACGATCAGCGGATCGTGCCTGAAGGAACCGTTCGACGTCAGCGGATACAGCACGAATTCGGAAGGCCGGCGACCCATCGCGCCCCAGCTCGGATGCGGCAGGTAGTTGGCGAGCGCAATCAACACGTCGTGCCCGGTCGTCACTGCCGCGTAGACGATAGCCAGCGCACCAAGCAGCAGATACGGCCCGATCGCCCGCGCAATCGGCGCGATGCGCCGCTGGCGGATCGCGAGCATCAGCGCGCCCACTGCGCACGCGAACAGGAACACGAGCCCGTGCGAGAAGAACACGGCCACGCCGAGCAGCACGAGGCCGAGCGCGCGTCGGCTGCTGGGCGCCAGTGCGTAGCGGTCGGCGAAGAGGATGAACAGCAGGCCGATCGGCGCCGCGACGAGGTACGTGATGAAGCCCCACGCGAACGCGAATCCGAAGAAGCCGGGTATGAACAGCCAGTCGAGCCGTTCGTCGCCGCGGAAATGCTTGCGCAGGAGTACTGCGCAACGGGTGAACGCGAGATAAGCGCCGGTCAGCAGCACCTTGAACGCGGCCGGGATCGGCATCGCGTGGCTGAGCAGCAGTGTCAGCAGGGGACCCGCGAGATACGGCGTGAAGAAATTCACGCGCACGATCGACGCCCACGGCGACGTGCCCGCGATCAGATCGCGCAGCAGCGCAACCTGTGCCGCGTGCTGCGGCAGATCGCACAACGGTGGACGCGGCGCGATCCACATGAGCGTGGCGCCGGAAAGCACGGTCGCGATGAACAGCACGCGCGCGACGCGCAGCCGGCCCAGCCGTGCGGCCGACGAGACGCGGTCCTGCACCTCGCCATCGAATGCGCGCACGCTCATTGACCCTCCTCGCTGACGAGTGGCATGCGGAGAGGGGGGCGCAACTATTGCGCCCGAACGGGCAGGCTGCGTGAGCGCCGCGCTTTAGCTGGCGTAGCGGGAGCGCGGGAAAACGGGCGCGGAACGACCGCGCCCGTTCAGCTATCCGGGGATCAGATGCCGAAGAACGTGAGCTGCATCGACACGCGTTCGATCACGCGCAGCAGGATCTCGACGATCACGAACAGCAGGATCGGCGAGAGGTCGATGCCGCCCAGTTGCGGAATCACACGGCGCAGCGGACCGAGGAACGGCGCGGTCAGCTGGTAAAGGATCGGCATCGCGGGCGAATGCGGATTCAGCCACGACAGCAGCGCGGTCAGGATCGTGAGCCAGATGATCAGGTTGAGCGCCCATTTGATCATCGTCAGCAGCGCGACGATGACGAGCGTGGGCAACAGCTGCAGCGGGTCGACCCCGACGCTCCACACCATCAGCACCACGTAGGCGAACGCGGCGATCAGCGTTGCGATCAAGCTCGCCCAGTCGATGTTGTGCCGCCCCGGAATGATCTTGCGCAGCGGCAGCACGATCCAGTTCGTGGCCTGCAGCACGGCGTTCGAGACCGGGTTGTACGGCGGCAGCCGGACGAACTGCAACCAGACGCGCAGCAGCAGTGCCGCGCCGAAGAGCGTGAAGAGGGTATTGAGCAGAAAACGGGCGATGTCGCCGAACATCTCGATGTCCTTTCCTTCGTCATGCGGTCCGCGGGGCGAACCGTGATACGCCGGCGGCCGCGTGGCGAGCCGGTCCTTGTTGTGCGTTGCGCGCTGCTGCGGTTGCTGCGGTTGCGCTCGCGTTGCGGCGCCTTCCCCGTGGCGCTGGTCCTGCCGGTGTTGCTGCGGTACGTGCTGCTAGCGGACCCGAGGCGGGCTGCCGCGGGTCGTCGTCAGACGTCCACCGTGATTTCGCTGATGAGGATCTGCGGCGTGCTGTCGGTGTACGTCGGGATGTCGTCGGTCAACTGCTTCGCGGCCGGCTTGAACACCTCGTAGAACGCTTCGACCGTATCGAACACGAAGTGTCCGGCGGCCACGAACGGCGGTTTCGAATCCGGCGCGCCGCCATTGATGCCGACGTCGACCGACCAGCCCTTGAGCGCCGGTCCGAACAGCTTCGCCGCGAGCGGCATATGGGACTCGCAGTAGTACGTGACGTCGAAGCGGCCGTTTTCCCGGTACGGGTAGAGGATACTGACCTTGATCATTGTGCGTTCTCGTCGGTTGTTCCGCCCGCCACATTATCACGGCTTCCCGGCGGCGCGCGCGCCGTGCCGCTGCAATGCACCAGTGGCGGGGGGGCGGGAAGGGCAATCGTATGTTGTCCGACGAACCGAACCGCGCGTCGCCGGCCGCTATAAAGAAGCATTGGCCGACCGTCGCGGGTGATCGACGGCGGCGCAGGTGCAATCCGATTGATGCGCAATTAACGAGCGATGGATGGGCGATGAGCCGGCACAGCTGCGCGACGACGATGACGACATCGCGGCATCGGCTCGGCAAGACGACAGAAAACTCGACAGAACGTGGGTGCGTCGCTGCACGCGCGCGCCGGATTTCGTGTGACGAACGGGTCCACGAAAACAGCGCGCACGTGACGCGGCGTACGCCGGAAAGCGGCTGCGGACAATGCATTGTGGGTTGTCCGCAACGCGACCGCACGAGTGGCCCAAATTGTGCTCCACTGGTCCACATCGTCCGGGGTCGAAATCGACGATACAGGTCTCGCTGTCATCGCAGTCACAATCGGGAGGTCCTATGAGTATTTTTTCTTACCGAAAGCACCTGCGTTTCCTCACCCCTGCACAGCGGCGTCGCTGGTGGGATCAGAAAAAGCGCCTCACGCCCCGTGTCAGGATCAGCGGCGCCTACGTGCCGCCCACCGTCACGCGTGAGTTCGTCTACGTGAAGGTGGGCTAGTCCCCGGCGAAATACCGACGCTTCATTCTCCATTCCTCAGCGACGCCCGGCCCCGTGCCGGGCGTCGTCGTATGGTCGCCACGCGCGCTGCAACGTTTGCGCGTTCAAGCATCGTGGCGCGCCCGCATCGCATGCCCATCGCGGCATCAAAGAATTTGTAATCAAAGATTACCGACGCTGTGGTGAAGGATCACTGCACATCGGTACGAATGTCTGCGCGCGCATTTCGCACCTGCGTAAACCCTTGATTCTCCGCGCTGCCGCTCGCATCTTGAGCGATGAGCGGTCGAAGCTTTTTATCGGCATCGCGGAAGCAATTGCAATTTGCAACAAATGCATGCAGCAGCGTGCAGGCCTTTTCGATACATTGAACTGGTAGAACACGCACGTTGAGCGACCCGGTATGAGATCGAGTCGCAAGGAGAAGAGAAGTGAACAAGCTTGTGCCGTTGATTGCAGCCGCTGCGATTGGCGTGGGACTGTCCACGGCCGCAGAGGCGCACGTTTCAGTGGGGATCGGGATCGGCGTGCCGGCGTATCCGGTTTACGCGGCGCCGCCCGTGTATGCACCGCCGCCGGTTGTGTACGCGCCGCCGCCTCCGCCGGTCGTCTATGCACCGCCGCCTGTGGTGGTGGGTGGGTACTACGGTCCGTACTATCACCCGTATTACCACGGGTACTACCACGGCTACTATCACCGCGGCTACTACCGGCGCTACTGAGCGAATGGACCGCGTGGGGGCGCGTGGTGCGTTTTGCTTAAAGCAACCAGTAGTAGCGGCCTGATGGTGTGTGCTCGCTGCGCACGCCATAGCGTCATGGCTTTATAGCTTCACGGCGGTAGCGCGGTCATGAACGACGGCGCAGCGACGGTGTCGAGCCGTGCTGCGCCGTCGTCGTTTAGCGCGTCTTTAGCGGCGCGTCTTCAGCCCTCTTCGCGCCCGTTCGTTCTTTAGAGACCGAGTTCGTTCCACAGCGCATCCACGCGCTCTTTCACCTTGTCGTCCATCGTGATCGGACGACCCCACTCGCGATCGGTTTCGCCCGGCCACTTGTTGGTTGCGTCGAGCCCCATCTTCGAACCGAGACCCGCGATCGGCGACGCGAAGTCGAGATAGTCGATCGGCGTGCGATCGACGAGCACCGTGTCGCGCGACGGATCGATGCGTGTCGTGATTGCCCAGATCACTTCCTTCCAGTCGCGGATATTCACGTCCTCGTCCACGACGACGATGAACTTCGTGTACATGAACTGGCGCAGAAAGCTCCACACGCCGAACATCACGCGCTTCGCGTGACCCGGGTAGCTCTTCTTCATCTGCACGATCGCCATACGGTAGCTGCAGCCTTCCGGCGGCAGATAGAAGTCGGTGATCTCGGTGAACTGCCTCTGCAACAACGGCACGAACACTTCGTTCAGCGCGACGCCGAGCACTGCGGGCTCGTCGGGCGGTTTGCCGGTGTAGGTGGAGTGATAGATCGCGTCGCGCCGCATCGTGATCCGCTCGACCGTGAAGACCGGGAACCACTCCTGTTCGTTGTAGTAACCGGTGTGGTCGCCGTAGGGGCCCTCGAGCGCGTGCTCGTACGCGGCGCTGGCGCCCTTCGACGGGCGCGGCGGTGCATCCGCAGGCGCAGGCTCCGGCGAGCCCTGCTGCGGGTAAATGAAGCCCTCCAGCACGATCTCCGCGCGCGCCGGCACCTGCAGCGTATCGACGCCCGGCGTGATGCACTTCGCGAGTTCGGTGCGGCCGCCGCGCAGGAGCCCTGCGAACTGGTACTCGGAGAGCGTGTCGGGCACCGGCGTCACCGCGCCGAGGATCGTGGCCGGATCCGCGCCGAGCACGACCGCGACCGGATACGGCTTGCCCGGGTTCTGCAGCGCGAATTCGCGGAAGTCGAGCGCGCCGCCGCGATGCGCGAGCCAGCGCATGATCAGCTTGTTGCGGCCGATCAATTGCTGCCGGTAGATGCCGAGGTTCTGGCGCGGCTTGTTCGGCCCGCGCGTGACGGTGAGCCCCCACGTGATCAGCGGCGCGACGTCGCCCGGCCAGCAATGCTGGATGGGCAGCTTCGCGAGATCGACGTCGCTGCCCTCCCAGACGATCTCCTGGCAGGGCGGCGAGCTCACCGTCTTCGGCGCCATGTCCCAGACCGCCTTCGCGAGCGACAGCAGCTTGCCGGCGTCCTTCAGGCCGCGCGGCGGCTCCGGTTCCTTCAGCGCCGACAGCAGCCGGCCGACGTCGCGCAGCGACTCGAGCGCGGCGCCGTCGCCCGCGCCCGCGCCCGCATCGGCATCGGCATCGACACCCATGCCGAGCGCCACCCGGCGCGGCGTGCCGAACAGGTTGCCGAGCACCGGGAACGCGCGCTCAGGCTGCGCCTCGAACAGCAGCGCCGGGCCGCCGGCGCGCAGCACGCGGTCGCAGAGCTCGGTCATTTCCAGGTGGGGCGAGACGTTTTGCGAGATGCGGCGCAGTTCGCCGAGCGTTTCGAGACGGCCGACGAAGTCGCGCAGGTCTTTGTATTTCATCTGTCCGATCGGGCCGCAAAAAGCGGCGAGCGTGGAGGAAGGGGCGGGTGCCGCCCGTTGATAGTCGATTGTCGATTTTACCTGTGTTGGTTGCCGCACGTTCGGAGGCGAATTATCGGCACCCCGGAGAATGAGGTTCCACGCGGCTCCTGTCGGACTGAACGCTGTTCATTATTACGTTTGGTTATAATTTCGTCGATCTATAGTGTTGACGATCTATAAAACTTTGCTAGAATCCGTGCACATTGGTTGCAGGGATTGCAGTTTTTAGCCACCGCCCCCCGGTCCAAGACGCATCGCGTCGCCGTACGCCGTCTTCCCTGCACGGTAACTGAACGGTCTTTTGCTGTCCTCGCCAGCGCCAATCGACGCTGGCTTTTCGCGTGGGAGCCTCCGAACGCGTGCTTTTCGAGCATGCCTGCGGACTTTTTGGCTCCCAGACGGTGTATGCCGTTTTCCCGACGCCGCTCGCGCCCGAACCAGAGCGTGCGACGTCTTGATTCTGCGAACACAGGCTGTCGCCGGCTCAAAGCCCGGTGCGTTCGCGGCGTCATGCAACATGGGAGATCTGAATGAACGCCTGGTTAACGTGGCGTCCCGATGCGCGAATCGCGCAGGCAACGCGCGCAGTGTTGCGCCGTGGGACGCGTGTGAGTCACCATCTTTTCAGTATCGTCGGCGTGTTCGCCGTGCTGCTCGCCGTCGCCATGTGGCTCATGCCCACGTTGCGAGGTACCCTGGCTGCCAGGATCATGCCGTTCGTGTCGGCGGCCGTTCAGGCGGGTCCTGCGCGTCTGCTGCAGGGCAATCCGCTGCCGGCCATCAATCACGACGACAACGGCTCGTCGGACGATTCGCTCGCGGTTTCCAGCAACGACGGCGCGTCGAACATGTCCGGCCCGGCCACCGCGCAGACTTTCCAGATGGCCCCGACGGCCTATGACGGCACCAGCCCGCTCGATGCATCGGGCCCCGGCACCAACGTGTCCACGCTGAACGGTCTTGACCCGCGCACGCTGCCGAGCGTCGGCCAGCTGGCGCGCCTGATTCCGGCGCAGCGCGTCGCCGCGGATGCGCGCGACGACCGCGTGCTCGTCTCCAGGCGCGAGCAGGACCTCGTCGCTAACTATCTCTCGCGCCGCTATCGCGTCGCGCAGCAACCGGTCGGCGCGCTCGTGCGCGCGGCCTTCGATACGGGCCGCGAAGTCGGCCTCGATCCGCTGCTGCTGCTCGCCGTGATGGCGATCGAATCGGGCTTCAATCCGTATGCGGAAAGCGGCGTCGGCGCGCAAGGGCTGATGCAGGTGATGTCGAAGGTGCATTCCGACAAGTTCGATTACTTCGGCGGCGAACGCACGGCGCTCGAACCGTTGACGAACATCAAGGTCGGCGCGCTGGTGCTGAAGGACTGCATCGCGCGCGGCGGTACGCTCGCGGGCGGCCTGCGCCTCTACGTCGGTTCGACGTCGCAGGACGACGGCGGCTACGGCGCGAAGGTGATGGCCGAGCGCGGCCGTCTGCGCGACGTGGCGCGCGGCGTCAAGGTGCCGATCAACGCGCCGCAGGCGCCGGTCACGACCACGGCCTCGACCAGCACGCCGGCGGCACCGGCGAAGCGCGTGACCGTGTCGCTCGACTCGGCTCACCCGCTCGCCACGACGAAGACCGCGGCGGCTGCCACGACGCAGAAGCCGGAGCAGGACGACGCCAGCACGAATGCGGCACCTGCCGCGAAGCATCCGACGTCGCCGGAGTTCGGCGCCTGAGTTTTATCGCGGCGTTCCGTGCGCCGCGCAGTATGCGTAGCGCCAAAGAAGAAGGGCACCCTCGGGTGCCCTTCGCGCTTTCAGCTCGTGCCGCTCTTCGCGAGAAGGTGCCGCGCCGCGCTTCACCCGTTCCGCGTAAACAGCACCCGCAGCCGTTCGACCGCTTCTTCTAGCTTGCCATACGCAGTCGCATACGACAGCCGGATGTAGTCGTGCGGCGCGTACGAACCGAAGTCCATCCCCGGCACCAGCACGACGCCCGCGTCGTGCAGCATCGCGTTGGTGAGCTGCGCGCTGTCGTTCGCATGCGGATGCGCAACGCCGCGGCAGTTCGCGTACACGTAGAACGCGCCGTCCGGCATCACCGGCACCGAGAAGCCGAGCGATTCGAGCGCGGGCACGATGAACTCGCGCCGGCGACGAAACTCGAGACGCCGGCTCTCGTAGATCGCGAGCGTATCCGGCTCGAAGCACGCGAGCGCCGCGTGCTGCGCGAGCGCCGACGCGCAGATGAACAGGTTCTGCGCGAGCTTCTCGAACGCGCCGACCAGGGCCGGCGGCACGACGAGCCACCCCAGCCGCCAGCCCGTCATGTTGAAGTACTTCGAGAAGCTGTTGACCGTGATCACGTCGTCGCCGTACGTCAGCGCCGAGACGGCCGGCGCGTCGTAGCTCAAGCCCTGATAGATCTCGTCGACGATCGTGAAGCCGCCGCGTGCGCGCACCGCGGCGACGATGCGCTGCAGTTCCGCCGGCTCGATCGACGTGCCCGTGGGATTCGACGGCGACGCGAGCAGCACGCCGCGCGTGCGTGCATTCCAGCGCGCTTCGACGTCGGCGGCGGTCAGCTGGAAGCGTTCGGCCGGGCCGCTCGGCACGAGCACCGGCTTGCCTTCGGCAGCCGCGACGAAATGGCGGTTGCACGGGTAGCACGGGTCCGGCATCAGCACTTCGTCGTCGCGATCGACGAGCACCGCGCACGCGAGCAGCAACGCTGCCGACGCCCCCGCGGTCACGACGATCCGCGCCGGGTCCACGGCGATGCCATACGCGTGCTGATAGTGGCCCGCGATCGCTTCGCGCAGCGCCTGCAGCCCCACCGCGCTCGTGTACTGCGTGACGCCGCGGCGCAGCGCTTTCGCGGCCGCTTCGACGACCGGCTCCGGCGCCGTGAAGTCCGGCTCGCCGATGCTCATGTGGATGATGTCGCGGCCCGCGCTTTCAAGCAGCGCGGCTTCCTTCATCAGCTCCATCACGTAGAACGGCTGGATTGCGTCGACGCGGGCGGCGAGCCGCACGAGGGGTTCTGCAACGGTGTTCATGCTCGATGCTCAGCCGCGGCGGGCCGCCTGGGTTTCGTCGGGACGCAGTTTCGCGGACAGCTTGTCGAGCACGCCGTTGACGTACTTGTAGCCATCCGCGCCGCCGAACGTCTTGGTCAGTTCGACCGCTTCGTTGATCACGACGCGATACGGGATGTCGATGTGATGCTTGAGCTCGAACGCCGCGACGAGCAGCACCGAGCGTTCAACCGGCGAGAGCTGGTCGATCGGGCGATCGAGGCAGGGCGTGAGGTCTGCCGTGAGCGTGTCGACGTCACGGATCACGCCGTGCAGCAGTGCATTCAGATGCTCATGGTCGGCCTTGTCGAAGCCCTGCGCGCCGCGCAGCTGCGCGTCGATCTCGCCGCCGGGCGCACCCGACAGCAGCCACTGATAAAGCCCCTGCGTGGCCAGTTCGCGGGAGCGTCGGCGAGCGCTCTTCATGCACGTTCCTCTTCGTCTTCATCCTCTTCGTCTTCGTCGTCATCGCCGCCCAGCTGTTCGAGCGCGACCGACAGGTTCGCCATTTCCACGGCGACCCGCGCTGCGTCGCGGCCCTTCTCGGTCATGCGCGCGACGGCCTGCTCGTCGGACTCGGTGGTGAGCACCGCGTTCGCGACGGGAATGCCGAAGTCGAGCGACACGCGCGAGATGCCCGCGCCGCTTTCGTTCGACACGAGCTCGAAGTGATACGTCTCGCCGCGCACCACGGCGCCGAGCGCAATTAGCGCGTCGAACTGGCTGCTTTCCGCGAGTTTTTGCAGTGCGAGCGGGATTTCGAGTGCGCCCGGCACTGTGACGAGCAGCACGTCTTCGCCCGTCACGCCGAGGCGTTCGAGCTCTTCGATGCACGCGTCAGCGAGGCCGTTGCAGACCGGTTCGTTGAAGCGCGACTGGACGATGCCGATGCGCAGTCCATCGCCGTCGAGATTCGGTTGGTATTGTCCGATTTCCATGTAGGGTTCCGTTGGTGGATGAACACGCCGATTGTCTGGCCGGCGTGTGTCGGTTGTCCGATGGTCTGTGGTTCAGTTGCGCGTGCCTGGCGGGCAGGGTGCTTCCGTCTTGCCGCCCGGCATCGGCACGAAGCCGGTTACTTCGAGCCCGTAGCCCGACATGCTGCCGAGCCGGCGCGGATTCGACAGCACCTGCATGCGGCCGACGCCCAGCTCGCGCAGAATCTGCGCGCCGACGCCGTAGGTCTTGAAGTCGACCGGGCGGCGCTTCATCGCCTCCGCCTTGTCTTTCTCGTCCAGCGCGAGGAACACGTCGATCAGCTGGTCCTTCGAGTCCGCGCAGTTGAGCAGCACGATCACGCCGAGATCGCGCTCGGCAATCTCGCGCATGGCGGCGTCCAGCGACCACGAGTGCGTGGACGCGCCGATCTCCAGCACGTCCAGCACCGACAGCGGCTCGTGCACGCGCACCGGCGTGTCGACGTCCGGGCTCGGCGTGCCGCGCACCAGCGCGATATGCGGCGAGCCGCTCGGCTGATCGCGGTACAGCACCGCGCGGAACGGGCCGTGCGCGGTATGCATGATGCGCTCTGCCACGCGTTCGACGATGGATTCGGTGCGGCTGCGGTAGTGGATCAGGTCGGCGATGGTGCCGATCTTCAGCTTATGTTCGTCGGCGAAGGTCATCAGGTCGGGCAGGCGCGCCATCGTGCCGTCGTCCTTGATGATTTCGCAGATCACCGCGGCGGGCGTCAGGCCCGCGAGCGCGGTGAAATCGCAGCCGGCTTCCGTGTGGCCGGCGCGCACCAGCACGCCGCCCGGCTGCGCCATGATCGGGAACACGTGGCCCGGCTGCACGATGTCTTCGGCGCGCGTGTCGCGCCCGACCGCCACCGCGACGGTGCGCGCGCGGTCTGCCGCCGAGATGCCGGTGGTCACGCCTTCGGCCGCTTCGATGCTGACCGTGAACGCGGTGCCGTACTGCGTGCCGTTGCGGTACGTCATGAGCGGCAGGTTCAGCTGCTTGCAGCGTTCCTGGGTGAGCGTGAGGCAGATCAGGCCGCGGCCGTAGCGGGCCATGAAGTTGATCGCTTCCGCCGTGCAGTGTTCGGCGGCGATGACGAGATCGCCTTCGTTTTCGCGGTCTTCTTCGTCGACGAGAATCACCATCCGGCCGGCTTTCAGTTCGGCGATGATTTCGAGGGTGGAGGCGAGCGTCATGTTGGCAAGCGTAACGGGAAAGCGCGTATTTTACGCCACGCGCCGACCCGCGTCGCCTCGGCCGAACGTCATAGGACGGATGTGCGCATCCGGCCCGTCAAGGAGCCCGCCGGGAGGAGGGAAAAACAGGCTACCGGTAACCGCGCCGCTAACCGCGCGGCCGCCGTGCGTCAGGTCGCGCCGTCTGTCGCCGCCGTTTTCACCAGCACCGGCTTCGGCTGGTAAATCTGCGGGAAAAAGTGCTTCAGGTTCTCGACCTTCGGAATGTCGTTGATCGCGATGTACGGCTGGTCCGGATGCAGCGTCAGGTAGTTCTGGTGATAGCCCTCGGCCGGATAGAACGTGCGGTTCATCTCGATCGTTGTGACGATCGCGTCCGGATACACGTGCGCCGCACCGAGCTGCGCGATGTACGCCTTCGCGACGCGGGCCTGCTCGGGGTTCGCGGCGAAGATCGTCGAGCGGTACTGCGTGCCGCTGTCGGGACCCTGGCGGTTGAGCGTCGTCGGGTCGGTCACGACGGAAAAGTAGATCTGCAGGATCTTGCCGTAGCTGATCTGGTGCGGATCGAACGTGACCTGCACGGATTCCGCATGGCCCGTGGTGCCGGTGCTGACCACCTCGTATTCGGCCGTCGAACGGTTGCCGCCCGCGTAGCCCGACACGGCGCTCTTCACTCCTTTCACGTGCTGGAAGACGCCCTGCACGCCCCAGAAGCAGCCGCCCGCGAGCACCGCGGTTTCGGTGCCGGACGGCCCCGGCGCTTCGTCGACGGTGGGCGCCGGCACCGCCCGCGCGTCCTCCGACGACGCATACGCGTGCTGCAGCCCGATGCCGGCCGCGGCGAGCGCCGCGAGCGCGAACGCCGTAGGGCCCGTGTTGCCGCGGATTCTCTGGCGCAACGCGCGCCCCGCTGTGCTCTGCGCGAGCTGGCGGATCGAATCGATGAGTTTCATGTTCTGTTTCCCGATGATGCTGACGATGGCGCGCGCGGTTGCCTCGCGCGGTCGCTCAGGCCGTAGTCGGCTTGAAGGTCAGTGCGACGCCGTTCATGCAGTAACGCAGGCCGGTCGGCTTCGGGCCGTCGTCGAACACGTGGCCGAGGTGCCCGCCGCAGCGGCTGCAATGCACTTCGGTGCGTTCCATGCCGAACGAGGTATCCGTCGTCGTGCCGATCGCGTTTGGCAGCGGCTTCCAGAAGCTCGGCCAGCCGGTGCCGCTTTCGAACTTCGTGTCCGATGAGAACGCCGCCTGCGCGCAGCCCGCGCACGAGAAGACGCCGTGGCGGTGCTCGTTCAGCAGCGGGCTTGTGAACGGCCGCTCGGTGCCGGCCTCGCGCAGCACGTCGTATTGCGCGGCCGTGAGGCGCTTGTGCCAGTCGGCGTCGCTCATCGATACGGGAAATTTCTGCGGCGGCGCGGCATCCGCGGCGCGCGCCGCGCGCGAACCATAGAACGCCACACCCGATGCCGCGGCGATGCCGGCCGTCAAACCGGAAAACAGGAAACGACGTCTGATCATGATGAAGTCCTCCGAACGGAGCGGCGACGATGCGCGTCGCGCCCTCATCCTGTGAATACGGATGAAACGGGCGTCCGGTTACAGCCTGACGAAAAAATCGTGTACGGCGGGGAACGCCGCGCGCCGATCCGTGGCCCGTTTCCGGCGGCTTGCTGGCCGCTACAGGAGGGTGAACATCGATAGTGCGCCGCTTATTCCGGGCGAGGAAGCGGATATTTCGCGGACGGGCGGTGGGGCTGATTCGTCGCGTTGGCTATTTGCCCGACACGGTCAGCCGCAACTTGCTCGCGCCTGCGGTGGTTGCGGTGATCTCGGTGCGCGAGCCGCGCGGGCCCAGGTAGAAATGCTGGCGTGCCGGCGAGTTCACGTCGTGCGTAGCGTCCGGCAGGCACGAAGCGATGTCGGCGGCGACGCCTTGCAGCGCATCGGCGCTCGAGCCGCCGTTACGGGGCGTCCATTGGCACTGGTAGCTGTCGTGGCCGCCATTGCACTGCGCGTCGTCGCCGTAGGGCTGCGCCATGCCGCGGCCGTCGTCGGGCGTCAGCGCGGCGAAGCCGTTCGGCGCGGCATGAACGATCCGCTTCAGCGCCGCGCATGGGCTCGGGGAATCGTCGGCGTGCGCGAACGGCGCTTCGATGAAGAGCATGGTGGCCGACAGCAGCGCGAGCATGATGCGGCTGGCGCAGACAGCGGTGGTGGGCACGGCGGGCTTCAGTCCATGGCGGGTTGACGTCATTTCGAACGCCTCCGGATTGCCGATGTGGCGACCCAACAAAGGAAGCACGCCGCGTACCCAACGGGTCCGATCCTGTTTGCTGGTGACCGCGGCTCGCGCATTCGCATTTCAGCGCGTGTGCTTCATCGAGCCTGTTTCATCGAGCGTCAGCCCAGCTTCATCGACACCGCGACATCGTCCGCGAACGCAACGGTGCGATAGCGTCCGCGCGCATCCGAAACCTCGGCGAGATAATCAGGACTCCGATCCGCATTGTCCGCGACGATGAGACCGCCGGTGCGCAGACGCGGCTCCAGCAGCGCCAGCACCGGCGGATACAGCGGCTTCGCGCCGTCGAGCAGCACGAGATCGAGCGAAGCGGGCAGGTCGCGCCCGAGCGTTTCGAGCGCATCGCCTTCGCGGATCTCGATCAGATCGCCGAGCCCGGCGCGCTCGAAGTTTGCGCGGGCACGCAGCGCTTTCGACGGCTCGAATTCCGTCGTGATCACGCGGCCGCCGCCGTTGTCGCGCAGCGCGGCCGCGAGATGCAGCGTCGACAGGCCGAACGACATGCCGAATTCGACGATCGCCGTGGCGCGCGTCGACCGCGCAAGCATGTACAGCAGCGAGCCGGTTGCCGGCGATATCGCGAGATACGCGTTTTTCGCGCGCGAATACAGCGCGTGGTAGTCCGCGTCCGGGTGGAGCAACTGCTCGCGTTCCGCCGCGGGCAGCGCCGCGAGCTCCGTTCTGAACTGGTGCTGCGAGGCTTCCGCCTCCGCGAAAAGTTCCGGCAACAGCGTGGCGAGCGGCGGCGTGGTCAGCGTGGTCATGGTGTTTTCCCTTGGTCCGTGGCGCTGGATTGCGCACCTCGTTAGAATACGAATAATTCATCGCATTTTCTATTCGCATTCGGAGGTCCACCGCCGTGAAAAGCCGCTCCAGCCCCGAGATTTCGGCGCGCAAGCGTCCGCAGCAGGAGCGTTCTTCGCGGCTCGTCGCGGACATTCTCGAGGCGGCTATTCGCGTTCTGGTGCGCGAAGGCGCCCGCCGCTTCACCACGGCGAGGGTTGCGGAGGAAGCGGGCGTGAGCGTCGGCTCGCTGTACCAGTATTTCCCGAACAAGGAGGCGATCCTGTTCAGGCTGCAGGCCGACGAGTGGCGGCAGACGAGCGACCTGATCGCCACGCTTCTGGCCGACACGAAACGCGCGCCGCTCGACCGGCTGCGCGCGACGGTGCGCGAATTCTTTCGCACCGAATATGAGGAAGCGGCGCTGCGCGTCGCGCTCGGCGACGCCGCACCGCTTTATCGCGACGCGCCGGAAGCGGTCACGCTGAAGGCTGCCACGATGAAGCAGGCGCACGCGTTCATGGCGGAAGCGCTGCCCGATGCGACGGACGAAACACATGCGTTCGCGGCGGAATTCGTGATGACATCGATGGCCGTGCTCGGCGAGCACGTGTCGGGCGATGCGCACTCGAAGGCGGAAGTCGATCGATGGGCCGTCGCGATGGGCGACATGCTGTGCGCGTGGCTCGATCAGCTGTCGCGGCAGCCGCGCCTGAAGTCATAACGCCATGCCGACGCATCCCGCTCACGGCGCCGGTCGCCATGCGTCGAACGTCACCGGCCGCGCGCGGTCCGCGTTCGTGACGGTCGTCTTGCCGGGCTTGCCGTTCACGAGTTCGTCGTAGCTGAAGCTCTGCACGATCTCCTTGTGAAAGAGCCAGTCGCGATGCAGGTCGTCGTAGTGGAACGTGATGTAGTCGGTCCAGTGGTCGCCGCACGCTTCGCCGTTTTCGACCGTGAAGTAGCGGTCCTTGACCGTGA
Organism: Paraburkholderia phosphatilytica; assembly: GCF_003443895.1. Taxonomy (GTDB): domain Bacteria; phylum Pseudomonadota; class Gammaproteobacteria; order Burkholderiales; family Burkholderiaceae; genus Paraburkholderia; species Paraburkholderia phosphatilytica. The sequence goes on along the minus strand of NZ_QQOA01000004.1, from coordinate 159,511 downwards.
GACCCTGGCCGTCTTCCACGCCGTCCGCGAATGGATCGCACTGGCCGCCCGCGTCGGCACGCATCACGACGTGATCGTTGCGGGCCGCAAGCCTGAATGTGCCATCCGGATTGCGCACGAAGATCATCAACGGGCGCGGCGAAGGCGTTTCTTTCGAATCGTCCGGACGGTGCGCGACCACCAGATAGCCGTCGGCGCCGCTGCGGTCGAGCAGTCCTGCTTTCCACAGCATCACCTGGTAGCCGGCGGGAATCTGACTGGCAATTGCTTTCGGCAATTCAGCAGCGAACGCCGGCCGCGCAGTCAGCAGCACAACGAGCAACGGCACAGCCAGCATCAGCATGGCCAGCGGGTAAGGCATGCGTTTCATCGCACGTTCTCTCCGTTCTTCGAAATTGGACATTTTTCCCACCGCCACAATATTCCCGGTCCTGAAACGTCTTCAGGCCCATGGACCCGCCGCGCACCCTGGCAACGATGACCGAAAAAGACAGCGACATCACGGCTACCGTGCTGCGTGAGCGCGCGCGGCTCGGGAATTTTATCCGGCGGCGCGTGCGCGACCCCGGCGAAGCCGAAGACATCCTGCAGGACGTCTTCAGCGAGTTCGTCGAAGCGTACCGTCTGCCCGCGCCGATCGAGCAGGCGAGCGCGTGGCTGTTCCGGGTTGCGCGCAACCGGATCATCGATCGCTTTCGCCGCCGCAAGGAATTGCCGCTGCCCGACGTGAGCGGCGACCCGGACGAAAGCGGCGACGCACCGCGGCTCGATCTCGCGTTGCCGTCGCAGGACGCGGGGCCGGAGGCGATCTACGCGCGCACGGTGCTGCTCGACGCACTGCAGGACGCGCTCGACGGTTTGCCGCCCGAGCAGCGCGACGTGTTCGTCGCGCATGAAATCGAAGGCAAAAGTTTCAAGGCGATGGCTGCCGAAAGCGGCGTGCCGCTCAACACGCTGCTCGCGCGCAAGCGCTATGCGGTGCGGCATCTGCGCGCGCGTTTGCAGCCGGTGTACGAAGGACTCGATCTATAACGGAGTGGCTCGATGAGATTTCGAATCAGATGTGTGGGCAAGGCGGTGCTCGTGGTCGTGGCCGTCGTGGTGCTGGGATGGCTCGTGATGTCGCTGTGGAACTGGGTCGTGCCGGCGCTCTTCACGGGTGCGAAGACGATCGACTTTCTGCATGCGCTCGGTCTGCTGGTGCTGAGCCGCATTCTGTTCGGCGGCTTCAAGGGGCATGGCGGATGGCGCGAACGCCGCTACTGGCGTCGCTGGGAAGCGATGACACCCGAGGAGCGCGAGCAGTTCCAGCAGGCATGGCGCGAACGCCATGGCTGGCGCAAGGAGGACCGCTCGTGAGCGCCGCCGCGAAATGCAGGCAGGAGCCGGGCGTGATCGTGCCGGTCGTCAACCTGAACCGCTGCGAAGGCAAGGGCGATTGCGCCGAGGTGTGCCCGGAGCAGGTGTTCGAGATTCGCCGCGTCGACGATGCGGACTATCGTGAGCTCGGCATGCTCGGCCGCCTCAAGCTGCGCGTGCACGGCATGCAGGTGGCGTACACGCCGCGTGCGGACGCATGCCGTTCCTGCGGGTTGTGCGTGACCGCGTGCCCCGAGCGTGCGATCACGCTGGCACGGGCAACATAGCGGAAGCGGGATGGCCGCGGACCCGATGCGCGGAAGCCGCAGTTAAGTGCGGCTTCGCACTGAAGCGGTCAGGCGATTTTCGGGGCTACCTCATCAGGCGAATGAAGGCGATGATCAAGCCCACCAGACCGATGAGCAGAACAGGACCGAGGATGCCGCGAAGTCTCACCATGATGCTGCCTCATTCTTCTTACGAGTGCACGCGCGTCATCAAACCTGGCGTGCCAAAAGCGCGTTGCAACGCGATGTTTCAACTGCAACTTTCGATGACGGATCTTAGCATCGGCCGAAAGACTGACGGCTGATGTGCGCGGGCGCTCGTACTTGATGCGATAGTTTTCGCATTTTTCGAAATGCTTGTAATACTTCGGATGCCGTATTGATTTCGATAAGGCACCATCTTGGTCTTCGCAGGGTGACGTTGCCGGTGCACCGCCCGCGAATGTCCTCGCGCGGTGCACACCGCGATGCGAAATATGACCTGTTTGCGAAAATGACGCGGGGCCGGATCGTCGAAACAGGCGATACATTTTGTTCTGCTTTCGCTGTTGACCTTTGCTGCGCAGCCGATATCATAAATTTCCGCTTTGTCCGCGCCGTGCACCTGGTGCTTCTGCTTCGGTCTTTCCCCAGTTAGTTCCCGCACCCTGTCACCGCGCGAAGCACGGCAGCAACATGATGGTTTGCCACGTAAAGGTCAGGAAATGCCCGGTGATTCCAGCTTCATCAATCGCATACGCAGCCAGTTCAGGCGCACGATCGGCCGGTCTGAACACGTGCTGTCGCGCTCGCTGCTAGAACGGGGTTCCGCACAGCCCGAGCCGCGCGCGCCGCGGCCTGCTCCGTCGCGCTCATGGGTCAAGCCGCCGCACGTCGCGTGGCGCCGGCTGCTTTCGTGGGGGCAGGGGAACGCGCCCGTTCATGGTGGCTACGAGCAGTCGCCCTACGCATTTCGCGAGGAGTCGCCGTTCGGGCCCGGCGCCAACTGGAAGAACATCGCGTATGTGCTGACGGTGCTGCTCGTCGTCGTGTCGGGTCTGTTCGCGTACGTGCTGATGAATCGCGGCGACCGTAGCAACCCGAGCGACGACAACAGTTCGCCGATGCTCGCACTGCAGACCGCCACGGGTGTGATCGCGAGCGACGGCACGCATCTGCCCGCATCCGCTCCGGCAGTCACTGCCGCAATTGCACCGGCGCATCGTTCGACGCATCCGGCGCCGCAGTCTCATGCGCGGCCGGCCGCGGTGCCGCCGGTTCAGGCGAACGTGCCCGCGCAGCCCGACACGAAGCCGGTCGCCGCGCAGGCGCCGGTGTCGGTCGCGCAGAACCCGGTGACGCAGCCTTATCAGCCTCAAGCGCAGCCGCAGCCTTATCAGCCGCCTCAGCAGACGCAACAGGTCCAGCAGACCCAGCAGACCCAGCAAGATCCGCTGAATCAGACGCCGTATCAGCAGGCACAGCAGTACCAGCAGCAGTACGCGCAGAACCCGCAGCCGCAGCAGGCTCAACCGGCACCGCAAGGCCAGCCCAACCAGCAGCTGGCGATGCAGAACCCGCAGGCCGAGCAGAACCAGCAGTGGCGTCGCACGGAACGCGTGCCGAAGCCGCCTGAAGCGAAGGCGGCGGACGAATCGCAGCAGGCCTCGGCGCACGTCGCGTACGATCTGCGCGTGGCGCGCGCGAGCCTCGACAAGGACAACCTCGGCGCGGCGCGCGCGGCGCTCGGCCGGGTGCTGAACGCGCAGCCGCACAATGCCGACGCACTGGCGATGCATGCGGATCTCGAGTCGCGCGAATTCCAGCGCGACAGCATTCTTGCCGCCGCGCGCAGCTGCATTGCGCAGGATCAATGGACCTGCGTGTGGCGCGATGCCGGCAAGGCGCTCGTGATCGACGCATCGAGCAACGAAGCAAAGACGATGCTCACGCAGGCGATGACGCAGTCGGAACTCGATCAGCGCACGGGCGCGACGCGCGTGCCGCGTCCGCCTGGTGCGCCTTGATCGTCGTCGGTTGTGGCTGTAGCGCTGTCCGCTGAAGGTGCGCGCTCAGCGTTGGCATGTTGAACCGCGGTATAGCTCGGCGCACCGCCGGGTCCCGCGGGGTCCGGGTTGCCGAACTTCGGCAGGTTGCCGTTTTCTCTCGCGCTGTCGAGTTCGGCTTTGACCTCGGCGCGCGTTCTTGGTCCTTGTACCGCTTTCGTCGATGTGCTGCCTGATGATGGCAACGCGGGAACGTCCACGCGGCGTGATTCGACTGGAAGCGGTGCAGACGATTGCGGCTGCGATGGCGTTGCGTTGTCCGGTGTGGCTGGCAAGGCGGCAGGCGCAGGGGCAGGCGTCATTTCAGGCGCCGCAGCCGGTGCAACGGAAGGCGTTATCGCAGGCACGACAGCCGGCACAGTCGCATCGACGCTGCTGTTCGTCGATGTCGATGCAGCAGGCGTCATCTCCGTTTTCGTCTCCGCATTCGCAGCAGGCGCGGCGCTCGCTGCCGGCGCGGAGGCAATCGGCGTCGCGGTCACCGCACTCGCCGCCACACCAGCCTGCCCATTCGCGCGCTGACCCTGACCCTGACTCGCCGCGCTCAGATCCGCTCCCTCAGCCGCGTTCTTCTTTCCACGGTGCGCATAGTCATAGCCATGCCACGAGCCGCCGGCCCGTTTAGCGGTGTGCGGGTGAACCGATGGCGCCGAGGCCGCAGCCGTTTCGCTCGCGATGTTCTCGCGCGCCTGCAGATCCCGTTGCAGGCTCAGCACGCGCGGATCGTGCGGATGCACGGACTGCGCGGTATCGAGCAGCAGCTTCGCCGCAGCCAGGTTGTTTTTGCGCAGACTTTCGCGTGCCGCATCGACGATCTGCGCGATATCCGCGTCGGGCTGCGCATCGTCGGCAGTGGTGGACACGGAGCGCAGCGTGCCGCCCGATTCGCTGTCCGCCGCGCGCGCGGCGAGTGTGTCGTCGTGAAGGCCCGGGCCGCTCCCCCATGCGCTCGCGCTGCCCGGCCGCAGTGCGTACGCGATGAGCAGCAACGCCACGGCGACGAGGCCCAACAGCGCGATCTGCATCGGCCTGCTGTTCATGAGAGCCACCTTCGAGACGATACGCGGCGAGCGCCGCGCGTGTGCAGCCCGCGTAGTCAACGCCCGACAAAAAAATCCTGCTATCGGGATTAAGGCCTAAGCCGTGTGGAATCCGTGTGTCGAAGTTCGTCGCGGTTGTGCGGGTCGGACTCAGGCCGTGGTTTTGCTGAAGCTGTGCGCGGCAGGGCGGTTGATGATCTGGTTGGGTTCGCGCCAGTTCGGCTCGAGCCCCATGAAGCGGTCGAGGTACGCGATCGCAAGACCCGGCTCTTCGACGAGATTTTCGCGGAACGCCTGCCACGCCGTCGGCTGCTGGACGGCCTCGGCGGTACGCAGTTCGACGCCGCATTCTTCGCGCACGGCCTGCTTGAGCGTGCCGATGCAGAAGTAGGTCGGCACGTAGCCCACCGGCCACCAGTCCGCGATATCGGCGGGCGCGGGACGCAGCGGCGGCATCAGGTCGCCGCTCAGACGTACGGCCTTTTCGCTCAGCAGTTCGCGCAGCAGCACGCCAAATGCGAAGTGAAAATAGTCGACCGCGTTGTGGCTGCGATACGGCTCGTTGTGCGCGATCACGTCGAGCCACGCGAAGAACGCGATCGCGAAACGACGATCGTCCACTTCGACGCGCACCGCGTGGCGCGCGTTGTACTCGTCGCAGCACTGCTGCAGCAGCCGGCGGCACGGCACCAGCTTCTGCACTTCCTTCCACGTGCGGGTTTCGTCGACGGTGCTGGTGCTGCAAAGCGTGAGGCTCATTCGCGACTCCAGGGCGCGGCTGCGCGCCGTTCTCTCAGCAGAGATGCCTGATCACGTGTTCGATTTCGCGCGACAGCGCGTGCAATGGCTCGTGGCTCTTCAGCGCGAAACGGAACGCGCTTTCGCGCGCGCCGATCACGTCGGAGAAAAAGCGCATCACCGCGTCGGGTTCGGTGACGAGGCCCGACGGACACACGTCCTTCGCAAGCGACGCGAGCGACAGCATCAGGAACACGTACGCATTCGGTTCGGTGACGAGCCACCACGGCGCGCTCGCATCGGGCAGCACGTCGAAACGCGTGCTGCGGATCGGCTGCTGCTCGATCAGCGCCAGCGCGAGCTGCGCGCTCGTGCGGCACAATCCGGCGCGCGAGCCCATGTCGTCGGCGAGCGCCTTCGCGAGTTCGGTGCGCGGGCCGCGCTGCGCGGCGCCGATGCACTCGAACGCGGCGCTGATGCGATGTTCGAAGATGAGTACGTCCACGGCGCCGCTCTGCATGATCATCCGCTTCGCGGCTGCGTACCACGTCATCGAAAAACGGCGCAACGCTTTCGCGTGGCCGTCGCGCGGCGTGAGCCAGCCCGTCAGCGGTTCGAGCGGAACCGGCGACTTCCAGTGATCCTGAAGGGTAGGGACCGCGTGACCGGCGAACGATTCAGCGGTTTCGATCAGGTCGTCGGCGAGATGCGCGACCGATTCGACGGACAGGTGCGACGGCAGCCGGAGCGGCGTAGCGGCCGATGTGCTCATTGCGGGCGGCCGCTCGGCTTTGACCGGGTCGCTTCTGACGGGACCCGGCACGTTGCGCGCGGCGTAGCGGAGTTGACGCACACAGTCCTTGAGTGCGAGCCCAAGCTGACTGATGTCGCGGCTCAGGTGCTGCGGCAAGGGCGATTTCGACTCCATAGGCGTCTCTGTCATGCAACATTTGAAGTTAAGATAGCACAAGTGTTCAGGCGTCAACCTGACTTTTTCACTGCAGGAGCCGAGGTTGCAGAAAGCGACTGTTTCCCCCGAGAGCATCGAGAACGACGAGCAGAATCCGGCGCGGCGCCTGCGTTTGCGCGCGGCGTGGATGTACTTCGTCGAAGAGATGACGCAGAACGAAATCGCGCTGAAGCTGGGCGTCGGGCGCGTGACTGTCGTGCGTCTGCTCGCGGCCGCGCGCGAGCGCAACGAGGTGAAGATCACGATCGGCGATCGCCTCGCTGAATGCGTCGAGGCGGAGCGTCTGCTCGAGCGCCGCTACGGCGTCGAGGAAGCGATCGTCGTGCCGCTGTCCGGACGCGGCGCCGATGCGACCGGCCCGGTGGCGGCCGCGGCGGGCGCGTACGTGTCCTCGCTCGTGCGGCCGAACATGCACATCGGCGTGGGCTGGGGCCGCACGCTCGTCAGCGCGCTCGCGTTCATGAGCGAGCGCACCGTGGAGAATCTTTCGGTGGTGTCGCTGCTGGGCGGCATCATGAAGGCGCGCAAGTTCAACCCCGCCGAATTCGCGTGGCGCTTCGCGTCGCTGTTCCAGGCGGACTGCTACCTGATGCCGGCGCCGATCGTCGTCGATAGTGCCGAGACACGGCAGACGCTGATCGAACACTGCGGTCTCGACGACCTGTTCGAGCTCGCGAAGTCGCTCGACGCGGTGCTGTTCAGCGCCGCGAGTCTCGCGCAGGACCAGACCGCGCATCAGTCGAAGATCATCTCCGCGGCGGACCGCGCGTCGCTGCTCAAGGCGGGCGCCGTCGGCGACGTGATGTTCAACTTCTTCGATGCGCGCGGCGAACTGGTCGATCATCCGATCAACGAACGCGTGATGACGATCCCGCTCGACATCATCCGCAAGGTGCCGATCCGCGTGATGGCCGCAGGCGGCGCGAGCAAGGTGCAGGCGATTGCCGGCGCGCTGAAGCTCCTGAAGCCGACGGTGCTGATCACCGATGAATTCACCGCGCGCGACGTGTTGAAGCTCGCCGGCGAAGGCTGAGCGCATAGCAACACAGGGCGGCTCTGGCTCCGGCCAGCGCCAGTCCCGTTTCCTCTGGCGATCCACGTTCATCGCAATCTTTATCTTCATGAATCCCTCAGCTCGGCGCGGGTCGATCCCCGTGTCGGCGCTTCCTGTCCCATTCAGCTTCCGTAACGCGTAGCACGTAGCGTGCGGGCATTCGTCCGCCGAATCCTGCTTCCTTCCGCCGCGAGCCTCGCCAGACGGCCGTCCGCGCGGTCCGCTGCACATCCTCATCGCACTGCCAGCTCCCGCGTCGCACCCACACGCCAGGGTTTGTCCCGACCCAGAAACGCGCTTTTCGGCCGCGTTCAATCTTGTCTCTGGCGTGAACAAAGTGCTATTGTGAAATACAAATGTGCTTGACTCGACACGATAGCACACCGAGGCGACGACGCCCGTCCAGACCTTCCTGCGCGTTTTCGCGCCGCAATTCAGGAGACATGCCAATGCACAACATCACCCCCAGCGGTCTTGCCGCCGACCTCGAAAAGCGCGCTGCGTCCGGGCGTCCGATCCGTATCGGCCTGATCGGCAGCGGAGAGATGGGCACCGATATCGTGACGCAGGTGCGGCAGATGCATGGCCTCGAAATCGGCGCGATCGCCGATCTGCGGCCCGAAGCCGCGTGCGCGGCGGTGCGCACCGCGCGCGGCTCGGATGGCGGTTACCGGATGGCGGACACCCGCAGCGCGCTGGAGCAGGCGATCGGCGCCGGCGACATCGCGATTACGCAGGATCCCGAAGCAGTCTGCACGAGCGAACTGATCGACGTCGTGATCGACGCGACCGGCAAGCCCGCGGTCGGCGCGCAGATCGGCCTGCTCGCGATGGAGCACGGCAAGCATCTCGTGATGATGAACGTCGAGGCGGACGTGACGATCGGCGCGTACCTGCGGCGTGAGGCGGAGCGGCTCGGCGTCGTGTATTCGCTGGGCGCGGGCGACGAACCGAGCTCGACGATCGAGCTGATCCAGTTCGTCAGCGCACTCGGCTATCCGATCGTCGCGGCGGGCAAGGGCAAGAACAACCCGCTCAACATCGAGGCTACGCCCGATCTGTACATGGAAGAAGCGCGTCGCCGCAACATGAATCCGCGCATGCTGGTGGAGTTCGTCGACGGTTCGAAGACCGCCGTGGAGATGGCCGCGATCGGCAACGCAACCGGTCTCGTGCCGGATATCCCCGGCATGCACGGCCCGTCCGCGACGCTCGACGAGCTGCACAAGGTGCTGTGTCCGCGCGAGGACGGCGGCGTGCTGTCGCGCAAAGGCGTGGTCGACTACACGATCGGCAAGGGCGTGGCACCGGGCGTGTTCGTCGTTGCGGAGCTGGCGCATCCGCGGCTGCGCGAGCGCATGGAAGACCTGAAGCTCGGCGAAGGCCCGTACTACACGTTTTACCGACCGTATCACCTGACGAGCCTCGAAGTGCCGCTCACCTGCGCGCGCGCCGTGCTCTATCACCGCGCGGACATGGAGCCGCTGCCGGTGCCGGTCGCCGAAGTGTGCGCGGTCGCGAAGAAGGATCTGCAGCCGGGCGAACGGCTCGATGCGATCGGCGAATACACGTACCGCGCGTGGGCGATGACGGTGAGCGATGCGCGCGAGCAGGGCGCGATTCCGTGCGGGCTGATCGAGAACGGCAAGGTCACGCAGCCGATCCGTCGCGGCGAACTGCTGACGTATCGCAACTGCGCGGTGGATGCTGGCGCGCAGATTGTCGCGCTGCGCCGCAAGCAGGACGAGATGGTCTACGGCGCGGCGCAGCAAGCCGCGGCCGCGTAACCCGCTGCCTGGAGGAGACAAGTACATGGAGCAGGCAATGGATATGCCGACGAGACCCGTCGCCGCAATGCCCGCCGTGTTTCGCCGGCATGACGCGGCCACGCTGCGCGCGGCGCTGCGCCGCATGGTGCTGGTGCGCCGCTTCGAGGAAAACGCCGAGCAGGCTTATATGCGCGGCCTGATTCACGGCACGATGCATCTTTCTATCGGGCAGGAAGCAAGCGCGATCGGCGCGACGCTGCCGCTGCTCGATACCGACTACATCACGTCGACGCATCGCGGTCACGGTCACTGCATCGGCAAGGGCGCGGACCCGAAGCGGATGTTCGCCGAATTCTTCGGCAAGGAAACCGGCTACTGCCGTGGCCGCGGCGGCTCGATGCACATCGCGGACGTGAGCCGCGGCAATCTGGGCGCGAACGGCATCGTCGGCGGCGGGTTGCCGATCGCCGTCGGCGCGGCGCTGTCGGTGAAGAAGCAGCGCCGCAACAGCGTCGTGATGTGCTTCTTCGGCGATGGCGCGAACAACGAAGGCGCGTTCCACGAGTCGCTGAACTTCGCGTCGATCTGGAAGCTGCCGGTGATCTTCGTGTGCGAGAACAATCGCTACGGGATGTCGATGTCGGTCGAGCGTTCGACGGCCGTCGCGCACATCGCGCAACGTGCGATTGCGTACGACATTCCCGGCGTCACGGTGGACGGCAACAGCTTCGTGGACGTGCTCGACGCGAGCGAAACGGCGGTGGAGCGTGCGCGCAAAGGCGAGGGGCCGACGCTGATCGAATGCGAAACGTACCGGCTGCGCGGCCACTCGAAGAGCGATCGCAACCGCTATCGCACGCGCGAGGAAATCGACGACTGGAGCGCCCGCGATCCGATCGGACGGCTCGAACACGAGCTGCAGCAGTACGGCCTGCTCGACGCCGCCGCGATCGCCGCGATTCGCGATGAAGTGGAAGCGGAGATCGCAGCCGGACTCGAGTTCGCGCAGCAGAGCCCGGCGCCGTCGCGCGACGAACTGACCCGCTACGTCTATGCGCCGGACGGCGCGTCGGCAGCAACCGGAACAACCCACGCGACCCCGCCCACGGAGAACGCACGATGAGCGCGGAAGCCACTCTCGAGAAGCCGCAGCAGCAAGCGACGACGGAAGTGCGCGAGCTGACCTATGCGCAGGCGATCCAGGAAGCGATGGCGATCGCGATGGAGCGCGACGAGCGTGTGTTCCTGATGGGCGAGGACATCGGCGTGTACGGCGGCGCGTTCCAGGTCACGGGCGATCTGTACCAGCGCTTCGGCGCGGACCGTGTGATGGACACGCCGATCTCCGAGCTGGGCGGCGCGGGCGTCGCGATCGGCGCGGCGATGACCGGCTCGCGACCCATCTATGAGTTCCAGTTCTCCGACTTCGCGACGCTCGCGATGGAGCAGATCGTCAACCAGGCCGCGAAGATGCGTTTCATGCTGGGCGGCGAAGCGTCGGTGCCGGTGGTGATGCGGTTTCCGGCGGGCTCGGGCACGGGCGCCGCGGCGCAGCACAGCCAGAGTCTCGAAGCGTGGTTCGCACATGTGCCGGGGCTGAAGGTGCTGCAGCCCAGCACGCCGCACGATGCGAAGGGGCTCCTGCTCGCCGCGCTCGAAGATCCGGACCCGGTGATGATCTTTGAGCACAAACTGCTGTACAAGACGAAGGGCCCGGTGCCCGAGGGCTATTACACCGAGCCGATCGGCCGGGCGGCGGTGCGCCGCGCGGGCCGCGACGTGACGATCGTCGGTACGTCGATGATGGCGGTGCGCGCGCTCGAAGCGGCGAAGGTGCTGGAGCAGGAAGGGATCGATGCCGAGGTGATCGACCTGCGCTCGATCCGCCCGATCGATCGCGACGCGATCATCGCGAGCATCCGCAAGACCTCGCGCCTGATCTGCGTGTACGAAGGCGTGCAGCAGCTGGGCGTGGGCGCGGAAGTCGCGTCGATCGCGTGCGAGAGCGAAGCGTTCGACTATCTCGACGCGCCGGTGATCCGCCTGGGCGGTGCGGACTGTCCGTTGCCGTACAACCCCGATCTCGAAAAAGCCGCGGTGCCGCAGCTCGACGACATCGTCGCGGCGGCGCGGCGCAGCGTGTCCAGGAGAGCGTGAGATGCCGACCGAAGTCATTCTGCCGCGCGTCGACATGGACATGACGGAAGGTTCGATCGCCGCATGGCGTGTGAGCGAGGGCGACGAGGTCCGCGAAGGGACGGTGATCTTCGAGATCGAGACCAGCAAGGCGACGATGGAAGTCGATGCGCCTGCGAGCGGCATCATCCGGCAGATCAGCGCGCCGGTTGGCACGACGGTGCCGGTCGGGACCGCGGTCGCGTGGATCTATGCGGCGGGCGAGGCGGTGCAGGAACGGCCGGGTGCGGGTGGCGGTGGTGCTGCCGAGGAAGCTACGCAGGAGAGGGCACAACCCCAAACCGAGACGGAAACCGAAGCGCGCGCAACGAACCCCGGCGCCGCAGCGCGAAACGACGACGAACCCGTGCGTGCCACGCCGGCCGCTCGCCGGCTCGCGCGCGAACGCGGCCTGCAGCTGGTGAGTATCGCGGGCTCGGGTCCGCAGGGACGCATCGCCGCTCAGGACGTGCTGCGGATGGCCTACGCCGGTGGCGCATCAACGAACGGGGCCGAGGCGGAGGCCACGCTCGCGGGCGAACATGACGCACTGCACACCGTGTGGCTGCAGCGCGGCAGCGGCGACACGCAGGTGCTGCTGCATGGCTTCGCCGCGGAATCGAACAGCTGGCGGCCGTTCGCGCAGGCGTTGAAGCGACTGACGGGCGAACGCCTGAGCCTGCTCGCGATCGACCTGCCCGCGCACGGCAAATCGCCCGACACAGCGGCGGGCTCGCTCGAATCGATGGTGGCGGCGGTCGAACGCACGCTGCTGGCCGAGGGCATCAAGCAGTGCCATCTGGTCGGCCATTCGTTCGGCGGAGCGATTGCGCTCGCAACGGCGGCATCGTCCACGCGGGTGAGCGTGCGTTCGCTCGCGCTGTTCGCACCAGCCGGGCTCGGCCCCGAGAGCAACGGCGCGTTTTTGCGCGGCGTCACGCAGGCATCGCGCCGCGCGAGTCTCGCGCCGTGGCTGCGCCAGCTGTTCGCGGACCCATCGAAGATGGACGAGGGCTTTGTCGCGACGGCCGCACAGCAGCTGGAGCGCGCCGACGTGCGCGAGCGTCTCGCGGCGGTGGCGGACAGGTTCTTCCCCGATGGCACGCAATGCCTCGATCTGCGCGACCGGCTCGCCGCGCTGACGATGCCGGTGCGGATCGTGTGGGGCCTGCAGGATCGCATCCTGCCCGCGCGTCACGCGGATGGCGTGCCGGGCCGGATCGCGGTGCATCGCTTCGCCGGTGTCGGCCATCTGCCGCAGGTCGAAGCTCAGGATGACGTCGCGCGGCTCGTGCTCGCGAACATGGCCGGTGCAGATACCGAGAGCAGAGGCGGACATGCCGCGATAGGATGACGGCGACAAAGCGAACGGAACCCGCCGACTGGCGTTTTCCCGAATGTCGCAAGGAGTGAACAATTGTATTATTAGAGTACAAGATGTTCAGGATGTCTGACCAGAGAGTCCGTCATCGCGCTGCTCCTCCCGGCGCACCTGTGGACGGCAACTCCGGCGGATCATGGAGACAGGTATGGACTATGTGCGCGGTGCGTTGCTCGCCCTGGCGGTGTTCTGGACGCTGCAACTGATCGGTTCCTGGTATCAGATGCGCCGCTACGGCGACGCGGTCCGCGATGCGGCGCGTAGCTGGCAGGGCGGCTTTCTCGGTGTGGGCGCATGCAAGGTGCGCCTCGGCCGCGGCGCGGTGGCGATCGTCGTGCTCTCCGACGACCTGCATGTGCGCCAGTTCCAGAGCATGTCCGGCTTCACGGTGTTCAGCCGCTTCCGTCCGCATGACGGCTTCGACGGACTCTCCATCAACGAATTCGCCGCGCGGCTGAAGACCTCGCGTTTGCGCCGCAGCATCGCGCAGGCCGGCACCGACGCGCTCGAACGCGCGCGCCGCGCCGCCGAAGCGCCCGCCTGATCCACCGATTTCCGTCAGTGCCGTACCTGTAGTTTCAGGTTCCGCGTGGCCGGCCGGTTGACGCCTCGTGGAGCGTTTCGCGATCGCTTCGCTTCCTCATGGGCACCCTCAAGGGAGATACGCCATGTTCGTCCTGGATTGGCTCACACACGTCGCAGAAGGGTTCATCGGCATCTTCAATGCCGGCGGCAAGACGTTTATCGGTTTCGTCACGGGCATCCTGCCCACGCTGATCGTGCTGTTGACCGCGGTGTACACGATCATCGCGCTCGTCGGCGAGCATCGCATTCAGGGGCTCGCGCGCTTCTTCTCGAAGAACGTCGTCACGCGTTACACGCTGCTGCCGCTGCTCGCGATGTTCTTCCTCACGAACCCGATGGCGTACACGTTCGGCGTGTTTCTCGAAGAGAAGCACAAGCCCGCGTTCTACGATTCGGCGGTGTCGCTGTGTCACCCGATCACCGGGCTCTTTCCGCACTGCAACCCCGGCGAGCTGTTCGTGTGGCTCGGCGTGGCGGCGGGGCTGACCAAGCTCGCGGAAAGCCATCCGTTGCCGTTCACCATCCCCAAGCTTGCTCTCTACTATCTGATCGTCGGTCTCGTCGTGAACCTGCTGAAAGGCATCGTCACCGAGTGGTTGACGAAGATGCTCGCGCATCGCGAGCACATCGAACTGTGATTCGACCGTAGACGGAGAGGAGACCCGCCATGGACACGAGAGCTTATCGGACCGTCAAGGTCGAACGGGGCCCCAACGGATGGGGCGGCCCGCTGTACATCCAGCCGACAGCGGAACGCAACAAGATCGTCGCCGTGACCGGCGGCAGCATGCCCGAGGTCGCGAAGCGCCTCGCCGAACTGACGGGCGGCGTGCTCGTCGACGGCTTCCGCGCGCCGCCGCTCGAATCGGAGATGGCCGCGGTGGTGATCGACTGCGGTGGCACCGCGCGCTGCGGCGTGTATCCGCGCAAGCGCATTCCCACCATCAACCTGACCGCGGTCGGGCAGTCGGGCCCACTCGCGCAGTTCATCACGGAAGACACGTACGTGTCCGGCGTGACGACCGAGAGCCTGACGGCCGTCGAAGGTGCGGGCGCACCAGCGCCGGCCGCGCCCGCGGCCAGCAGCGCGCAGCAGTTCGCGTCGCCGGCGGCGGCCGCCGCGGCACTCGGCACGCCGGACTCGTCGCAGGCATCGCGCGGCATCGTTGGCTTCATTACGTCGATCGGCCGTGCGATGGGCGGCGTCGTCAACGTGCTGTTCAACAGCGGCCGCAAGGCGATCGATACGGTGATCCGCAACGTGCTGCCGTTCATGGCGTTCGTGACGATGCTGATCGGCGTGATCAACTCGACCGGCATCGGCACGGGCTTCGCGCACCTGCTGTCGCCGCTCGCGGGCAACATCATCGGCCTGATCGTGCTGTCGGCGATCTGCGGGCTGCCGTTCCTGTCGCCGGTGCTCGGCCCGGGCGCGGTGATCGCGCAGGTGATCGGCGCGGCGATCATCGGACCGGCGATCGGCAACGGCACGATCCCGCCGCAGATGGCGCTGCCCGCGCTGTTCGCGTACGACACCCAGGTGGGCTGCGACTTCGTGCCGGTCGGTATGGCGCTCGGCGAAGCGAAGCCGGAGACGATCCGTATCGGCGTGCCGGCGGTGCTGATCAGCCGGCAGATCATGGGACCGATCTCGGTGCTGATTGCGTGGGTCGTCAGCTTCGCGCTGTGATTCCGCTTCGGTTCCGCTTCGACTCGATAGTTAGATAACCGCTTCAACATCGGACTTTCTCATGCATTACTACAGGACAGTGATTTCCGAAGTGGGACCCGAGGTGCAGGACCTGCTCGAAGGTGGCGTGCTGATTCTCTACGCGGACGGCGCGCCGCCGGAGCTCGCCGAGGTGTCAGTGTTGCATCGGGTCGAAGCGGCAGAGCAGCGGGCGCCGCGGGTCGGCGCGCAGTTGCGCATCGGCGAGGTCAGCTCGTTCGTGACGGCGGTCGGGCCGACCGCCTGGAACAAGGTGAGCGAACTCGGTCACGTCGTGATCAATTTCAACGGCTCGCCCGCCGCGGAACGGCCCGGTGAAATCTGCACGCAGCCAGTCGATCCGGCCGCGCTGCTCGCGTGCATCCGCAGCGGCGCGGTGATCGAGATCGTCGATCAGTAGAGGGTGAGGGCATTGCTGGTGTTTTGCGTTGCGCGTTGCGACCCCGCGTTTTGAGGAAGGACCTGACATGCTGGAAACCGCTGTTGTCGTCAAAGTAAACGAGGGGCTGCACGCGCGTCCCGCGACCCAGTTCGCGAAGCTCGCGAAGGAGTTCTCGTGCTCGTTGCAGGTGGTCCGCGGCGCGAACAGCGCGGATGCGAAGAGCGCGGTCAAGCTGATGCTGCTCGGGGTGCGGCAGGACGACCAGATCCTGCTGCGCGCGGACGGCTCGGACGAGAGCGATGCGATGCAACGGCTGTTCGCGTTCCTGTCGGAGCCATCGTCGGGCGTGGCCGCTGCGGGTGAGAAGGGCGCTGCGGGCGTCGCCACAGGTTTGGCGATCGTGACGAACCTGCCTTCGAGCGCAAATTCGGGCGTTGCGGCGAAGGCGGCGCTGGAGGAAGCATCGATCGCGGCGGCGCGCGTAGCGCAGAGTGACGTGACTGTCGCGGCGGTGGCGGTGGATGCCGATGGCGACGTGACGCGCGCGGCGGCGCTTACTGCTACCGCTACTGCGCAGCCGGGCGCAGCCGTCGTGACCAAAGCGGCTTCGGCGAGCGATGCGACCGACACCGCAGGCACCGATGACCTCGTGTCGAGCAAAGGCGTGGCCGCGAGCGAAGGCCTCGCATGCGGGGACGCGTTCATCTATCTGCCGGAAGAACTGCGTGCCACGCGGCAGTTCATTTCGCCGGACGAAGTGGATGGCGAACTCGTCCGCTTCGCCACCGCGTTTCGCGAGGCGATCGCGGCGCTCGACGCATCGGGCGCCGCGATGGGACAGCACGACGACATCGTCGAAGCGCTGTCGGACGTCGCGCAGAGCGAGGAGTTTTCCGGCGCGGTGAAGCAGCGCATCGCGTCCGGCTGGGATGCCGCGGCGGCCACGTTACAGGTGGGCGAGGACCTCGCGGCATCGTTCGCCGCGCTGGACGACGAATACCTGCGCAGCCGCGCCGACGACGTGCGCGGCATCACGCGCCAGGTGGCGCTGCGTCTGCTCGGCAAGGAAGATGTGAGCCTCGCGAATCTGGCGCGGCCGTGTATCGTGCTCGCGACGGACCTCACCGCGCTCGACTTCGCGCGGGCCAACGTCGCGAACATTGCGGGGCTCGTCTGCACGAAGGGCAGTGCGACGTCGCATCTCGCGATCATGGCGCGCGCGCACGGCATTCCGACCGTGCTCGGCCTGCCCGTCACGGAAGCGCGCATGCGCGATGTGGCGCACGTCGCGCTCGACGGCGGACGCGGTCAGGTGTGGTTCGATCCGCCGCCGCAGCTGGAACAGGAATTCGCCGCGCGCATCGAAGCGGAGCGCGAGAAGCGCGCGGAGCTCGGCAAGTATCGCGACATCGAACCGGTTACGCGAGACGGCCGGCACGTCGACATTGCCGCGAACCTGGGTGCGCTCGCGGAGATCGATGCGGCGCAGGCGGCCGGCGCGATGGGCGTTGGCCTGTTCCGCACCGAGCTGCTGTTCATGGATCGCCGCACGCTGCCCGACGAGGACGAGCAGTATCACGTGTACAGCCAGCTCGCGAAGGCCTTCGCGCCGCGCGCGGTGGTGATCCGCACGCTCGACGTCGGCGGCGACAAGCCGGTGCCGGGCATCGCGTTTCCGCAGGAGGACAACCCGTTCCTCGGCTGGCGCGGCGTGCGGATGTGTCTCGATCGCCTCGACGTGTTCGAGCCGCAACTGCGCGCGCTGCTGCGTGCCGCCGCCGACGGCAACGTGCACGTGATGCTGCCGATGATCGACGACCTCGACGAGATCCATCGCGTGAAGGCGCTGATTGCGAGCTGCGCCGCGGAACTCGCGCGCGAAGGCGTGCGGTATGCGATGCCGAAGCTCGGCATCATGGTGGAGACGCCGGCCGCGGCGCTGACTGCGGACCTGCTTGCGCCGGAGGTCGATTTCTTCTCGATCGGCACCAACGATCTGACGCAATACGTGATGGCGGTGGACCGCGTCAATCCGAACCTCGCGTCGCTGTACCGCGCCGATCATCCAGCCGTGCTGCGCGCGATCGGCATGGTGTGCGAGGCGGCGAAAAAGGCGGCCATCAGCGTGGCGGTATGCGGGGAGGCCGCCGCGCGGCCGGAGATGATTCCGCTGCTGGTCAACCTGGGTGTAAACGAGCTGAGCATGAGCCCGTCGTCGGTGCTGCGGGCGAAGAAGATCGTCAGCGAGTTGTGAGGGGCGGTTTTTGCTGGCCGGAAAATGACAAAGGCGCCTTCGTGAGGCGCCTTTGTCGTTGCTGCAGTTGCCGAGCCGCTTACTTCTTCTCTTCCTTGATCTGCGGCAGCGCCGACGATTCGCCCGGCGCGAGCAGGCCAACCTGCGAGTAGATGCGCAGCTTGTCGCGCGTATCCGTGATGTCGAGATTGCGCATGGTCAGCTGGCCGATCCGGTCGCGCGGCGAGAACGTCGACGCGACCTTCTCCATCGACAGACGCTCCGGCTGATACGTGAGGTTCGGCGACTTCGTGCTGAGGATCGAGTAGTCGTTGCCGCGGCGCAGTTCGATCGTCACTTCGCCGGTGATCGCGCGCGCAACCCAGCGCTGCGCCGTTTCGCGCAGCATGATGGCCTGCGGGTCGAACCAGCGGCCCTGATACAGCAGGCGGCCGAGACGACGGCCGTTCTCGCGGTATTGCTCGATCGTGTCTTCGTTATGGATGCCGGTGACGAGACGCTCGTACGCGATGTACAGCAGCGCGAGACCCGGGGCTTCGTAGATGCCGCGGCTCTTCGCTTCGATAATGCGGTTTTCGATCTGGTCGCTCATGCCGAGACCGTGACGGCCGCCGATGCGGTTCGCTTCCAGCAGCAGTTCGACCACGTTCGGGAAGGTTTTGCCGTTCAGCGCGACCGGCTGGCCTTCCTCGAAGCGGACCGTGATTTCTTCCTTCGCGACCGGTACGTCGTCGCGCCAGAACGCGACGCCCATGATCGGGTTCACGATCTTGATGCCGCTTTCCAGGCTTTCGAGGTCCTTCGCCTCATGCGTGGCGCCGAGCAGGTTCGAGTCCGTCGAATAGGCCTTTTCCGCCGACATCTTGTACGCGAAGCCCGACTGGCGCATGAACTCCGACATTTCGGCGCGGCCGCCGAGTTCGTCGATGAACTGCTGGTCGAGCCACGGCTTGTAGATCTTGAGGTCCGGGTTCACGAGCAGACCGTAGCGGTAGAAGCGCTCGATGTCGTTGCCCTTGTACGTGCTGCCGTCACCCCAGATGTTGACGCCGTCTTCCTTCATCGCGGCGACCAGCATCGTGCCCGTGACCGCGCGGCCGAGCGGCGTGGTGTTGAAGTACGTGACGCCGGCAGTGGAGACGTGGAACGCGCCGCTTTGCAGCGCCGCGATGCCTTCGGCGACGAGCTGCGCGCGGCAGTCGATCAGGCGCGCACCCGCGGCGCCGTATTCGGTGGCGCGGCGCGGGATCGAGTCGTAGTCGTCTTCATCGGGCTGGCCGAGGTTGGCGGTGTAGGCGTACGGAATCGCGCCTTTCTGCTTCATCCAGTGCAGCGCGGCGCTGGTATCGAGGCCGCCGGAGAACGCAATGCCGACCTTCTGGCCGGTCGGGAGACTTTCGAGGATCGTGGTCATGAGAAAAACCGGTAGGTGAATCCTTGGGATGGGGGTGATTTTAGCATCGTGGGCGGTTGCGGCGCGGCGGGCGGGTGTTGTGGGCTATCGGGCGGACGGCCCTACGACGCATGCTTTCCGCTGCTTTCGCATGGATTCGGCGTGCCGATATTTGATTCGGATGGCGAATTAACCATTCGACCGTAAGCAGATTGACGGGATCGGGCTCGACCGGACGGTGTCGCGCCGTTGTCATATTCGAGTCACCCAGGCCCGCTAGCTTCGTCTTCCTTGAGCCTTCATCCGGCAGCGCGCGGCCGCGGTTGCTTCGGCATTTCCAGGGAACTTTGCAGCGCGCTTCGCATCATGACGAGACACAGCAGCACGCGAACCGCTTACCAACCACGGACCCCATCATCATGAAGCGCTTCCCCCAACGGCAATACGGCGTGCTGACCGGCACGATTCAGGATGGTCAGCTCGATCCGAGCGGCGCATCGCCGCACTACGAAATCTGGATCAAGGGCGCGGGCGTCGACTACCGCGCGGCGGTCAACGTGAAGTCCGACGAAGGCAGCGAGGTCTATGCATACTTCGACGCGAACTGGCAACTGGCGGCCGGGCTCGCCGATCCGCTCGCCAACCGGACGCCCGGCTTCACGGCGCTGCAGACCGGACCGAACGGGCAGGGGCTCGACTACCTGCGCATGAAGGGCCTCTTTCCGCTCGACCAGATGACGCAGATTCCGCCGGAAGGCAGCGGCGTGACGCTGCAGAACCTGCTCGATGCGCAGATCGAACGCGCGAAGGCCGATGCGTCGTCGAGCGTGTTCGTATTTGGCGAGTACTTTCAGGACCAGGGCAGCGACAAAACCTTCGGCTTCTCGCCGGAGCGCGGCGTGCACGACATCCACATGATGCAGGGCAACCCGCGCGGCGGCGGCCACGACGCCGACAACCGCATCTATGGCGACGGCGCGCTGTTCATCCGCTTTGCGAGCGAGACGGTGGCGCTGTTCGTGCGCTTCGCGTCGCAGTCGCTGAACACCGACGACAACGGCATGCCGCAGAACTGACGCAAGCAGGCCGCTATCGCGTCGATTGATGGGCGCAGCCTAATGCGTCCATCAAATAAGCCAATTTCCGCCGCCGCCGGTTGATCGATACCATGCTCCTCACCCTTTGCTCAGGCTTCACCGTGAGCGCCCTGGCTGCAAACATCATGAGGAGAAGAAAGCATGTCGAATGAAGCAAAGTGCCCGTTTAACCATGCCGCAGGCGGCGGCACGTCCAATCGGGACTGGTGGCCGAACCAGCTGAACCTCAAGATCCTCCATCAGCACTCGTCGCTGTCTGACCCGATGGGCGAGCGCTTCGACTACGCGGAAGCGTTCAAGAGCCTCGATCTCGCCGCGGTGAAGCAGGACCTGCATGCGCTGATGACCGTTTCGCAGGACTGGTGGCCGGCCGACTTCGGCCATTACGGCCCGCTCTTCATCCGCATGGCGTGGCACAGCGCCGGCACCTACCGCACGGGCGACGGCCGCGGCGGCGCGGGCGCCGGGCAGCAGCGCTTCGCGCCGCTCAACAGCTGGCCGGACAACGGCAACCTCGACAAGGCGCGCCGTCTGCTGTGGCCCGTCAAGCAGAAATACGGCCGCAGGATTTCGTGGGCCGACCTGATGATCCTGGCCGGCAACGTCGCGCTGGAATCGATGGGCTTCAAGACCTTCGGTTATGCAGGCGGCCGAGAAGATGTGTGGGAACCGGAAGAGAACGTCTACTGGGGCACGGAAACCACCTGGCTGGGCGGCGACAAGCGCTACACCGGCGTGCGCGATCTCGAGAATCCGCTGGCCGCGGTGCAGATGGGCCTGATCTACGTGAACCCGGAAGGCCCGAACGGCAACCCCGATCCGCTCGCAGCCGCGAAGGACATTCGCGAGACGTTTGCGCGCATGGCGATGAGCGACGAGGAAACGGTAGCGCTGATCGCGGGCGGCCACACGTTCGGCAAGACGCATGGCGCGGGTCCGGCATCGCATGTCGGTGTCGAGCCGGAAGGCGCGGGCATCGAGGAGCAGGGCTTCGGCTGGAAGAACAGCTTCGGCACGGGCAAGGGCGCCGATGCGATCACGAGCGGCCTCGAAGTCACGTGGACCACGACGCCGACGCAGTGGAGCAACAACTTCTTCGAGAACCTGTTCGGCTACGAATGGGAGTTGAGCAAGAGCCCGGCGGGCGCGCATCAATGGGTCGCGAAGGGCGCAGCGGAGACGGTTCCGGACGCGCACGACACAACGAAGAAGCGTCTGCCGACGATGCTGACGACGGACCTGTCGCTGCGTGTCGATCCGGCTTACGAAAAAATTTCGCGTCGCTTCTACGAGCATCCAGAGCAGTTCGCCGATGCGTTCGCGCGCGCGTGGTTCAAGCTCA
Source organism: Paraburkholderia phosphatilytica (assembly GCF_003443895.1). Taxonomy (GTDB): domain Bacteria; phylum Pseudomonadota; class Gammaproteobacteria; order Burkholderiales; family Burkholderiaceae; genus Paraburkholderia; species Paraburkholderia phosphatilytica. Next base: position 137,911 of record NZ_QQOA01000004.1, on the reverse strand, counting down.
CGCACCGCGACATGGGTCCGATCGCGCGTTATCTCGGCGCCGAAGTGCCGGGCGAAACGCTGATCTGGCAGGACCCGATTCCCGCGGTGGATCATGCGTTGATCGACGACGCGGACATCGCGGCGCTGAAGACGAAGGTGCTTGCGTCGGGCGTGTCGGTGTCGGATCTGGTGTCGACCGCGTGGGCATCGGCGTCGACGTTCCGCGGTTCGGACAAGCGTGGCGGCGCGAATGGCGGACGCGTTCGTCTCGCACCGCAGAAGGACTGGGACGTGAACCAGCCGGCGCAACTCGCGCAGGTGCTGGAGACGCTGCAAGGCATTCAGGCCGCTTTCAACGCTGCCGCGAAGGGTGGCAAGAAAGTGTCGCTCGCGGATCTGATCGTGCTGGCGGGTTGCGCTGGCGTCGAACAGGCCGCGAAGAACGGGGGACATGCAGTGACGGTGCCGTTCACGCCGGGGCGCATGGATGCATCGCAGGAACAGACCGACGTCGACTCGTTCGCGGTGCTCGAACCGATTGCCGATGGCTTCCGCAATTACCTGAAGGGCAACTACACGGTGCCGGCCGAGGCGCTGCTCGTGGACAAGGCGCAACTGCTGAAGCTGACCGCGCCGGAGATGACGGTGCTCGTGGGCGGCATGCGCGTGCTGAACACGAACGCCGGCCAGAGCCAGCACGGTGTGTTCACGAAGCGGGCCGAAGCGCTGACCAACGACTTCTTCATCAACCTGCTCGATATGGGCACGGAATGGAAGGCGGCGTCCGCGGCGCAGGATGTGTTCAACGGCTTTGATCGCGCGACGGGCGAGGTGAAGTGGACCGGCACGCGCGTCGATCTGGTGTTCGGTTCGAATTCGCAGCTGCGTGCGCTGGCCGAGGTGTATGGCAGTTCGGATGCGCAGGCGCAGTTCGTTCAGGACTTCGTCGCGGTGTGGGACAAGGTGATGAACGCCGACCGGTTTGAACTGGCTTGATGTAGCAAGACGCTAAAGCAGAAACGGCCCGATCGTTTTCGATCGGGCCGTTTTTGTTGGTGTCTGCATCACACGCGATGCGGACGTTCGTTACGCTTCCTTTTCGTCGTTCTCGTCCTTCGCCAGCACCTGCTCGATGATCTGCTCGAACGCTTCGACCGGTTGTCCGCCCGTCACCAGATAACGGCCGTTGAAGATGATCGACGGTACCGATTGAATGCCCATCGCGGCGTTGTTGCGCTCCGCCGCGCGAATTTCCGCCGCGTAGTCCTGGCTTTCGAGCACCGCACGGGCTTCGTCGGCATCGAGTCCGACCGAGCGCGCGGCGTCGAGCAGCACGTCGTGCCTGCTCGGGTCTTTGGCCTCACCGTGATAGGCCTCCAGCAACGCCACCTTGAGCGGCAACTGCTTGCCTTTGAGTCCCGCCCAATGCAGCAGCCGATGCGCGTCGAACGTGTTGTACGCATGCGTGCGCGGCCCGAAGATGAAGCCGACTTCGGCGCCGCGTTCGCGGATCATCGCGTGCGTCTGCGCGATCTGCTCCGGCGTGCGGCCGTACTTTTCGCTCAGGTATTCGATGATCGGCTTGCCTTCGGGCGCCATGTCGGGATTCAGTTCGAACGGATGCACCGCGATCTGCGCATCGACCTTGTCGCCGAGATGCGACAGCGCAAGCTGTAACGAAGACAAACCGATCGCGCACCATGGGCAGGCGATGTCGGAGATGAAATCGATGCGAAGCGGTTGCGTCATGATGTTCTCTCTACCGTGCTTTCAAACTACAGATAGCTGCACACGTAATCGAGCGTTTCGATCACGTCGATGTCGAAGCGGCTCTTGCCGGGCACCGAGAAGGTTTCGCCGGCGGCATACGTGGTCCATTCGTCGCTGTCTTCGAGGCGGATGCGGCAGCGGCCAGCCTGCACTTCCATCAGTTCCGGAGCATCGGTGCCGAAGTTCAGCGTGCCGGGCAGGATCACGCCGAGCGTCTTGCGCGAGCCGTCCGCGAACAGAACCGTGTGCGACACGCACTTGCCGTCGAAGTACACGTTGGCGCGCTTGACGACGGAGACTTGATCGAATTGGGTGGTGGTGGTCATGAGGGTCTTCACAGGGTTGAACGGAAATTATATCGAGTCCGGTCGTTTCACGTGTTTGGGCCGCATATTGCGATCCAGCCGGTCGTAGCTCGCACAACCACCGCCTGAGCGCTTCCGTGCGCTAGCCCGCAGATTCAAAATATCGTTCCACCCTAATCTTTCACGTCCTGACCGGCGCCGGGGTCTGCTGGCGGCACACATTCAGTTCAACAATCTGCGCTTCGACCATGAGCAACGAGAATCGCGCCATCCGTGGTGGACGGATGGAGTACCTCGACGTCCTGCGTTTTCTGCTCGCCCTCGCGACGATGACGTGGCACTACTACTACTTCGGACCGCGCTCGGGTGTGATAGCGAGCGCCGCGCTGAATGTTCCAGGCATTCGTTACTTCTCGTTTTCCGTCGAGATATTTTTCATCATCAGCGGCTTCGTGATCGTGGCGTCGGCCGTGAACCGGAAGCCGCTGGAATTCCTCGTCGGGCGAGCGATCCGACTCGGACCGTGTCTGCTGATCTGCGCGACCATCACGCTTGTTCTGGGCATGGGCACGCGCTTTGGCGCGCAACTGTCCAGCGTCGCCGCGTCGGTGCTGATCGTGCCTTTGACGTGGATGTATGGGGCGGACGCGTCGTACTGGTCGCTTCGGTACGAAATCTTTTTCTACGCGCTCGTGTTCGGAATGCTGTGCGTGTGCAGGTTCGAGCGGCACATCTTTCGTCTGGCGCTCGCGATCATCGCGTATGACGCGATCATGATCGCGCTGTCCTGGCTGCCGGTCAGTTCCGACATCCGCCATGCGCTGTCGTATCCGGTCGAACAGTACGCGCCGTTCTTTGCGATCGGCATCCTGCTGTATCTCGTGCTCTTGAGGAAGGAAGTCAACCTGAAGATCGCGGCCGCGCTCGCTATGGCGGTGCTTTGCGCCGCGTTCCGGTGTTACACCGAAGCCGACCGGATCTCTCAATCCATCTCCGACGGACCGGTCAGCGCGCTACAGGCCGTCGCGATTCTCGCCGTCGTGCTAGGCATCTTCCTGATCTTCGCGGCGAACCGGCGCGGCACGGGTGTACCGCGTGTCTCAGCGTTGCTGGGAAAGGCGAGTTACCCGCTATATCTCGTGCACCAGAACCTGGGCTATCGGGTCATCGATTGGGTCGCCGAGCGGCATCTCACCGCTTGGGACATCAGGCCGTTCGTGATGGCAGGAATCGCGACGCTGGCCATTGTGATCGCGGCGTGGCTGGAGCCGGTTGTCGCTGCGGGATATCGGCGTGTGCTGCGACTGCTGTTCAAGGAAAGCGTTCGCTCTGCGCGACCGCCCGTGCCTGCCGTTCAGGCGATGTCCGAGCGGTCGTCGTAGCAGCAGCGCTGTCGGGTCACGGCGCGATCCGGTCCAACCCTTCGTAGAAGCGATCGAGCCACACCTTCACGCGCTGACGTTCGAGGATCGAGAACCCCGTCGACGCACGGTCCGGATGATTCAACGCGGCCCAGAAGCTCAGGCTGTTCTGGTCGATCTTCTGCATGGTCGCGTCGGGAAGATGGCGCAACCGCACAAAGCGCGCGCCGAGGGCTTCTGCACGCTGGCGCGTGCCCGACGATTCGAGCAATGCGAACTGATCGCCGCGAAGCTCGTTGAGTACGACGACGAGGCGCAGTCGCTCGCCAAACTGGTCGAGCCACCCGTTCAGCAGATCCACCGAGTCGCGGCCGGCGTCCATCACGTGCCACCACGTCAGCGCAATGCCGTTTTCGTGCGCGACGCCGAGCACGTTCGAATCGTCGAACCAGTTCGACACCGACTGCTGCGTCTGTGCCGCCAGATCGACGAGGATGCGGTGCCCGGGGTCGGCGAGCGCGCGCTCGATCACGGGGTCCAGACTGTCGTGACCGTCGAGCACCGCCGGCTCGGTGTATTCCGGGTAGTAGCGCAGCAGCGCGCCATGCGAGCGATCCGTGTCGAGACAGAGCAACGGCCTGCCACGGTCGATGAAGTATTGCGCGAGCAGGCGGGCCACCAGCGATTTACCCACGCCGCCTTTCTCACCACCGATGAAATGAACCAAGCTCACGAGTTCTTTCCTTGATGTCCGGGTTGATCGGCTAACCATGGCCGGCGCGCGACGTTGCCACTGCACGCATTTGTCGCGGGGCACACCAAATTATATCGGACAGGGTGAGGGCGTCGATGCGTATCTTTGGCTGTCTCTTCGACTACGACGCGCGCTGCGCGGGGGACGCAGCGGACAGCATCCGCTCCACGTACCGCGCAATTATGTTGAGCCTGGTCACAAACGCTTGCCCCACAAGGCGAGGGTGTTGCCGGTGCGTGTGTATACCGGCAGAAATACCGTCGGCTGATCGTGATTGTATCGAGACTGCGATGGACGCCACGAGACGCTTCACAAGATGCAATGGGTCTCGCTTCACTTCGCCTGCACCGAGGGCGATGACTATTCCGTTCGCTCATCGCTTTGCCTCCCACATATATCCAGCCTTCGTCAACCGGGCAACCCAGGCACCGCGTTTTCCATGCTGCGTCATCAGTCGTGCGAGCCGACGTCGAAATGTCGCATCGCGTTTGGCACCTGCATACGCTTCGGCAAGATCCTGCAGCGCCCTGAAAGCCTGGTCGTAGGACGATCCGGATCCTCGCTGGAGCTTTGAGTCGATGGCGGACCACGCACTGTCTTCGTCTTCAAGGAGCGAGGTAAGGTAGCCTGAGCGCTCTGCCTTGCGTCGCGCTTCTGCCGTCTCGTGTGCTTCGCGTTCCTGCTGTTCGCGAGCGAGACGATGAAGACTGACTCGTGCCTCAATTTCGCTTACACATCGGGGCACTACTAGGCTCGCAACGCGCTTGGGAAGCCGCTCCTGTTCCCAGGTGCGGAACCTGCGCCGAAGGGTTCGCTCGGTCTCCTGGTGTCGTCCTTCGAGCAGCATGCGCAGCGCAGTACGCATTTCATCTTCCGTCAATTCGGACAGCCACGGATCGAATCGGTCATTATCGTCAGAGCCGGCAGAGAATGGGGGGCTCTTTTCTGCCGCGGCGGCGAGCCAGTCCGGATCGAGCATCAGGAATTCAGCGAGGGCATTCTGCGCGGACGTCAGTGTCTTGAGTCCGTCCGGCAATGGTGGTTCACGGTCATCGGCGCTTAACTCGCCGTTACCTAGTCGGGCTAGCCAGCCGAGATAAAGCGGACGTGTGTCGCCTCTGAGCAGTTCATCGCGGATGGGCAGCAGTCGTGCCATCCACCCTGCGCCGTCAGCTTCTTCGGAGAAGCGAACGTGTTCTCCAGCGTCGTCGTTGAACCACCAGTCGAGGAGGCAATGTTCGCCAGTGTCGATGGCATCGAACGCTTTCGCAAACTGCGACCGTGCCGCGCGCCTCTCGCGACCTGTGTAATCGAGCAGCGACCGAGCATCGAATATTGTCCGCGGCAGTCGCAACAGAAGGCGGCAGCTTCCCCAGTTGGCGGAGTAGACATGGGCGTCGAAGTAGCGCTCTACCCAGTCGAGCGGTTCGCCTTTCAGATTGCCCCAGTGATATTCATTGATGAAGCTCGTGGCCGTGATCGTCGCTCGCGTAGAGCGGCTTCGCAACTCGGCCTGCTGCTGCCCGGTAAGCGGTCGGTCGATTGCGGCAAATTCGTAGTATTGGTATTCGCTCACGTTTCAATCGTCATGTCGAGGGAGTCAGTTGCCGCGCCAGGTTGTGGTTCGCTGAACTTTCCTGCCGTTGATCGGCGGCTATAGAAGCCGATGAGTCGGGTTGGGGTGTTCTACCCTATATCCCATTGCCCGATAACCTGCTTGGCGCTTGTCCCACATCCGGAGCAAGCCCGGATGTCCTGTGTCGACGAAATCGAGGATGCGAACATCGGCTTTCGTTGCATGCTCGCGGTGTAGTCTTCCAGCGTATTGCTGAAGCGTGCCTTTCCATGAGATGGGCATTGCGAGGACGAGCGTATCGAGCGGGGGATGGTCGAAACCTTCGCCCACGAGTTTACCGGTTGCCAGAACCACCCGCGGAGCATTTGCCGGTAAGGCTTCGAGTTCGGCGATTACGAGACTTCGTTGTTTCTTCGACATGCGACCATGCGGTGTGAAAATCTTCTCCACGCTTCCGGTCAGAACTTTTTCTATGGCCGCGCGACGTGTTCGGTGCGCTCGGTCAGAACGAGAACCTTGCGCCCGCTGGAAAGCGCGGCGACCACCTCGTCCCCGATGACCGCCGTACGGTAGGGGGCGGTAGCGACATGCCGGAAGACGTCCTGAATACCTGCTTCGGCGGGTAAATCAATCGTCGAAGACTGGATTCGGGGAATGACCTCAAGGTCGTGTGGCGCCGTGTCCGGTCGAGCGAAGCCGGCATCGGGCCCGGCAGTGTATCTTGCTGGCGTTTACGCACTTTCCACGGTTCCGTCTGATCCTCCTCGGTAATGAAGGTAACGTCGAGAGGATGCGTACCGCCTGTAGCATCCGTGATGGCTTGCTCGACAGAGTCAGTCCCCATCGATTGGATCGAAGCCAGGTAAGCCCACTGGTCCGTGTAGGGTTGGAAGTCCTCGTCGACGAAAACACTGCAATCCTGCTCGCGCGGCGTCTTTTGCAAAGGAAGTGCTATCAGATTGCCGAAGCCACCTTTCGGCATCGTGTCCTGGTTAGGGAAGAGGCGGTCGTAGGATGCCAGTTTCAGTTGCCGGGTTCGCACGCATGTATGGCTGATGATCGCGGTGCCCAGGCGTCGCGCATCCCGAGCAGGTACGGCCGACCGGAAGAAAATCCAGATATGTGCGCCATTGCCGGATCGCGAGATTTCCAGCGCAGCCGGTACGCCTAATTCGGTGCATGACGACCTGAAAGCCTGAGCATCTTCCCGCCAGTCGGCATCATCGAAATCGACGGCGAGAAAATGACAGGTATCGTCAGCCAGCAAGGGGTAGACGCCAATCGTGTGCCTGCCAGCAAGGTGGTCATAGATGATCTGGTCGGACAACGATATCAGGAGGCGGTGGCCGCAGTCGGAGCATTTGATTCGGGGTTTCTCACAATTACCGGGTCTCCACTCGTTGGCACAAGCGGGTGAGTAGCCTGATTTGCCAGCCTTGCTTTGCCATCTGACTGGATAAACATCGGGACGACCCTGAAACAGCCGGCGAAACAAAGCGACTTTCTCGTCCGTACTAAGCCAGCACACCTCCTTCTGCTGCGGGGCTGCTGGCTCGGCCAACGACCGTTGGAAGTCGATGCCGTGCGCATCGAGCACGGCACGGAGCCGTGCATTTTCGGCGCGCAAACGCGCCAGTTCGCTAATCTCTGGCGTTGTGTCGGCGTCGCGAACGGGATGGCCACCTTTGTGTCCCTGAACACGATCTGTTGGAGAGTCGGTCAATCCTTGTCCTTTGGACAGGCGGTTGCTATATAATGAAGATTATATAGCGAGGAGGTGCCATGCTTACATTCAAGGTCACAACTGTCGGGGCTTCTGCCGGTTTCATTCTTACCAAGGAGGCGATGGCACGGCTCAAGGTGCAGAAGGGCGATACCGTGTATCTGACCGAGGCCCCCGAAGGTGGTTATCGGATTACGCCGTACAACCCGGATTTTGAACGCCAGATGAAGCTGGCGGAAGAGATCATGCACGATGACCGCGATATTTTACGGGCGCTAGCCAAATGACAGCATGGCGCTGGGTGCGTGCGGACCTGACTTACGCAATCCATGATCGCCAGCTCGCAGAGCATGGCGGGCTCGATGGTGTGCGCGACAAGGGAGCGGTGGAGTCGGCACTGGCACGACCGCAGAATCTCGATGTTTATGCGAGTGCAGACGCGGCCGCGCTCGCCGCCGCATATGCCTATGGGTTGGCGCGGAATCATGGCTTTGCGGACGGCAACAAGAGAACCGCTTGGGTGGTTGCGCGCCTTTTCCTGGCAGACAACGGCTATCGGCTGAAGTTTGATCCGGCCGATGCCGTTAGGACCGTGGAAATGGTTGCCGCTGGCACGCTGGACGAAGCCGCGCTGGCGGCGTGGTTCCGGCAGCGGATTGCCGAGTAAGTCGGTGGAGGATAAAACTCGAAGCTCGCGCTGGTTTAACCAGTTACGAGCGTCCCTTGGGGGACGCCGATGACAGCATCATTTCGGTGTACCGCGCGATTATGTTGAGGTCGGCCGGAGATGCTTGTCCCGCAAGGCGGGCGATTCGGCCGCGTTTGCGTATACCGTCAGAAACACCGTCATGTCACTCAAGCTGTAGCGCGACATCAATGGACGATCCCTACTTCTGTTTGCCCGATGCAGCAGGCATGAGTAGTCGACGAGCGTCCTTGAGCAATAGCAGCAATTGCTGCTCTCGCACCGGTGAAGCTTCAAATCCGAAACGCAAATAAAACCGGGCTGCATCCTCATCGATCGGGTGTGTCAGCAGCGCGCGAACGCCGACTTGTTCGGCGATGGCCACTGTACGCCGGATTGCATCTTGCAGCATGCCAATTCCGACACCACGACCATGGTCCTGCGTTGCCACCGCCAGCCGAGCAAGGATGACCACAGGGCTTGGATAGGCTCCCATCCCTTTGCGGACTCGATCGGGTGCCTCAATCGTATCGATTTGTCCTACCGCCAGGCTGTAGTATCCAACTAGGCGTTGATCTTCGGTAACGACGTAGGTCTTGGCCGAGCCACTAGCTTGCGCCTGCCGCGCATGGCGCAGGAGCCAGTCATTCATCCCAGGCTTGCCGCAATCGAAGTCCTCCAATACATGGTTGGAGCCTAGTGCTTGCAGTGCGGACAGCGACATCAGTTTTCCCAAGGCGCCGTTCGGGAGAACAACTCCTTCAAGCCTGCATTGTCTTGGGTCGGACGATCGAGCATGTCAAGCAGCGCCTGCGATTGGCTTTCCGTCACGAGGAACAAACGCTGGTCAAGCAGAGTTCGTTCGGCAACCTGGCAAGCGCTGTCGAGAATAAAATCGGTCATTGATTTGTGTGCGATCTCGGCTGCACGGCGCAGCACTGCTTCCTGCTGTGGCGTGGCCCGCAAACCCAGGCGAGCGGAACGGGTAGATGTGCTCATGAAATTCTCCTTCAGATGTACGTCACGTTAGCACAAAAGGCGTACATCTTCTGTCGATATACGAACTGCCCCTTTTTAAAGGCTGTATCTTTGCTGCACTCAAAAGCTGCTCCAGCGTCTGAAACCCGACGTCGTCGAGGCCGGAAGTGGCACGACGACGCTGGGCAACTGGTACGCCACTGTTTTGTCCTGGAGGCCGCAGATTGCGATGCTCGTGAGTGAGCGGACGCTACTGCCGGTGCTGATGCCGCTGGCTCCGGCGGCAAGCTTAGCGGTCAGATTCCCTGAGGCACTGATGGATATATTGACCGCGCACGGCGTACCGCGTCCGTTCATCGAATCGGAAGTGTCCGAAATGCACAGCGTCAAATACACGAAGACGCAAAATCGCAGCGTTGTCGGCATCATGACCGAGTTTGCGCATCTCGCCGAAGCCTACCGCGCCCACGACAAACCGAACGAACTCATCGAGCTGTCGCTAAAACTGGCGCACACGCCATGTAGCCCCCTTTACAAGGGGCCCGTGTCTCCGGAGCGGGCGTTGAAAGAGTTGGCGAGCGGTGGAGGGGCGGCCGCGCAATCGCGAGTTGCCGTGGCGTAGTTCGGTTTGAGTGGGCGGCAGGGCCGAAACCCAACGTGCCGGGTGCAAAGTGTTCAAGAGTTGCAGAGTCGCCCGATGAGCGACTTGTCGCAGAGCGAAAAATATTCGCGCTGCGAGGCTCCTCGCAGCGGTCAGCTACGCTGTATGGTCGATGCCGTCGACAACATCCTTTCGACATACCGCGCAATCATATCCACCTCAAGATTCACCTTCACCCCGGCACCGAGATGCTTGATCGTCGTCACTTCCGATGTATGCGGGATGATGTTGATCGAGAACTCGCACCCATTTTCGCGATCCACCACCTCGTTCACCGTCAGGCTCACGCCATTCACGGTAATCGAGCCTTTGTACGCGAGATAGCGGCCAATTTCGAGCGGCGCGAGAATGCGCAGCTCGTGCGATTCGCCCACACGTTCGAAGCGCGTCACGGTGCCGAGCCCGTCCACGTGTCCGGACACGATATGTCCGCCCAGCCGGTCGTGCGCGCGCAGCGCCTTCTCCAGATTCACCTCGCCGCCCACGCGTTCGAGTCCGACCGTCAGGCTCAGACTTTCGCGCGACACGTCGACGTCGAACGACGCCGCTGTCTTCTCGATCACCGTCATGCACGCGCCCTGGATCGCGATGCTGTCGCCGATCTGCACGTCGTCGAGGCCGAGGCCCGCAGCCGAGACCTTCACGCGCACGCCGGCGTCGGCGGTGGTGCCGAGCGGTTCGATCGATTCGATGCGGCCCACTGCCGCGACAATTCCAGTAAACATCGTTGCGTTCCCCAGGTTCGATTGCATGTTGCGTATCGCGTGCTGCGTGTCGCCTGACCGGGCAGACGGCAGGTTCAGCGGCCCATCGACGGTGTCGGCGTCGGCGCGCTCGGCTCCGGCGCATCGCTCGCGAAACGCGCGAGGATCCGCAGATCGTCGCCGACGCGATCGACCGAATGAAACGCGAACCGCGTGCGTCCATCAAGTGTATCGGGCGCGGCGATGCCGAACATGCCCATCGATTCCACCCCGAGCAGGCTCGGCGCGACGTAGACCAGCAGTTCGTCGACGCAGCCTTCGCGCAACAGCGAGCCGTTCAGCTTGTAGCCCGCCTCGACGTGCAGCTCGTTCACGCCGCGCATGCCGAGCACTTTCAGCATCTCGGGCAGGTCGACCTTGCCCTTGTCGTTCGCGAGCGGCACGATTTCGGCGCCGCGTTCGCGCAGCACCTCGGCGCGCGCTTCGAGCTGCGCATCCAGCGTCGCGCAGAACACCAGCGTCGGCGCACCGGCGAGGATCTGCGCGGTGGGCGGCACCTCCAGACGGCTGTCGATCAGCACGCGCTGTGGCTGGCGCGGTGTATCCACCGCGCGCACGGTCATGCGCGGATCGTCTTCGCGCACGGTGCCGATGCCGGTCAGGATCGCGGATGCACGGGCGCGCCACGCGTGGCCGTCCGCGCGCGCCGCCGCGCCGGTGATCCACTGGCTCTCGCCGTTCGGCAGCCCGGTGCGTCCATCCAGCGACGCCGCGACTTTCATCCGCACCCATGGCCGTCCGCGCGCCATCCGCGACACGAACCCGATGTTGAGTTCGCGCGCATCGTGTTCGAGCAGCCCGCAGCGCACTTCGATGCCGGCATCACGCAGGATGCGCAGCCCGCGTCCCGACACGAGCGGATTCGGGTCTTCCATCGCGGCGATCACGCGCGCGATCTTCGCTTCGATCAGCGCGTTCGCGCACGGCGGCGTGCGGCCGAAGTGGCTGCACGGCTCCAGCGTCACGTAAGCAGTGGCGCCGCGCGGGTCGTGGCCGCGCGAGCGCGCATCCTTCAGCGCGCGGATCTCCGCGTGGTCCTGGCCGGCCGGTTGCGTAAAGCCCTCGCCGATGACGATGCCATCCCGCACGAGCACGCAGCCGACGCGCGGGTTCGGATCGGTCGTGTACATCCCGCGCGCCGCGAGGGCGAGCGCGCGTTCCATGTAGGTGAAGTCGGTTTGCGAAAACATCGGCGCGAGCGGTCGAACGGTTCGGACAATTAGCGAGCGAGTGTGAGAAGAGCGGCGGACGTCAGCCCGTCACGCGGCGAGCGCGGCGAACGCGCGCTGCGCGGCGGCGACGGTCGCGTCGATCACCGCGTCGTCGTGCGTGCTCGACACGAAGCCCGCTTCGTACGCCGACGGCGCGAAGTACACGCCCGCGTCGAGCATCTTGTGGAAGAACGCGTTGAAGCGCGCGATGTCGCTCTTCGTCACGTCGGCGAAGCTCTCCGGCACCTTCCCGGTGAAGTAGAGGCCAAACATGCCGCCGAGCGAATCCGCCGCGAACGGCACCTTCGCTTCGCGCGCGGCCGCGACGAGACCGTGCACGAGCCGCGTGGTCTGCGTGGTGAGGCGTTCGTAGAAGCCGGGCGCCTGGATCAGTTCGAGCGTCTTGAGGCCCGCGGCCATCGCGATCGGATTGCCCGACAGCGTGCCGGCCTGATAGACGCCGCCGAGCGGCGCGAGGTGGGCCATGATGTCGCGGCGTCCGCCGAACGCGGCCGCCGGCATGCCGCCGCCGATCACCTTGCCGAGGCACGTGAGGTCCGGCGTGATGCCGTACACCTGCTGCGCGCCGCCCAGCGCGACGCGGAACCCGCACATCACTTCGTCGAAGATCAGCACGGCGCCGTATTCGCTGCACAGGCTGCGCAGCGCGGCGAGGAATTCGGGCGTGGCGCGCACGAGGTTCATGTTGCCGGCAACCGGCTCGACGATCACCGACGCGATCTCGTTGCCGAATGCCTTGAACGCTTCTTCGAGCGCCGCGATGTTGTTGTACTCGAGCACGGTGGTGTGCTTCGCGATGTCCGCGGGCACGCCGGCCGAAGTCGGATTGCCGAAGGTCAGCAGACCCGAGCCGGCTTTCACGAGCAGGCTGTCCGCATGGCCGTGGTAGCAGCCTTCGAACTTGACGATGCGGCTGCGCGCGGTGAAGCCGCGCGCGAGGCGCAGCGCGCTCATCGTCGCTTCGGTGCCACTCGACACCATCCGCACCTGTTCGATGGACGGCATCAGCCTGCAGATCGTCTCGGCGATCTCGACTTCGGCTTCGGTCGGCGCGCCGAACGAGAAGCCGTTGCCGAGCACGCGCTGCACGGCTTCGAGCACTTCCGGATGCACGTGGCCGAGGATCATCGGCCCCCACGAGCCGATGTAGTCGATATAACGCTGGTCATCGGCGTCCCAGAAGTACGGCCCCTGTGCGCGTTCGATGAAGCGCGGCGTGCCGCCGACCGAACGGAAGGCGCGCACCGGCGAATTGACGCCGCCCGGAATGGTGAGCTGGGCGCGTTCGAAGAGTGCTTGATTTCTGGACATGGCAATCGAACCTGACGAATGGAGAGGCGTAGCTGCGCGACGGTGGAGCGATCGTGCGGACCCTGGGTGAGCGCGATCGTCGCGACATCCGTGCGCGCCCGGCTGAACCGATGGCGCACCGCAGCAGCTGGACTGGTTTGCCTGAAATTGTACCGGACTCGCACGGGACGGGCCGGCAGTCGCGCGCTGCGGCAAAGCGGCTTCAGTCTGCCGCGGCAACGGGTCGCGGCCGCCGGCCGGTCAGCTCCGCCCAGCGCTTCTCGAGCGCGCCTTCCGCGATCGGCTTGATCACAGTGCCGGACGACTGCGCGTCCCAGGTCTGCACGGAGAACGGATGCACCCGCAACGCGTCGCGCGGAATCACGGGCGCCGTGCGCGCGTCGACGAGCCAGTCGTAGACGAACTCGATGCACAGCCGGTAGCCTCGTTTCGTCGACGGATCGGGCACTTCGTACGGCGCGCGCGTGACCCAGCCGGAGCCGAACACGCCCTTCGGTTCCTGCGCGACGCGATGCAGGAACACCCGGTCACCGGGCAGGATGCCGCGCGCGAATCCGCAGCCCCATACGTCGGCGACGGCCTCGCCGGCGGCCACGCGTTTCGCGATGTCCGGCAGTTCGGGCCATGGCCATTTTTTGGGGCTCCAGATCAGCAGGAAGGCAGTCATCGTTCGGTTGCGCGCGCAGGCGGAAAGGCACGGATGGTCGGAAAGCGGCAGCTTAACCGCTCGAAAGCGTCGCGTACAATGACGTATCGATCCGCGCGCTTTGCCGCGCCCAACCTGTCCGCGAGGCGCCTCCTGTGCCCGCGGATTGCCTCACACGGATTCCCATGTCTGAACCCACGCGACGCCGGCCCGATGGCCGGCTGATCCTGTTGCTCGGTGCGCTCGCCGCGTGCGGCCCGATCTCGATCGACATGTATCTGCCGAGCCTGCCATCGATCACGACCGCGTTCAACGTCAGCGCGGAGGCCGCGCAGGCCACGCTCACGAGCTTCATGCTGGGCTTTTCGCTGGGCATGCTGCTATACGGTCCGCTGTCGGACTCGTATGGACGCCGGCCCGTGCTGCTCGGCGGCATCGCGATGTATGTGCTGGCAAGCGTCGCGTGTCTCGTGTCGCCGTCGATCGGCACGCTGGTGTCGTTCCGCTTCGTGCAGGCGCTCGGCGCGGGCGCGGCGTCCGTGCTCGCGCGCGCGATCGCCCGCGACGCGCACGACACCACCGACGCCGCCCGCGTGCTGTCGATGCTGTCCATCGTCACGTCGATCGGCCCGCTGCTCGCACCGCTGATCGGCGGGCAGTTGCTGCTGCTGGGCGGCTGGCGCGTGGTGTTCGCGGTGCTGACGGCGTTCGGTGCGCTGTGCGCGGTCACGGCGTTCCTGCGCGTGCCAGAAACCTGGCCGAAGGAAAAGCGCGCGGGCGGCGCGGTGCTGCAGTCGTTCGCCGCGTATGGCCGCCTCGTGCGCGATCCGGTCGCGTGGGGGCACATGCTGTGCGGCGGCATGGCGTTCGCGTCGATGTTCGCGTACATCACCGCGACGCCGTTCGTGTACATCGAGTACTTCCACGTGTCGGCGCAGCACTATGGGTTCCTGTTCGGCCTCAACATCATCGGCATCATGGCCGGCAACTTCCTGAACACGCGCTTCGTGCATCAGTTCGGACCGATGCGGATCATCTCGGCGGCGTCGCTCGTCAGCGTGGTCGCGTCGCTGTTCGTCGCGGTGGTGTGTCTCGCGGGGTGGGGCGGGCTGCGGTCGATCGTCGCCGGGCTGTTCTTCGTGGTCGGCACGGTCGGTGTGCTGTCGGCGAACTGCACGACGGAGCTGATGCACCGCTATCCGCACAATGCCGGCGCCGCGGCCGCGGTATTCGGCGCGGTGCAGCTCGCGCTGGGCGCGCTCGCGAGCGTGATGGTCGGCGTCTGGCACGGCAACACGCCGCAGGGCATGGGCATGACGATCGGCGTGACCGGCGTGCTGTGCTTCGCGGGCCGCGCACTCGTGCAGCGCTGGCATGGGCGGCCGGCGCCGTCGCTTGCGGCGTGATTCGCTGGCGAGCAGGCGCGGTGGACTCGCGCATCACCCGATGAAATGAAAAACGCCTGACGTTCGATCGAACGTCAGGCGTTATTTTTTACGGCTCAGCGTTTGCAGCGAGGCGCAGCTCAGTCCTTCGCGGAATACGCGGCGCCGTGACTCAGCCAGTCGAGCACCGCAGATGCATCGTCGTCCCCGCTGTCGCGCGCGCGCGAGACGGTCTCGCTCAGCTCCGCGTCCGGCGCCGCGCGGCGGATCGCGACGCCCACCGCGAGGATGTCGATCATCAGCAGATGCAGCACGCGCGAGATCATCGACAGCTGGGATTCGCGAATCTCTATGTGGTCGGTCTCCAGCGCCACGGTTGCGCGCTTCGCGAGCGGCGTATTGCTCGACGTGATCGCGATCACCTTCGCGCCGGCCTGCATCGCGACGTCGAGCACGCGCAGCAGTTCCGGCGCGCGGCCCGACTTCGACACCGCGACGATCACGTCGCCCTTGCCGAGCAGCGCCGCCGACGCCGCCTGCATATACAGGTCGCCGTACGCGATGGTCGGAATGCCGAAGCGGAAGAACTTGTAGTGCGCGTCCTGCGCGACGATGTTCGAGTTGCCGAGACCGTAGAACTCGATGCGGCGCGCGCTGTTGAGCAGATCGATCGCCTGCTCGACGTGCTCGAAGTTCAGATGCTCGCGCAGCTGCAGGATCGCCGACACGGTGTTGTCGAGCACCTTCGCGCCGAAGTCGGTCGCGGTGTCGCCGAGATGCACCTGGCTGTGGCTCACCGGAATCGTGCCGGTCAGGCCCGTCGCGAGCTTCAGCTTGAAGTCGGACAGCCCCTGGCAGCCGAGCGAGCGGCAGAAGCGGATCACGGTCGGCTGGCTCACGTCGGCCTTGCGCGCGATGTCGACGATCGGGTCGTTGATGATCGAGCGCGGATGGTTCAGCGCGAGGTCCGCGACGCGGCGCTCAGCCGGCGTCAGCGCATCGCGCATCTGACGAATGCGCTCGAACACCGCGGACGAGCTGCCGCCCGCGCGGCTCGACAGCTGCTCCGCGAGGATCGCGGACACGCCGAGGAACGCCGGGTATTCGGCGGTGATCACGTAGGTCGGGATGTTCTTCAGGTAGTTCTCGAAGCGGCCCTTCGCTTCGAAGCGCGCGCGGAACGACGAACGCGCGAAGAACTCGCCGAGGCGCGGCACCACGCCGCCGCCAATGTAGATGCCGCCGAGCGCGCCGAGCGTCACCGCGATGTTGCCGGCGAAGGTGCCGAGAATGCCGCAGAAGCAGTCCACGGCTTCCGCCGCGAGCGCATCGCCTTCCAGCGCCTTCTTCGAGATGTCCGCCACCTCGATGTGGGCCGGCACGCGCTTCTTGTCGCGCGCGGCGAGCGC
The DNA here is from genome assembly GCF_003443895.1 of Paraburkholderia phosphatilytica. Lineage (GTDB taxonomy): Bacteria > Pseudomonadota > Gammaproteobacteria > Burkholderiales > Burkholderiaceae > Paraburkholderia > Paraburkholderia phosphatilytica. The sequence continues at coordinate 121,370 of NZ_QQOA01000004.1, read as the reverse complement.
GCGATAGATCACCTCGATGCCGGGCCCGGCCGCCACGCGTTCGAACGACACGTGCGGCCATTTCTTGCGCGCGTACTGCATCACGAGGTCTTCGCGCTCGTCCATCGGCGCGAAGGTTGCGTGGCCGCCTTCGCTGCCGAGCGCGATCCAGCGGTCGTCCGCCGGAATCAGGCCCGACACGCCCATGCCGGTGCCCGGCCCGAGCAGGCCGATCACGCTGTTCTGCCGGCGCGAGCCGCCGCCCACCTGCACGCGCTGCGCGTCGGTGAGGCCCGGCAGCGCCATCGCGAGCGCGGTGAAGTCGTTGACGACGAGCAGCGTGTCGAAGCCGAGCGCGCGGCGCGTCGCCTCGATCGAGAAGGTCCAGTCGTGATTGGTCATCTTGACCTGATCGCCGTCGACCGGATTCGCGATCGCGATCGCCGCATGGTTCACGCGGCCGATCTTGGTGTCCTTCAGATACTTGCGGATCACGTCCTGCACGCCGGGATACTCGGCGCACGGATAGATCATCACGTGCGAGATGTCGCCCGGGCTCATCTCGAGCGCGAAACGCGCATTGGTGCCGCCGATGTCGGCGAGCAACCTCGGTCCGTCGGCGTGCTGCCCCTGCGCGGGGGCCGCTTTAGTTTGCACACCAGTAGACATCGAGTTTCACTCCTTTGTCGTTCGCCAGCGTCGAGATGGCATTTTTTTGTGGTGCCGCGACGGCTGCGTTCAGCACGTCGAGCTTTTTCTGGCCGGCAATCAGCAAAAAGAGCCGGTCGATCCGCTTGAGGGCGGACATCGACCAACTGATGCGCGCATGCGGCGCCGCGCCGGGATGCACGGCGACGAAGTGGTCCTGCGTGGTGATCGCGACGTCCCATTCGGGCGCGTCCGCGAAGATCGACGCGGTGTGGCCGTCTTCGCCCATGCCGAGCACGGCGACGTCGGGCAGCTTGCGCGTGGCGTCGCGATTGAGCGCGGCGACCCACGCTTCGAGCGGCTGGCTGATGTCGACGAGCGGGCGGAACCTCGCTTGCGCGGCTGCATTCTGCAGCATGTATTCGTGCGCGAAACGCGAATTGCTGTCGGGATCGGTGTCGGGTACCCACCGGTCGTCGACGAGCGTCACATCGATGCGCGGCCAGTCGAAGGTCTGCGTGGACAACGTCTGCAGAAACGGACGCGGACTGCTGCCGCCCGACACTGCAAGCGTCACGTGGCGCTGCGCGGGATTGGCCGCCCCAGCGCGGGCGGCGAGGCACGCCTGCAACGCGTCGCCTGTCGCCTTCGCCAGCGCGTCGGACTGGGCGCGCTGATCGTCGAACGTGTGAAGCTGGATCACTTCTCCTCCATGCTGCTTTTTTGTTGGTCTGGGGAATGCATCGCGGCATCAACCGCTAGTGTGCCCCACACGCGCCGCGGGGCAAAAAAGGGCGCGCCCTGGGGGAGGCGCCACTGCGATGCGGCCGGTCGAACCGGTAAGTTGCAACGGTTCAGTTCTCTTCCTCGAGCCAGCAGGTGCCGTGCTGCGCGAGCATCGCGCTCGACGCGGCCGGCCCCCACGTGCCTGCCGCGTACGGTTTCGGCGGACGCGTCGAGCCGGACCATTCGTTCAGGATCGGCTCGACCCACGTCCACGCGGCTTCCTGTTCGTCGCGGCGCACGAAGAGTGCGAGGCGACCGTTGATCACGTCGAGCAGCAGACGCTGATACGCCTCCATCTGACCTTCGCGGAAGAACTGGTCGAACGCGAGGTCGAGGTGCACGCTCGACAGGTTCATGCCTTCGCCCGGCTGCTTCGCAAGGCAGTAGAGCCGGATCGTTTCGTTCGGCTGCAGGCGGATCACGAGGCGGTTCGAACCCGCGCGCAGCGCCGTCGGGCCCAGCGCCGAATGCGGCACCGGCCGGAAGTTGACGACGATCTCCGCGACGCGATCGGCGAGCCGCTTGCCGGTGCGCAGGAAGAACGGCACGCCGGACCAGCGCCAGTTCTCGATCTCCACCTTCAGCGCGACGAAGGTCTCGGTGCTGCTCTGCGGCTTCACGCCGTGCTCGGTCGCATAGGCCGGCACCGACTGGCCGCGGATCGTGCCCGCGTGATACTGGCCGCGCACCGCGACCTTCGAGATGTCGCGCTCGTCGATCGGCTTCAGCGCGCGCAGCACGCGCAGCTTTTCGTCGCGGACCGAATCAGAATCCATCGAGTGCGGCGGCTCCATCGCGACGATGGAAAGCAGCTGCAGCAAATGGTTCTGCACCATGTCGCGCAGCGCGCCGGTGTTGTCGTAGAAGTCGCCGCGCGCTTCCACGCCGAGCTCTTCGGCGATCGTGATCTGGATGCTCTCCACCCACTCGCGGCGCCACAGCGGCTCGAAGAGCGCATTGCCGAAGCGCAGCGCGAGCAGGTTCTGCACCGGCTCTTTGCCGAGGTAGTGGTCGATCCGGTAGATCTGCTCTTCCGCGAAGATCTCGCCGACCGCGTCGTTGATCGCGTTCGACGAACGCAGGTCGTAGCCGAGCGGTTTCTCGAGCACGATGCGCGAGTTTTCGTTGAGACCCACAGAAGCGAGCGCGCGGCAGATCGGCACGAACAGCGACGGACCGGTGGCGAGATAGAACACGCGGATGCCCGCGAGTTTGTCCACGGCGTCGCGCAGCAGCACGAAATCTTCAGCCTTGCTGAGGTCGATGCGGACGTAATCGATACGGGCAACGAAGCTCTTCCACGCGGCTTCGTCGAGACCGTTCTTCGACACGTGCGGCTTGACGTGCTCTTCGACCCACTGGAGGTAGCCCGAGAGGTCGTCCGCATGACGCGCGACGCCGACGATCTTGCCGCCTTCGGCGAGCATGCCCGCACGATGCGCTTCATACAGAGCCGGCAGGATCTTGCGCATGGCGAGATCGCCCGTGCCGCCGAACAGGACGAAGGTGAAGCTGGAATCGGTTTGCATGTGTCTCCGTCAATGTCGAGGAGGCTGCGAAAGCGTGCAGAGGAGCAGCCGTAGTCCGATAAAATTTTTTTTGACACTGAATTGTAGTTTAACTACAATCCAAATCAAGAGGTAGCCGTCATTCGAAGAAAAAAGCGTGCGCGAAGCGGCAGGAAAGCGCGTTTCCGAGGATGAGGGAAGTGTTTTCCTGCATGGTAACGGACATCGCGAATCTGCATATTTCCGGTGGTCCGTAGGCAGCTGTCTGCCGGCTCGGCGGGGCTGCGGTGCGGTGATGGCACGGCGCCTCGAGTCTGCCGCACGCCCTACGGTGCAAAGCGGGGCAGGCAAAAATCAAAAGAGGAGACAGTCTTTGCATTCCAAACCACTCATCTCTTGAGCATCCTGCGGCCGAAGATCGTCGGCTCGCCGGCCCATGTGCACACATGCGCTTGCCCGATGCTCGATCGTCCATGCTTTGCCTGTTTGACCAAACCATCGCACCCTGGAGACATCAGGGGTCATTCGTGTTTTTTTGTTCAGGTGTCTGGAGGAGATAAGCAATGAAATTCCGCGCGATCATGGGTGCCCTGTGCGCCGCAGGTCTGATGTGTGGCGTCACGGCGGCGCAGGCTGCCGAGTCGCTCGAAGTGCTGCACTGGTGGACTTCGGGTGGCGAATCGAAGGCCGTCGGCGTCCTGAAGGACGACATGACGAAGCAAGGGTATACGTGGAAGGACTTCGCGGTTGCGGGCGGCGCGGGGGCTGCTGCGATGACCGCACTGAAGACCCAGGTGATCTCGGGCAACGCGCCGAGCGCAGCGCAGATCAAGGGTCCGCTGATCCAGGAATGGGCTGACCAGGGCGTGCTCGTGCCGATCGATTCGGCCGCGACGGACTGGAAGGCGAACCTGCCGCCGCAGATCGACAAGATCATGCACGCGGGTGGCCACTACGTCGCTGCGCCGTTCTCGGTGCACCGCGTGAACTGGGTCTGGTACAACAAGGCAGCGCTCGACAAGGTCGGCGCGAAGGTCCCGACCACGTGGCCGGAATTCTTCGCAGTGGCTGACAAGCTGAAGGCTGCCGGCATCCAGCCGGTTGCCGCAGGCGGCCAGCCGTGGCAGGACCTGACGCTGTGGGAAGACGTCGTGCTGTCGCAAGGCGCTGACTTCTACAAGAAGGCGCTGGTGGACCTCGACCAGAAGACGCTGACGTCGCAGCAGATGGTCGGCGTGTTCGACACGGTCCGCAAGATCGAGACGTACATGGACAACGGCCGTACGGGCCGCGACTGGAACCTCGCCACGGCGATGGTCATCAACGGCAAGGCCGGCATGCAGTTCATGGGCGACTGGGCGAAGGGCGAGTTCGCGAACGCGAACAAGCAGCCGGGTACGGACTACATCTGCGCGGCAGTGCCGGGCACGGCGAAGTCGTACACGTTCAACGTCGACTCGTTCGTGTTCTTCCAGCAGAAAGGCCAGAAGGAAGCAACGCCTGGTCAGCTCGCGCTGGCGAAGACGATCATGAGCCCGGCGTTCCAGGAGCAGTTCAGCCTGTACAAGGGTTCGATCCCGGTCCGTCTGGGCGTGTCGATGGACAAGTTCGACTCGTGCGGCAAGCAGTCGTACGCGGATGAGCAGACCGCGATCAAGTCGGGCGGCTATGAGCCGTCGCTGGCTCACGGCATGGCTCAACCGGACGCAACGGCCGGCGCCATCACCGACGTCGTGACGAAGTTCATGAACTCGACGCAAGACTCGAAGAGCGCAGTCGAAGCGCTCGCGAAGGCAGCGAAGACGAAGTAAGCCGCAGTATCCGACGCCCGGCTGTCCTCCACGCCAGCCGGGCGTTTGCTTCACGCAAGACGTTTTACCCGATAGACATACGCGCCGTACCCACGCGCCCAGCCGTCGCACCAGCAGCTTCGCCTCGAGCGAATCGCGGCCGCGCGGCACAGTCTCAGGAGTCAGGAGTGACTGCTTCCATTAGCGGAAACGGGAAGTCGACCGTCCCGGTTAACCGCCGCACGTCGCCGATGTCGGCGCTCGCCGACCGCTGGATTCCGAAGCTGGTGCTGTCGCCCAGCATCGTGATCAGCCTCGTGTTCGTGTACGGCTTCATCATCGTCACCGGCTATCTGTCGTTGACCAACTCGCGCATTCTTCCGCGCTACGAATTCGTCGGCTTCGACCGGTACAGCGAGCTCTTCAGCAACGACGTCTGGTGGACGTCGGCCGCGAACCTCGGCTGGTTCGGCATTCCGTTCATCGCGATCTGCGTGTTCCTCGGCCTGTTCCTCGCGATCCTGCTCGACCAGAAGATCCGCACCGAAGGCGCGCTGCGCGCCGTGTTCCTGTATCCGATGGCGCTGTCGTTCATCGTGACCGGCACCGCGTGGCAGTGGATCCTGAACCCGAACCTCGGCATCCAGAAGGTGCTGCACGACTGGGGCTGGGCCAGCTTCCAGTTCGACTGGCTCGACAATCCGGACCGCGCGATCTTCTGTATCGTGGTCGCCGCGGTGTGGCAGTCCACCGGCTTCGTGATGGCGCTCTTCCTCGCCGGTCTGCGCGGCGTGGACAGCGAAATCTTCAAGGCCGCGCAGGTGGACGGCGCGACGCTGCCCACCATCTACCGCAAGATCGTGATTCCGAGCATGCGTCCGGTGTTCTTCTCGGTGCTGCTGATTCTCTGCCACATCACGATCAAGACCTTCGACCTCGTCGTCGCGCTGACGGCAGGCGGCCCGGGCACGTCGTCGTCGCTGCCGGCCATGTTCATGTACACGTTTTCGTTCAACCGCGGGCAGCTCGGCGTCGGCGCAGCGTCGTCGATGATGATGCTCGCCACCGTCGTGGCCGTGCTCGTGCCGCTGATGTATATGGAATCGAGGAGCACGCGCAATGCAGCCTAAGATGACGATCAGCCGTGCCGTGATCTACGCGGCGCTGATCCTGTTCGCGTTGTACTTCCTGTTCCCGCTGTACGTGATGCTGTCGACGTCGTTCAAGGACATCGATCAGCTCCGCACCGGCAACCTGCTGACGCCGCCGTCGCATCCCACCTTCGATCCGTGGATCAAGGCGTGGGCGCATGCGTGTACCGGCGTGCGCTGCGACGGCATGGAACCGTTCTTCATGAACTCGGTGCGGATGGTGATCCCCGCCGTGCTGATCTCGTCGATCATCGGCGCGTTCAACGGTTATGTGCTCACGCACTGGCGCTTCCGCGGCGCGGATGGCCTGTTCACGATGCTGCTGGTGGGCTGCTTCATTCCGTTCCAGGCCATCCTGCTGCCGATGGCGCGCCTCGAAGGCATCCTCGGGCTGTCTAACTCGGTGCCGGGCCTCGTGCTCGTGCACGTCGTGTACGGCATCGCGTTCACGACCATGTTCTTCCGCAACTTCTACGTGAGCATTCCGGCGGAGCTCGTGAAGGCGGCGCGGATCGACGGTGCGGGCTTCTTCACGATCTTCACGAAGATCCTGCTGCCCGTGTCGCTGCCGATCTTCATGGTCTGCCTGATCTGGCAGTTCACGCAGATCTGGAATGACTTCCTGTTCGGTATCGTGTTCTCGGGCGTCGATTCGATGCCGATCACGGTGGCGCTGAACAACCTCGTGAATACGTCGACGGGTGTGAAGGAATACAACGTCGACATGGCGGGCGCGATCATCGCCGCGCTGCCGACGCTGCTCGTCTACGTGATCGCCGGCCGCTACTTCGTGCGCGGTCTGACGGCGGGCGCGGTGAAGGGTTAATTGTTCAAACGGCATCCGGCCTGAGGCGTCTCGCCCGATGCGACGTATCTGACAACAGTACGTGAGACTAGAGGATTCACAGCATGGCAAGCCTTTCCATCCGTGACGTGTTCAAGACCTACCCGAACGGGGTGCCGGTTCTGAAGGGCGTCAACATCGACATCGAAGACGGCCAGTTCCTGATCCTGGTCGGCGGCTCGGGCTGCGGCAAGTCGACGCTGCTCAACATGATCGCGGGCCTCGAGACCGTGACGAAGGGCGAGATCCAGATCGACGGCAAGGTGGTGAACGACCTGTCGCCGAAGGATCGCGATATCGCGATGGTGTTCCAGTCGTACGCGCTGTATCCGTCGATGACCGTGCGCGACAACATCTCGTTCGGCCTCAACATCCGCAAGGTGCCGAAGGGCGAGCAGACGGAGATTGTCGGGCGCGTGTCGAAGCTGCTGCAGATCGAGCATCTGCTGGACCGCAAGCCGGGCCAGCTGTCGGGCGGCCAGCGTCAGCGTGTGGCGATGGGCCGTGCGCTCGCGCGCGATCCGGTGATGTTCCTGTTCGACGAGCCGCTGTCGAATCTCGACGCGAAGCTGCGCATCGAGATGCGTTCGGAAATCAAGCTGCTGCATCAGCGTCTCGGCACGACGATCGTGTACGTGACGCACGATCAGATCGAGGCGATGACGCTGGGTGACCGCATCGCGGTGATGAAGGACGGCATCGTGCAGCAGTTCGGCGCGCCGCAGGAGATCTACGATTCGCCGTCGAACCTGTTCGTGGCCGGCTTCATCGGCGCGCCGCCGATGAACTTCATCCAGGGCAAGCTGGTGGAGCAGGGCGCGGGTGTGGGCATCGAGCTCGATACGGGCGTGAAGCGCACGGTGCTGAACCTGCCGTTCGATACTGCGAAGGTGAAGTCGCAGGTTGGCCGTGAAGTGATTCTCGGGCTGCGGCCGGAGCGTATTACGGACCAGCGCAGCGCGCACAACGTCGAAGATGCGCAACTGCAGCCGATCGAAGTGAAGGTCGATGTGATCGAGCCGACCGGTCCGGATACGCTGGTGTTCGCGCAGGTGAACGGCAAGCGCATCGTGAGCCGTGTGCACCCTGCGAGCAATCCGCAGCCGCAGACGAATATGTCGCTGCTGTTCGATGTGTCGAAGGCGGTGCTGTTTGATCCTTCGAACGAAGAGCGGATTGCTTGAGGGCATTTTTAGCTTAGCTTCGCTTCGCTAGCTTTATCGAAGAGGCCTCGTGCAGGTGACTGCGCGGGGCTTTTTTGGGGCTTGCGGCGACTGTGTTCGCGCGTCAATGCGGCAACCGCACATCAAACCTGAATGTGACGAGTCTGGCGAGCAGAATGAACCCCGTCGCAATCAACACCGCATACACGTTATCGAACTGCAGATAATCGAGCCCGACGTACAGCGCGCAGCCGACGAACGCACACGTCGCATAAGGCCGTGAGTCGCGCAGCAGCAGCGGCACTTCGTTGCACACCACATCGCGGATCACACCGCCGAATACACCCGCCAGCACGCCGATCATCACCGACGTAAAGCGCGGCATCTCCGCATCGAGCGCCATCGACGTTCCCGATACGCTGAACAGCCCAAGCCCGATCGCATCCGCAACCAGCAGCGCACGCTGCGAAATCAATCGTGACGTGGCGCGCAGCACGACAGGTGCAAACAGCGACATCACGAAGATCGCGATCACATAACCCTGATGCTGGACCCAGTAGAACGGCCGGCGTTCCAGCAGAACGTCACGCACGGTCCCGCCGCCGAACGCGGTCGCCATCGCGACGAGAAACGTCCCGACAGCATCCAGCCGCCGCTCGCGCGCCTCGATGAACCCGGAGATCGCGTACGCGAAGATAGCCAGCGCTTCCATGATCGAAAGCGCGAAGGTGAGACGCGGATGAATCACATACCCCTCGATGAACCGAACAAGAAAACTATGATGAAGGCGCACCCTGGTGAGGCGTGCGCCCCGGCTGCAGCAGCACGAGCACCGCACCCGCGCCGCCGTCGTGCGGCCGCGCCTGGCTGAACGCGATCACTTCGTCCTTCTGCACGAGCCACGCGCGAACCTTGCCCTTGAGCACGGGTTCCTTGCCGACGGAGCCGAGCCCCTTGCCGTGAATCACGCGCACGCAGCGCAGCCCGCGCTTCACCGATTCGCGGATGAATTCCGCGAGCGCCTCGCGCGCTTCCTCGCGGCGCATCCCATGCAGGTCGAGTTGCGCCTGCACGATCCACGCGCCGCGTCTGAGCTTCTTCACGACTTCCTGGCTCACGCCGGGCCGGCAGTATGACAGCGTTTCGTCGATGTCGAGCAGCGCTTCCGGATCGAACTCGTCCGACAGCGTTTCCTGCAGCACCGCCTTTTCGTCCAGTTGCGTCTGCAGCGGCAAAGGCTCGGGCGGATTGCGCGGCTTCATCGCGCGCGCGGCGGCGGTCAACGGCGCAACCGCACCGATCTCGCGACGGAATTCGCTGGCATCCGCTGCGGCTTCGCGTGCTGCCTTCGCGGTGGCCGCGCGTTCCTTGTCGCGGCGCTCGGCATCGCCCTTCAGCGCATCGCGCAGCGAACCGAGACCGGAGAGGCCGGCTTTCGGATCGACAGTCGGCTTCACGGGCGCGGCGGCGGGCGCGGGCGGATTGGTCTGCGCATTCGCTGCGGCGCGCCGGCGGTTCGGATCGCTAGGGTGAGAAAGGTTCTTTGGCATGACGGTAACGACAGCACGGAAGCACGAAAGCACGCGAACGCGCACGGAAAACAAAAAGGCCGCGGCCCTGACGGGCGCGGCCTTTCGTTCCTTCGAAGCTCGGAACAACGCGGAACGGCGGGTCGGGGCGCGCCCGACGCCATTTTACCGGTCCTTATCGATCCGCTTCGTGGCTCATCACGTGTTCGCTCGTGAGCTCGTGGATGCTTTCGAGGTAACGCTGCGCATCCAGCGCGGCCATACAGCCGGTGCCCGCGCTCGTGATCGCCTGACGGTACACGTGATCCTGCACGTCGCCGGCGGCGAACACGCCCGGCACGCTGGTGCCGGTTGCATTGCCGGCAAGGCCGCCGTTCGTGATGATGTAGCCGTTCTTCATCTCGAGCTGGCCTTCGAAGATGTCCGTGTTCGGCTTGTGGCCGATCGCGACGAAGAGACCTTGCAGATCGATATCGGTCGTCTCGCCGGTCTTCGCGTGCTTGATGCGCAGGCCAGTCACGCCCGAGTTGTCGCCCTTCACTTCGTCGAGCACGTGATTCCACTTGATCTCGACCACGCCTTCCTTCTCTTTCTCGAGCAGGCGGTCGATCAGGATCGGCTCGGCGCGGAACTTGTCGCGACGGTGAATGACGGTGACCTTCTTCGCGATGCCCGCGAGGTACAGCGCTTCTTCAACGGCGGTATTGCCGCCGCCCACCACCGCTACGTGCTGCTGCTTGTAGAAGAAGCCGTCGCAGGTGGCGCACGCGGACACGCCGCGGCCCATGAACGCTTCTTCCGACGGCAGGCCGAGGTACTGCGCCGACGCGCCCGTCGCGATGATCAGCGAATCGCAGGTGTACTCGCCCGAATCGCCGATCAGGCGGATCGGCTTCTCGTTCAGCTTCGCGGTGTGGATGTGATCGAAGATGATCTCGGTGTTGAAGCGCTCGGCGTGTTCGAGGAAACGCTGCATCAGTTCCGGACCTTGCACGCCGTTCGCATCCGCGGGCCAGTTCTCGACGTCGGTCGTGGTCATGAGCTGGCCGCCCTGTGCAAGACCGGTGACGAGCACCGGCGACAGGTTGGCGCGCGCCGCGTAGACGGCGGCCGTGTAACCGGCGGGGCCAGAACCGAGAATCAGAACCTTGGCGTGTTTTCTGGAAGCGGACATGATCGAATTCCGTAAAAAGCGGCGGGCACGTGGCCGGTGATGCGCCGGATTGGCGTCGCGCATCGTGCTGAACCGGCTGCGGCACCCTGAGGGGCTGGTGAATCGGATGTGGGTATCAGCACGCAATTATAAAGGGCCGGGCAATCGCCCGCTCGATGAAGCTTTTGCATCGCGGCGATAGCGCGGCGGCTGCCACCCGGCCAGTCACGCAATGCGGCAGCGAACGTGGCAGCAAACGTCGTGCGCGCGCATCGATTGTTGCCCGGATGGCTATCGTTACGGTCATTTACAGCCTCAGGCCAAACAACGCGTTTACAATAGCCCGGATCGACTGGCGGGCCGCAGAGCACCTCGCGGGCGCCTCGCGCCGGCCCGCCACCGCGCTGGTGGCGCGCCCCGACGGGACCGCACACGTTACAGGATCAATGGCAAAAGCACCTTATTCCGCGAACGCGCAGGCCTTGCCGCACCGCATGTCGCGTCTCTTCACCGAAATCCGCTGGATTCTCCAGGTGGCGCTCGGCGTTTTCCTGCTGATGGCGCTCGTCAGCTACAGCCGCCACGACCCGAGCTGGAGCTACGCGTCGCGCGTCGACCACATCGGCAACTGGGCGGGCCGCGTCGGCTCGTACGTATCGGACATCCTGCTCGAACTGTTCGGTCTCTCGGCGTACTGGTGGGTCGTGCTGCTTGGCCGCCGCATTTCTGCGAACTACCGGCGCATCACCGGCAACGAGGAACCGGCCGAAGACGCGCCGCGCGACAACAGCTGGATCGCCGAGGCCGGCGCGTTCATCGTCGTGCTGCTCGCGTGCGACGGCATCGAGGCGATGCGCATGTGGTCGCTGAAGGTGCAGTTGCCGCGCGCGCCGGGCGGCATCGTCGGCGAGGCGGTATCGAACGGCGTGTCGCACGCGCTCGGCTTCACCGGCGGCACGCTCGCGCTGCTGATCGCGCTCGCCGTCGGGCTGTCGCTGTACTTCCGTTTTTCGTGGCTGTCGGTGGCCGAAAAGGTCGGCGATTCGATCATCTCGTGGGTCACGCTCGCGCGTCTGCACCGCGAAGCTGGCCGCGACCGCAAGCTGGGCGAAGCGGCCGCGGTGAAGCGCGAGGGCAAGGTCGAGCAGGGCCGCGTGCGCATCGAGGAACACGAGCCGGTCACGATCGTGCCGCCGGTCGTGAAGCCGGAGAAGTCGGAGCGCGTCGAGAAGGAGCGCCAGGTGCCGCTCTTCACGGACCTGCCCGGCGACTCCACGCTGCCGCCCATTTCGCTGCTCGATCCGGCCTCCGAAAGCCAGGAGGCGATCTCGCCGGATACGCTCGAATTCACGTCGCGTCTGATCGAGAAGAAGCTGAAGGATTTCGGCGTCGACGTGAGCGTCGTGGCCGCGTATCCGGGGCCGGTCGTCACGCGTTATGAAATCGAGCCCGCCACCGGCGTGAAGGGCAGCCAGATCGTCAATCTCGCGAAAGACCTCGCGCGCTCGCTGTCGCTCGTGTCGGTGCGCGTCGTTGAGACCATTCCGGGCAAGAATTTCATGGCGCTGGAGCTGCCGAACCAGCGCCGCCAGACGGTGCGTCTCTCCGAGATTCTCGGCTCCACGGTCTATGCGGACGCGCCGTCCGCGCTGACGATGGGCCTCGGCAAAGACATCGGCGGCAAGCCGGTCTGCGCCGATCTCGCGAAGATGCCTCACCTGCTGGTGGCCGGCACCACGGGTTCGGGCAAGTCGGTCGGCATCAACGCGATGATCCTGTCGCTGCTCTACAAGGCGAGCGCCGACCAGGTGCGGATGATCCTGATCGACCCGAAGATGCTCGAAATGAGCGTCTACGAAGGCATTCCGCATCTGCTGTGTCCGGTCGTCACCGACATGCGCCAGGCGGGCCACGCGCTCAACTGGACGGTCGCCGAGATGGAGCGCCGCTACAAGCTGATGAGCAAGCTGGGCGTGCGCAATCTCGCGGGCTACAACAACAAGATCGACGAAGCGACGAAGCGCGAAGAGAAGATCCCGAATCCGTTCAGCCTGACGCCGGACGAGCCGGAACCGCTGTCGCGCCTGCCGAACATCGTTGTCGTGATCGACGAGCTGGCCGACCTGATGATGGTGGTCGGCAAGAAGGTCGAAGAGCTGATCGCGCGGATCGCGCAGAAGGCGCGCGCGGCCGGCATTCACCTGATCCTCGCCACGCAGCGTCCGTCGGTCGACGTGATCACCGGCCTCATCAAGGCCAACGTGCCGACGCGGATGGCGTTCCAGGTGTCGTCGAAGATCGACTCGCGCACCATCCTCGACCAGCAGGGCGCGGAGTCGCTGCTCGGCATGGGCGACATGCTGTACCTGCCGCCCGGCACCGGCCTGCCGATTCGCGTGCACGGCGCGTTCGTGTCCGACGACGAAGTGCATCGCGTCGTCGAGCGGCTCAAGGAGCAGGGCGAGCCGAACTATATCGAGGGCATCCTCGAAGGCGGCGTGACGGGCGAGGGCGACGAAGGCTCGGCCGGTGCGGGAACCGGCGCGGGCGGCGACGAGTCCGACCCTCTGTACGATCAGGCGGTGGAGATCGTCATCAAGAACCGGCGCGCGTCGATCTCGCTGGTGCAGCGGCACCTGCGCATCGGCTATAACCGTGCGGCCCGCCTGCTGGAGCAGATGGAGCAGTCGGGGCTGGTGTCGGCGATGTCGTCGAACGGCAACCGCGAAATCCTCGTGCCGTCGCGCGAAACCGAATAGCCATCGCGCGCGGTTTCCGCGACATGCCCATGTGGCCAGCGCACCGCGCGTCGCGGTGCGCGGCCCGTGAATCGCAGGCCACCCTCCATCGCGTCGTTTCATCCACGGAGAGTCTCATGCAGCACTACGTCGGGCAGTCTGCCCGTGCGGGCAGTTCGAATCACATCGGGGGCGCGCTGCGGCGCGCGGTCGTGGCCGCGGGCGTCGTAATCGGCGCATCGCTGATGTTCGCGTCGAGCGCGTACGCGAGCGGCATCGAGCAGCTGAAGGCATTCGTCGCGCAGGTCCATTCGGCGCGCGGCGACTTCGTGCAGAAAGAAGTGAAGGCGCCCAAGGCCGCGCAGGGTGCGAGCGGCGCGATTCCGACGCTGCCCACCACCGGCACGTCGAGCGGCACCTTCATGTTCGCGCGGCCGGGCAAGTTCATCTGGTCGTACGAGAAGCCGTATCAGCAACTGCTGCAGGCGGATGGCGACACGCTCTACGTGTACGACAAGGACCTGAACCAGGTCACGGAACGCAAGCTCGGCAACGCGCTCGGCGCGAGCCCTGCGGCGATCCTGTTCGGCAGCAACGATCTCGACAAGAACTTCACGCTGCACGACGCGGGCGTGAAGGACGGCATCGACTGGCTCGAACTGATTCCGAAGGCGAAAGACACGCAGTTCCAGCGCGTCGGCATCGGTTTCCGCGACGGCAATCTGCAGGCGATGGAACTGCACGACGTGTTCGGCAACGTGACGCTCCTGACGTTCTCGAACATCCAGAAGAACCCGCCGATGCCGGCCGATCAGTTCAAGTTCACGATGCCGAAGGGCGCCGACGTGATCAGCGGTTGATCCGCAGCCGGGTCAATTGATCTCGTCAGGCCGCCGCGTTTCATGCGCGGCCATCATGTCGTCGACGAACGCGTCGACGATATCCGAACGGTGCTGCCGCGCGCGCGTAACCATGTGGAACGCGACGCGGTAGCGCATCTGCCGCGGGTTCAGCGCGGCGAGCAACCCTTCCTTCACGTACGGTTCGGCGAAGTGCCCCGGCAGATAGCCGAGGTGATGGCCCGACAGCACGAGCATTGCGACGGCCTCCATGTTGTCCGCGACGGCTGTCACATGCTGCGGCGTGGTCGAGCTGGCGGCTTCCGGCAGCGGGTAGCTGCGCCACGCCCATTCGTGCTGCGCCGCTTCGGCGGGCGCGATCTTGCCGGCTTTGCCGAACAGCGGATGCCGGCGCGCGCAGTACGCGAACTGCTCTTCCGCGAAAATCTCCGTGTATTCGAGCGACGGCACGCGATGCCAGAAGTAGCCGATGCCCACCTGAATCCGCCCGCTTAGCAGCAGCTCTTCGAGTTCGCCCGGCGAGCGCACGAACACCGCAAACCGCACCGACTCGTCGCGCTCGCGAAAGCGGCCGATCGCCTCGCTGATGCGCGCGCTCGCTGCCACGGGCGTGTGGCCGATCATGCCGATGCCGAGTGTGCCGACCAGCTTGCGGCCGACGTTGCGGGCCTGCATGCCGAACGCGTCGATCGCGGACATCAACGAGCGCGACGCCTCGACGAACTGCTCGCCGCGCGCGGTCAGCGCGAAGCCGCTGCGGCCGCGTTCGCAGAGCCGGTAGCCGAGGCGCGTTTCGAGCGTCGCAAGCTGGGTGCTGATGGTCGACTGGCCGACGTTGAGCGTCGCCTGCGCGGGCGAGACGCCGCCGGCATCGACGATCGCAAGGAACACGCGGATCAGCCGCAGATCGAGGTCGGTGAGCTGCGAGAACATGGCGATAAGGGTGGCGTCGGGCAATACATCGGTGGGAATCGATGTGAAGTTTAGCCCATTGGTATTTTATGTTGGCGTTGGCTGCACAAGAATGATTCATCGCCCGGCATTTTGGCCTTTTGCAAGGCACCGATGACCGGCCCGTCGCGAAACGTTCGATCATTGTCCCGCTGCGATGAATCATCCCACTCCGTTCGTCTCTCCTGACTCCCACGCAGAGTTCGCCGGGCGCCCGCAGCCGTTGTCCGGCAACGCGATGCCTCGCTGCGGCGGCATCGCGACGATGATGCGGCTGCCGCACGTCGCGTCGGCGCAGGGGCTCGATGCGTGTTTCGTCGGCGTGCCGTTCGATCTCGGCACGTCAAACCGCACCGGCGCGCGCTTCGGTCCGCGTCAGATTCGCACCGAGTCCGTGCTGCTGCGGCCGTACAACATGGCGACGCGCGCGGCGCCGTTCGATTCGCTGAACGTCGCGGATATCGGCGATGTCGCGATCAATCCGTACAACCTGCACGATTCGATCGCGCGCATCGAAGCCGCGTACGACGCGATCCTGCGCCACGGCACGAAGCCGGTCACGCTGGGCGGCGATCACACGATCGCGTTGCCGATCCTGCGCGCGATCCATCGTCGGCACGGCAAGGTCGGGCTGATTCACGTCGACGCGCACGCCGACGTCAACGACACGATGATGGGCGAGAAGATCGCGCACGGCACGCCGTTTCGTCGCGCGGTCGAAGAAGGTCTGCTGGATTGCGAGCGGGTCGTGCAGATCGGCCTGCGCGGCACCGGCTACGCGGCCGAAGACTTCGACTGGTGCCGCGAGCAGGGCTTCGAGGTCGTGCAGGCGGAGGCTTGCTGGAACCAGTCGCTGGCGCCGCTGATGGCGCGCGTGCGCGAGCGGATGGGCGACGGCCCGGTCTACATCACGTTCGATATCGACGGCATCGATCCGGCCTTTGCGCCGGGTACCGGCACGCCGGAGATCGCAGGGCTCACGGTGCCGCAGGCGCTCGAGATCATTCGCGGCGCGCGCGGCCTCAATATCGTGGGCTGCGATCTGGTGGAGGTGGCGCCGCCGTACGATCCGTTCGGCACCACCGCGCTGCTTGGCGCGAACCTTGCGTTCGAGCTGCTATGCGTGCTGCCGGGCGTCGAATATCGGGCGGCGACGCGTCACGCG
Organism: Paraburkholderia phosphatilytica; assembly: GCF_003443895.1. Lineage (GTDB taxonomy): Bacteria > Pseudomonadota > Gammaproteobacteria > Burkholderiales > Burkholderiaceae > Paraburkholderia > Paraburkholderia phosphatilytica. Next base: position 105,105 of record NZ_QQOA01000004.1, on the reverse strand, counting down.
TAAGCCGTTCTGCGCGCCGACACCAGCACCAGATAGCACACCGCGCCGATCGCGAGCGACGGCAGCGTCGCGCCGAGATTCGGCAGCCACGTATTGATCGCCTGGTACGCGGCGATGCCGATCGCCCACGCAAAGAACGCGCTCAGATGCCAGCCGCCGGAGAAACCATAGCGCCCGCGCGGATCGGCGAGCGCGTCGACGTCGATACGACGGCGGCGCACGATGAAGTGATCCGCGAGCACGACGCCGAACAGCGGCGCGAACACCGAGCCGATCAGTAGCAGGAAGTTCTCGTACTTGCCCATCGCGACGACGAGCGCGATCAGCGTGCACAGCGCGCCAAACGCCGCCGACAGCAGCGGCACCGAGCCGCGCTGCCAGAACGTGCCCGTCGACACCGCGGCCGAGTGGATGTCGGCGAACGCGTTGTCGATCTCGTCGATCAGCACGAGCAGCAGCGCGAGACCGCCGCCGGCTTTCGCGAGCGCGGTAGTCAGGAGCGCATCGCCGCCGCCCGCGGCCAGCCCATACACCGCACCCAGCGCGTAGAACCAGACGTTCGCGATGCCGAAGCCGAGCAGCGTGCCGCGGAACGTGTCGCCGGGACGGCGGCTGAAGCGCGTGTAGTCGGCGATCAGCGGCAGCCACGACAGCGGCATCGCCACCACCAGATCGATCGCGCTGCCGAACGTCATCTCGCCGGTGCCCGCGCGATGCATCAGCGCGCCCAGGTCGTAATGCGCGAGCAGCGACCACGACAGCCACGCCGCGCCCGCCAGCAGAATCCAGATGCCCCAGGTGCGCAGGAAGCGCCGCACGAAGGAGAGCGGGCCGCTGATCGCAAGCAGCGTCGCGAGGATGCCGAACAGGACCGTCCAGATGAGCGGCATCGAGAAGCCGAACGCCTGCTTCGCGAGCGCATCGGCGGAATCGCGCATCACGATGATCTCGAACGAGCCCCAGCCGATCAGCTGGATCGCGTTCAGCACCGCGGGAATCGTGACGCCGCGGATGCCGAGCGTCGGACGCAGCGACGACATCGCCGCGAGCCCGGTGTCCGTGCCGATCACGCCGGCGAGCGCGAGCAGCACGACGCCCACCACACTGCCGATCACGATCGCGGCGAGCGCGTTCGGCAGCGACAGGCCGGGCACGAGCAGCGCGCCCGCCTGCGCGACCAGCAGGCCGATGCCGAGCGAGAACCAGAGCGCGAACGCGTCGATGGTGCGAAACGCTTGGCGCGCGGCCGGCACGGGGGCGAGCGGTGCGTAGGTCGAGCCGGCGTTGTCGGCGGGGGCAGTCGACTGCTGGGCGGCTTGAGCGTTCGGTGGCGTCGGGCCGGATGTATCGATGGCCATTGGGATGGTGTCCTCTCTGTGGCGGGTCGTGGTCTGGCTGCTTCGCGGCGTGCGGCGGCCGGTGGGCGGAGGCGCCGGCTGTCATAATGCTGGATTCCGGCGGCGGGTCCGGCCCGTCGCGCGGGCGCTTCACCCGAAGTCAGCCCGCAGTCCGCATGCCGCAAACAGCAGAAAGCCGAGATTATCTCTAAAACGCCATGTTCGAAGAAACCCGCGCCAATGTCCCGCTCGCCGAGCGCCTGCGGCCGCGCACCATCGATGAAGTGATCGGGCAGAAGCATCTGCTCGGGCCGAACAAGCCGCTGCGCGTCGCGTTCGAGTCCGGCGAGGCGCACTCGATGATCCTGTGGGGCCCGCCGGGCGTCGGCAAGACGACGCTCGCGCGGCTGATGGCGGACGCGTTCAGCGCGCAGTTCATCGCGCTGTCGGCGGTGCTGTCGGGCGTGAAGGATATTCGCGAGGCCGTCGAGACCGCGCAGATCCATCGCGCGAACGGGCATCAGACGCTCGTCTTCGTCGACGAGGTGCATCGCTTCAACAAAAGCCAGCAGGACGCATTCCTCCCGCACGTGGAGTCGGGCCTGTTCGTGTTCATCGGCGCGACCACCGAGAACCCGTCGTTCGAGGTGAACAGCGCGTTGCTGTCGCGTGCGGCGGTGTACGTGCTGAAGAGTCTCGATACCGACGAACAGCGCGAACTGCTCGACCGCGCGCAGCAGGAGCTGGGCGGCCTGACTTTCACCGACGAAGCACGCGACGCGCTGATCGGTTCCGCCGACGGCGACGGCCGCAAGCTCCTGAACAACCTGGAGATCGTTGCGCGCGCGGCCGCGCAGCAGAAGACGACGGAGATCGACGGCGCGCTGCTCGGCAGTGCGCTCGCCGAAAACCTGCGCCGCTTCGACAAGGGCGGCGACGCGTTCTACGACCAGATCAGCGCGTTGCACAAGTCCGTGCGCGGCAGCAATCCGGATGGCGCGCTGTACTGGTTCTGCCGGATGCTCGACGGCGGCGCGGACCCGCGTTATCTGGCGCGCCGCATCGTGCGGATGGCGTGGGAGGACATCGGCCTCGCGGACCCGCGCGCGGCGCGAATCACGCTCGATGCCGCCGAAACGTATGAGCGGCTCGGTACGCCGGAAGGCGAGCTGGCGCTCGCGCAGGCGCTGATCTATCTCGCGATCGCGCCGAAGTCGAACGCCGGCTATATGGCCTATAACGAAGCGCGGCGCTTCGTCGGCAAGGACCAGTCGCGCGCGGTGCCGATCCATCTGCGCAATGCGCCGACGAAGCTGATGAAGGAACTCGGCTACGGCCACGAGTACCGCTACGCGCACGACGAACCCGATGCGTACGCGGCCGGCGAGACCTATCTGCCGGACGGCATGCGCGAACCGCACTGGTACCAGCCGACGCCGCGCGGGCTCGAAGGCAAGATCGGCGAGAAGCTCTCGCGGCTCGCCGAACTCGACGCGCAGTGGCGCGCGGAGAACAAGGGCAAGAAGTAGCGCCGGCGGCGCGTTTCGCGCGGCGGCGGTCGGGCCGCGGGCCATTCGGCCCGGCTGTCGGACCGCCACGCCGGTGCGCTAGAATCCAGCTTTCACACAACGAATTTTTCCCCGTCCCATGCTCGACATCCAGCTGCTGCGCAAAGACCTCGACGGCGTCGCGAAGCGCCTCGCCGACCGCGGCTACATCCTCGACGTCGCAGCGCTCTCCGCGCTCGAAGCGGAACGCCGCGCGATCCAGACCCAGACCGAAGAGCTTCAGTCGCGGCGCAACAGCCTGTCGAAGCAGATCGGCGCGATGAAGGGCCGGGGCGAGGACACGTCGGCGGTGATGGCCGAGGTGAGCGGTATCGGCGACGAGATGAAGGCGTCGGCCGCGAAGCTCGACGAGATCCAGACGAAGCTGTCGGACCTGCTGCTCGGCGTGCCGAACCTGCCGCACGAGAGCGTGCCGGTCGGCAAGGATGAGGCGGACAACGTCGAGGTGCGCCGCTGGGGCACGCCGCGCCAGTTCGATTTCGAGGTGAAGGATCACGTCGACGTCGGCACGCCGCTCGGGCTCGACTTCGAAACCGGCGCGAAGCTGTCGGGCGCGCGCTTCACGATGCTGCGCGGACAGATCGCGCGGCTGCATCGCGCGCTCGCACAGTTCATGATCGACACGCACACGCAGCAGCACGGCTACACGGAAATCTACACGCCGTACATCGTCAACCCGGAAATCCTGTACGGCACGGGCCAGCTGCCCAAATTCGCGGACGACATGTTCCGCGTCGAGAAGGGCGGCGGCGAGAGCACGGTCACGCAGTACCTGATTTCGACTTCGGAAATCTCGCTGACCAACACCGTGCGCGACAGCATCCTCGAAGCGAATGCGCTGCCGGTGAAGCTGACCGCGCATTCGCCGTGCTTCCGCTCGGAGGCCGGTTCGTACGGCCGCGACACGCGCGGCATGATCCGTCAGCATCAGTTCGACAAGGTCGAGATGGTGCAGGTGGTTGCGCCGGAAATGTCGTACGACGCGCTCGAACAGATGGTGAAGCACGCGGAAGCGATCCTGCAGAAGCTCGACCTGCCGTACCGCGTGATCACGCTGTGCACTGGCGACATGGGCTTCTCGGCCACGAAGACCTACGACCTCGAAGTGTGGCTGCCGGCGCAGAACACCTACCGCGAGATCTCGAGCTGCTCGAACACCGAAGCGTTCCAGGCGCGCCGCATGCAGGCCCGCTACCGCAACGCGCAGGGCAAGCCGGAACTCGTGCATACGCTGAACGGGTCGGGGCTGGCGGTGGGCCGCACGCTCGTCGCGGTGCTGGAGAACTTCCAGAACGCCGATGGCTCGGTCACGGTGCCGGCGGTGCTGCGTCCGTATCTGGGCGGTGTCGCGCGGCTGGAGGTTGGCGCGGCCTGACGCGCTCAACGCGCCGCTGCCCAGCATGGTTTGTTCGCGACGAAAAATGCTTGGAGAACGCGGCTCATCTGTTCTATAATCTTCGTCTTGCCAAGCAGCGGCCTGCTGGGCAAGCGAAGAAGCAGAACGTGCGGAGTGGTCAACTTCAACCCGCCACAGTCGCTTCGGGACAAGCTGGAAAGGTGGCAGAGAGGTCGAATGCGCCGGACTCGAAATCCGGTGTACAGTTATGCTGTACCGTGGGTTCGAATCCCACCCTTTCCGCCAGAACATGCAAGCCCTGTAGATCCCAAAGGTCTACAGGGTTTTTGCTTTTGGGCTCGGCGTTTGCCGCATGCTGGCGCATCACCCGCCCACAGCCTTCTCCCCACACAGACCCTCCCACGCGTGCAACGCATCGGCGAAAGTCGCATGCCCCAGCACGCACTCCAGGTCGGCATTAGCGATGATCGGCTGATTCGCGATATTCCCCGCGAACCACGATTCGCACAGCTTCCCGATCCGCTCGACATCACGTTGCGCGAGCGCCGCGAGATCGCGCTTGAGCAGCCATTTGAACTCCTTCTGCGTGAGCACCGGGCCTGCATCGCTGCCTGTTAGCACCCACGTCTGCGTCGTGTGATCCAGCGACGGCTGCAGCATCGGGTTCATCCGCACGAAGCGGCTGTTGCGCATCGCCTTGCGCGCCTCGGCGCGTACCAGCGACTGTCCGAGCAGCACGTACGTATCGAAGGTGGCGGCATCGGGCGGATCGTCGAGGATACTCGTTGCGATCAGTTCGGCATCGCGGATCGCGCCCGGCTTCTGCTGACGCGCAACCAGCACCGGCCATTGCGCGGGATGACCGCCCGCGAGCGGCAGATGCGTGCCGCCGGTGCCGATGCTGAGGATCTGCAGCGCGTCGAGCGGACTCTGATAGCGCGTCGCGTTGCCGCATGCTTCGATCACCGCGGCGAGCACGGGGTTGTCGTAGCCGCCGATTGCGCCATCCCAGAACCGTCGCTTCTGCGGCGGCTTGCCATAGACGACCGTAGCGGGCGCATCGAAATAATGAACCGGCGCCGTCGATGAAGCATGGATCGCATCCGCCAGCGTCGGCGCGCTGTCGCTCTGTCCGCCGGTCGACAGCGACGCGAGGTCGGAGCGAAACAGCGTCGCGCGATGCAGGTCGTAGTCGAACGCGGGAATCAGGATGCGCGGCAACGGCGTGCCCGGTATCGCGGCCTGCAATGCATCGAGCGTCACGTCGCCGAGCGGCCCGAGCACATTCCTGATCGCCTTCAGCTTGGCCTTCGTCGAAAAACGCGCGCCGATGCCAAGCAGCTTCTCGGCCTCGCGGACCGGATCGGCAATATCGTCCACGTCATGAAAGATCGCGCGACGCGTTTTCCGGCTTTCGAACAGCGCGAGCAGTTCCCCGAGCGTCATGCCGGCAAGCAGGCCGCCCAGCACGATCGCGCCGCCCGAATTCGCGGCCACGAGGTCGAAGCGCGCGAGCACGTCGAGCCCGCGCGCCTCGGCGCCGTAGAGCTTCTGCAGCGCCTTGACCTGAATCAGCGCCCAGGTGCCGCCGCCGTCGAGCGACAGAATCCTGAATGTCATCGTCGTGCCTCGCTTGTGCCTTGCTGGTGCGTCGCTGGTGCCGGGCATCGCGCCCGGCGGCGCGGCCATTTTTGTCGCGCATGTCGACATGCGGCCTTCGAAGCTTATTATTAGCAGTCGCGTCCGCGAAGTTCCAGTTGCACGCGACGCTTCTTTCAGGAGGATCACGATGAACTCCGTGCTGTTCCGCAACGGTGCCTTGCTCGATCCCACGCAACCTGACAGTCTGCTGCCCGGCCACGACGTGCTCGTGGAAGGCAGCACGATCCGCGAAGTCTCCGACCGCCCGATACGCAGCGACAGCGCGCGCGTGATCGACCTCAAGGGCAAGACGATCATGCCCGGCCTGATCGACCTGCACGTGCATGTGGTCGCAATCGAATTCAACCTGCCGCGCGTCGCGACGATGCCCAACGTGCTCGTCACGTTGCGCGCCGTGCCGCTGATGCGCGCGATGCTGCGGCGCGGCTTCACGACGATCCGCGACGCGGGCGGCGCCGGCTATCCATTCAAGCAGGCGGTCGAAACCGGGCTCGCCGAGGGCCCGCGGATGTTCGTGTCGGGCCGCGCGCTGAGCCAGACGGGCGGTCACGCCGACATCCGCGCCCGCAACGACTTCATGCCGCCGGATGCGCCATGCGGCTGCTGCGTGCGCGTCGGCGCGCTGGGCCGCGTGGCCGACGGCGTCGACGAGGTGCGGCGCGCGGTCCGCGAAGAGCTGCAGATGGGCGCGGACCAGATCAAGATCATGGCGTCGGGCGGCGTCGCATCGCCTACCGATCCGGTCGCCGCGTGGGGCTATTCGGAAGACGAGATCCGCGCGATCGTCGAAGAAGCGCGGGCGCGTCAGACCTACGTGCTCGCGCATGCGTACACGGCCGAAGCGATCGCGCGCGCAATCAAGTGCGGTGTCCGAACCATCGAGCACGGCAACCTGATCGACGACGCCACCGCGAGTCTCGTCGCGAAACACGATGCGTTCGTCGTGCCGACGCTCGTGACCTACGACGCGTTGGCCAGCGAAGGCGCGAAGTACGGTCTCCCCGAGCCGAGCATCGCCAAGGTCGCCGACGTGCACGAAGCGGGCTTGCGCTCGCTCGAAATCCTGAAGCGCGCGGGCGTGCGGATGGGCTTCGGCACCGATCTGCTCGGCGAAGCGCAGCGGCTGCAGAGCGACGAGTTCCGCATCCGCGCGCAGGTGCTGTCGCCGGCCGAAGTGATCGCGAGCGCGACGCTGGTCGGCGCCGAGGTGCTCGGCATGACGGGCAAGCTCGGGCGGCTCGCCGAGGGCGCGTACGCGGACGTGCTGGTGGTCGACGGCGATCCGCTGAAATCGGTCGACTGTCTGCGCGGGCAGGGCGAGCACATTCCGCTCGTGATGAAGGGCGGGCATATCCACTTCGACGAGCTCGACCGCGCGTAATCCGGGCGTTTTGCTCGCGCACACGAAGCACGCAGCAGGCAGCACGCATCCAGTCGCAACGTCCATCGTTCGAGAGAGAGGTGTTCATGTCGCAGCCATCGTCGCAGTCGTCCGGTATTGCCACGTCGTCGATCGCCGCGCGCATCGAGCGAATGCCGTTCTCTCGCTATCACCGCCGCCTGCTGCTGATGGGCGGCCTCGGCTACACGTTCGATGCGATGGACGCCGCCGTGCTCGCGTTCCTGCTCCCGGTGCTGCGCACGCAGTGGTCGCTGTCGAGCGTGCAGACGGGCGTGCTGGGCAGCGGCACCTTCATGGGCTACTTCGTCGGAGCGATGCTTGCCGGCGTGCTCGGCGATCTGATCGGGCGGCGGCGGGTGATGATGGTTGCGCTCGTGATCTATTGCATCGCGTCGCTCGCGAGCGCGACCGCGCACGACTGGCCGTTCTTCCTCGCCACGCGCATCGTCGCCGGGCTCGGCACCGGCGCGGAAAGCGCGATCGTCGCGCCGTTCCTTTCCGAGTTCGTCGCGCGCCGCTACCGGGGCGCGTTCACCGGCAGTCTCGCGGGCTTCTTCTCTTTCGGCTTCGTCGCGGCCGCGCTGCTCGGCTACCTCGTGATTCCGGTCGCGCCGTCCGCATGGCGCGTCGTGATGGTGATCACCGCGTTGCCGATCGTGATGCTGCTGTGGTGGCGCCGCGCGCTGCCGGAATCGCCGCGCTGGCTCGAAGCGCGCGGCCGGCACGCGGAAGCCGAAGCGATCGTCGCGCACGCTGAAGCCGAACTGCGCGCGGAAGGCGTGCAACTCGAAGCGTTGCCCGACGCGGACGTGGTGCCGCCCAGCGTGCCGGTGGCGACGAACCGCGCATCGGTCGTCGCGAACGTGAAGGCGTTGTGGTCGCGCAGCCTCGCACGCGTGACGGCGATGACCTGGCTGATGTGGCTGTCGATCACGTTCAGCTACTACGCGTTCTTCACGTGGATTCCGGGCCTGCTCGTGCAGAACGGCATGACGATCACGCGCAGCTTTTCGTATTCGCTCGTGATCTATCTCGCGCAGATTCCCGGCTACTTTTCGGGTGCCTGGCTGAACGAACGAATTGGCCGGCAGGCGACGATCGCGGCCTACATGGTGCTAGGCGGCGTGTCCGCGCTCGGTCTTGCGCTGACGCGCAGCGACGCCGGCATCATGATCGCGGGCGTGCTGCTGTCGTTCTTCATGAACGGCACCTATGCGGGCGTCTATGCGTACACGCCGGAAGTGTTTCCGACCGACGTGCGTACCACCGGCGCCGGTCTCGCGTCGTCGATCGGACGGCTGGGCGCGATCGCGGCGCCGATTCTCGTCGGCTACGTGTATCCGGTTGCGGGCTTCGCCGGTGTATTCGGCGCGACCACCACGGTGCTGCTGATCGGCGCGCTCGCGGTCGTGCTGATGGGCGTGCCGACGCGCGGCCGTTCGCTCGAAGACATCGCGGCCGGACAGTTGCATCGCTAGCGGCGACGGCCCGTTCCGCGGCGAGGGACGCGCCATCCTCTGTACAATGCCCCCATCGACGGCCGCCGGTCCGCCGCGCGTGTCTCGCGCCGGCGCATGGCGCGGCGGCCAGCAGCCCGGAACTCCTCATCATGGCCATTACCTTCAAATCGCCGGACGATGTCGCTGCGTTGCGCGTCGCCGGACGTCTTGCCGCCGACGTGCTCGCGATGATCGGCGAACACGTGCAGGCGGGGGCATCGACCGAAGACCTCGACGCGATCTGCAACGACTTCATCGTCAACAAGCAGCGCGCGATTGCCGCGAACGTCGGCTATCTCGGCTTTCCGAAAACCGTCTGCACGTCGGTGAATTCGGTGGTCTGCCACGGCATTCCGAACCGCAACGAGGTGCTGAAAGACGGCGATATCATCAACATCGACGTGGCCGTGATCAAGAACGGCTACTTCGGCGACACGAGCCGCATGTACGTGGTCGGCAAGCCGAGCCCGGTCGCGTTGCAGCTGATCGATACGACGTACGAAGCGATGCTGGCCGGCATCCGCCAGGTGAAGCCGGGCGCGACGCTCGGCGACATCGGCCACGCGATCCAGAAGACCGCGCAGCGCGACGGCTTCTCGATCGTGCGCGACTACTGCGGTCACGGCATCGGCAAGGTCTATCACGAAGAACCGCAGGTGCTGCACTACGGCCAGCCGGGGCAAGGCCTGCGCCTGAAGCCGGGCATGGTCTTCACGATCGAGCCGATGATCAACGCGGGCCGCGCGGGCACCTCGGTGCAGCGCGACGGCTGGACGGTGGTCACGAAAGACCGCTCACTGTCGGCGCAGTGGGAGCACATGCTCGCCGTGACCGACGACGGCTACGAAGTGCTCACGCCCTGGCCGGACGGCACCGGTTCTTACGAAGCGCCTTGATGCATCTGGTGCGCGTGTAGCGTGCGGTGCGTGTCATAGCCCTAACGCGTGGCGCGCTTTATGCGGCAAAGCAGCAATGGTGTTGTCGCATTCTTGAGCGCGGCAACGGCTGTTTCGTGCCTTTGTCAAGGCCGAAAGCATGAAGGCCGCGCGTGCGCGTTGTACGGTCCGTATCCTGCAATTAAGGATTTGACTCGCACGCCGGTTCGGTTAAAGCTACGTGTTAGGAAACAAAGAGGCTTTCGTTCGCATGAATCCGTCATTGACCGTTCGCCGCATTGCCGCTGAAGAGGGCGCAGTGTTCCGGGAGCTTCGCACGGCGTCGCTGCGCGAAGCGCCTTATGCGTTCGGCGAGACGCTCGACGATGCACTGGCGGCCGACGCATCGACCTATGACGACACCGCGCGAAAACATGCTACGTCGCGCGACATCGCGTCGTTCATCCTCTACACCGAAGGACATCCGGCGGGTCTGATCGGCGCGTGCTTCGACGACTCGGCGGCGCGCCGCGCGTTCGTCAGCGAACTGTGGGTGGCGCCGGCCGTGCGTCATCTGCGCGGCGGCGAACTGCTCGTCAACACCGCGGGCGACTGGCTCTCGGATGGCGGCGCGACCGAGGTCTACGCGTGGATCGCGGACGCCAACCGTACCGCGATGCGCTTCTACGAAGCGCTCGGTTTCGGCCCCACCGGCGAACATACCCGCAGCACGCGCGCGCCCGACCAATGGGAGTCGCTGCTCGTGCGCCACGTCGCGCAACAGCAGTATCTGGCCGCGCCCTGATGTACCGGCGGCTATCGGTCAACTCCGGGTCATCTCCGCCTGCCTGTCGCTACTTCAAGCTCCCTGCCGCCGTTCTCTACTCTCCGCAGTGCCCGTTGCCGCTAACACGGCGCCGTGTCGTCGCGAGCGGCTTTCCGCAGAAAAAGCCTGGCTGCACGCGTGTACGCCTGTAAAATACGCAAAATTTTTTGCCGAACGCTATGTCGCCCAAGAAATCGCCATTTTTCGAACTGCGCAGCGGCGTGGTCGACACGCTGCTGTTCGTGGTCAAGACGACCGACCTCGAAGCGATGCGTGTCGAGCTGACCCGGCGCTTCGAGGCGACCCCGGAATTCTTCGCGAACGACGTCGTTGCGATCGACGTGCGCCGGCTTGCGGCTGACGAGCGCGTGCCGCTCGCCGAGCTCGCGGCGCTGCTCGACAGCGTGCGGATGCGCCCGATCGGCGTCGTCGCCGAGCCGTCGCAGACGTGGGCGGCCGAAGGCGCATTGCCGCTGCTCGAAGCGCGCGATCGCCGCGTCGGCGGCAAAGCGGCTGCGGAAGAAGCGGGCGACGCGGCGGTGCAGGCATCCGGCCCGGCCGCGGCAGACACGGCCGCCGCTGCGGCATCCGCGGTCGCGGCTGCGCAGCCCAACGGTGCGCAGGCAGCACAAGCGGCAGACCCCAATGGCATTCCGCAACCGGAAGCAGCGCGCACCGATTCGGCGCCGCAGACGCTCATCGTCGAGCGTCCGCTGCGTTCGGGGCAGCGCGTCTACGCGAAGGGCGATCTCGTCGTGCTCGGTCTCGTGAGCAACGGCGCCGAGGTGATCGCCGAAGGCAACATCCATATTTACGCGCCGCTGCGCGGCCGGGCACTCGCCGGCGTGCACGGCAATCACGACGCGCGCATTTTCTGCACGCGTCTCGAAGCCGAGCTGATCTCGATCGCGGGCATCTACCGCACGACCGAAAACCCGCTGCCTGCCGACGTGCAGGGCAAGCCGGTGCAGATCTGGCTCGACGAGGAAAAGCTGATGATCGAACCGTTGCGGCTCACCTGACGCGGGCCGCGGCGCGTCGCGGCATGCATCGCGCGGGCCGCACCGGTCGACGAACCTCGACTCACCTGATAAATAGACGAATCTGACGAACGCAAGGTAAGGCTAATGGCAAAAATCATTGTGGTGACTTCGGGCAAGGGTGGCGTCGGCAAGACGACCACGAGCGCGAGCTTCGCGTCGGGCATCGCATTGCGCGGCCACAAGACGGCAGTCATCGACTTCGACGTCGGCCTGCGCAATCTCGACCTCATCATGGGCTGCGAGCGCCGCGTCGTGTACGACCTGATCAACGTGATCCATGGCGAAGCGAACCTGAACCAGGCGCTCATCAAGGACAAGAAGTGCGAGAACCTGTTCATCCTGCCGGCCTCGCAGACGCGCGATAAAGACGCGCTCACGCAGGAAGGTGTCGAGAAGGTCATCAACGACCTGATCGCGATGGACTTCGAATACATCGTCTGCGATTCGCCGGCGGGTATCGAATCGGGCGCGCTGCTCGCGATGTACTTCGCCGACGAAGCGCTGATCGTGACGAACCCGGAAGTGTCGTCGGTGCGCGACTCGGACCGTATTCTCGGCATCCTGTCGTCGAAGACGAAGCGCGCGATCGAGAGCAAGGATCCGATCAAGGAGCACCTGCTGATCACCCGCTACAACCCGAAGCGCGTGAGCGAAGGCGAAATGCTGTCGCTGACCGACATCTCCGAAATCCTGCGCATCGATCTGATTGGCGTGATTCCGGAATCGGAAGCGGTGCTGCACGCATCGAACCAGGGTCTGCCGGCCGTGCACCTCGACGGAACCGACGTCGCCGAAGCGTACAAGGACGTGGTGTCGCGCTTCCTCGGCGAAGAGAAGCCGCTGCGCTTCACCGACTACCAGAAGCCTGGCCTCCTCCAGCGCCTCTTCGGCACCAAGTAAGGGGGCGCAACAATGTCGATTCTTTCGTTTTTGCTGGGCGAGAAGAAGAAGTCCGCGTCGGTAGCGAAGGAACGCCTGCAGTTGATCATCGCTCACGAGCGCGCTGGCGGAAAGGCGCCGGCCGATTATCTGCCGGCGTTGCAGCGCGAACTCGTCGCCGTGATTTCGAAGTACGTGAAGATCTCCGACGACGACATACGCGTGAGTCTCGAGCGTCAGGACGATCTTGAAGTGCTCGAAGTCAAGATCGAGATCCCGCAGACCTGACGCACTGCCGGCCGCCCCAGCCGGTTCTTCTCTCTCCTCCGACTATCTCTCCAGGCGAGGCCGCGTTCGCGGTCCCCGCCTGTTCCCGCTCGCTTCGTTCTCCCCACGTCCGTACGAAATTTCCCGTTGCAAATCAGGCGGGCCGGTAACACGTGCGCTGTCAGCGGGATCGAGGGCTCGCGCATTGAACGGTCAGCGCCACCGATGGCGTTGAAGTCCTGGGGTTACTGAACGGAGAAAAACGATGAACCAGATTATCCGGATGCGCATTGCACAACTCGCCCTGATCGCTGCCGGCGCATTCGCCGTCGCGTCGGCCACGGCTGCCGAAGTGATCGTCGTCGAACCGAGCGCGCCGCCGCCCGCCGTGCGCTACGAGGCGGTGCCTGCAGCTCGCGCGGGCTACGTGTGGGACAAGGGTCACTGGCGCTGGGATCACGGCCAGTACGTGTGGGTGACGGGCCACTGGCAGGTCGAGCGCGTGGGCTATCACTGGGTGCCGGGTCACTGGATCCAGCATGGCCCGAACTGGCGTTGGGTCGAAGGCCACTGGGCTGCCTGATTGATGGCTTGACGGCCTGATGGCCTGATCGTCGAACGCGGCAGCCCGTTCGCAGGACGGGTTGCATGCATCCGCGGCAGCGACGGCGCCTGGCCTGTCGTGCCGCTCACGGAGATTTCCATGAAGAGAACGTTGCTGGCCATTGCGCTCGTCGCGATTGCGCTCGCGGGTTGCGTCGTCGTGCCGGCGCGTCCGGTGGTGGTGCGCGCGCCGGTCGTCGTTTACTGACTGGCCGTGTCGGTGCGCGGCGCGTCGCGTGCTTCGTCATGCGGCGCGGCGTCTTCGAGTGCTTCGGGCACTTCAGGCGCCGGTTCGGACGGCGGGTGCGGATGCGGCGCCGCATAGCGCTCGGACAGCGCTTCGTAGAGCGGCGGCGCGAAGAGGCGCGACACGCGGCTTGCCACGAGCGCCGTCGCCATCAGCGAGATCACGAGCGCGTGGCCGTTGATCATCTCCATCACGATCACGAATGACGTGATCGGTGCCTGCGTGACGGCGGCCATGTAGCCGACCATCGCGAGCGCGATCAGCATCGGCAGCTGCATGTTCGAGAACACCATGTGCAGCACATTGCCGAAGCCCGCGCCGATCGATAGCGACGGTGCGAAGATGCCGCCGGGAATGCCCGGCAAATACGAGCCGACCATCGACGCCATTTTCAGGAACGGATACGCGACCGACAGATGCTCGGTGCCGTACAGCAACCCGCGCGCTTCCGCGTAGCCGCTGCCGAAGGTCGTGCCGCCCGAGACCAGTCCGATTACCGCGATGACGAGACCGCACAGCGCGCCGAACACTACCGGCCGGCCGCTGTGCAGTGCGCGCAGCGGCGCCGGTATCCAGCGCCCGGTGTTGAGCAGCAGCCAGCAGAACACGCCGCCCGCGATGCCGGTGACGATGCCGGTCACGACGACCGCCAGTGCCATCACGTTGGGGAAGTGCGTGCCGACCTGGATCGTGCCGAAGTACGTGTAGTTGCCGTTGATGCCGAGCGCGACCACGCCGGCGATGATGATCGCGGTGATCAGCACGCCGCTCGCGCGCGCTTCGAAGCTGCGCGTCAATTCCTCGATCGCGAACACGATGCCGGCGAGCGGCGTGTTGAACGCCGCGGACAGCCCTGCCGCCGCGCCTGCGAGCACCAGTTGCCGGGCGATCACCGCATTGGAGCGCGGGTAGAGCCGGCGCAGGTTGAACATCAGCGCGGCGCCGACCTGCACGGTCGGTCCTTCGCGGCCCATCGTGAAGCCGCCCAGGATACCGAGAAACGAGACCGCGATCTTGCCAAAGAGAATTCGCAGAGTTAGCAGGCGGCTGCCGGATTCGGACGGCGCGCCGTGCAGCGTGGCGATCACCTGCGGAATGCCGCTGCCTTCGGCGCCTCTGAAGAACTTGCGCGTGAGCCAGACCGAGGCCGCCGCGACCGCCGGCGTCAGGATGAGCGGAAGCCACACGTGCTGCTGCTGGAGTTCGCGGAACGTGTTGTAGCCCCAGTCGATCAGGCGCGCGTACAGCACTGCGATCAGGCCGACCGCGATCGCGCCGAGCCAGAACACGCCGTACTGGCGCCACAGACGCCGAGCCCGCCGGGTGAATGCGTAGGCCATCGGTGTCCGGGTGCTGGTCATGGAATTTTTAGATGCGGCAAAAGGGCAATTATAACGAACCGTCCCGCGCGACCCTCGGGCTCCGCGCAAATCGCCAGCAAATCCAGTGCCGCAAAGGCTCCGGCCCGTTTGTGACATCCGTTGTAATCTTTCGTTACATACGATTGCCGGTAAAGGGAGAAAATGTGACGCTTTTGGTTAACCCGCACTTCCGCGGGGCGGCCAAACGATTGCGAACTTTTATGACGAGCCGGCAATGAAGCGGATTCTCATCATCAAGGTCACGTCGCTGGGCGACATCATCCAGGCACAGCCGGTCGTGGCCGATCTGCGTCGCGCGTTTCCCGGCGTCGTGATCGACTGGGCGGCCGACGAGGCATTCGCCGAGGTCGTGCACTGGAACCAGGGTGTCGAGCGCGTGCTGTACGCGCCGCTGCGTCGCTTCAAGAAGGCGCGGCACTGGGCGGACCTGAAGGCGATCTGGGCGTCGATCGCCGAACTGCGCGAGCATCGCTACGATCTCGTGCTCGATATTCACGGCGTCTACAAGAGCGCGATCATCGCGTTCATCGCGCGGGCGCGCCGGCGTGTCGGCTATCTCGCGCAGGACCTGGGCGAGCGCGGCGCCGCTTTCGCGTATTCGGACCGCTTCGGTCCGCGGCCCGATTGCGATGCGTGGCATGGCATGCGCGTGAGCGTCAGCGACAAGCTCGGCTATCCGCTAGACCCCACACCCGACTACCACCTCACGATTCCGCCCGCGCAGCGGCGCTGGGTCGACTCGCTCGGTGCGCCGGTGGCGCTGTTCTTCCACGCCACGTCGAAGGACGACAAGAAGTGGCCGGTGTCGCACTGGATCGAAGTGGGTCGCGAACTGACGGCGCGCGGGTTCCATGTGGCGCTGCCATGGGGCTCCGATGCCGAGCGTCGCGCCGCGAACGAGATCGCGGCCGGACTGCCCATTGCGACCGTGCTGCCGCGGCTCAGCGTGACCGAGGTGGCGCAGGTGATCGAGGAGTCGTCGCTGGTGGTCGGCACGGACACCGGCTTTGTCCACCTCGCGCACGCGCTGCAGAAGCGCACCGTGATGATCTTCACCGCGACCTCGGCCGCGCACCTCGGCATTCGCGCGCCGTACCGGTCGCTGTCGATCGGTGACGATCATCGGCCGCCTTCGGTCGCCGACGTGATCGGCGCGATCGACTACGTGCATTCCACGGCGCCGGCCGCTCCAGCCGTCGCGCAGCCGGTGGTTCCCGCTGTCGCGCAAGGCGCGCGCGTGGCTTCGGCTCACGCGGCGGCCTGAGGGGTTGCTTGAGCGCGGGTTGACTATGCGCGTCGGCGGCGCGTTTTGCTTCGGCTATGTGAGCCGTATTTCGAGCTGTAAGTCGGGCGGGAACAGCGGGTGCTTGCTGTGTTCTCGCCGCACCAAAAGAAAGAGGCGCGACGCACGGGACGCTGTTGGCGGGCGGCCCGGCGATGCGCCTCGAAGCACCCGTGCCAAAGCAACACGGGCCGAGAGGAAGGTATGCAGAGCAAAACGACTGCAATTACAACGACAGACCGTGCAGCACACGGGGAGTTCAATTTCGAGACGAAATTGACGTCGAAATTTGTGGTCTCGCGCCGACGCTGTCGCTGACACTGCATTACACGGCTGTTAAAACTGTCGCCGTTCGTTGGGGTGCCGGCGCGCGAACGTCGCAGCGCGCCCCGCCGCACCACGTTTCTCCGCATCCAGACGGGCTCGCCGGCCAACGCGTGTAACGTGCCCGGAACCGATGCTTACACATTGCAACGCCCACGGGCGGGCCGCTCATGTCCAATGAACGTAGCCGGAAACGACGCGCGAAGCAGCGCGCCGGATGACCCGGATCATTCGACAGGAGAACGATGTGAAACGACTGACGTTGGCTGTGATCGCAGGGGCGCTCCTCGCGTCGATGCTCGGAGGATGCGTGATAGCGCCGGCGCCGGGTTACTACGGTGGCGGCTACTACCATCCGCACTACTACGGCGGCGGCTACTACTATCGCTGAAGCCTTTCAGCGGCGTAAGGCGGCACGCAGGCGCGCGACGCGCTGCATGCCGTCATTCAGGACACCATCATCTCGAATGCGACGACCGCGGCGATTGCCGCGGCGTTCGCCGCCAGCGCCTCGAGCACAATGCCTCGCCAGGTCGCGGGCTTGAAGCGCAGCGCGAGCAGCAGCGATCCGAGCAGCGCGAGCGCGATGATCACCACGATGTCTGCATTGCCGATCTGCACGTTCATGGGCAGTCCCTCCGTCTCTCGATGCAAGCGGGGCCGTAGCGGCAACCGTTGATTCGAGTATAGGCAAGCCAAAATGTCTGGCGAATCCAGGAGAAACGCGAGGGTAGTGGAGGCAAGGGCGAGCCGCGGTCATCGGAGCCGTGCGGGGTCGAAATGCAAAACGGGCCGTACGCTCGCACGGCCCGCTCTTCATCTTCAGGCTGACGCTCCGCTTACATCAGGCGGGCGTCGCGCGTCTCGCGCATGCATAGCACGCCGAACAGACTGACTGCGGCGGCTACGGAAACATACCCGCCCACCCACGACAACCCGCCCTGTGACGCGAGCACCTGCGCGATATACGGCGCCACCGACGCGCCGAGAATGCCGCCCAGGTTGTACGCGACGCCGGCGCCGGTATAGCGGACGTTGGTCGGGAAGAGTTCGGGCAGCAGCGCGCCCATCGGCGCGAAGGTCGCGCCCATCAGGAACAGCTCGATGATCAGGAACAGCTGCACGAGCGGCAGCTGGCCGCTGCCGAGCAGTGGCGCCATCAGGAACCCGGACAGGATCGCCGCGATGATGCTCACGATCAGCACCGGCTTGCGGCCGAAGCGGTCGCTGGCCCACGCGGAGATCGGCGTGGCGAGCGCCATGAACAGCACGGCGACGCACAGCATGCCGAGGAAGGTCTGGCGCGGGATGTGCAGCGTGCCGACCCCATACGACAGCGAGAACACCGTCGAGATGTAGAACAGCGTGTAGCACACGACCATCGCGAGCGCGCCGAGCACCATCGGCCACGCGTGATGGCCGAGCAGCGTCGCGACCGGCACGCGCACGCGCTCCTGGCGTTCGATGGCCGCCTTGAACGCGGGCGTTTCCGCGATCTTCAGCCGTACGTAGAGTCCGAGCGCGACCAGCACCGCGCTGACGATGAACGGAATGCGCCAGCCCCAGCTGCGGAACTGCGGGTCCGACAGCGACACCGCGAGCCCGAAGAACAGCCCGTTGGACGCGAGAAAGCCGATCGACGGTCCCAGTTGCGGGAACATGCCGAACCAGCCGCGCTTGCCGGCCGGCGCGTTTTCCGTCGCGAGCAATGCCGCGCCGCCCCATTCGCCGCCCAGGCCGATGCCCTGGCCGAAGCGCAGCACGCACAGCAGGATCGGCGCGATGCTGCCGATCGCGTCGTAGCCGGGGACGAAGCCGATCAGCGTCGTCGACAGACCCATCACCAGCAGTGACGCGACGAGCGTCGACTTGCGGCCGATGCGGTCGCCGAAGTGCCCGAACAGGAACGAGCCGATCGGTCGCGCGACGAACGCGATGCCGAACGTGACGAACGCCGACAGCGCCTGCGCAGTAGCCGAACCGTGCGGGAAGAACACCGGGCCGATCGCGAGCGCGGCGGCGGTCGCGTACACATAGAAATCGTAGAACTCGATCGCGGTGCCGATGAAGCTCGCGAAGATGACGCGCGCGGGGCGGTTGCGCGCGGCGGCATCGGGGGATTCGGCCGTGGACAGCGGCGAAGTGGACATGCGGGTCTCCAGTTGTCACTGGCGCGGCGGTCGTGACGCGACCGCGCCTTGTATTCGAGCGGCGGATGCTGTGCAGCAGCGGGCGTGAGCTGACGCCAATTCTGCGTGAATGCTGCCTGTTGCGCGGAACATCGTTCGACAGCTTACATCGGCTGCCGGTGCTGGCGGCGCGCGGATTCCCGTGCCTTCGATGAGTGCGGGTTCGTGTGCGTCAGCATTCGATGCGATCAGGAATGCGTCGCGCGTTTCCGGGTGAGAGCAGCGCGGCGACAGACCGGCGGCCGGGCAGCGCGCCGGGTAGAGGCGCGCGACATGCCGGACCGGGTGGCGTGGGGTAGGCGGGAAATTATAGCGACTGCTTACAAAGCGCGGCAAGCGGACTGTCGGGCGGCTTGCGCGTCTTTCGCGTCTCGTGCGCGGGACGTGGCGCGTGGCTCAGTCGATGGTTTGCGACTGCGGCGACGCGAGTTCGCGGAGCTGGAACTTGCCGTCGTCGTTGAAGAGCCAGTCTTCCATCAGCTCGAGACGGCCGCGCGCGTCGAGCAGCTTCGTCGGCGGTTGCGGCAACGGCGCCGCGCGACGCAATGTGGCGAGAGCAGTGCTCTCGGCTTCATCGTCGCCATTCGTTCGGTAGACCGACGACGCGAGGATGCGTCCTTCCCGATCGACGGTGAACGACACCACAACGAGCGAGCGCAGCATTGCCTGCGGCGTGCCGTGCAGTACGTAGGACGGGTTGCGCTCGGCGATGCGTTTTGCGACCGCGTCACGATACTGGTCGAGCGTCGCGCTGTTGATCGCGGCGGGCGGAATCATCAGCGTGGGGCGGGTAGGCGGCGTGAACGTGCAGGCCGATACGGCAACCATGCCCATGCAAGCGGCTGCGCGCAGGAAAACAGCGGCGCGGACGAGGTCCGGACGGACGGCGGTGAGGCAATGACGCACGCGAGTGAGCATCGGACGAAGCCCTGATGCGAAACGTCTTTTAATGCTAGCTCAAAGATGTAGAGAATCAATCCGCAGCGTCCCTGTGCGGCGATTCGATGCGGCTTGCTTCGCGCGTTTGCGGGTTGCTGCGGTTATTGCGCGGTCAGCTGCGTGCAGGGGTCGTCCGGCATCGTTGCGCAGGCGTACGTGGAGTACTGGCCGCTCTTCACGACGAGTTCCTTGCCAACCTGCAGATCCGAACGGAAATCCGGCGACGTTTCGAAAGCGATGTACGTGGAGCACATCACGGCGGACAGCACCACGAAGGCAAACGCGAACCTTTCAGCGATTTGGTAACGGTAAGGCATCGGTAATATTTTCCAATAACTTGTGATATTGTACCGCAAACTAGGGTTTATACCTAGCATTGTGTTGTGGCGCAGCAATGCTGTGGAATACGCTGGTTGCAGGTCAAGATTTTTCGCGGCCGCCCGATATCACGGTTGCCTCTTCCCTTTCCGCGAAGATCTTTCCGACTCCACGATGAGCGATCGAATGAAATCCTGGCTGCTCGCGAGCGGCGTGAGCGCTGTGCTGGCGCTCATCGTTTGGTGGCTCAATCTGAAACTGCTGGTGTTCGCGGTGCCTCAGCCGGACTGGATGATCGCCGCGCACGTGGGCTGCGCGTTCGTCGGCACGCTGGCGGTTGCACGCTTCATCCAGGGGGCGCCGGACGCATTGCGTGCCCCCACTGCGAAGACGGTCGTTGCACAAGGCGTCGTGGCGCGCGTCGGTGTGGTCAATTTTGTGGTGCCCGGCAAGAGCGCTTTCTTCTCCACCGGACGCTGCCTGATGGTTCTGTGTTTCATGCTTTGTCTGATGGCGCAGTTCGTCGCGGTGGGAGGCGGCGCCGACACAGCGCCCAACGGTCCAAACGCACCGACGGCCATTCACCGGTTGACGGCATGAGCCGTTCGCGACCGTCGGACGATGGCGACGCCGCCATTGACGCCACGCGCGCAACTGCTACGCGTGCGCGTAGCGGGACGCTCGTCGCATTGCTCTTCGTGGTGGGGATCGCTTCGATCTGCTTCGGGCTGTACAGCACCATCGCCGCGTTCGACGTGTTCGATCAGGCGCTTCCGTTCAAGGTCTATTTCTGCCGCGCGATCGTGGCGATCGCGATCGGTGTGGTCGCGGTACAGGTCGGCAGTCACTTCGCGAAAGACGCTTTGTGACGCGGGCGTTTTGCCGTGCGTCCGCAGACGGCATGGCGGCGAAGAAATCAGGTGAGGGAGCGAGAGAGACCGTCGTGTCCGCGCAAAGACTACGTGGCAGATTCACGGGACGCTCGGGAAGGCGTGCGCCTGGCGCTGGCGGAGGCGGTGAGATTCGAACTCACGGAAGGGTTACCCCTTCGCCGGTTTTCAAGACCGGTGCATTCAACCACTCTGCCACACCTCCGAGGCCGCAGATTGTACCCTGGAACGCGATGCTCACGACAGCGTTCGCATCGCATTCACATCCGCAAACGCGCGCGTACGCTACGCGTCGTCCTTCAGAAACATTGCCTGCAGATCGTTGAGGAACCGCTGGCCGAGCGGTGTCGGCTCGATGTGTTGATGATCGCGCGCGATCAGTCCGCGCCGTTCCGCTTCCTGCAATGCCGGCTCGATCGACGTCATCGACATTCCCGTGCGTTCGATGAAGCGATGCACCGGAAATCCTTCCACGAGCCGCAGCGCGTTCAGCATGAATTCGAACGGCAGATCGCGCGTGCCGACCTCGTGCTCTTCCTGGACCGGCGTGCCGGCCAGCGCCTGCTCGATGAACGTCGTCGGGTGCTTGTAGCGCGCCTGCCGCACGATGCGATCGGGGAACGACAGCTTCGTATGCGCGCCCGCGCCAATGCCGAGATAGTCGCCGAAGCGCCAGTAGTTGAGGTTGTGTTTGCTCTGCCGATGCGGCTGCGCGTACGCGGACACTTCGTAGCGCTGATAGCCCGCCGCGGCCGTGCGCTCGTGAATCCACTCCTGCATGTCGGCGGACGCATCGTCGTCGGGCAACGCCGGCGGAAACTTCGCGAACAGCGTGTTGGGTTCGAGCGTCAGGTGGTACAGCGACAGATGCGGCGGCGCATAAGCGAGTGCGGTCTCCACGTCAGACTGGCATTCTTCCAGCGTCTGCTGCGGCAGCGCGAACATCAGGTCGAGATTGAAGTTGTCGAAGGTGCGCGCGGCCACGTCGACCGCATGCCGTGCCTGCGCCGCGTCGTGAATGCGACCGAGCGCCTTCAGATGCTGTTCGTCGAAGCTCTGGATGCCGACCGACAACCGGTTCACGCCGCTCGCGCGAAACTGCGCGAATTTGGCAGCTTCGAAGGTGCCGGGATTCGCTTCGAGCGTGATCTCCGCGTCGGCGTCGAGCGGCAGCAGCGCGCGCACGTCGGACAGCAGGCGGTCGAGTCCAGCCGCGGACAGCAGGCTCGGCGTGCCGCCGCCGATGAATACGGTGTGCACCTGGCGTCCCCACACGAACGGCAGCGAGCGTTCGAGATCGGCGCGCAACGCGTCGAGGTATTCCGTCTCCGGAAAGCGTTCGCCTTTCCACTCGTGCGAGTTGAAATCGCAGTACGGACATTTGCGCACGCACCACGGAAAATGCACGTACAGCGCGAGCGGCGGCAACGAGGTCAGACGGATGCGGCCCGGCGCGGTGAACGCCTGGACCACGCCGCCTTGCGTGCCGGACGAAGAAACGGGAACCACCGGAATCACAGAGCCTCCGGCAGACGCGCGAGCAGTTTTTTCATCGCGATCGCGCGATGACTGGTTGCGTTCTTGGTGGCGGGGTCGAGTTCGGCCGCGGTCGCGTTCAGCGCCGGCACGAAGAAGTGCGGGTCGTAACCGAAGCCGTGCGCGCCGCGCGGCGTATCGACGATCGCGCCATGCCAGCGGCCTTCGGCGATCAGCGGCTCGGGGTCGTCCGCGTGACGCACCAGCGCGAGCACGCAGAAGTAGTGCGCGCTGCGATCGTCGTGTCCGACCAGTTCTTCGATGAGCCTGGCATTGTTCGCCGCATCGCTTTTCTCGCGGCCCGCGAGCTGCGCGTAGCGCGCCGAGTAGACGCCGGGCGCGCCGCGCAATGCCTTCACGCACAGGCCGGAATCGTCGGCGAGTGCGGGCAGGCCGGTCAGCTTCGACGCATGACGTGCCTTCGTGAGCGCGTTTTCGACGAAGGTCGGATACGGTTCTTCCGCTTCCGGCACGCCAAGCTCGCCTTGCGGAATCAGCTCGATGCCGAGCCCCGCGAGCAGCGCGGCAAACTCGCGCAGCTTGCCCGCGTTGTTCGACGCGAGCACGACTTTGCGCAATCCGGTGGCGGCGTCATAGCCAGTGACAGCACGATCAGTCACCCTTGATCTCCAGCGCGGCCTTCTGCTTGTCGATCAGCGTGCGAATGCCGCTTTGCGCGAGATCGAGCAACGCGTCCATTTCGTCGCGCGTGAACGGCACGCCTTCGGCCGTGCCCTGAATCTCGACGAAGCCGCCATCGCCCGTCATCACGACGTTCATGTCGGTGTCGCACTGCGAGTCTTCGGCGTAGTCGAGGTCGAGCACCGGCAGCCCTTCGTAGACGCCCACCGACACCGCCGCGACGTAGTCGTTGATCGGCGACTTCTCGATGCGGCCGGTGGCGAGCAGCTTCGCGACCGCGTCGTGCGCGGCGACGAACGCGCCCGTGATGCTCGCGGTGCGCGTGCCGCCATCGGCCTGGATCACGTCGCAGTCGATGTTGAGCGTGCGCGCGCCGAGCTTTTCGAGGTCGAATACCGAGCGCAGCGCGCGGCCGATCAGGCGCTGGATTTCCTGCGTGCGTCCGGTCTGCTTGCCGCGCGCCGCTTCGCGGTCGCTGCGCGTGTGCGTCGCGCGCGGCAGCATTCCGTATTCGGCGGTGAGCCAGCCCTGGCCGCGATCGCGCAGGAACGGCGGCACGCTTTCGGCGATGCTCGCGGTGCAGATCACTTTCGTATCGCCGAATTCGACCAGCACCGAGCCTTCCGCGTGCTTCGTGTAGTGGCGCGTGATGCGGACGTCGCGCAGCGCGTCGGCGCTGCGGCCGCTCGGGCGTTGAATGGGTTCGTTCATCGTGGGTGGGCGGCGAAAAAAAGTGGTGTGTGAAACCGCGATTTTACCGCCGATCCCGACGGCATTCAGGTCGCGCGTCGTCGCGCTCGCGGCCGGTGCACGCTCGCGCCGATGCCACCATGGCGCTGCGATCCGCGTATGGCGGGCCGTTTCGTCAAAAGTGGGATAATGCGCCCTCTACGCCCCGCGTCTCGTACACGCCGGGCGCCTCGTATCCACCGGCCGCGCGAGCGCCGCGCGGTCCTTCCTTCGAGACGAACCATGATCTACAGCATGACGGGCTATGCGAGCGCGACACGCGAACTCGTGGCGGCATCGGGCAGCGGCGGCGTCAGTGTCTCCGTCGAACTGCGCACGGTGAACTCGCGCTTCCTCGACCTGAACTTCCGCATGCCGGAAGACGTGCGGGTCGTCGAGCCGACGTTGCGCGAGATGCTGATGAACAAGCTGTCGCGTGGCAAGGTCGATATCCGCATCAATCTGCAACGCAGCGAGCAGACGGCCAACGCGGGCGCGTTGAACCGCGATGCGCTCGAGCAGCTCGCGGTGCTGGAACGCTCGGTGCTCGACGCATTCCCCGACGCGGGGCGTCTGCGCACGGGCGAAATCCTGCGCTGGCCGGGTGTGCTGGCGGAGAGCGGCGTCGAGGCGGAAACGCTGCGCGACGCAGTGCTCGACTGCGGCAAGCAGGCGATCCGCGATCTGATCGATGTGCGCGCGCGCGAAGGCGCGCAGCTCGCGACGATGCTGCTGTCGAACGTAACCGAGATGGAAACGATCGTCGCGAAGATCACGCCGCTCGTGCCGGAGCTGATCGCGAAGCATCAGCAGAAGATCGTCGAACGTCTGCAGGAAGCGCTCGGCATCGCCGCGCCGGATGCGACCGCGACGATCGTGTCGCGCGAAGAGATCGCGGAGCGTATCCGTCAGGAAGTGACGATGTACGGCATCCGCATCGACATCGCCGAAGAGCTGTCGCGTCTCACCGCGCACCTGAACGAAACGCGTCATGTGATCGAGAAGGGCGGCAAGGTCGGCAAGCGGCTCGACTTCATGATGCAGGAGCTCAACCGCGAAGCGAACACGCTCGGCTCGAAGGCCGCGGCGAAGGAACTGGCCGATGCGTCGATGACGCTGAAACTCCTGATCGAACAGATGCGCGAGCAGGTGCAGAACCTCGAATAACGTAGAACGTCATCGCTACAGCAACAGCAACGACTGAAGAATGGCAGTAACCGAAGCAACTGGAGTCACGCACAACATGACTGACCACACACGCGAAGGCGGCGCGCCGCGCAACCCATACGCGGGCGTCTATCCGGGCAACCTGTTCATGGTGGTCGCCCCGTCCGGCGCCGGCAAGTCGACGCTCGTGAACGCGCTGCTCGCCGAAGACCCGGCGATCCGTCTGTCGATTTCGTACACGACGCGGCCGCCCCGTACGAAGGAGCGCGACGGCGAGCACTATCACTTCACCTCCGTCGACGATTTCCTCACGCGCCACGCGGCCGGGGAGTTTCTCGAAAGCGCGGAAGTGCATGGCAACTACTATGCGACGTCGCGCGTGTGGATCGAAGAGCAGATGAAGATCGGCCACGACGTGCTGCTCGAAATCGACTGGCAGGGCGCGCAGCAGGTGAAGAAGCAGTTCCGCAACGCGGTCGAGATCTTCATCCTGCCGCCGTCGCTCGATGCGCTCGAAGAGCGTCTTAAGAAGCGCGGCCAGGATGAGCCGAACGTGATCACGCGGCGTCTGCTCGCAGCGGGCAGCGAGATGGCGCATGCGCCGGAAGCGGAGTATGTCGTGATCAACGAAAACTTCGATCGCGCGCTCGCCGAACTGCGCTGCATGGTGATGGCGACGCGTCTGCGCTTCGCGTCGCAATACGCACGCCATACCGAGCTTTTCGTGCAGCTCGGCATCCATCTGCCGCACGCCGGGTAAAGGCGGCGTGTCGAGCACATAAGGTAGAATAAGCAACGTACAGAGAAGGAATTCCCAACATGGCCCGCATCACCGTCGAAGACTGCCTGAAACAGATCCCGAACCGTTTCGAACTGGCGCTTGCCGCTACCTATCGTGCGCGCCAGCTCGCACAGGGACACACGCCGAAGATCGAAAGCCGCGACAAGCCCACCGTCGTTGCGCTGCGCGAAATTGCGGCAGGCCAGGTCGGGATCGAGATGTTGAAGAAGGTGCCCGTCTGAGGCACCGTACGGATACGGACCTGCCGGTCAACTGATCGTCGATCGTCAACTGACCCGGGCAGACAACCGTTATCAGCGTAATCACCTACGCTGTTTAGCAGGCACCTTGAACTGCATCCAGACCGCGCCGCCCGCAATTCCGGCGGCGCGTTTTCAACCGACAGGGAGGCGAACATGAGCACCACACCGTCGCCGACCACCACGTCGGAAGCCGAACACGACACCGAGTCGTCGTCGGCACGCAAATACATCGACGCGGTCCTCGAACAGTCGTTTCGCCATCTGTTCGGGCCCACCGCCACGCCGGAGCAGCCGCGCCGGCATTCCGTCGTCTCCATCGCAGGGCTCACCGCAGCGCTGTCCGGCTACCTGTTGCCCGACGAGATTAAAGACGTCAAGGCGGCGTTTCACTTCAGTGACGAAGCGCACCTCGGCCAGTACCGGCAGAGCGGCGAGCCGTACATCACGCATCCAGTCGCCGTCGCGGAAATCTGCGCGGGCTGGAAGCTCGACGCGCAGTCCATCATGGCCGCGCTGCTGCACGACGTGATGGAAGACCAGGGCGTGACCAAGGCCGAACTCGCGGAGCGGTTCGGCCCGAAGGTCGCGGAACTGGTGGACGGTCTGTCGAAACTCGACAAGATGGAGTTTCGCAACCGCGAGGAAGCGCAGGCGGAAAACTTCCGCAAGATGCTGCTCGCGATGGCGCGCGACGTGCGCGTGATTCTCGTCAAGCTCGCCGACCGGCTGCACAACATGCGCACGCTCGGCGCGGTGCCGCCGGAAAAACGCCGGCGCGTTGCGCGCGAAACGCTGGATATTTACGCGCCGATCGCACACCGGCTAGGTCTGAACAACACGTATCGCGAGCTGCAGGACCTGAGCTTCGCGAACTTCAATCCGCACCGCTACGCCACGCTCGAAAAAGCGGTGAAGGCGGCGCGCGGCAACCGGCGCGAAGTGGTCACCAAGATTACCGAATCGGTGCAGCGCGCCATCTCGGACGCGAAGATCAACGCCGAGGCCACCGGCCGCGAGAAGACGATCTTCAGCATCTACAAGAAGATGCGCGACAAGCAGCTGTCGTTTTCGCAGGTGCTGGACGTGTACGGTTTTCGCGTCGTGGTGGAAAGCGCGCTCGAGTGCTACACCTGCATCGGCGCGCTGCATGCGCTCTACAAGCCGGTACCGGGCAAGTTCAAGGACTACATCGCGATTCCGAAGGTGAACGGCTACCAGTCGCTGCACACCACGCTCGTCGGTCCGTTCGGTGCGCCGGTCGAGTTTCAGGTGCGCACGCGCAAGATGCACGAGATCGCCGAAGCGGGCGTCGCCGCGCACTGGCTGTACAAGAACGGCAGCGCGGACCTGAACGACGTGCAGAAGCGCGCGCACCAGTGGCTGAAGTCGCTGCTCGATATTCAAAGCGAAGCCGGCGATTCGAGCGAATTCCTCGAGCACGTGAAGATCGACCTGTTCCCGGATGCGGTCTACGTGTTCACGCCGAAGTCGAAGATCATGGCGCTGCCGCGTGGCGCCACGGCGCTCGATTTCGCGTATTCGATCCACAGCGACCTGGGCAACCAGTGCGTCGCGGTGAAAATCAACAACGAACTGCTGCCGCTGCGCACGGAGCTGAAGAGCGGCGATATCGTCGAAGTGATCACGGCGCCGTACTCGAAGCCGAATCCGGCGTGGCTCGGCTTCGTGCGTACCGGCAAGGCGCGCTCCGCGATTCGCCACTACCTGAAGACGATGCGCCTGAACGAATCGGTGCAGCTGGGCGAGCGGCTCGTCGACCAGTGCCTGAAGGGCTATGGGCTGTCGCTGTCCGACGTGACGCCGGAAGCATGGGAAAAGCTCGTGCAGTGGACGGGCAACAAGAATCGTCAGGAGATTTTCGCGGACATCGGTCTCGGCCGGCGCGTCGCCGCGGTGATGGCGAAGCGCATCGAGGTGCTGATGAGCGGCCGCGAAGGTCACGAGAACGACGACGACTCGCCGCGCTCCGAGCATGCCGCGCCGGCCGTCGCACCGCCGCCGGTCGTGATCACGGGCACCGAGGGTATGTCGGTGCAGCTGTCGGCCTGCTGCCGCCCGATTCCCGGCGACAACATCATGGGCTACATCGGTATCGGCCTCGGCATGGCGATCCATACGACGGATTGCCGCGTCGCGCAGCGCATCCACCGTCGCGATCCGGGCCGCTGGATCGACGTCGCGTGGGCGCCGCAGCCTGGACGGCTGTTCGACGTCGCGGTGAAGGTGCTGGTGAAGAACACCAAGGGCGTGTTCGCGCGGGTCGCGGCGGACATCACGTCGGCGGATGCGAACATCGTGCACATCGCGATGGACGAAGACCTGTCGCAGGAATCGACGATCCTGCGCTTCGTGATCCAGGTCAGCGACCGTGTGCATCTGGCCAATGTGATGCGCCGGGTGCGGACCAATCCGGACGTGATGCGGATCGCGCGGGAGCGGCCGAGCGACGAGTCGCATCATCGCCACGATGGCGGGATGCGGATCGACCGGGAGCGGGCGGATTATTGATCGGGGCGCCCCCGCCCCGATCGAGCTTGATGCGACCGGTTGCCCGCAGCCAACAGCAGACGCCAAAAACAAAAGGGCCTTCCGCGATGGAAGGCCCTTTTGCATTGCTGGTGGCGCGGCTGGCAGGATTCGAACCCACGACCCCTTGGTTCGTAGCCAAGTACTCTATCCAACTGAGCTACAGCCGCACGCTAAGACGATACCGCTAAAACCGATTCAGCGAAAATGCCGCTGAAATGAAAGAGCCTCCCCGGAGGGAGGCCCTCGAAAAAGTGGCGCGGCTGGCAGGATTCGAACCCACGACCCCTTGGTTCGTAGCCAAGTACTCTATCCAACTGAGCTACAGCCGCACGCAGAAGTGAGATTATAGCAAAGGCGTGAAAAAAGGGAAGAGCCGGTTACGATTTGTCGTCGAGCCCTGATCGTTTATGCTTGTTCACAGGGAGGACGCGCTGCCGCGCGGCCTTGTACCGCCTGATTTTTCGCACACTTCATCATGAACAAGGCTTTTGTCAAAGAGTCGAGCGACGCCGATGACGACGACCTCGACGCCACCCAGCCCGAGATTCCCGCGGGCGCGAAGAACTACATCACGCCGGCCGGCCACAAGCGCTTGCGCGACGAACTGCTGAACCTGATCGACGCGGAGCGGCCGGAGGTCGTGCGGCTCGTGTCGTGGGCCGCCTCGAACGGCGACCGCTCCGAGAACGGCGACTACATCTACGGCAAACGGCGCCTGCGCGAGATCGACCGTCGGATCCGCTTCCTGACCAAGCGGCTCGATCTGGCCGAGGTGGTCGACAGCAGCCGGCAGGAGAACACGGACCAGGTGTTCTTCGGCGCAACGGTCGACTACGCGGGCGACGACGGCGAGGTCCGCACGGTGACCATCGTCGGTGTCGACGAAGTCGATCTGGACCTGGGACACGTGAGCTGGATCTCGCCGGTGGCGCGGGCGCTCCTGAAGGCGAAGATCGGCGACCAGGTCACGCTCATCACGCCTGCCGGCCCGGAGCCGATCGACGTCATCGACGTGCACTATCCGGCGCCGCACTAGCGACGCGGTGGGCCGCGGCGCCTCGGCTGCGCACGCGGGCAGCAGCAACTTGCGGTTCGTCGCGGCGGCCTGCTCGCCGCTGCCAGCGTCAGCCGCCAAAAAGAAAAAGGCGCCGCGAGGGCGCCTTCTCCGATGCTGCAACTACCGCTAAAGCTTGGAAGCGGTCTTAGAAGCGGTGACGCAGACCCGCCGTCACAGCAATCTGCTTGTTGTTGTTCGACGCAGCCAGACCGTTGATGTCGGCGTCGACGATCGCGTTCTGGTTGGCCTGCTGGTATTCGCCCTGCAGGTAAACGTCGGTGCGCTTCGACAGCGCGTAGTCCGTTTGCAGGTTGAACTGGTTCCAGTGGTCGTGCTGACCGACCAGGCTGCCCTTCGTGTACGTGTACGAACCGGCGATGCTCAGTGCCGGCGTCAGCGCGTAGCGAGCGTTTGCTTCGATGTTCTGGAAGCGCGCGCCCTGGCCGCCCGTGAAGCCGATGCCACCGGTCTGGCCCGACGCGCCCGCGCCGATACCAGCCAGCGACGACAGGTTCGTCTGCGTGTACACGAGGCCGACGGTTGCCGGGCCGAACGCGTAGTTCGCGCCGGCGCCGAACGTCCGCTGGCGGCCAGCGAAGAACGTGTTGTCGCCCGACACTGCGCCGCCCGAGTTGAACGCCGCAGCCGCGCTCGTCGCGCCGTTGCTGTTCAGTTGCAGGTAGCCCGCGCCGACGTTCAGGCCGCCGTAGTTGTACGACGCGCCGAGGCTGTACGCACGGTTGTTCGAGAAGCCGTCAGCCTGGTTCGAGAAACCGTACAAGCCGCCGAACTTGAAGCCGCCGTAGTTCGCGCTCGTGTACTTGATCGAGTTGTCGATCCGGAACGAGTTGTTCAGGTTGTCGTTATCGAACGGGTGGGCGAACTGCGTGCCGCCGTACTGCGTGCCCGTCAGTGCGAGCGGCGCGAGGTAGTCGACCACGCTGTCGTATTGACGGCCGAGGGTCACCGCGCCGTACTGGTCGCTGGCGAGACCGACGAATGCCTGACGGCCGAAGATGCGGCTGTTCTGCTTGAGCGTGCCGTCGTTGATGCCGAAGCCGTTTTCCAACGTGAAGATTGCCTTCAGGCCGCCACCGAGGTCTTCAGAACCGCGCAGGCCGAAACGGCTGCCGTTGACGGAACCGGTCGTTTCCTGCCAGTTGCTGTGGCCATGCTGGTTGTTCGTGTAGGTGATGCCGGCGTCGATCAGGCCGTACAGCGTGACGCTGCTTTGTGCATGAGCGGCCGTGGCAAATACGCCCGACAGGGCGGCGACCATAAGAGTCTTTTTCATCTTTTCTAACTCCGAGTTCAGGATGGGCCTTGTATACCCAGGCTTGAAGGAAATCTCCGCATGAAAAACGTTGCGAGATCGTTTTTTCACGTGAATTGCGCGCATTCACACAGCAGCGCTGATTTCCTGACGAACAGAGTGTAAAGATCGGTTACGGCGCGACCTATTCCGATTCGCGCAATAAATCATTCCGCCTGCGGAAACGATTTGTCTGAGCAGCCGGAGGCCTTGCCTGGAGCGGGTTTGCGAGGGAATGTTCGAGCGGCGGGAGAGGTGTCAACCCGTTAGCGTTGTGCGATCGCTACACGAATCGATGGCTAAAAACAACGTAAAAAATCGTAAAGCGAAGATTGTTGTCGGACTTGAAATAGAGGATTGTGGATTGCGTTGGTAATGAGAAATGCACTCGCCGTTATACTGCAATCTCTGCTTTTCGAAGCAGACTTTTTCGTTGACGAAAAAGATCTCCAAACCTTTGTCGGCGCGACTTCCCAGTCGCGCTTTTTTTTCGTCCAGCGTCCGTGCGGACCCGCGCGCCATTGTGCGGCGCGGCAGATCCTAGTGTGCCGGATCGTCGGCGAACGCCGGCGACGGTGCGAACGACCAGTCTTCCATCACATAGTGGCGAGCGTCCATCGGCGACGCGAGCAGATTCTGCCAGTGGTCGCCGTGCCAGGTGACGTCGAACGAATCCTGGATGGACTGCGTGGCGGGGGAGTCGGATCGATCGGTCGAAGGTTGGAATTGCGCGAGAAAGCGCCGGATCGCATTCAGCATGACGTTCTCCATTCATTGCAAGTGCCTGTTTTCATGTTGGTTTGCTTGCTGTCAGCCAGCAACCCGGATAAACACTTACGATTGACAAATTTTGTTACAAATGGAGTAATTTTTGCCTTTCTTCGGATTTGACGCGTTTCAATATTCGGTCATTTTGACGAACATGCCGATTTGATCGGCGTTCGATCAAATGCGCGCTGAATCAATCGTTTTATAGGGTTAGCGATGATAAAGCGTCGCGGAAAATTCGCTTGACGCTCGTTGAGCGTTGCCCTTATAAAAGCAGGGCTGGATTTTCGTCCAACAGGCATGGCAGCAAGAACCCGGCATCACAGCCGTTCGCGCTCGCGGTACCCGTTAGTCACGTTAGTCACCGGCGTTGAGGGCATTGCCCGCTTTATTCAAATCTCGAGGAAACAGGAACATGGAAACCGGTATCGTCAAATGGTTCAACGATGCTAAGGGCTTTGGCTTTATTACGTCCGACGCTGGCGGCGACGATCTGTTCGCGCATTTTTCGGAAATTCGTGCTGACGGCTTCAAGTCGCTGAAGGAAAATCAGCGCGTGTCGTTCGAAGTCAAGACCGGCCCGAAGGGCAAGCAGGCTGCGAACATCCAGCCGCTGTAATCGGCGCCTGGCGTATCCGGCGGCGCTCGGTCGCTGCCGGCATCAGAAGCCTCCGGATGCGGAGGCTTTTTTCATGGGCGTCTTATCGGGTGTGGGCGCTGAATCTGTTTCGGCGACACATCGCCGGATTTCTTCCCCGGCTGTCTGGCCGCTATCTGGTGCATACTCGGTGCAGTTTGTCTTATCCGCAGCGGAAACTCCCCACATGTTCGAACCCTACCTGTCGAATCCGGCGATCGACGTGCCGATCGTATTCGTCGACCTCGAAACCACCGGCAGTTCCAGCGGCGAGCATCGGATCACGGAAGTGGGCGTTGTCGAAGTGGGGCCGAACGGCGTATCGCGCTGGAGCACGCTGCTCGATCCGCAGCAGTCGATTCCGCCTTTCATCCAGCAACTGACCGGTATCACCGATTCAATGGTACGCGGGCAACCGACCTTCGAATCGATCGCCCCCGCGCTGCTGGAACGTCTGGACGGGAAGCTGTTCGTCGCGCACAACGCATCGTTCGACCGCGGATTCCTGCGCGGCGAATTCCAGCGCGTGGGTCTGACGTTCAATCCCGACGTGCTGTGCACGGTGCGGCTGTCGCGGGCGCTCTTTCCGGCGGAGAAGCGCCACGGGCTCGATGCGCTGGTCGAGCGTCACGCGCTACGTCCGTCCGATCGTCACCGGGCGCTCGCCGATGCCGATCTGCTCTGGCAGTTCTGGCGCCAACTGCATGACATCGTGCCGGTCGAGACGCTGCGCGTGCAGATCGATCGCACGATGCGCCGTTTCCGGCTTGCCGGCGACATCACCGAAGACCTGCTCGACGAAGCACCGGCCGGCTGCGGCGTGTTCGCGTTCTTCGGCGAGAACGACGCGCCGTTGCTGGTGGGTCGCAGCGTGCGCGTGCGGCAGCGCGTGCGCGCCTATCTGAGCGGCGAACGCCGCTCGTCGAAGGAAATGCGCATCGCCCAGCAGGTGCGCCGCGTCGAATGGCGTGCGACGGGCGGCGAGCTCGGCGCGCTGCTCGCCGAGGCGCAGTGGATCGCCGCGCTGCGTCCTGGCTTCAACCGGCTGCCGCGCGCCGCGGCGAGCGATCCCGCCGATGCGCCCTGGCCGTACACGGGCGCGATCGCCTTCGAGGAGTTCGACGAGGGATCGCAGACGCGCATGTTCCATGCGGTGGATCGCTGGCGTTATATCGGTGGCGCGCCGAGTCTCGACGCGATCGCGCAGCTGGTCACCGCGGGGGCCGCTGCGGCCGTCTTCGAGCCGTCGACGTATCGCATCATGCAGGGCCATCTGTCGCGTGGGCTGCGAGTGATGCCTCTGATGGCCGCGCCTTCTCCTCTACCGTCGGCGGAGCTGCAAACGCAGCCGCAACCAGGCGCCATCGCGGCGCCGTTCGTGTCGTAGATCAGCCCGTCGCGCCCACGCCGCCCGACGCGCAGACATGACCCAGCGCGCGCGTGAGCGCGGCCGAATGCGCGGCGTCGTAGCGCGTCAGCGTTTTCCAGTTCGCGATGCCCTGTGCGACCTGCGACGGGCAATCCGGCGCATCGCGCAGCGGCGCGACGCGTGTCAGCGCAACGATCAACGTGCGGGTCAGTTCATCGAGCTGCGGACGCGTCGTCGTGGCGAGGTCGGGGGCTGGCCCCTCGGGCGGCCGCGTCGCGCGCCAAGTCGCGAAGAGCGCGTTCTGCACGTCTTTGCTCGCATCGATCTGATCCCGGAAGAACGCGCGCGCGAACGCCGGATCGAGACCTGCCGACGCTGCGCGCCGTTGCACGTCGTCGAGCAGCTTGTTCTCGCGCGGCGTGTCGGTGATCGGCTGATGATGCGCCCACTTGTAGCGCGCAACCGGCTCCGCGAGCGCGAGGCGTTGTGAGGCCAGCGAGATCAGATTGGTGAGCGCGGTGTCGTCGCCGTCGGCGAGCGCGGCGCGCGGCGTCGCGCACATCAGCAGGCCGAACGCGGCCGAGGTCGCCAGCGCGGCGCAGAGTCGCGCGCGGAATGAACGGGTCATCGATGAAGATGGAAGAGAAAAGACCGAAGAATAACGGAGGAACGACCGGATGTGCAGTGAGCATGCACAAGACAGGACGCGCGCCAGATTAACAGGGCGCGGTAAATGCAACTGAGTACCACTGAGTGAACCAGGGAAACTGCGGAGAAAACCACTAAATCTGCGCGATCGGGCGATTTTGCAGAATTTAAAAGTTCAGACGAACGAATATACCGGCTTAAATCAGACAGCCGGATTATCCAGGCGAATGCCGTCGGTCGGCTTTCCCGGAACGAAAGCCGACTGCATTGCTGCGCCGCAAAATACCCCGATTACTTCGGTTCGCACGACTTGCGTTGCTCGTCAAAGAACGCCCGCACATGCTCAGGCAGTTCCGCGCCGAGGAATTCAACGCCTACGGGCTCCGGATCCGGACTGAACACCTTGTCTGGGGTCGGCGCCTTGGGCGGTTTGGTATCCATGATCTTCTCCTGTATGGACCGATTATCTCTCCCGGTCCCCGCTTGGCACCAGTGATGTGACGGCGTAAAACATTTTCCGTCTGCTTACTGTTGCTTTAACGGCACAGCGTTACAACGATTAAGAGCTCGCGAATAAAATCTTTGATGCTACGCGGGAAATTCCTGGTGTCGCATCGCGGCACGCATTCCCGGTGTTCTCATACGAATCTGCTGGTCTTCCATCGCGCACCCCGGCATTCCAATCCAGTCTCAAATGCCCGAACCGGCCAGGCTCGATGTTCCGGCCCCTGCCTGTTCGCGTTCTTCTTCAATGGAGTGGTCTCTTCGTGCGCCTCGCAGCGAGTGGTCTTGTGTTGCCGCTCGCGCGGTCAACCTTCCCGTCTGTCTAACGGACGATCGCGCCGCTCCGTTGACGTGCTTTCACACTTCGAATGCAAGTCGATGAAGCGACGCGATTTCTTAGACGAACAACGGCTCGCGGAATTGAAGCGAACGGGTCGCCACGCGGGTCATCGATCGGATGAAGGCGCCGGCACGCGCACCGCGCGATCGAACGTGAGAGGCTTGTCGGCCACTTCCACCTGACCGTGGATGCGCGCCTGATGTCCGTCGGCGAACATGTAGTAGGGGAACGGACGCGCGGGCTCGGAGATCGCATCCAGTCGCGCGACGAGTTCCGGCGCGAGCGTGAAGTCGAGCGCGCCGAGCGACTCCTGCAGCTGTTCGACCTTCGTCGCGCCGACGATGATGCTCGACACGCCGCGCTTCTGATGCAGCCAGTTCAGCGCGACCTGCGCCATCGGACGACCCGCTTCATTCGCGACCGCTTCCAGCTCGGCGACGATCTGGAAGTTGCGGCCGGTCAGCTTGTCGAATCCCGGCGGCGGCGCGCTCGCGAGGCTCGCGAGGCGCCCGGCGCCCGTAAATGCGGCGCCGTTGCCGGCCGCCTGCGAAGGCCGGTACTTGCCGGACAGCACGCCCATGCCGAGCGGGCTCCATGGCACGAGACCCATGCCGAGATTCGCCGCGAGATCCGCGAACTCGTTCTCGGCGTTGCGCTCGATCATCGAGTACTCCAGCTGCATTGCCGCGACCGGCTCGAAGCCGCGCCAGTCCGCGAGCGTCTGCGCGCGGCCGGCAAACCACGCGGGCGTGTCCGACAGCCCGACGTAGCGGATCTTGCCCGCGCGCACCGCGTCGTCCATCGCGCGCATCACTTCGTCGACCGGCGTCATGCGGTCCCACGTGTGCAGGTAGTAGAGATCGATGTAGTCGGTACCGAGACGCTTCAGCGAACCGTCGAGCGCACGCAGCAGGTTCTTGCGATGATTTCCGCCCGCATTCGGATTGCCCGGCTGCGCGTTGTAGCTGTACTTGGTCGCGATCACGAGCCGGTCGCGCAGGCCTCGTGCCGCCGCGAAGCGGCCCACCCACTCCTCGCTGGTGCCCTCGGTATACAGATCGGCGGTATCGATGAAGTTGCCACCCGCATCGACGTACAGATCGAACAGGCGCTGCGCGAGTTTCTCGTCCGTGCCCCAGCCCCATTCGGTGCCGAACGTCATCGTGCCGAGCGAGATCGGGCTCACGCGCAGACCCGAGCGACCCAGAAGCGTGTAGCGGTTCATCGTCATGACAGTCTCCTTCGAGGGGAAAAGTTGAGTGGATGGACGTATCGTGCGCCAATCGTTTCTGTGGAAAAATCGGGTATCGTTAAAAGGATTCTGAAGCCAGACTTCACAATAAAATCGATGGATTCAGCTCAACTTCCCGCGCTCGCGGCGTTTGCGGCCGTCGCGCGGCATGGCAGCTTCACGCGCGCGGCGGGCGAGACGGGCGTGTCGCCGTCCGCACTGTCGCAGACCGTGCGCGCGCTCGAGACGCAGCTCAACGTGCGGCTATTCAACCGGACCACGCGCCGTGTTGCGTTGACCGAGGCCGGCGCGCAGTTTCTCGAGCGCGTGCGTCCGGCGCTCGCGGCGCTCGCCGACGCAGTCAATGCGCTCGACGAAACGCGCGACCATCCGGCCGGCACGTTGCGCGTGACGCTGCCGCGCGTCGCGAGCGAACTGCTCGTGCTGCCGCACCTCGGCGAATTTGCGCGGCGCTATCCGCAGATCCGGCTCGAACTCGCGCTCGACGACGGCTTCACCGATCTCGTCGGCGAAGGCTTCGATGCCGGCATCCGGCTTGGCGAGAGCATCGCGCAGGACATGGTCGCGATTCCGCTCGGCGGCGAGGTGCGGATCGCGGTGGCGGGTGCGCCGTCGTACTTCGAGCGCCATCCGCGTCCCGAGACGCCGGACGATCTCGCGTCGCACGATTGTCTGCACTACCGGTTCGCGACGAGCGGCGGCCTCTATCGCTGGGAATTCGCGCGGCCGGATGACCGCACTCGCGTGTTCGACGTCGAGACGCGTGGCCACTTCGTCACCAACGATCTGCGCACGATGGTGCGCGCCGCGGAGGAGGGCGTCGGCCTGCTGCACGTGATCGACGATTACGTGCGGGCGCAGCTCGCGGACGGCCGTCTGGTGCGCGTGCTCGACGCGTGGTGTCCGACGTTCCGCGGCTTCTATCTGTACACCCCGAGCCGCGCGCAGATGCCGCTCAAGCTGCGTGCGTTGATCGAGTTTCTGCAGGAAAAGCGGGCTGCCGCTTTGCGATGAGTGAAGTATGGATTCCTGATGAATCGATAGAATCGCTAACCCGAACTCAACCTCATCCGTTCCATCCCGCATCAATACGGTTTCAAACATCCCCGCCCGCGCCCGTGGCAACACGCATATACCCGCACGCTCAGGTTTGGATCAACTGTTCCATATACTTTGCCGCCGTCACGTATTAGCGTTAG
The DNA here is from genome assembly GCF_003443895.1 of Paraburkholderia phosphatilytica. Lineage (GTDB taxonomy): Bacteria > Pseudomonadota > Gammaproteobacteria > Burkholderiales > Burkholderiaceae > Paraburkholderia > Paraburkholderia phosphatilytica. The sequence continues at coordinate 67,462 of NZ_QQOA01000004.1, read as the reverse complement.
GCCCACACGAGACTCGACAGAAGTCCACAGGGAGACGGTATGTGGGAGCGAAGCATAGCGGAATGCAGGAGGGCGTTCGTCCGTCATCGGCGAACGGGATCGATGGCGATCGCAGCGTTCGCGTCGCTGTGCGCGGCGGCGTTGATCGTGGCCGGATGCGGCGGCGGTGCTTCATCGACCGGCACTGAAGCAGCGGTGGCTGCAGCCGCGTCGTCCGTCAGCAACGCCACAGCGAGCACGGCATCAGGCGCAACCGCAAGCACATCGCAAACCGCTTCGTGGACAACGCTCGGCACGCGTGCATCGACTAGCCAGCCCGGCACCTCGATCACATCGAACGCGAACGCGACGTGGACCGACTACGACCCGCCCACGCTCTATCCGAAAACGGTCACCGAGCCGCTGCAATACATCACGATGCCCGACGGCACGAAGCTCGCCGCGTACGTGACCTTGCCCGCCGACGCGAACGGCAACGCGATTGCGGGCACGTTCCCGACCGTGCTCGTGCAGACCTCGTACAACGGCGGCGACGGTCAGCTGGAAGGCAGCACGATCGGCGCGGCGCTCGGCGGCGCCGATCCGTACATCGTCGAGCATGGCTACGCGACAGTAGTCGTCGACGTGCGGGGCACCGGGCAGTCGCAGGGCAACTGGGACGCGTTCGGCGCGGACGAGCAGTCGGACTATGGCAACACGGTGAACTGGGTCACGCAGCAGTCGTGGAGCAACGGCGCGATCGGCGTGTATGGCGTGTCGTACCTCGGCATCACGGCGATCATCACGGCCGCGCAGAATCACCCGGCGGTGAAGGCCGCGTTCCCGATCGTGCCGATCGGCGACGGCTACCGCGACATCGTGTTCACCGGCGGCCAGACCAATCTGACGTTCATCCCCGCGTGGTTCGGCCTCGTGTCGGTGCTCGGCTTGACGGACCCGACGCTGCTCACGAATCCGCAGGTTGGCGTGCCGGTCGTGCTGCAACACATCGAGAGCTCGATCGCGACGTTCCAGTTGCCGACGATGCTGCAGGCCGTCGCCGGCGATCCGTCGACTGCATACGACGGCCCCTTCTGGCAGACCCGCTCGCCGCTCGAACACGATGGCGATATTCGCGTGCCGACGTTCGTCGTCGGTGGCTTGCACGATCTCTTCCAGCGCAGCGAGCCACTCAGCTACGAGGAGATCAAGACGCACGCGCCGGCGAAGCTGCTGATCGGACCGTGGACGCACCTCGAAGCGGCGCTCGGCAGCGGTCTGCCGGCCGATGGCGTGCCGGCGCTCGATCACATCGAACTGCAATGGTTCGATCAGTACGTGAAGGGTCAGCAGGTTGGCGCGGACCGGTTGCCGAACGTCACGCAGTACGTGACGGGCTACGGCCACTACGTGACCGCGACCGACTGGCCGCATCCGCAGGTGCAGGCACAGGCGTTCTATCTGCACGGCGACCAGAGTCTCAGCGCGACCGCGCCCGCGACCGGCGAGCGCGCGAACCAGGTGCTGCAGGATCCGCTCGACGGCGCCTGTTCGCCGAGCCTGTCGCAATGGACCGCGGGCATCACCGGCTACATACCGCTGCCGTGCGAAAGCAATGACAACGTCGCGGAACTGCTCGACACGAAGTACCAGACCGCGCCGATGACGAGCGACACCTATCTGAACGGTCCGATCGAAGCGGACGTATGGATCTCGACGACCGCGCTCGATGCAGGCGTATCGGTGCGCATCGACGATGTCGACGCGAACGGCAACGCGACGCCGCTCACGGATGGATTGCAGACGGCATCGCTACGCGCCGTCGATGCGACGCGTTCGCGCACGATGAACGGCCAGATGATCCAGCCGTGGCATCCGTACACGGCGGCGTCGGTGCAGGCGGTGGGACCGGGCAATGCGGTGCTGGTGCCCGTCGAGGTCTTCCCGACAAGCGCGATGATCGCGAAGGGACACCGGCTGCGCGTGGCGGTGGGCGCGAGCAATCTGCCACAAGGCGTGCCGCCATTGCCGACGCTGCTCAGTTCGCTCGCGGGCGTGCTCACGATCTACAGCGACGCGAGCCATCCGTCGAAGATCGTGCTGCCGGTGGTGCCCGCTTCGGCGTTGAGCAGCGCAGGCGGGGCGTGAGTGCTGCGGGTCTCGCGTAGCGTATTCACGCAAAGTGATGCTGGAAAAACAAAAAGCCCAGTCATGACGACTGGGCTTTTTGCCTGATTCTTGATGGTGCCGGAAAGAGGAATCGAACCCCCGACCTTCGCATTACGAATGCGCTGCTCTACCGTCTGAGCTATTCCGGCATCAGGGAAACGAAATTATATGGACTATCTCAGCGGTTTGGCAAGCCCATTTCGTCACTTTTTTGCTTCGCGATGATAGCGGGTCACCCGGTCGACCTCGTTCTTCGAACCGAGGAACACCGCGACGCGTTCGTGCAGGTTCTTCGGCTGGATGTCGAGAATGCGCTGCTCGCCATTGGTTGCCGCGCCACCCGCCTGCTCGACGATGAACGCCATCGGATTCGCCTCGTACATCAGGCGCAGCTTGCCGGGCTTGCTCGGGTCGCGCCGGTCGGCCGGATACATGAAGATGCCGCCGCGGCTCAGGATACGGTGCACGTCCGCCACCATCGACGCGATCCAGCGCATGTTGAAGTTGTCCTGACGCGGGCCGTCCTTGCCCGCATTCAGTTCGCCGACGTACTGCTGCACCGGCTCGTACCAGTGACGCGCGTTCGACGCGTTGATTGCGTACTCACGCGTGTCCACCGGAATCTTCATGTCGCTTTGCGTGAGCACCCACGAGCCGAGCTCGCGGTCGAGCGTGAAGCAGTTCACGCCGAAGCCGGTGGTCAGCACCAGCACCGTCTGCGGGCCGTACACCGCGTAGCCTGCCGCGACCTGCTTCGTGCCCGGCTGCAGGAACGACTGTTCGGTGGCCTGCGCGCTGTCCGGGCAGCGCAGCACCGAGAAGATCGTGCCGATCGACACGTTGACGTCGATGTTCGACGAGCCGTCGAGCGGATCGAACACCAGCAGGTACTCGCCCTTCGGATAGTTGGCGGGGATCGGGAAGAACGTCTCCATTTCTTCCGATGCCATGCCGGCCAGGTTGCCGCCCCATTCGTTCGCTTCGAGCAGGATTTCGTTCGACAGGATGTCGAGCTTCTTCTGCACTTCGCCCTGCACGTTCTCGCTGCCCGCGGTGCCGAGTGCGTCGCCGAGCGCGCCCTTGCTGACGTGATAGCTGATCGCCTTGCACGCGCGCGCGACGACTTCGATCAGCAGGCGCAGGTCCGCCGGCAGATTGTTGTGCTCGCGCTGCTGTTCGATCAGGTACTTCGAGAGGGTAGTGCGACGCTGCAGGTTCATTGCTGTACTCCGGGAAAGCAAAGGGATAGGCGAATTTTAACCGTTTGCTTTCGCGGGGCCGGTCATTTTCGTGACATTGCGCGATATCGTGCGTCTCGCGGACGTAAAGCGAACGACCGCACAGAAGAAAAAAGCCGGCGACGATGCGCCGGCTTTCTGGTGAGAACCACCGCGCCGCGGTGGTTCGTCAGGTCAAAGGTCAGCGAGGCCGCGTCAGCCTAGCGCCTTCTCGACGATCTCGCGCACGTCGCGCGATTTCACGTTTGCCGCCACCTGTTCCAGTGCCGCGCGCATCTTCTCGCGCAGTGCCGGAGTGAAGCGGCGCCACAGTTCGAGCGAGCGCGCGAGGCGCGCCGCGACCTGCGGATTCAACGCATCGAGCGCGATCACCTGCTCGGCCCAGAACGCGTAGCCCGAGCCGTCCCCGGCGTGGAACTGCGCCGGATTCGCCGCGCAGAAGCTGAAGATCAGCGAGCGCGCGCGGTTCGGATTCTTCAGCGTGAACGCCGGATGCGCCATCAGGCTGCGCACGATGCCGATGGTCGGACGCGCGGCGCTGCCGCGCTGCGTCGCCTGCAGTGCGAACCACTTGTCGATCACGAGCGGTTCCTTCTCGAAGCGCTGGTAGAAATCGGCCAGCGACTTCGCGGCGATCGTGTCGTCGCCGTGCACCGCAGCGGTGTTCAGCAACGCCGACAGCGCCGCCGCGCGATCCGTCATGTTGTTCGCGGCGTCGTACTGCGCGGTGGCGAGTCGCACCACGTCGGCGGCATCGTCGAGCTCGGCGAGATACGACAGCGCGAGGTTCTTCAGCGCGCGATGGCCCGCAGCTTCCGGCGTCGCTTCATATGCGCCCGGCGTGCGATGCGAATCGTACGCCTTCAGCCACTCGGTCTTCAGTGCTGTCGCAAGACGCTTGCGGACGAACTGCCGTGCCGTGTGCACCGCAGCCGGATTCGACTCGGCCATCTGCTCGGCAAGATAGGTCTCTGACGGCAGCATCAGAGCGAGTTCGCGGAACGACGGCGACAGCGACGCGTCCGTCAGCACGCGGCCGAACGCGGCCACGACCGAATCGTCGAGCGATAGCGCACCGCCTTCCGCGGCACGCGACGCAAGCGACAGCAACTCGCGCGTCGCGAGCCGCTGGCCGGCTTCCCAGCGGTTGAACGGATCGCTGTCATGCGCGAGCAGGAACGCGAGTTCGTCGGCGCTGTAGTCGTACTCGACGATCACCGGCGCGGAGAAGTTGCGCAACAGCGACGGCAACGGCGCCTCGGCGACGTCGACGAACGTGAAGGTCTGCTGCTCTTGCGTGAACTCCAGCACGCGCGTGGTCGCGCCCGCCGCGCTTTCGCCTTCGAGCTTCAGCGGCAGGTCGTTGCCGCTCTTGCCGATCAGGCCGATCGCGAACGGAATCAGGAGCGGCCCTTGCTGCGTTTCGCGCGCGGCCGCAGAACTCTCGCCATAGCCTTGCGCGAGCGTCACGGTGAAGCGGCGCGCGGCGGCATCGTACGCGGTCTTCACCTTCACGCGTGGCGTGCCGGCCTGGCTGTACCAGCGCTCGTACTGCGCGAGATCGCGTCCGTTCGCATCGGCCATCGCGAAGCGGAAGTCGTCGCAGGTCACGGCGTGGCCGTCGTGGCGCTTGAAGTACAGGTCCATGCCCTTGCGAAAGCCGTCGCGGCCGAACAGGGTCTGGTACATCCGCACGACTTCCGCGCCTTTCTCGTACACGGTCATCGTGTAGAAGTTGTTGATCTCGACGAAGCTCTCCGGCCGCACGGGGTGCGCCATCGGGCCCGCGTCTTCGGCGAACTGCATCTGCCGCAGCACGCGCACGTCTTCGATGCGCTTGGTCGCACGCGCCGCTGCCGCGGCCGCGTCGTCCTGCGTGCCCGCGGCCATGTCGGCGGAGAACTCCTGATCGCGGAACACCGTCAGGCCTTCCTTCAGGCTCAGCTGGAACCAGTCGCGGCAGGTCACGCGGTTGCCGGTCCAGTTATGGAAGTACTCGTGACCCACCACGGCTTCGATGTTGGAGAAATCCGTATCGGTCGCGGTCTCGGGATTCGCCAGCACGTACTTCGTGTTGAAGATGTTGAGCCCCTTGTTCTCCATCGCGCCCATGTTGAAGTCGCTCACGGCGACGATCATGAAGCGGTCCAGATCGAGTTCGAGGCCGAAGCGCTTCTCGTCCCACTGGATGGAGTGGATCAGCGAATCCATCGCGTGACGCGTCTTGTCGAGATCGTGCGGCTCGACCCACACCTGCAATAGCTTCTCTTTGCCCGAGCCGGTCTTCACGCGTTCTTCGAGCGCGACCAGCTTGCCCGCGACGAGCGCGAACAGGTAGCTCGGTTTCCTGAACGGATCTTCCCAGCGGGCAAAATGCCGGCCGTCGCCGAGGTCGCCTTCCTCGAGCAGGTTGCCGTTCGACAGCAGCACCGGATACTCGTCCTTGCTGGCGCGCAGCGTGACGGTGTACGTGGACATCACGTCCGGACGGTCGAGGAAGTAGGTGATGCGGCGAAAGCCCTCGGCCTCGCACTGCGTGAAGAAGTTGCCGCTCGACACGTAGAGGCCCGACAGCGTGGTGTTCGCCTCGGGGTTGCAGATGCTTTCGATGGTGAGTTCGAACGCATCGGGCACGTCGTCAATCGTGAGGCCGTGCTCGTGCGCCTGCACGGCGCTGTGCGGCTTGCCGTCGATGGTTGCGGCGACGAACTCGATCTGCTCACCCAACAGTTCGAGGCGCGGCGCGCGCACCGCATCCGGATTGCGTCGCAGCCGCATCGTGTTGCGCACCACGGTGCGCTGCGGCACGAGGTCGAACTCGAGCGCGACGGTATCGATCAGGAATGCGGGCGGCGCGTAGTCGGCGCGATGGATCACGGCGGGTGTTGCGATATCGGAATCAGCCATGGTGTCTCTGGATTGAAAGTTCTGGAGGCCGTGCGACACGCCCGGCCATTGGGCCATTGTACAAAGCCAGAAAGCGGCGTGCCCGGCTTCGCTTCGCAACGAACTTTTTACCGGGGATGCGGGTCAGCGTATTATCAGGCCGCCACTCGTCGCGCATGACCGGATCGCTATCGGTTCATGCGGATCGGACTGGCCCGATAACAGGTTTGACAGCGTGAAAGAGGGTGAAAGAGGTGACCATGAAATTCGATCGATTGAGCCGGTACGCATTGCTGGGGATGGTCGCGCTCGCCGCGCTGCTGTCCGGTTGCACGTCGTACGTCACGAGCCAGGTGACGGCCTTCTCCGACTGGCACGGCGGCACCGATGCGACGCGCACGTACGCGTTCACGCACTCGCCGCAGCAGCAGAACAACCTCGAACAGGCCACGTACGAACGGGCCGTTGGGAACGAGCTGGTTTCGCAGGCGTTCCGTCAGGTGAGCGCAAGCGACGCGCACTACTACGTCGCGCTCTGGTACGGCACGCACTCGCAGAACGTGACGGTCGCGCAGCCGGCGTTCATGGGTCCGTGGCCGGGTCCGTACTGGGGCCGGCCGCTCGATCCGTGGGGCCCCTGGGGGCCGTGGGGCGCGTATCCGCCGGCCTACGTGAGCGAGACCTACCCGGTCTTCACGCATGCGCTCAACGTGCGCATCACCGAGCGGGCGACGGGCAAGGAGGTCTATAACGTCACCGCGCGCACCACCACCGACGACGGCTCGCTCGTCGACGTGATGCCGTTCCTCGCTCGCAGCGCGCTCGCGCAGTTCCCGCTCGGCAACGGCGTGGTCACCACGGTGAAGCTGCCGGTCGGCAAGAACGGCGGTATCGCGAGCAATGAAACCGCGGCGGCGGCTTCAGCGCCCGCTGCCGCGTCGGCGCCGAAGCCGGCGCAGTGACGGCGCATTGACGTTCACGGCGCCCTGGACGCCCATTCGCGCGCTTTCAGGTCCCCGTGCCGATCCCCAGCAGCGCGAGCGTGCCCAGCACGACGAACATCACCGCGGCGATGCCGTGCACGAGCCTGGTCGGCAGCTTGTGCGCGAAGCGGTCGCCGAGCAGGATGGCCGGCACGTTCGCGATCATCATGCCGAGCGTCGTGCCCGCGACCACGCCGAAGAAGTCGTGAAAGCGCGCGGCCAGCGCGACCGTCGCGATCTGCGTCTTGTCGCCCATTTCCGCGAGGAAGAAGGTCAGGACCGTCGTGCCGAACACGCCGAAATGGCTGCGCGCGGTCTTCGTGTCGTCCTCGTCGAGCTTGTCGGGCACGAGGATCCACAACCCCATCACGACGAATGACGCCGCGAGCGCCCAGCGCATGATGCCCGGCGTCAGGATCGCGCCGAGCCAGGTGCCGAGCGCGCCGGCGCCGGCGTGGTTGATCAGGGTGGCGGCGAGCACGCCGAGAATGATCGGCATCGGTTTGCGGTAGCGCGCCGCGAGCACGAGCGACAGCAGTTGCGTCTTGTCGCCGACTTCAGCGAGCGCGACGGCACCCGTCGAGATGAGAAAGGCTTGATCCACGTTTGGTAGGGTCCCCGGGCCGAGATATGAGCGAGCGACGATCCACCGGCTGCCGGGCCCTGTTGCGGCAGTGGGTGAATCATCGGTCTCGCCAGGCCAGAGGCTGCATCTGCCATGGCCGCGACGGCCAAGTCTGTTGACAGATGCCCCCGCCCGATCTGCGCGCTGCGTGGCCGATGAAACCGGGCCAGCGTGGGCAAGGGCGGGGCGGCTACTCCCCAATGAGGGACGGAGTATAGCACGCAGGTTCGCGGAACAATTTGAACCGCGCGTGAAAGTTGCTGCGGGTGCGAGCCGTTTACGTGGTTGCTTAAGCCGCCTTGCGCGTCTCGTTCCCGCTTCGATCGCCGCCGCGCGCCGCATCGCGCCGATGCACGCGCTGACCCGCCGCATAGGTCTCGAAGATCGCGCGATCGTCGCCGAGCAGCGCGAACGCGAACAGCAGCTCTTCGAGCGTGTTCGTGCGCGACGTGCGGCGCGCGAGCAGCGGCGTCGCCTGCGGATCGAGCACGACGAAGTCCGCCTCCGACTTCGGCGCGAGCGTGCCGACCTTGTCCGCGAGATCGAGCGCCTCGGCGGCGCCCGCCGTCGCGAGCCAGAACATGCGCGTCGCGGTCAGATGATGGCCGGTCAGCCGCGCGACCTTGTGCGCTTCGTTCATCGTCTGCAGCATCGAGAACGACGTGCCGCCGCCCACGTCGGTAGCAAGCGCGACCGGCATGCCGGTTTCGCCGGCTTTGTCGAAATCGAACAGGCCGCTGCCGAGAAACAGGTTCGAGGTTGGGCAGTGCGACGCGACCGTGCCCGTTTCCGCCATCCGGCGGCGATCCTCGTCGTCGAGGTAGATGCAGTGGCCGTACACCGCGCGCCGCCGCAGCAGTCCATAGTGATCGTAGATGTCGAGATAGCTGCGATGCCCGGGGAATAGCGACGCGACCCACTTCACCTCGTCGGTGTTCTCGGCCACGTGGCTCTGGATGAACACGTCCGGATGCTCGCGCGCGAGCACGCCGCACGCTTCGAGCTGCGCCTCCGTCGACGTGGGCGCGAAGCGCGGCGTGAGCGCGTACATCTGCCGGCCGCGGTTGTGCCAGCGGCCGATCAGCTCGGCGCTGTCCTCGTAGCCGGACTGCGCGGTGTCGCGCAGGAACTCGGGGCAGTTGCGATCCATCAGCACCTTGCCCGCGACCGTCCGCAGGTTGCGCGCCTCGCTCGCGGTGAAGAGCGCGTCCGCGGATTCCTTGTGCACCGTGCAGTAGACGAGCGCGGTCGTCGTGCCGCACGCGAGCAGTTCGTCGACGAAGAAGTTCGCCGTGTCCGCCGCGACGGCCGGATCCTTGAAGCCGCGCTCCGTCGGGAACGTGTACGTGTCGAGCCAGGGCAGGAGGCCCGGCGCCGGCGACGCGATCATGTCCGTCTGCGGATAGTGGATGTGCGTATCGATGAAGCCGGGCACGATCAGCTTGTCGCGCATCTCCTCGACGTGGGTGCCCGGCGCGAGTTGCGACGACAGCGCCGCATACGCGCCGGCCGCGACGACGTGCCCGTCCTCGACGATGAGGAGGCCGTCTTCGCTGAACGCGGCCGCGTGGGACGATTGCGCGGGATCGCCGTTGAAGGTGAGCAGTTGTGCGCGAAAAGCCGATTGAGTCATGAAACCACGTCTCCGAATCTGTAGGGATAAAAAGCCACTGCGGAACGACTGCCGTGTTTTACGTTATGGCATTCGCATGCCAGTGCGCGTCGAGTCTCGCGATCAGCGCGTCGCGTTCCGCGTCGGTGACGAACGACGCTTCGAAGCTGTTGCGGATGATCGTGTAGACCTCGGCGTCGGTGAGCTGCAAAGCCTCGACCGTCGCGCGATAGTTTTCGTTGACGTAGCCACCGAAGTACGCGGGGTCGTCGGAATTGACCGTGACGGCCACGCCCTCGTCGAGCAGCGCCTTCAGCGTGTGCTTCGTCAGGTCGTCGAACACGCACAGCTTCAGGTTCGACAGCGGGCACACGGTCAGCGCGACGCGCGTGTCGGCGAGGCGAGTGACGAGCGCCGGGTCTTCGATGCTGCGCACGCCGTGATCGACGCGATCCACCTTCAGCAGATCGAGCGCTTCGTAGACATACGACGGCGGTCCTTCCTCGCCCGCGTGCGCGACGAGCTTCAGCCCCTTCGCGCGCGCCTTCGCGAACACGCGCTCGAACTTCGACGGCGGATGACCGCGCTCGGACGAATCGAGCCCGACGCCGATCAGCCGGTGCCGGTATCGATCGAAGAGCGGTAACGCTGCGTCGAAGGTGGCGAGCGCGTCTTCTTCCGGCAGATGGCGCAGGAAGCACAGGATCAGCTTGCTCGACAGACCGCGCTGTTCCGCATCGGCAAGCGCACGCTCGATGCCCGCGACGACCACATCGATTGCCACGCCACGCTCGGTGTGGGTCTGTGGATCGAAAAATATTTCGGTGTGCACGACGTTATCGGCGAGCGCGCGTTCGCAGTACGCCATCGTCATGTCGTAGAAGTCCTGCTCCGTCAGCAGCACGCTCGCGCCCGCATAGTAGATGTCGAGGAACGATTGCAGATCGGTGAACGCATAGGCGGCGCGCAACGCGTCGATCGAGTTGTACGCGAGCTTCACGCCGTTGCGCTCGGCGAGCCGGAAAATCAGCTCGGGCTCGAGCGATCCTTCGATATGGATATGCAGTTCCGCCTTGGGCGCGGCGGCGGTCTTTTCCGTGAGCGTCGGGGCAAATTCGGTCATGTTGGAAGCGTTCGTATGATTGTGGTCGGTCAAAACAAATGGGCTCGCACGGGCATTGCGTGTCGTAACGTGTGCTGCGGTTCTGGTGACGCTCAGCCTGCCTGCACGACGCCGCGCGCGCCGTGCGCCGCGGCCGCATGCGCTTCGACAGCTTGCAGGATCTGCGCCGCGGCGGAAATCGCGATCACTTCGGGCGACTTGTCGACGATGCCGTCTACGCCCAGCGGGCACTTCATCCGCGCGACGTGCGCCGGGTCGATGCCGCGCGCGGCGAGCCGGTGCTCGAACTGCATGCGCTTCGTGTGCGAGCCGATCATCCCGAAGAACGCGAAGTCGCCGCGGCGCAGGATGCGCTCCGCGAGATCGAGATCGCGCGCGTGGTTGTGCGTCATCACGACGAAGTACGTGTGCGGCGCGGCTTCGTCGATCGCTTCGTCGGGCGCGTCGTTCGCGTCGACGGTCACGTTTTTCGCGCCGATCGCGTCGGGCGGCGGGAACTGCGCATCGCGCTCGTCGACCCAGCGCACGCGGCACGGCAGCGTGCCGAGCACGCGCACGAGCGCCGCGCCGACATGACCCGCGCCGAACAGCACCACCGCGAAATCGCGCGGCGCGATCGTCTCGGTCAGGAGCGCGCCGCTTTCGTCGAAGCCGGCGCCGTCCCACAGCAGGCAGTCCGCGGCATCCACGCCGGGCTCGGGATCGGACAGCATCACCGCGTCCGGCGAAGCACCGAACGATATGCTGCGCACGGTCGATGCGCCCGCCGCGAGCCGCTTCGCGAGCGACGTCACCCAGCCGAGATCGCCGACATCGAGCCGTTCGAACGCGAGCACCACCGCGCCGCCGCAGCATTGCCCGAGGCTCGGGCCGAGCGCGAAGCGTTCGAGGCGCCGCGCGTGAGGCTTGCGCATGCCTTCTTTCAGCACCTGACGCGCGGTCTCGATCGCCTTCCATTCGAGGTGGCCGCCGCCGATCGTATGCAACGCGGCTTCGCGCGTGACAATCATCTTCGTGCCGGCTTCACGCGGCGCTGAGCCTTCGGCGCGCGCAACGGTGACCAGCACGACGGCATCGCCGTGCGCGAGCAGGTGTTGCAGATCGGTGAGCCACGCTTGCATCGGTCATGCTCCCTGTGTGGCCGCGCGCGAGGTATGCGGCGCGGTTGCTGTGTGAATTCTGCTTTGCGTCTTCATGCTGTCGTGTCCGTCGTCGTCGATTGTGCGTGCGTACCGTCGTACTTCGTGGCAAGCGTCGCGTGCAGCGCATCGATCGCATCGAGGATCGCTTCCGGCGTGGCGGGTGCGCGCAGCGGCGGCGCGTCGGTCGCGTCGGGCACCGCGGCCGCGACGGCATCGCGGATCGCGAGCAGTACCGAGAACGGCAGCAGCAGCGGCGGCTCGCCGACGGCCTTCGAGCGGAACACGGTCGGCTCCGCATTGCGGTTGCGATACAGACGCACGTTGAATTCGGCGGGCGTGTCGCTGACCGCGGGAATCTTGTAGGTGGACGGCGCGTGCGTCATCAGGCGTCCTTCGCGATTCCACCACAGCTCTTCGGTCGTGAGCCAGCCCATGCCCTGGATGAAGCCGCCTTCCACCTGGCCGAGATCGATCGCCGGGTTGATCGACTCGCCGGCGTCGTGCAGCGCGTCGGCGCGCACCAGCTTCCATTCGCCGGTGAGCGTGTCGATCACCACTTCGGACACGGCCGCACCGTACGCGAAGTAGTAGAACGGGTGACCGGTCAGCGTCTTCGCGTCCCAATGGATTTTCGGCGTCGCATAGAAGCCGTCGGACCAGAGCTGGATGCGCGCGAGGTACGCCGCGTTGACGAGTTCGTCGAACGGCAGCGATACGCCGTTCGACGTTACCGTACCGTGCGCGAACAGCACATGCTCCGCGGTGCCGCCGAGCGTGCTCGCTGCGAACGCGGCCAGCCGCTCGCGGATCGTACGCGCAGCGGCTTCGGCCGCCTTGCCGTTCAGGTCGCTGCCGGTTGAGGCCGCGGTGGCCGACGTATTGGCCACCTTCGACGTATCCGTCGCAGTGACGCGCACACGCGAAAGCGGCAGGCCGAATTCATTCGCGACGACCTGCGCGACCTTCGTGTTGAGCCCCTGGCCCATCTCGGTGCCGCCGTGATTCACGAGCACCGAGCCGTCCTTGTAGACGTGCACGAGCGCGCCCGCCTGGTTCAGGAACGGCACGTTGAACGAGATGCCGAACTTGACCGGCGTGAACGCGATGCCGCGCTTGAGCACGGGGCTCTTCGCGTTGAATGCGGCGAGCGCGGCGCGCCTTGCGTGGTAGTCGCTCGACGCGAGCAGTTCGTCGGTGAGCGGCGCGAGGATGTTGTCTTCGACGTGCTGGCCATACGGCGTCACGTCGCGTTCGCCGATGCCGTAGTAGTTCGCGCGCCGCACGTCGAGCGGATCGCGCTGCAGCGTGCGCGCGATATCGTCGAGCATCACTTCCATCACGAGCGCACCCTGCGGGCCGCCAAAGCCGCGAAACGCGGTGTTCGACTGCGTATTGGTCTTGCACGGCAGCGCGACGATGTCGACGTCGGGCAGGTAGTACGCGTTGTCGAAGTGACAGACGGCGCGCGTCGCGACCGCGCCGGACAGGTCCGCGGAAAAGCCCGCGCGCAGCGCGATCTCGACGCGCGTGCCGAGTATGCGGCCGTCGTCGTCGAAGCCGACTTCGTATTCGTAGCTCGCGTCGTGGCGTTTTCCCGTGATCATGAAATCGTCGTCGCGATCGGGACGCAGCTTTATCGGGCGACGCAGCTTCTGCGCGGCAAGCGCCGCGACGCACGCGAACAGCGCCGACTGCGACTCCTTGCCGCCAAATCCGCCGCCCATCCGGCGGCATTCGCACAGCACGCTATGCGTCGGCCAGCCGAGCATGTGCGCGACCACCTGCTGCATCTCGCTCGGATGCTGCGTCGAGCTGTAGACGAGCATGCCGTCCATTTCCTTCGGCACCGCGTACGCGACCTGGCCTTCCAGATAGAACTGTTCCTGGCCGCCTACTTCGAAGGTGCCGCGAAGCCGGTGTGGCGCGTTCGCGATTTTTTCGTCGGGCGCGCCGCGCGTCAGATGCAGCGGCGGCAGCACGTACTGCTTGCGTGTCTTCGCTTCGGCGACGGTCAGCACCGGTTCGAGCGGCTCGTAGCGCGCGACGTCGTCATTGCGCGCGAGCGCCGCGGCACGCCGCGCGAGGTCGTGCGTCTCGGCGATTACCGCGAACACCGGCTGGCCGAGATACAGCACTTCGCCGTCCGCGAGGATCGGGTCGTCGTGCAGCACCGGGCCGCAGTCGTTCGCGCCGGGAATGTCGCGCGCGGTCAGCACGGCGATCACGCCGGGCGCGCGTCGCACCGCGTCGAGATCAAGCGAGACGATCTTCGCGTGCGCATGGCGCGACAGGCCGAGCGCCGCGTGCAACGTGCCTTGCAGCTCCGGCAGATCGTCGGTGTAGGTGGCTTCGCCGCTGACGTGCAGCGCTGCCGACTCATGCGGCAGGCCGACGCCGATTGCGGCATCGCTGATGAATGCGTCGGACTGGCGGTTCATTTCACGCCTCCTGACTGTCGTCGACGGCGGCGTCGAAGTCGGCCGCGTCGAATGCGAATGCGTTCACTTCGCGCAGCGCGAGCGGATCGGCGTCGCGCGTTTCCAGATAGAAGCGCCACAGCAGATTGCGCGCGACCTTCAGCCGGTAGGCGCTCGACGCGCGCATGTCGGTGAGCGGCTGGTAGTCGGCGCCGATCGCGTCCATCGCGCTCTTCGCGGTGGCGGCGTCCCACACCGCGCCGGCGAGTGCCAGCTCGGTCTGACGCGCGCGCTGCGGGGTCGCCGCCATGCCGCCGAATGCGACATGCGCCGCGACGATGGTGCCGTCGCCGCTCACGCGCAGCGCGAACGCCGCGCATACGGCGGAGATGTCCTGGTCGTAGCGCTTCGACACCTTGTAGGTGCGAAAGCGCAGATCCGGCTCAGGACGCGGCACGCGCACGGCGGCGACGAACTCCCCCGCTTCGAGCGCGGTCTTCTGGTACGCGAGATAGAACGCGTCGAGCGGCATCGTGCGGATCGCGTGCTCGCGGCGCAGCACCACCTGGGCGCCGAGCGCGATCAGCGCGGGCATCGAGTCGCCTATCGGCGAGCCGTTCGCGACATTGCCGCCGAGTGTGCCCGCATTGCGGATCGGCAGCGACGCGAAACGCGTCCATAGCTCGGCCACTTCCGGATAGTCGACGGCGAGCGCGGCATACGCGTCTTCGAGCGACGCGGCGGCGCCGATCGTCAGCGTCTGTGCGTCGCGGGCGATCGTCTTCAGTTCGTCGACGTTGCCGATGTAGAGCAGATCGCCGAGATCGCGGAACTGCTTCGTGACCCACAGCCCGACGTCCGTGCTGCCCGCGACGATGCGCGCCTGCGGCAGCTTCGCGCGCAGCGCGGCGAACGCGTCGGCGGTGCGCGGCGCGTAGAACGCGCGGGTGCCGAAGGTACTGCCGCGTGCGTCCGTTGCGTGGTACTCGAAGGTGTCGGCGCGCTGGATCGCGCGCAGTGCTTTGACGACCGAGTCGCGGTAGAACGGCATGCGCGGGTAGTCGAACATCTTCTGCGCGGCTTCGACGATCGGCCGGTAGCCGGTGCAGCGGCACAAATTGCCGGAGAGCGTCGCGGCGATGTCTTCGCGGGTCGGCAGGCCGGCGTCGGCGGGCTGGTTTTCGTACAGCGCCCACATCGACATCACGAAGCCGGGCGTGCAGAAGCCGCACTGCGAGCCGTGACAATCGACCATCGCCTGCTGGACAGGATGCAGCGCGCCGTCGGCGCCGCGCAGGTCTTCGACGGTGAAGAGCGCGCGGCCGTCGAGCGTCGGCAGGAACTGGATGCACGCGTTGACCGCGCGCAGCGAGAGACCGCCCTGCGCGTCCAGCTCGCCGACGACCACCGTGCAGGCGCCGCAGTCGCCTTCCGCACAGCCTTCCTTCGTGCCGGTGCAACGCAGGTCTTCACGCAGGTGCTGCAGCACGGTGCGCGACGCGGGCACGCCCGCGACTTCGCGTACGGCCCCGCGGTAGTAGAAACGGATGGGTTGCGTTGTCATGGGAAATCCGGAAGACAGTGCGGACCAGGCGCGCGTTACGCATGGGGTCGCGCCATAGCCGGCCTCGCGCACGTAGATCGCCATCCAGTTCCGAACATACCACCACCTCGTCTCGAAAAGATTTCCCGCTTCGAATGCGGGTTATTCGCGGGCGGTCATGGTGTTGGTCGGGATTTCAATCGGATTCGGCTGGAACGGGGAAGGTTCCGGAGGAAGGGCGGATAGAGCGAAATGTTGCCGCGCGAATTCCCGCTGATGTGGGGAAAATTCGCGCGAAATTGGCGCATTTGACTGGCAATTTTGCGGCGCCGCGGCCGCTGTGGTGGCCAGTTTGGTGGCCGCGGCGAGTGCGACGGCCGCGGATGCTCAGCCGCGCCGGCGGTTCAGCCAGAGGCTTGCGGCGAGCGAGATGAAGGCGATCGCGAAACCAACCAGCGACCAGGCCGGCAGCGACAGATGCAGGATAGGCGGATACGGCGTTTCGCACAGCCCCGACACCTTGAAGATGCCGGGCAGCCAGTGCGCGGGCGGCAGGCCGTCGACGATCGGCTCGAGTGCGTCGAAGCCGCAGCTGAAGCCCGGATTCGCGAGCACGTACAGATGGCGCAGCGCGGTCGCGATGCCGGCGGCCGCCGACAGCAGCGCCAGCACCTCGAGCAGGCGGACCGCGCGCCAGTTCGAGAACCGCGCGCCGAGGAACGCGAAGATCGCGACCAGCAGGAAGAAGTAGCGCTGGATGATGCACAGCGGACACGGGTCTTCGTTCTCGACGTACTGCATGTACAGCGCACCGCCGACGAGGGCGATGCAGATCATGCCAAGCAGCACGAGCAGCGAGCGTTCGCGGCGCAGCAGGTTGGAGTCGTTGATCATAGGTTCGTGGCTGGAAACTGGATGGAGCTGGGGTGAAATCGGGCCAGACAACTGGCCTGCCGCGATTCTAGCGCGAACGTCTGTGTGGGCGCCTGAAGAGGCGGCGGTTCATCTTGCAGCGCGATGCGGCTGCGTCGGGCTCTTCGGTGCGCCCGAATTCGTTGCCGCGGGATCGTTGTGCCCGACCCCGCCGACGCTAGCGAATCGTCTTCAGCACCGCTTCGGCGGCGCGGCCGACCGCGAGCAGCGCGTCGTCGGCATGGGGCGCGCCGGCCAGCATCAGGCCGACCGGCGCGTCGCCGCGCGGATGGCAGGGCAGCGACAGCGCGCAGGTGTCGAGGAAATTGAACGCACTCGTGTTGCGCAGCATGAGCGCATTGACGCGCGCAAAGGTGTCGTCGTCGTGTTCGAGATCGGCGACGCGCGGTGGCACCATCGGCACCGTCGGCGCGACGATTGCGTCGAAGCGCTGCCACATCGCACGCGCGGATTCGAGCATCGCGTGGCGCTCGGCGAGCAGCTGCAGGTAGTCCGCTGCGCTCGCGGGCTCGCCCTTGCGGATCCGCAGCAGCACGCGCGGGTCGTACAGGTCGCCGTGCCGCTCGATCAGCGGCCGGTGCCACGCCCACGCTTCCATCGACGAAAAGCCGATCCGGTTGATCTCGGGCAGACGGTCGAGCGGCGCGAAACGCACGTCGCTGACGATCGCGCCGGCGGCTTCGAGATGCTTCAGCGCGGCATCGATCGCGCTGGCGACGGCCGGCTCGACGTCGTCCGTCACGTAATGGGTCAGCACGCCGAGCCGCACGCCTTCGAGCGGCCGCGCGGCCGGAATCACGGGTTCGAGGCCGGCCAGCATCCGGTCGACGAGCGCGCAGCACGCGACCGACACGCCGATCGGCCCGAACGAGTCCAGCGTGCTCGACAGCGGCACGGCGCCGTCCTTCGGGATGCGGCTCGCGGTCGGCTTGAAGCCGGTGAGGCCGCATAGTGCGGCGGGGATGCGGATCGAGCCGCCGGTATCGGTGCCGAGCGCGACCGCGGCCATGCCGTCCGCGACTGAGGCCGCCGCGCCCGACGACGAGCCGCCCGTAATCCGCCCGTCGCCCGGCTCGCCGCGCCGGTACGGCGACAGCGGCGTGCCGTAGTGCGGGTTCAGGCCGAGGCCCGAGAACGCGAACTCGCTCATGTTGGTCCGCCCGACGACCACCGCGCCGGCGCGCTTCAGGCGCGCGACCGCGACCGCATCGGCGGTGGCGGGCGGTGCGTCGGCGAGCGCGCGGGAGCCGGCGCGCGTCACCTGACCTTCGACGTCGAACAGGTCCTTCACCGACACCGGAATGCCCGCGAGCGGCGACAGCACCGTGCCGGCTGCGCGCAGGCGGTCGTGCGCGTCGGCGGCGGCGCGGGCGCCATCCGCGTCGACCTGCAGAAAGACGGTCGAGCCTTGCCCGGCCGGATCGGCGATGCGTTCGAGCGCGGCTTCGACGAGCGCGCGGCTCGTCGTGCGGCCGGCGGCGAGGTCGGCGGCGAGCTGGACGAGGGGCGGGAAGGGCGTGAATTCGGTAGCCATGGCGGATGGGTCGCGGATGTGTCGCGGATTGGTCGGTTTTGGACGGGCGCTATCGACACGCATTGTAGAACGCCCGCTTTCGCATGGCTGGCGAGGGGCGCGATCGACCCGCCGCTGCATCCCGTTTCCGCGACCGGAAAGACTGCTGCGTTACCATGCGACTTTTCCGATATTACGTTTTGTAAGGACGCTGCGCATGCACCATGGAATCGGCTTCATTCAGGATCTGGCCGTCGTGATGGCGCTGGCGGGTGTCGTGACGGTGCTGTTCCACCGGCTCAGGCAGCCGGTCGTGCTCGGCTATATCGTCGCGGGCGTGATCATCGGGCCGTATACGCCGCCGTTCCAGCTGATCCACGATGAACAGACGATCTCGACGCTCGGCGAACTGGGCGTCGTGTTCCTGATGTTTTCGCTCGGCCTCGAGTTCAGCCTGCGCAAGTTGCTGCGCGTCGGCACGACGGCGGTGGTCGCCGCGCTGTCCGAGATCGTGCTGATGCTGTGGCTCGGCTACGAGATCGGCAGCGCGTTCGGCTGGAGTCCGATGGATTCGCTGTTCCTCGGCGCAATCCTCGCGATCTCGTCGACGACGATCATCGTCAAGGCGCTGTCCGAGCTGAACCTGAAGCGCGAAAGCTTCGCGCAGCTGGTGTTCGGCATCCTGATCGTCGAGGATATCCTCGCGATCGCGATGCTCGTGCTGCTGTCGGGCATCGCGCAGACGGGCGAGCTGAGCGCGGGCGTCGCGCTCGGCACGCTCGGCAAGCTGCTGCTGTTCATGACGGTATCGCTCGTGGTCGGCATCCTCGTGGTGCCGCGCGCGCTCAACTACGTCGCGCGGGCAGGGCGCGACGAGATGCTGCTGGTCGCGGTGCTCGGCTTCTGCTTCGGCTTCTGTCTGATCGTCGTGAAGCTCGGCTACAGCATCGCGCTCGGCGCGTTTCTGATCGGCGCGATCATCGCCGAGTCGCGGCACCTGCATCGCATCGAGCATCTGATCGCGCCGCTGCGCGACGCGTTTTCCGCGATCTTCTTCGTGACGATCGGGCTGATGCTCGACCCGCGCGTGCTCGTCGACTACGCGTGGCCGATCGTGGCGATCACGCTTGCGGTGATCGTGGGCAAGATCGTGTCGTGCGGCCTCGGCACCTTCCTCGCTGGCAGCGACGGGCGCACGGCGATGCGGGTTGGCATGACGGTGTCGCAGATCGGCGAGTTCTCGTTCATCATCGCGTCGCTCGGGCTCACGCTGAACGTGACGAGCGCATTTCTCTACCCGGTCGCGGTGACGGTGTCCGCGCTCACCACGCTGTGCACGCCGTACCTGATCCGCGCCGCGGATCCGTTGTCGCAACGGCTCGCGCGGGTCGTGCCGCGGCCAGTCGCGAACGTGTTCGGGCTGTACTCGCAGTGGCTCGGCAGTCTGCGGCCGGCGCGCGGCGAGCCGGGGCTCTTCACGCTGACGCGCCGCATCGTGCTGCAGATCGCGGTGAATCTGGCGCTCGTCGCGGCGATTTTTCTTGCCGCGTCGTACGGCGCGCGCTATGGCGAAGCGTGGGTTGCACGCTGGATTCCGGCGGAGTCGATCCAGCGTGCGCTGTGGTGGAGCGCGGCGCTCGTGGTGGCGATGCCGTTTCTCGTTGCCGTGTACCGGAAAACCAGGTCACTCGCGTTACTGCTCGCGGAAGTGAGCGTGCAGCCGTCGAAGGCCGGGCGCTTCACGCATACGATCCGCTCGGCGATCGCGGATCTCGTGCCGATCGTCTCGATGATCGGCGTGTTCCTGCTGGTGGCGGCGCTGTCGAGCGGCATCCTGCCGCCGGCGGGCCTGCTCATCGCGGTGCTGGTGTGCGCGGCGCTGCTGCTCGCGATCGTCTGGCGCTGGTGCGTGCGGATTCACGCGGCGCTGCAGATTGCGCTGCGCGAGACCTTCGACGAACAGCCGGATCCTTGACGGCGCAAGGGGTTACGGCTCATCGCAGAAAAATGTGACGAAATCTGGACCATGTGAACAATTGTGTACCGGTTTGCTGGGGCCTGGTCGTAAGCGGATAATTGAGATATGTTCATTCCATCGCGTGCAAAGGCGCAAAGCCAACCCAGTCATGAGCGATAAGAACGATAGTCCATCCGATTCGTCCGGCTCAGCCGGCAGCCCATCTTCCATCCCACGTTCGCCCGGCGCCGACGCCGTCGGCGCCCCGTCCGGAACGCCGCGAAGTTCGCCCGGCGAAGCGGAGGCAGCGGCCCGATCGTCCACCGACGAACCTGCCAGCGCGTCCAGCGTGACCCCCGACACTTCCGACACCTCAGCCCGGGCGGCGCAAGCCAGCCAGCAGGACGCAGCTGTTGCGCGCACCGCCGCCGCGAAGGCGACGGCCGCGCAGGAGCTGGAGGTTCGCGCCGAATCCGGTGCTTCACCGGCTCCGGCTGCCGCCGCCGCGCCACCGACGGCATCCACGGCAGCGAACCGGTCCGCTGCGGACGTGGCCGCTACCGAGGCGGCCGCGAGCGGCGCGGCAACCGGTGCCGCGGAGCGCGCGCCGTCCACCGCTGCAGCGGGCGCAGGCGCGACACCGCCGACCGGCGTGCCGGGCGCGCAAGCGCAAGCGGGTGTATCCAGTACAGCTGGCGCGCAAGCGGGCGCGGGTACGCAGCCGGGCGGTGCGCAGCAGTCGCGTCCCGGCGCCGCGCCGCCAGGATTCGGCGTGGCGCCCGACTTCGAGGCCGTCAATCCACCGCCGCCGGGATCGATGCCGCCCGCGCCGCCGCGCTACCTGAAGCAGAGCGACTCGGCGTGGTCGGTGTTCGGCCGTATCATCGCGGCGCGCGCGCGCCAGCTGTTCGACCGCGCGGGACAGCGGATCACGCAGCGGACCTTGCGCATCGGCGTATCGGCGCGGATCTTTCACCCGGAACCGGGTGCGAAAGGGCTGCGCGGCAAGACGCTGCAGTATCTCGAGGAGTCGATCGCGCACTGGGTCATGTCGCGCGACGTGATCGTGTTCATGATCCCGACCGTCGGCCATCAGGGCATGCTGCACCCGAGCAACATCCGCTTGCGCGACTACGCGAAGCATCTGGATGGTCTGTTGCTGCAGGGCGGCGCCGACGTGTCGCCGCAGTCGTACGCGGAAGCGACCGCGCGCCCCGAGTGGCCGGGCGATCGCGTACGCGACATGTACGAGCTCGAACTGCTGCATGAATTCATCGAGTCGGGCAAGCCGGTGCTCGGCGTGTGCCGCGGTTGCCAACTGATCAACGTCGCGTTCGGGGGCACGCTCTATCAGGACATCGCGACCGACGTGCCGACGGCCGGCGTGCACGTCAACGAGCACTACGACCAGCACCGCCACTCGGTGCATTTCCCCGAAGGATCGACGCTCGCCAGCATGTTCCCGGGGCGGCGCGAAGCGATCGTCAACTCGATTCACCACCAGGCGGTGAAGACGATCGGCCGCGATCTGAACATCGAGGCGGTGTCGGCGTCGGACGGCATCATCGAAGCGGTCCGTTACCGGCGCGCGCCGTTCGTCGTCGGCGTGCAGTGGCACCCGGAGTTTCATCGCGCGGGCGGTCCAGAGATGCTCGATTGCACGCCGCTGCTCGACACGTTCCTGCGTGTCGCACGGGAGACACGCTTCTGAAGTTTCTGAGTTGAGCGTGTGCCGTGCTACCCGCAGTTGGGTGCATGTGATATCGATCGAAGCGGTCCGGATGTCGAAATCCGGGCCGCTTTTTCATTTTGGTAACCAATCTGCTCGATTGTTTTGCGCGTTGCGTGCGCATCGTTTTCCGCTTTCTGTCACACCGTACTTGTCTCAATATAAAGGACTCTTTTGAAAATGCGGTGGGTAATGCGGCTCACCAGGCATGCGGGTTGAATGCTAAGAAATCGAGCTTGCCCGCGATAAGGAACAGCACGGTTCGCATGGTTTTGAAGCTGGCGTATCCGCGCGCCTTGCGTTTGGCCGCCTGAAACAGGCCGTTGATCGCTCAATAAAGCTGTTGGTCTGGCGCGTCTGGGTCCAGGCGACAATGCCGTCGAGGTGTCGACGGATCAATCGCGCGACGTCCTTCATTGGTTCAACCCTGGAACACACGACGCCAGTGCACCACCGGCGCAACATCCTGGAGAGCACGTGGTCGCCTAAGTTGACGGTGCCCTCGCGATGCATGGGCTTCCTTCTGCCGGCTTCCGGATCCGCTCAAGTACCGAGCTCCGAAAAGACGCACCTTTCAGCGCGTGGCTTGCTGCGGTGGTTGAGCAACCACCGCAGCCCTGGCATCACGGAGCCTCGTTCATTCATGGCCGATCTTTCCAGTACCCGCCTGGCAACGGTCGACGGCCGGAGGTACATTTCGACAGCCTGGATGATCAACATGGCCCCATGTCTGGCGTCATTGGACCGCCCGCGACCTTGTTGCGGACGAGGGGCCAGCATTGGGCTGGACTCCTTCAATCCGGTGCTGCTCAGGTCACAATATTGCACAAGCAATGCTTGCCGCATACGGCCGATCGGCCTCGAATCATTGGTTGTTATCGCATCCAAATCGTCAACTATCGTTAAGTCAGACAATTCCATAGACAAATAGAAAGACTTATGCGAGAGTGCTGGCGAGCACAATGCTTACCAAATCTTTCACACGCCGTAACCGGAATGACGAGGTAATGGCCGGGACAAGGATTTCAGAACTTGCGCTCAATACGTTGCCGAATCGTTACAGGGCTGGATTCCGTTTATCGATATCGAATCGAGGTGGCGGATCCGGGCGGGAATCGTGCAGCTCCGAGGGCATGGTCATCATGAGAATTCTGGGTCGCGGGGGCCGGGACATTAGCCTGCAAAGGTGCAATGAAGGTCATCTGGCGTGCGCACGCGCGTTTCCTCCAGCTACGACACGACGCGAGCCGCTTTCGTAGGCTCTGATATGCGTGCGTCGTAGGCCTGTTGACTAGCTGGCATATCTCCCGATTCTGCATTTGATTTTCCGCACATTACGCGGAGGGACTGGCTTTGTCTTTTTAACGTCCTGTCTGTCGCAGATTTACTGGAAATATTGAAGTCTTTCTATTTCCAATTACTGCACTTTCGGAATTGAAATTTGCGACTGCCCGACCGGAAGGTTTTCGAGCAAACGATAAGTACAACTTATGTATTCGATTCGATATTAACGAGGGTTCTAACGGGAAAGGCGATGAACAAGGTATATCGGACGGTCTGGAGTGAAGGTTTGGGGGCATGGGTTGCGGCATCGGAGAACGACAGGTCCCGCAGCAAGGGGCGATCGGCGGGCAGCGCGGTGTGCGACGGCCGGCCAGGCATGGGCTCGGGCGGGGGCTTCCAGGCCACGCGCAGCGTCATCGCCCTGCTCGTGCCCGTGTCGCTTGGCCTGCTCGGTGCGAACGCGTATGGCCAGTCCGTTCAGGAGGGTTCGGGTTCGACGGCGGTAACCAACAGTACCGCGGTCGGGATCAATTCCACCGCGTCGGGCGGCGGCTCGGTGGCGCTGGGTCTTGGCAACACCGCCTCGGGGGCCTTCGCTGCGGCGATCGGCAATTCGGCCGTTGCGAGCCAAAACGGCTCGCTGGCGGTGGGAAGCGGCGCGCAGTCGACCGCGATTTCGGCGACGGCACTGGGGAACAACGCGAGCGCATCGGGGACGGGTTCCTCAGCGCTGGGGTTGGGCGCCAGCGCTTCGTCCCAGTACGCAACCGCGCTCGGTACCCAGTCGACCGCTGCCGGAACGAGTTCCGTTGCGATAGGGCCTTCCTCGACCGCGTCGCTCCTTTACGGTATTGCGCTTGGCAATCTGGCAAAGTCAACCGGCGCCGGCGCGATCGCGCTGGCCGCGGGTGCCAACGCGTCGGGCAACCAGTCGGTGGCGCTCGGCTTCAATGCGATATCGAGCGGCGATCACTCGGTGGCGCTCGGGCAGGAGGCGACCGCGAGCAACACGTTCGCTGCCGCGCTCGGGCAGGGTGCGATTGCGTCGGGAGATCATTCGACCGCGCTGACCAACACCTCGACCGCCGCAGGCGATTATTCGGTCGCGATGGGCTTCGAGGCCATCACGACCACCACGGCCGCCGCGGGCCTCGCGCTGGGTTCTGGCGCTTCATCGAGCGGTGCATCGGCGGTCGCGATCGGCGTCAACAGCGGAGCCTCCGGCACGGCGGCGGTCGCAATCGGTGTGGGCGGTACCTCCGGCGTGCCCGGATCGGGCACGCAGGCGACCGGTGCGTCGTCGACCTCGATCGGTAACGGCACGCTCGCGAGCGGCACCAGCGCGCAGGCATTCGGCACCGGCGCGGTCGCGAGCGGCAACGATTCGATCGCGATGGGCGCGAGCGCGACTGCGTCCATCGTGAACGGCGTGGCGCTCGGCAACGCGGCCACCGCAGCCGGCACTTCCGCCGTGGCGCTGGGCGCCGGTGCGCACGCGACGGTGGACAATACCGCGGCGCTCGGCCTGAACGCCAGCGCGACCGGCACATCGTCGACCGCGCTCGGCGCCGGTTCGCAGGCGAGCGCACTGAACGCGACGGCCCTCGGCGTCAACGCCAGCGCAAGCGGCACGCAAAGTACCGCGCTTGGCAGAACGTCCACGGCGAGCAGCACGAATGCCACCGCGGTGGGAAGTGCGAACGTCGCATCGGCCGCGGGCGCGACGGCGCTTGGCAACGCGTCGCAGGCGCTCGCCGCTTCCACGGTCGTGCTGGGCGACAGCAACACCGTCGCCGCGGCCGCGGGCACCGGCTCTTTCGCTGGCGGTCACAATTCGCAGGTGACGAGTGGCACCGGCGCGATCGCATTGGGTGAAGGCCAGACCGCGAGCGGCAATGGCGCGGTGGCTATCGGGGATCCGAACACTGCTACAGGCAATGGCGCGGTGGCTATGGGCGCGGACAACACCGCCAGCGGCGATGGCGCGGTCGCGCTCGGCAATATCAATGTGGCAAGCGGAACAGGCGCCGTCGCGCTGGGCAATGCGTCGCAGGCGAACACCGCGGGCGCCGTCGCGATCGGCAACGGTGCGGTCGTGCAGAGCACCGCGACGAACGGAGCCGCGCTGGGCTCCGGGGCGACGGCAAGCGTATCGAACTCGGTCGCGCTCGGCGCGGGTTCGGCCACCACCGCGGCGACGCCGACCCCGGGCGCCACCATCGGCGGTACCGCATACAGCTTCGCGGGCGCGACCCCGGCGGGTGTGGTCAGCGTCGGTTCGGTCGGCGCCGAACGGCAGATCCAGAACGTCGCCGCCGGGCAACTGAGCGCGTCGAGCACGGACGCGGTCAACGGCTCGCAGCTGTATCAGACGAACCAGGCGGTGGATGCCAATGCGACGGCGATCTCGAACATCCAGAGCGGCGCCGGCATCAAGTACTTCCACGCGAATTCGACGCTCGCCGACTCGAGCGCGACCGGCACCGACGCGGTTGCGATCGGCGGCAACGCGAGCGCCACGACCGCCGATTCGGTAGCGCTGGGTTCGAATTCGACGACGACCGCGGCAACGCCGGTTGCGGGCGCGACGATCGGCGGCGCGAACTACGCGTTCGCCGGCACCGCGCCCGTCGGCGTGGTCAGCGTCGGTTCGGTCGGCGCCGAGCGGCAGATCCAGAACGTCGCCGCCGGGCAACTGAGCGCGTCGAGCACGGATGCGGTCAACGGCTCACAGCTGTATCAGACGAACCAGGCGGTGGATGTGCTCGCAACCGACGTGACGAACAACACGACTGCCATCACGAACCTGCAGAACGGCGGCGGCATCAAGTATTTCCACGCGGACTCGACGGCGGCCGACAGCCAGGCGACCGGCACCGACAGCGTCGCGATCGGGCCGCTCGCGGTGGCAAGCGGCGCGTCGAGCCTCGCGGCCGGCAATGGCGCGCAGGCGACGGCGGGGAATGCGCTCGCGCTCGGCCCGCAGTCGACGGTGTCCGTCGCGGACGGCGTCGCGATTGGCTCGGGCTCGGTGTCGGATCGCGTGGTGGCGCCCGGCACCGGCTCGATCGCGGCGGGCAGTCAGTCGATCCCGTTCAACACCGCGACTGGCACGCTGCTCGGCGCGGTGTCGTTCGGCAGCTCGGCGGGTAGCGGCACGTATCGACAGCTGACCAACGTGGCCGATGGCACGGGGCAGCACGACGCGGTGACGATCGAGCAGCTCGCCGGCGCGCTGCAGTCGTTCTCGGTCACGCCGACGCTCTACTTCCACGCCAATTCGACCGCGGCGGACTCGCTGGCGGTCGGTTCGCAGTCGGTTGCCGTCGGACCCACGACGGTCGTGAACGGCGACAACGGCGTGGGCATCGGCAATGGCGCGATCGTCAGCCAGACTGCGCCAGGGGGTGTCGCGCTCGGCGAAGCCGCCACCAGCGGCCAGGCTGATGCAATTGCGCTGGGTAGCGGCGCGGCAGCGAACGGTGCGCAGTCGATCGCGCAGGGCGCGAATGCGAGTGCGGGGGCCGCCGGCGGTGTGGCAATCGGGTCGGGCGCGGGCAGCACGGCCGTCGATGCGCTCGCGCTGGGCGCGGGTGCAAGCGCGACGCTTGCCAACAGCGTCGCGCTCGGTGCCGGTTCGCTGACGACGGTTGGTGCGCTGAGCAACTACATCGCGTACGGGTTGAGCAGTCCGCAATCGTCGGCGGGCGAGGTCAACGTCGGCAACCGCCAGATCACGGGGCTGGCGCCTGGACGCCTCGGCACCGATGCGGTCAACGTGTCCCAGCTCGACGCCGTGACCACGCAGCTGACGACGCTCATCAACCAGCGCACCAGCAACACCGGCGGCAGCTATACGACCACGCCCGCGGGCGGCAGCACGTTGCCGCCCGCGTCCACCGGCTCGAACTCGTCCGCGGGTGGGTCCGGCTCGGTCGCATCGGGATCGAACAGCACGGCGGTCGGCAACGGTTCGCAGGCGAGCGGTAACGGCTCGACGGTGGTCGGCACCGGCGCTACGGCGTCGGGAACGAACTCCGCGGCGATCGGTTCAGGCAGTAGCGACGGCGGCCGGTCGAACGTCGTTTCGGTCGGTTCGGCGAGTTCGACGCGGCAGGTCGTCAACGTGGCGGCAGGCACCGCGGCCACCGATGCCGTCAACGTGGAGCAGCTCAACACGAGCGTGGCCAGCACGCTGTCGCAGGCGAACAGCTACACGGACAGTCAGGTGGCCAGCCTGCGCAACGATCTCGAGTCGTACCGGCGCGACGCGGACGGCGGCACCGCGACGGCGATGGCGGTGGCGGGGCTGCCACAACCCTCGGGGCCTGGGCGCAGCATGGTGGCCGTCGCCGGCAGCGTGTATCGCGGGCAGTCCGGCCAGGCGCTCGGCGTCTCGACGATCTCCGAGAATGACCACTGGATCTACAAGGCTGCCGTGTCCACCAACACGCGCGGTACGTATGGCGCGGTCGTCGGCGCCGGTTACCAGTGGTGATCGCGGGAACCTCGCACGCAAACTCAACTGCACCGGAAACCATCATGAAGACCAAGACCGGACCTATTGCCGCGATCTCGATCGCACTGTGCGCGCTGCTCGCGGTCGCCGCCTGTTCGGCGCCGACCGCGGACGTGCCGTTTCCCGACCCGACCACAGCGACGTGGAAGGACGGATCGTTTCCGAACCGGAACAACCTTGCCCAGGTCCAGCCCGGCGTGAGCAAACACCAGATGTACGAACTGCTCGGCCCGCCCGATTTTCACGAAGGTGTCTTTCACGTTCGCGTGTGGGATTACCTCCTCAGGTTCCGCAAGGCGGACGGTGTGGTGGCCTGTCAGTATCAGGTACAGTTCGACGACGACAACCGGGTGATCAGGACGCGCTGGAAAGACCCTGAGTGCGAACAGCTCTCCGCCGCAAACCGTAACGCAATCCAATGATCGATTCAGACGCGAAGCTGGCCAGAGTCCGGCAGCACTGCGAGGCGGGCGAACTCATCGAAGCATCGGAGTTCGTCGACGAATGGTTGATGCTCGCGCCCGCCGACGCGAACGCCGCCGTCGCGCGGGCGCAGGTGCTGCGGCTGTGCGGACGTTTGCAGGAAGCGCGGGCGTGGCTCGACCGTGCGCTGTCGGCGCCGACAGGGGCGGCGTACGTCGAAGCGGCGCGGCTCGCGATTCAGTCCGGCGAGCCGGCCCGCGCGCTCGACCACTTCGAATCCGCCCATCGCGCGATGCCGGACGCGACGGACTGGCTTGGGGAGTGGATGGCCGTCGCTCACCAGTGCGGCCGCGCGGACATCGGCATCGAGGCGGCGAAGCGGTGGAGTGAGCTGGCGTCCGGGTCCGTGGACGCCTGGTTTTCGCTGGGGCTCATCCAGCAGCATTCGGGCGCTTATGATGCGTCGCTTCGCGCGTACGAGCGCGCGATGACGCTCGACCCGCAACATCCGATGCTTCGCAACAATCTCGCCGCGCTTCACTACACCCGCGGCGAGTACGAGCTGGCGTTGAGCATCGGCGAGGAGGCGGTTCGCGCGGAGCCGGTCAATCATCTGGCCTGGACGAACGTGGCCAACGCGTGGCTTCAGATGCGCGAGCCCGCGAAGGCATTGGTTGCCGCGCGGCGCGCTGCAACGCTCGCGCCGAAGGACCGATTGGCGTTGCTCGCGCTGAGCAACGCGGCACGCGAGGTCCAGCAGTGGGACGAGGCTTTCGACGCGATTGTGCGTGCTGCACACGTGTCCGGGGGCGATCCGTTGATCCAGTTCTCGGTCGCCATGCTGCAGCTGATGCAGGGTGACTTCCGCAACGGCTGGATCAACTTCGAGGCGCGCTGGCGGGGGTCGCCCGAACTGCGCGCGTCGCGCGGCTTCTGTCCGGAGCGACGCTGGCACGGCGAAACGCTGGCCGGGAAGACGTTGCTCATCTGGGGGGAGCAGGGGCACGGCGACGCGATCCAGTTCGTCCGCTTCGTGCCGTTGATCGCCCGTCTTGCGCGCGATGCGGGCGGTTCGGTGATCTGCTGCTGCTTTCCGCCCCTGCTTGAACTCTTCAGGCGCAGCCTGGACGGACATGGTGTCCTCTGGCTGCGTAGCGACGTCCAGCAGTTGCCGGCGTTCGACTATCAGGTCCCACTCGCGAGCCTGCCGCTCGAACTCGGCATCACGATCGAGTCGCTACCGGCGCCCGTTTCGTATCTGTCGGCCGATGAAACCAAGGTGATTCGCACGCGCGACCGCATGCCGGCAGGCGGCGCGTTGAAGGTGGGACTGGCCTGGACTGGAAGCCGGACGCACCAGCGCAACCCGCTTCGCGCGGTGGCGCCCGAACTGTTTGCCCAGGCGTTCTCCGGATACGCCGGTGCGGAATTCTATAGTCTGCAGAAGGACGCGTCCGATGACGTGGCACGGATGAAAGCCGCTGGATTGCACATGATCGACCGTACGGGCGAGCTTGAAAGCTTCGACGACACGGCCTCGCTCGTCGCCAGCCTCGATCTTGTCGTCACGGTCTGTACGTCGGTTGCGCATCTTGCTGCTGCGCTCGGACGGCCCACCTGGCTGCTGGTCGACGGCAATCCGCATTGGGTGTGGATGACGGGACGTCGGGACAGCGTCTGGTATCCGACCGTGAGAGTGTATCGTCAACGCGCGTATCGGGACTGGTGTGCGCCGCTGCAGGAACTGGCTGCCGACCTCAGGCAGATGGCCGGAGCCGGGGCGCGGCCCGGGGAGGGCGAGACTGTCAGGCTATAAACCTGCGTTGCGTCCGGCGTCGTGCGCGGATAGGGCAACGAGGGAGCGGACGACCGCTCAGAGGACGGTCAGCTTCGTCTGGTTTCGGCCGCCACGCTTGGCTTGGTAAAGTGTCCGATCGGCCTCGAGATAGAGTCTGTCCGGTGTCAGCTGGGCTGCATGTCGTGCGTCGTACCAGACGGCGCCTGCATTAATCGTCAGGAATCCTCTGCGTCCTGTTGCGGTGGCGAATAGTGGCCGGCGTGCGAGTCCTTGACGCGCGGCGCCGGGTTCGCCGAGTGAGGGACCAGAGCGACACGTGGCAGCTGATGTACGTGATAGTGCGCCCTGGCCGAAGCCGACACGCTGGTGGTAGCCGTTCCGATCGGTTCGCGGCCACCGGTGGCCACAGAACGTGCCGGCGTGGCGAACTTCCTGCATTCCGACGGCACCGGTGCTTCGACTGCGTCCGTCGATTTTGTCGGCGCGGTCGGGACCGCCGGCGTGCGATCGATGTCGGCGCGGCTGAAAGCGGTCACGTCGGCTCAGGTTGCCGGCGTTTGCGGTGCCTTTGGCGGTTCCGCAGCGGTCTTCGCCGAATTGCTGCCGGACGGCAAAGAGGATTGGGCCGGTGCCGCATCTGGCTGAGCTTCGGGCGATGCCGGCTTCCGAGCGGGTTCGACTGCATGGATCGCGGCGACTCGGGCCGAAACCGGCGGTCCGACGAATGATGTCGCGGCGATCGAGACCGGCGATTGTGCCGCGAGGGACTCGCTCGCAGTGGCAGGTGCCGCGGCGACGGCGAGCGAGCTGGCGGGCTGTGCCTCGGCTGCTCCCGGCATCGTGGTTGCTGCCGGAACCGACGCCTCGGTGCTTTCGACGGCAACCGGCGCATCGGCGACCTCATCGAGGTGACCCGACACGAAATCGTGACACTGCTACGTCTTGCTTCGCCGGGCTTCGTCGATCGCCGTGCGGACCGCCTGGCTCGCCTGCGGGATCAGGACGTCCGGAGAGAACGTCACGTCCTGCGGCGCATGCGAGGTTGCCAGCCATGCGAGCACGGTCGACGCGCTGATCGCGATCGCGCCGCCCGTCATCATCCGCTTCGCGTATTCCCCTGACGTTTCATGCCGGGCGAGCGCTTCCGCGCGCGACGCCACGGGCCCGACCGGCTGCGCCTTTGCCGCGCCGGCGCTGGCCACGGACTTCACGGCGCCGACGCCGGCCTTCGCCACGTCGGCGGCCACACGCGGCAGCCAGCGGCACATCGACAGCATCGCGTCGTCGGAGAGACAGAAGGTGCGCAAGAGCGCCGCGTACAGCGCCTTCAGATCGTCGCGCGGGCAGAAGCCCGGCGGCAGCAGACGCCATTCGCCGCCAAAGGAAGCGGGCAATGCCGCGAGCGGCCGCGAACGCGGCACGGAGAGCGAACCTTCAATGTTGATCAACGCAAAAGTCGACATGGTTGCCTGGCACTCGTCTGAGGATACTGAGGGCGTGGATCAGTGAGTAACGCAATACAGGCACGCCGAACGTGGACGCGGCGGCCTTGCGAGGCAAACGCGCCGTGCGGAACGATTTATGGGATGACTGTCGATGATGACGGCTGGCCGTCCGGCGGAGGATCGGAAGTATCCGAAAACTGCCGGACGATCGATCGCGGCAGGGCGCCGCGG
Organism: Paraburkholderia phosphatilytica; assembly: GCF_003443895.1. Taxonomy (GTDB): domain Bacteria; phylum Pseudomonadota; class Gammaproteobacteria; order Burkholderiales; family Burkholderiaceae; genus Paraburkholderia; species Paraburkholderia phosphatilytica. The sequence continues at coordinate 35,913 of NZ_QQOA01000004.1, read as the reverse complement.
CCGCCGGTTACCTCAGCGGATAGACGTAGCGCAGCGCGGTGATGTCGATGCCGCCCAGCTGGTCCTGCTCGGCCCCGGCGAAGGCCCAGCCTTGCCGTTCGTAGAAGGCGATCGCGGGCGCGTTGCCTTCGAGCACGAACAGATAGATCTGCGCCTCGCCCTGGCTGCGCGCCCAGTCCTGCGCAGCGCGCATCAGCAGCTTGCCGCAGCCGATGCCCTGGAAGCCCGGCAGCGCGTGCAGATTGTCGAGCAGCACGCCCCACTTCGATTCCGGCTGCAGTTCCGCGCAGACGAAGCCGGCCGCGTCGCCGTGCAGTTCGGCGATCAGCACGAGCCGCCGCTCCTCGCCGGGCGCACGCATGCGCGCTTCCCACCAGGCCGCGCGTTCGTCGATGACGCGATCGAGAAAGTCGTCCGGCAGCAGCCCGCGATAGGTCGCCCGCCAACTGGTGGCGTGGATCGACGCGATGAGCGGCGCGTCCGCGTGGGTCGCGGGACGTAGCGTGAGCGTGGCGGGGGAGGTCATCGTGCGGCGAGCGGTTCGGGTTGGCGTGTAACAGCGGAGCGAGTGTGCCGCGAGCGGATAGTCTACCTCCGCGGTGTCGCACACCGGCGAGCGGGCCGGAAATTCATCTGCGAGGCGCGCGGATGCGCTCGTGCGGACTCCGGCAGCGACGGCCCGCACGCGGGCGCACCGCCAATCTCGGCACGAAAGTTCGAATGCGGAGCGGCTTCGGTAGCAGTAATATTCGCAGAAGTACCGGTACGGGGAACGCGTCGAGATGACGCGAGCAGGAAACCGCCCGTTCACGGTCCCCCCGCCGCCGCGCGCAACCGTCCATTCGAGAGCGCCATGTCTACAGCGTCCACCGTTTCCGCTTCTTCCAGCGAGTCCAAAGTCCGCACCGTGTTTCGCGTGGTCAGCGGCAACTTCCTGGAAATGTACGACTTCATGGTCTACGGCTACTATGCGTCCGCGATCGCCAAGACCTACTTCCCGGGCGGCAGCGAATTCGCGTCGCTGATGCTGTCGCTGTCCGTGTTCGGCGCAGGCTTCCTGATGCGGCCGCTCGGCGCGATCGTGCTGGGTGCGTATATCGACCACCACGGCCGGCGCAAAGGCCTGATCCTCACGCTGTTCCTGATGGCGCTCGGCACGCTGACGGTCGCGGCCATCCCCGGCTACGCGACGATCGGCGCGCTCGCGCCGGCGCTCGTGCTGCTCGGGCGTCTGCTGCAGGGTTTTTCGGCGGGCGTGGAGCTGGGCGGCGTGTCGGTGTACCTCTCCGAGATCGCGACGAAGGGCAACAAGGGCTTCTACTGCTCGTGGCAGTCGGGCAGCCAGCAGGTGGCCGTGGTGTTCGCCGCGCTGATCGGCGTGTTCCTGAACCGCCTGCTGCCCGCCGATCAGATGACCGCATGGGGCTGGCGCGTGCCGTTCCTGATCGGCTGTCTGATCGTACCGTTCCTGTTCCTGATCCGCCGTTCGCTGCAAGAGACCGACTAGTTCCTCGCGAAGAAACACCGCCCGACGATGGGCGAGATCATGAATTCGATGCTCGAGAACTGGGGCATCGTGATTGCTGGCATGGGCATGGTGATCATGACGACGGTGTCGTTCTACATGATCACGGCGTACACGCCGACCTTCGGCAAGGAAGTGCTGAAGCTCTCTGCGATCGATACGCTCGTCGTGACCGTATGCATCGGCATCTCGAACCTGGTCTGGCTGCCGCTGTCGGGTGCGCTGTCGGATCGGATCGGCCGTCGCCCGGTGCTGCTCGTCTTCACGATCCTGACGATTCTCACGTCCTATCCGTCGGTGCAGTGGCTCGTCGCCGATCCGTCGTTCGGCCGGCTGCTGATGGTGGAGCTGTGGCTGTCGTTCCTGTACGGCTGCTACAACGGCGGCATGGTCGTCGCGCTGACCGAAGTGATGCCCGCCGATGTCCGCACGGCCGGCTTCTCGCTCGCCTACAGTCTCGCGACGACGATCGGCGGCTTCACGCCGGCCATCTCGACCTACCTGATCCACTCGACGGGCAACAAGGCGGCGCCCGGCCTGTGGATGGGCGTGGCCGCCGTGTGCGGGCTGATCGCGACGCTGGTGCTGTACCGCATGCCGGAAGCGCGCAACCAGTACCGCACCGCCTGACGAAAAGCGACAGGAAAAACCGCAGAAAAAGCGTGAAGGTCAGCCGCGCGCGATCTCCCGCGCGACCTCGTCGACCACATCCTTCCAGACACCCGGCTGCCGTTGCCGCACGAGCCGAGCGGCCGGGTACCACGGGCAGTCGCTGCCCTCCGCGAACCACCGCCAGTCGGCCGAGTACGGCAGCATGATCCACAGCGGCCGCCGCAGCGCGCCGGCCAGGTGCGCGATCGACGTATCGATCGACACCACCGCGTCGAGCCGTTCGGCGATCGCCGCCGTATCCGCGAAGTTCTCGATGCGATCGTCGACGCGATGAATGCGCGATGCGTGCGGATGGGCGTCCAGCACCGCGCGCTCTGCATCGCTGAGATCCGGCTGCAGCACGATCCAGTCGATACCCGGCAGCGCGAACAGCGGATCGAGCGCGGCGAGCTGATCCAGTGCGATCGTGCGGTTCTCGCTGCGCTGGATGCGTCCCGACCACGCGATACCGATCTTGCGTTTCGACTGTCCGCCGAGCGAACCGCGCCATTTGCGACGATAGGCGGCCGGCGCGGCGAGGTAGGGCGTGCGCGCGGGAATCGTATCGACGGTCATACCCAGCACGAGCGGCAGGCTCAACAGCGGGCACTGCACATCGGGCGCCTGGCGGCCGGCGTTCGGCACGTCGCCGGTCGCCACGAGCGTCACGCGCCATTGCCCGGCCGCGGGCTCCAGCAGCGGCAGCAGCGCAGGCTGCACTTCGAGCATGATGCGCGGCGGCGCGGATTGCGTGGCCTGCGCGTCCTGCGCCGCGCGTTCGAAGACGAGCGGGATGAAACGCGCGAAATTCAGCGTATCGCCGAGGCCCTGTTCTGCGTGAATCAGCAGCGTGCGGCCTTCGAGCGCCTCGCCGTGCCAGCGGGGCAGTGCGTGCACCGCACGACGCTGCACGGTTTCGAGACGCCACTCGTACTCGGGCAGACCCTTCGCGAAGTTGCCGAGCGTGAGCCACACCATCGCGCGGTTCAGATGCGCGGGGCCGAGATCGGGGCGCAGACGCAGTGCCTGCTCGAACGCGCGCAACGCGGCTTCGTAGCTGAGCAGTGCGTGCTGCGAGATGCCGAGGCTCAGCCACGCCAGCGCGAACTTCGGATCGAGCCCGATCGCGCGCTCGAAATAGCGCACGGCTTCGTCGTGCCGGTGCAGCGCGGCGAGCGCGTTGCCCAGGCCGAACAGCGCGGGCGAAAGCTGCGGCTGCAGCACGATCGCGGCTTCGAACAGGCCGACGGCTTCGGCGTTGCGGCCGGTGGCGGCGAGCGTGTTCGCGAGATTGAACTGCGCCGCGACGAAGCGCGGTTCCGCGGCGAGCGCCTCGCGGAAATGCACGATCGCGTCTTCCGAGCGGTCGAGCGCGTTGAGCGCCATGCCGAGATTGTTGTGCGCGCCGGCATGTCCCGGGCGCAGCTGCAGTGCGCGCTCGAATGCTTCGACCGCGGCTTCGTGCTGGCCGGTCGCGTGCAGTGCGTTGCCGAGGTTGTTGTGCGACGACGCGTCCTGCGGCTGCAGATCGACCGAGCGGCGAAACGCATCGACCGCGTCTTCGTGGCGGCCGGCGGCGGCGTACGCGTTGCCGAGGTTGTAGTGCGCCATCGGAAACGTCGGCGCGAGCGTGAGCGCGTTGCGAAAGCGTTCGATCGCACCGTCGAGCTGGCCGAGCGCCTTCAGCGCGTTGCCGAGATTCAGTTGCAGCGCGGCGTCGTTGGGGCGCAGGTCGACCGCGCGCCGCACGAGGTCGGCGGCTTCCGCGTGCTGACCCTGCTGATGGCGCAATACGCCCAGCAGATGCAGCGCATCGACGTGACCTGGGTCGACCTCGAGCGTCGCGCGATAGTCGCGCTCTGCGTCGTCGAGCCGGCCGTCGCGATGAGCCGTCCACGCGCGGACAAAAACGGGATGCATGACTGACTTGAAGGCTGGGAAAGCCGAAAAACTGGAGGCCGCATTTTCCCACACTCGCGGGCCCGCTTTTCAAAGTTGACAGGTTCGGGATTTGTTTTTAACATGTGAACACTTATTCATATGTTGTTGCCTGCATCTGGATGCCGCCCATGGCCACACCGCTGCCCGTTCACGCCGAGCTGCCCGTCATCGAGGCAGACACGCTTTCCACCGACGAACGCGTCGTGTCGCTCGCCGATCTGTTTCGCCTGCTCGGCGACCCGACGCGCCTGCGGATCGTGCTCGCGTGCGCGGGCGAGCGTCGCGCGGTCGGTGCGATTGCCGGCGCGCTCGGGCTGTCGCAGTCGCTCGTCAGCCATCATCTGCGGCTGCTGCGCGCGGCGCGGATCGTGAAAGCAGAGCGCCGGGGCAAGCAGGTCTACTACACCGCCGCGGACCAGCACATCAGCTGCATGCTCGCCGATCTGCTGGAGCACGTCGACGAACCGGTCGCGGAACTCCACTCCGTTCAGGACGCAGAATGAAATTCACGCCTGTCAATTCCGCGCGCGACGACGCGCTCCATCCGGCTGGTCAAGGTCACGCTTGCGATCATCAGCACGATGGTCATGGCGAGCATGACCACGCCGCGCATGCCGGTCACGATCACGGCGAGCACGACCACCACGGCCACGCGCGGGAAGGCCACGCGCACAAGGGCCACGCACACAGCCACGGCCATCATCACGGGCATGGCCACAGTCACCATCACGCACCCGTCGCCGGCCACGGCCGCGCGTTCGCGATCGCCGTCGGGCTGAACGTGACGATCGTCGTCGTGCAGGCAATCTATGGCGTCCTCGCGAACTCCACCGCGCTGCTCGCGGACGCAGGCCACAACCTGTCCGACGTGCTCGGTCTGCTGCTCGCGTGGGGCGCGACCTGGCTCGCCACGCGCCGTCCGTCGGCGCGCTACACGTTCGGGCTCGGCAGCTCGTCGATACTCGCGAGCCTCGCGAATGCCGCGCTGCTGCTGTTCGCGTGCGGCGTGATCGTCGCGGAAGCGGTGGGCCGGCTGCTGCACCCGTCGCCCGTCGCCGGGCTCGACGTGTTCGTCGTCGCGGCGGTCGGCATGATCGTGAACGGCCTCTCGGCGTGGCTCTTCATGCGCGGGCAGGAAGACCTGAACATCCGCGGCGCGTTCCTGCACATGGTCGGCGACGCGGCGATCTCCGGCGCGGTCGCGGTGAGCGGTGTCGTGATCTTCTTCACGAACTGGACGTGGCTCGACCCCGTGATGAGTATCGCGGTCGTGCTCGTGGTGCTGTACGGCACGTGGGGCCTGCTGCGCGATTCCATGCGCCTTGCGCTCGATGCGGTGCCGCCGGGCGTCGATCTGCAACGCATTCGCGGTTTCCTTGCCGAGCAGCCCGGCGTCACGGACGTGCACGACCTCCACGTTTGGGCGCTGTCGACCACCGGCAACGCGCTGACCGCGCATCTCGTGATGCCGGCCGGCCATCCCGGCGACCAGACGGTGGACCGGATCGTGGCGGCGCTGCGCGAGCGCTTCGACATGCATCATGCAACCTTGCAGGTGGACCTCGGCACCACCGAGCATCGCTGCGCGCTCGATCGTCAGCCGGGCGCGGCCGGGCACTGAACGCGTTTTCTTCTGACCGGAGCAGCGCAGGCGGCCGCGTCCACACGTATCCGTTGATGCACCGCATCGTTCACGCGCGGCCCGACGAGCGGAGCGAGCGGCGTACACTAGTCGGCACGACGTCACACGGAGGCTTGCATGTCCGCTGCTACGTACGATGCCGCACCGGTGCTGATCGTCGGCGCCGGCCCAACGGGACTCGCCGCAGCGATGAGTCTTGCGCGCGCACATATCCCCGTGCGCCTGATCGACAAGGCGCGTGAACCCGCGCCGCATTCACGCGCGATCGGCATTCAGGCGCGCACGCTCGAACTGTTCGAACAGCACCGGATCGTCGAGCCGTTTCTCCAACGCGGACATCGCGCCCGTGCCGCGAATCTTCACTCCAGCGGCCAGCGGATCGCGCGCCTCGATTTCGACCCGCTGCAAACCCGCTACCCGTACCTGCTGTTCCTCGATCAATCCGTCACCGAGCGTCTGTTGACCGAGCATCTTTCGTCGCTCGGCGTCGAAGTGGAACGCGGTGTCGAGCTGACCGATTTCTTCCAGGGTGTGGATGGTCTCGAAGCGACGCTGCAGCATGCCGATGGCCGCGTCGAAACGCTGCAGCCGTCATGGCTGATCGGCGCGGACGGCGCGCACAGCACGGTGCGTCACCGGCTCGGCCTGAGCTTCGCGGGCAAGACCTTCTCGCAGACGTTCCTGCTGGCCGACCTTGCGCTCGACGTCGACTGGCCCGACGACGAGCTGAACATGTTCGCGTCCGGCGAAGGCCTCGCGGCGCTGTTTCCGATGGGCGGCGGCATCTACCGGCTGATCGCCGACCAGCACGCGAACGTGGTCGCGCTCGTGCAGTCCCATCTCGCGGCGCAAGGCGCGCTCGTCAGGACGTCGTCATCGGCAACGTCGTCCAGCGCGAACCCGATGTCCGACGAACCGATCGCCGCGAGCGACGACGCCGTCGCGAAAGGCGCCGCCACCGCCGCGGCCGATGCGCCGACGCTCGAGCAATGCCGCGAGCTCGTCGCGCGCCGCATCCATCATCCGATGCGTCTTACGTCGCTCGTGTGGTCCGCGTACTTTCATCTGAACAGCCGCATGGTCGAACAGCTGCGCACGCGGCGCGTGTTTCTCGCGGGCGACGCGGGCCACGTGCACAGTCCCGCCGGCGCGCAGGGCATGAATACGGGCATTCAGGAAGCGTTCAATCTCGGCTGGAAGCTCGCGCGCGTGATGAAGGGCGAGGCGCCGGAGCGGCTGCTCGACACCTACCACGCGGAACGTCATCCGATCGAACGCGACGTGCTGCGGCAGACTGCGTTCGTCACGCACATGGCCGAGGCCGAGCGCGGTCCGCTGAAGCTGCTGCGCGAGAAGGTGATGCCGCTGCTCGCGCAGTTCGGACCGTTGCGCGACGCTGCGCGCACGAGGGTGAGCGAGCTGTCGATCCAGTACAGGCGCAGTCCGCTGACGCTCGAGCGTGTGCTCGACGGCGGTCCGCGCGCGGGCGAACGCGCGCCCGATGCGCTGGTGCACGTCGTCGATGGGCCGCTCGGCCGCGCGCCGGGTGTCGGCTGCGTGTTCGACCTGCACGATCCCGCGTACTTCTCGCTGTTCCTGCTCGTCGAAGCGGATGGCGAACTGGAAGCGTCGCCCGAGCATCCGATTCCGCCGGCGGTGAGCAACGGCGCGAATGGCGCTGCGAACGGCAGTGCGTCGCGCGAGGCAGAACTGACGCGCTTCGTCGCCGCGGTGGAGCGCGCGCTGCCCGGCGCGGTGCGCGTGTGGCGCATCACCGATGCGGGCGGCGATCACACGACGTCGCTCGCCGATACCTACGGGCGTACGCGGCCGGCGTTCTATCTCGTGCGTCCGGATGGCTACATCTGCGCGCGCGGCCGTACCGCGTCCGATCTGACTGGACTGCTGCGGCACTGCGAGTCTTGGTTCTCGAAGGGAATGCTGACGGAGGAAACGTCGGCGAGGGTGTGACGCGTGCCGTGATCCGCAACGGCGTGGGGTGACGAAGAAACAGCGCCGGGCAGCCCGCAATGGCGCTGCCCGGATTGCGACGTCAAGTTCGATCAGCTCGCAGCCGGCATCAACTCTTCACGATGCTTGATCAGCGTCTCGCGGACGATGTCGGACATCCGCGACGTATCCACCGTCGAACCGTCGTCGAGCGCTTCGAGAATCGCGCGGCGCATCCGCGGTTCCCAGAAGCGCCGGATATGGCTCGCGATATCGCCGATCGCTTCCTCGTGGTCGGGCAGCGACGTGAAGAAGTCGCCGATCTGGTTGGCCATCGTGATCAGGTTCTGTTCATCCATAGCGGCCTGGCCTCACTTGCCCGTCGACGCGTTCGTCAGTTCGCGCTGCTGCATCAGGTCGAGCTGCTGCTGGTTGAAGCGCGAGTACTTCTGCTGCCATTCCGACGGCTGCTCGACCGGCATCACCTGCACCGCGGTGACCTTGTACTCCGGACAGTTGGTTGCCCAGTCGGAACTGTCGGTCGTGATCACGTTCGCGCCGGATTCGGGGAAGTGGAACGTCGTGTAGACGACGCCCGGCTGCATCCGCGTGCTGACCTTCGCGCGCAGCACGGTGTTGCCCGCGCGCGATTCGATGCCGACCCAGTCGTCCGTCTTGATGCCGCGATCTTCCGCGTCGTGCGGGTGGATCTCGAGACGGTCCTCTTCGTGCCAGCGCGAGTTTTCGGTGCGGCGCGTCTGCGCGCCCACGTTGTACTGCGACAGGATGCGGCCCGTCGTCAGCAGCAGAGGGAACTTGCGCGTGACCTTTTCCGGCGATGCGAAGAACTTCGTGATCACGAACTTCCCCTTGCCGCGCACGAACGCGTCGACGTGCATCGTCGGCGTGCCTTCCGGTGCTTCCTCATTGCACGGCCACTGGATGCTGCCGAGCTTGTCGATCTTCTCGAACGACACGCCATGGAAGGTCGGCGTGAGCCGCGCGATCTCGTCCATGATCTGCGACGGATGCGTGTAGTTCATTTCGTAGCCGAGCGCGCGCGACAGCAGGATGGTCGCTTCCCAGTCCGCGTAACCCGCGATCGGCGGCATCACTTTGCGCACGCGCGAGATGCGGCGCTCGGCGTTCGTGAAGGTGCCGTCCTTTTCGAGGAACGACGAACCCGGCAGCAGCACGTGCGCGAACTTCGCGGTCTCGTTCAGGAAGATGTCCTGCACGACGATGCATTCCATCGCGGACAGCGCGTGCGACACGTGCTGCGTGTCCGGATCCGACTGCACGATGTCTTCGCCCTGGCAGTAGAGGCCCATGAACGTGCCGTGCGCCGCCGCATCGAACATGTTCGGAATGCGCAGGCCGGGTTCCGGCTGCAGCGTGACGCCCCATTCCTGTTCGAACAGCGTGCGCGTGGTCGCGTCGCTGATGTGGCGGTAGCCCGGCAGTTCGTGCGGGAACGAGCCCATGTCGCACGAGCCCTGCACGTTGTTCTGGCCGCGCAGCGGATTCACGCCGACGCCTTCGCGGCCTACGTTGCCCGTCGCCATCGCGAGATTCGCGATGCCCATCACCGCCGTCGAGCCTTGCGCGTGTTCCGTGACGCCGAGGCCGTAGTAGATCGCGGCGTTGCCGCCCGTCGCGTACAGGCGGGCGGCGGCGCGCACGTCGGCGGCCGGCACGCCGGTGGTGGCTTCCATCGACTCGGGCGAGTTCTCTTCCAGCGCGACGAAATCGCGCCACTGGCCGAACGCACGGTCCTCGCAGCGCTCGGCGATGAACTGCTCGGCGAGCAGCCCTTCGGTGACGATCACGTGTGCGATCGCGTTGAGCATCGCGACGTTGGTGCCCGGGCGCAGCGGCAGATGATGCACGGCTTTCACGTGCGGCGTATCGACGATATCGATGCGGCGCGGATCGACGACGATCAGCTTCGCGCCTTCACGAACGCGGCGCTTCAGGCGCGAGCCGAACACCGGGTGGCCATCGGTCGGATTCGCGCCGACCACCATGATCACGTCGGCCTTGTCGACCGATGCGAACGTCTGCGTGCCTGCCGATTCACCGAGCGTCGTCTTCAAGCCGTAGCCGGTCGGCGAGTGGCAGACGCGCGCGCAGGTGTCGACGTTGTTGTTGCCGAACGCGGCGCGCACGAGCTTCTGCACGAGATAGGTTTCCTCGTTCGTGCAGCGCGACGACGTGATGCCGCCGATCGAATCGCGCCCGTACTTCGCCTGGATGCGGCGGAACTCCGACGCCGCGTAATTGATCGCTTCTTCCCAGCTGACTTCGCGCCACGGATCGGTGATCTTCGCGCGGATCATCGGCTTCTTGATGCGGTCCTTGTGCGTCGCGTAGCCCCACGCGAAGCGGCCCTTCACGCACGCATGGCCTTCGTTCGCTTCGCCGTTCTTGTTCGGCACCATGCGCACGACCTGATTGCCCTTCATCTCGGCCTTGAACGAGCAGCCGACGCCGCAGTACGCGCAGGTCGTGGTGATCGAGTGCTCGGGCTGGCCCAGCATTACGACGGTCTTTTCCTGCAGCGTCGCGGTCGGGCACGCGGCGACGCAGGCGCCGCACGACACGCACTCCGAGTCCATGAACGACTCGTTCGCACCGGCTGCGACGCGCGATTCGAAACCGCGGCCCGCGATCGTCAGCGCGAAGGTGCCCTGGGTTTCCTCGCACGCACGCACGCAGCGATTGCAGACGATGCACTTCGACGGATCGTACGTGAAGTACGGATTCGACTCGTCCTTCTTGTCCTTCAGGTGATTCTCGCCGTCGAAGCCATAGCGCACTTCGCGCAGGCCCGTCACGCCGGCCATGTCCTGCAGTTCGCAGTCGCCGTTCGCGGGGCAGGTCAGGCAGTCGAGCGGGTGATCGGAGATGTACAGCTCCATCACGTTGCGGCGCAGGTCCTGCAGACGGTCGGTCTGCGTGCGCACCTTCATGCCGGCTTCGACCGGCGTCGTGCACGACGCGGGATAGCCGCGGCGGCCTTCGATCTCGACGAGACACAGGCGGCACGAGCCGAACGGTTCGAGCGAATCGGTCGCGCAGAGCTTCGGCACCATCACGCCGGCTTCGGCGGCGGCGCGCATCACCGACGTGCCGGCCGGCACCGTAATGTTCTGGCCGTCGATCTCGAGCGTGACGTCGGTGTCGGCGTGGCGGAACGGCGTGCCGTAGTCGGTTTCGTCGTACGGGGAACGGGCTTTCGATTTGCAGCTGCAGTTGCCTGAACCGCAACCACCGGCGTTAGGAATGAGCGCGTCGGACATGTTGGGCTCCATCGTCAGGCCGCGGCCGCGCCGGGCAGCGCGTTGCCGAGACCGAAGTCTTCAGGGAAATGATCGAGGGCAGACACCACAGGGAAGGGCGTCATGCCGCCCATCGCGCAGAGCGATCCCGACACCATCGTGTCGCACAGATCGCGCAGCAGCTTCACCTGTTTCGTCGACGTGTCGCCGTTACGGATGCGCTGGATCACTTCGACGCCGCGCGTCGAGCCGATCCGGCACGGCGTGCACTTGCCGCACGATTCGAGCGCGCAGAAGTGCATCGCGTACTGCGCGAGTTCGGCGAGGTTCGACGTGTCGTCGTGAATCACGAGACCGCCGTGGCCGACCACGGCGCCGACCTTCGCGTACTCCTCGTAGTCGAGCGGGATGTCCCACTGGCTTTCGGGCAGGTACGTGCCGAGCGGGCCGCCCACCTGCACCGCGCGCGCGGGCCGGCCGCTCGCGGTGCCGCCGCCGTAGTCGAACATCAGCTCGCGCAGCGTGCAGCCGAACGCGAGTTCAACGAGCCCGCCCTGCTTCACGTTGCCCGCGATCTGGAACGGCAGCGTGCCGCGCGAACGGCCCATGCCGAAGTTCTTGTAGAACGCAGCGCCCTTCGCGAAGATGATCGGCACCGTTGCGAGTGTGATCACGTTGTTGATCACCGTCGGTTTGCCGAAGAGACCGGAGAGCGCCGGCAGCGGCGGCTTCGCGCGCACGATGCCGCGTTTGCCTTCGAGCGATTCGAGCAGCGCCGTTTCTTCGCCGCACACGTAGGCGCCCGCGCCCTTCGCGACGAACAGCTCGAAGCGGTGCTGCGAGCCGAGCACGCTGTCGCCGAGCCAGCCGGCGGCACGCGCGCGCTGGATGGCTTCCTCGAGCGTGTCGATTGAATGCGGATACTCGCTGCGCACGTAGATATGGCCGACCGTCGCGCCCACCGCGATACCCGCGATGATCATCCCTTCGATCAGCACGTACGGATCGCTTTCCATCACGAGGCGGTCGGAGAACGTGCCCGAGTCGCCTTCGTCGGCATTGCAGACGATGTACTTCTGGTCGGCTTTCGCGCCGAGCACCGTGCGCCATTTGATGCCGGCCGGGAACGCCGCGCCGCCGCGGCCGCGCAGACCGGATTCGATCAGCGCTTCGCAGACGGCCGCGCCGTCCATGGCCAGCACGTTCTTCAGGCCTTCGATGCCGCCGTGCGCGACGTAGTCGTCGGTGGACAGCGGATCCGTGATGCCGATGCGCGCGAACGTCAGACGTTGCTGCTTCTTCAGGTACGGAATCTCGTCGACGAGGCCGACGTGTTTTGCGTGCGCGTTGCCTTCGATGAAGCCGGCGTCGAACAGCGACGCGACGTCGTCCGCGTCGACGCTCGCGTAGCCGACGCGGCCTGACGGCGTCGCGACTTCGACGAGCGGTTCGAGATACAGCAGCCCGCGCGAGCCGTTGCGCACGAGCTCGATCGCGACATTGCGGCGAGCGGCTTCGGCGACGATCGCGTCGGCGAGCGCATCGGCACCGAGCGCGAGCGCCGACGAATCGCGGGGAACATAGATGCGCGTCATGCCGTTTCCTCCACGGTCTTCTGCGCGGCAGCGAGCAGCGCATCGAATTTCTGCGGCGTCACCTTCGCGTAAAGCGTGCCGTTGATCATCATCGCCGGCGACAGCGCGCATTGGCCGAGGCAATACACCGACTCGAGGCCGACCGGACCGTCCGCGTCGTCGCCGTGCGTCGAGTGATGGTGCGCGTCGAAGCGGCAACCGGTGCGCGCTTCGATGTGCTGCGCGAGCGCTTCGGTGCCCATGCTGCGGCACGCTTCCGCGCGGCACAGCTGCACCGTGACGGTGGCAGCAGGCTGCGTGCGGAAGTGATGGTAGTAGGTGATCACGCCGTGTACTTCGGCGCGCGACAGATTCATCGCCTGAGCGAGCGGGACGATGGTATCCGACGGCACGTAGCCGACTTCGTCCTGGATCGCGTGCAGGATGGCGAGTAACGACCGGCCTGGCAGTGTGTGACGCTGCACGAGCTCGGTAGGTGCGAGAGCGCTGCTATTCAATTGTGGGCTCCTCCGAAGTCAAATATGCACTTGTATTTCATAAAGTGTGCATCTATGCTTCATTTGGTTTTGCTAGTTAGACCGAACGATAGGCGGGCCTGCGGGCTTGCGCAATAGGAAATATCACTACATAAATGATCCGGGTCGAATGCCATGCGCAGCTCGTCGTGCGCGACAGTGACGGCCGCGAGGCCAGCCTGACGGACGTTGTGCCGTTGCTGGCGCTCGTCGATGAATCGGGCAGCATCGCGCAGGCCGCGACGATTAAGGGTTTGTCCTACCGTCACGCGTGGGGTTTGCTGCGCGCGCTGGAGGAGCGGCTGGGCGGCGCGCTGATCTCGAAGGAGCGCGGGCGCGGCTCGGTGCTGTCTGAGCTGGGGCAGGCGGTGCTGCGCTCGCAGCGGCTCTGTGGCGAGCGGCTGGACGGCAATCTGCGCGCGTTGGCGAGTGAAGTCGCGAGCGATCTGAACCGCTGGCTGATGCCGCCGGCGGACAACGTGCGGATTCACGCGTCGCACGGCTACGCGGTGGCGGCGCTGGTCACGGCGCTCGTCGAACGGGACGTGGCGGTGGACATCAAGTACCGCGACAGCGCGGATGCGGTGACGTCGCTCGCGCGCGGCGACTGCGATCTGGCCGGCTTCCATCTGCCGCGCGACGATTTCCGGGCGGCCTGCGCGGACACGTACCGCCGCTGGCTCGATCCGGCGCGGCACGTGCTCGTTCACCTGACGCGGCGCAAGCAGGGGCTGTTCGTGCCGAAGGGCAATCCGAAGGCGATTGGCGGGCTCGCCGACCTCGCCCGCGACGATATCCGCTTCGTCAACCGCCAGCCGGGTTCCGGCACGCGGATGCTGCTGGATCTCGCGCTGCGGCGCATCGGCATCGATCCGGACCGCGTCAACGGCTATGCATCGACGGAACTGACGCACTCCGCGATTGCCGCGTTCGTCGCGAGCGGGATGGCCGACGTCGGCTTCGGCGTGGAGCCCGCGGCGCATCACTTCGGGCTCGACTTCATCTCCGTGGTCGACGAGGACTATTACTTCGCGTGCGAGCGGGCCGCGCTGGCGCGTCCGCCGCTCGCCAACGTGGTCGAGCTGCTGCGCGGCGCCGCGTTCCGCGCTGGCGTAGCGAGCCTCGACGGCTACGATCCGCAGGACAGCGGGACCGTCGTCGATCTCGACGTGGGGCTCGGCGAGGCGGTGGCGTAAAAGCCGGTAACCCGCGGAAGGATTGCGTGACCACGCTAACGCTGCATCGCAACCCGGATTGCGCTACCCTGTAGCCTTGATTTTTGCTTTCAATGCTGTGAATCTGCCTCGAATCACCATGAAATTTCTGCTCAAAATCTGTGCCGCGACCGCGATGGCGGGCGCGCTGGCTTCGATGGTTCCCGTGGCGTTTGCCCAGAACTCGCCCGGCGTGCCGGGCGGGATCCTCAACGACGAGTTCCACTTCAACGAACACCCGGATATGCCGTTCGCGGCTTCGGCGCCGAACAACAAGTATCAGCACGGGCCCAAGTCGAAGGCGCGCAAGGCTGCTGACAACGGCGATCCGAACGGTTGCAACCTGCAGTGCCCGAATGACAACTGAGCGGTTGTCTGGGTGATCGGTACGGTCTGTGTTCTGTGGGGCGTCTCGCGCTCCGGCAGAAGTCAGGACCGGACCCGATCAGCTTCCGGCGAGCGATATCTGAGACCCGCGATGAGCCTTCAAGGCCATCGCGGGTTTTTTTGTTGCGTGCGCACCGTCGTCGCCTGCTGATTCGGTCGCTCCTATTTCGTCTGGAATGCCAGGTAGATGCTGCACGCCTCGTGCGGCTAGAAGCATCTTCGAGATTTGCGGAAACGTCCGAAGTTATTTGGGACTAGTCCTATTCGACGCGAAATTTCAGCGATAGACGATGACGCCTGACTGCAATACCGCAGTCAGTTTCATCAATCTTCTCTCTCTGCACATCCCGCCCTTCCAGGCGGGATTTTTTTATCTGCGTTCGTACGCGTTTGTCAGTTGGCACGCGCAAGAAAAAAACCCCGAACGACAGGATCGATCGGGGTTTCGGTTCAGGCCAGGGGAGCCTGACGATGTTTGGTGGAGCCGGCGGGAATCGAACCCGCGTCCGCAAGCACTCTACAACCAGTTCTACATACTTAGTTCTGTCATTTGATTTAACCGCACCGACGCGGACGAACACGCTTCGTTTCGGCGAGTCACTTGGTTTTCGGCCCCGGCATCGTGACACCACCGGAGATTAACTGACGTAAATGACCTTGCCGGGCCTTGCGACCCCTAACCCGTCAGTGAGCTAGTGCAAGGTTGGCGGGGTTAAGCCGCCAATGCGTACGTATCGTCGTTCGCAGTTACTTAAGTTCCCATTGATTTACGAGGTGACGGGTCCTCGGTATGCCCTGAGTTGCTTCGCTACCCACGTCGAAACCAGGTCGGCCCCTGTGGAACGGCAATTATCCCATAGAACGCCATGTGAGGCGAACGCGTGACATTTCAGGCGACAAGGCAGGGGCGCGTGTATGAGGCCGCTGCCGGGTCAGTACAGGTCGCGCAACAGCGCCTGGAGCTCCACGGTGGAACGCACGACGTGACGCGCGTGCCATTGCGTCGGCGGGAGATCGTTGCCGCAATACCCGTATGCTGCGGCGACCGTGACCATGCCCGCGGCGAAGCCGGCCTGCACGTCGCGCAGGTCGTCGCCGACATAGGCGAGGCGCTCCGGCTCGAGTCCCAGCTCCTTCGCCGCGTGCAGCAGCGGCGCGGGGTGCGGCTTCGAATGCGGCGTCGTGTCGCCGCTCACCACGCAGCCCGCGCGCATATCCAGCCCCAGCTGCGCGACGAGCGGCTCGGTCAGGCGCGCGGCCTTGTTCGTCACGATGCCCCAGCGCACGTTGCGCGCGTCGAGTTCGTCGAGTACCGCGTCGATGCCGGGGAAGAGCGTCGTTTCGATGCACAGGTCGGCTTCGTAGTTGGCGAGAAACTCCTCCCGCAACGCCGCGAAATCGTGGTGCTCGGGGCCGATGCCGAATGCCCCGCCGATCAGCCCGCGCGCACCCGCCGATGCGAGCGGCCGCAACCGTTCGAGCGGCACCATTTCCAGACCGCGCACATGGCGCATCTTGTTGACCGCCGCCGCAAGGTCCGGCGCGGTATCGGCAAGCGTGCCGTCGAGATCGAACAGCACGCCGTGGCAGAGGCCGATCGACGTCTCTTCGTCTTCGCGTTGAGGTAGCGGAGTGGGGTCGCTCATGGAAGCCGTGGTGCGCATGGCGCGTGGTTAATGCACGTTATGAAGGCGCGTGATGAAGGGCATGAGGGTGCGAGCGCGGCTGGCTGTCAGGCGCCGCGCCGGCAGGCCATCATGTAGTTGACGCTCGTATCGTCCGACAGCGCGAAGTGCTTCGTCAGCGGATGGTAGACGATGCCTTTGATGCCGGCCGTATGCAAGCCCGCCGTCCGGATGAACCCGGCGAGTTCGGATGGCTTGATGAAGCGCTCGTAGTCGTGCGTGCCCTTCGGCAGCATCTGCGCAATGTATTCGGCGCCGATCACCGCGAACAGGTAGGACTTGAGGTTTCGGTTGAGCGTGGAGTAGAACACCCAGCCGCCGGGCTTCACGAGCTTCGCGCAGGCCGCGACGATCGCCGCCGGCTCGGGCACGTGCTCGAGCATCTCCATGCAGGTGACCACGTCGTAGGTTTCGGGCTCGCGCGCGGCCAGCGCTTCGGCGGCGATTTCTTCGTAGTCGACGGTGATGCCGCTTTCGAGGCTGTGCAGGTCGGCCACGCCGAGTGCCTGCGTCGACAGGTCGATGCCCTTGACGCTCGCGCCGAGCTCCGCCATCGATTCGGACAGGATGCCGCCGCCGCAGCCGATATCGAGCACCCGTTTGCCGGCCAGATGCGCCTGGCTGTCGATCCAGTTCAGCCGGACCGGGTTCAGCTCGTGCAACGGCTTGAATTCGGCGTTCGGGTCCCACCACCGATGGGCGAGATCGCTGAATTTCTGCAGCTCGTGGGGATCGGCGTTCGTCATGAGTCGGGATGCCTTGTGGAGCGGGCGATCAAGGAGAAACCCTGAGTATATAAGCGTCGCGCCAGACCGGCAAAATCGCGCGGATTATTGCGGGTCGCAGAACGGCGATGTGCCGATGCCGGATGACGGAAGGGGGCGGTCGAAGCGATCGCGCAAAGGAAGGCTGGACAAACGAGGCGATACAAAGAAAAAGCCCCGCCGGAGCGGGGCTTTTTGGCCAACGTGATCTTGCAGCTTACTGCTTCGAAGTACCCACCACTTCGACTTCCACGCGACGATCCGGTGCGAGGCAGGCGATGAGGGACTTGCGGTTCTTCTGATGGCAATCGGTCGTGACCGGGTTGCGCTTGCCCTTGCCTTCCGTGTAGATACGGTTGGCTTCGATGCCCTTGCTGACCAGGTAGGCCTTCACAGCTTGAGCACGACGCAGCGACAGACGGTCGTTGTACTTGTCCGAACCGATGCGGTCCGTGTAACCCGTGGCAACCACCACTTCCAGGTTCACGTTCTGGATCTTCGAAGCCAGATCGTCCAGCTTGGACTTGCCAGCCGGCTTCAGGATAGCCTTGTCGAAGTCGAACAGTGCGTCAGCCTGATAGGTGATCTTCTGGCTCTGGATAACCGGAGCGGCCGGAGCGGGCGGAGCCGGCGGCGTCGGAGCTTGAGCGACCAGCGCGCCATCGCACTTTGCGTTTGCCGTTGCCGGCGTCCAGAACGCATCGCGCCAGCAAAGCTCATTCGTGCCGTTCATCCACACCCATTCGCCGGTGCCGTTCACCCAGTTGTCGTTCGTAGCTTGTCGCGACGCCGGCACCGACTGTGCCGAAGCGGATGCAGCCATCACTGCGGTAGCTGCAATGAACGCGAGCTTTGAAAGTTTATTCATATTTCTCCTCTCGAAATTGAGATTACCGCAGGTTTACTGCGAGCCTGTTGACGATGACAAGTCATACATTGCTCGAAGTATAACATTGGTGCGTTGCCAACGACGCTTTGTATAGACTTCGAGCCGCGTCTAACTTTGTGCGTTGGCATTTTGCCATATCGTTCCCTTCCTACGATAAAAAATTCCTCCCGTCCTGATCGACCCGTTCTTATTGTGGTGCATGCGCAACAAAAGCCTTTCGTGTGCACAAACCCCGGACGAACGGACGTTTCCGAGGCGCCAACGACTAGCAATCTCCGGTCCCGGACGGCCGTTTGAAGTGCCCGCCGAGGCGTCCGCAGCGCGCTTCGCGAACCCTCTACTAATAGGTATACGTACACCGGCGGCCGGGCATGTCGCGCATGATAGAATCGCCGGATTGCGCTGCGTCGACAGCGCCGCCGCGCAGACGTCGTCTTCCATACGGACACGATGGCGTCTGCGCCTGACAAGACACGGATAAATGGATCAATTCGCCAAAGAGACCCTGCCCATCTCCCTCGAGGAGGAAATGCGCCGTTCGTATCTCGATTACGCGATGAGCGTGATCGTCGGGCGCGCCCTCCCAGATGTCCGCGATGGCCTGAAGCCGGTCCACCGGCGCGTGCTGTACGCGATGCACGAGCTGAACAACGACTGGAACCGTGCCTACAAGAAGTCCGCCCGTATCGTCGGCGACGTCATCGGTAAATACCATCCGCACGGTGACACGGCTGTGTACGACACGATCGTCCGCATGGCGCAGGACTTTTCGCTGCGTTACATGCTGGTCGACGGGCAGGGCAATTTCGGTTCGGTGGACGGCGACAACGCCGCCGCGATGCGGTACACCGAAATCCGCATGGCGAAGATCGGCCACGAACTGCTCGCCGACATCGACAAGGAAACGGTCGACTTCGGGCCGAACTACGACGGCAGCGAAAACGAACCGCTGATCCTTCCGGCGCGCATCCCGAACCTGCTGATCAATGGCTCGTCGGGCATCGCGGTCGGCATGGCGACGAATATTCCGCCGCACAATCTGAACGAAGTCGTCGATGCCTGCCAGCATCTGTTGAAAAATCCGCAGGCCACGATCGACGAGCTGATCGAGATCATCCCCGCGCCGGACTTCCCGACCGCCGGCATCATCTACGGCGTGCAGGGCGTGCGCGACGGCTATCGCACCGGCCGCGGTCGGGTCGTGATGCGCGCGCTCACGCACTTCGAGGAAATCGATCGCGGCCAGCGCATGTCGATCATCGTCGACGAACTGCCGTATCAGGTGAACAAGCGCTCGCTGCTCGAGCGCATCGCCGAGCTCGTCAACGAGAAGAAGCTGGAAGGCATCTCCGACATCCGCGACGAATCCGACAAGAGCGGCATGCGCGTCGTGATCGAGCTGAAGCGCGGCGAGGTGCCCGAGGTCATCCTCAACAATCTGTACAAGGCCACCCAGCTGCAGGACACCTTTGGCATGAACATGGTCGCGCTCGTCGACGGCCAGCCGAAGCTGCTGAACCTGAAGGAAATGCTGGAGTGCTTCCTGTCGCACCGCCGGGAAGTGCTGACGCGGCGCACGGTATTCGAGCTTCGCAAGGCGCGCGAACGCGGCCACGTGCTCGAAGGTCTCGCGGTCGCGCTCGCGAACATCGACGACTTCATCGACATCATCAAGGCCGCGCCCACTCCGCCGATCGCGAAGCAGGAACTGATGGCGCGCTCGTGGGATTCGTCGATCGTGCGCGACATGCTGGCGCGCGCGGAAACGGAAAACGCGGCCATGGGCGGCCGCGAGGCGTACCGTCCGGAAGGGCTGAACCCGGCGTTCGGCATGCAGGGCGACGGCCTCTATCGTCTGTCCGACACCCAGGCGCAGGAAATCCTGCAGATGCGTCTGCAACGCCTGACCGGGCTCGAGCAGGACAAGATCATCGGCGAGTACCGCGAAGTGATGGCGCAGATCGCCGATCTGCTCGACATCCTCGCGCGGCCGGAGCGGATCACCACGATCATCTTCGACGAACTGACCTCGATCAAGGGCGAGTTCGGCGACGCGCGCAAGTCGAAGATCGAGCTGAACGCCACCGAGCTCAACACCGAAGATCTGATCACGCCGCAGGACATGGTCGTGACCATGTCGCACGCCGGTTACGTGAAGTCGCAGCCTCTGTCCGAATACCGCGCGCAGAAGCGCGGCGGCCGCGGCAAGCAGGCCACGTCGATGAAGGAAGACGACTGGATCGACACGCTCTTCATCGCGAACACGCACGACTACATGCTGTGCTTCTCGAACCGCGGCCGCGTCTACTGGCTGAAGGTCTACGAAGTGCCGCAGGGCTCGCGCAACTCGCGCGGCCGTCCGATCGTCAACATGTTCCCGCTGCAGGAAGGCGAAAAAATCACCGTCGTGCTGCCGGTGAAGGAATATTCGGCGGACAAATTCGTTTTCATGGCAACGGCGCTCGGCACCGTGAAGAAGACGCCGCTGGAGCAGTTCAGCCGTCCGCTGCGCAAGGGTATCATTGCGGTCGGTCTCGACGACGGCGACTACCTGATCGGCGCGGCGATCACCGACGGCCAGCACGACGTGATGCTGTTCTCCGATTCGGGCAAGGCGGTGCGCTTCGACGAAAACGACGTGCGTCCGATGGGACGCGAAGCGCGCGGCGTGCGCGGCATGCAGCTCGAAGACACGCAGCAGGTGATCGCGATGCTGGTTGCCGGCGACGAACAGCAGTCGGTGCTGACCGCAACCGAAAACGGTTACGGCAAACGCACGCCGATCACGGAATACACGCGTCACGGGCGCGGTACGAAGGGCATGATCGCGATCCAGACGTCGGAGCGTAACGGCAAGGTCGTCGCCGCCACGCTCGTCGATCCGGAAGCGCAGATCATGCTGATCACAAACACGGGCGTGTTGATCCGCACGCGCGTGTCGGAGATTCGCGAAATGGGTCGCGCGACGCAGGGTGTTACACTCATCAGCCTTGATGAGGGTACCAAGCTGTCGGGGCTGCAACAGGTCGCTGAAGCAGACGCGGAAGGCGATATCGACGGCCCGGCGCAGAACGGCGAAGGTGGCGAAGGCAACCATCATGGTGGTGACGACAACGGAGCTTCCGGTTCGTAAGCTTCGCGTCATCTTCACGCAGGTTGCCTGGGCTTACGCTTGAGCCGCGTTTCTGAATGGCTGAAGCGGCCGGTCGGGTCGCGGCGAACCGGTCGGCATAGCGTGCCGGCGCTTGATTCGTCGCTTGACTGGTATCACCCGGCCGCCGCAGGCAAGGTTTCGACATCGGTTGCTGCCGGATGAAGTTGCGTGGCGTGGTGCTCCACCATCGAAGGGGAGCACTGGCCGCGCGGCGGGCAGCTGAACTTATTTCTAAGAGGGAGTAATAGATGCAAAAACGATTGAAGCAAGTGGCGTTGATCGCTGCTCTGGTGCCGACCTTCGCAATGGCGCAGGCGCTGCAGAACCAGGCGCCCGCGATGTCGGCGGCTCCGGCTGCGGCACCGGCGCCGGTCGATCCGGCCAAGCAGGCAGCGATCAAGGATCTGCTTGACGCGATCGACGCGCAGAAGCTGGTCGGCGCAATCGCCAACAGCGCGCAGATGCAGGCAAAGCAACTGGTTCCGGCGATCCTGTCGGACGCCCTGACGGAAAACAAGACGCTGACCGACAAGCAGAAGCAGGCTTCCGTGCCGACGCTGCAGAAGAACACGGTGCCGAAGCTGGTGGACTCGGCAGGCACGGTGTTCAACTCGGACCAGTTCCGCCAGGACGCGATGCAGGCTCAGTACGACGCGTACGCGAAGTACTACAGCACGTCGGAAATCAAGGATCTGACCACGTTCTACCGCAGCCCGACGGGTCGCAAGTTCATCCAGGTGCAAGACCAGGTTGGCCGCGACGTCGTGAACGGTCTGATGCAGAAGTACATGCCGCAGTCGATCAAGGCAACGCGCGACGAGGCTGACAAGGAAGTCGCCGCGGTCAAGCCGGGCAAGTAAGCCGCCAGCCAGCCGCTGCAGCACGGTCGGGTTCGAAACCGGGCCGATCGTACTGCGCGGTGGCAGGCTACGAGGCCGGTCGCCCGGCCAGGCGGGGCGCTTCAGGGCGTCCGGTTTGGCGGGTAGCCGGTCTCGGTGCGATAATGGCCGTTTGCGCATGTGCGCAAACGGCCATTATCTTTTGGGCGCGTAGCCGTCTTTTTTCGCCGGTGCGCCTGTTCTTCGGGGTTTTTCGATGCGCGTCTTCAACTTCTCCGCCGGACCTGCCGCGATGCCCGAAGAGGTGCTGCGCCAGGCTGCCGCGGAAATGCTCGACTGGCACGGCAGCGGCATGAGCGTGATGGAAATGAGCCATCGCGGCAAAGAGTTCATGTCGATCCACGAAGAAGCGCTGCTGGACCTCCGCGAACTCCTCGCCGTGCCCGCGAGCCATCACATCCTGTTCCTGCAGGGCGGCGGCCTTGGCGAGAACGCGATCGTGCCGATGAACCTGCTCGGCTCGAAGCCGCGCGCGGACTTCGTCGTGACCGGCTCGTGGTCGCAGAAGTCGTTCAAGGAAGCGCACAAGTACGGCACGATCCATCTGGCCGCATCGGGTGAAACCGCTGACGGCTTCACGCGCGCGCCTGCGTTCGCGGAATGGCAGCTGTCGGACGATCCCGCCTACGTGCATCTATGCACGAACGAGACGATCCACGGCGTCGAAACCTTCGAGATTCCCGATCTCGGCAACATCCCGCTCGTCGCGGACGCGTCGTCGCACATCCTGTCGCGTCCCATGGACATCGCGAAGTACGGCGTGATCTTCGGCGGCGCGCAGAAGAACATCGGCATGGCCGGCGTCACGGTCGTGATCGTGCGGGAAGACCTGCTCGATCGCGCGATGCAGGTGTGCCCGTCCGCGTTCGAATGGAAGACCGTCGCGGCGAACAACTCGATGTACAACACGCCGCCTACCTACGCCATTTACGTCGCCGGTCTCGTCTTCAAGTGGTTGAAGAAGCAGGGCGGCCTCGCGGCGATGGAAGCGCGCAATATCGAAAAATCGAAGCTGCTCTACGACACGATCGATGCGAGCAGTTTCTATCTGAACAAGGTCGAACGCGCGTCGCGCTCGCGGATGAACGTACCGTTCTTCCTCGCGGACGAATCGCGCAACGAAGACTTCCTGGCCGGCGCGAAAGCGCGCGGGCTGGTGCAGCTGAAGGGCCACAAGTCCGTCGGCGGCATGCGGGCGTCGATCTACAACGCGGTGCCGCTCGAGGGCGTCAAGGCGCTCGTCGAGTACATGAAGGAATTCGAGCAGCAGCGTGCCTGACTGGCATGGCGGCCTGCCAGCGCGCATCGCGAGCGAGCGATGCCGCGAGCGGCAGCGCCGATGCCAGGCAGTGCGTCACGCTCGCGTTCCACCTTTCCTGCGCGCGATCTGCGCGCGGCGTGGCGCGCGGCCATCAAGGCCGCCGCACGCTGTGTGCGGCTCGCGCGTCATGTTGGGCCGCGTGGCTGCCGGGTGGCGGGCGGGCGTGAAAGACCACAACCCGCCATGACCCGAGCCCGCTGTTACCGTACTGATAGGCCGTTTTACGCATGGACGACGAACTCAATTCCAGACTGAAGCCGCTGCGCGATCGCATCGATGCGATCGACGCGCAGCTGATCGCGCTCCTCAATCAGCGCGCGGCGGTCGCGCTCGAAGTGGGCGAGGTCAAGAAGCACTACAACGCGCCGGTGTTCCGGCCGGAGCGCGAGCAGCAGGTGATCGCGCGCCTGCAGGGCATGAGCGACGGCCCGCTCGCGAGCGAGCACATCAGCGCAATCTGGCGCGAGATCATGGCCGCGAGCCGCGCGCTCGAAAAGACCATCCGCTCGGCCTACCTCGGGCCCGCCGGCACCTACAGCGAACAGGCGATGCACGAGTACTTCGGTCAATCGATCGAAGGGCTGCCGTGCGCGTCGATCGACGAAGTGTTCCGTTCGGTCGAAGCGGGTGCCGCGGAATTCGGCGTCGTGCCGGTCGAGAATTCGACGGAAGGCGCGGTGTCGCGCACAGCCGATCTGTTCCTCGAGACGCAACTGCTGATCGGCGGCGAACTCGCGCTGCCGATCCATCACAATCTGCTGACGCAGAATGGCAGCCTTACCGGCGTGACGCGCGTGTGCGCGCACGCGCAGGCGCTCGCGCAGTGCCAGCACTGGCTGTCGCAGAACGCGCCGCATCTGGAGCGCCAGGCGGTGTCGAGCAACGCGGAAGCCGCGCGTCTCGCGAGCGAAGACCCGACGATCGCCGCGATCGCCGGCGATCGCGCAGCGACGCAGTACGGTCTGCAGGTCGCGTTCGCGCTGATCCAGGACGATCCGCACAACCGCACGCGTTTCATGATCATCAGCCGGGACCGCACGGGCGCGACCGGCCGCGACCGCACGTCGCTGATCGTGTCGGTGAAGAACGAGCCGGGCGCGGTGTTTCACCTGCTCGAACCGCTCGCGAAGCATGGTGTCTCGATGACCCGCTTCGAGTCGCGTCCGGCGCGCGTCGGTACGTGGGAGTACTACTTCTACATCGACATCGAAGGGCATCGCGACGACGCATCGGTTGCGGCCGCGCTGACGGAGCTCGGCCAGCTCGCCGCGTTTCTCAAGATTCTCGGCTCGTATCCGCGCACCTATTGAACGGCGCGCTTGAACGATAGCGAGCCAGCAGGGCAGCGAATTCATTTCAACACGTCACTCGTCGATCCGGAGTTCCTCATGACAACCCCTTTCGGTCCTTCCTACGTGCGCCAGATTGCGCCTTACGTCGCCGGCAAGCCCATTTCCGAAGTGGCGCGCGAATTCGGTCTCGACGAGGCGAAGATCGTGAAGCTCGCGTCCAACGAGAACCCGCTCGGCATGCCCGAATCGGCGAAACGCGCGATGGCCGAAGCCGTTGCCGAACTCGGCCGCTATCCGGATTCGAACGCGTTCGAGCTGAAGGCCGCGCTGTCCGCGCGCTACGACGTGCCGGCCGACTGGATCACGCTCGGCAACGGCAGTAACGACATCCTCGAGATCGCCGCGCACGCGCTCGTCGAGAAGAGCCAGGCGATTGTCTACGCGCAGTACTCGTTCGCCGTGTACGCGCTTGCCACGCAAGGTCTGGGCGCGCGCGCGATCGTCGTGCCGGCGGTCAACTACGGGCACGATCTCGACGCGATGCTCGCCGCGATCGACGCCGACACGCGCCTCGTGTTCGTCGCGAATCCGAACAACCCGACGGGCACGTTCATCGAAGGCGCGAAGATCGAAGCGTTCCTCGACAAGGTGCCGCGCGAAGTCGTCGTGGTGCTCGACGAGGCGTACACCGAATATCTGCCGGCCGAGAAGCGCTATGACTCGATCGCGTGGGTGCGCCGCTATCCGAACCTGCTCGTGTCGCGCACGTTCTCGAAGGCCTATGGGCTCGCCGGTCTGCGCGTCGGTTTCGCGATCGGCCAGCCGGAACTGACGGATCTGCTGAACCGCCTGCGCCAGCCGTTCAATGTGAATTCGCTCGCGCAGGCCGCGGCGATCGCGGCGCTCAACGACGCGGAGTTCCTGCAGCAGAGCGCCGAACTGAATGCTGCCGGCTACCGCAAGCTAACGGCGGCGTTCGATCGGCTCGGCCTCGAATATGTGCCGTCGGATGGCAACTTCGTGCTGGTGCGCGTCGGCAACGACGATGGCGCCGGCTCGCGCGTCAATCTCGCGCTCCTGAAGCAGGGCGTGATCGTGCGTCCGGTGGGCAACTATGGCTTGCCGCAGTGGCTGCGCGTGACGATCGGCCTGCCCGAGGAAAACGACGCGTTCATCGCCGCGCTCGAAAAGTCGCTGACCGCGGCCTGAGCGTCGTCTTCCTGCTCCTGACCTTGCCCTTGCCTTTGAACCGGCGCGGCCGTCCGCATTGCATCGAGCGGCGGCGCGCGCATTCTGTGTGACCGAAGTGGCTGCATTTTCCTTCAACAAACTGGTGATTTTCGGCGTCGGCCTGATCGGCGGATCGCTTGCGCGCGCGCTGCGTGAACGCGGTGCTTTTAGCGACAACGTGGATGGCGAAAAGCGCGTGATCGGCGTCGGGCGCACGACGAAGTCGTCGGCGCGCGCGCTCGAACTCGGCGTGGTCGACGCGACCGCCGCGCCCGACGACGACGCGAGTCTGCGCGACGCACTGTCGAACGCCGACATCGTGCTGCTCGCTGCGCCCGTTGCGCAGACGCAGGCGCTGCTCGAGCGCATCGCGCCGTTCCTCGCGCCGGGCACGATCGTCACCGACGCGGGCAGCACGAAGTCCGACGTCGTCGCGGCGGCGCGCGCGGCGCTCGGCGAGCGGGTGCGGCAGTTCGTGCCCGGGCATCCGATCGCGGGGCGCGAGTCCAGCGGCGTCGATGCCGCGTTGCCCGATCTCTACGTGAACCGCAACGTCGTGCTGTGCGCGTTGCCCGAGAATCCGCGCGAATCCGTCGAAACGATCGCCGCGATGTGGCGCGCGACGGGCGCAGCAGTGCATGCGATGTCGCCGGAACAGCACGATCGCGTGTTTGCATCGGTCAGTCATCTGCCGCATGTACTGTCGTTCGCATTGGTCGAGCAGATTCTCAACTCGCCGGATGCCGCGCTGAAATTCTCCTTCGCCGCCGGCGGGTTCCGCGACTTCACGCGCATTGCCGCGTCGAGCCCGGAAATGTGGCGCGACGTCTGCGTCGCGAACCGCGCCGCGCTGCTCGACGAAATCGATGACTACACGGCCGTGCTCGCGCGCCTGCGCGCCGCGATCGACGCGGGCGACGGCGCCGCGCTCGAAGCCGTGTTCGCGCGTTCGCGCGAAGCGCGCAGCGCCTGGCAGGACCGCGCGGCGAATACCGCGGCGGTCCGCACTTCGTCCGACGATTCGCCGGCGAAATAACTGGACACACTCATGGAACACCTCGATCTCGGACCGTTTCCCCGCGTTGCCGGCACTGTGCAGCTGCCAGGCTCGAAGAGCATCTCGAACCGCGTGCTGCTGCTCGCCGCGCTCGCCGAAGGCGAAACCACGATCACGAACCTGCTCGCCTCCGACGACACGAAAGTGATGCTCGATGCGCTCGCGAAACTCGGCGTCCCGTTCACGCGCGACGGCGACACGTGTGTCGTCACCGGCGCGGGCGGTGCGTTCCCCGCGAAGCAGGCCGATCTGTTCCTCGGCAACGCCGGCACCGCGGTGCGGCCGCTGACGGCCGCGCTCGCGGTGAACGGCGGCGAGTATCGCGTGCACGGCGTGCCGCGCATGCACGAGCGGCCGATCGGCGACCTCGTCGACGGCTTGCGGCAGATCGGCGCGAGGATCGACTACGAGGCGAACGAAGGCTTTCCGCCGCTCGCCATCCACGCGTCGCAGATCACGATCGACGCGCCGATCCGCGTGCGCGGCGACGTGTCGAGCCAGTTCCTTACCGCGCTGCTGATGACGCTGCCGCTCGTGCACGCGGCATCCGGCACGACGACGATCGAAGTGGAAGG
This sequence comes from Paraburkholderia phosphatilytica, assembly GCF_003443895.1. Taxonomy (GTDB): domain Bacteria; phylum Pseudomonadota; class Gammaproteobacteria; order Burkholderiales; family Burkholderiaceae; genus Paraburkholderia; species Paraburkholderia phosphatilytica. The sequence goes on along the minus strand of NZ_QQOA01000004.1, from coordinate 8,346 downwards.
CGAGCTGATCTCGAAGCCGTACATCGAGATCACGATGCGCCTGATGGAACGCTTCGGCGTGAAGGTGGAGCGCGACGGCTGGTCGCGCTTCCGGATTCGCGCGGGTGTGCGCTACCAGTCGCCGGGGCGGATCATGGTCGAAGGCGATGCGTCGTCGGCGTCGTATTTTCTTGCCGCGGGCGCGATCGGCGGCGGTCCGGTGCGGGTGGAGGGCGTCGGGCGGCTGAGCATCCAGGGCGACGTCGCGTTCGCCGACGCGCTCAACCAGATGGGCGCGAACGTATCGATGGGCGACGACTGGATCGAGGTGCGCGGCATCGGCCACGACCACGGTAAGTTCGCCGCGCTCGACATGGACTGCAACCTGATCCCGGACGCCGCGATGACGCTCGCGGTGGCGGGCCTCTTCGCGGATGGCCCGACCACGCTGCGCAACATCGCGAGCTGGCGCGTGAAGGAAACCGACCGCATCGCGGCGATGGCGAACGAGTTGCGCAAGGTCGGCGCGACGGTTGACGAAGGCGCGGACTACCTGACGGTGACGCCGCCCGCGCAGCTCACGCCGAACGCCGCGATCGACACCTACGACGATCACCGGATGGCGATGTGCTTCTCGCTCGTGAGCCTCGGCGAGAACGGCGTGGCGGTGCGGATCAACGATCCGAAATGCGTCGGCAAGACCTTTCCCGATTACTTCGAGCGCTTCGCGGCGCTGGCTCAACCCTGATGCGGCGCGCCGCATCGCTTTTATCGCCGTGCCCAGCTTCTGACGCGCGACTCCTTCGATGAAATCAACCCGGCCTTTTCACCAGACGCCCGTCATCACGATCGACGGCCCCACCGCCTCGGGTAAAGGCACCGTTGCGGCGCTCGTCGCCGCGCAGCTCGGTTTCCACCTGCTCGACAGCGGCGCGCTGTACCGGCTCGCCGCGCTCGCGAGCACGCGCTATCACGTCGCGGCAGACGACGTCGATGCCCTTGTGAAGCTGATCGACGACCTGCATATCATGTTTCGCGAGGGGCTCGCTCAGCTCGACGGCGCCGACGTTTCGTCCGAAATTCGCGCCGAAGCGATCGGCAACCGCGCGTCGGCCATCGCCGTCCATCAGCCGGTGCGCGCGGCGCTCGTGGCGCGCCAGCGGGCGTTTCGCAAGGCTCCGGGGCTCGTCGCGGACGGCCGCGACATGGGCACCGTGATCTTCCCGGACGCCGGTCTCAAGGTGTTCCTGACGGCCAGCGTCGAGGCGCGCGCGGCCCGCCGGCATAAGCAATTGATCCAAAAAGGATTTTCTGCTAACATTGATGACTTGCTTCGGGATTTGCGTGAACGCGACGAGCGCGACAGTAGCCGCGCGGCCGCGCCGCTCAAGCCCGCGGCGGATGCGCAGCTGCTGGACACCTCCGCGCTGTCGGTCGACGAAGCCGTCGAACAGGTGGTGCAGTGGTACCAGGCCGCGCAGGAGTTGAAAGCATCGCATTCGTAGTCAGCAGCAAGCAGTAGCAGTCAGGTGTTCCGCGGATGGTCCGCGAAACTTGTTTCAACCCCTTAACCCCGTGTGGCGTTCGCTTTCCTGCCCGGGCTTCTGCCCGCACCAGCCAGCCTCGATCAGCAAGGCGGCTCCGGCAGCGCGAGAACCACGCAAAGCCAGATTTTTATGTCCGACCTGCAAACCTCCACCCCGAATACCGAATCTTTTGCGGCTCTGTTCGAAGAGTCGCTGACCCGCCAGGACATGCGCGCCGGCGAAGTCATCTCCGCCGAAGTCGTGCGTGTCGATCACAACTTCGTGGTCGTCAACGCTGGCCTGAAGTCCGAGGCCTACATTCCCATCGAGGAATTCCTGAACGACCAGGGCGAGGTTGAGGTTCAGGCGGGCGATTTCGTTTCCGTCGCGATCGACGCGCTGGAAAACGGCTACGGCGACACGATCCTGTCGCGCGACAAGGCGAAGCGTCTCGCTTCGTGGCTGTCGCTGGAAAAGGCTCTCGACAACAACGAACTCGTGACCGGCACGATAACGGGCAAGGTCAAGGGCGGCATGACCGTGATGGTCAACGGCATCCGCGCATTCCTGCCGGGTTCGCTCGTCGACACGCGTCCGGTCAAGGACACCACGCCGTACGAAGGCAAGACCCTCGAATTCCGCGTCATCAAGCTCGACCGCAAGCGTAACAACGTCGTGCTGTCGCGCCGCGCCGTGATCGAAGCGACCCAGGGCGAAGAGCGCGCGAAGCTGCTCGAGACGCTGAAGGAAGGCGCGATCGTCGAAGGCGTCGTCAAGAACATCACCGATTACGGTGCGTTCGTCGACCTCGGCGGTATCGACGGCCTGCTGCACATCACCGACATCGCATGGCGCCGCGTGCGTCACCCGAGCGAAGTCCTGTCGGTTGGCCAGGAAGTCACCGCGAAGATCCTCAAGTTCGATCAAGAGAAGAACCGCGTCTCGCTCGGTATCAAGCAGCTGGGCGACGATCCGTGGGAAGGCATCTCGCGTCGTTACCCGTCGGGCACGCGCCTGTTCGGCAAGGTCACGAACATCACCGACTACGGCGCGTTCGTCGAAGTCGAATCGGGCATCGAAGGCCTGGTTCACGTGTCGGAAATGGACTGGACCAACAAGAACGTTGCGCCGTCGAAGGTTGTCCAGCTGGGCGACGAAGTCGAAGTCATGGTCCTCGAGATCGACGAAGACCGTCGTCGTATCAGCCTCGGCATGAAGCAGTGCAAGCCGAACCCGTGGGATGACTTCAGCCGCAACTTCAAGAAGGGCGACAAGCTGTCGGGCGCGATCAAGTCGATCACCGACTTCGGCGTGTTCATCGGCCTGCCTGGCGGCATCGACGGCCTGGTCCACCTGTCGGACCTGTCGTGGAGCGAGTCGGGTGAAGAAGCCGTCCGCAAGTACAAGAAGGGCGACGAAGTCGAAGCCATCGTTCTGGGCATCGACGTCGAGAAGGAGCGTATTTCGCTCGGCATCAAGCAGCTCGAAGGCGACCCGTTCAGCAACTTCGTTGCGATGAACGACAAGGGTTCGATCGTTGACGGCGTGGTGAAGTCGGTCGACGCGAAGGGTGCGGTGGTCCAGCTGTCGGCTGACGTCGAAGGCTACCTGCGCGCTTCGGAAATCGCGCAAGACCGTGTCGAAGACGCACGTAACGTGCTGAAGGATGGCGACAAGGTCAACGCGATGATCATCAACATCGACCGCAAGTCGCGCGGCATCAACCTGTCGATCAAGGCCAAGGATTCGGCCGAGCAACAGGAAGCGATGCGCGGCCTCCAGGCTGACAGCAGCGCCGCAGCGTCGGGCACGACGAACCTCGGCGCCCTGCTGAAGGCCAAGCTCGACGGCCAGAACCAGTAAGCCTTAAGGGGTCTGCTGCAGTATGACCAAATCGGAATTGGTCGCCCAACTGGCTACGCGATTTCCGCAACTTGTCCTCAAGGATGCGGATTTCGCGGTCAAGACGATGCTCGATGCGATGTCGGACGCCTTGGCGAACGGCCATCGCATCGAAATTCGCGGCTTTGGCAGTTTCGGCCTGAACCGCCGTCCTTCCCGTGTCGGTCGCAATCCGAAGTCGGGCGAGAAGGTGCTGGTACCGGAGAAATTCGTACCGCACTTCAAGCCCGGCAAGGAATTGCGCGAACGGGTGGATCGTGGCTCCGACCAGCCGCTGAAGGACGAACAGCCGGACGACGACGATCTGTAAGCGTTCGCAGCGCGGTTTGCGCGTCGCTTTCCACATCGGCAAGGTGTGTGTCAGCGATCGGAGCCAGACGGCAAGCAATCAAAAAAGCGCCCCCGGGCGCTTTTTTTTCGCCTGTGCCGAGGCCTCGCCCGTGGCCGAACGACGTTTCAGTCGCGCCGCGCCGCCGGTTGCCGCGAAGAGTCGGAAAGCTCGCCGCAAGACATCAACCTCCTCGCGCTGCCAGTGGTCTAAGGCTTCCTTTACAATACGGGACACTTTGCGGCCCCGAGCCGTGGCGGCTGTCCGGTCTGTGCCGCCAGCCGCTGCCAACCTGAAACCGCCGTCAAGAGACTTCTTTCATGAAATTTATCGTCTGGTTGATCCGCGTACTGATTTTCCTGCTGCTGTTCGTACTGGCACTGTTGAATGCGCAAACCGCCACGCTGAATTTCCTGGCCGGCTACGTGTGGCAGGCGCCGCTGATCGCGATCGGCTTTGCGTTCTTCGCCGTCGGGGCGCTCGCGGCCCTGCTCGTGACGGTGCCGAAGAACGTGCGTCTGCGGCTTGAGAACAGCCGTCTGAAGCGCGAACTGCGGGTCGCCAAAGAGACGCCCATTCCCGTCGAGCAACCGCCGCTGCCGCCGCTCATCTGACGGCCCTGCGCCGCGCGGTCCACGAACGCGCGGCATGTGTTTTCAGCTCTCCCGATCAATCGCATGGATCTAGACTTCTGGTGGCTGCTCGTCATACCCGTCGCGTTCGCGTTCGGCTGGATGGCGGCGCGCTACGACCTGAAGGCGCTGCTGTCGGAAAGCGCCAACCTGCCGCGTTCGTATTTCCGTGGCCTCAATTTCCTGCTCAACGAGCAGCCCGATCAGGCGATCGATGCGTTCATCGAAGTCGTCAAGCTGGACCCCGAAACGATCGAACTGCACTTCGCGCTCGGCAACCTGTTCCGCCGCCGCGGCGAAACCGACCGGGCCATCCGCGTCCACCAGAATCTGCTGTCGCGCTCGGATCTGCCGGTCAGCGAACGCGATCATGCGCTTTACGAACTCGGCCAGGACTTCCTGAAGGCCGGCCTGCTCGACCGCGCCGAAGAGACGTTCAAGCAGCTTCAAAGCGGCGACTATGCACTCGGTGCGCAGCGCGCGCTGCTGACCATTTACGAAATCGAGAAAGACTGGGTGAAGTGCATCGACACTGCGAAGCACCTCGAAACGATGGGAGCTGAGTCGCTCGACAAGGAAATCGCACAGTTTCACTGCGAACTCGCGCAGGAGGCACTACAACAGAAGAAGCCGGACGAGGCTCGGCGTCAGCTCGGCCTGGCGCTGAAGGCGAATCCGCAGAACGTGCGCGCGACGATTCTCACCGGCGATGTCGATGCAGCGGCAGGCGCCCATGAATCCGCGATTGCGCAATGGCGCCGCGTCGAGGATCAGAACGCGACCTATCTGCCGCTGGTCGCGGAAAAGATCACGAAGGCGTGCGAAGCGCTCGGCCGTCAGGGCGAGGCCGCCGACCTGCTCACGACGTGGGTCGACCGCTATCCGAGCAACGACCTGCTGGATGTCGCGTACCAGCATGTGGCGGCGTTGCGCGGGCAGGATGCGGCGCACGCGCTGGCGCGCGCGCAGATGCAGAAGTCGCCGAATCTGGCCGGCATGACGCGACTGCTGGAAGCGCAGCAGGAAACCGCCGAGGAGCCGCGGCGCGGCGAACTCGAGCTGATGCGCAGCCTGATCCGTCAGCGCACCAAAAATCTGCCACGGTATACGTGCCAGAATTGCGGTTTCCGGGCGCGCCTGTTCTATTGGCAGTGTCCGGGTTGCAGCGGCTGGGAAACCTATGCGCCGCGTCGCGTCGAGCCGATCAACGCGTCGAACTGACGGGTTGCGGCAACGCGGGCTCGCAGCGTCAGGCGCATCGCGGAGCACATGCGCGGCGCCGATGCTGAAGCTGATGTGCCGTGCATGTCGTCCTGACCAGACTGATTCAACCGGATTCACCACCGGCAACCCTCACCGGACTTCACTACCGGAACGCGTATGAAAATCACCATCATCGGCACTGGCTACGTTGGCCTCGTCACGGGGGCTTGCCTCGCCGAAATCGGCAACGACGTCTTCTGTCTCGACGTCGACCCGCGCAAGATCGACATCCTCAACAACGGCGGCGTGCCGATCCATGAGCCGGGCCTGAAGGAAATCATCGCGCGCACGCGTTCGGCGGGCCGCATCACGTTTTCGACCGATGTCGAGGCGAGCGTGGCGCACGGCGACGTGCAGTTCATCGCGGTGGGTACGCCGCCGGACGAAGACGGCTCGGCCGACCTCCAATACGTGCTCGAAGCGGCGCGCAACATCGGCCGCTACATGAACGGCTTCAAGGTGATCGTCGATAAATCGACGGTGCCCGTCGGTACCGCGCAGCGCGTGACCGCGGTCGTCGAAGAAGAACTCGCGAAGCGCGGGCTCGAGTCGGACAGCGCGCGCCGCGTCTCGGTCGTGTCGAATCCGGAGTTCCTGAAGGAAGGCGCGGCGGTGGACGACTTCCTGCGCCCCGACCGCATCGTGATCGGCATCGACGACGACGAAGCCGGCAACCTCGCGCGCGAAAAGATGAAGCGCCTGTATGCGCCGTTCAACCGCAATCACGACCGCACGCTGTACATGGACGTGCGCTCGGCCGAATTCACGAAGTACGCGGCCAACGCAATGCTCGCCACCCGCATCTCGTTCATGAACGAGATGGCGAATCTCGCCGACCGCGTGGGCGCCGACATCGAATCCGTGCGCCGCGGCATCGGTTCCGATCCCCGCATCGGTTATCACTTCCTGTACGCGGGCTGCGGCTATGGCGGATCGTGTTTCCCGAAGGACGTGCAGGCGCTGATCCGCACCGCGAGCGAGAGCGGCCACAACCTGCGCATTCTCGAGGCCGTGGAAGACGTCAACCACGAGCAGAAGGAAGTGCTGGTGCGCAAGATCACGCGCACGCTCGGCGACGATCTGAGCGGCCTGACATTCGCCGTCTGGGGTCTCGCGTTCAAGCCGAACACCGACGACATGCGCGAGGCGCCGAGCCGCCGCGTGATCGCCGAACTGCTCGCGCGCGGCGCGCAGGTTCGCGCATACGATCCGGTCGCGAGCGACGAAGCGAAGCGCGTGTTCGCGCTCGATCTGAAGGACGAGCCGGAGCAACTGGCGCGTCTCGACTTCGCGCACACGCAGGACGAAACGCTGACCGGCGCGGAAGCGCTCGTGATCGTCACCGAGTGGAAGGAGTTCAAGATGCCGGACTTCACGCACATGAAATCCGTGCTGAAGACGCCGCGCATTTTCGATGGCCGCAATCTGTACGAGCCGGAAGCGATGGCCGAACTGGGCTTCGACTATCACCCGATCGGCCGTCCGTACGTGGCCGCGACAGGAGCGACGAGCGATGTCTGAGCGGGCGGTTGCGGGTTCGGGCGCGGCGGAGCGCGCGGTGGCCACCGTGCCGCGCGAGCGGCTCGCCGAGGCCCGCGTGCTGGTGGTCGGCGATGTGATGCTCGACCGTTACTGGTTCGGCGACGTCAACCGGATTTCGCCGGAAGCGCCGGTGCCGGTCGTGCACGTGCAGAAGCAGGAGGACCGGCTGGGCGGCGCGGCGAACGTCGCGCGCAACGCAGTGACGCTCGGTGCGCAGTCGGGGCTCCTGTGCGTGATCGGCCACGACGAGCCCGGCGAGCGCGTGATCAGTCTGCTTGCCGAGAGCGGCGTGGCGGCGCACATCGAGCGCGACCCATCGCTCGCGACCACCATCAAGCTGCGCGTGCTGTCGCGTCAGCAGCAGCTGCTGCGCGTCGACTTTGAGAACACGCCGACGCATGAAGTGCTGCTCGCGGGCCTCGCGCGCTTCGACGAACTGCTGCCCGCGCACGACGTCGTGCTGATGTCGGACTACGCGAAGGGCGGCCTCACGCACGTGACGAAGATGATCGCGAACGCGCGCGCCGCCGGCAAGCAGGTGCTGATCGACCCGAAGGGCGACGATTGGGAGCGCTATCGGGGCGCGACGCTGATCACGCCGAACCGCGCGGAACTGCGCGAGGTGGTCGGACAGTGGAAATCGGAAGACGATCTCGAGGCGCGCGTGCGCAAGCTGCGCGCGGAACTGTCGCTCGATGCGCTGCTGCTCACGCGTTCGGAAGAGGGCATGACGCTCTTCTCCGACGGCGCGCCGCTGCACGCGTCGGCCGTTGCGCGCGAAGTGTATGATGTTTCGGGTGCCGGCGACACGGTGATCGCGACCCTCGCGGTGATGCTGGGCGCGGGTTTGCCGCTCGTCGACGCGGTCGGTCTCGCGAATCGCGCGGCGGGTATCGTGGTCGGCAAACTGGGCACCGCCACTGTCTCGTACGACGAACTATTCGAATGACCGGCTGCTGGAGCGGGCGGCTGCATTCCTGATACGTCCGCCCGCTTTTCGCATCTGGCAGGCACGCCTGCCCTGCGCCGCACGCAACGCCGGCGTCACGCACTTCACCCACCCACATTCAGCAGGACGACCATGACCCTCATCGTCACCGGCGCGGCCGGCTTTATCGGCAGCAACATCGTCAAGGCGCTCAACGAGCGCGGCGAAGACCGCATCATCGCGGTG
>NZ_QQOA01000039.1 GCF_003443895.1 Paraburkholderia phosphatilytica | reverse complement strand
CATCTTGGCCATGAACCGTTCCTCCGATCAAGGTACTGACCTTATAACGCGCGAACTGAAGGTCGGTTGTCATGGATTAAGTAAACCTCAATAAGGCTAAACGGAACATGCCCGCTCAATGGCCCCGGGTGGTGTCGCTGTCAGAGGAGGAAGCATTTTCGTTGCCGCCGCCGCTTTGCGGACTATTGTCATCCGGTTCGTCGAACATCTCCTTGCACGGCGGACTCAGCTCGTCATAGTGCGCTTTCATGCACGCTTCGATTTTTGCACGGCTGGGGATCTCCGCCGCGCAAAGGCGGAATGCGTCGCCGCGGCAGGCTTTTTCCTGCTCCTTGCGGCTGGCGGCGTGCGCGGAGCCGGCCAGCACGGCAATGCACAGGAGCGGAATCGCGAAGGGAGCACGCATGGCGGTTGCGACGGAAAGGGCGGACATGAATTTCCCGTGACGCTCGCACGTTTCGCGCCAGCCCTCCGGCAACGCGATCCGCTACGCTTCGGAGCGGATCGCAATGGCCTGTTGCGTGTGATGCGGATGCCGATCCGGAACTTTGCCGCATGAAAGTTCTCTTCAACTATGCTTGTTATTCCACCGGAGTCGCGGCGGCGGGACGCGTGGCCGCGGCGCTCACCACTTCTTTTCCTGGAGCCACAAATGCAGCTAGGCATGATTGGGTTGGGCCGGATGGGTGCGGACATGGTCCGCCGGCTGACGAAGCACGGTCAGCAATGCATCGCCTTCGACGTGCAGCCGGACGCGGTGAAGCGGCTTGAACAGGAAGGCATCGGGGGCGCCACGTCGCTCCAGGATCTCGTCGCGAAGCTCGAAAAACCGCGCGCGATCTGGCTGATGGTGCCGGCCGCCGTGGTCGACAAGACGCTCGATGCGCTCGTGCCGCTGCTGGAACCGGGCGATATCGTGATCGACGGCGGCAACTCGTACTATCACGACGACATCCGGCGCGGCAACGAACTGGGCGCGCGCAAGCTTCACTATGTGGACGTCGGCACGAGCGGCGGCGTGGCGGGCCGCGAGCGCGGCTACTGTCTGATGATCGGCGGCGAGAAGCAGGTGGTCGAGCACCTGCAGCCGGTGTTCGCCGCACTCGCGCCCGGCGTCGGCGCGGCCGTGCCGACACCAGGGCGCCGCAAGGACGCCGGCACCGCGGACCAGGGCTTCCTGCACTGCGGGCCGCAAGGCGCGGGGCACTTCGTGAAGATGGTCCACAACGGCATCGAGTACGGCATCATGGCCGCCTACGCGGAAGGGATCAACATCCTGCGCCATGCCGACGTCGGCAAGCATACGCAGGAGGTCGACGCGGAAACCACGCCGCTGCGCAACCCCGAGCTGTACCAGTACGACTTCGATCTCGCCGAAGTGACCGAAGTGTGGCGGCGCGGCAGCGTGATCGGGTCGTGGCTGCTGGACCTGATTGCCGGCACCTTTGCCGACGACGTGGAACTGAACGACTTCACGGGCCGCGTATCGGATTCGGGAGAAGGGCGCTGGACGGTGGATGCCGCGATCAACGAAGGCGTGCCGGTGCCGGTGCTGAGCGCGGCGCTGTTCGCGCGCTTCAGTTCGCGCGGCGAAGCGGACTTCGCGAACCGCGTGCTGTCGGCGATGCGCCGCGATTTCGGCGGCCACGCGGAAAAGGCCGCGGTGATGCAGGGCCATCTGCCCGCGGGCGGCACGAAACAAAGCTGAAAGCAGGGCTAAAGCAGAGCTTAAGCGGACGGGGCTCGTTTATCGCGAGCGTAGAACACGCGCGGCACGAGCGGGCCGCGCGCCTTTCATCTTCATTGCAGTGGAAGCCGGAGCGAGGAACGCCGAGATGAACGCACCCCATGACGTCGTCTTCCTGTTCGATGTCGACAACACGCTGCTCGACAACGATCACGTGCTGTCCGATCTGCGCGCGCACATGATGCGCGAGTTCGGCGAAGAGAACAGCGCCCGCTACTGGGACATCTTCGAGAACCTGCGCGCGGAGCTCGGCTATGCCGACTATCTCGGCGCGCTGCAGCGCTACCGGCAGGAGCGTCAGGACGACTGCCGGCTGCTGCTGATGTCGCAGTTCCTGATCGACTATCCGTTCGCGAACCGCCTGTATCCGGGCTCGCTGGATGTCTTGCAGCACGTGCGTCCGCATGGTCCGACGGTGATCCTGTCGGATGGCGACGTGGTGTTCCAGCCGCGCAAGGTCACGCGCTCCGGACTCTGGGGCGAGGTCGAAGGACGGGTGCTGATCTACGTGCACAAGGAAACGATGCTCGCCGAAGTGGAGCGCCGTTTTCCGGCGAAGCACTACGTGATGGTCGACGACAAGCTGCGCATCCTTGCCGCGATGAAGAAGATCTGGGGCGAGCGCCTGACCACGGTGTTTCCGCGTCAGGGCCACTATGCGCTGGATGCGCGCGAGATCGCGAAGTATCCGCCCGCCGATATCACGATCGAGCGGATCGGCGATCTCGCTGGTTTCGATCTGGCGTCGCTGACACGCTAGCGACGCCCGTCGCCTAGAAGCGGTAGGTGACGCCCAGCTGCACGACCGGGTACCAGCGGTACTTGTCGATCTTGTTGCTGAGCTGCTGCTCTTCGTCGGCGATGTCCTGCTGCGAAACGAGCTGGCTGTAGACATCCGGCACGCTGTACGACACGTGCGGGCGGCCATATGCAACGCCCAGGTCGGCCGTCAGACCGAAGCCCTTCGTCTGCTTCTTGTGGCCGTAGCCGATGCCGAGATACGGCATCACATGCGGCATCGTTGCCGTCGCCGACGGCGCGCCGCCGATTGCCGGCACGTACTCGTTGCCGATCTTGTAGTTGCCGTCCGCGTTCGGCACGGCGTGCGCGTCGAGCGTATCGTCGTTGATCAGCGCGCCCGCGGTCACGCGGAATGCGCTCGATGCAAACGGAAACAGGTCGAGATACAGACCGCCCTGCTTGAGGCTCAGGTGACCGTCATACTGGTTGTCGTCGACCGTCACGCTGTGCGAGAAGCCGAAGCCTTCCGCGTCCAGGTGCAGCCCGACGTGCGGGTTGAAATTCCACGCGCCGCCGAGGCCCGCGCCAAGCGTGCCGCCCGTCACATACACTTCCTGCCCGTGTGCTACGCCTGCCACGCACAGGGCCATCGATGCCGCGCACGCCGCACGCGCCGCCAGCTTTATCGAGTTGCTCTTCAAGGTCACCGCGCCTTTCTCCATGGTTATGGGACCTTCCGATGTGTGGACATCCCGTTGATCGACACTGTACGGTTTCGTCAGTCGATTCAATCCGGTGAGGAACGGGGTGTTAGTGCATCAATTCATGCCCGGTGGCTGACGTGCGTGCCCCGCTTGGGTCCGGTTCGACTTTGACATTTTGTCAAAAAGAGACATAATGTCGAAACCATGAAGAAGCTCAGCGAAAACCAGTTGCTGCTGCGCGAGGGCGCGAAGATCGTCGCGGCGCTCGGCGAGACGCTCGCGCCGCTCGTCGAGGTCGTGCTGCACGATCTCACGCAGCCGGACCACGCGGTGGTCGCGATCGCGAACAACCTGTCGGGCCGCGAGGTGGGCGACGCGGCTACCGAAATGGGGCTCGCGCGCATCGCCGACCCGGCCTTTCCCGAAGTCATCCCGAACTACGCGAACCGCTTTCCGGACGGCCGGCCCGCGAAGAGCACGTCGATCGGCCTGAAGAACAGCGCCGGCGAATACGTGGCCGCGATCTGCCTGAACATGGATACGTCGATGCTCGCGGCCGTGACCGCGGGGCTCGGCCAGCTGATGCGCGTCGACACCGCCACGCCGCCCGTCGACGAATCGCTTGCGCCGCGCCGCGTCGACGAAGTCCGCACCGCGCTCGAGCACTTCGCGGCCGCGCGCAACACCACGCCCGCCGCGATGAATCTCGCGCAGCGCCGCGAAGCGATGCGCGAACTATCCGAACGCGGACTGCTCGATCTGCGCCGCTCGCTCTCCGCCGTCGCGCAGACGCTTGGCGTCGCGCGCTCCACCGTCTACACCTATCTGCCCGATCAGGATCGCTCATGACCGCTTTAGCCATTGCTTACGGTGACGTTGCCGCCGCCCACGAACGCATTCGCGGCGCCGCGCATCGCACGCCGGTGCTGACTTCATCCACTGCCGATGCGCTTGCCGGCGCGCAGCTCTTCTTCAAGTGCGAAAACTTCCAGCGCATGGGCGCGTTCAAGTTTCGCGGCGCGTACAACGCGATCTCGCAGTTCACGCCGGAGCAGCGTGCGGGCGGCGTGATCACGTTCTCTTCGGGTAATCACGCGCAGGCGATCGCGCTGTCGGCAAAGCTGCTAGGCGTCAAGGCCGTGATCGTGATGCCGCAGGACGCACCCGCGATCAAGGTCGAAGCGACGCGCGGCTATGGCGGCGAAGTGATCTTCTACGATCGCTATACGGAAGACCGCGAAGCGCTTGGCCGTCGCCTTGCAGAAGAGCGCGGCCTCACGCTGATTCCGCCATACGACCATCCGCACGTGATGGCCGGGCAGGGCACCGCGGCTAAAGAGCTGTTCGAAGACGCAGGCCCGCTCGACATGCTGTTCGTCTGTCTGGGCGGCGGCGGATTGCTGTCTGGATGCTCGGTCGCTGCGCACGAATTGAGCCCCGGCTGCGCGATCGTCGGCGTCGAGCCCGAAGCGGGCAACGATGGGCAGCAAAGCCTGCAAAGCGGTGCGATCGTGCATATCGATACGCCGAGAACGATCGCGGACGGCGCGCAGACGCAGCATCTCGGCAATCACACGTTCCCGGTGATCCAGCAACTCGTGCGCGAAATCGTCACGGTGAGCGACGCGGAGCTGGTTGAAACGATGAAGTTCTTCGCGAGCCGCATGAAGCTCGTCGTCGAGCCGACCGGATGTCTTGCGGCCGCCGCGGTGCTGAACCGCAAGGTCGATATCGCGGGCAAGCGGGTCGGCGTGATCGTTTCCGGCGGCAATGTCGATCTGCTGCGCTTTGCTTCGCTCGTGTCGGGAGGTCAGTCATGAGCGGCATGCGTCTCGTCGATCCTTCTACGATGCGTGCGCCCGCCGGCCACTATTCGCATGGCGTCGCCGCAAACGGCTTCGTGTTCGTGTCGGGGCAATTGCCGGTCACGCCCGACGGCACGAAGCTCGCCGACGAACCGTTCGAGGTCCAGGCGCGCCAGGTGCTGGCCAACGTGAAGGACGTGCTCGAAGCGTGCGGCAGCAGTGTGGGCCGGCTCGTGCAGGTGCGCGTGTATGTGACGGATATCGATCGGTGGGCGCTCTTCAACCAGGTCTACGAGCAATGGATCGGCACCCACAAGCCGGCGCGCGCGGTCGTGCCGGTGCCGGTGCTGCATTACGGACTCGCAATCGAAGTGGAAGCGGTGGCGCTGGCGGGATGAGCTCATGACTTTTCTCGACGAAGCCGACGCGCTGACGCATCGCGGTTCGCTACTATCCGAACAGCGCATGATCGTCGCGTCCTGGGACCTCGAGCAGCAGGAACGTATCGAAGGGCGCTACCTGCCCTTGTCCAGCGAAGCGCGCATCCTGAACGCGGCGCGCGCGCCGTTTCATCTGTCGTATCAAACGGAGCGTGCGATCCATACGGTCCATCTGATCAACGGCATGGGCGTTACGCTAGGCGATTCGATCATCGGCCTCACCGCGCTCGATGCGATCCGGCGCCAGCATCCGCAAACGCGTTTCATCGTTTATCGTCCGGCGCTGGCGCCCGCGTATGTCGAAGCGCTTTATCAGCTGTCGGACGGGGTGGTGATGACGCCGCGCGCGTTGCCGTTCCCGCTGGATGCATTGCCCGCTAGCGAGACCTGCATCGACGTCGGCAATCAGCTGTTCTGGCCGGCGTTCGCGTCGATGCCGATGATCGACTTCTTTCTATGGGCGCTAGGCGTCGAACCATCGACGGTGCCCGTGGAACACAAAAGCAATGACTGGCTGCGCCGGCTCGATCTGCCCGCATTGCCAACTGCGTGGCAAGGCCAGCGCTACGTGCTGTTTTGCCCGACCGCGAGCACGCCGGTCAGAAGCATTCCGGCCGGATTGCATGCGGCGATGGTCGAGCGGCTCTGGCAACGCTGGGGTTTGCCCGTACTCGGGTTTGGCGCGGTCGATCACCCGCGCTATGTGAATGTGGCCGCACTGTCGCCCGATACGGCTTCGTTCCTCGCATGGGCCAAAGGCGCATCGTTCGTGCTGACGGCCGATACGGCCGCCGTGCATGTCGCGGCTGGCTTCGGGGTGCCAACCACTGCGTTCTTCACCACCATCGCGCCGGTGCTGCGGGTCAGGGACTATGCGCTTTGCACGCCGGTCACGCTGCCATTGCCCGATCTCCAGGACATGCATGCAAGCGGGCGGACCCGCGATCTCGAACGGGTCGAAGCGGCATTCCGGAAGCTCGCCGACGACGATATTCTGCTTCCCGAACTGTCTCCGCCTGGGCCGCTTTAGCGACTCGAAATGACCGGATCCGTTTGATGCTGGCCAGAACGCGCTTCGTTCTGTCTCTAACAAGCAACACCTCCCGTCTCCAAAGCGCGCGCCTGCTTTCACCTGCTTTCGAACGACACCGCAGGCGATGCTTTGTGACGATTCCACACGTCAAATACGATTTGACCATCATGAGCGCGGCCCGAAGTGAGACCTGCGCGAGACCTGCGCGAGACCTTCTAAAACACCATTAGTCGCCTTGGTTCAATGACTTAGCACAACATGCGCGACGAGCCGCTGTCGTTTGATCGTCGCTCTGCAAGTCACCGAAGCGTGTTTACCGGCGTTCGTCCCGATCGTTCGAATGCGCGTTAAGTCATGTAAGACCCTTGCTAAAACCTGTTAGACCCATCCGCTTTATTGCGTTTAACGGCGTAAAAAAACTGGATAGATTGCCTAAGGGATGCCAGGCTTTTGTCAAGAACATGGCTGGCATGGCATAGTGCTGCCATTCCCATTTGACAAGGAGGCACTCATGGCCACTCTTGAACAGATCCAGAAACGAATGAAAAAGCTTCAGGCCCAGGCCGAGGTGCTGATCGCCGAACGTGCCCAACACGCGCTCGACCAGATTCGCGAACTGATGCTGAAGCACGGTTTGACGACTGAAGACATCGAAGCCCGTAACAAGGCGAAACGCGAGCGCGCGGCGCGTGTGCGGGCCGGTTTCAAGGCCCCGAAGCAGAAGGGCAAGCTGCCGCCGAAATACCGCAATCCGGCCACCGGCGAAACGTGGAGCGGCCATGCCCGTCCGCCGGCATGGATCAAGGACGTCAAGGATCGCAGCGTTTATCTGATCGATGGCGCGACAGCTGCTGTGAGCAGCGCGGCGGGCAAGACGAAAGCTGCCGCTAAAAAGGTGGGCAGGAAGGTTGCCGCAAAGAAGACCGCCGCTAAGAAGGCCGTGAGCGCCAAAGCGGCAAAGACCGCACGCAAGGCAACTGCAAAGAAAGCCGCCGTCAGGAAAACCGCTAAGAAAACTACCACTGCAGTGGTCAAGAAAGCGGCTGCAAAGAAGCCGGTTGCAAAGAAAGCTGCAACGAACGCCGGGAATGGCGTCAAGCGCGTGGGCCGTCCGCGCAAGGCCGCCGCGCCGGCCGTTGCCAGCGAAGCGCCGGCAGCGACGCCCGCAGCCTGATTTGCAGGCTGATTGCACGCGGGCCCGCGCCGGCGAACCGTTCGGGTTCGTTCCGGCACGGGCCTCGCGCATTGCAATGTCCCCAGCCATCGTATTGGCGATGGCGCATCGAGCAGCCGGCCCTCGTGGCCGGCTGTGTCATTTCCGGCGGGCGATCGTTGTGGCGTTAGCCGTGCGCAAGCGGTGTGCCGCTGCCAGCGCTCGCTGACAAAAGCGTTCATAATCCTTTCGTTCCGTTGCAGACGGTCACGCTTGCGTGCCGTTTGCACTCCACCGTCTTCATCCGCTCTGGTTGCGTTGCGCGGCGACTGTATTGCCTGGGCGCAGTGCAGCGCATCGATGCGGGTTCTTTCGCCAGGCGCGCTAGCGCCGCTCACATGTCACATCACCCTAAAACGTCCCGGCCGCTCGTCATCGCATCCGTGATGGCCGCCTCGGCGATGGTTGCGATCGAAGCGACCATCGTCTCTACCGCAATGCCGCAAATCGTGACCGACCTTGGCGGGTTGCGGCTCTATAGCTGGGTGTTTTCGTCGTTCCTGCTCGCGCAGACGGCCATGACCGTGCTGTTCGGCAAGCTTGCCGATCTGTACGGCCGCAAGCCGACTGTGCTGGCCGGCATCGTGATCTTCCTGGTGGGCTCGCTGCTCGCGGGCTTTGCCTGGTCGATGCCGGCGATGATCGCGTTCCGCCTGATCCAGGGGATCGGCGCGGGCGCGATCCAGCCAGTCACGCTGACGATCGTCGGCGATCTTTACCCTGCGCACGAACGCGGCAAGGTGCAGGGCTATCTCGCAAGCGTGTGGGCGATTTCAGCGGTGCTCGGCCCGATGGCGGGCGGTCTCATCATTCGCGACCTGTCGTGGTCGTGGATCTTCTGGCTCAACGTGCCGATCGGCATCGCCTCGGCGGTGGGCTTCATCCTGCATCTGCACGAACATGAACGCCACGACAAACCGTCGATCGATCTCGCCGGCGCGGCGCTGTTCACGATCGCGATCGGCGCGTTGATGATGGCGCTGACCGACGCGGATTCGGTGGACTCGCAGCGGGCCCTGCTTGAGGGCGCCGTGGCTTGTGCGTGCGCGGTGCTGTTCGTCTGGCAGGAGCGTCGCGCGCCGGACCCGATGATCTCGTTTTCGCTGTGGGGGCATCGACCGATCGCGGCCGCGAATGCGTCGACCTTCTTTGCCGGCGTCGCGCTGATGGGTCTCACGACCTTCCTGCCGATGTATGTGCAGGGCGTGCTGCAACGCTCTCCCGTGGTGGCGGGGCTCGCACTGACGATGATGATGGTCGGCTGGCCCACCGGCGCGACGCTCGCGGCCCGCACGTTCCATCGTTTCGGTCTGCGTCGCACGATGGTGGGCGGCAGCCTGTTCCTGCCGGTGGGCGCGATTCCGTTCGTGCTGCTGCATCCGGGCAGCTCGCCGGTGATGGCCGGGTTCGGCTCGCTCGTGATGGGCCTCGGCATGGGCACGTCGAGCGTGTGCTGCCTGGTGCTGATCCAGGAGATCGTGCAGCCGACCCAGCGCGGCAGCGCGACCGCATCGAACCTGTTCTCGCGCAACCTAGGCAGCACGCTCGGGGCCACCATTTTCGGCGCGGTGCTCAATTACGGGTTGAGTCACACGAAGGGCGTTGCCGCGGTCACGTCGGATCAGCTGAAGGGTCTGCTGGACGGATCCGGCGGCAACCTGAACGCGGATGCCGCGGTTCGCTACGTGCTGCAGCAGTCGTTGCATCTGACCTTCGTCACGCTGCTGTTCGTGGCGCTTGCAATCGTGATTTCGCTGCTGTTCGTGCCCGCGGTAAGACTCGAACGCGTGAAAGAAGTCTCCGCAAGCGAAGCCATTTAAACGCGATCCGGTTTGCATGGTTCAATTCACGCGCGACCCGGCAAACAGGCGGTTATCTGCATTGACGGCTTAGAAATGTAGAACCTGAATCTCCAGAATCATGACCTGTTCCGGCTGACATTATCTGACAGCCGGTATTTCGTTGTTTTTGCACCTTTCACGGTTTCGTTAATCGAATGCTGCTAAGCTGCTGGTTCAATTCAGAAGTCTGAAAAGATGAATCAGTAACCCGATTGCCGGTGTTCAATATCATCGCTACCTGAACAGCGCAAAGCTGCAACCGCGGTGAACACGGGTACCGGCTGGACCAGGAAAATGAACCGGAATAACGAGGTATTCACGCTGCCAACGGGGAAGCTGGCAACGTGGATGCTGGACGTCGGAGAGAACGTCCCGCACGAAATCCGCGCCGCACTGGTCGCGAGCCTGTTCGGCACGCTGCCCATTTTCTTCGGCGGCGTCTTCAACACGATCGCGGTTGCATGGGTGCTCGAACGGCGCCATCCGAATCTCGCGTTCAAGGCGTGGCTCGCGGTCGAAATCGCCGTATGCATCGCGCGGCTATGTGTGCTCGTTGCGGCGCGCCGCCGCTCGCAGCGTGGCGAACCGACGCTCACCGGCATGCACGTGCTGCTCGCGCCCGCGTGGGGCGCGACGGTCGGCTATGGCGCGCTCGTCAGCGTGCTGAGCGGCGACTGGGTCGCGGCTACGCTGTCGTTCCTGTCCGCCGCGGCGATGGTGGGCGGCATCTGTTTCCGCAACTTCGGCGCGCCGCGGCTCGTCGCCGTGATGATCTTCCTGTCGCTCGGGCCGTGCTGCGTCGGCGCGCTGTTCGCCGGCCAGCCGGTGCTGCTGCTGACACTCGTGCAGATTCCGTTCTATCTGTTCGCGATGAGCGCGGCGTCGTGGCGCCTGAACGCGCTGCTCGTGTCGACGATGAAGTCCGAGCGCGAGAACGACCGTCGCGCGCGGCACGACGACCTGACCGGACTGCTCAATCGCGCGGGTCTGTCGCATGCCACCGCGCGCGGCCACGGTTATGACCATCCCGGCGGCGTTAGGCCCGGCATGGCGCTGCTGTATCTCGACCTCGACGGCTTCAAGCCGATCAACGATGCGTACGGCCACGGTGTCGGCGACAACCTGCTCGCGCGCGTCGCGGACCGGCTGCGCGCGCTCGCGGGACCGGACGCGCTGGTTGCGCGGCTGGGCGGCGACGAATTCGTGATCGTCACGGACGTCGCGAAGGAACCCCAGCATCGCGAACTCGGCGACCGCCTGATCGCCGAGGTGCAGAAGCCGTTCCAGTTCGGCTCGGACGTGTCGGTATCGGTGGGCGTCAGCGTGGGGATCGCGCTGGTGTCGAGCGCGGACGACGAGATCGACGGCGTGCTGCGCGCCGCCGACGAAGCCATGTATGTCGCGAAGCGCGAAGGCAAGGGGCGCTGGTCGATGGCGGCGCGGCCACCGCTTGCGCGGACCGGCGACTTCGCCGATTCGATGAGCGACACCGACGCCTGAGCGCGGCTTCACCCGCATTCCACCCGCGCGATGCATCTTCGCCGCGCGCATCGATCTATCAAAAGATGAGGGTTAACGCCAGGGCGAATCGTCCTTGACGAACCTGCGTTGATTACTTAGCCTGAAGGTTAATTAGCTAATGGGTTAAATGAAGATGCCAGCCGATGCACTGAGCGCCACGTTCGCCGCGCTCGCCGATCCGACCCGTCGCGCGATGCTGGCGCGGCTCGCGGAAGGCGAGGCCACGGTCAACGAACTGGCGGAACCGTTCGATATGTCGCTGCCGAGCATCTCGAAGCATCTGAAGGTGCTCGAGCAGGCGGGTCTGATCGAGCAGAGCCGGCAGGCGCAGTGGCGTCCGCGCCGTCTGCAGGCGGCGCCGCTGCGCGAGGTTGCGGGCTGGCTCGAGCGCTATCGCAGCTTCTGGGAAGGCAGTTTCGATCGCATGGCCGACTACGTCGGCGAGCTTCACATCACGGAGAAGCAGCATGGCAGACGAAAGAAATGAATCCGGCCGGAATGGATCCAGCGCGGCGCACGGGGCCGACAGCGGCTATGCGCTCACGATCACCCGCACGCTGAACGTGCCGCGCGCGCTCGCGTTCGAGGTGTGGACCACGCCCGAACATCTCGCGCGCTGGTGGGGTCCGCGCGACGAGACGGGCCGCGATTTCACCACGCCGTTCTGCGAAGTCGACTTTCGCCCGGGCGGCGCCTATCGCATCTGCATCCGCTCGCCACAGGGCGACGACTACTGGCAGCGCGGCGTCTATCGCGAGATCGTCGAGCCGGAGCGGATCGTGTTCACGTTCGCGTGGGAGCGCGACGGCAAGGTCGAACGCAATACGCTGATCGAGGTGACCTTCGACGAAGCCGGCCCCGGGCGCACGTTGATGACGTTCCGGCAATCGGGTCTTGAAAGCGAGGCATCGCGCGACGGTCACCGCGTTGGCTGGACGCAGCTGATCGATCGCTTCGCCGACCGGCTGGATGAAGTTGTGGCCGCAAGGAGCGCACAGGGCTGACAGCGTTGACAGCACTGCAGGGCAGCACGTTGTTGACCCCATGAGCACCTCATGAGCACCTCAGGAGACACAGCATGAAGAAGACCTATCAAGGCAGTTGCCACTGCGGTCAGGTGCGCTTCGAGTGCGACCTCGACCTTGCCGAAGGAACGAGCCGCTGCAACTGCTCGATCTGCAGCAAGGCGCGCTTCTGGAAGGCCTTCGTGCCGGGCGCCGCGCTGCGCGTGCTGGCGGGCGAAGCGGCATTGCAGGATTACCGCTTCGCGTCGCACTCGATCCGCCATCGCTTCTGCGGGCAATGCGGCATCAAGGTATTCGGCGAGGGCAGCAACCCGGCGTTCGGCGGCCAGTTCTTCGCGGTGAATCTGGCCTGCTTCGACGATCTGCCGGCCGATGAGCTGGCCGCCGCGCCGCTGCGTTTCGAAGATGGCCGCCACGACGACTGGGCGCACGCACCGGCCGATACGCGGCTGCTGTAACGGCGCCGCAGAGGCGCGCGGTGAGCATGGCGGGGCTCCGGTTCAGTGCCGCAGGGCCACGGCGGGTTCCTGCATGCCGTGCGCCTTCAGCAGCCCCGTGACCATCGCGGACTCGGCCCGCGTGATCTCGTCGAGCGACGCATCGGCAAGCTGCGCCGCGAGAATGTCGAGCGCGGCGCAGAGCGCGCGGTAGCCGTCGTCGTCGAGCTGCCACGCGCCAGCGGTTTTCTGCGCCTCGTCGAGTTCGACCATGATCGCCTGCGCCGCCTCGATGTAGTCCGCGTCCGGCGCCTGCAGTTCGAGCCGGCACAGTTCCTCGGCAACGAGCAGATAGCGCCCGAGCGTCGCGAACAGCTCGCGCGAGCCGTGGCCGCGGCGGAACGCGTCGAGCGCGATGTAGCACTGCAGCAGCATCGAGCGGGTCACGGGCTCGTGCGATGCGCGGCTATAGGTTAGCGCGCGCAGCAGCGGCGACATCGAAGGGCGCATGGGGCGATGGGATTGGGCTTTGCGGTTCACGGTCACTCCTCGACCTGGATACGTCGCGCCGCCTGCTTCCAGCTGCTTTGAACTGTCTCGAACCGAAATCGGCGGCGCTGACGGATATAACGCGCGGACCGCTTCGCCGTGCACGCGCAACGCGTGATATTTGTAAGCGAATATTCGGTGTTTACCCCCACTCCAATCCGCTTTTGTTATCGCGCCATCCAATACTCGGATTGTTGCGGTATCGGCGGCTTCGTATAGTCGTGACATCGGCAGTTCAAGAACACAACGGAGACAGCATGAATCGCATCGATCTGGATGGGCGCGTCATCGTGATCACGGGCGGCGCGCGGGGCATCGGCTACGCGGTGGCGCAGCGCGCATTGCGCTCGGGCGCGGCCGTTTCGCTGTGGGACGTCGACGCCGCGCGGCTCGCGACGAGTCAGCAGGAACTCGCGGAACTCGGCAAGGTATCGACGGCGATCGTCGAGCTGACGAGCGAGCAGTCGGTCGGCGAAGCCACCGCGGAAACCGTCAAACAGCACGGCAAGATCGACGTGCTGATCAACTGCGCCGGCATCACCGGCGGCAACGGCAAGACCTGGGAGCTCGAACCCGACGTGTGGCGCCGCGTGATCGACGTCAACCTGATCGGCCCATACCTCACGTCGCGAGCCATCGTGCCGCTGATGCTGAAGCAGGGCTATGGCCGCATCGTCAACATCGCATCCGTCGCGGGCAAGGAAGGCAACCCGAACGCGTCGCACTACAGCGCGTCGAAGGCAGGTCTGATCGGCCTGACCAAGTCCCTCGGCAAAGAGCTCGCCACCAGCAACATCCTCGTCAACGCGGTCACGCCTGCTGCCGCGAAAACCGAGATCTTCGACTCGATGAAGCAGGAGCACATCGACTACATGCTGTCGAAGATCCCGATGAACCGCTTCCTGATGCCGGAAGAGGCCGCGTCGCTGATCCTGTGGCTGTCGTCGGAAGACTGCGCGTTCAGCACGGGTTCGGTGTTCGATCTGTCGGGTGGGCGCGCGACTTACTAGCGGCGTGGGGCGGCGAATGCCTTGAGCCCGCAGAAGACGGGCGTACCGGAAAGACATGGGAGACAAGATGAGTGTGCCCACCACACCCGCCACACCCGCATCGTCAGGCGATGCCATAACGCTCGAACGCGCGATCGGCCGCGTGATGCGGCGCCTGCTGCCTTTTCTGCTGCTGATGTACGTGCTGGCGTTTCTCGACCGCGCGAACATCGGCTTCGCGCAGAAGGCGCTGCAGCACGACACCGGCCTGTCGGACGTCGCGTTCGCGTTCGGCGCGGGCGTGTTCTTCATCGGTTACGCGCTTTTCGAGGTGCCGAGCAATCTGCTGCTGCATCGGGTCGGCGCGCGCATCTGGATGTGCCGGATCATGGTGACGTGGGGGCTCGTGTCCGGCGCGATGGCGTTCGCGCACACGTCCACCGCGTTCTACGTGCTGCGCTTCCTGCTCGGCATCGCGGAAGCCGGCTTCTTCCCCGGCATCATCTACTACCTCACGCACTGGTTTCCGCAATCGGCGCGCGCCCGCGCGGTCGGTGTGTTCTATTTCGGCGCGCCGCTCGCGTTCATCTTCGGCAGTCCGCTGTCGGGGCTGCTGCTCGAACTGAATGGCACTGGCGGTTTTGCCGGCTGGCAGTGGCTCTTCGTCGTCGAGGGCGCGCTCGCATCGTTCGTCGGCGTGTGGGCGTTCTTCTATCTCGACAACCGGCCTGCCGATGTCGCCTGGCTCGACGAGAACGAACGCGCCGCACTGCGCGTCGCGATCGCGGGCGACGACCACGCCGCGGCATCGCACGGTCCGCGTCATGTCGGCGCGGCGCTCGTCGACCGGCGCGTGCTTGCGCTGTCCGCGATCTATCTGCTGATCCAGATGGCCGTGTATGGCGTGATCTTTTATCTGCCGCAGCAGGTCGCGGCGCTGCTCGGCACGAAAGTGGGCTTGCGCGTCGGCCTCGTGACGGCGCTGCCGTGGCTGTGCGCGGTCGCTGTGACGTGGTGGGTGCCGCGCCGCGCGGATCGCGCCGGCGGTCATCGAGGCTGGGCGATGCTGCTGCTGGCGCTCGCGGGTTGCGGCATCGCGGTATCGGGCCTCGCGCATCAGCCGGTGGTCGGTCTCGTCGCGCTGTGCTTCGCGGCGAGCGGCTTCATCGCCGCGCAGCCGCTGTTCTGGACCTTGCCGACGCGCTATCTGACGGGCGCCGCGGCGGCGGGCGGCATCGCATTGATCAATTCGCTGGGCGGCCTGGGCGGCTTCTTCGCGCCGTCGCTGCGCACGTGGGCCGAGCACGCGTTCCAGTCGAGTTCGGCGGGGCTCATCGCGCTGGCCGCGGCGAGCGTGCTCGCGGCGCTCGCGATCGGCACGCTGCGAACCGGCGAAGCTACCGAAACATACGAATCAATCGAATCAAGCGCGGGAACAACCGCAGGATCAACCGCACAGGCAAAACGGAGTTCATCGACATGAGCATGCCCACTATCCGGCACGTGCGTGCCTTCACGGTCCGCGGCGGCGGCGCCGACTATCACGACCAGGGGGACGACCACTGGATCGACGATCACATCTCGACGCCGATGGCGCGCTATCCCGAGTACCGGCAGAGCCGCCAGTCGTTCGGCATCAACGTGCTCGGCACGCTGGTCGTGGAGATCGAGGCGAGCGACGGCACCGTCGGCTTCGCGGTCACGACGGGCGGCGAAATCGGCGCGTTCATCGTCGAGAAGCACCTCGCGCGCTTTCTCGAAGGGCAGCTCGTGACCGACATCGAGAAGATGTGGGATCAAATGTATTTTTCGACGCTCTACTACGGGCGCAAGGGCATCGTGCTGAACACGATTTCCGGCGTCGACCTCGCGCTGTGGGACCTGCTCGCGAAGGTGCGCAAGGAGCCGGTGTATCAGCTGCTCGGCGGTCCGGTGCGCGACGAGCTGCAGTTCTACGCGACCGGCGCGCGCCCCGATCTCGCGAAGCAGATGGGCTTCATCGGAGGCAAGCTGCCGTTGCAGCACGGCCCGGCCGAAGGCGAGGACGGCCTCAAGCAGAACCTCGCGAAGCTCGCGGACATGCGCTCGAAAGTCGGCGACGACTTCTGGCTGATGTACGACTGCTGGATGAGCCTCGACGTGACTTACGCGAAGCGTCTCGCGAAGGGCGCGGCGGAGTACGGGCTGAAGTGGCTCGAGGAAGCGTTGCCGCCTGACGACTACTGGGGCTATGCGGACCTGCGCCGCAACGTGCCGCCCGGCCTGATGGTGTCGACGGGCGAACACGAGGCTACGCGCTGGGGCTTCCGGATGCTGCTCGAAATGGACTGCTGCGATCTGATCCAGCCGGACGTCGGCTGGTGCGGCGGCATCACCGAACTGATCAAGATCTCGGCGCTCGCGGATGCGCACAACGTGCTCGTCGTGCCGCACGGCTCGTCGGTGTACAGCTATCACTTCGTCGTCACGCGGCACAATTCGCCGTTCGCCGAGTTCCTGATGATGGCACCGAAGGCCGACCAGGTGGTGCCGATGTTCACGCCGCTGCTGCTCGACGAACCGGTACCGGTGAACGGCCGGATGAAGGTGCCCGAGACGCCGGGCTTCGGCGTGCGGCTGAACCCGGAGTGCAAGCTCGACCGGCCGTACACGCACTGATACGCACTAGACACGCACGAAGGAGACGACACAGTGCTGCTCAAGGACAAGGTGGTGATCGTCACCGGCGGCTCGCGCGGCATCGGCCGGGCGATCGCGGTGGCGTGCGCGGCGGAGGGCGCCGATGTAGCGATTAACTATTGGGGTGACAACGACGCGTCGTACGGCAAGCGCTCGGCGATCGCCGACGTGATCGGCGAAATCGAGAAGCTGGGCCGGCGCGCGATCGCGGTGGAAGGCAACGTCGCCGCGCCGCAGACCGGCACCGACCTCGTCCGCCATGCGGTCGATGCGTTCGGCAAGGTCGACGTGCTCGCGAGCAACGCGGGCATCTGCCCGTTCCACGCGTTTCTCGACATGCCGCCTTCGGTGCTGGAGCGCACCGTCGGCGTGAACCTGAACGGCGCGTTCTACGTGACCCAGGCCGTTGCGCGGCAGATGAAGGAGCAGGGCACCGGCGGCTCGATCGTCGCGACGAGCTCGATCAGCGCGCTCGTCGGCGGCGGCGAGCAGACGCATTACACGCCGACCAAGGCCGGCGTGCATTCGCTGATGCAGTCGTGCGCGATCGCGCTCGGGCCGTACGGCATCCGCTGCAATTCAGTGATGCCCGGCACGATCGCGACGGACCTGAACGCCGAGGACCTCGCGAACGAGGAAAAGCGCAGCTACATGGAGAAGCGCATCCCGCTCGGCAGACTGGGGCGGCCGGAAGACGTGGCCGACTGCGTGGTGTTTCTGGCGTCGGACCGCGCGCGCTATGTGACGGGCGCGTCGTTGCTGGTGGATGGCGGGCTGTTCGTGAACCTGCAGTGAACGTTCAGTGAAGCCGCGGTGAATCCGGAACGCGTCCACTGCATGCGATGTTCACTGAACCGCTCAGTGAAAGGTTCAATGAAGCCTTCAATGAGGGCTTCAATGCGCGGCGACCGTCTTGCCGCCGTGCTGCGCGGGCGCGTGATCGTCGGCGGCGAGCGGCTGGGAGAAACGCCGCAACAGGCCGACGAAGTGCTCGGCCGGTTCGGCAAGCGGTTCGCCCTTGCGCGTGAGGATGCCGAAGCCCGGCAGGCTCTTGCCGATCTCGATCGGCAGCGCGACGAGCAGCTTGCCGCGCACGTGATCGCGCACGACGGATTCCGGCAGCATCGCGACCGCGTCGTAGTTTTCGAGCAGTTGCAGCGTCGCGAAGATCGACGCGCATTCGGTCAGGTTGACGGGCGTGGCGAGGCCCGCGCGCGCGAGTTCTTCCTCGAACAGCACGCGCGCCGGGCTGGTGAGCGGTTGCGCGACCCACGGCCACGCGATCAGTTCGGCGAGCGTGACGGAGGCGGCGCGCGCCAGCGGATGACGGGTGCGCACGATCAGCACCAGCGGTTCGCGCGCGAGCGGCTCGAAGCTGAAGTCGTTGTGCTGCAGTGGTGTGGTGAGACGGCCGAGCGCGAGGTCCACTTCGCGGCGGTGCAGCAGTTGCACGACCTGATCGCTGGTTTCGCCGAGAATGCGCACGTTCAGCAGCGGCCGTTCGGTCTTCAGCGACGCGACCGCCATGGCAAGCAGATCGGGCGCGGCGCCCATGATCGCGCCGACGGTCAGCTGCCCGTGGCCGCCCTTGCGCTTCACGTCGAGGTCTTCGGCGAAGCGCGTGAGTTCGGCGAGCGCGCGGCGCGCGTACGCGAGCGTGACGACGCCGAGCGGCGTGGGCTGCATGCCGCGCGCGTTGCGCTCGAACAGCAGGAAGCCGAGCGCTTCCTCAATGTCGCCGAGCATGCGGCTCGCGCTCGGCTGCGCGACGTTGATCGCTTCGGCGGCCTGGTGAACGTTGCGCGCGTCGTCGAGCGCGACGAGCAGCGCGAGATGCTTGAACCGGAGACGATTGACGAGCGCGACCGTGGAGGCAGGGTGGTTCATGGAGCGAAGGGCGGTGGGCACCCGAAGCGATTCGGTTTCTGGATCGCTCAATCTCAACAACGGATTGAGTGGCTATCGCAGCCGGAATTATAGTCGTTCCATGCCTGACGCAGAGCAGGCCGCGGAACAACATTGGAGACAGGCACGAATGGAGACGATCGCTTTCCGGATGGTGCTCAACCCCGGCACGCGCGACGAGTACGAGCGCCGCCATCGCGAGATCTGGCCTGAACTGGCCGATGCGCTCCACGACGCCGGCGTGCGCGATTACCGGATCTTTCTCGACGAGGCCACGCATCACCTGTTCGCTGTGCTGTCGCGCACGGACGATCACCAGATGAATGCGCTGCCCACGCTGCCCGTGATGCGCAAATGGTGGGACTACATGGCCGACATCATGCAGACGGAAGGCGATCACACGCCGTTTGTGCAGCCGCTCGCGCCGGTGTTCGAACTCGCGCCGCGCGGCGATGCCGCCCAATCGCTTTCAGCGCATTGACGAGGAGCCCATGATGCAGGTCGTCGATCCGCACATCCATCTGTGGGACCTGAAAACCCACCGCTATCCGTGGCTCGAGAATCCGGGCGTGTCGTTCGTCGGCGATGCCCGCGATCTGCAGCACGACTATCTGATCGCCGACCTGCTCGCGGACGCGAACGAAATCGACGTGCTGAAAGTCGTGCATGTCGAAGCGAATCACGATCCCGCCGATCCGGTCGAAGAAACGCGCTGGCTGCAGTCGGTTGCGAACGATCCGGCTTCGCGCGGCATGCCGAACGGGATCGTCGCGTGGATCGATTTCAGCGCGGCGAATGCGGCCGAACTGCTGGAGGCGCACGCGTCGTTCGCGAATACGCGCGGCGTGCGGCAGATCCTCAACGTGCACGGCAACAAGCTGTACGACTACGTCGGCCGGCAATACCTGCAGGAAAAAACTTGGCGCGAAAACTTCGCGCTGCTGAAGCGCCACAACCTGTCGTTCGACATGCAGCTCTATCCGTCGCAGATGGACGAGGCGGCCGAGCTTGCTCGCGCACATCCGGATACGGCGTTCATCGTCAATCACGCGGGCATGTTCGTCGACCGCACGAGCGTCGTCGGCTGGCGTGCGTGGCGCGACGGGCTGCGCAAGCTCGCGGCGTGCAACAACGTGTCGGTGAAGATCAGCGGCCTCGCGATGTTCGATCACGCGTGGACTGTCGAAAGTTTTCGTCCCTATGTGCTCGATACGATCGACGCATTCGGCGCAGAGCGCGCGATGTTCGCATCGAACTTTCCGGTGGATCGTCTGTTCGGCTCGTACGGCGACCTGTGGCGCGCGTATGCATCGATCGTGAGCGACCTCAGCGCGAGCGAGCAGGCCGCGCTGTTCCGGACCAACGCCGAACGCATCTACCGCATCTAGACCCACGTGCCGCGCGCACAGCGTGGCGCGAGCCAGGAGGAGACAGGCCGTGCAGCAAGACCACAACGGCGTTCCGCGACTACAGCTGAAGCACGCGAGCAAGACGTTCGGCCGCGTGCGCGCGCTCGCCGACGGCGATCTCGTGCTGCGTGCCGGCGAAGTGCACGCATTGCTCGGCGAGAACGGCGCAGGCAAGTCGACGCTCGTGAAAATACTCGCGGGCGTGCATCAGCCCGATACCGGCGAGCTTTACATCGACGGTGTCGAGCGGCAGTTCGCGACACCCGCGCAGGCGCGCGATTCGGGCATCGCGGTGATCTATCAGGAGCCCACGCTGTTCTTCGATCTGTCGATCGCGGAGAACATCTACATGGGACGCCAGCCGGTGGATCGCGTCGGCCGCATCCAGTACGACACGATGCATCGCGAAGTGGATGCGCTGCTCGCGTCGCTCGGCGTCGATCTGCAGGCGGAACAGCTGGTGCGCGGGCTGTCGATCGCGGACCAGCAGGTGATCGAGATCGCGAAGGCGCTGTCGCTGAATGCAAGCGTGCTGATCATGGACGAGCCGACTGCCGCGCTGTCGCTGCCGGAAGTGGAGCGGCTGTTCGCGATCGTGCGCAAGCTGCGCGAGCGCGACGTCGCGATCCTGTTCATCACGCACCGGCTCGACGAAGTGTTCGCGCTGACCCAGCACGTGACGATCATGCGCGACGGAGCGAAGGTGTTCGACGCGCCGACTACCGAGATGACCACTGCGTCGATCGTCGCGAAGATGGTGGGACGCGATCTGGAGAGCTTCTATCCGAAGGCCGACGTGACCCCCGGCGACGTGCGTCTGTCGGTGCATGGGCTTACGCGCATCGGTGTGTTCAAGGACGTGTCGTTCGACGTGCGCGCGGGCGAGATCGTCGCGCTAGCGGGGCTCGTCGGCGCGGGCCGCAGCGAAGTGGCGCGCGCGATCTTCGGTATCGATCCGCTCGATGCCGGCGAGATCCGCATCGTCGGGAAGAAGCTTGCACCGGGACGTCCGGCCGCGGCCGTCAAGGCGGGCCTCGCGCTCGTGCCCGAGGATCGCCGCCAGCAAGGTCTCGCGCTCGAACTGAGCATCGCGCGCAATGCGTCGATGACGGTGCTGCAGCGGCTCGTGCGCTTCGGCCTGATCTCGGAGCGTAGCGAAGTCAATCTCGCGACGCAATGGGGCAAGCGCCTGCAGCTGAAAGCGGGCGATCCGCAGTTGCCGGTCGCCACGCTGTCGGGCGGCAACCAGCAGAAGGTCGTGCTCGGCAAGTGGCTCGCCACGCACCCGAAGGTGCTGATCATCGACGAACCGACGCGCGGCATCGACGTGGGCGCGAAGGCCGAAGTGTACGGCGCGCTCGCGGACCTCGTGCGCGAGGGCATGGCGGTGCTGATGATTTCGAGCGAGCTGCCCGAAGTGCTCGGCATGGCCGACCGCGTGCTGGTGATGCATGAAGGCCGCATCAGCGCCGAAATATCACGTGCCGACGCCACCGAGGAACGCATCATGAATGCCGCGCTCGGTCAGTCCAATCCGCCTCTGGGATACGCCGCATGATGCGCCACTCGACGACCCATCCACCCGCGATGCCACAGAACCAGAACGGCAACGGGCGCCCGCGCAACGGTTCCGGCGGCGTACTCGCGGCGCTCGCGAAGAGCCGCGAAACCACCTTGTTCGTCGTGCTGATTTTGCTGATCGGCGGCACCGCGCTCGCGCGGCCGCAGTTCCTGAACCTGCAGAACCTGCGCGACGTGCTGCTCAACGTATCGATCATCAGTCTGCTCACGGCGGGCATGACGGTCGTGATCCTGATGCGCCATATCGATCTGTCGGTCGGTTCGATCGTCGGCGTGACCGCGTATGCGGTGGGCGCGCTGTATGTCGCGCATCCGCAGATGCCGGTGATCGTCGCGCTCGGCGCGGGGCTGCTGATGGGCATCGTGGCCGGCGCGATCAATGCGCTGCTGGTAGCGGTGGGGCGCGTGCCGTCGCTCGTCGCGACGCTGTCGACGCTCTACATCTTCCGCGGCGCGGACTACGCGTGGGTGCATGGCGGTCAGATCAACGCGACGAGCCTGCCGCCCGAATACTCGCGTCTCGCAACCGGCGAAGTGTTCGGCATTCCGACGCTCGCGCTGATCGCGCTGGTCGTGCTGATCGGCCTCTCCGTTTATCTGAAGCAGTTCCGCGCGGGACGCGAGCACTACGCGATCGGCTCGAATCCGGAGGCCGCGCGGCTTGCCGGCGTGAGCGTCGAGAAGCGCGTGATGATGGGCTTCCTGATTTCCGGCGCGATCGCGGGCTTCGCGGGCGCGTTGTGGCTCGCGCGTTTCGGCACCGTCGACGCGAGCACCGCGAAGGGGATCGAACTGCAGGTGGTGGCGGCCGCCGTGGTGGGCAGTGTCGCGATCAACGGCGGTGTCGGCACGATTCTCGGCGCGACGTTAGGCGCGCTGGTGCTCGGCGTGATCAGCATCGCGCTCGTCGTGCTGCACGTGTCGCCATTCTGGGAGCAGGCCATTCAGGGCGCGCTGATCGTCGCCGCGATCGCCGCCGATACCTTGCTGGCCCGCTCCGTCGCCAAACGCATGATGAGGAAACGCGATCATGGCTAAACCCGATGCCGCGCTCTTGACGCGCAAACCGCTGGTGCCGCTGCACTGGGAAACGCTGCTCGCCGTGCTGCTGATCCTGTCGCTGATTCTCGGCCGCGTGCTGTCCGTCGACTTCTTAAGCGCGGCGAACATCGGCAACGCGCTGGCCGATCTGACCGAAGTCGCGCTGATGGCGCTGCCGATGACGCTGATCATCGTCGCCGCGGAGATCGATCTGTCCGTCGCGTCGGTGCTCGGCGCATCGAGCGCGCTGATGGGCGTGCTGTGGCACATGGGTCTGCCGATGCCGCTGGTGATGATCATCGTGATCTGCGCGGGCGCGCTGGCTGGCCTGCTGAACGGCCTCGTGATCGTGAAGCTGAACCTGCCTTCACTCGCGGTGACGATCGGCACGCTCGCACTGTTTCGCGGTCTCGCGTACGTGCTGCTCGGCGATCAGGCGGTCGCGGATTTCCCGGCCGGCTACACGGCGTTCGGCATGAACATGCTCGGCTCCACATTCATTCCGCTGCCGTTCACGATCGTGATCGTGTGCGCGGTGGTGTTCACCGTGCTGCTGCAGGCTACCGCGTTCGGCCGCAGCCTCTACGCGATCGGCGCGAACTCCACCGCCGCCGCGTTTTCCGGCATCGACGTCGCGAAGATCCGCCTGCGTCTGTTCGTGATGTCGGGCGCGGTCAGCGCGCTCGCCGGCATCATCTACACGCTGCGTTTCACCAGCGCGCGCGGCGACAACGGCGAAGGCTTCGAGCTTTCGGTGATCGCGGCGGTGCTGTTCGGCGGCGTCAGCATTTTCGGCGGACGCGGTTCGATGATCGGCGTGCTGCTGTCGCTCTTGATCGTCGGCGTGCTGAAGAATGCGCTGACGCTCGTCGACGTGTCGAGCGAAACGCTGACGATCGTGACCGGCGTGCTGCTGCTCGCATCGGTGCTGATTCCGAACATGGCGGCCCGCTGGCGCGCGATGCGCGACCGCCGGCTGCTCGCGAAGTCCGCGGCGGCAAGCTAGGCGTTTCACTCCGGATTCACTTTGCGGAAATCATTCATTCAAGTAGTCAAAGAAGCAAACGAAGCACATCAACAACCTCGGACACCCGTCCGAACATCAAGTGAGGAGACACGCATGTTCAAACCACTACGTCACGTAGGAAAGGCGGTCGGAACGGCGACACTGTGCGCGGCGATGCTGGGTATTGCCGCGAGCGCATCGGCGGCCGGCATCAAGGAAGGCCTGAAGATCGCGTTCGTGCCGAAGCAGATCAACAACCCGTACGAGGTGATCGCCGACAACGGCGGCCTCGACGCGATCAAGGAGTTCAAGGGCGAAGGCAAGGCGGTGGGCCCGTCGGATGCCGGCGCATCGTCGCAGGTGTCGTACATCAACACGCTGATCACGCAGCACCAGAACGCGATCGTGATCGCGGCGAACGACGCGAACGCGGTCGTGCCGTATCTGAAGAAGGCGATGGCGCAGGGCATCAAGGTCGTGACGTTCGACTCCGACACGGCGCCTGCCGGCCGGCAGCTGTTCGTCAACCAGGCGAACGCGGAAGGCATCGGCCGCGGCCAGATCGAGCTCGTGTCGAAGCTGATGGGCGGCGAGGGCGAGTTCGCGATCCTGTCGGCGACGCCGAACGCGACGAACCAGAACACGTGGATCAAGTACATGCAGGAGGAGCTGAAGAAGCCGGAGTACTCGAAGATCAAGCTCGTGAAGATCGCCTACGGCAACGACGACGACCAGAAGTCGTTCGTCGAGACGCAGGGTCTGCTGCAGGCGTATCCGAACCTGAAGGCGATCGTCGCGCCGACGACGGTGGGTATCGCCGCGGCCGCGCGCTACATCTCGTCGTCGTCGAGCAAGGGCAAGGTGCAGGTGACCGGTCTCGGCACGCCTAACCAGATGCGCGAGTTCGTGAAGAACGGCACCGTGAAGGCGTTCCAGCTGTGGGATCCGGCCGAACTCGGCTACCTCGCAGCCTATGCGGCGGCGAATCTCGCCTCGGGCACGATCACCGGCAAGCAGGGCGAGAGCTTCGACGCGGGCAAGCTCGGCAAGCGCACGATCGGCGCGAACGGCGAAATCATCCTTGGACCGCCGACCACGTTCGATGCCACCAACATCGACAACTACAACTTCTAACGCCGAACCGTTTTTCGAGAGCCGGTGCCCGCAAGGGCACGAGGGCCGCTGGGTGGACCGCTCACGATCGCCGCGAACGCGACGTGAGCGGTTTTTTTTACGTCCGGCTGACCAAAAGGTCAGCGCGACATGCTCGCGAGGATTCGCGCCGTAACCCGCTGCATTCACACTGGCATGCGAAAATAGCCGCTCCTTCCCGATCAGCGAACGCGAGCGCAGCAGGTTTCATCATGCCGTCCAGCACCTTCATCCCCAGTATTCCCGCGAAGTCCGAAGACGATTTCGAGGTTTCGGCCGGCACGCGGATGCGCGGCTACCGGCGCTTTTTCGGTCAGCTGCGCGTGGTGCGCACAACCGATAACCGCCAGCTGTTCCCGTTCGATGGCGCGCCGGACATCGGCCCGTTCACGACGCAGCAGGAGGCGCTGGCGGCGGCGCAGGTGATGGGGGAACGGATCGTGCAGGGCGATCTGGATCACCCGGAGATGTGAGCACGACGCGCTGAACTCAATGCTTCGCGCACAACCGTTCGATCGTGGTCACCAGCAGTTCCATCGAAGCCGGCTTGCGGATGCAGTCGTCCCATAGCGCGTTCACTTCCGCGCGCAGCGATGCATCGGCCGCGGTGTGGATCAACACCGGAATATGCGCGAGATCGGGGCGTCCGCGCAGCCGGCGGCACAGTTCGACGCCGTCCATCAACGGCATCATCCAGTCGGTGATCACGAGATCCGGCGCGCGCGCTTCGATCATCGCCAGCGCTTCCTGGCCATTTCGCGCGCAACGGACGTCGTACTGCTCGTTTTCGAGCAGCATCTGCCAGACATAGAGAAGATCGGGCTCGTCGTCGACGAGCAGGATCGAATGCATGCTCGGGTCGCATATTTGTTGCTGAGGTAACGCTGACGCAGCAACAGGTGTTCCCGCAGTGTGGTAACTGCACCATAACATCCGTGCTGGCGGTGCCGGTGCGGCGAATGTGCGGCGTTCAATAACGGTGCGCGAGCCGCAATCGCATCAGTTCGCGGGTCGCGGCATCGAATTCGCCGAGATAGCGAAACTCGCCGGCGGCAAGCGTCGCGACCGCCATTCCATCGCGGTACAGCACGCGATTGCCGGCGATTGCCGGTACCTTGTCGCCCGGCAGCAGCGTGCCGACCACGTTGAGCGGATCTGTGGCGGCGACCGCGATATATGCGCCGTCGTTTGCCTGACGGCGCACGTCGCGCAGCAGTGGAATCGCTTCGGCCAGCGCGAACTGTTCGCCCGATACGCCTTGCACGAAACGCCCGCCGCGTACCAGACCGCGCGCTTCGAAACGCTGCAGCGTGCGCAGCAGTTCGCGCCACGGCGGCAGCCATTCCGCCTCGCGCGCGAGCAGGTGCCAGAACACCACGCCATAGCGGCGCAGCAGCGTGTTCACCACATGTTCGAGTATCTCCGGTGGCGTTTGCCGGTATCGCTGCGCGCGCGTCAACGCGGTCGTGTCTGAAGAAGACGGAGCGGCCGCATCGTTCGCGGCATCGTTGCCTGCAACGGATTTGCGGCGCACGAGCGCCCAGCGTCCCGCATCGTCCATCCCGCCGATCGGCGCGGCCAGGCGCGGACGCGGCCGGCGGCTGCCGAACTGCGACGTGCGTTTTGCCGCGGGCCGCAACAGCGCGCGCAGTCCCGCGAAGCTGTCCGCGTTGACGAGGCCCGCGCTCACCAGTTCGCCGAGCGCGCCGTCGAGTTCGACGGGCAGGAGACGCGTGTCGGTCAGCAGTTCGTCGTAGAACATCGCGCCGTGCGCGGACAACGCATCGTGCGCCTGCTGCGCGCGCGTCGACAGTTCGGGCTGTCCGTTCGCATCGACGAGCGAGGTCCACACCGGCACGTCGCGGCGCGGCAGCAGCACGATCGGCGTGCTGCGCACCGGGCCGCCCGCCGCCCGCTCGCGTGCCGCGAGACGGGTCCACATGAGTTTGCCCGCGCGACACAGGTCGTCGAGCGCCATGATCGAATAGTCCTTCAGCCGCGCCGGCAGAATCTCTTCTTCCCAAGCGCTGGCCGCGGCTTCAAACCCTTCGAGCTGCGCGAGCGCGGCGGCGAGCGCGTCGCGTCCTTCGCCGCGCGTATCGGGCGTCAGATGCTGCCAGACGAACAGGAAGCGCATGAAGTCGTGCCGTTCGACCGGCTCGATCTCGCGTCGCAAACGGCGCACCGTATAGCGATGGATGCGCGCGAGCAGATGCCGCTCGCACCATTCTTCATCGGCGGTGCCGGGCGTGAAGCGGCCGCGCAATACGTAGCCTTCCGCTTCGAGGCGCGTCAACGCAAGCGCGACCGTCGACGCCTGCAACGCGAGTGCGCGTGCGATCGATGGCACCGGCAGTGGACCGAAGCCCGACAGCCGCGCGCGCAGCAGGTCGACGAGCGCATCGTCTTCGGTCCACGCTTCCGTGTAGCCCTTCGGCGGTTGCAGCGGCGGCACCATCGGCGCATGCGGATAGATCGCGCGCACGCAGGTCACGCGTTCCGCGGGCAGCCACAGCGCGTCGTGCTCCGCGATCTGCAGGCGCGCCGCGCGGCCATCGGCGGCCAGCGCCGCAAGCCATGCGAGCCAGTTTTCGTGCGGCTTTGCCTCGCGTTCGCCGATGCACGCGAGCGCGACGAGCGCGTCGTGCATCTCGTCGGCGTTGCGCGCCTGCGGCCACGCTTCATCGCGCACGCTCGCGATCGCGTCGGCATCGAGCGCGCCGAGATCGTCCGCGGACTCCGGATCGGTCCAGCGGCGATTCAGCACCGCCTGCGTGCGGCGCTCTTCGAGCGGCGCATCGTCGAGATACGCGTACGGCTTCGCGGTGAGAATTTCGGCGGCGAGTGGCGATGGCGCGGGCAGATCGCGCGACACAAGCGCGATGTCGCCGCGTTCCATGCGTCGCAGCAATGCGAGCCAGCTGTCCGCATCCATCGCTTCGTGCAGGCAGTCGTCGACGGTCTGGTCGACGAGCGGATGGCTCGGCAATTCGCGTTCGCCGACGATGTTTTCGAGGCACGCAGCCTGATCGGGAAACACCGCGGCGAGCAGGTCGTCGCTGCGCATCCGCTGCAGTTGCGGCGCGGTCTTGCGGCCGCCCGTGAAGCGCGGCAGCGCGAGCGAGGTGGTCGCGTTCCAGCGCCAGCGCACGCCGAAGAGGGGCGCATCGAGCAGCGCCTGAACCAGCAGATGCTCGGCGGTGTTCGAATGCAGATAGCGCCACACTTCGTCGAGCGGAAAACTGTGGGTGCCAGTCAGCGACAGGATGATCGCGTCTTCGGTTGCAGCGGCCTGCAGCTCGAAGTTGAACGAGCGGCAGAAGCGCTTGCGCAGCGCGAGACCCCATGCGCGGTTCACGCGGCTGCCGAACGGCGCATGGATCACGAGCTGCATGCCGCCGGACTCGTCGAAGAAACGCTCCATCACCAGCGTGTTCTGCGTCGGCAGCGTGGTGAGCGCGGCACGGGCGCGCGCGAGGTATTCGACCATCTGCCGCGCGGCGGATTCACCGAGTTGCAGTTCGTCGTGCAGCCAGTCGAGCGCGGGTTGCAGGCGGCTTGTATTGTCCGCCGTCGCATCGTGCTGCCCGAGCCGCGCATCGATCTGCGCGCGCAGTCGCGCGACGCCGAGCGACAGCTCGTCGCTGCGGCCCGGTGCTTCGCCGAGCCAGAAC
This sequence comes from Paraburkholderia phosphatilytica, assembly GCF_003443895.1. Classification (GTDB taxonomy): domain Bacteria; phylum Pseudomonadota; class Gammaproteobacteria; order Burkholderiales; family Burkholderiaceae; genus Paraburkholderia; species Paraburkholderia phosphatilytica. Next base: position 37,054 of record NZ_QQOA01000039.1, on the reverse strand, counting down.
GGAATGTTCGGCGATTGCCCGTGCGCATCCTCGACGCGCACGCGGCCCGATTCGACGCGCAGGATCCGGTACGACGCATTGCCGAGCTGGAACACGTCGCCCGCGAGACTTTCCACCGCGAAATCTTCGTTCACCGTGCCGATGTTGACCGCCTGCGGTTCGAGGATCACCGCGTAGTCCGCGTTCTCCGGAATCGTGCCGCCGGACGTGACCGCGACGAGCTGCCCGCCGCGCCGCCCGCGCAGCAGGCCATGCACCGCGTCGCGATGCAGATACGCGGCGCGCGGCCCGTGCCGGCCCGTATAGCCTTCCGCGAGCATCTTCAGCACCGCGTCGTACTGCTCGCGTTCGAGCGCCGCATACGGCGCCGCGCGCCGCACGAGTTCGAAGAGCGCATCTTCGTGCCACTCGGCGTTCGCGGTTTCCGCGACGATCTGCTGCGCGAGCACGTCGAGCGGCGCGCGCGGAATCACGAGCGCATCGAGTTCGCCGCGACGCACGCAATCGAGCAGCGCCGCGCATTCGAGCAGGTCGTCGCGCGACACTGGAAAAAGCCGCCCCTTCGGCACGCCGCCCACGTGGTGCCCCGAGCGGCCCACGCGCTGCAGGAACGGCGCGATCGCGCGCGGCGAACCGATCTGGCAGACCAGGTCCACATCGCCGATATCGATGCCGAGTTCCAGCGAAGCCGTGGCGATCAGCACTTTCAGCTGCCCGTGCTTCAGACGCTGCTCCGCATCGAGCCGGTATTCCTTCGCGAGACTGCCGTGATGTGCGGCCACCGCTTCCTTGCCGAGCCGCTCGGTCAGATGCCGCGCGACGCGCTCCGCCATGCGGCGCGTGTTGACGAACACGAGGGTGGTGCGATGCTGCGCGACGAGTTCGGCCATGCGGTCGTACACGCGCTCCCACACGTCGTTCGGCAGCACCGCTTCGAGCGGCACCGGCGGCAGTTCGAGCGCGAGATCGCGAGGCCGCGTGTGACCGACGTCGACGATTGCGCAATCGGCCGGCGTGGAGTCGCCCACTGGCGCGCCGCCCACCAGAAAACGCGCGACGTCCTCGATCGGCTTTTGCGTCGCGGAGAGACCGATGCGCGTGAGCCGCCGGCCGCATAGCGCATCGAGCCGTTCGAGCGTCAGCGTCAGATGGCTGCCGCGTTTGGTGCCCGCCATCGCGTGAATTTCGTCGACGATCGCCGTGCGCGCCGTCGACAGCATCGCGCGGCCCGAACCCGATCCCAGCAGCACGTAGAGCGATTCCGGCGTCGTCACGAGAATGTGCGGCGCGCGTTTGCGCAGCGCGGTGCGCTCCTGCTGCGTGGTGTCGCCGGTGCGCACGGCGGTGCGGATGTCGAGCGGCGGCAGGCCGCGTTTCGCGAGTTCTTCGGCGATGCCCGCGAGCGGCACCTCGAGGTTCAGATGGATGTCGTTCGACAGCGCCTTCAGCGGCGACACGTACACCACCAGCGTTTCGTCCGGCAGCGTGCCGTTTGCCGCGAGCCCCGCCTGCACGAGTTCGTCGAGCGCGGAGAGAAACGCGGTCAGCGTCTTGCCGGAGCCGGTGGGCGCCGCGACGAGCGTCGAACGGCCGCTGCGGATCGACGGCCATGCGGCCGCCTGCGCGCGGGTAGGCGACGCGAACGCGCGCCGGAACCAGCCCGCGACGGCGGGATGGAACGCGGCGAGCGGATCGTGGCCTTCGTCTGCCGCGGCACTCGCTGCGGCAGACGGTTCGGCGATCACGGTCTCGCGGATGGCGGACGAAGCGCGACGGGGCATCGGAAAGGATCCTGGGCAACGAAACAGCCGCGCGTCGTACTGATTGCGATCCCGCGGCGTTCACCGGATATGCCGCCAGTCTCGCAGGTTTTCAACGCGCGTGCCCGGCCTCCAGAGAGGTGCCGTCCGCTCTGCGCGATCTGCCGCGCTGCAGTATGCTCAACCGGCTCATCAACATCACTCACACGATGGAGACGCGACACATGCGCTATAACCAGCTGGGCCGCACCGGCCTGTTTGTTTCGGAGTTGTGTCTGGGAACGATGACGTTCGGCGGCGGCGAGGGCATCTGGCGGCAGATCGGCGATCTGCAGCAGGCGGATGCGGAACGCCTCGTCGGCCGGGCGCTCGATGCGGGCATCAACTTCATCGATACCGCCGACGTCTACGCGCAGGGCCTGTCCGAGCAGATCACCGGCCATGCGCTGAAGAACCTGAAGGTGCCGCGCGACAAAGTCGTGGTTGCAACCAAGGTGTTCGGCATGACGGCGGACTACCCGAACGCGCGCGGCGCCACGCGTTTTCACATCATGGACGGCATCAAGGCGAGCCTGAAGCGCCTGCAGCTCGACCACATCGACCTGTACCAGATCCACGGTTTCGACCCGGCCACACCGGTCGAGGAAACGGTGCGCGCGCTCGATACGCTCGTGCAGCACGGCCACGTGCGCTACGTCGGCGTGTCGAACTGGGCCGCGTGGCAGATCGTGAAGGCGCTCGGCATCGCGGAGCGTCATGGCCTCGCGCGCTTCGAGTCGTTGCAGGCGTATTACACGATCGCGGGCCGCGATCTGGAGCGCGAGCTGGTGCCGATGCTCGAAAGCGAAGGGCTTGGCCTGATGGTGTGGAGCCCGCTCGCGGGCGGCCTGTTGAGCGGCAAATATGGCCGCGACAAGCAGGCCGAAGCCGGCAGCCGCCGCACGACTTTCGACTTCCCGCCGGTGGAACGTGAGCGCGCATACGACTGCGTCGACGCAATGCGCGCGATCGCGGAGCAGAAGGGCGTGTCGTGCGCGCAGATCGCGCTTGCGTGGCTGCTGCATCAGCGCGTGGTGATGTCGGTGATCGTCGGCGCGAAGCGGGTCGAGCAGCTCGACGACAACATCGCGGCCACCGGGGTCGAGCTGAGCGACGCCGAACTCGCGACGCTCGACGACGTGAGCCGCCTGCCCGCCGAATATCCGGGCTGGATGCTCGAGCGCCAGGGTGGTCCGCGGCGCGAACAGGTGGCGGGCGGACGGCACGCGGCCCGACGTTAAACGTTCACTGGCGGGCGGGTCCGCCGTTTGCTTGTTCGTAGAGATTTGCCGACCGTCGCATTGCCGCACGGTCGTGCGTGATACTCGCGAACGGAGCAGGCGCATGACCGCGAACAGGATCGGCTGGTTTCACCGGGCGCACGGCGCGCCGCGGCAGGACGCGCGCGCCGACGCCCCAGCCGCGCGGGAAGCCCGCGAGGTCGCCTCTGAACGCGGCTGGTCCGGCAATCTGCGCACGGTGGTCGCGCTGTTCGGCGCGCCGGCCGCCTGGGTGGCGCAGGTGGCGCTCTCCAGCGTGCCGGTGCGGCTCTCCTGTCCCTCGCCGGACGAGGTCATTTCTTCCCAGCCGTTGTCATGGCTGCAATGGCTGGTGCTCGCGGCGAGCGTGGGCTGCGTGCTGCTCGCGCTGGCCGGCGCCGCGCTCGCGTGGCGCGAACTGTGGCGTACGAGCCGCGTGCCGTGGGATGGTCCGTTGAGTTCGCGTCATGTTCGCGCGGAGCGTGCGTGGCTGCTCGCGCGGATCGGCGCGATGGTCAGCACGATGTTCGTGATCGGTCTCGCTTCGACCGACTTCGCGGTGCTGGTCGGGGCCGCGTGCGTGGCCCCGTGATTCGATTCAATGTTGCCTGATTCAAGGCCCTGACTCACGGACGAGCGGCGACTTCGTCGAGATGCAGCAGCAGATCGGCGGGGTCGTCATAGACGCGTAATGCGCCCGCGCGCTCCAGTTCCTCCGCGCCATACCCACCCGACAGCAGCCCGACGCCGAGCGAGCGGCAGCGTCGCGCGGCCAGCATGTCCCAGATGCTGTCGCCCACCACCACCGTGTGTTCGATCGGCACGTTGAGTCGCGCGGCCGCGGCGATGAAGAGATCGGGGTCGGGCTTCGCGTACTTCACGTCGTCGCGCGTGACGACGACCGCTTTCGACGGATCCACGCCGAGCGCCTCCAGATTCACCGCCGCCGTTTCCATCCGCCCGCTCGTGGCGATCGCCCAGCGCGTGCCGCTTTCATCGAGCGCCGCGAGCAGTTCCTTCGCGCCCGGCAGCGGACACACCTGCGCGCGCAGACGCCGGTACGCGTCCGCGTGTTTCTGGCGCAGCCGGTCTGCGCGGTTCGCATCGATCTCGCCGCCGGTTTCGCGCAGCAGCTGGTTCATGAAGAGTCCGCCGCTCATGCCGATGCGCCGGTGAATGCGCCACACCGACAGATCGATGCCTTCGTCGTCGAGCGCTTCTTTCCACGCGAGCACGTGTTGATAGACGCTGTCGACGAGCGTGCCGTCGAGATCGAACAGGAAGGCCGTGGCGATACGCATGAGCTTCTCCGGGCGGGAATGGGACTTACACCATCGCATCTTGTGCGGCGTCGCGCAAGCGGGCTCAGTGTACTGCGGCGCGCTGCGGCCAGCGGCGCATGACGGTGGGCACAACGCGTGGGCACAACGCTTGCGTCGTCCTTTACAAACGTAAGCAGGCGCGCGCGCCGGCGCGGCATTGCGCTGTACGGCGCGCCACTGCTCATCGCCATCGGTTCGAATGGGGAGAACATCATGACACCGCGCTTTTCGTTGCAGGCCCGCGTCGTTGCGCTTTCGGCTTGCGCCGCGTTCGTTACGTCCGCGTGGTCGGTTGGCGCGCTCGCGCAGACGAACGCGGTGGGTGCGTCGGAGACGACCGGCCAGCAGCTCTCCGCCGGCGACGAGGAATTCGTGCAGAACGCGGGCGAGGCCGGCGCGACCGAAATCGCGGCGAGCCGGCTCGCGCTGAAGCAATCGCAGAACGCGCAGGTCAGGCAGTTCGCTCAACGGATGATCCAGGATCACACGCGTCTCGCGCACGATCTTTCGGCCGTGGCGGCGCGTAAGGGCGTGACGGTCGAGCCGCAGCCGGACGGCCAGCTGATCGGCAAGCTGAAGACGCTGAAGGGCAAGACCTTCGATCAGGCGTACGTCGAGCAGGTGGCGCTGGAAGGACACGAGCAGGCCGTGCAGCTGTTCCAGGACGAAAGCCATGGCGGCACCGACCCGGACCTGAAGAACGCCGCCGCGAAGGCGCTGCCCACCATCGAACATCACCTGGAGATGGCGAAGCAGCTGACGGCGGCCACCGTGAAGGGTTCGTCATGAGCACGCCGACCGCTGCGATGGCGAGGCCGGCTTACGAGGACGCGAGCATGCACATCACCTTTCCCGACCACGATGCGCCCGTATTCGACGGCGCGAATCTGACGGTGCGCTTTACGGCGCTCGTCGATGGCGAGCCGGTGAGCTGCGCGATCAGCGCCGAGGCGCTGGAAGATCATTTCGGCGCTGCATCGCCGCTTGAAGACGACCTGTTGCGGGCCTATCGTAAAGGACATGCGCGCATCCGTTCGGTCTGCGCGGAAGCGCTCGACCAGAGCGATGGCGCGAGCGTGGAGCTGCATAGCGGTCTGTTTCGGGTGGAGGGCATGGAACCCGATCGCGGCGCTTGACGGATGCGGGGTCTTTGTTCCCGTTTGTTCCCGGTGCGGCATACCTTGGCCGGGCTTGGCATTGCGCATGCGTCAGCGTAGATAGCGAGGTATTCCGCCTCTCCACTCATCCAAACGACAGGAGGTGCCATGTCTCTGATCGTTGCTGCCCGTTTCGTCACGTTCTCCGAAGCCGAACATGCCGCGCGCAGGCTCTTCGAGCGCGGCTTCATCGAAGAGGACGTCACGCTGTTTTTCGTCAATCCGCGCGGCCAGCACGCGCGCCATCCGATCGGAGGCGACATGGACACCGACCCGGGCGTCTCCGAAGCGCCGAAGGGCGCGGGCAAGGGCGTCACGCTGGGCGCGGTCGCCGGTGCGGTGGTGGGCGTCGCGATTTTCGCGGCGTTCCAGGCGCCGCTGCTGATATCGATCATCGCGGCCGGGGTGGGCGCGTATATCGGCTCGTTGGTCGGCGCGATGATGGCCACGCGACGAGGCGGCGAGACGCATCAGCCGTTCTCGCATCATGAGTCGCGCGATTCGGGCGTGCTGGTGGCCGTGCACGTGAATCCGGACACGCAGCATATGGCCGCGCAGACGCTCCGCGATTCCGGCGGGCGGGACGTGGAGCGCGCAACGGGACGCTGGCAGAAGGGACGCTGGTCGGATTTCGATCCGACCGTCACGCCCACGCCGCTGGACGATGCGCCCGATGCCGTGCAATCGCCCGCGCATTGAGCGCGCAACGGGCTGGATTCGATGGCTGATGGTTGATGGCAAATGAAACGCGGCGGTCCGCATCGAGCGGCCGCCGCGTTTTTCGGTGACCTGACGTTTTGTGAAGTCGCGTTGCGCGGGGTTCACACCTGGATCTGCACGCGATGCCGTGCGGCGCCCGCATGATGCAGCGTGCCGCGCACCTCGCGTGGATCCTGTCCGCTGCGGCAGGCGGCATCGATCACCGGATTCGCGGTGGCCGACGTCGACGCTGGCTCGTTGCACGCGATGGTGGGCTGCTGCCCGGTGTTCGAGGCGGACAAGGTGTCCTCGCGAATCTGCATCGCGAGCGCTGAACTCGCCAGCGCGACGAGCAGCAGGAATTCTGTGCGTCGAACTTTCATCTGTTTCTCCCTCTCGTTGCTCGCCCTGTTGGATGGATGATCTGCGTTCCGTGCGCAGTGGGCGATGCGTTGATGTCCGCAAACACCGTGCCAACCGATGCCGCCTGCAGGGAATCCCGATGCGGCGGGCGTTGCGCGGGGTCGAAACCGGGGTTGAATCCACGCGAGCCTGCCTGCCGCGAGCAGCTTTTACGTGGTCCGCGGCGCGCTTTTGCCTGCATCGGCGATGCCAGCGGCGGCGATCGTCGGGCATAGCGGATGCGCGATCAGATCAGGGCTGCGGCACGTGGCCGTGCACCGCACGGCATGCCGCGGAGATCGGAAACCCACGGGAAGGAGGCTTTATGGCGACCAATGTCGTTGGCGTGCTGAACGAACTGATCGAAACCTCGAAGGACGGCGAGCGCGGGTTCCGCAAGGCGGCCGAAGACGCGCACGAAACGCAGCTGAAGACGTTGTTCCTCGACACGGCGCAGGACTGCGCGGAAGGGGCGCGTGAACTGCAGGACGTCGTGCAGCGAATGGGCGGCAAACCCGAAACGTCGGGCACGATGGCGGGTGCGATGCATCGCGGCTGGGTCGACATGCGTTCGGCGGTGGCGGGGCGCAGCGACCTCGCGATTCTCGAAGAGTGCGAGAAGGGGGAGGACGTCGCGAAGAAGCGCTATACCGAGGCGCTGCAGGCCGATCTGCCGGCCGACGTGCACGGCGTGATCGAGCGTCAGTACCAGCACGTACTGCAGAACCACGACCGGATCCGCGACGTGCGCAACCAGTTCCGGGCTGCACAGCGTTGAGTGGACAACTGGCGACGCTGCGATGAAAGAGGCCGGCCCGCCTGAATCTCAGGCGGGCCGGCCTTGATTCTGCCGCAGCGTATGAAGCGGATGCGCTGCGGCGTGTTGCGGTGTATCAGTCCGCGGCGACCTTCAGATGGTTCTTGATGCCCTTCACGCCTTCGACGTTCTGCGCGACGTCGCCGGCCGCGGACTTGTCGTCGGTCGACGGCACCGTACCCGTCAGCCACACCACGCCATGACGCGTATGCACATGGATGTGGGTCGACTTCACGTTCTTGGCCGTCAGCAGATCGGCCTTCACCTTGGTCGTGATCGTGCCGTCGTCGATGTGCTGGCCGACCGTTTCGGACGCGGAGGACGGCACGGCGGAACTCTGCGCGTTGACGTTCAGCGCGAACGTGACACATGCGATGGCGCCGGCGGCCTGCAGTAGCGAAATGGCTTTCATGGTTTTCTCCCTGGAGTTGGATGGTCAAAGGTCAAAGACTTGCTGTTTCTGGAGGACAGCAGAATCGACAGTCACCCGCAAATGCTGTGCCGCAACCTTTTCCGCAATCGGGTCGAAAGACGGAAAGCCTTGCCGGTCGGGCGTTTCAGCGGGGTCGGCAAAGCGCTGCATCGCACCCTGCGATCGTGTCCGCAATTTTCAGCGGCCTTGTAAAGATTCCTGTCGAAGTGCGCGCTGGCGCGCTGGCGCGCGAGACAAAGCATTGCAAAAACAGCAGCTTGCAAAAACTGGTATGGCCTTTGCTGTTAAGTGGCCCAAACCCTTAACGCGAAGAACACAGGACGGATCTGCCATGTCTCTTTCGATTCAGCTACGTGCCCGACAATCGCTCGCTCTGACGCCGCGCATGCAGCAGTCGGTGCGTCTGCTGCAGCTCTCGTCGCTCGAATTCCAGCAGGAGCTGCGCACGGCGCTCGACACCAATCCGTTCCTCGAATACGACGGCCAGCAGCCCGACGAAGCGGCCGCGCCCGCCGAACAGGCCGATGGTGCGATCGGCGAAGCCGAACCGGTGATCGCCGGCAGCGTGGACGGCGGCGCCACCGAAGCGATGACCGACACGTCCGCGAGCGATCGCGACGAACCGATGAGCGGCATCTCCGACGAGCCGTACGGACGCGGTTCGCGCAGCAACAACGACGTGGACGGCAGCGATCCCGCCGACTGGGCGCGCATGCAGCCGACGCTGCGCGAGCAGCTTCACGAAGCGCTGCGGATGAACCGCCTGAGTGGCCGGGATCGCGAAGTCGCGCAGCTGGTGATCGACGCGCTCGACGACGACGGCTACCTGCGCCAGACGCTCGAGGAACTGGCGGCCGCCGTGCCGATGGAGCCCGCGCTGACCGAGGAGGAACTGCGGGTCGCGCTGCGGCTTGTGCAGTCGCTCGATCGCCCGGGGCTTGCTGCGCGCTCGCTGTCCGAATGCCTCGCGCTGCAGCTCGATGCGCTCGACGAAGACACGCCGTGCCGCGCCGTGGCGCGCGAAGTGGTCCAGCATCATCTGGAGCGGCTCGCGCGACGCGAACAGGCCGAGCTGCAGAAGCAGATCGGCTGCAGCGCGGACGATCTGCGCGTGGCCTGCGCGCTGATCCGCAAGCTCGATCCGAAACCGGGCAGCCATTTCGGCATCGCGGAAGACAACTACGTGGTGCCGGACGTGATCGTGCGCCAGGTGAAGAACAAGTGGACCGTCGCGATCAATCCCGCCGTGCTGCCGCGCGCGCGGCTGCATCGCCGCTATGCGGAGCTGTTCGCGCAGTCGGCTGGCGCGAGCCATTCGCCGCTTGCGCAGCAGCTGCAGGAAGCGCGCTGGCTGATCCGCAACGCGCAGCAGCGTTTCGATACGATCCAGCGCGTGGCCGAATGCATCGTCACGCATCAGAAGGCGTTTTTCCAGTACGGCGAGATCGCGCTGAAGCCGCTCGTGCTGCGTGACGTCGCGGATGAACTCGGTCTGCACGAATCGACGATCTCGCGCGCGACGGGCAACAAGTACATGGCGACGCCGCGCGGCATCTTCGAGTTCAAGCACTTCTTCCCGCGCGAACTCGGCACCGAAAGCGGCGGTACCTGTTCGGCCGCTGCCGTGCGTGCGCTCCTGAAGGAGATGATCGCGGCGGAAAACGTGCGCGATCCGCTGTCGGACGTGACGCTCGCGAAGATGCTCGCGGAGCAGGGCGTGCTGGTGGCGCGCCGGACGGTCGCGAAGTACCGGCATCTGATGAAGGTGCCGCCGGCGGAGTTGCGGCGTCAGTTGTGAGCGTTGGATGAGGCTTGCTGCGGGTCTTTGACTGTTCGAAGGTGGTGAGTACTGGAAATGCGGCTGGTCGCGCGATGCGACCGGCCGCTTCGTTTTTTGCGGCATGGTTTTGCCGCGTCCCGTCGCATGCGATTCGACGCGTGTCGCGCTGGTTATAATCGTCAGCGCCCCGTCGACGACGACCTTCACACGCGTAGTACGCGCTCCACACCATGCCTTTCAGCCCGATCCAGACCGTTTCCCGCAAGCGCCTGTCCGACGTCGTCGCCGACCAGATCAAGGCGCTGATTTCGGCGGGCACGTTGCTGCCGGGCCACCGGTTGCCGGCCGAGCGGGAACTGGCCGCGCAGCTGTCGGTGTCGCGGCCGTCGCTGCGCGAAGCGCTGGTCCGCCTCGAAGCCGACGGCTATATCGCAACGGCGGGGCGTGGCGGCTTTATCGTGATCGACATGACGCAGTCGCTGTTCTCGGGGCCGCTCGCCGAACTGCTGATCCAGCATCCGCGCACCAGCGCGGACGTGCTGGAACTGCGCCAGGGGCTGGAATCGATCTGCAGCGCGTATGCCGCCGAACGCGCGACCGCGGCGGACCTCAAGAAGATCTCGCGTGCGTTCGATGCGCTGAAAGCGTGCTCGCTGAACGGCGATCACGAGGCGCTCGCCGAATGCGACGCGGCCTTCCATATCGCGGTCGCCGACGCGACGCACAACATCGCGCTCGCGCACGTGATGCACGGTATCCATACGCTCGTGGCCGAATCGATGCGCCAGTCGCATCGGATGATCGACTACGACGACGCGGCCGAGCGGCAACTGCTCGCGCAGCACCAGGCGCTGCACGACGCGATTCTCGCGCGCGATCCGGCGAAGGCGCGCAAGGCGGCGGAACGCCATCTCACCTACGTGCGGGAACTGTACGCCGAGCATGCCGCGGGGGAGTGAACGCGCGCGCGGTGTTCGGAAATCGAGGCTGATTCGTGATCGAATCGCGGCCGGCTTGAGTCTGACAAGCGAAGATTGACACGTTTTCGGCCTGTCTTTATAGTCTTGGTCAGACCAAACTGACCAGTTTGACCTGGTCATCCACGATCCCCCAGTCCCCACCGTGCAGATGAAAGTCGCCCTGTTCATTCCCTGCTTCATCGACGCGTTCTATCCCGAAGTCGGCATTGCCACGCTCGAGCTGCTCGAACGCTTCGGCATCGACGTGCACTATCCGCCGGACCAGACCTGCTGCGGCCAGCCTATGGCGAACAGCGGCGCGCATACGGATGCGGCCGGCACCGAAAAGCTGTTCGTGCGCAACTTCGCGGGCTACGACTACATCGTCGGGCCATCGGCGAGCTGCGTGCATCACATCCGCAAGCACCTGTTCGCGATCGAGCAGACCGATGAGGTCAAGCAGGTGAGCGCGAGCGCGTACGAGCTGGTGGAGTTCCTGCACGACGTGGTCGGCGCGCGCGAATTTCCGTGGGCCGAGTTTCCGTACCGCGTGGGTCTGCATACAAGCTGCAGCGCGTTGCGGCATCTGCGCGAAGCGTCGGCTTCGGAAATCGCGGAGCCCGCATTTTCGAAACCGCGCAGGCTGCTGCAAGGCGTGAAGGGCATCGAGTTCGTCATGCCGGCGCGCCCGGACGAATGCTGCGGCTTCGGCGGCACGTTTTCTGTCACGGAAGAGGCGGTTTCGGTGCGGATGGGCCAGGACAAGGTGCGCGACCACCTGAGTGCGGGCGCGCAGTACATCGTGTCCGGCGACATGTCGTGCCTGATGCACCAGCAGGGCTGCGCGGAACGCATGAAGGCGGACGCGCGCTTCATCCATATCGCGCAGGTGCTGAACGGAGCGAACGCATGAACCGCATCGATCACGCGAAGTCCGCACGCACGTTTCTCGACAAGACCGAACACGTCGCGTTCCACGACAAACGCCTGTGGGACCTGCGCATGAAGCGCGACGCGCAGGCGCATGCGATTCCCGAGTGGGAAGCGTTGCGCGATCACGCATCGCGCGTGAAGGAGCACACGCTGTCGCATCTCGCGGACTACCTGGACCAGTTCGCCACGAATGCCGAAGCGAACGGCGTGGTCGTGCACTGGGCCGCGAATGCGGAAGAGCACAACGAAACGGTCTACCGGCTGATGTCGGAGCGCGGCATGACGTCGCTCGTGAAGAGCAAGTCGATGCTTACCGACGAATGCGCGATGCGCGCGTATCTGGAGCCGCGCGGCATCACGGTGATGGAAACGGATTTGGGCGAGCGCATCCAGCAGCTCGACAATCAGGACCCGAGCCATATGGTCGTGCCGGCCGTGCATAAACTGCGCGGCGACGTCGCGCAGCTGTTCGGGCGCACGATCGGCAGCGATCCCGCCAACAGCGACATCCAGTATCTCGCGGAAAGTCAGCGCGTCAATACGCGGCCGTACTTCATCCGCGAGAAGACGGCGGGCATGACGGGCTGCAACTTCGCGGTGGCGGAGACGGGCACGGTAGTCGTGTGCACGAACGAGGGCAATGCGGATCTGTCGGCGAACGTGCCGCCGCTGCATATCGTGTCGATCGGTATCGAGAAGGTGATTCCGCGCGTCGCCGATCTCGGCGTGTTCGTGCGAATGCTGTCGCGCAGCGCGCTCGGCTCGCCGATCACGCAGTACACGTCGCATTTCCGTGCGCCGCGCGAAGGCGCCGAGATGCACTTCATCCTCGTCGATCACGGCCGCTCCGAACGGCTCGCGATGGAAGCCTTCTGGTACTCGCTGAAATGCATCCGCTGCGGCGCGTGCATGAATACCTGCCCGGTGTACCGGCGCAGCGGCGGGCTGTCGTACGGCGGCACGTATTCCGGTCCGATCGGCGCGATCATCAATCCGACCTACGATCTGAAACGCTACAGCGCGTTGCCGTTCGCATCGACGCTGAACGGCAGCTGCACGAGCGTGTGCCCGGTGCGGATCAACATTCACGAGCAGATCTACAAGTGGCGCGAAGTGATCGCGTCGAAACACGAGGTGCCGTTCGTCAAGCAGGAGGTGCTGAAGATGGCGGGGCGCCTGCTCGCGAGCCCGACGCTGTATCGCGCGACGGTGGCGTCGCTCGGCGGCGCGTTGCGACGGCTGCCGAACTTCGTGCTGTACAACCCGCTGAACATCTGGGGACGTCAGCGCGAACTGCCGGATGCGCCGAAGCAGACCTTCCACGAGTGGTACAACGCGAATCGCGTTGCGCGTGATGGCGACGGTCACAGCAACGGTCGCGGCAACGGTGATGGAGGCAAAGCATGACGAGCCGGGAAGCGATGCTGGCCACCATTCGCGCGGCGCAACCTGTCGCGCGGCCGCTGCCCGAAGTGCCGCGCTTTGCGTCGATCGGCGGCGATCTGCGCGAACGCTTCGTGAAAGCGCTGGCGCTGATGAACGGCGACTGCATCGAACTGGAATCGGGCGCGCACGTCGATGCGTGGATACGCGAGCGGTTCGGCGCTGACGTGTCCATCGCTTCGGCAACGCCGGAAGTGCAGGGCACGCGTGCGCTCGATGCGACCATAGAGCCCGCGTCGCTGCACGACGTCGATATCGGTGTGGTACGCGCGCGCTTCGGTGTCGCGCACACGGGCTCGGTGTTTCTGAGCGAGCGCGAATACGTGGTGAATGCGCTCGGCTATCTCGTGCAGAACCTCGTGATCCTGCTCGATCCGGCGCAACTGGTCGACGATCTCCCCGACGTCTATGCACGCGACGATTTTCTGTCGGCACGCTATGCGGTGCTCGTGACCGGACCGTCCGCGACCGCGGATATCGAAGGGGTGCTGGTGCGTGGCGCGCAAGGCGTGCGGTCGTTGACGGTCGTGTGGCTGAAAGGCTGAGCTGACGCAAGCTCCGCGCGCGATGTGGCGCGTGGATTGCTTCACGGTGCGGTCGGTATCCGATTTTGGCCCCGCCGATTGCCCGATGAAGCCCACCCGCGCGCTCGAAGCACTCAATTTCTTTATGGCCGATGTGCAGGCAGGCATCGGTCCGTTCATCGGCGTGTTCCTGCAGGCGCGCGGCTGGGGCGCCGATGCGATCGGCAGCGTGATGACGCTCGGCGGCATCGCCGGAATGGTGGCGACGTCGCCGGCGGGTGCGCTGGTGGATGCGACACGCCACAAGCGCACGCTGATCGTAGTGGCCGGCGCGATGACGATGCTTGCATCGCTCGCGCTGTGGGTGTCGGACCGCTACTGGATGGTCGCGGCTTCGCAGGTAGCCAGCGCGGTGACCGGCGCGGCGCTCGGCCCGGCGGTGGCAGGCGTGACGCTCGGGATCGCGCGCGAGGCCGGTTTCGATCGCCAGTTCGGCCGCAACCAGGTGGCGAATCATGCGGGCAACGTGGCCGGCGCGGCGCTCGCCGGCTGGTTCGGCTGGCGTTTCGGCTTTGCCGCGGTATTCGTGCTCGCCGCGATATTCGGCGCGCTGACGGTGGCGAGCACGCTGATGATCCCCGCCAGGGCCATCGATCACGACAGCGCGCGTGGTCTCGAAGCGGCAGCGCAAGGATCGGGCGAACCGCACGCGAGCGGCTTCTCCATCCTGTTCCACAGCCGGCCGCTGCTGCTGCTGGCCACTTCCCTCGCGCTATTCCATCTCGGCAACGCGGCCATGCTGCCGCTTTACGGCATGGCGATCGTGGCCGCGCATCAGGGCGACCCGAACGCGTTCACCGCCGAGACCATCGTGATCGCGCAACTCGTGATGGTGGCCGCCGCATGGCTCGCGCCGCGCATGATCCGCTGGCGCGGCTACTGGTGGGTGATGCTCGCGAGCTATCTCGCGCTGCCGCTGCGAGGCGCGCTCGCGGCCGCGCTGATGAGCGCATGGGGCGTGTGGCCGGTGCAGATGCTCGATGGCATCGGCGCGGGGCTGCAGAGCGTCGCGGTGCCGGCGCTCGTCGTGCGGCTGTTGCGCGGCACGGGGCGTGTGAATGTCGGGCAGGGTGTGGTCGCGACGATGCAGGGGCTGGGAGCCGCGCTAAGCCCGGCGCTTGGCGGTGTAATCGCGCAGCATCTGGGCTATGCGCATGCGTTTCTTGTGCTTGGTGCGGTGTCCACGGGTTCGCTTGCGCTGTGGATCGGCGGTGGTGCGGTCGTGCGGCATGCATGTCGGATGTCGCCGGATCGGGCAGACGAAGAGGGCAATGCCGATGCAGTGGCTCGGTCATAGCACAAATTCTTGAAGCTTGCCGTTTTCCTGAAAACAGCAATGATCCTTTGCGAGTAACGCGCTTAATTATTAATGGCCGTCTTTCTAGAATTGTCTAAGCAGCGATCTGCGGTTTTCGCTACGTGCAGTACTGCGAATGATTGCCATAGAGAAATTCGAATAGATCGTTTGTGCCGGAATTTCAGTCCAATCAAGGAGGAGCAGGTCATGAACCAGGCAACGCGCGCACTAATGACGGCGGTGGCCGCACTTGCGGTATCAGGTGGCGCTTATGCGCAGGCGAACAACACGCTGGCGACCCCGTCCGTCGTGTCGCCGGCGGCCGCAACGAGCGGTTACGGCACGCCGGGCGCCACGAACTCGGACAGCGGCACGAGCGCCGGGGCGATGAATGCGGCTCAACCGGGTGGCACGAGCAATAACCCGACGTCCCTCACGAACCTTCCCGGCAGCCACAACACGCTGGCGACGCCGAGCGTCACGTCGCCGGCTGGGCAGTAACTGCGGGCGAGACTGGCAGGCAGGCGCAGATTGGTGCAAAGCGGCTGAGCGTTTCAGCCGCTTTGCACGCAGTGCTTGTCACGGAGCAGAGGCAAAGCTATCTACTCGTCCACACGATATCGTCGTCCACCGCGTAAATCCGGCAACCGGTGTGCCCGTTGCCGCACGCAACCAGCGCGTCCATCATTGGATCGAGGCCCGTGGCCGCGCCCCAGGCCCCGTCCGGTGCAATGGCAAACGCGCGCGGCCGTCGCATGGTCAGAAAGCGCGCGTACGCCTGCCGCCCGGCCGGAAGCAGATAGGGTATGGCGTTCACGTTCGAGATCGCGGCGAAATCGGTCCGCGGCGGAGCGAACGGCTGACGCGGCCAGACCACGGTGTTGTCGATCGCATACAGTTGGCAGTACTGGGAGATTTTCCAGCACTGGTGCAACGCCATGATCGCCGGATCGAAACCTCCAGAAATCCATGTTCCGTTCGTGCTGCCGATGGCAATCGCACGCGGCAACGGTTGCGCAAGGAACTTGCGATAGATCTCGTTCTTCTGTTTGTCGCTCAGATAAGGCACGGCGCCGAGATCGTTGACGTCCGCATATGACGTTGCCCTGGGCACGTTGCCGGGCAGATATTCCGGGTCAACCTCGCTGGCCGGCATCCCGATGCTCGCGAGAAATGCATCGGCCCTGGCGACCCACAGCGGCAGACCGGCGCCCGACGCGGTCATCGCATGCGCGTCTTTCTGGAACGCGCCATAGTCGACCAGTTCCGCTTTTCCGCCTGCCGACGAATACCGTTGAAACATGGCGTGCCACGTTGCGGTAGAGAAGATCTGGTCGTTGTCGCCATAAAACCAGATCGAACGCAAACGGGTCGTTGCGCCAAGCTGGCCGGCACTCGTCATCAGGCTTTCGTCGGGCGTATGACAGTCGCTTTCCTTGACGCCGCCGGCGAAATTGAGCAGACCCTTCACGTCGGGCGGATTCTGCGAACCGAATACGAGCGTGTTCCATCCACCCATGCTTTTGCCTGCGACCACGATTCGCGAACTGTCGATGCCGGGCAGTTCCTTCACGTAGTCCAATGCTTTGCGGATGTCTTTCGACGCGTCCTGACCCATGGCGATCACGTCGCATCCGTGCGGTTTCAGGTGTCCTTCTGAACCGGCATAGCCGCGCAGCATCGGCATCGCGACGGCGTATCCGCGCGAAAGGAAGTAGTAAGGAATGAACTCGTCGCCGACTCTCGGCGCATTCTGCGGGTCATGGGACGCGCCATGGTTGATCAGCGCGAGCGGAAACGGTCCGCCACGGAAAGGCATGTAGATCGTCACCTGAAGCCGGATCCGGGGCGAAGCCTGGACCGGCACCATCAGGATCTGTTCATTCAGCGGCGCTTCGGGTGCGCCTCCAGGAACGCCTTGAAGGCTGACAGGGCGCGCCTCCGCGTGTGCCGAGGCGCACATCGCCAGGGTCAGCGCGGTCAGTGCGATAGTGAGCTTGCGTAGCGGATTCACCAGGTTCGTCGGGGCCAATGGCAATGTGCGGATAGCGGCGATCGGTCACGTTAACGGCCAGACGGTGAAAGGACTTGAATGCGTGGCGGCGGTAAGCGGTGATGCTTGGAATGCTTCAGGGTCGCGTCAAAAAAGCCTCTGCGTTCTGGTATCGTGCGGGCAGGGCAGACTTTTGGGCATTCGCTGGGAATCTCACATGATTGCGATCAGGCGGCCACGGTTTTGCCGGGCTCCCACGTTTTGGGCCAAGTGTTTAGGGTTGCTGATAGGCAGCCTGATCGGTCTCGCCAGCATGGATGTCCCGGCTCAGACCGTGTTGCGGATCGCGCGCATCGCCGATGTCCCGGATCAGGAGGTGGGCGCGGAAATTCTCGCTGTCGTCTATGCGAAGCTCGGCATCCACGTCGAATTTGTCGATGTGCCGGCTAAGCGGTCGCTGATCGAGTCGAGTTCGGGCCACCTGGACGGCGAGGTTCAGCGCGTGCTCGACGTACAGCGAGAGTATCCGACGCTCATTGCCGTCAAGGAACCATTCAACTATATCGAGCCGACGGCCTTCGTGAAGACGTCGAGTTTCAACGTCAACGTCAACGGCTGGGAATCGCTGCGTCCTTACCGCATCGGCATCGTGCGCGGTGTGGGTTCGTCCGAGCGCGGGACGGCCGGCATGCCGCAGGTCGAGGCCACCGCCACGATGGATCAGATGATGTTGATGCTCGCCGGCGATCGCATCGATGTTGCGGTCAACGACCTCTTCAGCGGCATGCTCGTCCTGCGCAGGCTGGGTCTGGACGAGCAGTTGCAAGCGGTGTCGCCGCCCCTGCAGCATATCGACATGTACCATTTTCTTAACGTGCGCAACCGCGAACTCGTGCCTCGGGTCGAGGCCGTCATCCGGGAAATGCGGGCAAGCGGGGAACTGGAGGCGCTGCGAGCGCAGATTACGCATCGCATGCTGAATGAACCGCTTCAAGGTTCGACTTCGGCAGGTCAGCAGTGATCGACCGTGGTTTTGCTCTTTCGACCCGAAGTCAAATGCCCTGACGATCCGCGTCAGGTCGACTGACCGGTATCCGACATCACGATATTGACCGTCTTGCTCGAATCGCCCGCGAGACCCATCGCGGCGGCATCGTCGGTCGGGTACATGTACGGCGTGATCTGGTCGCCATCGCCGGCCTTGCGTCCATCGGACAGCGTGACTGTCATGTCCATGTCGTTGCCGTCGTAGTCCTTGTCGCCGTCCACCTTGCTGATGTCGGGGTTGCCTTCGCCCGCTGCCTGGCCGTTTGCCGCGCCGCCGTCCTCGTACAGCACTTCGTTGGGGTGCGTGTTGCCCTGTGCGTCCGACGGGGAAATGCGCACGCCGATATCGGCCGAGCTCGCCACGAAGGTGCCGGTCTGTCCCGGCTGCAACGTGATCGTCCCTTTGTTCACGCCTTGCACCGAGTACGTGAACGACTCGGTGTGATTCGTGTCGTTCGTCACGTTGAAGGTCTTGTCGTTGCCCGTACCGGTATCCACCACCTTCACGGAGTTCGGATTGACGCCACTCACCGCGCTCGCCTGCGGCACGCCGCCAGCGTTGTCGGTCACGCCCGGTGCTGAACCGGAGCTACCCGACGTGGTGCTTTTCTCGGAGGTTGCCGTAACGGGGGGTGTCACCGGCGATTGAGCGGGGGGCTGGGCTGACGGAGTGGCTGGACTCTGAGCCTGGAAATCGGCAAGCGAAAGATCGTCGAACGAAGCGGTGCTGGCACTGGACACGCCTCCCGACTGTGTCACTCCGCCTTTCCAGTTCGCCGCCAGTTCCTGCATGAGCTGGTTGAGCATGTCCTCGATCTGCGCCAGCATCTGGGACGCCTGCGGAGACATCTGGTCCTGCCCCGCGTCCGCGCTGTAGTTCGAGAAAACGTTATCGTAACCTGCGGGTTCGACAGCGACGGACATGCTGTTCTCCGGATAGGGGCGCGACTCCATCGTCCGCTTTTGTGCCCGTTTCGCATGCGCGAAATCGAAGTCATGTATGCGAACGCGAAGTTGCGTTGCCGGCCAGGCCAGGATGAAGGTGCTGAGCGAGTGGATCGCCGCGAACCGGATGCAATCAACGCATCGGCCAGGGGAGTTCGATCATCCCAAATCATCGAGGTCTTCCGGCGTCAGGCTGAGAGAGGTCGCGCGCAGGTTTTCTTCGAGGTGATCGATAGATCGGGTTCCGGGGATGGGCAGCACGACAGGCGATTTCGCGAGCAGCCACGCAATAGACAGGGCGGCATGCGTACAACCGTGACGCATGGCGACCTGCTTCACCTTGAGTGCTCGCAGACCGCGTGTGCCGCCCAGCGGATACCAGGGCAGAAAGGCAATCCCGAGAGGCTCGCACGCGGCGAGCACGTCTTCGCTGGTCTGGTCTCGCAGGTTGTACTCGTTCTGAACCGACACGATGGGCGCGATGCTGCGTGCCAGTTCGAGTTGCGCGACGGTGACGTTTGAGATGCCGAGATGGCGAATTTTGCCTGCACGCTGCAAATCGGCCAGCGCTCCGACCGATTCGGCAAACGGCACGTTGGGGTCCGGCGCGTGGAACTGATACAGGTCGATGCGCTCGAGGCGCAAGCGTTGCAGACTGCCTTCGACTGCGTGCCGCAAATGATCGGGGCGGCCGTCCCGCACCCAGGATCGGCGGTCTGGTCTTAGCAGACCGCCTTTCGTCGCAATGACCAGTCCGGAAGGATAGGGGTAGAGCGCCTCCGAGATCATCAGCTCATTCGTTTCAGGTCCGTAACTATCCGCGGTGTCGATGAAATTCACACCAAGCTCGACTGCGCGTCGCAGAACCCGGCTGGGATGATCCCGATCCCTTCGTCTCCCCCACGCCGAGTCGCCACACAAACGCATTGCGCCGAAACCCAACCGGTTGACCGTCAGGTCGCCGAGAGCAATCGTTCCAGCGTGCGCCGCGTCGCTATAGAAAGATGGCTTCAATTGCACCTCCGTCTTGTGCGCATCCAGCATGCGCGAAATCGAAGTCATGTATGCGAAAGCGAAGTTGCGGTTTGCGCATCAGGCTCCCGCTATAGAACAGGCTGGTTGTCACGGTCATGACCGAACGTCATGCGGCTCATGAAAACTTGTCGATTGTTCGCTACGCGCGCTTGCATCGAGAATAAAAACACTGAATGCGCTTGTAAGCGGGCACTGGACTGAAGAATCGCAGGGATGCCCGCCGAACGACATCGTAGACCTATGCACATGGAGGACGTCGTGGCGACCGAATATTTCCAGCCTTTGGGTGGCAATGAGATGCCTCGTTGCGGCGGCATCGCGACGATGATGCGGCTGCCGAACGTCGATTCCGCGGAAGGACTCGACGCGTGTTTCGTCGGCGTGCCGTTCGATCTCGGCACGTCGAACCGTACCGGCGCGCGCTTCGGTCCGCGGCAGATTCGCACGGAGTCTGTGCTGCTGCGTCCGTACAACATGGCGACGCGCGCCGCGCCGTTCGATTCGCTGCGTGTCGCGGATATCGGCGACGTCGCGATCAATCCGTACAACCTGCACGATTCGATCGCCCGCATCGAAACCGCCTACGACGCAATGCTGAAGCATGGTGTGAAGCCGATCACGCTCGGCGGCGATCACACGATCACGTTGCCGGTCCTGCGCGCGATTCATCGCAGGCACGGCAAGGTGGGCCTGATTCACGTCGACGCGCACGCCGATGTGAACGACACGATGATGGGCGAAAAGATCGCACACGGCACGCCGTTCCGCCGCGCAGTGGAAGAAGGGCTGCTGGATTGCAACCGCGTCGTGCAGATCGGTCTGCGCGGCACCGGCTACGCCGCGGAAGATTTCGACTGGTGCCGCGACAACGGCTTTCGCGTGGTGCAGGCGGAGGAGTGCTGGAACCGCTCGCTCGCGCCGCTGATGGATGAGGTGCGCGAGCGCGTGGCCGGCGGCCCGGTGTATCTGACCTTCGACATCGACGGAATCGACCCGGCTTACGCGCCAGGCACCGGCACGCCCGAGATTGCCGGCCTGACGGTGCCGCAGGCGCTCGAGATCGTGCGCGGCGCGTGGGGGCTCGATCTGGTGGGTGGGGACGTCGTGGAGGTCGCGCCGCCGTACGATCCGTTCGGCACCACCGCGCTGCTCGCGGCGAATCTCGCGTACGAAGCGCTGTGCGTGATGCCGGGCGTGAAGCGCCGCGCCTGACCGGCGAGGCGCGCTTCCGGTATCGGCGCGCAATGAAGGAACCCCGTTTCTTCATATTAAACAGGAATGCGAATCAAAACTCCGCTGCGGACGATCGCGACCATGCTCCACGCGACGTCGCGCGGGATTCGAACCAACCAGGAACGTGACGATCGATGAACCATCCCGAAACCTCCGTCCGCTTCGACGAAGCCACAGCCAAAGCCACGGCTGCCGTGCGGCCTGCGATACGGATTCCAACCTGTGGCGAGGCGCTGGTGACCCTGCTCGAGGGTTACGGCGTCGAGTACGTGTTCGGCATTCCGGGCGTTCATACGGTCGAGTTGTATCGGGGCCTCGCAGCCTCGTCGATCCAGCACGTGACGCCGCGCCACGAACAAGGCGCGGGCTTCATGGCAGACGGCTACGCACGGGTGACCGGCAAGCCCGGCGTCTGTTTCATCATCACCGGCCCCGGCATGACCAACATCGCGACGGCGATGGCGCAGGCCTACGCGGACTCGATGCCGATGCTCGTGATCTCGAGCGTCAATGCGCGCCGCGAACTGGGCAACGGCGACGGCCGGCTGCACGAGCTGCCTTCGCAACGTGACGTGTTCGCGGGGCTCACCGCGTTCTCGCACACGCTGCTCGACGCGGCCGAATTGCCCCAGGTGCTGGCGCGCGCGTTTTCCATCTTCGAAAGCGCGCGCCCGCGACCGGTGCACATTGAGATTCCACTCGACGTGATCGTCGCGCCGGCCGACGGCATGAACATGGCGCCTGCGCTGTTGCCGGCCAAACCCGCGCCGAGCGCGAACGCGCTTGCGGTGGCCGCGGATCTGCTCGCGGACGCGCGCCGGCCGCTGATTCTCGCGGGCGGCGGAGCGGTGCACGCGGCGGCCGAACTGCGCGAGCTCGCCGAGCGGCTGCAGGCGCCCGTCGCGTTGACGATCAACGCGAAGGGCTTGTTGCCCTGCGGTCATCCGCTGCTGGTCGGTTCGACGCAGTCGTTGCCGGCGACCCGCTCGATGGTGTGCGACGCCGACGTGGTGCTCGCGGTGGGGACGGAGCTGGGCGAGACGGATTACGACGTCGTCTTCGATCGGGGCTTTGCGATCAAAGGCCAGTTGATCCGCCTCGACATCGACGCGCAACAGCTGATGCGCAATTTTCGCGCGGACCTGGGCATCGCCGGCGATGCGCAGCAGGCGATGCGAAGTCTCTCGACGCTGCTGCATGACCGGCCGGTGCCGGCACCACAGCCCGATTGGGGCGCGGCGCGTGTCGCGCAGGTACGGCGCGCGCTGGCGGCGTCATACGATGCGCCGACGCGTTCGCAGAAGCAGCTGCTCGACACGATCGCCGATGCGCTGCCCGGCGTCATCATTGCCGGCGATTCGACGAGCCCGGTGTATGCGGGCAACTTCGTGTACGACCCGCCCGGGCCGCGTGCCTGGTTCAATTCATCGACAGGGTACGGCACGCTCGGCTATGGCCTGCCCGCGGCGATCGGCGCGAAGCTCGCGGCGCGCGAGCGGCCGGTGGTCTGCCTGATCGGCGATGGCGGCATCCAGTTCACGCTGCCCGAACTCGCGAGCGCCGTGGAAGCCAGGGTGCCCGTGATCGTGCTGCTGTGGAACAACCTCGGCTATGGCGAAATCCGCAAGTACATGGCCGCGCGCGATATCGCGCCGGTGGGCGTCGACATCTACACGCCGGACTTTCTGCAGCTCGCGACCGGTTTCGGCTGCGAAGCGCGGCGCGCCAGCACGCGGGAGACGCTTGCGGCCGAACTGAAACAGGCCACGTCGCGCGATGTTCCGACCGTAATCGAAGTGTTCGAAGCGGACTGGTTTGCGCAGGTGCCGGCATGACGACGTTGCCGTTTCCTCACATCGATAGTGCGCCACGCACCCAGCTTTATATCGACGGCACCTGGTGCAACAGCGCAGGCGGACGACGCCTACAGGTCGTCAATCCGTCGACGGAAGCCGTGATCGCGGAGGTGGAAGCGGGCAGTGCGGCGGATGTCGATATCGCGGTGCGCGCGGCCGCCAACGCATTTCCCGCGTGGAAAGCCACCACCGGCGCTCGGCGCGCTGCGCTGCTGCATGCAATTGCGCGCGGCGTGGAAGCACGCCGCGACGTGCTGGCCGCGCTGCAGTCGCGCAACAACGGCAAGCCGCTTGCCGAAGCGCAGATCGACGTGAGCGACGTGGTCGCCACGTTCGACTATTACGCGGATCTCGCCGCGCAGCTCGACGACACCGCGGAATCCGCGGTCGCGCTGCCCAGCAGCGACTACCGGGCCGTGATCCGCCGCGAGCCGGCGGGCGTGGTGGCGCTGATCGTGCCTTGGAACTTCCCGATGGTCACGACCGCGTGGAAACTCGCGCCGGCGCTCGCGGCGGGCTGCACGGTCGTGCTGAAGCCGTCCGAAGTCACGCCGCTGCCTGAGCTGGAGCTCGCCGCGATCGTGGCCGAAGCGGGCCTGCCATCCGGAGTGTTCAACGTCGTCACCGGGACGGGCGTCGACGTCGGCGCGCCGCTTGCCGCGCATCCGCGGGTTGCCAAAGTGTCGTTCACCGGCAGCACCGGAGTCGGCGAGCAGGTCATGAAGACGGCCGCCGAAACCATCAAGGGCGTGAGCCTGGAACTGGGCGGCAAATCGTCCATCGTCGTGTTCGCCGACGCGGA
The DNA here is from genome assembly GCF_003443895.1 of Paraburkholderia phosphatilytica. Classification (GTDB taxonomy): domain Bacteria; phylum Pseudomonadota; class Gammaproteobacteria; order Burkholderiales; family Burkholderiaceae; genus Paraburkholderia; species Paraburkholderia phosphatilytica. The sequence continues at coordinate 13,259 of NZ_QQOA01000039.1, read as the reverse complement.
TCTCGATCTTGCCGTCGAGCTTGTGGCGGGCGGCGGATTCTTCAACGCCGGACAGATGTGTTCGGCGACGTCGCGCGTCGTGGTGGAGCGTCCAGTCGCGGACGCACTCGTCGCGCGGCTTGCCGAACGGGCGAAGCAGCTCGTCGTCGGCGATCCGTTCCAGCCTGGCGTGCAGATGGGGCCGCTCACGAACCGCGCGCAGTACGAGCGCGTGCAGCGCTACATCGCGCAGGGGAAAGCGGATGGCGCGCGCGAGGTGATCGAAGGCTCGGTGCCGCCAGGTCCAGGCTATTTCGTCAGGCCGACGATCTTCGTCGAGGTCGCGGCGGACAGCGTGGTGTGGCGCGAGGAAATCTTCGGACCGGTGCTCTGCGTGCGCGCGTTCGATACCGAAGACGAAGCCATCGGCATCGCGAACGATACCGACTTTGGGCTCGTCGCAACGGTCGTCACCCGAGATTCCACCCGCGCGAAGCGGGTCGCCGATGCGCTCGAAGCGGGCGTGGTCTGGGTCAACGCGCCGCAGGCGATCTTTCCTCAGACCTCGTGGGGCGGCTACAAGCGCAGCAGTATCGGCCGCGAGCTGGGCCCGTTCGGGCTCGCCGCGTTCCAGGAAATCAAGCAGGTGCTGTCCGCGGTGGAAGCCGTCTGACGACGCATCGGCAACCCGGCGTCATGAGTTCCAGTGATGGTTCGCATGCACAGATTTCGTTTGTTGACGGAAATTCGCCCACATAGAGTGTATTCACGGTCGAGGCTGCCGATGGGCAGGCCGGATCGATCCACCGCGACAGGGCGCACACAGGAGACGACCATGCAGGACTTCAAGCCAGGCAGAAGGCAAGCCATCAAATCGATCGGCACCGCGCTGGCCGCCACGGCGCTGCCGATGCCATTCATCAGTACCGCTAAGGCCCAGCAACGCAGCTTCGCGGGCAAGACGCTGCGGCTCCTGACGTGGTCTGACGATACCGGCGCGGCGGCACTGCGCAACATCGCGAACACGTTCAGCCAGCAGACCGGCGCGCAGGTCATCGCCGACCGCGCGGACGGCACCTCCGGCATGGTCGCGAAGGTGAAAGCCGCCGGCGACCGTCCGACCTACGACGTGATCACGCTCGCCGGCGTGGGCGCCTCGGGTCTCGGCGACGCGGGCCTGCTCGCGAAGCCCGATCTCGACAAGCTGCCGAACCTCAAGGACGTGTCGCCGCAGTACCGCACCGGCGCGAACGGTTTCGGCATCGGCTATCTGCTGTGGTCCGACGGTCTCATCTACAACACGTCGACCGTGAAGACAGCGCCGGCTTCATACGAAGCGCTTTGGAATCCGAAATATTCGGGGCGTCTGTTTCTGCCGCCGCCCGAATGGGCGGAAGCCGTCGATCTCGCGATCATCGCCGCGAAGCTGGCGGGCGGCTCGCAGCAGAACATCGAGCCGGGGTTCAAGAAGCTGACTGAGCTCAAGGACCGCGTGATGACGCTCGGCGAAAACCCGAACCAGGTGGCCGACCTGTTCCGCACGGGTTCGCTCGATATCGGCGGCATCTATTCGCCGGCCTTCTTCCCGGATCAGATCAAGAAGCCCGAGTACAAGATGGGCGTCACGTACGGGATGAAGGAAGGCTTCGCGACGCAGCTGATGTTCTCGGTGATCCCGAAAGCGCATCCCGGCGACATCGACCTGATCCACGCGTTCATCAACCACACGCTCGACGCTGGCGTGCAAGGCCGCATGGCCGCCGACGTATTGAACGGCCCGGTGAACTCGAAAGCGCTGATCCCCGCCGAGAGCCGCGCGCTCGTGCCTTCGCCGCAGCAGATCGCCGAGAAGGCCGTGCTGCACGACGACAAGGCGCTCGCGGTCGTGCAGGCCGCGTGGATCAAGCGCTATACCGAGATCTTCTCGGCGTGACGGTCATGTCCGCGCTTTCTTCCCGCCGCGTGGAAACAGCGGCATCAGCGGCAGCGCCCGACGATGCGCCGGCGGTGCCGCGCGTGTCGCCGCTGCTGCTGCTCGCGCCGATCCTCGTGTTTCTTGCGGTGCTCGTCATCGCGTCGCTCGCGGTGCTGCGGATGAGCTTCGGCGTGTCGGGCAACGAGTGGCGCGCGTTCACGTTGCAGAACTACGCCGACCTTGCCGACACGTACTTTCTGCGCTCGCTGTGGCTGACGCTTCGGCTCGCGTTCCAGAGCATGGTCTGCGCGGTGCTGCTGGCGATCCCCGTGGCGCTCGCGATGGCGCGCACGGAATCGAGGCTCGCGCGCCGTCTTCTGCTTGCCGGCGTGCTGTTGCCGCTGCTCGTTAATCTGCTGTTGCAGGGCTACGGCTGGCTCGTGATCCTAGGGCCGGCGGGGCTGCTCAATCATGCACTGCTCGGCAGCGGTCTCGTGCAGCGTCCGCTGCTGTGGCTCTATCGCGAGAACGGCGTGCTGCTCGGTCTGATCCAGACGGCGTTCCCACTGGCCGTGCTGCCGATCTCGAGCGCGATGCGCGCGGTGTCGCGCTCCTACGAGGAAGCCGCGGCGACGCTCGGCGCTACGCGCTGGCAGGTGCTGCGTCACGTGATGTTGCCGCTCGCAATGCCGGGGCTTGTATCGGGTGCGCTGCTGGTCTTCGCGTACAACGCGAGCGCATTTGCGGTGCCGCTGCTGCTGGGTGGCCGACGCGTGCCGATGCTGGCGGTGCTGGTGCATGACCAGGTGGCTCCGCTTCTCAACTGGCCGGCCGCGGCGGCATCCGGCGTCGTGCTGATGGTCGCGACGCTCTCGGTGATGGCGCTGTCGCAGCGACTCGCGTCGCGTACGAAACACCACGGGGAGTCCCGCTGATGAGTACCCTGCGCCTTCCTTCGGCGATGCCGGGCCGTCTGAGCCGCACGACAGGTCTGCTCGCGACGATCGTGCTGTTTCTCGCCGCGCTGCCGATCCTGACGATCGTCACGATGTCGTTCGGCAATTCGGACACGCTCGAATTTCCGCCGCGCAGCTTCGGCCTGCACTGGTATCACGCCGCGTGGCAAACGTTCGTCTCGCCCGATGCCGGCGACGCGCTGTCGATGGGCCGGGCGCTCACGACGAGCCTCGTCGTCGCGCTCGCGACGATGGTGATCGCTACCGCCGTGTCGGCGCCCGCAGCGTATGCGCTGTCGCGCTACCGCTTTCGCGGCAAGTTCATCGTCGAACAGCTCGTTGCGCTGCCGCTGGTCTATCCGCTCGTGATGCTCGGTCTCGCATTGCTGCTGGTGTTCAACGTGCTGCCCGTCGAACTCGGCATGCTGCGCCTGATCGTCGCGCACGTGATTCTGGTGTTGCCGTTCACGGTGAAGAACTGCGCGGCATCCGTCGCGTCGATCGGTCCGGAGTTCGAGGAAGCTGCCTGCGTGATGGGCGCGAGCCCCCGCCGCGCGGTGATCGACGTCGTGTTGCCGCTGATGCGGCCGGGCATTCTCGCCGGCATGCTGTTCGCGTTCATCGTGTCGTTCAACGAATTCACGGTGACGTTCTTCCTGTACAGCATCAACACGATGACGCTGCCGGTCTGGCTCTACAGCCGCACGGTGTCGTCGCTGGACCCGACTGTGTTTTCGTTCGCCGTGTTCATCGTGCTGATCGACTTCGGCCTGATCTGGCTGCTCGAAAAGCTCGTCGGCGACGAAGGCGTCGCACTGTAACCGCTGTCGCCCGCAGGCGGACACGAGGATCTCCCATGACTCATCTGACACTGCAGTCCATCACCAAGCGTTTCAATGCCGCGTACGCGGTCGATCATGTCGACCTGACCGTGCCGGACGGGAAACTCGTCTGCTTTCTCGGGCCGTCCGGTTGCGGCAAGACGACGCTGATGCGGATCATCGCCGGGCTCGAAACGCCCACGGCGGGCACGGTGACGTTCGCCGGCCGCGATCTGACCCAGGTGCCGGCGAACCGCCGCGACTTCGGCATGGTGTTCCAGTCGCTCGCGCTGTTTCCGCACATGACGGTCGCGGAAAACGTCGCGTATCCGCTGCGGCTGCGCGGCGTCGACCGCAACGCGCGGGCCGCGCGCGTCGCCGAACTGCTCGACATGATCCAGCTGCCGCACATGGCGGACCGCAAGGTCACGCAGCTGTCCGGCGGGCAGCGGCAGCGCGTGGCGATCGCGCGGGCGATCGCGTCGTCGCCGAAACTGCTGCTGCTCGACGAGCCGCTGTCCGCGCTCGACGCGAAGCTGCGCGAAGCGATGCAGGTGGAAATCCGCCTGCTGCAACAGCGCCTCGGCATCACGACGATCATGGTCACGCACGATCAGCGCGAGGCGATGACGATGGCCGACGAAATCGTCGTGATGGAAAAGGGCCGCGTCGCGCAGGTCGGCAAGCCGCTCGACATCTACCGCGATCCCGTCAACGAGTTCGTCGCGGACTTCATCGGGCTCGGCAACATCCTGCCGGTCACATTCAGCGGCGACCGGATCGGGCTGCCCGGCGGGCAATCGATCGCGGCGCACGCGGCGATGCGCATTCCCGATGCGCCGGGCGACATCCGGCTTTTGATCCGTCCGGAAGACGTGTGTATCCGGTCCGCTGCCGCGAACGCCGGTCAGAACGCGTTGCCGGGCAAGGTGACGTTCGTGCGCGACGTCGGCGCGTCGATCGAAGCGACGATCGACTGCGACGGCTTCACGCTGACGGCGGCCACCACACCACGCGAGACCCCGGACCTGCGGATCGGCATGCCGGTGTTCGCGGAACTGCCGGCCCATGCATGCAAGCTCATCGCGGCACGCGCCGAACATTGAATCCGTTTCACCTTATCTAACCACCCGACAGCAGCAGGAGACCCGCCATGAACGCTTCGCCCCGAATCCCCCATCGCCTGCATCGCGTATTCGCACGCGCGATGGCCGCCGTTGCCTTTGCGGGCATCGGCAGTGTTGCCTCGTTCGCGCCGCTCGCGCATGCCGATGCGCTGGATACGATCCAGAAGTCGGGCGTCGTGCGGATCGGCGTGTTCGAGGACTATCCGCCGTTCGGCTCGATCGGGCCGGACATGAAACCGCAAGGCTACGACATCGACGTGGCCAACCTGATCGGCAAGACGCTCAACGCGAAGGTCGAACTGGTCCAGGTCACGGGCGACAACCGCATGGCGTACCTCGCGGACCACAAGACGGACATGCTGCTGTCGGTCGGTCAGACGCCGGAACGCGAGAAGGTGATCGATTTCTCGCGGCCGTACGCGCCGTACTACCTGGCCGTGTTCGGACCGAAATCGCTGCCGGTGAAGAACGCGAACGACCTCGCCGGCAAGACGATCGCCGTTGCGCGCGGCACGCTCGAAGACCTGAGCATCAGCAAGGTCGCGCCAGCGTCGGCGACGGTCAAGCGCTTCGACGATCCGAACGGCGCGATTTCGGCGTTCCTGTCCGGGCAGGCGCAGCTGCTGGTAGTCGGCAACGACGTCGGCGCGACGATCATGGCCCGTCATCCGGCGAACGATCCGGAGCAGAAATTCTCGCTGTTCAGCTCGCCCGATCACGTCGGCCTGAACAAGAACGAGCCGCGCCTGAAGGCGAAGATCGACGACGCGATCGCGGCAGCGAAGAAGGACGGCACGATGAACGCGATCTCGCAGAAGTGGCTGCGCGCGCCGCTGCCCGCGGATCTCTGATGCGTCGGGCTTCCGGTTCAATGCAACGAAGGGTGGCGCCGCGATGACCTACACGTTCGACTTCAGCGACTTCGGGCTCTACGCAGGGATGCTTGTGCGCGGCGTCGCGGTGACACTGTTCCTGACGGCCGTCTCGACGGTGCTGGGCGGCATCGTGGGGATCGTCGGCGCGACGCTTGCGGTCGCGGGCGGGAAGACGGTGCGCGCGCTCATCGCGGCCTACGTCGAGCTGATCCGCAATACGCCGTTCCTCGTGCAGCTCTTCTTCGTATTCTTCGGACTGCCTGGCCTCGGCGTGCATATCGACGAGATGCAGGCCGCCGTGCTGGCGATGACGGTCAATCTCGGCGCGTATGCGCTCGAAATCGTCCGCGCGGGGATCGACTCGGTGCCGCGCGGCCAGGTTCAGGCCGCGATGGCGCTCGGGCTGCAGGGCCGTCAGGTGTTTCGCCACGTCGTGCTGCCGCAGGCGCTCGCGAACGTGTTTCCGGCGCTGCTCGGCCAGGTGCTGATCGTGATGCTCGGCTCGGCGGTGGTGTCGCAGATCTCGGTACCCGACCTCACGTACGCGGCCAATTTCATTCAGTCGCGCAACTTCCGGTCGTTCGAAAGCTACATCATCATCACCGCAATCTATCTGCTGCTGTCGATCGTGCTGCGTCTGCTGATCAACCGGCTCGGCAAAAAGCTCTTCGCAGGGCGGGCCGCGAGAGGCGGGGGCGCGCCACGCCGCGGGTTACGCGCGCTGTTTTCCGCCCAGGCCCGCGCGCGTGCCCGCGAGGCCGCAGCCGACCTTCCGACGGGGCGTTCGTCATGATCGAATTCACGCTATGGGATATCGCGCGCAACCTGCTGCTGGCTGCACGCTGGACCGTCGTGCTCTCGCTGATCGCGTTCGCGGGCGGCGGCGTTGCGGGCCTCGTGCTGCTCGCGATGCGGGTGTCGCCACTGCCGTGGCTGAGGCGCGTCGTCGTGCTGTATGTCGAGCTGTTTCAGGGCACGCCGCTGCTGATGCAGCTCTTCCTGGGTTTCTTCGGTCTGCCGATGATCGGCGTCGACGTGTCGCCATGGCTTGCCGCGATCGTGACGCTCACGCTGTACACGAGCGCCTATCTGGCCGACATCTGGCGCGGTTGCGTCGAAGCGGTGCCGCGCGGGCAGTGGGGCGCGGCGGCGAGTCTCGGCATGACGTGGTCGCAGCAGTTGCGCTACGTCGTCTGGCCGCAGGCGTGGAAGATCGCGGTGCCGCCCACCGTCGGCTTTCTCGTGCAGGTCGTGAAGAGCACCGCGCTGACGTCGATCATCGGTCTGACCGAACTGACCAAGACCGGCACGATGATCACGAACGCCGCATTCCGGCCGTTTCCGATCTACGGCATGGTCGCGCTCATCTACTTCGCGATGTGTTTTCCGTTGACCTGGTACGCGCGTGTGCTCGAGCGCCGTTACCAGCGCGGCCGGCACCGCTGAAACTCCCCATTCCAGGAAGCAGGTTTCGACATGATTTCCATCAGCAATGTATCGAAGTGGTACGGCCAGTTTCAGGTGCTGACCGACTGTACGACCGAAATAAGGAAGGGCGAGGTGGTGGTGGTCTGCGGTCCGTCAGGCTCCGGCAAGTCGACGTTGATCAAGACCGTCAACGGGCTCGAGCCGTTCCAGAGCGGCGAACTGAGGATCGACGGCGAGTCGGTGGGCGACGCGCGAACGAACCTGTCGAAACTGCGCGCGAAAGTCGGAATGGTGTTCCAGCATTTCGAGCTGTTCCCGCACATGTCGGTGACCGGCAACCTGACGCTCGCGCAGATGAAGGTGCTGGGCCGGGGGCGCGACGAAGCCACCGACAACGCGCTGCGTCTGCTGCAACGGGTGGGCCTGCGCGCTCATGCGGATAAGTATCCCGCCCAGCTTTCGGGTGGCCAGCAGCAGCGTGTCGCTATCGCCCGTGCGCTGTCGATGGACCCGGTCGCGATGCTGTTCGACGAGCCCACATCGGCGCTGGATCCGGAGATGATCAACGAGGTGCTCGACGTGATGGTCGAGCTCGCACAGGAAGGCATGACGATGATGTGCGTGACGCACGAGATGGGTTTTGCCCGCAAGGTCGCGCACCGCGTGATCTTCATGGATCACGGACGGATCGTCGAAGACGACCTGAAAGAAGCGTTTTTCGCGAACCCCAGGTCCGAGCGGGCGCGAGATTTTCTGGCCAGGATCCTGCATTAGGCGTTCGCCGATGCACGCGAGCTGAATGGTGACGCCCGCTCGTGTTCCATCCCACGCTGAACGACTGCAATCATGAGACGCCTTCCTCCATTGAACGCACTGCAGGTGTTCGAGGTGGTGGCCCGCCACCGCAGCTTCACCCGCGCAGCCGAGCATTTATGCTTGACGCAAGGCGCGATCAGCCGCCAGATTCTGGCGCTGGAGGACTACTACAAGTTTCCGCTGTTCATCCGCGGCATGAAAGGGCTCACGCTGACGGCCGAAGGCGAGATGCTGCTGCCGACGGTCAGGGAGAGCTTTGGACGGATCGAGGAAGTCTCGTCGCGGCTCACGCGACAGCGCACCGACGTCGCACTGAAAGTGCCGACCTGCGTAATGCGCTGGATGCTGCCGAGGATCATGAGTTTTCAGGGCGGCCATCCCGACCTGCAACTGCAGATCACGACGACCTGGCAACACGACGTCGATTTCCAGCTCGAGCCCTTCGATGCCGCGATCGTCTATGGTTCGTCGCCGGGCGCTGATGTTCACGCGATACCGCTGTTCGACGAGCAGCTTACGCCGGTATGCACGGCCGAATTACTGCGCGATACGCCGGTCACGGACGTCGACGATCTTGCGCGCGTGATGCTGCTGCATCCGACGCGAGATCATCGCGACTGGAAAATGTGGCTCGGCCGTGCCGGCGCATCCGGTGTCGATGCGAATCTCGGGCTCAGTTTCGACACGCTCGATCTGGCCACCAACGCAGCGATGCAGGGCTTCGGCGTGGCGATCGGCGACCGGACGCTGGTCAGCGAAGACGTGGCGGCGAGACGCCTCGTGCTGCCCTTCGATACGTTTGTCGAGACCGGATCGCGCTACTACTTCGTGTATCCGGACTGTGTTGCCGATCAACCGAAGATGAAGGTGCTGAGCGAGTGGATTGCCGCGAACCGGATGTAGACTAGGTTTCACCTCAGTTGCCTGTCGGAACGAAGCCATGCTGACCATCGACGAAATCCGGGCAATTCCGCTGTTCTCGACACTCTCCGACGACGAACTCGAACATCTCGCGCACACCTGCGCGGACCTGCATCTGTGTGCGGGCGAGTTCGCGGTGCATGAAGGCGGGGAGCGCGCACTCTACGCCGTCGTGTCCGGCAAGATGGAAGTCATCAAGACGTTCGACGGGATCGAGCGCACGCTGGGCTGGCGTCTGCCCGGAACCATCTTTGGCGAAGTGCCGCTCGCGCTGAGTTCGCCGTTTCCCGGTGCCTATCGGGCCGCGGAGCCGTCGCGTGTGATGCGCGTGGACGCCCAGCGTTACTACGTGCTGGCCGCGGCGTCACCGGACATCGCGTTCAGGATGGGAGCCCTTGCACGCGAGCGCATTGGCGGACTGCAGGGTCTCTCCGCCGAGCCGCCCAAGGTCCGCGTGACCATGATCGGCAACCGCTGGGACAACGCCTGTACCGCGTTGCGCCAGTTCCTCGCCCGCAACCAGATCAGCTGCGACTGGATGACGCCGGATGCGCCGGAAGTGGCCACGCGCTGGCCCGGGACCTGTCCACCCGAGCAGGATTGCCCGACATTGCGGCTGGCGGACGGGACGGTATTGAGTCGTCCCACGACACGAGAGCTTGCGGAATTGCTGGGACTGCAGACCCAGCCTCGCTTCACCGAATACGACACGATGATCATCGGCGGCGGGCCGGCCGGTCTCGCCGCAGCCGTGTACGGGGCATCGGAAGGCCTGCGTACGGTGGTACTGGAGCGCGAAGCGCCAGGCGGTCAGGCCGGGACCTCTTCGCGTATCGAGAATTACCTCGGCTTCCCCAACGGCGTGTCGGGCGACGAACTGGCGAGCCGCGCGCTGCAGCAGGCAAGGCGGCTCGGTGCGGAGATCCTCGTGACACGGTCGGTTGCCCGGATCGATGTCGCCAGCCGCAGCGTTCATCTCGACGGGGGCGGCGTCATCCAGACGCGAACCATCATTCTCGCGACTGGCGTCATGTGGCGCCGTCTTGCGATCGACGGCTTCGACCGGTTCATCGGTAAAGGCATCTACTACGGCGCGTCGCGCAGCGAAGCGAACGCAACGCACGGTCTCGACGTGTATCTGATCGGCGGTGGAAATTCGGCCGGCCAGGCGGCGCTGTATTTTGCCAATCATGCGCGCACGGTGACGCTGGTCCTGCGAGGCGATTCGCTGGAGAAGAGCATGTCCCGCTACCTCGTCGAGCAGCTTCGCGGGAAGTCGAATGTGGACGTGCAACTGCGATCGGACGTGGTCGGTGCGTACGGCGAGACCCATCTCGCAGCAATCGACCTACGCGATGGGGCACGCGCGGAAGTGCGTCGACACGACTGTGGCGCACTGTTCGTGTTCATTGGCGCCGACGCGGAGACCGACTGGTTGCCGGAAGAAATCGCACGCGATGCGCGCGGCTATGTGCTGACCGGCGACGACGTCGTCAAGGCAGGGCGCTGGTCGCATGGCAGGGATCCCTATCTTCTCGAATCGAGCGTGCCTGGCGTATTTGCCTGCGGCGATGTGCGATTGAGCCCGGTCAAGCGCGTGGCTTCAGCGGTCGGCGAGGGCAGCATGGCGATCGCGTTTGCTCACAAATATCTGCAGCAGGACGGCAGATGGTAGTGGGTGCGGCGATGAGGTGCAGGTGGGCCTGTTGAATCATCAAATCGAAATCAGGATTTTTGCTTGTTTGAACGTTGTGTCGATAAATTCCATTCGGATTTTAACCATTGCAGAAAGGCGTTAATTTTCCACGTCTCCATTTCGCGCTTTCTGACGGAAATGAAATGCGATTCGCGAATTATCACGCCCTCATGAATTCCATTCATCTTGATCAGTCGCCCGTCCGCCAGCTCGCGCTCCGCGAGCGAGGTCGACTCCAGTACGACACCGAGACCGTCGGCAGCGGCGGCGATCTTCATCGACAGCCGATCGAACGTCAATGCGGGGCTGATGGGCTGCCTGATACCGGTTCGTCCGTACCACGTTGACCATGAAATGCAACTGCCCCGGGATTCGATCGGAACGGAATTCAATACGGTGTCGCGGTCGGTCGAGAACCGGTTTCTGACCTCGGGTGCGCACATCGGCGCGAATTCATCGACTCCAACCGGGAAGGTGGAAATTTCATCGCGCTGGAGGTACCCGCAGTAGGAAATAATCACGTCAACCTCCCGGCGCTTGATCAGATCCACCGGTTCCGCGTCCGACAGGATAGTCAGGCGCATCTGAGGATAGATCGCTACGAGGTTCTTGATGCGCGGGCCAAGCCAGTTCGTGGCGAAACTGGGCGCGCAATGGACGATGAGATCCAGACGGGTGGAAGGGGCGGCCAGGTCCTGCCATGCCGATTCGATCGAATCGAAGGTACCGCTCAGATTGCGTGCGAACTGGCGGCCATCCGTTGTCAACGTCACGCGGCGATGTAGTCGCTCGAACAACGGTCTTCCCAGATAAGCCTCAAGCTCCTTGATCTGGTGGCTGACCGCCGACGGCGTGAGGTTCAGCTCGGCGGCAGCGCCGGAGAAACTTTCCAGTCGGGCCGCCGCCTCGAACGTCCGAAGCAGGACGAAATTGGGGATGCGTCGCATGCCAATCTCAGTTGAGTTTGATTCAAGTATCGGTTGAACGCTTTTCGTTTGTCAACGCGAAATCAGCAGGCGAGGATATGTCGAGAACTTCACGCAATGTCTCTGGATAATCATTCCCCCGAGTTGAAATGATTGACGATTCGCAGTTCGGCAGTCGCGACAGGCGCGGCGACTGGCTACCTCACGATCCGGTCGCCTATCCACCTGCGCCTTGGCGTCTGCATCTGTTTTTAAAGTGGATTTTCAAAATCCCGGGTTATCTGTTTCCATGGACGATTTCATATGTCGCGCTGAGCGCGGTAATCTGGCTCTATGCGACCCCTTCGATTGAAACGATGCGCACGTTCTCGATATCGTGGCTTGCTTTTCTGCTGGCGAGAAATCTGGTCGTGGTGTCGGCGGTATATGGGGCGTGGCATTATTTCCTGTACATCAAGAGGACCCAGGGCTCGAGATTCAAACTCAATGGACGCTGGCCGGCGGTCGATAACGACACGTTTCTTTTCAAACGCCAGAATGCCGACAACCTGTTCTGGTCGCTTGCGAGCGGGGTACCGATCTGGACGGCGTGGGAGGCGTTCGGATACTGGATGTTCGCGAACCACTACGTTCGCTGGATCGATTTTCATCGGAACCCGATCATGTTTTGCGCGATTGTCGTGCTGATTCCGGTCTTTCATGATCTGCACTTCTATCTCGTACATCGATTTCTGCACTGGCCGCCGATGTATCGCATGGTGCATCGCCTTCACCACAACGCGGTGAACGTGGGTCCATGGTCCGGCCTGTCGATGCATCCGGTCGAGCATCTTCTGTACTTCTCCGGAGTCCTGATTCATTTCGTCGTTCCGTCCCATCCCTTTCACGTGTTGTTCCAGTTGCTGGCGACTGGCCTCGGGCCCGCGAGGGGGCATGCTGGATTCGACCGGCTGGCGCTGAACGGCCGCCAGACGATGCCTCTGCACACGCAGATGCACTATCTGCATCACAAGTATTTCGAATGCAACTACGGCGACGGGCCGCTGCCGCTCGACAGATGGGCCGGCACGTTCCATGACGGCTCGGCGGAAGCGAAGGAACGCATCACGCGACGTTTTATGGAGCGTGCCGACCGGATGGGCATCGGCCGGAAAGTCGGCTGACCGGCATGAATGGAGGCGAGAAGATGAGCAACTGGATATACGTATGCGCACCTGACGATCTGCAGGTGGAAGAGGCCAGACGATTCGATCACGGCGGACGCACCTTTGCCGTCTATCGCGGTCCCGACGAAAACTGGTATGCGACCGACGGGCTGTGCAGTTACGAAGAGGTACACCTGACAGATGGTTTTGTTTTTGATTTCATCATCGAATGCCCGAAACACAACGGTCAGTTCGATTTTCGAACCGGGGAAGCAAAGGGGCCGCCGGTCTGCCGTGCCATCAGGACCTATCCGGTCAAGGACGAAGCGGATGGCATCTATATCGACCTGGCCTAGATCGCTCGCTGGGAGGAGGCGATACGATGGCCGCCTCAATGCCACGTGAAATCGTCGTTATCGTCCGGAATCGAATTCCACACTTGCTGCCAGCTGTGCCACGCCGCGACGCCGGTCGCGATGCGCAGGTAACGCCAGCATCGCTCGCCGTGCGGGCACAACGCGAAACGCGTGGCGCCGCGCGGGGTTTTCGCTCTCGTACTCATGGCTTCTATATGAACGCGTCCCGTTTGCAACAGTTTTCGTGTGTTTCGACAGACAGGATGGGCTGCATCTCTATATCCGGCCTTGCTGCAGC
>NZ_QQOA01000038.1 GCF_003443895.1 Paraburkholderia phosphatilytica | reverse complement strand
TCATGACTGTGGGACCGTTCCGTGAGCTTCTTTCTACAACGTCCTCGGCCCCGTCAGCGATGACTGCCGAGCCGAATAAATCAGCGTTTCCCTAGGCGCGCCATTGCAGGCACTGCTGACGGACCGCTTCGTGCAGCGAACGACTATGAGCGACGGTTTCGCGCAGCCAGGTCGCATCGTTCACCTGACTACGGGCGATCGCCCCGACTTCGCGTAGTGCCTCGTGCGACCCGAGCACATCGGCGTGTGGCGCGATTCGTTCCAGCGTCGCAATAATGTCCTCCGAAATCGTGCGGCGCTCGCCCGTCTGCGGATCGATGCAGGTGCCAGCCAGCCCGAAGCGGCAGGCCTCGAAGCGGTTGAACGTATAGACCAGGTAGTCGTCTTCCTTCGGCGTGAGCGGCCGGTCGACCAGCAGATGGCGCGCGAGCGTCTGGATGTAGCAGGCGATCGCCGCGGCGCGGTCGACGGAAAGCGGCGTATCCATCACACGAACTTCGATCGTGCCGAAACCGGGCTTCGGCCGGATATCCCAGTAGAAGTCCTTCATGCTGTTGACGACGCCCGTGCGGACCATCTTCGAGAAGTACTCCTCGAAACCGTTCCATGTCAGCCCGTACGGCGCGCGGCCTGATAGCGGAAATGCGAACACCGAGTTGAGCCGCGCGGAGTGAAAGCCGGTGTCCACGCCCTGCACGAACGGCGACGACGCCGACAGCGCGATGAAATGCGGGATGAAGCGCGACATCGAATGCAGCAGGAACAGCGCGCTGTCCGGGTTCGGGCAGCCGATGTGCACGTGCTGGCCGAACACCGTGAACTGCTTTGCAAGGTAACCGTAGAGTTCGGACAGGAACTGGAAGCGCGGCGAATCGACGATCTGGCGCTCGCTCCACTGCTGGAATGCGTGCGTGCCGCCGCCGCACAGGCCCACGTTCAACCGGTCCGCCGCGCCCACCAGCACGTCGCGGATCGTCCGCAGATCGGCCACCGCCTGCTCATGCGTCTCGCAGATACCGGTCGACAGCTCGATCATGCTTTCGGTGATTTCCGGCGTGATGTTGCCCGGCACCTTCTCGTCCTTGATGAGGCGTAAAAGGTCGGTCGCGGCTTTGGTCAGATCATAGTCGTGCGTGTTGACGATCTGCATTTCGAGTTCGATGCCGAAGGTAAACGGCTTCGAATCGACGAAGGGTTCGAGTGACATGGCGTCCCCTGAGTCAGTTCGGCCGGTTGCGCGGTGGGCGCCCCGGCCGGTTTCATGATCCAAACGAGTCGCGCGCCAGCGGGCGCGCATGACACCTTTGCGTTATTCGCGGCGCTCGCCGACGAGCGCCAGACTGCGGTACACGAGCCACGGCCCCACGATCTGCAGCACGACGATCGAGCACATCACCACCGCGCGCAGCAGCGGATCGAAGTTCGGGTACAGCGCGTACGTATCGTCGACGAGCAGATACGCGAGCGCCGACATTGGCGTCAGCGACAGGCCGAGCGCCATGCCCTGTTTCCAGTCGAGCCCGCTCGGCTTCGCGAACGCGAGCACGCCCACCAGCTTGCCGATCAGCCGCGCGACGATCAGGCCGAGCGCCGCGACACCGCCCAGCGCGATGTCCCGCCATTCGAACGACGTCAGCGTCAGCACGAACAGGATCACGGTGAGCAGCCACCCGGCCGTGCCGAAGTGCTCGGGCCACAACTGCGGCCGCGGTTCCATGTTCTTCACGATGATGCCGGCCGCGAGCAGGCACAGGATGGTCGACAGCTTGAAGATGTGCGCGACCGCGATTGCCAGCAGTACGAGACCGAACAGAGCGACGAACGAGTGTTCGTCCTGAAGGCTCATATGGTGATAGAAAAAGTTGCACGCGCGCGCGAGCAGGTACGCGAGGATCAGCGAACCGACCAGCAGATAGAGCGGTTGCAGGATCGTCGCGAACACGTTGCCGTAGACCTCCTGGTGCAGCAGGCTCGACGCGAGCTTTTCGATCACCACCGCATACATGCTGTTGAGGCCCGTAAGCGTCAGGAGCCGCTGCGTAACCTGACCTTCCGCGCGCAGTTCGGTCTTCAGCTGGATCACCATGGCCGGCGAAGTCGCCATCGCGATCGACGCGAGCACCATCGCGACCAGCGTCGGAACGTGCAGGAACAGCAGCACGGCGAGCACCAGCGCGAACGTCAGCGTGGATTCGGCGAGACTCGACAGGATCAGCCAAGGACTACGGCGGATCCAGCGCAGATCGAGACGGCTGCCGAGCTCGAACAGCAGCAGACCGAGTGCGACATCGAGCAGCGGCCGCGCGGTGATCGCGGACTGCACGTCGATCACGCCGCTTCCCGCCGCGCCGGCGATCAGACCGATCACGCCATAGCCGGTGATGCGCGGCAGATGCCACGCGCGATAGAGCAGCTCGCCGCAGAGCCCGGCGGCCAGCAACGCGAGGCCTGCCCAGAAAATGGCATCGGGCAAAAGAGGCCAGCCCGGGAAAAATGAAAACGCCGACTTCATCGTGGTGGCTTCTCCTTTTGCAGCAATGCGAGGGCAGCGCAAACCAGCGAAAACAGCAGCGACCAGCCGACAGACAGGACAGACGGCAACGCCAGTCGCATTCCTGATCGCGATCGTCTCACGCCGACCTGCGTTGCGACTCGTCAACGATCGGATGGACTGGAACACGAACGCACCGGCTTCGCGAAACGTGCGAACGGCGGGTTCGATGCGAGCCGACGCAAGCCGTCGGCCCGGACATGAATGGAATGAACGCTGCCTGAACCTCAGATTGCGGCGAACCGGCAACCGTTCCCGTGGACGCTTCGAAGCCGCCTGGCGCGGCTTCGGTGCGTGTGAAGAACGGCGATTGTGCCATACCCGTTTCGAAATGGAGCCAACAGCGCCGAAGTTCCGCTCAAAACGGTAAATCTGACGCTAAAAGTCGCTCTTCAGGAAAAATCGACCGTCACGACGTGTCTCTGCTTCACTCGCCTGTGTTCATGGTTTGCGAAGGGATGCCCGATGGAGTGCGGGTCGTTTTCCTGTTTTGTGCTTCACGGCGGTTCGATCGGCAGCGCGTTGGCGCTTTACTTGAAGGTTTACCTGTATGTATACGTAGTAGAAGTTAACAAGGGTCCGTCGCGGCTGTGGATAACGCCGGTAAACAGAAACGAATCATTCATTTGCGGACCGCATAACCCGAAGCACAGCATGTGCGGCAGCGACCAGGAAGTCCTGGTAACTTTTCGGCGCCAAGATGACAAGCATGAGTTACCCCGTTTACGTCCACATGGGTTCCACATGCGTTGCGCACGCAATTCCTGGGCTTATCCACAGATCGGCGTGGATAACTTCGATGCGGCGTTGACGGATCGAGCGAGGTATCGCGAAAGGAGAGGATGCGCGGGCGCGCGTAGGGGAAGGATCAGTCGGCCTTGCGCTGACGGAGCACGCGCAGCAGATAGCGTGCGGGATCCATCGCTTCGGCGAGCTCGCGCTCGATCGGCCATGGCTCGCCTTCGAGTTGCGACGCGATCAGTTCGGCGCCGAGCGTCGACCAGACGAGGCCCCGCGAACCGTAAGCGAATGCGCCGAAGAGACCAGGCGCGCGTGGCAGGTCGCGCGGCCAGGCGCCACGCAGCTGCTGCGCCTGACTGAACGCAATGGTTTCGTCGACGAGCTGGCCGAGCATGGGGATGCGATCAGAGGTGACGCAACGGAATGCGACGCGCCCTTCCCAACCGCCTTCCGGCTCTGCCTGATCGGCAGCCGCGGCAAAACCCGGCAGCATCGTACCGACGCGCTCGATATTCTCGATGTGTCCAGGCGGCCGGATCGCCGGATCGTCGTCGTCGACTTCGTAGGTGGCGCCGATCAGCGTCGTGCCGTTTGCGATCGGCACCGCGTAGCCTTCGCCGATCACCGGCACGGCGAGTGCGGCGATGCTGCCGGGCGGCATCAGCGTGAGCTGGCCGCGCACGATGCGCGTGGCCGCGTGGTGCAGACCGGCGATACGCGCCGCATCGTGCGCGCTCGCGACGATCACGACCGGCGCGCGCGGCGAGCTGTCCCGTCGAGTCATAGACCGCCCAGTGCGAACCATCCCGTTCGATCCGGTCGACCTGCACGTTGAAGCGCCGTTCGAGTCGCTCGCCGGCAGCGTCGCATTGCGCCGCACAGATCGCCGCGGGGCTGACCGAACCGCCGCGCGGATAGAACCAGCCGCCGCGCGTGACCTCCGTGCCCGCGATGCGGCGCGCTTCGTCGGGCGAAACGGGTATGACGAAATCGTCGGGATACCCAAACGATGCGAGCGCGCTGTGGATGAGCTGCGCTTCGTCGTCGCTGGCGGCGATGTGCAGGAGACCTGTCGCAAGCGCACGACCGGCAAGCGACGATTCGGCATGCGAACTGCTGCGTTGCAGCGCGTCCCATCGGCGTAATGCGTAGAGAAATCCGGCGCGTGTGATGCGCGACGCGACGCTGTCGTCGCGCGAGATCATCGGATGAAACACGCCGGCTGGATTGCCGGATGCATCGCGCGCCAACGCGGCATGACGCTCGAGTAACGTCACGTGCCAGCCGCGCGCGGCCAGCCGTTCGACAAGCGCGCAGCCGGCCAGGCCGCCGCCGATGACGACCGCGCGCCTTTCATCGACGTCAAACGCTGCAGGCGGTTCGTAACGCCGCACCCGCCACGGTGGCGCGAATTCGCCGACCAGCATCGTGCGCTTGAAGCCGAAGCCGTCGACCTTGCGCCAGCTGAAGCCGGCTTCCTGCATGCCGCGCTTGACCTCGCCCGAACTGCTCCAGGTCGAGAACGTCGCCCCGATGTCCGCCATCCGCGCCAGCGCTTTAAAGATCGCCGGTGTCCACAGTTCGGGATTCTTCGCCGGCGAGAAGCCGTCGAGATAGAACGCATCGGCGCGCAGAGAGAGCGCCGGCAGCATGTCGAGCGCATCGCCGAGCGCGAGCGTCAGCGTTACGCGGCCGCCCTCGAATTCGAGCCGCTGCATGCCAGGCACAAGCGTCGGCCAGGCGTCGGCGAGTTCGCCGGCCAGCGCGCGGACGGCCGGATCGGCGATCGTCGCGTCGTGCGCGCGGCGCAGATCGGCCGCCCGCAACGGATGCTTTTCCACCGACACGAAATGCAGCCGCTCGCACCGCGCTGCGTCGCGGCGCCACGCTGCCCAGCTGGCGAGGAAGTTGATGCCTGTGCCGAAGCCGGTTTCCACCACCGTGAAAACGCGACGCCGCCGCCAGCGTTCGGGCAGCCCATTACCCTTCAGGAACACGAATTCTGACTGCGCGAGACCGCCGGCCACGCTGTGATAAACGTCGTCGTACAGCCGGGAAAACAGCGTGCCGTCGGCGAGAAATTCGAGCGTGGCGGGGATCAGCGGGTCGGTCATGCGGCGTGCGAAAGAGAGTGCGGGCAGCAAACGCCAGGTGATCCGAACTGGTTCGCGGCAGCCGGCGCTACGTCAAAAATCGCTGAAAGCACCGCCAGGCAACGGTTTCGGCGTGGTCCAACGTTGGCAAAAACCAACGCCGCGCGCGGCCGGAGCGGTATTTCGACGCGCTTTCCGGATGGTTAGGACACAGGAGTTGGGGGAATCCCGAATAGGCTTCTCAAACCCTGCGTAATTCTTCGAAACCCTTATCCAGATTGGGTTTGCGCTGCGCTATCATAGCAGGCGCCGCAGCGGGACGCGGCAGCACGGGGCGCGCGCAACCAATTCGCGACGCGATCGTCCGGAACGATCCGGATCCGATGCTGCTCGACGGCGCGCGGCGCGCACGTATAATCGGCGCGTTCGCGCTGTTCGTGTCAACCTAAACCCAGAAAGGAACCTTAATGAACAAACAGGAACTGATCGACGCCGTCGCAGGACAGACGGGCGCTAGCAAAGCTCAAACCGGCGAAACGCTGGATACGCTTCTCGAAGTGATCAAGAAGTCTGTGTCGAAGGGGGATTCGGTACAGCTGATCGGTTTCGGCAGCTTCGGTTCGGGCAAGCGTGCGGCACGTACGGGCCGTAACCCGAAGACCGGTGAAACCATCAAGATTCCGGCTGCCAAGACCGTCAAGTTCACGGCTGGCAAGGCGTTCAAGGACGCTGTTAACAAGCGCTAAGCAGATTGCTGCTTTGCGGGGTTGACACCCGCCGAAAGAAACCCGCCAACGGCGGGTTTTTTTTCGTCCGGCGTTTTCGTCACGCTCGGCGCCTAGTGATGGTGATCGTGGCCGTGATGGTGATGATGGTGGTGCTCGTCGGAGTCGTCGTGTTCGTCGTCGAAATCCCATTCCGGGAACGGATCTGCGTAGTGCTGCCAGGCATCCGGACCGGTGGCATATTCCGCGTCGGTGAGCAGACACGCGTCGAATTTCGCTCGCCACGCCGCCGCATCCAGATTCACGCCGATCAGCACGAGCTCCTGGCGCCGGTCGCCGATCGTCGTGTCGTCGGGATCGCCATACCAGTCCGCGGCGATTTCTGCGGCGAGTTCATCGTCGCCATCCGGCCACTCGCTGCGGTCCTGCGCAGCCCACCACATGCCGGCCGGCCCGTGACGACACGCACCGCCCGCCTGCGAAAGCGAGCCGCCGTAGTCATTGCGCGTGGCAAGCCAGAAAAAACCCTTGCTGCGCAGCACGCCTTTCCATTCTTCGTGCAGCAGATTCCATAAGCGCTGTGGATGAAACGGCCGGCGCGCGCGGTACACGATATGACCGATGCAGAATTCATCTGCTTCGTGATCCGAATGATCATGCGACGCATCGCCATGCGCGTGATCGCGATCGTGGTCATGTTCGAGCGCGGCGAGCCAGCCTGCCGCGCCTGACGTTGCATCGAAGTCGAAGCGCTTCGTATCGAGCACTTCGTCGATGCTCACCTGTCCGAAGCGGCTCACGAGCTGCACTGCGCGCGGATTGATTTCGGCGAGGATGTGCTGCAGGCGAGTCAGATCGTCGGCGGACACGAGATCGGCCTTGTTCACGACGAACACGTCGGCAAACTCGATCTGCTCGGTCAACAGTTCTACGACCGTGCGATCGTCGTCTTCCGCAGTCGCGAGGCCGCGTTCGGACAGCGCATCGGCGCATGCGTGATCGCGCAGGAAATTCGCCGCATCGACGACGGTCACCATCGTGTCGAGACGCACGAGGTCCGACAGCAATACCGAGTGTCCGTGTTCGTCTGCTTCGTCCGTGAACACGAACGCTTCGGCGATCGCCTGCGGATCCGCATCGCTGGCCGCGGCGACGACGATCGCGTCGAATTGCCCGCTTGCCGCGATGCGTCGCACCTCGTCGAGCAGATCACCACCGGCAATCGCTGCGACGCGCCGCCCTGCCCGGTTCGCAAGCAGGTGATCGAGGAGCGTGGTTTTGCCCGCGCCGGAAAAACCGGAGAGCACGGTGACAGGCAGTGGCGGCTGGTTCATCGCAGATCGGACACGAAAAGAGGGAGAAAACGGCACCGACGCGACCGGCCGACCGCGCAATGAATCAGGCGGCGAAAGGCTGGCGGAATAGAAGGCGCGGCTTGAAGCCGCATTGTGCATCAAACGCCGGACGGAGGAGACCGACGGCAGACGTCAGGGAGCGCGTCCGGTTCAGCGCTGCGCCTGCAGCAGCTTCCACTTCTGGAGAATCCCGACGATTTGCCGCGCGTACTCGTCGCGTAGCGCCGGCGTTTCGGAATGGTAGGCGCCGACGGCGCGCCACGTGTTGCCGTACTTGTTCATCTGCTGGCGCAGATGCCATGCGGCGATGTACACGTTCTTGCACGGCTCCATCAGCGTGCCGGTGGTGATCCCGTACTGCGCGAGCGTGGACAGATGGATCGAGTTGATCTGCATCACGCCGTAGTCGATCGAACCGTTGGCGTTCTTGTGCAATGCGTCGCCGCGGTTGTGCGACTCCTGCCACGCGATCGCGCGCAGGATGAGCGGATTGACTTTCTGATAGTTCGCCGCCTCGTCGAAGCAGTCGGCGTGCGCCGGCGCGCTCGCGAGCAGCGCGCTCAACGCGGCGACAACGAAGGTATAGGCGGGTTTCATCGGTCGATCACACTCAGGCAATGGAGGAGCTGACCGGGCCACGCGGACGGTGCGGATGCAACCAGTCGTGCGAACAGATCAGGGACGCGCAAGCGCTCAGTGGGGATGGTCCGCGGGAAAACCCGTAACGACATACGGATGGCCGGGGACCGACCCGCTCGTATCATACCGGCAGTCCCGGGGTCGGCAAAGTTGGCTAACCGACATAAGTTCGCTGCATGATCCCACTATTCGTATTAACGGCAGCGGGAGACAGCTCCTGAGGCCCGTCAAACAGGGGCTAGCGCTTCGCGAAATATTATTTCGTGTAAGGCTTAGGAATGATCGTCAACTTGACAGTAAGACAATGCGCTTAGAACAATCTGTCGGGGCTCGTGGTTTTGTGACAAAAGAGACACGAAAAACTGGTACTGTTCACGTTTTTCGGACATTGTCACATTTGACCCAAAGGATGTGCCGATGGGAGCGGCGCACCGAGGGTCCGACGCCCGTGAAGCAAGGCTTACCGGGTCGCCGACAGACACCGCGCGTTTTTTGTTCGCAGCCATTCGCCGTTTGCTTCGACTACTAACCCCATGAAACGAAACCCTATGGCAAAGCGTCGCATCGCTGCGGCGCTGCTGGTGGCTGGAATCCTTACCGCGCAGGCTGCTTTCGCGCAGGTAACGCTTAATTTTGTCAACGCGGATATCGACCAGGTCGCCAAGGCGATCGGCGCGGCAACCGGCAAGACGATCATCGTCGACCCGCGGGTCAAGGGGCAGTTGAATCTGGTGTCGGAGAATCCGGTACCGGAGGAGCAGGCGCTGAAAACGCTGCAGTCCGCATTGCGCATGCAGGGTTTCGCGCTCGTCCAGGATCACGGCGTACTGAAGGTCGTGCCCGAGGCGGATGCCAAGCTTCAGGGCGTGCCCACCTACGTCGGCAACGCGCCGACCGCGCGCGGCGACCAGGTCGTCACGCAGGTGTTCCAGCTGAGGAATGAATCCGCGAACAACCTGCTGCCGGTGCTGCGTCCGCTGATCTCGCCGAACAACACGATCGCAGCCTACCCGGGCAACAACACGCTCGTCGTGACCGACTACGCGGACAACGTCCGCCGCATCGCGCAGATCATCGCAGGGGTGGATACCGCCGCGGGTCAGCAGGTCGTCGTCGTTCCGCTGAAGAATGCGAACGCACTCGATGCCGCGCAGCAGCTCTCGAAGATGTTGGACCCGGGCGTGATCGGCAGCACGGATGCGACCCTGAAGGTGTCCGTTACCGCGGACCCGCGCACCAACTCGCTGCTGATCCGCGCATCGAACCCGTCGCGGCTCGCGGCCGCGAAGACGCTCGCGAAGCAGATCGACGCACCGACCGCCGAGCCCGGCAACATCCACGTCGTGCCGCTGCGCAATGCCGACGCAACCGCGCTCGCGAAGACGCTGCGCGGCATGCTCGGCAAGGGCGGCAACGACAACTCGTCGTCGAACAACAGCGCCGAGTCGTTCAACCGCAACAACAGCAGCAGCGGCCTCGGCAGCAACTCGTCCACCGGTACGTCGGGCACCCCGCCGCTGCCGTCGTCGATGAGCGGCGGCGGCAGTGGCAGCAATGCGAGTCCGCTCGGCGGCGGCAACAGCCAGGCCAACAGCGAAGGCGGCTCGTTCTCGAGCAACAAGGACGAAGAGAACGACAACCAGCCCGGCGGCATGATCCAGGCGGATCCGGCCACCAACTCGCTGATCATCACCGCGTCGGAGCCGGTGTACCGGAATCTGCGCAACGTGATCGAGCAGCTCGATGCGCGCCGCGCGCAGGTGTATATCGAAGCGCTGATCGTGCAGCTCACCGCGACCAAGGCATCGAACCTCGGGATCCAGTGGCAGGGTGCGCTGCTGTCGGGCAGCGGCAACAACGCGGTGTACGGCGGCTCGAACTTCGGCTCCGGCAATTCGAGCATCGTCGACCTGACCGCGCAGGGCGCGGCGATCGCGGGGAACACGGCTTCGGCGCTCAGTTCGAGCGCGAGCGGCCTGCTGCCGAACGGCCTGAACATCGGCCTCTTGCACCGCTTCGGCAACGTGCTCGGTCTGGGCGGCCTGCTGCAGGCGCTGTCGAGTTCCAGCGACGCGAACGTGCTGTCCACGCCGAACCTGATCACGCTCGACAACCAGGAAGCGAAGATCGTGGTCGGCCAGAACGTGCCGATCGTGACCGGTTCGTACGCCACGCCGACGGCGAACACCACGACGTCCGTCAGCGCGTTCAACACGTTCGACCGCGAAGACGTCGGTACCGTGCTGCACGTGAAGCCGCAGATCACCGAAGGCGGCATCCTGAAACTGCAGCTCTATACTGAAGTGTCGTCCGTCGATGCGACCACCGTGAACAACCCGGGCGGCGTGACGATCGACAAACAGGCACTGCAATCCACGATTCTCGCGGATAACGGCGAGATCATCGTGCTCGGCGGCCTGATGCAGGACAACTACTCGGGCGGCAACAGCAAGGTGCCGCTGCTCGGCGACATTCCGTGGATCGGCCAGCTGTTCCGTTCGGAAAACAAGGCGCGCACCAAGACCAACCTGATGGTGTTCCTGCGGCCGGTGATCGTGCGCGATCGTGGCGATGCCGCGGCGATCGCGCAGAGCCGCTACGATTACATGCGTTCCGAGCAGAACCAGTTCCGCACGGATAACCGCGTGATCAAGGACAGCGACACGCCGCAGATTCCGCCCGCGCCGCTCGGACCGGCCGAAGGCGGCGGCGCGCCGGCGCAGAATTTGCTGAACTACAACGACATGACGCGCGATCCGAATGCGCCGCCGATCCCGGCGCAGACCAATCCCGCGGTCAATGGATTCGCGCTGCCGAACACCGCGCCGTCGGCGGCACCGTTGCAGCAGGAACCGGCGCAGCCGAACCAGCCGCAACAGCAGCAATACGTGCCGCAGCAAACCGCGCCGGCCACGCAAGGTACGACCGCATCACCAGGAGCCAAGCCGTGAGCACGCCGTCACTGGCATCGACCGCAGCAGTCCGCGACGCGCCCTCGCCGCTCGCGGCGCGGCTCGTGCCGTACGGTTTCGCGCGCAACGGCCAGGTGCTGGTCGCGCATCAGCACGCCGACACGATCGAAGTCTGGATCAGCGAACGCACGAGCGATGCGGCGCTGGCGGAAATCGCGCGCAATTTCGGCGCGCTGTCGGTGGTGCGACTGCCGGCCGACGAACTCGCGCTCGCGATCAACCAGGCGTACGCGCGCCAGGACGGCACCGCGGCGCAGGTGGTGGGCGAACTCGAAGGCGAAGTCGATCTGTCGAGGTTGATGCAGGAGATCCCCGAGGTCGAGGATCTGCTCGAGTCGGAAGACGATGCGCCGATCATCCGGATGATCAACGCGCTGCTGACGCAAGCGGCACGCGAGCAGGCTTCCGATATTCACATCGAGCCGTTCGAGAATGCATCGGTGGTGCGCTTTCGCGTGGACGGCACGCTGCGCGACGTCGTGCGGCCGAAGAAAGCGCTGCACGGCGCGCTGATCTCGCGGATCAAGATCATGGCGCAGCTCGACATCGCGGAGAAACGTCTGCCGCAGGATGGCCGGATCACGCTGCGCGTGGGCGGCCGGCCGGTGGACGTGCGGGTGTCGACGCTGCCGACGGGTCACGGCGAACGCGCCGTGCTGCGTCTGCTCGAAAAAGATGCGCAGCGACTGAACCTCGAAGCGCTCGGCATGGGCGCCGATACGCTCGCGAAATTCGACCGCCTGATCGCCAGGCCGCACGGCATCGTGCTCGTCACCGGTCCGACGGGTTCGGGCAAGACGACCACGCTCTACGCGTCGATGTCGCGACTCGAAACGCAGACGACCAACATCATGACGGTCGAAGACCCGATCGAATACGATCTGTCCGGCATCGGCCAGACGCAGGTCAACGAACGGATCGGCATGACGTTCGCCCGTGCGCTGCGCTCCATTCTTCGTCAGGATCCGGACATCATCATGATCGGTGAAATCCGCGACCTCGAAACCGCGCAGATCGCCGTGCAGGCGTCGCTCACGGGTCACCTCGTGCTCGCGACGCTGCACACGAACGACGCGGCATCCGCCGTCACGCGTCTCACCGACATGGGCGTCGAACCGTATCTGCTCGCGTCGTCGCTGCTGGGCGTGCTCGCGCAGCGTCTCGTGCGGCAGCTGTGTCCGCACTGCAAGCAGCAGCGAGTGGAAGACGGCCACGTGCAGTGGCATCCGGTCGGCTGCGACAAATGCGGGCAGACCGGTTATATCGGCCGTCGCGGCGTGTACGAACTCCTGACCATCGACGACCAGATCCGCTCGCTCGTTCACCGCAACGCAGCCGACGCGGAGATTCTCGGAGCCGGCCGCGCGCAGGGCATGCGGACGTTGCGCGAGGACGGCGATCGCTGGCTCGCCGCGGGCATCACCTCGCTCGAGGAAGTGATCCGCGTGACGGGCGGGGTCTGAAATGCCGGCTTTCCGGTTCGAAGCGATCGATGCGGCGGGCAAGCCGCAGAAAGGCGTGCTCGATGCGGACAGCGCGCGCAACGCGCGCACGCAGCTGCGCACCCAGGGACTGACACCGCTTGTCGTCGAACCTGCTGCAAGCCGCACGCGCGGCGAGCGGCAGCAGCGGCTCGCGCTCGGGCGCCGGCTGTCGCAGCGCGAACAGGCGATCCTCACGCGCCAGCTCGCCAGCCTGCTGATCGCGGGCCTGCCGCTCGGCGAGGCACTGTCCGTGCTGACCGAACAGGCGGAGCGCGACTACATCCGCGAACTGATGGCGGCGATCCGCGCGGAAGTGCTGGGCGGCCATTCGCTCGCCAACGCGCTCGCCGAACATCCGCGCGATTTTCCGGACATCTATCGCGCGCTGGTCGCCGCCGGCGAGCACACCGGCAAGCTGGGTCTTGTGCTGTCGCGTCTCGCGGACTACATCGAGCAGCGCAACGCGCTGAAGCAGAAGATCGTGCTGGCCTTCACCTATCCGGCCATCGTCACGCTGATCGCGTTCGGCATCGTCACGTTCCTGCTGAGCTATGTGGTGCCGCAGGTGGTGAACGTGTTCGTCAGCACCAAGCAGCAGCTGCCGTTTCTCACCATCATGATGATGGCGCTGTCGGGATTCGTGCGGCACTGGTGGTGGGCGATGCTGATCGCGCTGCTCGTGGTGATCTACGTGGTGCGCGGCATTCTTTCGCAGACCGGGCCGCGTTTCGCGTTCGACCGCTGGGTGCTGACCGCGCCGCTCGTCGGCAAGCTGGTGCGCGGCTACAACACGGTGCGTTTCGCGAGCACGCTCGGCATTCTGACCGCTGCCGGCGTGCCGATCCTGCGCGCGCTGCAGGCGGCGAGCGAAACGCTCAGCAACCGCGCGATGCAGGGCAACGTGGACGATGCGATCGTGCGGGTGCGCGAAGGCACGTCGCTGTCGCGCGCGCTCGGCAACACAAAGACATTTCCGCCGGTGCTCGTGCACCTGATCCGTTCGGGCGAAGCGACTGGCGACGTGACGACGATGCTCGACCGCGCCGCCGAAGGCGAATCGCGCGAGCTCGAACGCCGCACGATGTTCCTCACGAGCCTGCTCGAGCCGCTGCTGATTCTCGCGATGGGCGGCGTCGTGCTGGTGATCGTGCTGGCGGTGATGATGCCGATCATCGAGCTGAACAACCTCGTGCAGTGACGACGGTTGTCAGCGGGACGATCAGCGAACGTAGATGGTGGGGCCGGCGCCGTTAGCCGGCAGAAAGATTTCGGAATGCACGCCGTGGCGGTCGATGACGATCGAGCGGGCGCGCACTTCGGAGAGTGTCGTACCCTGCATGATCGAGCCGCCCAGCGAGACGGCATGCGGCGGTTCGCCGCCGGTGCTGATGATCGCGGCAGCGCCGCCCTGCAATGCGAGCACGCCGAACAGGTGGATGTCCTGATTCGCGGCACGCTGCAGCTGGCCACCGAACAGCGTCGAGGCCTGGTCGGTGGGCAGTTCGGAATGCGCGGCGGCGGCGGGCAGTGGCCCGCGCGGTGTCGAGGACAATGTGACCGCCCAGTAGGCGACAGTCACGCAGAACACGACGAAGAGCGCAAGGGAGAGGAGGCGGACTTGGAGTGCGTTCATACGCAGCATTGTACGGACTATTGTGAAATTTGCGATCGATCGAAAACGGTCCATCCAACAACATTAAAATGGCCGGCCGGGCGTAAGCCGCGCGTCAGCGCCTGGATCGAAAAAGCAAGGCAGAACCGGCTCGTATCGATGCAGGATGTCACGGCATCCATCGCCAAACTCAATTCAAAGAGGTAGCAAGTTATGCAGATGTGGACGAATCGCCGCGCGGCAGCCGAAGTGGCTCGCCGCCGTCAACGTGGCTTCACGCTGATCGAAATCATGGTGGTGATCGCGATCCTCGGCATTCTCGCCGCGTTGATCGTACCGAAGATCATGAGTCGTCCCGATGAAGCTCGTCGTGTCGCCGCGAAACAGGACATCGGCACCATCATGCAGGCGCTCAAACTGTACCGGCTCGACAACGGCCGCTATCCGACCCAGGAGCAGGGCCTGCACGCGCTGATCGAAAAACCCTCCACCGATCCGGTGCCGAACGACTGGAAAGAAGGCGGCTATCTTGAACGCCTGCCGAACGATCCGTGGGGCAACTCCTACCAGTATCTGAATCCGGGCGTGCACGGCGAGATCGACGTGTTCAGCTATGGTGCCGACGGCAAACCGGGCGGCGAAGGGAACGACGCCGACATCGGGTCGTGGCAGTAGCCGTGCGTCGCGACGCGTGTCGCTGCTGCCTGAGTGCCAAACGAGTGCCAAATGAGTGCTACATGAGCGCTACCTGAGCCGTCGTCATGCACCTGTCCCTGCCCCGCCCGGTTGACATCGTCCGCGCGATCCGCTCGCATGGCGTGACGGCGCGTCCGCGTTTATCGCGGCCGCGCGGTCTCGCGCCGTCCGCGCGTGGATCGTTGCGGCGGCGCGGGCACACGCAAGCGGGCTTCACGCTGCTCGAGATGCTCGTGGTGCTGGTGATCGCGGGGCTGCTGGTGTCGCTCGCGTCGCTCGCGCTCACGCGCAATCCGCGCACGGACCTGAATGAGGAGGCGCAGCGGCTCGCGCTGCTGTTCGAGTCCGCGAACGATGAAGCCCAGGTGCGCGACCGGCCGATCGCGTGGCTGCCGGTGAACGGCGGTTTTCGCTTCGACCTGCATACCGACGACGGCTGGCGGCCGATGCGCGACGACCTGCTCGGACCACGCCGCTGGGAAGGCGGCGTGACGGGCGTCGCGATCAGCTATCCGGGTTCGGATTCGAGCCCCGATCGCATCGTGTTCGGCACCGAGGCGATCGATGCGCCCGTGCAGATCACGCTCTACTCGGCAGTCGGCCGCGCGACCATCGTCAGCAACGGCAGCGGCCGCTTCGAGGTGCACTGACATGCCGCGTGCATCTTCCGCCGCGCGCATGCGTGGCTTCACGATGATCGAAGTGTTGGTGGCGCTCGCGATCATCGCGATCGCGCTGGCGGCGTCGCTGCGAGCGGTCGGCAGTCTTGCCGCGAGCGAATCGGAACTGCACGGACGGCTGCTCGCCGGCTGGAGCGCGGACAACGCGCTCGCGCGGCTGCATCTGGATCACGCGTGGCCGGACGTCGGCTCGCAGAGTTTCGACTGCTCGCAGGGCAACCTGCAACTGACCTGTACGGAAAACGTGACGTCGACGCCGAACCCGGTGTTCCGCCGCGTCGAGGTAACGGTTTCGACGCCCGGCCGCACCGGCAATCTGGCGCAGATGGTGACGGTGGTGGCGAATGAAACGAGCCGTTCGCTGTGACCGTCGTGCGGCATCGGCGCCGTGCGCGGGGACGCGGGTGACCCCGCGCCCGCAGCGCCCGAAGTACGGCGCGCGCCGCCGGCTCGCGGCGGCCGGCTCGCGCGGCTTCACGCTGATCGAGCTGCTGGTCGCGATCGCGATCCTCGCGGTGATCGCCGTGCTGGCGTGGCGCGGCCTCGACCAGATCATCCGCGGCCGCCAGACGATCACGAACGCGATGGAAGACGAGCGCGTGTTCGCGCAGACGTTCGACCAGATGCGCATCGACGCACGGTCCGCCACGTCCGACGACGAATCCGGCTCGTCCGCGGTATCGATCAGCAGCAACATGCTGCAGATCGTGCGGCGCTGGGATATTCCGGGCTCGGCGCCGCGGCTGATGGTGGTGCGCTACCGGATCTCGGGCGGCCACATCGTGCGTTATGCATCGCCGCCGGTGTCCAACGTCGGCGAGCTGCGCCGCGCGGTGAACGGCGGCATGACGGCCGACTGGAGCTCGGTGACGCTGATGGGCGGCGTCGGCTCGATCTCGGCGCGGCTCTACGTGCCGAAGGTCGGCTGGACGACGAATATGCAGGACGTGCGCAACGCGGTGACGGAGAACATCAACAACCTGAAAGTGCCGCAGCTCGGCAATGTGCCGATGCCGCGGTCGGTGACCGGCGTCGAGGTGTCGATCGGCGCGACGTCGCTGGCGCGACCGGTCGTGCGCGTATTCCTCGTCGGAGAGTGACGCGATGCGCGCGTATCGGGTGATGAAGTCCGTAAGCATGGCGGCGTGGCGGATACATGGGTGCGGCGTGCAGGCGAGTACGATGAAGACCGCGGCACCGGTGGTTCATGCGCGAGGAAGGATGACGGCATGATGGGCGACGGCAACAGGCGGCAGGCGGTCGGTGCGGTTCGGACGCGCAGGATGCGTGGCGCACCGGGTCGCCGCAACGCGCGCCGCGAACGCGAACGGCAGTCCGGCGCCGCGATCATCACCGCGCTGCTGGTCGTCGCGCTGTCGGCCATTCTCGTGTCCGGCATCCTGTGGCGCGAGCAGGTGCAGATCCGCCGCATCGAAAACCAGCGCCTGATGTCGCAGGCATTGTGGGTCTCGCGCGGCGCACTCGACTGGACGCGTCTGATCCTGCGTTCGGAGGGCGATACGTCGGGCGGTGTCACGTGGCTCGGCGGTGTGTGGGGCGTGCCGATCGCGCGCACGCGGCTCTCCGATTTCCTCGGACGGATCGGCGAAGTGCGCGCGCAGGAAGGCGCCGAAACGTACCTGTCCGGCTCGATCGAAGACGCGCAGGCGCGCTTCAATCTGCATGACCTCGTGTCGAGCCCGGCCCCCGGCTCGCTGCAGCTGAATCTGCAGGAGATCGAGGCGTTCCAGCGGCTGCTGCAGCTGCTCGGCATCAACGGCCAGCTCGCGAAAAACACGGCGGTGGCTGTGCGCGCAAGTCTTGCGCAGTCGGCGACACGTTTTCAGTCCACGGTGAACACCGCGACGTCGGGCACCAACGCACCGGTGCTCGGCGGCGGCGCAGTCGGCGGCGGCAATTTCACGGACAACCCGGGTCTCGAAGATGGCGACGACAACGCCGCCGTCGCGCCGCTCCAGTTCACCTCCGTCGACTCGCTGCTCGACGTGCCCGGCTACTCGCCGGAGACCGTCGCGCGGCTGCGCCCGTTCGTGACGATGCTGCCCACGGTGACGCCGGTGAACATGAACACGGCGCCGGCCGAAGTGGTCGCGGCGATCGTGCCGGGCATGAGCCTGTCGGCGGCGCAGGCGTTCGTCGCGCGGCGCGAGACGGTGTTCTTCCACAACACGGGCGACGTGCAGCTCGCGCTGACCGGAGCGGGCGTCCAGGAAACCGCGGTCAACCCGAACGAGATGGATGTGACGACGAGTTATTTTTTCGTGCATGGCCGCGTGCAGCACGAACGCGCGGAAGTGGACCGGACCACGCTCGTGTATCGCGATGCGCTGACGCATACGACGCGTATCGTCCGGGTGCTGGACCAATCCTGACAACCTCTGAACGAAAGAGAGTGGCCTTTGAGCACGCTGATCGTCCTACTGCCCCCGCGTGATCCGGCGGTGCCTTCGCAGGAATGGCAACTGCCGGACATGCCGTTCCTGCTGCTCGACAAATCCGGTCGCACGCAGCGCGCTGGACGGTCGGCGCTCGGGCTGTTGCCGCGCGCGAGTTCGACCGTGCTGATGGTCGCCGCGCGCGATCTCCTGACGCTCGCCACCACGCTGCCGCCGCTCAAGGGGCCGCGGCTGCGCCAGGCGTTGCCGAACGTCGTCGAGGACCAGCTGATCCAGGATCCGCAGACCTGCCACATCGCGGTCGACCCAAAGCCGCTTGACGGCGGCCGGCAGCTGCTCGCGGTGATCGATCGCGGCTGGTTCCGGTTTCTCGTCGAGGCGTTCACGACCGCCGGGCATCGCGGCGTGCGCGCGGTGCCGGTCACGCGCTGTCTGCCGACGGCCACGATCGCGCTGACCGAACCGGTGGCGGAGCCCGCGCTGGTCGGCGCGGACGGCGAGACCGCTGAGCCCGTGTCCGCCGATATCGACGCGGTGCCGCACACCACGCCGCTCGTCGCGGCCGTGCTCGGCAACGTCACGATGACCGCGCCCGCGCTGCTGCTGGAAGGCGCACTCCAGGTGGGACCGCCGCGCGTCGAACTCGCGATCGCGCGCGGCCCGCAAGGCGAAGGCCTTGCGGTGCCGGCGGAGGCGGTCGCGTCGACACTCGCCGCGCTCGCGATGGACGCGCCCGTCGCGCTGTACGTGCTGAGCGACCTGCCGGGCAACGAGCCGCGTCTCGCCGGCGCGGGCCAGCCGGCGGCGATCCCGGGCGCGCATCCGCTGCCGTTCGAGACGCTCGCGCGGCGCGCGCTCGAATGCCGCTTCGACCTGTGCCAGTTCGAGTTCGCCGTGCAGCCGTGGCGTCTCGACCGTGCGACGCTGCGGCGTCTGCGGCTGCCGATCCTGCTCGCGATCGGCGCGGTCGTCGTCGCGATCATCGGTGCGAACGTGCAGTGGCTGATGCTGTCGCGGCAGCGCGACGCGATCGAAGCGCAGATGACCGAAATGCTCCTCAACGCGTTCCCGAAGACCACGGTCGTGCTCGACGCGCCCGGCCAGATGGCGCGCCAGGTCCAGCAATTGCGGGTCGCGGCAGGCGAGCTTTCGCCCGACGACTTCCTGCCGCTCGCCGACGGCCTCGCGCGTTCGCTCGGGCCGATCCCGGTGAACGGCATCGCGGCGCTCGACTATCACGACCGCCGGCTCGACGTGACCTTCAAGCCGGAAACGAAGGTCGACCCCGATCTGACCCAGCGGCTCGCGCGCAACGGGCTGTCGGGCGCGATCGACAGCAACACCGGCAAATGGACCATCAGGAACGGACAATGAAGACAGCACTCGGTGAAACCTGGGGCGTGTTCTGGGGCGCCCGCAACGAGCGCGAGAAGGCGCTGCTGACCTGGGGCGGGGCGGCGGTCGCGGTGGTGGTCGCGTGGTCGGTGCTGTGGGCGCCCGCGCAGCAGGGCCGCGCGACGCTGCGCGCGGAGTTGCCCGCGCTGCAGAAGCAGCTCGCGCAGATGACCGCGGAGGCGAACGAAGCCCGTACGCTGTCGGCGTCGGTGCAAGGCGTCGCGCCGACTGGCGGCGCGCTGCGCGACGCGTTGACGGCGTCGCTGAACGACCATGGCCTCACGCCCACGCAGGTGCAGGTGATCGGCAACGCGATCCAGATCACGCTGAAGAACGCGTCGTTCCCGGAGTGGACCGTGTGGCTCAACGATGCGCGGCGCCAGTTGAAGGTGCAGGTGGTCGAAGTGCACGCCACCGCGTTGAAGGCCGACGGCCAGGTCGACCTGACGGCGTCGCTGCAACCTTCGACGGCAACGCGATGACCGTGTATCGACAGGACCACCACGCATGAACAACTGGATGCGGCGGATCCGCGCCGCGCTGCCGTGGGTGCTGCTGGGTACGGTATCGGTCGTGGTGACGCTGCTCGTGATGCTGCCCGCGGCCTGGATCGCGCCGCAGTTCGCGAAGACGACGGGCGGTCACGTCAACATGGTCGACCCGCAAGGCTCGCTGTGGAAAGGCTCCGCGATGCTGATGCTCGCCGCGGGCTCCGATCCGGCCGGCGCGACGCTACTGCCTGGCCGCATCGAATGGACGACGGCGTTCTGGCCGCTCTTCACTGGCCACGTGCGGATGACGATGCGCGAGAGCGACGCGATGCCGGACCCGGTGAATGTGGACGCGACACTGCGGGCGGCGACGCTTACCTCCGGCACGATCAAGGTGCCGGCATCGCTTTTGACCGGCCTCGGCGCGCCCTTCAATACGCTCGATCTGGATGGCCGCGTCGAACTGTCATGGACCGACTGGCGCACCTTCGGCCGCGAGGCGTTCGGCCAGCTGACCGTGACGCTCAGCGACATGAGTTCGCGCGTGTCGCAGGTGAAGCCGCTCGGATCGTACCGGGTGCAGATGCAGGCGCAGGGGCCGAATGCGACCTTCGATCTGTCGACGCTCAAAGGACCGTTGCTGCTCAACGGCCATGGGATGTCGCAGGGCGGGTCGATGTCGTTTCAGGGTACCGCGAGCTCGACGCCCGAGGCGCACGACAATCTAGCGGGACTGCTGAATCTGCTCGGGCGGCCGAGCGGGCCGAATACGATCGCGTTGACGTTCTTTCGATAAGCGCTCAGCGCGCTATTTGACCGCGACGGTGCTGCTGGCGGAGGCGGATCCTGCCTTGGCGCTCGAGGCGCTGTCTGACGCCGGCACGGGCGCGGCTGCCGGCGCCGCGATGTCACCGGTTTCGCGACTCATCTGGGAGACGTCCCATCCTCCGCCGAGCGCTTTCACCAGTCCCACCGACGACACCATCCGGTTACCCGCGATGCTCGCGAGCTTCTGCTCGGCGGTGAAGGCCGTGGTCTGCGCGGTCAGCACGTTCAGATAGCCGACGGTGCCCTGCCTGTACTCGTTGGTGACGATGTCGAGCGCCTGCTTTGCCGAATCGACGGCCTGCCGCTGCACGACGATTTCCTGCTCGAGGATGCGCAGCGACGCGAGGTTGTCTTCGACGTCCTGGAACGCGGACAGCACGGTCTGCCGATAGGTGGCGACCTGCTGGTCGTAGGCGGCGCGCGCGGCGTCGACCTGCGCGCTGCGCAGACCGGCGTCGAAGATCGTGCCGGCCAGCGACGGACCGAGCGTCCAGAAGCGCGACGGCATCTGCAGCAGCTGCGAGAACACCGAGCTTTCGAAGCCGCCGCTCGCGGACAGCGTGAGCGACGGGAAGAACGCCGACATCGCGACGCCGATCTGCTCGTTTGCCGCCGCCGCCTTGCGTTCCGCCGATGCGATGTCGGGCCGCCGTTCGAGCAGCGCCGACGGCAACTGCGTCGGGACCACGGGCGGCGTGGCGGCCAGCGGCGACGGCGGGAGCGTGAATGTGGATGCCGGTTCGCCGATCAGCACGGCGATCGCGTGTTCGTCCTGCGCGCGCTGCACGCCGTTGTCGATCGCGGCCGCCTGCGCCGACTGCAGCTGCGATTGCGCCTGGATCACGTCCGAGCGCGCGGCCACGCCCTGTGCGTACTGGTTCTGCGTGAGTTGCAGCGAGCGCCTGTACGACTCGACGGTGTCGTCGAGCAGCTTCTGCATCGCGTCGAGCGAGCGCAGCGAGAAGTACGTCTGCGCGAGCGTGGCCTGCGCGGACAGGCGCGCGTTCGCGAGATCCGCCGCGGCGCCCTGCTGGCCGGCCTGCTCGGCAGCCACCGTGCGGCTCACCTTGCCCCACAGATCCGGTTCCCAGGTTGCGTCGAGCGACAGGTCGTAGCTGTTGCCGATCACGCCCGACCCGCCGGCGCCGGACGACGATGCCGACGTCGAGCCCGAGCGGAACGGCGTGCGCGAACGCGTTATCGAGGCCGAGCCGCTGACCACCGGGAAGTACGCCGCCCTCGCCTCGCCGACCAGCGCCCGCGCCTGCCGGTACGCGGCCGCGTACTGCGCGATGCTCTGGTTCGAGGCGTTCAGGCGGTCTTCGAGCGTGTTCAGCTGCGCGTCGTCGTAGATCGCCCACCACGCGCCGCGATCCTGCTGGTCGCCCGGCTGCGCGACCTTCCAGCCGGCCGGCGCTTCCTTGTAGGCGGCAGGCACGGCGGCGTCCGGCCGCTTGTAGTCGGGGCCGACGGCGCAGCCCGTGAGCGCGACGGCAAACGCGGCGACGACCGCAACGGTAGCCGCGACGGAAGCCGCGACGGAAGCCGCACTGCGTAGCGGGGACGGCGGGAGCGACGTGGAGAAGGACGCCCGCTTCGACGCGCGCGAAGTTCGATCAAGCAGCATGCAAGTGGATTCCTGTCGGGCCGTCGCGAGTGGTGGGCGAACCGTCTGAGGATGAAAAGCGACGGGACCTGCAACGGTCCCGGAATGGTAGCGCAGCCGGTTGCCCGGTGTGCCGGATTGAAAGGGTAATGCGGCTCGCGTGCGCGAAGCGATACCCGTTGCGGCGTGGTGATTACGCGATGTTACGAGGAGCGTGTGACCCGCCCCGCTGCGCCGCGGCTCGCCGCGATTTCCGTGCGCGACGCGCAGGCCGACTGGGCTTTACCGCGACGACCGTCGAACCACGCGATCAGCAACACACCGAGCGATCCGCCGGGCAGGATGAACATTGCCACGTACAGCGCGAGCTTCCACCAGCGATGTGGGCCCTGGAAGGCCTGGACGGCGGATTCGGTCAATGAACGGCCCAGGCCGCCAAAGGTGTTTTTCAGGTACAGCATCGCGTGATTCCTCGACACGCCGGCTTGGCGCGGCGTGCTGCAAAGCGGTCAGAACATCATCTCCGGGTGCGCACAGCGCGTAACTCGTTGCCTGTCATAATATTGACTATGCAATTAACTTGCAACATACTTTGCGACGAGTCTGATGGACTGTTGTTTTTGGGTTGAGCTACGGCGCAGTTCGCGGCGGGTTATCCAGTTTTCCGGCTATCCGGGCGGATAGAATTTCCGCGCTGAACCGTTGTCCCGCCGTTGTTCCGCCGTTGTACCGATTTCCTGGCGCCATTCCCATGACCGACGCTCCCTGCAATTCCGGCAAGCTGCCCATCGAGCCAAGCTTCGGCTATTACCTGTCGAAGGCTCGCAACGTGTTGATGGAACGGATGGATCGCGCCGTCGAGCCCCTTGGGCTCACGGCCTCGCAGATCGGCGTGATCATGATGCTGAACTACGGGTACGCGAACACGCCGTTCGACCTGTCGCGCAAGCTGTCGTACGACAGCGGTTCGATGACGCGGATGCTCGACCGGCTGGAGAAGAAGGGCTTCATCGTGCGCTCGCGCAGTGCGGCGGATCGCCGGATGATCGAGCTGATGCTGACCGACCGCGGGAAAGAGGCTGCGCAACAGTTGCCGGCCGTCACGACGGTCGTGCTGCAGGATCAGCTGCGCGGCTTTTCCGCGGACGACGTGGCGACGCTGATCGGCCTGCTGTCGCGATTCATCGCGAACGGGACGGAGTTCGGCGATCCGGCCAGTTGCGCGAGCGGTGAGCAAGGCGGCAAAGAAGAAATTCGCCCGGAAGACGACGACTGATGCAATAAACGGCAGTAGTTGAACGTCATCACTTCAGGGCGATGTTTCAAGTATTTATCTGTCTGGGCAGAAGGTGTAGCGGCATACAAGTGGAGTGCCCGAGACAGCGGATTTCCATGTTCAGACAAGTTTTCCGAATTTTTCTGAAAGAGACGAGCGACCTAGACATGAGTGCTACTGCTTCCGCCGACACGCCGGTGGTGCCGCCTCCCCCTTCTCCCGACGCGGCGCCTGTGCCCTCACCCGCTGCCCCCGCGCCGCTTGCCGGCGGCACGCTCGCGCTGCTGACGGTCGGTCTCGCGTTGGGCACTTTCATGGAAGTGCTCGACACGTCGATCGCGAACGTCGCGGTACCGACGATCTCCGGCAGTCTCGGCGTTGCGAACAGCCAGGGTACCTGGGTGATCTCGTCGTATTCGGTGGCGTCCGCGATCGCGGTGCCGCTGACGGGCTGGCTTGCGCGGCGGGTCGGCGAGGTGCGGCTCTTTACGCTGTCCGTGCTGCTGTTTTCGGTGGCATCCGCGGCGTGCGGGTTCGCGCAGAACTTCGAAACCTTGATCGCGTTCCGGCTCTTGCAGGGTCTGGTGTCGGGCCCGATGGTGCCGCTGTCGCAGACGATCCTGATGCGCTCCTATCCGCCGGACAAGCGCGGTCTCGCGCTCGGCCTGTGGGCGATGACCGTGATCGTCGCGCCGATCTTCGGGCCGGTGATGGGCGGCTATATTACGGATAACTACACATGGCCGTGGATCTTCTACATCAACGTGCCGATCGGCGTGTTCTCGGCGGCCTGCG
This sequence comes from Paraburkholderia phosphatilytica, assembly GCF_003443895.1. Classification (GTDB taxonomy): domain Bacteria; phylum Pseudomonadota; class Gammaproteobacteria; order Burkholderiales; family Burkholderiaceae; genus Paraburkholderia; species Paraburkholderia phosphatilytica. The sequence goes on along the minus strand of NZ_QQOA01000038.1, from coordinate 43,729 downwards.
CGTTCTTCCTGCTGCGCGGACGCGAGACGCAAACCACGCGGCAGCGCATCGATGCGATCGGGCTCGCGTTGCTCGTGATCGGCGTTTCGTGTCTTCAGATGATGCTCGACCTCGGCAAGGACCGCGACTGGTTCAACTCGAGCTTCATTCTCGCGCTCGCGATCATCGCCGTGGTGGCGATCGCGTTCATGCTCGCGTGGGAGTTGACCGAGAAGGAGCCAATCGTCGATCTCTCGCTGTTCAAGGATCGCAACTTCGCGCTGGGCGCGCTGATCGTCTCGTTCGGCTTTATGGCCTTCTTCGGATCGGTGGTGATCTTTCCGCTCTGGCTGCAGACGGTGATGGGCTACACGGCCGGCAAGGCCGGGCTCGCGACGGCGCCGGTCGGGTTGCTTGCACTGGTGCTGTCGCCGATGATCGGGCGCAACATGCATCGGCTGAATCTGCGGGTGGTCGCGAGTTTTGCGTTCTGCGTGTTCGCGATCGTGTCGCTCTGGAACTCGACGTTTACGCTCGACGTGCCGTTCAATCACGTCATTCTGCCGCGCCTCGTGCAGGGCATCGGCGTTGCGTGCTTCTTCGTGCCGATGACGACGATCACGTTATCAAGCGTGTCCGATGAACGGCTGGCGAGTGCGTCGGGATTGTCGAACTTCCTGCGTACGCTGTCGGGCGCGATCGGCACAGCGATCAGCACGACGTACTGGGAAAACGACGCGATCTATCACCATGCGGTGCTTGCGGAATCGGTGAGTTCGTACGCGCCGAATACGACGGCGTACAGCAATGCGCTGGCGGGACTGGGTTACGCGGGACAAGGCCTTACGGCGCAGATCAACGAGATCGTCACGCAGCAGGGCTACATGATGGCGACCAACGATTTCTTCCGGATCTCGTGCGTGGGATTTGTGGTGCTGGCTGGCCTCGTATGGATCACGAAGCCGAAGAAGGGCGCGGGGCCTGCAATGGGTCATTGAGGCCCCGCGCGACCGGCGACGGGTGTCGCCGGTTGGGGACTGTTACTGCTGACCAACCGCCTGGATTTCGACGCGGCGGTTTTGCGAGCGGCCTTCGGCCGTGGCGTTCGAAGCAACCGGTTGCGCGCTGCCCATGCCGCTCACGTCGTATTGCTGCGCCGTGACGCCCTGCGACATCAGGTAGTTCTGGACGCTCGCGGCACGTGCCTGCGGCAGATGCTGGTTCAGCGTGGCCGAGCCGGTCGAGTCGGTATGGCCAGTGATGGCCAGGCGCTGGAGTTTCACGCCTTGCTCACCCTGCACGAACTGATTGAGGCTCGACTTCGCGGCCGGCGTCAGCACGGCGCTGCCGGTTGCGAAATTCGCGTCGCCTTGCAGCGTGACCTTGCGGACGACCGGCGCGGGCGCCGGAACCGAGGCCATTGCCGGAGCCGGCTGTGCCGCCGGTTGTTGCGCCGCACGCGGCGTGCCGCAGATGAACGTCAGTTCGCGCGGATCGCCATTCGGCTTGAATCCATCAGCGGCATGTTCCGCGGACATCACACGCATCGGCTGCCTGTCGCGGCAGATTTTCTGCGCTTGCGCGAGACAGGCGTTCGAGCTTTCGAACAGGCCTTGACGCATCACGCGATAGCCTTGCGTGCCATCGGAGAGCGTGACGACGCCGGTGTTGACCGTGGGCGTGCAATAGCTGGTGCAGCCTGCCGCCAGGGCGGCAAATGCTGCTGCGAGGAGCAGGCGGAACTTCATGACGGTTTTTCATCAAGGGAGTGAAGTGGCATAACGACAGGTTTCCGCCACTTCCGGTCCAATCAGAAAAACCTTAAATGCCCAACAGTTGCCTGCTCCGTAGCGCGATCAGATAAGACAACAAACCGGCCTACTGAGATACCGCCGGCGTGGCCGGCGCGTTGCTCATATCCGTCGACGCAGGCGCCGTTGCGGGTTCGCCGGGCAGCTTGCTCGCGGTGCCGCTGCGAACGAACTGCTTGAAGTTCGCGCCGGCTTCCCACGGGTTGGGTTTGCAGCCGAGCGAGCTGTCGCAGTGCGCCGCGAAGCCGATCGTTGCGGTGCCGTCGCTGTTCGCCGTTTTCGTGATCTGGTACGCGAGCGCGCGCTTGCCGCCTTCGGGGCCGGCGGTCTGGATCAGCGTGTCGTTGGCGGACTCGACCGGATAGGCCGAGTGCGACGTGACCCACGTTTGCGCGCGTTGCCACCACAGCGTGCATTCGGACGGGTTCGCGCAGGTGAGCGGTGCGGTCGCGATCTGCATCACGTCCGGGTTGACCTGGCCGCGAGTCGAGCATCCGGCGGCCAGCACGCACAGGATGACCAGCAGACTTTGCTTCATTTCGTGAAACCTCCCTGAAGGCGTCGCTGATGATGGTAATGATCTATTGGACCGCGGCGCGCGGCCGGTGTTTCCACGACGAACATCGCGGCGCCTCGGCGCGTACATGTCGCACGAATTCGCACGAATGACTGCGTGCGACTGCGAATCACACGCAACGTTCGTGCACGGTCGAAGGAAGAAAAACGCGCTGCCCTCACACGCTGAAGCGGTTGAGCGTGTACGCGCGATAGGCGGCGACGAATGCGTCGAACGAACCGACCTCGTCGCGTTCGAGCTTGTCCTGCTCGGCGAGCGACTGCCCGGCCAGCTTCGAAAAGGCCGCGCTGACGTCGGGATCGAGCGGTTGCGAGCGAAAGTGGCGCGCGTGTTCTTCGCTCTTCGCGAGCGCGAACGAGAGAAACCCTTGCTGCTGGTCGCGCATGGTCTGCAGCACCCGCGCCGACGGCGTGAGCGCCGGGTCGTCGAGTTTCGCGCGCTGCCGCTCCAGCGACCGCATATGCACGTCGTCGCCGCGCAACGCGTCGAGGGTCGCGGCGGTGCGTTCGATCTTCGCAAGCAGTTCGAGCGCCCAGTCGCGCATCGCGACAGGCTGCCCGTCGCGGGTCAGCTCAAGGCCGGGCTTGCGCCCTTCCATCGTGACGAGGCCGAAGTTGACGTTCGCCTCGCAATACGCGTCGGGCGGCAGCGGCGCGCTGTCGTCGAGCGCGCACATCAGCAGATAGGCGTCGAGGAAGCGCGCCGTTTCGAGCGAGATGCCGTTCGGTTCGAACGGGTCGATATCCATGCAACGCACTTCGACGTACTGCACGCCGCGGGCCGCGAGCGCATGCAGCGGCCGTTCGCCGGGATACGTGACGCGCTTCGGGCGGATCGTCGAATAGAACTCGTTTTCGATCTGCAGCACGTTGGTGTTGATCTGCACCCACTCGCCGTCGCGCTGCGTGCCGATCGCTTCGTATGCCGGATAAGGCTGGCTGACCGCCTTCGCGAGCGCGTCGAGGTAGCCCTGCAGCGTGTTGTAGTCCGCATGCAGCGCGGCTTGCGCGGTGGTGTTCGAGTAGCCGAGATCGCTCATGCGCAGGCTCGTCGCGTACGGGCGGAACAGCGTGTCGGCATCGAACGTATCGAGCTTGTGCGGACGGCCGCGCAGAAAGCGCCGATCGATCGCCGGCGACGCGCCGAACAGGTACATCAGCAGCCAGTTCGTGCGGCGGAAGTTGCGGATCAGCGCGAGATAGCGGTCGGATTGATAGTCGACCGCGCTTGCCGTGGACTGCTGATCGGCGTGCAGCAGGCGCCACACTTCCTCGTTCAGCGAGTAGTTGTAGTGGATGCCGGCGATGCACTGCATCGTGCGGCCATAGCGCAGCGCGAGACCGACGCGATACACGTATTTCAGCTGTCCGATGTTCGAGCTGCCGTAGCGCGCGATCGGAATATCGCTGTCTTCCGCCGGCAGCAGACCCGGCATCGAGTTGTTCCAGAGCAGCTCGTCGCCGATCGACGCATAGACGAAGCGATGCAGTTCGTCGAGACGCTCGAGCGTGATCGACGCGTCGTGTTCCGCCGGCGTGATGAGCTCGAGCAGGGCCTCCGAGTAGTCCGTCGTCAACGACGGATGCGTGAGCGCCGAGCCCAGCGCGCGCGGATGCGGCGTCATGGCCAGCGTGCCGTCGTGCGTGACGCGCAGGCTTTCCTTTTCGATGCCGCGCAGGCCGTGCAGCAGCGCATCGCGCTGCGGGCCGGACGTCAGCACGGACAGACGGTGAGTGAGCGCGTCGGTCGTGCGTAGTGTGGTCGAGTGTGGCATGGATGGATTCGGTCGGGCGCCCGCGGTCGTGCACTGCAGCTCGGGCGGCGGTCGGATTTCAGTAGCGGGCACTTTAACATCTCGCCGAAACCCCTGCTTGACGTGCCTTCGGCGCGTTTGGCGAAGGCACGGACCGGTGCCTGGCACGCCTCGTCGACGCGCCCGCGGGTTGCAGGAATATGTAACCGGCGATATTACGATTGCGCCGGTTTCGTTGTGGCGTGTCGGCCGCGATCAGCCGCCGCGATCAGCCGCCGCGATCAGCCGCCGCGCGCGGCGCCCGCCTTGTCGGCGATCTCGTTCCACAGATGCATCGCCGCGTACGCGCGCCATGGGCGCCACGCGTCGCTGCGTTGCCGCTGCTGCGTCGCACGCACCAGCGACGGGTCGCGCGCCGTGATCGACTGCATCAGCACGAGGTCGAGCGCGGGCCATGCGTCCGTGTCGCGCCACGCGCGCATCGCGACATACTCGACCGTCCACGGCCCCACGCCCGGCAGCGCGAGCAGCGCCGCGCGCAGCGCGGTCGCGTCGACCGTGGGATCGTCGAGCGGCACCGCGCCCGTTGCGACCGCCTGCGCGAAACCCTGGATCGCCGCGACGCGTTTGCCGGGCATGCCGATGTTCGCGAGGTCGGCGGCGGCAAGCGCGGCGGGCGTCGGGAAGCGCCAGGCGGTGCCATCGTGCGCGTGCCCTTCGATGCGCTCACCGACCCGCTGCACGATCCGGCCGATGATCGTCGTCGCGGCTTTCACGCTGACCTGCTGCCCGACGATCGCGCGCACCACCAGCTCGAAGCCCGACCATGCGCCGGGCACGCGCAGCCCCGGCGCGGCTTCGATCAATGGCGCGAGCCACGGGTCGTCGGCGAAGTGCGCGCGGATCGCGGCAGGGTTCGCGCGCAGATCGAACATGCGCGCGATCGGCGCGGCCAGCGCATCGGCATGCGCGGCCGCGTCGCCATCGATCGTCGCGACGATGCAGCGGCGACGCGGATGCAGACGCACGCATAACGTGCCGCCGTCGCCGTGCCAGTCGATTGCCCGGCGATACGCGCCGTCTTCGACGGCTTCGACGCCGGGCGTTGCCCTGCCCGCAAAGAAACGCAAGAGACGCGGCCAGTCGAACGGCGCCTTGAAAGGCAGTTCGAGCGTGGCCGCCTGAAGAGTGGAAAGTGGTTGACTCAAGCGGCGTGGTCCAGATCGGTGATTGTCGCCGTGCCGGCCGGGCGGCGCGTCGTATCCGCGGCGTGCTGCGCTTCGGTATCGAGCAACACGGTCTTGCGCGGCAGCCCCCAGCGATAGCCGGCGAGCGAACCGCCCTTGTGAATGACGCGGTGACAAGGAATCGCGAGCGCGACCGGGTTGGACGCGCAGGCGCTCGCGACGGCCCGCACCGCGCGCGGCGACCCGACCGACTCGGCGATCTCCGAGTAGCTGCGCGTCTCGCCGTACGGGATGCGGCGCAGCGCATCCCACACGCGTTGCTGGAAGGCCGTCGCGGCGATATCGAGCGGCAGATCGAAACGCTCGCGCTCGCCGTGCAGGTAGGCCCTGATCTGGCCGATGAACGGTGCGAGCGCTGCGGTGTCCGCGATCAGCTCGGCGTTCGCGAATTCGTCGCGCATTTCGTCGACGAGCGCGGTTTCGTCGTCGCCGAATGCGATCCGGCAGATGCCCTTCTCGGTTGCCGCGACGAGCACGATGCCGAGATTCGTCGGCGCGCTCGCGTAGCGCACGGTGAGTCCGGCACCCTTGCGGCGGTACGCGGACGGCGCCATGCCGAGCTCGGCCGGCGCCGTGTCGTACATCCGCGACGGCGAGCTGAAGCCGGCGTCGGCGCTTGCGCGCGTCACGTCCGCGCCGCGCGAGAGTGCGTCACGCAGTGCCGCCCCGCGTTGTGCCGCCTGGTATTGCCGCGGCGATACGCCGACGACCCGCTTGAACAGCCGCTGCAGATGGAACGGGCTGACGTGCACGGCGTCGCTCAGCTGCGCGAGCGTGAGGCGCTGCTGCGGATCGGCATCGAGCGCAGCACACGCACGACGCACGATTTCGAGTTCCCGCGGCAGACCGCCCGGCTGACAGCGCTTGCAGTCGCGAAAGCCGGCTGCGCGCGCATCGTCGGTTGTGTTGAAGAACGCGACGTTTTCGCGCCGCGGCAGCCGCGACGCGCACGACGGGCGGCAGAACACGCCAGTCGTCTTGACGGCGTAGAAGAACTCACCGTCGGCGTCCTTGTCGCGGCGGTTGACCGCGGTCCAGCGCGCGTCGTCGGTGGACCAGTCTTGCGTGGTGTGTGAGGTTTTCATCGTGTGCCCCGAATGGCGGTTTCGATGTCACCAATTTAGTGGGCAGGTTCGTACAGTACGCTCCAGATCTTGCTCTGTCATTGGCAGCAAGATCCCTGCCGATTCGTCCCGAATTTTCCACCCGCCCAGCCCTGGTGTGATACCGACATGAGTCACCTTTACCGATTTTTCGCGCCGGTTCAGAACTTGCCGAATTCGAGGGTTTTCCCCTAAAAAATTATTGCACCGCACTAGCTCGTTGTGTATAGTGGTCTCTGTCTCCTCCATGTCTCCTCCTGATATGGATTAAGCCCGCTCCCTAGTGAGCGGGTTTTTTTTCGCCCAGCGTTCTGTCCGCTGGCGCCCCGGGCAGCTACGGTCTTCCTGGCACCTGCGCTCTGCTCCCATCTCCTAAACTGCCCTCAGTCACCGCGTTTTCAATCGAGTGAAAAAGGGATGCATCCATGAAATTCCACATCCGCGAGATCGATCACATCGTGCTGCGCTCCGCCGACGTGCCCGCGCTCACCCGCTTCTATTGCGACGTGCTGGGTTGCACGCTCGAAAAGGAACAGGCCGATCTGGGTCTGGTGCAACTGCGTGCGGGACGGTCGTTGATCGATCTGCTGGCGGTCGGCGGCAAGCTGGACCGGAAGGAATGCGGCACGCCGGGCACCGGCTGCAATCTGGATCACCTGTGCCTGCGGATCGATCCGTTCGATGCCGACGCGTTGACCGCAGATCTGACCGCCGCGGGCGTGCGGCTCGGCGAGCACGGTGTGCGCTATGGCGCGGATGGCTTCGGGCCGTCGCTCTATCTGTTCGACCCGGACGGCAACATGGTCGAACTCAAGGGGCCGCCCGACGCCGCCCGAATGACGTCCCTTTGAGGTTGCGGAGCGGTTCGCGGTTAGCGTGATGCGCGGGCGGCGCCTGAAGGTATTGGCGCGCGGCGATTCCTTAGACGCTCGCCGGCGGCTTGAGCACGGTCCATTCGATCGGTACCGGGTCCGCGTCCGCGCTGCCAAGCCAGGCGGAGCCGTCCTGCACGGTGCACTGCAGACGCATCGTCCGCTCGGCGAGCGCGCCGAGCGCCTCGGCGACGCCCTCGCCCAGCGTCCACACGGTCACGTTGCGCAGACGCTCGATCTTGTTGCGCACGCCCTGCCACCAGATATCCGAGCCGCGGCCGCCGTACGCGATCACGATGACGTCGTTCGCGCGGCCGCTCGCCTTCGCGATGCGCCGTTCGTCGGGCTGACCGACGTCGATCCAGGTTTCGATCGCGCCCGTCAAATCCTTTTGCCACAGATCGGGTTCGTCGGTATCCGACAAACCTTTGCAGAACTCGAGTCGTTCGTGCGCAAACAGTGCGAAGGCCGCGACGCGCACCATCATCCGCTCGTCGGTTTCGGACGGATGACGCGCGATCGTCAGCCCGTGATCGCCGTAGTAGTGCCGATCCATGTCGGCAATCTGCAGATCGGCTTTGTAAATGGTGGATTTGAGCGCCATACTGTACCCGAGGTCCGCCGAGCGGACCGCAGCTGAAAACAGAAGAGGATTGCGAGAGCGCGGCATGCGCAAACTCACGCAAGAATCATGCGGGGCGAGTCATGGTCGATTGATTAACCGCGACCACCGCCCCTGAAGGGGTGTGATGATACCGAATGTTGGTGTCGATGGCGGAACCGGCAAGCGGTACGGTGGGTCGCCGGCTGAATCCGCGCCTGAAAATGAAAATGGCCGGACTTTCGTCAGGCCATTTTCGAAATGAGTGCGCGAGACCGACGTCAGATCCGGCTGCTACCAGATCCGGCGATACGCAGTTCGCCGCGCTCGGGCGGCGAACGATAAAGCTTCAGGGGGCTATTGCTTGATGAACTTGTCGTTGGTCCAGAGTCCTTCGGTATCCGAATTACCGGCATTCACGAATTCGACATCGTGACCGACGACGCGCACCACGCGGAATTTCGCGTTTTCAGGCGTCGACAGACATTCGTAGCCGGAGAAAAACTCCTGCATCTGTTGCTGTTCGCCAGACTGTGCGTGCTGGTACGCGGAGTCGAATTTGTCCTTTGACAGACAGCCGTAGGCGTTGGCCTGGAACTGGATCGTCTGCTGCGGCGCAATCACGGTATCCTGAGCCTGAGCGGCCGAGGCGGCGAATAAACCCGCTGCTGCGAAAAGAACGGCGAGCTGCTTTTTCATGTTCTGCCTCCTGCGGGTTATTACTAAGGTTAGCTATGTATTTAACTCCAACAGCGCACCCGCAACTTTCACTCTAGAAGAATCGCGCAAGACCACAAGCACATCTTGTGTGCGCTCGCAACAGCGGCGAATTGTCGCAGTGTCGCGTGCGACGATTTGCTGCGACGCATTGAGGGTTTTCGTGGATTCCTTTTCCTGTTCGCAGAATCTGTTTGATCGTGGCAAAACCTTATCCAGCAAGGCTTTTAACCATCAATTCAAATCGCAGCCGATGTAGTTAAGTTCCTTAATAAAAATGCATCACGCACTATTGCGCCGCACATAAAGTCATCTGAAACAGAGCGCAGCGACGAACGCCGAATGTGCGAAGCGTAGGACAAAAACAATGCCAGAACAGTCGTATGAAGGTTAGGGTTCCAGAGGGTCTGTATGCCGGCCCACGTTGCGGATTCTGGCGCGCGTGCAGGGTGCTGGCGGCGTCGTTAGAATGGACTGACTGGCTGTCCGCGAGTGGAGGTTATCGTGATCGAGAATCTGATCCTTGGCGCTTTTCTGGTCGTGCCGCTGGTGATCGTGGCATTCCTCTTTTCCGATGAGCTCTGGCAGGAACACCGGCACCAGGCCGATATCCGGGGTGGCGAACGTCATATCGACTGGCGGCATCCGTTACGCAGCCTGTTGCATCACCGTTGAGACAGGGCCGGGTAGCAGGCTTGCACGCGAGAACATCCATGTGCGACGAGGACTCGCGGCCTGACCAGCGCGCGAAACGCTTTGGAATGTAGTGGGATTGGGTAAAAATGATTAAAAATCAATCACATGTATTCATTGCGGAAAGTGCTGTGTACCAATAGGCTGTCACGTGTGCGGCATTCCAGCAGCGTCCCGATCAGTTGATGCCCAGCGTCCCAATCTGCATTTCGACGAAATCTGCCCACCGCTGCGCGGCTTCGCGCGGATCGATGGCATGCTGCGCGCCGACTTCGGTTCCACCTGCTTCCATCCGCCCGTCATCCGCCTGGCCTCGCGTGACCTGGCCGGCCGCTTCTCCTATTCCGCGAAGGTGCGTCGATGCCGTGCGTCGAAAATCGTGCAGCACGAAATGTTCGACCTCGAGCCCGAGCGCCTTCACCGCCTGATTGAGGGTGCTGTGTGCGATCGGACGATCGAAGCCGCGGACGGTTGGGAACACATAAGTCCTGCTCGCGCGTCCTTCGCGCAGTTCGGCGAGCATCGCGACCGCCTGTCGGGACAGATGGACGGCGAGCTGCCCATCCGCGCGACCGCGCGCAGCAGGGACGTTCCAGACCGCCGACGCGAGGTCGAATTCGCTCCATCGCGCCTCGATCAGCTCGGACTTGCGGACCATGGTCAGCACCAGTAGATGAAGCGCGAGCTTGAGCGGCCTGCGGATGTTCGACGCGTAGATCGCGCGCATCGTTACGCCGATTTCCTGCGCGCTCAACACCCGCGTGCGGCTCTCCGACGTCGCGATGAAGCGGGCCGGCACGGCCTGCGCCGGATTGCCGGAGACCAGTTGCCGCTCGTTCAGATGCTCGTACAGTCGCTTGATCACGTTGCGCGTATGCAGCGCCATCTTCGGCGACCCGCGTTCGCTGATCCGGGTGCAGATCGCGGCGACGTCGTCGGCCGTGACTTCGCCGACAGGCTTGCCGCCAAGCACGGGCAGCACGTCCTTCTCGAGCACCCGGCGGTTCGTGCGTCGATAGTCGTCCGATTTGCCGTTCAGACCGCTTGCCAGGTAGAGTTCGGCGCCGTCGCGCAGCGTTTCGACGCGCTTTTCGGCGCCGCGATCCTGGCGAGCCGCGGCCACCGGCGACTGGCCGTCTGCCACCATGTCCGCGTACTTTTGCGCCCGCGCCCGCGCTACCCGCAGCGAGATCTTCCGGTAGTCGCCGATCGTGACGAGCGGCTGTCGCGCGCCGTTCAGCGAGTAGCGGAACCGCCAGATCTTGCTGCCGGTGGACATCACTTCGAGCACGAGCCCGTTGCCGTCCGCGATCGAGTAGCGCGTTGCACGCGGCTCAAGCGTGCGGATTTGAGGATCGGTCAGCGGGACAGCGGCGCGGGGCATGATGAGCGTTGGTACACAGAGAATAGCGTGAGCCGAAGTGTACCATTCTGTGTACCAAATTAAAGTGGCCTGGAAGTGGCCTTCTGGTTACCTTCAGCGAGGAAAGGTTTCGCGAAAATAGCGTAAATCGCATGCACGCAATGCCACGCCTCGGGCCAGGCATTACTTGCCAATACAAAATCGGCTGAAAATCACTCCGAGCAGATCGTCCGACGTAAACTCGCCGGTAATGGAATTCAGCTGCTCCTGCGCGAGCCGCAGTTCCTCGGCGAACAGATCCAGCGCCTGGGCGTTCTGCCCGGCGTGCTGCGCGGCGAACTGCAGGTGCTCTTCGGCCGCGCGCAGCGCAATCAGGTGGCGCTCGCGGGCGAGATACACGCTCTCGGCGCCCGCCTGCCAGCCTGCGATTCGCAGCAGTTCGGCGCGCAGCAGCGCGATGCCGTCGCCTTTCTTCGCCGACAGTCGGATCTCGCGCACATCCTTGCCCGTCGCACTCGCGTCGCCGAGCGTGTTCACCACGGGTCCCTGGTCGGTCAGGTCCGTCTTGTTGAGGATTCGCACCACCGGCACGTTCGCGGGGAAGCGGGCGGCGATGACGTCGTCTTCCGCGGTCTGGCCGCTTCGCGCGTCGAGCAGATGCAGCACGACGTCGGCCTTCTCGATTTCGCCCCACGTCCGTTCGATGCCGATCTTCTCGACCTCGTCTTCGGTGTCGCGCAGGCCGGCCGTATCGATCACGTGCAGCGGGATGCCCTCGATCTGGATCGTCTGCGCGACCTTGTCGCGTGTCGTACCGGCAATCGGGGTGACAATCGCGAGTTCGGCGCCGGCGAGCGCGTTGAGCAGCGACGACTTGCCGACGTTCGGCTGTCCCGCCAGCACGACGGAGAGTCCTTCCCGCAACAGCGCGCCCTGGCGGGCCTCGCGCAGCACGTCCGCGAGGCGTTCCTGGATGCGGCGCAATTTGCCCCGCGCATCGGCGGCCTCGAGGAAGTCGATTTCCTCTTCGGGGAAGTCGAGCGTCGCCTCGACGAGCATCCGCAGCGTGATCACCTCTTCGACCAGCGCGTGAATATCGCGCGAGAACACGCCTTCCAGCGAGCGGCCGGCCGAACGCGCCGCGGCCTCGGTGCTGGCCTCGATCAGATCGGCGACGGCTTCGGCCTGCGCGAGATCCAGCTTGTCGGTCAGGAACGCGCGTCGGGTGAATTCGCCGGGTTCCGCGAGACGAAGGCCGAACGCGCGACCCGCATCGACGCATCGCTGCAGCACCAGTTGCAGCACGATCGGGCCACCGTGTCCCTGAAGTTCGAGCACGTGCTCGCCGGTGTAGGAATTTGGCGCCGGGAAGTACAGCGCGATGCCGTGGTCCAGCGCGTTGCCTCCTTCGTCGAAGAAGGGCGTGTAGCTCGCGTGTCGTGCCTTGAGCACCTGGCCCGTCAACTCGCTCATCAGCGTCTCCGCGGCGGGCGCGCCAGCGCGTCCGAACGAGATCCGGACGACGCCGATCCCCCCACGACCAGGAGCGGTGGCGATGGCGACGATCGGATCGGAATCGGAAGAGGGCATGGCAGGAGGCGGCGACAGGAGCAGAAAAAACAGGGCGGGGCGCGCGAAACGCCTGATTGTATCGCGGGCAAGGTGACGACCCGGGTGGCCGGCCGAGAACCGGGAGCATTCGGACGTCGCCCTGGGAAGTTTTGGATTTATCTCATTCAGGATAGCGCGATTGTCTCAGTAATCGTGCAGAATCTTGAGAATCATCTCTGTTTGGTGAGCAAAAATCCCGGTTCTACATGAGGATTCCGAAAGACGGAGTGGGTGGCGCACCATTAGTCCACAACGGGGGCTGCAGGATATTGATAAACTACATGAGTTACTATTATCTTGATTGGTTGTCGACGGCGAAAGGCTGAAATTGCACAATGCGCGCATGCCAACCGTTGACGAAAAAGCGGCCTTCGCTGAGCGCCTGAAGCTTGCGATGCGCCGCGCCCCCGAGAAGCTCAAGGGCGCCACCGACCTTGCCCGTGGATTCAATCTCCGCCACTACGGCGCCGAGCCCGTTTCCACGCAGACCGCCCACAAGTGGCTGTCCGGCCGCACGATCCCGACGAACGACAAACTGCAGACGCTCGCCGACTGGTTCAGTGTCGAGGTGCACTGGCTGCACTACGGACCACCGCCCGGCGGCGCACAGCAGTCGACGCCGAAGCCCGTGACGCCCGGCGAGAAATATCCGCTGTCGTCGGAGACGCTCGAGCTTGCGTCGAAGATCGAATCCCTCGACCCGCACCGGCGCTATCTGGTGCAGGAACTGGTCGCGCAATTCTACGGCGCGGCGGACAAGAACTAGCCGCCGCGCGTTCCGAACCTGCGATAAGAAAAGGCCGCCTGGATTGAACCAGGCGGCCTTCTCATGTGCGGAACTGTCGGAATTACAGCGGCGCGGAATTTACTTCGCGACCGCCGCCTTCTTCCTGTTCTTGCCCATCATCCGTGTGATGTAGTACTGCTGCGCGATCGACAGCACGTTGTTCACGACGTAGTACAGCACGAGACCTGCCGGGAAGAAGAAGAACATGACCGAGAACGCGATCGGCATGAACATCATCATCTTGGCCTGCACCGGATCCGGCGGCGTGGGGTTCAGACGCGTCTGCAGGAACATCGAGACAGCCATCAGCACCGGCAGGATGAAGAACGGGTCCTGCTGCGACAGATCGTGAATCCACAGAATCCACGGCGCGCCACGCATTTCCACCGACGACAGCAGCACCCAGTACAGCGAGATGAACACCGGAATCTGGATCACCACCGGCAGACAGCCGCCGAACGGATTCACCTTCTCGGTCTTGTACAGCTCCATCAACGCCGCGTTCATCTTCTGCGGGTCGCTCTTGAAGCGCTCGCGCAGCGCCTGCATGCGCGGCGTGATCTCCTTCATGCGCGCCATCGACTTGTAGCTCGCCGCCGACAGCGGGAAGAACACCGCCTTGATCAGCAGCGTGAGCAGCACGATCGCCCAGCCCCAGTTGCCGACCAGACCGTGGATCTTCTCGAGCAGCCAGAAGAGCGGCTTCGCGATGATCGTGACCCAGCCGTAGTCCTTCACGAGATCGAGCCCCGGCGCGATGCCCTGGAGCATGCGCTCTTCGTCCGGACCCGCGAAGAGACGCGCGGTCACATCTTCAGACTGGCCCGGCTGGATCGTCGCCATCGGCTCTTTCACGCCGACGCGATACAGGTTCGGGTCGATCTTCTCGACGTAGATGTCGCGCTTCGCGCCTTCCTGCGGAATCCATGCCGACGCGAAGTAGTGCTGGACCATCGCGATCCAGCCGTTGTTGGCGCTGGTGGCGTAGTCCTGCTTGTTCTTGTCGATGTCCGGGAAGGTGATCTTCTGGAAGTGATGCTCGTTCGTGTAGACCGCCGGTCCGATGAACGTGTGCGAGAAGCGCGGCGTTTCGACCGGCTGGCTGTCGCGCACGAGCTCCATGTACGCGGTCGGCGTGACGGGCGCCGTACCGACGTTCTCGACCTTCGTGCTGACGCCGATCACGTAGCTGCCGCGCGTGAACGTGTACGTCTTCACGACCTTCACGCCGCCCTTGACCGGCGAATCGAGGCTGATCGAGAACGAGTTCGCGCCGTCCTGAAGCTCACGCGGACCGTCGGTGGCCGTGAAGATGTCGGTGTGGTTCGGGAAGTCGCCGCCGAGCAGGCCCGTGCGCGCGAGGTACGTGTGCGTCGCGGTGTGATCGAACAGCGTGATCACGAGGTTGGGCTGCTTGCCGTTGCCTTGCGTGACGAGCGACAGCTTCGACAGCGTGCCGCCGCGGGTGTCGATCTCGCCGTCAAACACGTCCGTGTGGAAGTGGACGAGCTGCCCCTGGGCCGCCGGCGCGGTCGAGCCGGGCGCGGCCGCAGTGGAGGCGTTGGTGGCCGGCAGGTCGGCCGGCTGGGTTCCCGGCGTCGTCGTGCCCGGCGCGGCGGTCGACGCGGTATGCGTCGGCGTCACGTTCGGGAAGAACATCGACTGGCGTCCATGGTCGCGTTGCCAGTTGTCGAACAGCATGACAGCTGACACGAAGAAGATGACCCATAGGACGGTGCGTTTGATATCCATGCGTTGTCTCAGTGTCGATGGAGCGGCGCGTCAGCGCTTGTCAGAAGTGGGTGTCGGGACCAGATCGATGCCGCCCGCGGAAAACGGGTGGCAGCGGCACAGACGCTTCGCGGCGAGGTAAGTCCCGCGCGCGGCGCCATGATACTGGATTGCCTCGCGCGCGTAGTCGGAACAGGAAGGATAAAAACGGCACCGGCTGCCGAGCAGGGGGCTCACCGCAACCTTGTAGAACCGCAGTAACGCGATAAGTACCGTCTGCATGGCTTGGGCGGCCGGCAAGGGCCGCGCTACGTACGCTTTCCGTAAGAACGGGCGATGCCTTCCTTCGGACCGCGCCGACATCATGGCGCTTCCTGCGCCGAAGCAACCCCGGGCGGCGTCGGCGTCGGCGCCTGGGCGGCGGCCGGGCTTTCGCGCCGCCGGATTTCGCGCGCCGCCTTGTTCAGCAGCTCGTCGATTTCGCTACGGCACAGCATTTTCAGCGACGCCGACGACGCGGCCGGCAACGCCTTGCGATCGAAGCGCGTATGCAGACGCAGCAGCACGTCCCAACCGCCGAACTCCGCGCGCCGTTGCCGGAAGGCTTCGCGCGCGAGCCTGCGCACCAGATTGCGGGTGACCGCGCGCGGCGCATATTTCTTGCCGATCACGAGACCGAGACGCGCCTCGTTGCCGGTTGGCCGGCCGTACACGACGAAATGCGCGGTACGGCGCCATGGGCGCAAACGAAAAACGGATGAGAATTCATCCGTTTTCAGCAGCCTTGCGGCTTTGGGGAAGGCAGCTTGCGCTTGCAACGGAACCGGGCCTTGCTGCGGCACGCGAACCGTTCCCGCGACAGCGCGGGCTCCGGCTTCAGCGCATCGCGCAGCCTTAGACTGCGAGGCGCTTGCGGCCCTTCGCGCGACGGGCGTTGATCACTTTGCGGCCGCCGGCGGTCTTCATGCGAACGCGGAAGCCATGGGTGCGCTTACGGCGCGTCACGGAAGGTTGGAAGGTACGTTTCATGTTGCTCTCACTCGATTGACGATGGACCGCACGGCACCGCGGGAGGCTGCGGAAAGTACCACACGCCGACGGCTGGTAAACTGGTTTTCGCGGAACCCGCTATTTAAGCCGGTTTTCTCTTGGCCGTCAATAGTTTAGAGCATGGCGCGCGGTCGGCAAGCGCTCGCGACCCATTGATCGGGCCCTGTGGATAACTCCCTTTGCGGTCCGTTTTGGCGTTAGAATCTCGCCTTACTTCCCAAAAAACCTGCGCGTCGCTCCGGCCCGCCTGTGCCCGTCAAAGCCTTGTGGCACAAGCGTCGGGGCTGTTTCGCCTGGCCGCTCCGGGCTGTTTGACCCGTCCGCGGCAAGAGCGCCGGCGAACCATCGCGCACTCAATAAAACGACCGCATTCGATGAACGATTTCTGGCAACACTGTTCCGCATTGCTGGAGCGCGAGCTGACGCCCCAGCAATACGTGACGTGGATCAAACCGTTGGCTCCGGTCGGCTTCGACGAGGCGGCGAACACGCTGCGGATCGCGGCGCCCAACCGCTTCAAGCTCGACTGGGTCAAAAGCCAGTTTTCCGGTCGTATCTCCGACATGGCGCGTGATTTCTGGCATGCGCCGATCGACGTCCAGTTCGTGCTCGATCCGAAGGCTGGCCTGCGCGCGGCCGCTGCGCCGTCGCAGGTGGTAACGGGCATGGGCTCGGCCGCGGCGGTGGATGCCGCGGTGGCGGCCGTGCAGGCGGCGTCGGCCGCGCACGTCGCGAATGCGGCGCGTGGCGGCAATGGCGCAGCGCCTTCGTCGGCGGTGAACGGCCACGGCATGGCTGCGGCGCGCCAGAATGCCGCATCGTCGGACGCCGACGATGCGGCCGACCTCGATCTTCCCAGCCTCGACGCCCACGAAGCTGCGGCCGCGCGCCGCACGTGGCGGCCGGGCTCGGGTGCGGCATCCGCGGGCGGCGAGAACGACTCGATGTACGAGCGCTCGAAGCTGAACCCCGTGCTCACCTTCGACAACTTCGTGACCGGCAAGGCGAACCAGCTCGCGCGCGCCGCCGCGATCCAGGTTGCCGACAATCCCGGCGTGTCGTACAACCCGCTCTTCCTGTACGGTGGCGTGGGCCTCGGCAAGACCCACCTGATTCACGCGATCGGCAACCAGCTGCTGATGGACAAGCCCGGCGCGCGGATCCGCTACATCCACGCGGAGCAGTACGTGTCCGACGTGGTGAAGGCATACCAGCGCAAGGCGTTCGACGATTTCAAGCGCTACTACCATTCGCTCGACCTGCTGCTGATCGACGATATCCAGTTCTTCTCGGGCAAATCGCGCACGCAGGAAGAGTTCTTCTACGCGTTCGAGGCGCTCGTCGCGAACAAGGCGCAGGTCATCATCACGAGCGACACGTATCCGAAGGAAATCTCCGGCATCGACGACCGTCTGATCTCGCGCTTCGACTCCGGCCTGACGGTCGCGATCGAGCCGCCCGAGCTCGAGATGCGCGTCGCGATCCTGATGCGCAAGGCGCAGTCGGAATTCGTGAACCTGAACGAAGACGTCGCGTTCTTCGTCGCGAAGCATCTGCGTTCGAACGTGCGCGAGCTCGAAGGCGCGCTGCGCAAGATCCTCGCGTACTCGAAATTCCATGGCCGCGAGATTTCGATCGAGCTCACCAAGGAAGCGCTCAAGGATCTGCTGACCGTCCAGAACCGCCAGATTTCGGTGGAGAACATCCAGAAGACGGTGGCGGATTTCTACAGCATCAAGGTGGCGGACATGTACTCGAAGAAGCGGCCGGCGAACATCGCGCGGCCGCGGCAGATCGCGATGTACCTGGCGAAGGAGCTGACGCAGAAAAGCCTGCCGGAAATCGGCGAGCTGTTCGGCGGCCGCGACCACACCACCGTGCTGCACGCGGTGCGCAAGATCGCCGACGAACGGGGCAAGGACGCGCAGCTGAACCACGAGCTGCACGTGCTGGAACAGACGCTGAAGGGCTGATGGCCCGAAACGGGCCGAAAGCCACGGCTGGCGGGGCGCCGGAGGCATTCGCCGGAACCGCGGTCAGCACCGGCGGCGGTGGGCCCGCGGGGCGATGCAATAACCACGGAAAATTCGACCTGTTTATTGCTCCAGTCGCCCCCAAATCAGGGAAGTGGTCCCTTTTTCAGGCACAATACAGGTTTAACCGCCCAGCGGCGTGGGCGGGTCAGGCAGGTCTGGCGCAGCGGTGGCGCCGGCAGGAGGCCGAGGCCACATGGCGGGCAGCTTTTACCGAAGGCTGTCCGGCGGGTGGGCAGGCCGTCACATCAACGAAGGAACCCTATGCAACTGGTCAAGACCGAACGCGATAACCTCCTCAGGCCGCTGCAAACCGTGAGCGGCATCGTCGAACGCCGCCATACGTTGCCGATCCTCGCCAATCTGCTGATCACCAAGAACGGTCCCGATGTGTCGTTCCTGTCGACCGACCTCGAACTGCAAATCACCACGCGCGCCGACTTCGGCGTCGGCAACGAGTCCGTCGCCACCACGGTCGCCGCCCGCAAGCTGCTCGACATCCTGCGCGCCATGCCGGACGGCCAGGTCACGCTGACGCTGTCGGACAAGCGCCTCACCGTGCAGTCGGGCAAGAGCCGCTTCGCGCTGCAGACGCTCGCGGCGGACGAATTCCCCACGGTCAACCAGGCCAAGGACTTCGGCGCGAACCTGACGGTGCCGCAAAAGACCTTCCGCCAGCTGCTCGGCATGGTGTACTTCGCGATGGCCCAGCAGGACATCCGCTACTACCTGAACGGCATGCTGCTGGTGGTGGACGGCGACCAGCTGATGGCTGTGGCAACGGACGGCCACCGCCTCGCGTATTCGTCGATGAAGATCGAAGGGTCGTTCGCGCGCCAGGAAGTGATCATCCCGCGCAAGACGATTCTCGAGCTGCAGCGCCTGCTCGAAGACATCGACGACACGCTCAGCATCGACATCGCGCAGACCCAGGTGAAGTTCACCTTCGGTCAGGTCGAACTGGTGTCGAAGCTGGTCGAGGGCAAGTTCCCCGACTTCCAGCGCGTGATCCCGAAGGCGCACAAGAACAGCTTCCTGATCGGTCGCGAAGAGCTGCAACGTTCGTTGCAGCGCGCGGCCATCCTGACCTCGGACAAGTTCAAGGGCGTGCGCTGCATCATCGAGCCGGGCCAGCTGAAGATCATGTCCACCAACGCCGACCAGGAAGAAGCGCAGGAAGAACTGGAAATCGCGTACCAGGGCGACAGCGTCGATATCGGGTTCAACGTCACGTATCTGCTCGACGTGCTCGCGAACCTGAAGGTCGACATGCTGCAGGTGAGCCTCGGCGACGCGAGTTCGAGCGCGCTGATCACCATTCCCGAGAACGAGGAATTCAAATACGTCGTGATGCCGATGCGTATCTGACGCGGCCATCAATCAAAAGAACACCAGGGGGCGCTTTGCCCCTTTGGCGTTTTTATGGCGATTTAAAAAGCTCCCGAGCGGTAACGAAGCAGTAACGCAGAACCGGAAAAAATCCATGACTGAACTGAACAATTCGCAACCCGACAACAGCTACGGCGCCTCGTCCATCCAGATCCTCGAAGGTCTGGAGGCCGTTCGCAAGCGCCCCGGGATGTACATTGGCGACACTTCCGACGGAACCGGTCTGCATCATCTGGTGTTCGAAGTTCTCGACAACTCGATCGACGAAGCGCTGGCAGGGCACTGCAACGACATCCAGGTCATCATCCACGCCGACAACTCGATCTCCGTGACCGACAACGGCCGCGGCATTCCGACCGACGTGAAGCTGGACGACAAGCACGATCCGAAGCGCAGCGCTGCCGAGATCGTGATGACCGAGCTGCACGCCGGCGGCAAGTTCGACCAGAACAGCTACAAGGTGTCGGGCGGTCTGCACGGCGTGGGCGTGTCGTGCGTGAACGCGCTGTCCAGCTGGCTGCGCCTCACCGTGCGCCGCAACGGCAAGAAGCATTTCATGGAGTTCCACCGCGGCGTCGCGCAGAACCGCGTGATCGAAGACGTGGACGGCGTCGCGACCTCGCCGATGCAGTTCGTCGGCGATACGGAAAACCGCGGCACCGAAGTGCACTTCATGGCCGACGAGACGATCTTCGGCACGGTCGAATATCACTACGACATTCTCGCGAAGCGTATCCGCGAGCTGTCGTTCCTGAATAACGGCGTGCGCATCCGTCTGACCGACCAGCGCAGCGGCAAGGAAGACGATTTCGCGTTCGTCGGCGGCGTGAAGGGCTTCGTCGAGTACATCAACAAGACGAAGGCCGTCCTGCACCCCACCATTTTCCACATCAACGGCGAGAAGGAAGGTGTGGGCGTCGAAGTCGCGATGCAGTGGAACGACAGCTACAACGAAAACGTGCTGTGCTTCACGAACAACATTCCGCAGCGCGACGGCGGCACGCACCTGACCGGTCTGCGCGCGGCCATGACGCGCGTGATCAACAAGTACATCGTCGATCACGAGATCGCGAAGAAGGCGAAGGTCGAAACCTCCGGTGACGACATGCGCGAAGGTCTTTCGTGCGTGCTGTCGGTGAAGGTGCCCGAGCCGAAGTTCAGCTCGCAGACGAAGGACAAGCTGGTGTCGTCGGAAGTGCGTGCGCCGGTCGAGGAAGTGGTCGCGAAGGCGCTCGAGGAATTCCTGCTCGAAACGCCGGCTGACGCGAAGATCATCTGCGGCAAGATCGTCGACGCGGCGCGCGCGCGTGACGCGGCTCGCAAGGCGCGCGAGATGACGCGCCGCAAGGGTGTGCTCGATGGCGTCGGCCTGCCGGGCAAGCTCGCGGACTGCCAGGAGAAGGACCCGGCGAAGTCGGAAATCTACATCGTCGAGGGCGACTCGGCAGGGGGCTCGGCGAAGCAGGGCCGGGACCGCAAGTTCCAGGCGATCCTGCCGCTGCGCGGCAAGGTGCTGAACGTCGAGAAGGCGCGTTACGACAAGCTGCTGTCGTCGGAGCAGATCGTCACGCTGATCACCGCGCTCGGTTGCGGCATCGGCAAGGATGACTACAACCTCGACAAGCTGCGTTATCACCGCATCATCATCATGACGGACGCGGACGTCGACGGCGCACACATCCGTACGCTGCTGCTCACGTTCTTCTATCGCCAGATGCCGGAGATGATCGAGCGCGGCTACATCTACATCGCGCAACCGCCGCTCTACAAGGTGAAGGCGGGCAAGGACGAGCGCTATCTGAAGGACGGCGCCGAGCTGAACGCGCACATGCTGCGGCTGGCGCTGCAGGGCTCGGAGCTGATCCCGTCGGAGAGCGCGACGCCGATCGCCGGCGATGCGCTCGGCGAGCTCGCACGCTCGTATCTGCTGGCGCAGGCGGTGGTCGATCGTCTGAGCCGGTTGTATGACGAACGCGCGCTCGAAGCGGTGATGGATGGTGTGGCGATCGATCTGTCGTCGGAGGCGTCGACGGAAGCGTCGGCCAGCGCGCTCCAGGCGCGTCTGCGCGATGATCCGCTGAAGCCGGAAGTGTCGGTATTCCCGATGTACGACCCGGTGCGCGAGCTGCGATCGCTGCGCGTCGAGCGGCGCCATCATGGCAACGTGAAGGTGTCGGTGATCGACGAGGAGTTCCAGCTCACCGCCGACTACCAGCAGCTCGTGAACACGGCGAACACGTTCAAGGGTTTGATCGGCACGGGTGCGTTGATCAAGCGCGGCGAGCGCAGTCTTGCAGTGACCGACTTCAAGAGCGCGATGAAGTGGCTGATCGCCGATGCGGATCGCAACGTGTCGAAGCAGCGCTATAAGGGTCTCGGCGAGATGAACCCCGGGCAGCTGTGGGAAACGACGATGGATCCGAGTGTGCGCCGGCTGCTGCGCGTGCAGATCGAGGATGCGATTGCCGCTGATGGCATTTTCACCACGCTGATGGGTGATGATGTCGAGCCGCGTCGGGCGTTCATCGAGTCGAATGCGTTGCGGGCTGGGAATATTGACGTTTGAGGTGGGTGTAGCGGGAGCCATAACCTGAGATTTTGGGAAGCATCCCTTGAGACATTTATTGATGGATGCGCTCCGATAGCTCACGACGGCACCTGACGTCGCAGCCGCAGGAACGACGGCCACAGCGTCTGAGATGGCCGTCGTTTTCTCGGTCTGAGCGTCAATCATAGGGTTGTTCTTCAGCCTGCCTTCCGCTGCCTTCGCTGCTCCTCGCGTGTGCTCCGGACCAATGTACTGAAAGCGATTCCGCCAGCGACAGCATCGCCAAACTCACGCACAGCGGCTTCGTTTGTCGCCAGAGCATCGTAGTCGGGGTGACTAGGTTTGCTGCTCTTGCGAATGCGCTTCTTTGCAGATAGACGCACGGCGCCCATCGCCTCGGAAGGATTCCAACCGGCGACCGCCGTTAGTGCCCTCCTGTCTGACACCGGCAAAAACGCTGAATCTGGCGAAGTCGGTGCCGGTGGAGTGAGTGGGCGGCTGCCCGTTCTCCATGTGCTAAGTTGCATTAATTCCGGTTACAGCCCCCTCGATTTGATTTCGGTTACGGGGGGCTGACCTAACGCGGAGCCTTGTCCCACAAGGCGTAACCAGAACTATTGTCAAAGGGACGCTGGAGCCATTTCCAGCGTCTTCTTTTTTTTGCGATTGCCTTAAGAATTTTGGAAATTGCATTGCGCGAACATGCGCGACTCCGGCCTCGCCACGACCATCCACTGACCTGAGCCATCAAGACACAGGGGGCGCAGCCACCTCCGAGTCAATGGCCAGCGCCGTTTTGCTCCAGTTGCACTCGTTCCGCCAACTCTTCGTAAAACGGCTTATAAATTTCTTAGAGGTGCGCAGGTAGCGCTGGCCCCAGATAAGGCTTCTCGTTCAGGAGTTCCGAAAGCGAGAGCGGCCCACAAGTTACAAGCTATCAAGTAGCTTTCATTTGCTGTGCCTGGGGCGGCGTCATGGCGTCCGTTTATCCTCGCGCCCCGCGAACACCGCAGTTTCTACTCGCAACATCCCCGACCAAACGGTGCGCGCCCCCCGCTTGTGCCTGCACGTGGGACGCCAGACATCCATTCGATAGCCGCCCCCGGAGCGGCGCGCTGACAAACTCAAGTCTACGCCGGCTACCCTAATCCCGCTGACACTCGGCCACACTTGGCCAACCTGTTGAAGGGGTCAATGGTCTGCAAATACGAAGACGTATAGTCTAAAATCGCGTATCTACACTAACCACAAACGCGCGAGATGACTTCCGACATTGCGATGCGGCCCGTGCTCCGCTGGGCGGGAAGTAAGCGCCAAATTTTGCCGAAACTGACGGGCCTAGCGCCCGAAATCAAGGGGCGATACATCGAACCGTTTTGTGGGTCGGCCTGCTTGTTCTTGGCACTTCATCCGAACAGTGCAGTTTTGGGTGACGTCAATCCTCACCTCATCGCCACCTACACCGCTTTACGTGATGACCCGGACGCGGTTTCGGCCATCCTGTCGCGCTGGCCCGCCGATAAAGAGACATATCTTTCGCTTCGCGCGGACTTCGGTCGTGGCGACGAAGCGCACCAAGCGGCTCGTTTCCTCTATCTGAATCGGTACTGCTTCAACGGTGTCTATCGCGAGAATCTGCGTGGGCAATTCAACGTGCCGTACGGTGGTTATCGCACGGGGCCGATGCCGAACATCGACGAGCTGCGCGATTTTTCAGCGAGGCTGCAATGCGCGGAGCTATATTGCGGCGACTTTGTCGGCGCGATTGAAGACGCGACAGCTGATGATTTCATCTACCTCGACCCGCCCTACTACTACGGCGGGGCGCGCAATCGAGGCGAATACGGCTGGAATGCCTTCGCAGACGCGGACGTCGAACGGCTCATCGACGCTATTGCAGCAGCGTCGGACCGCGGCGCCCGCATCCTCGTTTCGTACAATCGAGCGCATGTTCTCCAGAAGGCGCTTCCAGGTTGGATTTTGACTTACGCTCCTGTGCGTAGAAGCGTCGCGGGGTTCGCGAACGGGCGACGTTCAGTGCGTGAGTATCAGCTTCGCAATTATCAGTAGCCGCAGGGCCGCGACCTTGAAAACCGTCAAATTCGCCATCTTGAGCGACCTACACGCCGCGCCGCGGAGCAGCGACCCGAAGAAAACCGAGGTCAAGCTCTATTCCGACGGCGACGGATTTGGGCGGCACGATAACCCGCTCGCATCGCTGCACGAACTGATTGCGCGGGAGCAGCTTACGGCTGACTTCGTGGTCTGCCCAGGGGACATGACGAATCGCGCGGACCCGGGTGCGCTTCGCTTCGTATGGGCACAGCTGCACAAGCTGCGTGAGATGCTCGGCGCGAAGGAGGTGATTGCGACGGTGGGCAACCACGATGTCGACTCCCGTGGCAACGAAGTCGGCACCATCCCCCGTGAAGCTCTCATGCGGCTCACTCCGCGGTTCCCCATCGCAACCCCTGCACTCGCCGACCACTTCTGGGCGCACGGCTTCTACATCACGACGATTGATGGCGTTCGCTTTCTGGTTCTCAATTCATCGTTCCTGCATGAGCATCGTAACGAACTCGATAAAGGGGCGGTCACCGGATACACGCTGGAGTTGATTGGCCGCGAGTTGGAGCAGATGCCCGAAGCGATGCTCAACGTAGCCGTCTGCCATCACCATCCTCATGTGCACAGCGAGCTCGGACTCGGGCCAGACATCATGATTAACGGGAAAGAGCTGCTGGATGCGCTGTCGAATCATGGCTCTTGGCTCGTCATCCACGGGCATAAGCACCATCCGAAAGTCGAGATTGCGCAAGGCGACTTTCGCCAGCCTGTCGTCCTTGCCTGCGGAAGCTTTTCCGGTCGTATTGAGGGCGAAAATGCGACCATCTCGCACAACTACTTCCACATGCTGGAAGCTGGTGCTTTCGGAGAAGACCACGACTTACGCGGCGTCATCCAATCGTACAGTTGGGCGACCGGCATTGGCTGGCAAGACTACGGCACAGCGAACAAGTTTTTTCCCAGCAGAGTCGGCTTTGGCTGTAGCACGCCACCTCTTCAACTCGCGCGCGAGGTCGACCGAATCATGGGGACGCGCCCCTTCATGTCATGGGCTGATGTCGTAGCATCTGTACCTGATTTGGCGCACTTGTTGCCGCGAGCGTTGAAAGCGGTACACGACCAATTGAGTTCGCGGTATCAAATTAGCATTACTTGCGCTGACAACGGGCTGCCTGCCCAACTTGGCAGGAGGCCGGAATGATGAACACGAATCGCGCTGAATTCTCGTTG
This sequence comes from Paraburkholderia phosphatilytica, assembly GCF_003443895.1. Classification (GTDB taxonomy): domain Bacteria; phylum Pseudomonadota; class Gammaproteobacteria; order Burkholderiales; family Burkholderiaceae; genus Paraburkholderia; species Paraburkholderia phosphatilytica. The sequence continues at coordinate 18,567 of NZ_QQOA01000038.1, read as the reverse complement.
AATGCGGAAGCGTTCAACGCAAAATACCTGGCCGCCAGTGAGGTTGCCGATGGTTTTGTTTATTCTTCGCACTTCGAACGTTTGGCTGGTGACTATCACGCGGTACTTGTTGGACCACGTGGTAGTGGAAAGACCACTCTCCTGAAGATGCTTCAGCCAGCAGCCTTAGCTGCATGGACGGGCTCTCACTCAGAGAAATTCCGTCAGGCCATTCGCTACACGGGTGTTTTTATTGCGTCCGATATTAGTTGGTCAAAGCAACTGAATTCGCTCGGCTATGGAAAACTGAGTCAACAGAATCATCGAATTCTTGTACTGGCGTGCTTCACGACACACGTCATACATGCCGTTCTTGAGGCGATGGCTAACCGCCTTCATTCGAAACACGAGTACCGCAAGGTTTCCTTGAGTGGTGACCAGGAAAGCCTTTTGGTCCGCGAGCTTGCCTCTGTTTTGCGCGTTAAGCCAGAAATCTCGAGCTTGCTGTCCGTTCGCCAGTCGATACGCAACAGGCTGTCAGACATCCGTGTGTTGGCAAACGCATGCAGTCTGCTGACCGATGCTCAGTGCTCCGAGCGTCTTTCGACGATTGATTTTCTGCATCTCGACTTTCTCGACGTTGCCTCCAACATTTGCACGATGTTCAATGAGACTGTCGGGGAGACTGGTGCGACATGGAGTTTGCTGTTTGATGAACTAGAGACGGCTCCCGAGTGGATTATCGAACAGCTGTTCTCCGCTGTACGCTCTTCCGACCCGAAGCTGTTTCTAAAATTGGCTATCAGTCCAGTTTCCTCGACTGCTTTCCGCGCGCTTTTCAAGCAGGACGGTGCGGTTCATCGAAATGACCACGAGCAAATTAGGTTGTGGTACTCCGACCGTGCCGACTCGAAGGCATTCTGCCGTGCGCTTTGGAACTCTCTGACTCAGAAGCATGGGTTGAACATCACAGCAGAAGAGGCTCTCGGCCGCTCGGTCTTCGAACCTAGAGACAATCGCTCAGTTCGGCGTCGTAGCCCGTATAGTACGGGAGAGCCGTGGCACGATATTTTTACGAGATTGCAGAAGAAAGATAAGTCGTTTGTGAGCTTTCTCAAATCTAAAAATATTGACCTTGATGCAGCCGAGACTCTTTGGCTCAACAAGCGCGATGACGTATTGCGCAAGGCTGCACCTGTAGCTGCTGTGCGAGACTTCTATATCCACGAGTCTAGGCGAGGAGTGGTAACTGCACGTCAGCGCAAAACGTTGGAGTTGTATGCTGGCGCGGACTCAATCTTCGCAATCACGGAAGGCAATCCACGTTGGTTCATAGGTCTCGCGTCACCATTGATTAACTTCCTGGTGGCGAGCCAAGGACGTAAAAAGGTACCTAATTCCGAGCAGGCCAAAGAAATCGACGCAGCCGCCGACCGTCTTCTCGCACTCATGAAGACTATACCTGTTGAGCGGGAGAATCTTCGTGGCGACGAAGTTGCTCTTGATGCGTTGCTTGAAGACATCGGCACGAAGCTGCATGCTGAGCTAGTCGAAGAACCGTTTAGCATCGACCCGGCACTGACCTTCGTTGTCGACGAAGACACTCCACCAGGAACCCGCGAGTTGCTGGCATCTGCAGTCAACCGAGGAGCAGTTGTGCTTGTCGACGAGTCTTCAACGAAGGCAATTCTCGATGGGATGCTCAACGCAAAATTGAGATTGAGTTTCCTTCTTGCTGCGAAGTACGGACTCTTGCTGCGAAAGGGAAAAGCAGTGAGGCTCTCGAATATTTTAAGACCGCGGCGCCCGTCATCAGCGCAGGCGGAACAGGGAAAACTTTCCTTTGACGCGGACTGAAATGCTGAAGCTATCATCTGTCCATGGAGTTGGAGCTCAAAGTGCTTCGTACACGAGTGCGTTAATCGTAGCTTGTGGCTACGAGGGAAGAGCACGTGCGTCGGCTGAGCACTTTACGCGGGGCGATACGACGAAGTTAGCGTTTGGGTTCACCTCTCAGCAAGAGCTTGAGTACGCAGCCAATAAAGACTGGTTTCTTCAGCACGATTTCGACGTCGTCGAAGTCGAGGACACCGGGTTTCGACTGGCACTTGAGGAGAAGCTGACACAACTTTGCTATCCCGAAGGTAGAGCACATTTTGAAATCGACATCTCGTGCTTCAATCGGCTTCGACTTGCGCATATCGTTGATGTATTGCGGTCGCTCCCACTGGAGGAAGTCAGCGCTACGTTTCGCTATTCAATAGCCTGTTTTACAGCGCCGAGTGAAGATGCAATTCCGACCGTTACTGTACAGCCGGTGATTCCACAGTTCGCGGGCTGGACGACGAGGCCGGACCGACCACCAGCAGCAGTGGTTGGGCTCGGTTATGAGCCCAACAAGGCCATCGGAATAGTGGACCTGCTTGAAATCAACAATGCGACGTGGGCTTACTATCCTCTTGGACCTGTCAACGAATACCACGACGAGGTACTTCGTTCGAACGAATCATTGCTGAATATGATTCGCTTGGATGGGCGTTGCTTGCCGTATGACCTGCAGCAACCCGCTCAGCTGTTTCATGAAATGAATTCTCTCGTGGACATGCTGAAGAGGCATTTCAATCCAGTTTTGATTCCGTTTGGTCCCAAGCTTTTCGCTCTTGTATCCCTACTTGTCGCAACCGTCCACGACGATGTTGGAGTCTGGCGAGTAAGCAGTGGAGCTCTAGAGCGCCCTGTGAATCGTATTCCTTCCGGCCATTTCATTTCGATATACGTCGACTTCAAAGCTGAATTGGTTCAGTCAGAACAAGGCGCCTAAGGCATAGCTAGTGTTAGATTCATGAGGAAGTTGTCTTCCATTGAGATAAACAAGCGCGGTCTTGTGCACAAGATTTCCGAGTTCTGCTCTTGAACTCCTATTCCACGTCGTACCGGACGCACCGTATCCGGCAAACGAGCTGTCGCAATGTTTAACTGAAATCAAAAGGAAGCCGCCGAAAGTATCGAGTCAAAAGAGGTTTCAACGCCTGTAGGAGATATCGCAAAATCGTATCGGTTGAGGATGGTGGTGCGTCGAATACTAGAAAAAATTTGCTCGCTATGGTAGGCGCGATTCGAAACGGCCTCGGATGACAAAAGTGGGGCGCGCCGTATCTAGTCGTGCCGGTGATAATGACTCGACCAAATAGTATGCAATCGTTGGCGGTCGCCGCCGAAGACGGGCACCCGCCGCGAAATCGCGTCGTTCGACAATAACCTTGCTATTTCGTTAGAGACTTGTATCGCTTGACAACAAGGCTGCACCAGTCCGCGAATGACCCGCTATAGGGTATAACGCGCAGCCCATGCATTTCTCCTACGTGCGGGAACACACTGTTCACCTTCTGCATCTGCGCTGACTCGTCGCTCTTGTCAACATAGAAGAGAATTTTATCGGACCCGTCGGCCCTATCCTCGGCAAACTGTTTGAGGATAAGCCTGACCAACGCATCCTCTTCAGGCATGCTGTAGCCGACGACTATCAGGATACGTGTCTCCTGGAGCAGACGTACTACTTTGGGAAACAGAGCGTGGAAGTACTTTTGAGTGTAGTCCTGCTCCCGGGACGCTAGCATCAACTGCGGTGGATTGGCTCGCAACTCAACTTTAGACTTGCTATTCCTGTAATCAAACTCGAATTCGTCACCATTCTTGAACACCTCAAATCCGCCGTTGATTTTCAGAAGATTGCTTACCAACCAGTTGTCGTGAATGGTCACGTCCGGTCTTCGTCCGCTGTATCGCGTCGGCGTAATTCCGCGGTAAGTATAAAGCGAGTAGCTGTCGTCATCCCCGAGGTCATTATCGAGTATTGCTTCGAGAACGTAATCATAGTTCGTGGAAACGTAGTTGGCACGGAGACCTTGTGGGATTCCTTGAGAACCATCGCCCGACTGTCTGACTATATTGAACATCTTAAGAATGGCTTTCTGCTCTCTCGTGGGCGGTGCAGAAAGGAGAAGCTTTTGCTCTTCACCTTCATAAAATAGCGGCGACGTAGCTTCGAATTTCTCCCGCACAAGGTATCTCAGATGACGTTCGACCATATCGAGGTTCTGGTCATCAATGTATCGTGGGCGGATGGCAGGATATTTCCGCATCATGCCAATTTGATAAACGATGTCCTTGAACAAAGACGCCGTAATCTCTAGGTCGAACGTCTGGTAGTTGTTTAGCTTGAGATATTCTTCTAGAGCCTCACCATGGCGACTCCACTCATCGTGAGCAAAGGTGAACAGCGCGTCACCCACAGGGAAGCAAGGGTCCCAAGACTTTGAGAAACCCGCGCCCGTGAAGAATGTGAGATTCGTGAGCGGTATGTCGACTTCAGGACTCGGTCTCGCAGCGGCTAGGAGTTGTGCGAACTGCTCGGGTGACTCATGCATATGGCGTTTTCTTCGTTGTTTTGAATTGTCACCATCTTACCTAGACCTGGCTGTCAGTGTCTCGGATACGATGACCTCCGGTTCGAGCGCCTTGGTGCCGTTGTTAGGTGGCGAACTCAGTGGAACCAAACAATCGCTGCTCCACCTGGCACCTGACTACTACGTTTAGGTCGTCAACTTGGCGCCTGACTCGACTGCGGCCACCGGAGCCGGCACGGCCACGCTTTGTCGCCGCGCCTTCTTGGCAACTGCCTTTTTTGGCCGAAGGCTTCGCCTGCGTCGAAGCACTCATATTGGCCGCCGCGCCGGCAGCATCAATCAGAAACTTGCTGCGGTCTTTCGCACCTGCCAACCACGCAGGCGCCGGACCACGTCCGCTCCAGCTCGCACCCGTCTTAGGGTCGCGATATTTGGCCGGCTGCGGACCTTTCGGCGGACCCTTAGTGGAAGTCATACCAACTGCCTCCGAGGTTTTCTTCACCGCAACCTTCGCCTTGCTCACGGCACCTGCATTCGTCGCAACAACAGCTTTAACACCGCTTGCAATCAGAAACTTGGTGCGGTCCTTGACGTTTGCAAGCCACGCCGGCGCGCGGCCACGCCCACTCCATGTCGCGCCCGACTTCGGGTCCTGGTACATCGCCGGTTGCTGCCCACGGACATAGTTGCCAGCAGCCTTCGCATTGCTTGCAGGAGCTGTCTTCCCGGTTGCCGTACTTCCGCCAACCAAGAACTTGTCGCGGTTCTTCGCCGAAGCAATCCAACCTGGCGCACGGCCGTGCCCACGCTGTATCGTTCGACCGAGCCATCGGCAAGCACCGCGGGAAAATGCCGCTTCCGGTTACAACTATCACTGGGAACACTTCTCCGCGTCTCTCCAACTCCAGAATATGGGCGCTGGATATATCTCTTACTCGCAAAACTGGCTTGGCGATAAAAGCTTTCCACGGCGCACCAGTTCGCGCTGCCTCCAACGTACCCGTCAAGCGGAGTTTTGCCGCCAAACGCGGTCTTTGGGCACTGTCCTTGCCATAGCTCCTACGCGATTCGATTTCAGAACGAAGCGTCCCACGCCTCCACTAACTTTCTCTACCCCACCATTGACACCGCCTCCAGAGTCCTAACCTGAAGGTGACCGTCTACGACCTCAACCTTCAAGCCGAATCGACCCGCGAGTGGCTCAAGCAAATCCACGACCGGTCCCGCCAGACTGGAATCTTGGAATAACCCGTGAAGTGAAACTAGCAAATCTACGGCGTCCCTCGTTCCTATGGCAGCAATCATGAATAAAGCTGACCACGCTCCGTTGAAACTGCAACGAGACGCAATTGACTCCAAGACCGACAATTCAAGCAACTGTTGCCGCTCTAGGAGGCTTCTGAGAGCGTTGCCGATGACATCACTCTCTTCCCATTTTTCGGAGGAAGTATCGAGACTTTCGAGTAATTGAGTTATCCGACATCCAAGTTTGAGGATTCCCTCGTCCGTACCTAAATGTAACAAACTCTCACCCAGTCTGACCCGGTCGCACAAGGAGTAGTCGCCCAACTCATCCCAACTTTCGATTAACCGGCGAAGATATGAGATTCCGGGGTGCCACGGCGCTGGGACAACGGCACCGCTGCCGAAGCTCATCATTTCAAACTTTGAGGTCATACCGAGAACGACACCCGATGCGAGATGCACTCGGTCCTTCGGTCCAAGAGCGCGGTTCGTGAGCGCGGACACTGCACGTTGAACTAACACGTCCGACCGATGAAACCCAAATACTGACAAAGCTGCATGAACGATGTCCAAAGGGTAGTTTGAGAATCCATCGACGAGCTCGCTCATGGCGGATTCGTCACCGTGTTGCGCAGCAAATACTTTCGCGACTAGTCGAAGCTCCTCATCGATGGATAGGTCACTACATATTTGCAATAGCACCTGAGGCAATGTTTCATTGTCTGCTCTATTGACGATTGTGGTTATTAGGTCGATTCGTTGATTCTTCGTTAAGTCGTCGCGCAAGAGCAAGCGAAACACCCGCTCGGTCGAATTCTGCATTTTCAGGATGGCGGGGATTGCGTCCGAAAGCAATCTGGGCGTTGCCACTAACGTTTCAACAAGTGGCTCCACGCGCGCGTCCAGTGGCTGTGGCCCAAGACAAAACGCGCTAATTCGAATCCGATGCGGGAGCGCTTCATCCAAGGCAACTGCCAACCTCGCGCTCTCGGATATCTGTGCACCGTCGAGGTGCCCGATTAGGTAGGCGAGCGTCTCTGTGAGTGCGGCGTTCTGCTTTGATTGCTCTTTCTCTTCAACCTCGACGGGTGGAAGATGCTGTATATAGAGGCGCAGAGCGTCATCACCTAGCTCATCGACCGCGCCTTGTAGCTCGCTCAGATTCCAAAGGTGTTCGACGTCACCCGCGAGCAATTGCATTAATACGCTCTTTGTAAGCTCTTTATCGTGGGCACGAGCAACAATCTTCCCCGCGCCATCATGCAGGAGGTTTCTCCTATGTAGCAGCTCTTTCACCGGCGCCGTCAACGGTTGAGAGAATGTGTCTGCAAGCAGTTCCCCGATTTGTCCTCTAAGCCGCCACGAGGAACGAAGCCACGCTGAGGCGAGCCTCTTCACGACCTCGTTCCAAGCGGCTTCGCTGACTGCCATACCGTTGGATATGCAGCGCGCGAGAAGGCGTAGATTCGTGTGGAACACGTCGTCACGAACGGAAAGCAATGAAGAAACGATGCGCGATGGCGAGGGGTGCTGTTCGAGCACGAACTGCAGTGTCTGGGCCCACGGCCTCTTGATTGCCAAAGCGAGTCGCGCGGGCACATCACTTTCCTTTACCGCGAGCATAAAGCACGATGCCAAATACTCTTGAACAATAGGAAACGGAAACACATACTGGCGAACTGTCCTACGGAGGATGCCGCATCTGACAAGCCGTTCAATTGTCGCCTGTACATTGATTGACGAAGATATTCTTCGAATGGTGAGCTGCAGGCCACGGTCACCGACACCGATTTCGTCGCGTTCCAAAGCCTCGAACGCTATCTCCTCCGCGATAGTCCGAACGTCAATCGGGTCGAGCGAATCGACTTCGCCGACCTTAAATTGTTCTGGGTTGAAGAGCAGGCCCAAGTAGGTTTCTAGCAATTGGGTTCTGCGGGAAGGCAACTCATCCGGATTTTTGAGTATCGCGAGAAGGAGTGCCAGAAACAGCGGTATCCGCGTAAGGCGGCGAAAATCGGGCCGAGCCGCCATTTGATGCGAGATGCGTTCTGCCAATCCTTGCGCATCAGGCTTGTAAAAGTGCACGTGTTGAACGACATCATCATCGTCCAATGCAACCAGCTCTATCATGGTTGCCTCTGCCAAAACTGAGAGTGCTGCGGCGTCTCGAACCGTTAGGAGCCGTGACGTAGAGGGGTATCTAAGACTGAACGTTCTCAGTCGCTCCAAAATGACCGTTCGTCGCGAAGAAGAAATCTCGTCCAACCCATCCAGCAACAGGACAAGAAGCCCGCTCTCGGCAGCCCGTAACCAATTGATGTGGACTTCATGCTCAGCATTGATGTCCTCAATAAGATAGTTTGAGATTGTCTTATCCAGTCTGGACAACTCAGGAATCGAAACGACGACGGGCAACTGCCCGGCAGATGCAATCCGTGCAGCAAGTGCCTTTGTGAGCACGCTCTTGCCAAAACCTGGACCGGCGACTATGACGACGCGATGGAAGCCGTCGGTTGGAAATAAGCTGACATCCACATTCTCCGCGAGTTGTGTGGAGGTATAAGTCGCGATGTCGTCGTCAAAATCCGAGCGCCTCGTCCTCTCGTAGCGTGTTGCCCTCGGCCAGACAAAATTTTCGTTTATCGGTACGACAACATCAGTTCCTGGTATCTCGATTACCGCTCTGCCTTTGACGATACCTCGGTAAATTTCCGCACCCCAATCAGCAGGCTCGTCGATTATTACCCCAAGGTCGAGCAAGCGAGCTCGGAGGGTCGTAGCATGAAAGCGCTCTCGAAAGCGAGACCCGCCGCCTACCAGGTCCCGTAGCCTGCCAAGGAGAGAGTCTGCCGGAGCGGAGGCCAGTGGCATCCAGAGCGGAGCGTAGTCGCGCTCGACGGTGTCCTGCGGAATGACCTCGACGTCAGTGCGCGAAAAGATGCGACGGCAGAGTTCATCGGCATCCTCCACAGCGTCTTCTGTTTGTGCTGAGAGTACCTCGACGATGGAATCGAAAATTTCTCTTTGCCGCACTGTGAGGCGACCGACATACTCTTCATGGGTCGCCGCACTGTTCGTCCGTTCACAACACGCGCGCAAATTCTCCGAAAGTGCCGAGTAGGTGCCCAGAACCAATCGAAGCCTGTCTTCAGGACCGAACTCCGGCGCGCGGAGCTCTGCGGCGAAGCTCTGCCACACTCCGTCCCACGTCAATGTCCCGACTTGAATTGTGAGTTTGGCTTGAATGAACCGTTGGCTACCGTCCCCCAACTGGACGACGATGTCGTCGACGTGCTCAGGCGCCTCGACGCGCACGCTGGTGACACGCTCTCCCGCTGGCCGCTCACGCAAATCGAGCAAACGGCCAAGGTGAAGCGCCGCTATCGTGTTCTGGTAGAAGATGCCGGCCTGCGTAGTCGGACCACCTGGCTCTGCCATTGATGCCTCTCGGAAATCTAAATTTTGAAAGTCGAGCCACATCATAAAATCCGGACCCGACCTGCGTCCAGCTTGCGAAAACTGAAATTGGACTATGATGGGTGCAGTGCCCGCCGAAGATGCCCGCTGTGGCCCGCGAGTTGGAGCCAATCAGCGACAGTGTGAGCGTCGTCTTGGTCGCCGGTCATGTTTGGCGGCTTTACACGTCCAAGCCTCCACATCGACGGATGTGGCACCGATGCCTTACAGGAAAGCACCTCGGAAGGAACAACGGCCACCTCATCTGACGTGGCCGTTGCTTGTTCATTCTAGGCAATAATGCCCTGTGCCTGGACGACGGTCGGTACCCATCTACAATTGCAGGCGCGGACTCTTGAGCACCTTATTATGTCGACTGAGCTTACGCATCAGGAAACACAGGGGAAGAGATATGGTCCCCATCTCTGCCTGCATACTCAAAATGAAATGAATGTGCATGAGGCCAACATATGAGGCAACGCGCACCCCCGTCACATTATCCGCAAGCCATCGGGGCAATCTGGACCACAGGCTCGACGCCCTCAAAGGTAAATCCATTGGTCAGGCGCCGCTGAATCAGCCTGAGCAGCTCGGCCTTCAGCACATGACCTTCATGAGAAGCGATGTAGCCGATTTGCAAGAGGACCCAGGTCTCGAATCAGCGGACCAACGAGGGTAGCTCTGTAACTGCAGAGTGTTCTGCTTGACTTCTTTGCATCTCCACTCATATCAACGAAAGAAGGCCATCCATCGATGCAGCTTCCATTCGAAATTCTAGTTTTAGGACGCCCCGCGTCAGTGAACGATTCAAGCAAGAAAAGAGCTTGGAAGCGGAACGTGCGTAAAACGGCACGACTAGAGAAACTGCTCAACCGACCGATTGCTGACATAGGAAAGGTAGTGACTGGTGAAACCATGGCAAAAATATTTTGGTTTCCTCCGAGCAATTCGTACGCCGACGTCGACAATGGCGTGAAGTGGACCATAGACGCCTTAAATAAAGTTGTCTTCGACAACGACAAGCATATTCAGCGCGTGGTTGCACATCGCCTCAAGGACACTCCAGGGTCATCCTTCGTCGTCCAAGGGTCCAACGCGGCGGTACTTCTTGAAGCAATACGACACCAAACGGGTCTAGTAAACGGAACTCGTGAATTCGCAACGGCCATAAAGATTGAGTCATATTCTCCGACCGGAGGTGTCTGGTGGTAACTCGAGCGTTAAGTGAACGAGCTCAGCTTGAACTGATTAGGCTGGAGTATGAAAGCAAAGGATATGATGTTCGCCTGGAAGAGCGTCTCCAATTTAGGGGACGCACATTCATTCCGGACGGTATTGCGCGACGCAGAGCTCTTCCGGATGAGCCCGCAAGACGCATAGCTCAGGATGAGGCCGCAAAGCGTGGCGATGAAGAGACCATTGTCATCGAGCTCGTAAACTCTTCGTCAAACGTATATGACAGGGATGCCAGGACCAGCTTTTTAGCAGCCTTTTTCGCCGCAGAACCGTCTTGGAAGCTCGATATCCGCTATATAGATAACCCGTCGATTGTGGAAGAAAGAGCGACTCTAGGCGTCGAACGTAGCTGGAAATCGTCGGGAGAAATTGTACGGGGTCAACCAACCCCCTCGTTGAAGGACCTAAAGACGAGAAAACGAGCAATCGACAAGCCTACTTCCGTTGCGCCCGAATACCTGCGGATTTGGTCGTATCTCACGCAAACGCTTCGCTTTTGGGAACGGAAGTACTATCGGGAGGGGTACTCAGAGTCCCCTCTCTCCGCAATCTGGCTCGCGTTCGTAGAAGGCCCTGGACGCCGCATTCAGGAGAAGGGGCCTCAACCCGACTTTCCGCAATTCGAGGACTATGCCCAAATCGCATTACAGGGAGGGATTCTGGATAAGGATGTAGTCGCTGAGATATGGACCTTTTATCTCGCCGTACATAGAGCCGTCTCATCGATACGTGTCGGCTAGTAATAATTTCGACGGAAAGTTTGTGACGTCGCGCATCATGGAAGGGCTGTGACTATCGCCTGCCACGATTTTGTCGCACAGATTTACTGCGAAGGTGACGAGGTCATCATCGCCAAAGTGCAGCATTTCTTCGGCAAGCAGGCCCGCCATACCGACGAGGACCTTCCAATCTTCAGATAGCGCCGGCGCGAGACATCCACTCGCTATCTTCGGGCCGAGCATTTTCGTCGGGCAGACGCGTGGTTTGAAATGCCCGAGCCATGCACGCTCTGCTGCGTTCCCACTATCGTTTTTCTACACGGCGGCATCACCAGCCCCCTGAAGTGCTCGTAAATAGTCTTATGGCCCGATTCATGATAAGCCGACGCACGCAATTCTAATGAGGCTAACGTGAGAAATTTATGGTTCTGCGCCTCCCGATAGCGTTGGCTAATGCGTTTGTTGTACAAGCCGCCTAAAACGAACAACGGCCACCTCAGTTGAGGCGGCCGTTGTTCTCTCAGCTTTTGCAACAATTATAGGTCGGGCCATCGACCAGTTCCTCGCATCGTTCCGTGTTCCGGTCGGGCCAATAAAAATTCCCAGCGAAACCTTTTTCCGCAGCAGCGCTTCTTGCTGAATGCCGCGTTTATGGCGCTCAATATGGCGGCCGCAAATCGGGCTGGCTACGGCTCACCAGCAGCATGCGCGCTAGTGTGCACGTTGTCGATTTAAGCAACTGCTCGTTCTCGAATTTCCGCCAGAACGCGCACTATTTGCGTCACCGTTGCTTCGGGAAACACCCCGAACGGCCCCTGTGCATTGATGTCAGTGAACGGCGATTCGAAGAGTCGACCGGCCTCCATGACGCCGTTCTGCATCAGCTCCTGAACAATCAGGTCGATGAATTCGATTTGGTCCGCTGTTGCTGTGGTTCTCTGAATAAAGGTGCTGAAAGCGGCAGCGGCCGCTTCACGGTCAAGACCGACCAGGGAGCGGATAAAGATACCAAGACCATGGCTCTTCGCTTTGGCCTCGTTGATGAGCGCAGGCGTGCCGCCCGCTTCGACCAGCATGCGCTCCAGCTCCTCCAGGTCAGACGGCGTCAACGGCTGGTTTCGTCGCAGACGTTGCAACGACAGATGGGATTCATGCTCTCGGAGAAACTGACGCGCTTTCTCCCGGAACTTTTGCATGTTTAGTCCCGCCATCACTTGGGGCAACTCGATGAAGCCGATGTCTCCGAGTTCGTCCTCGAAGCTGGTGTAAACAATCCGCTTCTGCCCTTTCGGAATCAACCTGACCAGGGCCCGGAGACGTCGCCGGACAGTCTCCAGCATCGGGACCGTCACATCTTGCCACCACTCTTCGCCAGCAACTGCCTGGATGAGTTCAGCTTCTGCCTTGATAGCGGGAATCGCCATCTGCTCCTCGAGCGCGCTGGCAATGGCCTGAATCTTTTCCCGAAGGCCAGGGAACGACGGCGCAGCCTGCAGAACGGCCAACTGGGTTCGTAAAACCAGAATATCAAAACGCTTTGCCTCTTCATCCTCGTCGGCCTGCTCGGACGGAAGTGCAGCTACATGGGCATTCAGCTCATGAACCTGCTCGTCACCGAGCGAGCTCCAAGCTTCGCCGACAGCATATCGCTCGACGTATTGCCGATGTGGACGGACTACAAAATTATCCAGATTCATCGCAGCAACACGCTCCTGCAGCAGCGTAGCCGTGTCGCCACGGAGCTTTTCGACGGTCAGCTCACCATCTGCAGCATCGTCCGTCTCATCTTTAAGCCGCTTATCAAGCTCCACTAGCATTTCGACCCGCGACCTGAACAGTCGAGTGGTGAGAGATTCGGCAGTCGCCCCTTCCGAGACCTTCGGGTTCTGGCTGAAGAATTCGAGGTTCTGGCAGAAATCGAAAACGAAAAAATCCTTCTTGTCCTGCCCGGGGCCAAACAGGTCCTTGCACAGGCGGGTGCCGCGTCCCAGCATTTGCCAGAACTTGGTATTCGAGCGCACGACCTTGAAGAACACCAGATTCACGACCTCCGGCACATCGATACCCGTATCCAGCATGTCGACGGAAATAGCGATATGAGGCGCCTTGTCCTTGTCTGAGAAATCGTCGATGAGCGACTGTGCGTACTCGGTTTTGTAAGTCACCACACGGGCAAACTTCCCCTTGTAGTGGGGATAGTTCACGTTGAAACGCTCGGCGATGAAATCGGCGTGGTCGTTGTTCTTGGCGAAGATGATGGTCTTGCCAAGACGGTCACCACCCGCAACCTTGTGACCCAGTTGCATCAACACCTCGAGCGCCTTGTCGACAGTATCGGTGTTGAACAGCCATTTGTTCAGGTCTTCCGAGCCGACTTCATCAGGCGCTGTGCCTTCGTCGTTCCAGTCCTTTTCGTCCCATTCCTCTTTTTCTTCCTCCGACAGGTCGTTATATTTGATGCCCTGGCGCTGGAATTTGAGCGGAACAGATACGGCAACGGGTGGGACGAGATAACCCTCAGTCACGGCATCATCCAGGCCATAGGCATCGGTTGGAACACCGGGTTCGAGGTCAAAGAGGCCATAGGTATTCTTGTCGATTTCGTCGCGCGGGGTGGCAGTCAGTCCCACGAGCATCGAATCGAAGTATCGGAAAATCGCGCGGTACTTCTGGTACACCGAACGGTGCGCCTCATCGATGATGACTAGGTCGAAGTAGCCCACTCCGAAGCGACGGTTGCCGTCAAAGGCCTCGTCAATGAGCTTCATCATCGTGGGGTACGTGGACACGTACACACGGCCATCCGTGTTCTTCTCGGTCACCAGGTTGACAGGCGACGATGACGGAAGATGTGTCTTGAACGCGTTCACTGCCTGGTTGACCAGCGCCACGCGGTCGGCCAGGAAGAGAATCCGCTTTGCCCAGTTCGCCCGCATCAGCACGTCTGCGAGGGCAATTACCGTTCTCGTTTTGCCCGAGCCGGTTGCCATAACGAGAAGGGATTTGCGCAGGTTTTCTTTCTCGAATGTCTCCCCGACGCGCCGGACCGCGCGGGTCTGGTAATGGCGCTCGATGATGTCTCCATCAATCAGCGTCTCGCCCAGCTTCTTGCGACTGGACCGGCGCTGGACCAGAAGTTCCAGCTCATCCTTCTTGTAGAAACCCTGCACCTCGCGTGGCGGATAGAAGTGGTCATCCCACATCCAGTGCTCGTAGCCATTCGAGTAAAAAATGACGGGGCGTTGCCCATACATCTTCTCAAGGCAGTCGGCATAGTGCTTCACCTGCTGCTGGCCGAGCGTGGCGCTCTTCGTGGTCCGCTTGGCCTCGATGACCATGAGGGGCTTGCCGTCATCGCTCCAGAGCACGTAATCGGCATAGCCCACGCCTTGTCCGTTCGGCATGCCGGTAACCTCGACCTCGAAATTTTTGACCGGGTCGAGAGTCCATCCGGCTTCCTTTAGTAGGAGGTCGATATAAGCCTTGCGGGTCTCGGCTTCAGAGTAGTCGTGGGTGTCTGGCTGGACGGTATTGGCAGCCTTGGCGGCAGCTATCTCAGCACGCAGCCGCTCCAGTTCGTCCTTGGTCTGCTCGTGGTCGGCACGCAGCGCGGACAGGTTGTCGTCGCGCTGCTGGAGCTCCTGAGTCAGCTTCTGGAGCTGGGCCTGCGTTTGCTGGGGCGCGGCCGAAGCGGCAGGAATCAGGTCAATGGAAAAGGACTTGCCCGGCTCTGGCCGGGAACGGCGCCCGTAGGTGCGTGCAACCCAATAGCAGAAATGGAAGAGCTCGCGAATTGCGTTCAGCGCATCCGATTGCGAAAGTTTCTTTTGGCTGTGGGCGGCCTCGTTGCCAAGGTCCTTGATGAGCTGGGCCTTGATGAACACCGCCTGCCCAACGCCGTTGCGGAACGTGGCCTCGTAAATGTAGGCACTGAGCGTGTGTTGGTACGGTTGCTTCAGGGTGCTGTCGTGGGAATACAGCCAGGCGACCGCGAGCTCTAGGCATCTGCGAGCATAGATGCAGGCGACCCGCGGGTCGCCATTGACTGCGCCTTCCGCCTTGCGTGCATCTTCATAGAGGAAGGACCACTCGGGTTGGAGGAAGGCGAAGTTGCTCAATTACATTGCCCCCAAAATGCTTTTGCCTGAAGCGAGGAAAATAGATTGTCAGCTTCTTTGCGCGCCTCGTTATGAAGCTCAATGACGCTCCCCAACTGCGTCACTCGCTCCTGAAACCTCTTCTGCAATTCGAGCTCTGGAACTTGAATTTCGAGTCCCTTCAATTTCGTTACATTTATTCCCGGCATTACAGCACCGCTACTAACCATCGAAATTTGTCGTTCGACATCCCGGCTGTGGTGGAGCTGATGAGCAATAAACTCCGGAAGGCATTTTTTGGGGTCGACGCGAATACGCAACAAATCTGAGTGCATCACCCCTGACTCGAAATGCTCTGGGTAGACAGCACAATTTCCAATTGTTCCTTTTCGTGTCATGACTATATCGCGGGGCTCAATGGAATACTGAGCCAACCGTTTTGCGGTTTCCGGAGTGAGAAATTCTACGGTTGGGCGCTCAAATTTTGCGTTAACATTTCGAATTCCCCAAAGCGGAACCCCCTCCTCGCGGAATTCACTCGCAGAGAGTTGAGTACCAAAAGGACCACATCGAATATCATCCGCCTTGGCACATAGGTCAATAAGCGATTTTTTTAGCCAACGCCCAGAATTTGTAGCTGGGTCCCCAAACATATCGACGAAAATCGACTGCGCCATGCTATCCAGCAGCGCAAGTACTTCCTTCCGCTTCGCGCGCAACTCGTCGGCCTTATCGAGAATGGCAGCGATGCGTCTTTGTTGCGCAAGTGGGGGGATTCGGATTGAAAGTGACTCCAAAAATGTACGGGGAACGCGCCGCTGACCCGCACTCCCGGTCATCCTCTTTTCGCCTTCAAGTAAAACCTCTTTTGTGCGGAGGAAGTGAGCGAGATAGCGGGCGTCAAGCTTTTCCGCATTGGGACGAATTACATGAAACTCGGTGGACCCAAATCCAAACTTCTGGCGGAGCTTGACTTGTGCAATTTTCCCATTTTCAAAGCAAGGGGTAATTTTGGCGACCAACACGTCGCCGTCCACGAAATTTGTATACCCTTTTTGCACTTCAAAATATGGGTAGGCCTCTCCCGGAATAGCCACCGATGCTTCCGCGTCGATTCCCGCCATCGGAAGAAAATCAACCAATTCATTCGGCAGTGGCAAGCTCTTTCCGATTCTGGGATTCAGGGCGGCAACGTCGCCAAGCGCGACCACAAGGGACTGCATCACTTGAGCATCTCCTCAAGCTCAGCCATTCCGGCCTGAATGTCGGCCTCAAGTGCTTTCAGCTTTGCCAGAATTTCGTGTGGTGGCAGGTGCTCAACTTCCTCGTGTACCACTTCCTTGTATCGGTTAATGGACAGGTCGTGGCCTTGCGCAGCGATTTCGGCCTTGGGTACCACGAAGCTCTGGGATGTACGTGACCGCTCCCGTTCTGTTCCATTCCTCTGTTGCCAGCGCGCTAGCACATCGGGGAGATTGTTTTTGGCGTGCTCCGCCTCGGTTAGCGCCTGAGTTGGCATCACACCCAGTTTGTCCTCGTCGAGAAGCGGCTGGCGCTTGTCATCGAGACTCCAGCCGTCGGCTTCCATGTCATAGAACCAGACGTTATCTGTGCCACCGGAATCAGTCTTCGTGAACAACAGGACGGCGGTGGATACACCCGCGTAGGGCTTGAATGCCCCCGCCGGCAGCGAAATCACGCCATCGAGTTTCTGGTCTTCGACGATGGTCCGACGTAGTTCCTTGTGGGCTTTCGATGAGCCGAACAGCACGCCGTCCGGCACGATGACGGCGGCACGGCCACCTGGCTTCAGAAGTCGCAGGAACAGCGCCAAGAAAAGCAGTTCCGTTTTCTTTGTCTTGACGATGGCCAGCAGGTCTTTGGCCGTGTTCTCGTAGTCAAGAGAGCCGGCGAACGGGGGATTGGCCAGGATGAGCGAATACTTCTGCTCGTCATCGGCATGGTCCTGCGCCAGCGAGTCCTTGTACTGGATGTCTGGATTCTCAACCCCATGCAGCACCATGTTCATGTTGCCGATGCGAAGCATGGTGTTGTCGAAGTCGTAGCCGTGGAACATGCCGTTGTGGAAATGCTCGCGACGGCCCGCATTGCTTAGGAGTTTCGGATACGTTTTCCGCAGGTACTCACTGGCTGCGGCCAGGAAACCGCAGGTGCCACTGGCCGGGTCGCAGATGACATCATCTGCATTCGGCTCGGTCAGCGCGACCATCAGCTTGATGATATGGCGCGGCGTGCGGAACTGGCCATTTTGGCCGGCGCTCGCAATCTTGCCGAGCATGTACTCGTAGACATCGCCTTTGGTATCCAGGTCGTCCATCTGGACATGGTCGAGCATGTCGACGACCTTGGCGAGCAGGCCCGGCGTCGGGATGGTGAAGCGCGCATCCTTCATGTGATGGGCATAGGTCGTGTCCTGACCACCCAGCACGCGCAGGAATGGAAACACGTGCTCGCCGACAACCCTGTACATCTCCGGCGCCGCAAAATTCTTGAACCGCGACCACCGAAGGTCACTGTATTTCCGGCCTTTCTCGTCCTTGCCGTGCGGAAAAATTCGGGTGACCTGAGGCCTACCTGTGACGACGGCTTTCTGCTCTTCCAGCGTATGCATCTCGTCGAGACGGCGGATAAACAGGAGGTAGGTGATTTGTTCCATCACCTCCAGCGGATTTGAAATTCCACCGGACCAGAACGAGTCCCAGATGGCGTTGATTTGGCTTCGGATTTCGCCGGTCAGCATGCTCGATTACCTTGAAATTTGTTTATTGCTGTGTGCGACGCGACGGAGATTTTTGCGCAGAAGAAGCGTTTGAGGAAGAGGAGGCCAAGGTTGTAATTCTTGAAATCGGAGGAGTCAATGAAGCCGCGCAGGACGTTCGCGGATTGCCAGAGCCAACTTTGCAGGGTTTCGGGTATCAATTGATTGGCCATCGGAGTAGTTCAGTTCTGAAGATGCGGCTCGTTCGACCATAAAAATTGCGCCAGAATCTCGTGGTCGTGCTTCTTTCGCATGACCTCGACGCCTGGCGCCAGTGGACATTCGTATATCGCTCATTGAGCAAACTGCGAACTAGTAGTCTTTGGGCTGAATTTTACCTGCGGCGCCGCGATAGACGACGAAATTCGCGTGGGATGGGACGACGTGACAGGGACGTCGCATCATTTGCTCACCCAGCTTGAAAATCCTCCGTGCGTCCACTGGGGGAGGTGGGCGTCGGTGCGAGGCCAGCGTGCTATTTAATGTACGACCTGTCGATGCTTTACGAATCACTTTCGGTGCCCGACCCTATTTATGAGAGGGTTCGACGTGGGGTAAGCGCTAAATCTGCCACACGTCGTAAGGTCCGACGTTACCGGGTAACATGTTTCGAATCGATTGTTACCGGGTAACGAAGGAGATGCGAGATG
>NZ_QQOA01000037.1 GCF_003443895.1 Paraburkholderia phosphatilytica | reverse complement strand
ACCAGTTGCTGCTGCTTGCGCAGGCGGAGTCGATGTCGTCGCGATGCCGGGTGGCGCGGGTCGATCTGTCCGGGGTGGTGTCGTCGGTGCTCGAAGCGATGATTGGCGCTGCGCAGCATCGTCGCATCGATCTGGGCGCGGAACTGGACGAGGGCGTGCACGTGATGGGCAACGCGAGTCTGCTCGAAGCGCTCGTGACGAATCTCGTCGACAACGCGATCCGCTATACGCAGGAGGCAGGGCGCGTCACCGCGATCTGCCGCCGCGAAGGTGACGACGTGGTGCTGCAGGTGGTCGACAACGGCCCCGGTATTCCGGCCGAAGCGCGCGCGCATGTGTTCGAGCGTTTCTACCGCGCGGCGCGCGATGTGGAAGGCTCGGGGCTCGGGCTCGCGATCGTGCAGCAGATCGCGCACTCGCATCAGGGCAAGGTCGAGGTGGCGTCAGGCGCGGGACGTGTGGGGCTGGCGGTGACGGTGCGTCTGCCCGCGTGGGAGGCAGAGGAGGTGCGATGAAATTGCTGCTGGTGGAAGACAACACGGAGCTCGCGCACTGGATCGTGAACCTGCTGCGCGGCGAAAATTTCGCGGTGGACAGCGTGCCCGACGGCGAAGCCGCGGATTCTGTACTGACCACGCAACGCTACGACGTGGTGCTGCTCGACATGCGCCTGCCGCGCATGAGCGGCAAAGACGTGCTGGCGCGCCTGCGCCGCCGGCGCGACAACGTGCCGGTGCTGATGCTGACCGCGCATGGTTCGATCGACGACAAGGTGGACTGCTTCAGCGCGGGCGCCGACGACTACGTGGTAAAGCCGTTCGACGGCCGCGAGCTGGTGGCGCGCATCAAGGCGCTGATTCGCCGGCAGCTTGGCGACAAGTCGGGCTGGGTGATGTGCGGCGACCTGCAATACCTGTCCGACACCCGCGAATTCCGCCACAACGACACGCCGCTGAGCCTGCGGCGGCGCGAGCATGCCATCCTCGAAACGCTGATGCTGCGGCAAGGCAAGACCGTGTCGAAGACCGCGCTGATGGACAGCGTGTTCGGCCTCGACGACGAACCGAGCGCCGATGCGATCGACATCTACATCCACCGGTTGCGTAAGCACCTCATTCATTCCACCGCGCAGATCATGACGCTGCGCGGGCTCGGCTACATCCTGCGCACGCGCGAGGCGCCGTAAGCCAATTTCAAGTTTCGCAATTCATATCGGTACATCTCCTTAGTTTTACGAACGATGGGGGAAAGGAGCGTGAAGGATTGAGGTCACTAGCATTCGTCTCATCCGTTGATTGTCGCGACGGCACCAGGCAGTGAGATGCAGGGGCTCCGACAGCGGACAGATCGGAAGTTCAAACACAACGCTCTGAGGAGACGACTTTGAAGAACAAGTACCTCGCCTATGCAATCGCGGCCGGCGCATTCGCCGCGAATGGCGCCCACGCACAGTCCAGCGTGCAGTTGTATGGCCTCATCGATCTCAGCGTACCCACCTATCAGTCGCACGCCGATGCCAACGGCAATCACGTGGTCGGCATGGGCATTGGCGGCGAGCCGTGGTTCAGCGGCAGCCGCTGGGGCGTGAAGGGCGCTGAAGATATCGGCGGCGGCACGAAAGTGATCTTCCGGCTGGAAAGCGAATACCGGATGAGCGACGGCGAGATGGAAGACCAGGGTCAGATTTTCGACCGCGACGCATGGGTCGGTGTGCAGAACGATACGTTCGGCAAGCTGACCGCGGGCTTCCAGAACACGATCGCGCGCGATGCATCGGCGATCTACGGCGACCCGTACGGCAGCGCGGCGCTGTCCACCGAAGAAGGCGGCTGGACCAACGCGAACAACTTCAAGCAGATGATTTTCTACGCGGCCAGCGCGACGGGCACCCGTTACAACAACGGCCTCGCGTGGAAGAAGCTGTTCGACAACGGCATCTTTGCCAGCGCGGGCTACGCGTTCGGCAACACCACGAGCTTCTCGAACAATTCGAACTACCAGGCAGCGCTCGGCTACAACGGCGGCCCGTTCAACGTGTCGGCGTTCTATAACCACGCGGACCGCGCCGGCTTCATGAACCAGTCGTACTCGGTGGGCGGCAACTACACGTTCAGCATCGTGCGACTCAATGCCGGCTACTTCGGTTACGTCGGCGACCAGGGTTCGCTCGGCAAGCGCCGCGACAACGCATGGACGGTCTCGCTCAAGGTGGCGCCGAAGGGTGCATTCGATTACGAGCTCGGCTACCAGCAGATGCGCGTGAAGAATGCCGCGTACAACAGCGACGGCGATATCCCGAACGCGAACATCGGTGCATTCGATCCGACCCAGGGCGTGCACAACGGCTTCAAGGAAACGCTGTACGGTTCGGTCTTCTACCACCTGTCGAAGCGTACGGAAGTCTACCTGGCCGGCGACTACATGCGTCTGCACGGCGGCTACACGGTCGGTACGACGTTCGGCGCGACCAATCAGGTCGAGCTGACGAGCGGTATCCGTACGCGCTTCTGATCGTTGCCTGACGGCCTGCGTCGCGTCGCGTCACATTGCGTTGAATCGTCGTGGACGCGTCGCAGGCTTAACCTCGCGAAGCACTCTGTCAGTCGACGGCGGCGCAGGTCACATCAGGCGCCGTCAGTGGAGAGGGATACGGCGAGGACGGTCCGCCCAGCAGACGCAGGCGCTGGGTGGCCAGCACGTCGGCTTCGGTTTGCTCGCGTCGCGTAAGCGGCGCCGCCGACGCGCTTGCGCCCTGCAGCGGCTCGTTGACGCCGCAGTTCAGCGTCTTGCCGCTGGCGAGCTGCACGGTGGTCGAATACTCGTAGGCGGGGGTAGCGGCAAAGCTCGCGGCTGCCGGAAAAGCGATGGCCGCGAGCAGCCCTAATGCAACATGGCGATGGGTCATGACCTGCTCCTGTGAAAGGGTACAGGTCTATTTGACCGCGGCCGATGCCGGTGTGGTGTCCCGGTTGCTGAAATTCAAAATTGCGCGGGACGGCGTGCGTGCAGGCGGCGCTTACTGCTGCCCGACGAGCCGATCGTCCGCGTGACGGTGCGCGGGGCCGTTGCGTTGAATTTCGCCGTGTGTCATCGCTGACCTGCGCTCAGCCGCGCCCGGCATCGTTCGCACGGCGACCGACGCGCGCATCGTCCGCGGCCGCGGGCCACGGCAGCATCCGTTGCATCGTGCGATCCCGCAGCACGAAGCGATGGAACAGCGCCGCCGCAACGTGCAGGCCGATCAGCACGAGCAGCACCCACGCCAGCAGGCTGTGCACGTCGCCCATCGAATGACCGAACGAAGAGCCGCTTGCAGAGAGGGCGGGCAGGCCCACGCCGCCCGGCAGCGCGACCTTCCAGCCACGCGACGACGCATTGATCCACCCCAGCACCGGAACCGCGACGAGCGCCGCGTAGAGCAGCAGATGCGTCGCGCGCGACAGTACGCTGAGCGGCACAGGCAGATCGTCGGGCGGCGGCGGTGGCCGATGCGTGACGCGCCACAACACGCGCAGCGCCATCGCGACCACGATCGTCGCCCCGACCGTCAGGTGCCATGCGATCAACCCGTCCGGCGTGGTATTGCGATGAATGTCGGGCATCGTCCATCCCAGCAGGAACTGGGCGACAATGAGCATCACGATCGCCCAGTGCAGGGTACGGGCGACACCATCGTAGCGGGTGGGCATGCTGGGCGGCGGGGTTCGAGACATAGAAAAGGCTTCGTTCCACAGGTTGGCTGACGCAATGGCCCGCCGGTTGCCGCGGGCCACATGAAGCGGCTGCAAGCCAGGCGAAAACCCTTTCGCCAGACGAATGCAGCCGTTGTCCGGTCAGCGTAGCCGCCGAGCCTGAAGGAAACCTTAACGGCGGAATGTTGGGCGAACCCGGCGCCGCGCGTAGACTCTATACCCGCATGAATGGCACTGATTTCCGGAGCGGGGAATGCGGATTCTTCTCGTCGAAGACGACGATCTGATTGGCAGCGGTGTCGACGCGGGCCTGCGTCATGCCGGCTTCGCGGTCGACTGGGCGCACGACGGCGTCGAAGCGCTGCTCGCGCTGCGCACGATGGAGTACGCGCTCGTGCTGCTCGACTTAGGACTACCACGGATGTCGGGCACGGACGTGCTCAAGCAGTTGCGCGATTCGGGCAACGACGTGCCGGTGCTCGTGCTGACAGCAAAGGGCACGGTCGCGGACAAGGTGATCGGCCTCGAAGCCGGCGCCGACGACTACCTCGGCAAACCGTTCGATCTCACCGAACTCGTCGCGCGTTGCCGTGCGTTGGTGCGCCGCTCACAAGGGCGCAGCACGGAGGAGATCGTCTACCGCAATCTGCGCGTCGACCCGCTCGCGCAGAAGGTCACGCTGGATGGCAGTCCGGTTTCGCTTACCGCGCGGGAGTGGGGCGTGCTGATCCATCTGCTCACGCACCAGGGGCAGCCGCAATCGCGCGCGCGTCTGGAAGACAGCCTGTACAGCTGGCATTCCGAGGTGGAAAGCAACGCGATCGAAGTGCATGTGTCGAACCTGCGCAAGAAGCTCGGCAACGACGTGATCCGCACCGTGCGCGGTTTCGGGTACGTGGTGGACAAGCCATGATGGAATCGTCGATCCGCGCGCGCCTGCTGGGTCTCGTGCTGCTGAGCGTGACGATGGTCTGGAGCATCGCGCTCGTGTGGAGCTACCGGCAGACCATCCATGAAGTGCGCGAGTGGGACAACGCGCGGCTCGTGCAGATTGCCGCGCTGCTCGCGCCGCTGAACGACGGCGACCTGGCGCGTGTCACGGCAACCGGCATCGACGTGCGCAACGAATATTCGCGCGATCCGCAGCCGGAAGACGAACTGGATGGCGACAAGCTGCCCCGCACCGCGCTCGTGGAAGTGCGTGCGGCGAACGGCAGCGTGATCGCGCGCAGCGCCGGCTTCGATGCCATCGCGGCTCATGCGCGGAACACGGCCAACGCTGAGGGCTTCACGTCCTTCGAAGTGGATGGCGCAGGCTGGCACCGCTATGCGACGCACGATGCCGTGACCGGGCGCACCACCACTCTGCTCGAACCCACGCTCACGCATAGCGATCTTGTGTCGGGCGTGGCTGGACGGATTGCGCGGCCGATGCTGGTCGCGCTGCCGTTCCTCGCGATCCTGATCTGGGTCAGCATCGGCCGTAGCCTAGCGCCGCTGGCCGCGTTGTCGCGCGCGGTGCGCGTGCGGGATGCGACGCGCCTCGACCCGATCGAGATCGACCCGGGCCCGCTGGAAGTGAGGCCGCTGGTCGTCGCGATCAACGACCTGATGTCGCGTCTGCGTGGCTCGTTCGCGCGCGAACGGGCGTTCACGTCGGATGCCGCGCACGAACTCAAGACGCCGCTCGCGGCGATCAAGGTGCAGGCGCAGGTCGCGCTGCTCGCGGAAGACCCCGCGCAATTGCGTCTCGCGATGGAGCGCGTGGTGCAGGGCGTGGATCGCAGCACGCGTCTCGCCGAGCAGTTGCTGCTGCTCGCGCGGCTCGACGAAACGGAGAAGATCAAGGCGTCGGATGTCGACGTGTACGAGATCGCATGCGAGGCGATTGCCGCGCGGCACGCGGACTTCGCGACGAAGCACATGACGCCTTCGCTCGAAGGCACGACGCGCAGCCTCGTGCATGCGGACGCCACGTTGCTGCGCATCCTGATCGACAACCTGCTCGACAACTCGATCAAATACTGCCAGCCGGGCGGCCGCGTCGAAGTGCGGATCCGGCACGATGCGCGCACGCTGGTGCTGACCGTCGCCGACGACGGTCCGGGCGTATCGCCCGCCGAACGCGAGCGCATCACCGACCGCTTCTTTCGCGGCACCAACGTGACCGCGCGCGGCAGCGGCCTTGGCCTGTCGATCGTCGCGCGGATCGCCGCGTATTTCGGCGCCGCGTTGCAGCTAGGCTCGGGCATCGCGAGCCGCGGCCTGGCGGTCGACGTGACGTTCGCCAGCGTCGCGGATACGGGAACGCACGTCGCGCGTTCCGCGGACGAACGCCCCGCGCGCGGTGTCGACGTGCTCAGCCCTCACCCGTGAATCGTTCCATCAGGTAATCGATGAACGCCCGCGCCCGCGCCGACTGGTTGCGGCGGTTCGAGTAATAGACGAACAGATCGGCGGACGGCTGCGTGTAGTCGGGCAGCACGACGCGCAGGCGCCCGCTTTCCACGTACTTCGCCAGATCCCACTCTGAGCGCACGAGAATGCCGTGGCCATCCAGCGCCCAGCCGAGCACGATGTCGCCATCGTTGCTGGAGAGCTTGCCGTGCACCTTCACGGTTTCCGTGCGGCCCGCGTGTTCGAAGCGCCAGATGCCGTAGGCGTCGTCGTTCTGGCGGTGCACGATGCAGGTGTGCCGCGCGACGTCGTCAAGCCGTTCGGGCACGCCATGCTGCTCGAGGTAGCGCGGCGACGCGCACATGAAGCGACGGTTCGGCATCACGCGGCGCGCGTTGAGCCGCTGGTCGGGCAGCGTGCCGAAACGGATCGCGAGATCGATGCCGCTTTCCACGAGATCGACCGGCCGGTCGGTGAGATCGAGCTGCACTTCGACCTGCGGATAGCGCTTCACGAAATCGGAGACGATCGGCGCGATCGTGGTCCGGCCGAAGCCGAGCGTCGCGTTCACCCTCAACAACCCCTTCGGCACTGCGTGGCTCGACGAAACCGCGTCTTCCATCTCGCGGATCTCATCGAGGATGCGGCTTGCGTGGTGCAGGTAGGTTTCGCCTTCGGCGGTCAGGCTCACATGACGCGTGGTGCGGTTGACGAGCCGCACGCCGAGCCGCGCTTCCAGCTGCGCGAGCCGTTTGGTCGCGGCGGGCGGGGTCAGGTTCAGCTCGCGCGCAGCGGACGCAAGATTGCCGTAGCGGGCGAGCAGCACGAAGAACCGCAGGTGCGAAGCGAGATCGGTATTCACTGATGGTTAAGAAAGAAGTGATTTTGAGTGAATCATAACGGTCCTCCCGGCGAATAATCTACGGGCTTCAGGCGCCGCGGCACCCGCGGCGCGCTTATCTGGAGCGTCCATGAGAATCGTCGAGATCCGGGAGCAGACCGTCCCGATCAGTTCCCCCATCCGTAACGCGTACATCGACTTCAGCAAGATGACGTTGAGCCTCGTTGCCGTCGTGACGGACGTGATCCGCGACGGCAAGCCGGTGGTCGGCTACGGGTTCAACTCGAACGGCCGCTACGGACAAGGCACGCTGATGCGCGAGCGCTTCATTCCGCGCGTGCTCGAAACGGACCCGGCCACGCTCGTCGACGACACTGGCAACAACCTCGATCCGCAGCGGATCTGGGCGGCGATGTTCTGCAACGAGAAGCCGGGCGGTCACGGCGAGCGTTCGGTCGCGATCGGCACGATCGACATGGCCGTGTGGGACGCGGTCGCGAAGATCGAGGGCAAGCCGCTGTTCCAGCTGCTCGCCGATCGCTACGGCGACGGGCAGCCGAACCGCCGCGTGTTCGTCTATGCGGCGGGCGGCTACTACTACCCGGGGCAGGACCACGGCAAGCTGAAGGACGAGATGCGCAGCTATCTGGATCGCGGCTATACGGTCGTGAAGAAGAAGATTGGCGGCGCGTCGCTCGACGAAGACCTGCGCCGCATCGATTCGATCCTGAGCGTGCTCGGCGACGGCCAGAAGCTGGCCGTGGATGCGAACGGCCGCTTCGATCTCGACACCGCGATCCGCTACGCGAAGGCGCTCTCGCAGTACGACCTGTTCTGGTACGAAGAGCCGGGCGATCCGCTCGACTTCGAACTGCAGGCCACGCTGCGCAACTACTATCCGAACCCGATGGCGACCGGCGAGGACCTGTTCTCGATGCAGGACGCGCGCAACCTGATCCGTTACGGCGGTATGCGTGCCGATCGCGACTGGCTGCAGTTCGACTGCGCGTTGAGCTATGGCCTCGTCGAATATCTGCGCACGCTCGAGATGCTGCGCCAGCACGGCTGGTCGCCTGCCCGCTGCATTCCGCACGGCGGCCACCAGATGTCGCTGAACATCGCGGCGGGCCTCGGCCTTGGCGGCAACGAATCGTACCCGGACCTGTTCCAGCCGTATGGCGGCTTCCCCGATGGCGTGAAGGTCGACAACGGCTACATCACGATGCCCGACCTGCCAGGCATCGGCTTCGAAGGTAAGGCGGATCTTTACGCGGAAATGCGGAAGTTGACGGCGTAGCGCCATTGGCCGACGCTGCCTCGAGCGCGCCGCGCCGGCCGCGACGAAAGCACAGCGATGCAACGACATGGACACTGGCTGCGTTTCGTAAGCATTCGTTAAGCATCCCTTAAGCATCGGGCCGCGATGCTGCGCGAAGCTTGCCCTTTCGCGCCCCAAAAATGTCCAAGACCACGCGCCCCTCATCCGCCGCCGACGCTTCGGCGGCATCCCAGCAGGATCTCCTAACGATCGGCTACGCGATGAAATCCACGCTTGTCGCAGTGCGGCAGGCGCGGCAAATCGTGCAAGGCTGCGCGGCTAGCCGCGACGCCCAGACGGCGCTCGAAATTCTGGAGCACGTTCACGCGGTGCTCGACGCCTACGTCAAAACCAGCAGCACCGGTTGATCCGCCTGTTTGCGGCGGAGCGGCGTCGCATCGCTCGTCATTCCCTCGATCGCACTTCAGTCCCGCAATTGGGGAGGGATAGCGCTTGCCGATGGCGCATGCAGATCACGTTGTGATGAATCTCAAGGGTGCAGCGCGCGTGCCGATATACGGAATGCGATGTTCGCCCAATTTCCGACTGCTTTTCGTTCCACATGCCGAAGCCGAGGCCTTTCCCGCGCAGACTGCCAGCGGGTCCTCTCATTGCAGGCTGCGTTGTCGTAGCCGCGGCATGCCATTCGCTGGACGCGCGCGCCGAGTCTGCCGCGCCGAATCCGCAGGATTCCGCCGCGGCCGCGCCGGACCTCGCGTCGATGCCGCTCGAATCGCTGATGACGATGACCGTCAGCAGCGCGACGCGCGTCGCGCAGCCGATCAGCAGCGCGCCCGCGACGGTCGTCGTGCTGACCGCCGCCGACATTCGCGAGTACGGATGGCGGACGCTTGCCGACGCGCTCGCGACCATTCCGGGTCTCTACACGGCATCCGACCGCACGTACACCTATCTCGGCGCGCGCGGCTTCCAGCGTCCGGGCGACTACAACAGCCGCTTTCTGCTGCTGATCGACGGCATGCGCGTGAACGACGCGGTCTACGATCAGGCCCCGATCGGCGCGGATTTTCCGCTCGACATGGATCTCGTCGAGCGCATCGAATATGTGGCGGGTCCGGGTTCCGCGGTGTACGGATCGAACGCGCTGTTCGGCGTGATCAACGTGATCACGAAGAGCGGCAAGGATATCGGCGGCGCGCAGGTGGCGGCGGCCGGCGGCAGCTTCGGCGAGAAGCGCGGCCGCGCGACGTATGGCTGGCACGGCGCGAACGGCGCCGACGTGGTGCTCTCCGCGAGCGCGTACGAGAAGAACGGGCAGGACCTGTACTACCCGGAGTTCGACACGCCCGACCAGAACAACGGCATCGCGCAGAACCTCGATTACGAACGCGCGCAGAACCTGTTCGCCAAATTCGCGTATGAGGGTTTCCGGCTGAGCGTCGGCTACGGCAATCGCACCAAGGGCGTACCCGATGCGCCGTATGGCGCGGTGTTCGATGCGCCGTTCAGCGTGACGGACACGCATTCGTTCGTCGATGCCACGTGGCACCAGGCGCTGCGCGAAGACGTCGCGCTCGACTACGAGCTGTACTGGGGCCGCTACGATTACCGCAGCCCCGAGCTCGACGGGCCGCCGCCCGGTACCGAGAATATGGATGGCGATCACGCGATGTGGTACGGCGGCGACGTGCACGCCACCATCACGACGTTCGCGCGCAATCGCATCGTCGCGGGTGTCGATTTCACGCGCGACGCCAATCGCGACCAGTTCAACTACAACGTCGCGCCGTATCAGCTGCTGCTCGACGACCATCGCAGCAGCGACATGGCCGGCGTGTACGCGGAAGACCAGATCACGCTGCTCGACAGCCTGTCTCTCGATCTCGGCGTGCGCTACGACGCCGAGTCGAACATGGGCGGCAACGTCAATCCGCGCGTGGCGCTGATCTACCGGCCCACGTCGCGCGACACCTTCAAGGCGATCTACGGCACCGCCTACCGCGCGCCGAACGCGTACGAGATGTACTACGCGGTGCCGGGCGACGGCGGCCAGGAGGCGAACCCGTCGCTCGGCGCCGAGCACATCGCCACCGAGGAACTCGTGTACGAGCGCGCGATCGGCGCGAGCGGACGCGCGACGTTGTCGCTGTTCCGCTATACGCTGCGCGACCTGATCACCGAAACGACGGATCCGGCGACAGGCCTCTTCGTGTTCGAGAACGTCGACCGCGCGGAAGCCAAAGGCGCGGAGCTCGCGTACGAGCAGAGCTTCGCGGGCGGCGTGCGGGTGCGCGCGAGCTACTCGTACCAGATGTCGCGCGACAGCGGATCGGGCGCCGCGCTGCAGGATTCGCCGCGGCACATGGGCAAGCTCAACGCGGTGATCCCGCTGTTCCATGAGCGCGGCTGGTTCGGCGGCGAGATGCAGTGCCTGTCGTCGCGGCTGTCCGAATTTGGCGAGGCGGGCGGGTACTGCATCGGTAACGTGACGATCGGCAGCCGCAAGCTGCTCGATCACGCCGACGTCTCGTTCTCGATCTACAACGTAACCGACCGGCACTACAGCGACCCCGCGGGGCCGGGATTCATTCAGGACACCATCGTTCAGCAGAGCCGCACGTTCCTGCTGAAAGTGGTGTACGGGTTCTGAGCGATGAAGCCGATCCGGAACTGGCTTGCCGTCTGCGTATGCGTCGCGTTTGCGATGGCGACTTGGCACGCGTACGCGCAGACCGATCTGTTCGCGCTCGAAACCGCCTACATCTTCAACTTCACGCAGTTCACGCGCTGGCCGGCGGACGCGGCCCGCAGCGAACTGACGGTGTGCGCGAGCGCGCACAGCCCGTTGCGCAACGGACTCGCGGCGCTGAACGGCCGCGCGATCGGTTCGCTCGCGTGGCGCTTCCAGCCGCTGAGTGACAAGGGGCAGCAGGGCGATTGCAATGTGCTCGTGCTGAGCGGCCCGGACGACGTGACGTCCGGCGTGCGCGAGATGTTCGCGTCCGACCGACCGGTGCTGATCGTGTCCGAAGACGCCACGATGATGCCCGGCCCGGTCGTGATCCGGCTGATCGAGCAGGACGATCACCTGCGCTTCGACATCGACAACACTGAGGCGTCGAGGCGACACCTGTCGCTCAGCTCGAAACTGCTGAGCCTTGCACGGAGGGTCATGTGACGACCGAAAACAGGCGCACCGAAAGCGCCGTCAGACTGACCGTCCGCGCGAACTTCTTCAGCGTGGCGATGGCGCTTTTCGTGATCGGCATCGTGCTGCTCGTTTATCAGGCGGTGTCGTTGCGCAGCGCGCTGACGGACGATGCGTCGCTGCAGGCATCGGTGATCGCGGAGAACGTGACGGCGTCCATCATGTTTTCCGACGAGCACGCGGCCGCGGACCTGATGCGCTCGCTCGCGAACGTGCCCTACGTGGAGAGCCTGAGCGTCTATCTGACCGATGGGCGGCTCTTCTCGCGCTACGCGCGCGCAGGCATCAGCCGCGCGGAAGCCGAAGAAGGCACGCTCGAATCCGCCGCGGGCAACCGCGCGCTGTCGCTGGGCGACGTCACGGTCGAAGTGCCGATCCGCCAGAACGGCCGCCTGCTCGGATTCGCGGTGCTCGTCGCGACGAGCGAACAGGTTCGCGCGCAGCTGGCTCGCTACGCGTGCTTCCTCGGTCTCGCGAGTCTGTGCGCGATCTGGATTTCGACCGGACTGATGAACCGCATGCGCCGGCGCGTGGCGCGCGCCGAGCGCGAACTCGAATACCTCGCATCGACGGATCCGCTGACGAACCTGCCGAACCGCCGCTCGTTCTACGATTCGCTGCATCAGCGCCTGCGCGTGGCGCGACTGACGCGGCAGCAGATGGGCGTGATCCTCGTCGATCTCGACGACTTCAAGACCATCAACGATTCGCTCGGGCATGGCGCCGGGGACGAACTGCTGCAGCACGTCGCGACGATGCTGAAAGAAGCATCGAACGGGCAAGGCGCGGTGAGCCGCATGGGCGGCGACGAGTTCGCGATCACGCTCGATGTCGGCACGAACGAAGCGGAGGTCGGCGCGGTTGCGGGCAGCGTGGCACGCGCGCTTGGGCGGCCGGTGACGCTTGCGGGCCGCGACATGAACGTCACGGCGAGCGTCGGCTACTGTCTGTATCCGGAAGCGGGCGATGACGCGGCGAGCCTCGTCAGCAGCGCGGACATCGCGCTATATCAGGCCAAGAGCCGCGGCAAGAACATGGTGGTGCGCTTTTCGCCCGAGATGACGGATGCCGCGCGGCGGCGTGCGTACCTCGAAGCGGAACTGCGCAAGGCGCTCGACAATGACGCGCTGCAACTCTTCTATCAGCCGCAGTTCAGCTGCACCGGCGGCGCGCTGGTCGGCGCGGAAGCGCTCGCGCGATGGACGCACCCGCTGGAAGGCGTCGTCTCGCCGGCCGAATTCATCCCGATCGCGGAGCACAGCGACCTGATCGTGGCGCTCGGGCGCTGGGTATTGCAGCATGCATGCGTGGCCGCGGCGACGTGGAATGCGGCGGCCGGCGCGGACCGTTACCGGGTGGCGGTGAACGTGTCGGCGCGTCAGCTAAGGCATCCGTCGTTCCTGCCGGACGTTGCGGCCGCGCTTCGCTTGAGCGGGCTCGCGCCGGCGATGCTCGAACTCGAACTGACCGAGAGCTTCCTGATCGCGAACATGTCCATGGCGATCGACACGATGCAGCGGCTGCGCGCAATCGGCGTGAGCCTGTCGCTCGACGACTTCGGCACCGGCTATTCGTCGCTGTCGTATCTGCACGCGTTCCCGGTCAACACGCTGAAGATCGACCGCTCGTTCGTCGAGCGCCTGCCCGATGAGGGCCGCGCGATCGTCACGGCGATTCTTTCGATGGCGCACAGCTTCGATCTCGAAGTGGTTGCGGAAGGTGTCGAGCATCCGGCGCAGCTCGAATGGCTGATCGATGCCGGCTGCGACATCGTGCAGGGCTTCCTGACGGGGCGCCCGATGCCGCTCGAGCAGTTTCGCGAGCTCGTGCGCCACCCGTCGGCACCGTTGCCCGCGTCGAAGGCGCTGACGTCGCAAGCGGGGTAGCATCCCCCTCCAGTCGCCGTCTGCATGACACGCGGCCTGACTTCTTTCAACGGTACGTCAGTGATATGGAGGGGGAGACGTGAGCAATCAGCATTCCGTATTCTGTCCATGCTGTGGCGATGCGCGGCAACGCGCGCTGAGCCGGCGGCAGTTTCTGGCCGCGACCAGCGGCGGCATTGCGGCGCTAGCGTTGTTTCCGGGGCTTGCGCGCGCGCAGTCGGCGGTGCCGACCATCGCTTACGATTCGATTCCGCAGCCGGTGCAGTTGCCGCGCGACATGTACTTCGGCGAGTGCTCCGGCGTCTCCTTCAATTCGAAAGGTCACATCTTCGTGCTGTCGCGCGGCAACAGCAAGGGGCCGGCGTACGGCGCGGCCGCCGCACAGCTGCTGGAGTTCGCGCCGAACGGCCGCTTCATTCGCGAGATCGGGCACAACCTGTATGCGTGGTCGTTCGCGCACACGGTGAAGGTGGACCGGCAGGACAACATCTGGGTGACCGACAAGGGTTCGGACATGGTCATCAAGTTCACGCCGGATGGACGCGTCGACATGGTATTCGGCCGCAAGCAGGAAGCCGCGGACGAAGCCACAGGACCGCTCAAGCATCCGAATCCGCCGCTGCCCGCCGAGCCGGGGCGCTTTCGCCAGGTCACCGACGTTGCATGGGACAAGGCGGGCAACACCTACATCAGCGACGGCTATATCAACTCGCGCGTCGCGAAGGTCGACAGGGACGGCAACTGGCTGAAGTCGTGGGGCGATCGCGGCACGGGGCCGGGCCAGTTCCATACGCCGCACAGCATCGCGGTGGACGCGAACGACCGCATCTACGTAGCAGACCGTAGCAATCGCCGCATTCAGGTGTTCGATACCGACGGCACGTTCCTCAGGCAGTTCACGATCGACGTGCCGGTTCCCGCAGGTGCGCGGCCGGCGATCGGCAACGTGCCGGACGAAGCCGAACTCGCGCAGGGTACGTTCGCGCCGGGTTCGCCATGGGCGATCTGCATTTCCCCGGGCCCGAACCAGGTGCTCTACAGCTCGGATGCGTACCCGGGCCGCATCTACAAGCTGTCGCTCGAAGGCGAGGTGCTGGGGGTGCTCGGAGAATCAGGCAAGCAGCTGAAGCAGTTCGGCTGGATCCATCAGATGGCGTGTCCTTCGGAGAACACGCTTTACGTGGCCGAACTGCTCAACTGGCGCATCCAGAAGCTGGTGCTGCATGCGTGATCTCACACGCCGTGCGCGTTCAGGCGGGCCGCGTACCAGCGCGAAAACTGGTCCACGTAGGTCTCGGTGAACGGCGAGAACAGGCCCGGCGAATACGCCGGGTCCTGCGTGCCTTCGTGCGTGATTTCGACGAGGTGCTTGTCCTGCGTGTTCGTCGCGACCCAGACCTCGGTCAGGTCTTTCACGTCGTAGTCCACGCCTTCCACCGCGTCGGCATGCACGAGCCATTTCGATCGCACCAGCGTCTTGTCCGGTGCGAGCGGAATGATGTACGACACCACGGCATGGTCGCTCATCACGTGCGTCCATGAGTTGTGCGTCCACAGGTGCACGTCGCCGAGATCGCGCCGCTGCAGGTTGCCGAACAGTTTCGTGCTGGCCACCCTGGTGCTGATGGTCTGCGATTCGCCATTGCCCGCAATCACGAGCTGCTGCGTTCTGAACTGCGTCACCGCGTCTTTGTCGAGCCATTCGACTGCGCTGCTAACGAATCCGTCTTGCTCCCAGCTCGCCTGGCAGGCCGCGTTGCGCGACTTGTAGTCTTCCAGCGCGAGCAGGGATTCTTCGCTGAGGTTGTCCGGGCAAAAGCCGAAGTCTTCCGGCAGGAACGATGCCGTCAGTTCCGGGTGCGTCGCCGCGCAGTGATAGCACTCGCGGTTGTTCTCGATGACAAGCTTCCAGTTGCCGTGCTCGATGATCTCCTGCTCGAACGCGATCTTCGTGTTTTGCAGATCGTACGGCGCGAAGCGCGCGATCATCGTCTCTTCGAGCTTCGCGATGTCCTGCGGCGCGTTGTTGTCGAGGCACACGAAGATGTGCGTGCCGATGATCTTCGTATGTACCGGAATCAGGCTGCGGCAACTGGTGTCGAAGTCTTTGCCCATGTGCGTGGCGTGGCGCAGGCTGCCGTCCAGGTCGTAGGTCCACTGGTGGTACGGGCATACCAGCATGCCGACGGTCGACTTGCCGGCTTCCTTCAGTCGCGCGCCGCGATGCCGGCACACGTTGCGATAGGTGCGGACGTTCTCGTCGTCGTCGCGCACGATGACGATCGAAGCCTTGCCGATATCCACCGTCGACACATCGCCCGGCTCGGGAACATCCGACGTCACGCCGACCAGAATCCAGTGCTTGTGAAAAAAGACCTCGACGTCCGTGTCGAACACGTCCTGGCGGCCGAACAGTTCGCCGGGCATGCCATGACCTGGCTGGCGGCTGCGGATCAATTCGCCATGGGTTTTGAGCTGCACTTCGGACATGGTCTCTCTCCAACGTTCAAGGGGGTGCGGGCTTCGTGGGGTCCCGCCATCGCAATCCAGTATTGGAGTGACGAAAAAGAGCGTCAACGCGCTTTATTTTCGGTCAGACATTACTTTGGATTATGCGAATGGCGGGCTTTAAAGACCCTGCCCAGGGCATTCCCTATGACGCGGTGCTTCCTCGAACTGCCCGCCAGGCGTGCCTTGGCGGGTTTGGCGGGGTGGGTGCTAACGCCGGAGCCGCGCCGGTGCTGGCTCCCGGCGAATTCCCGTTGCTTGTGCGGCTTTTCAGCCAACGCTGCACAGCTTCGATGCATTACCGGAGGTATGGGAAAAGGCTCAGAAAATGTAGCTGGAGGGGGTTAATTGGCTTGCTACGCTGCAAGCCATGCAATCAGCGCCGGGCCTCGGCTGGCGGGAACCCGGGCTGGATGCAGCGCGAACCGGCACCTCGGCTCGCAGGCTTCGACTTCTTGAACTCGCCAGTTGGGATGACAGAATGACCCCGAATCTGACATTCATGCCCGATGACGTCGTGCCGCAAGGCGCCATCGGTGACGCCCAGGACGTCGCGTCGGCAGACCGATCGGTCGCCGTTGCCGGCACCGACATCCTGACGGTCCGGAACCTGTCGAAAATCTTCGGACCGAAGCCGGAGCGTGCTGCCGAAATGGTGCGCCAGGGCCTTGGCCGCAACGAGATTTTCGAGCGCACCGGCAACATGGTGGCGGTCAACGACGTCAGCCTCAACGTTAGGGCCGGCGAGATTTTCGTCATCATGGGCCTCTCCGGTTCCGGCAAGTCGACGCTCGTGCGGCTGCTCAACCGGCTGATCGAGCCGACCTCCGGCCAGGTGATTCTGGAAGGCCGCGACATCGCGCCGATGTCCACGGAAGAACTGCGCGACGTGCGCCGCAAAAAGATGGCGATGGTGTTCCAGTCGTTCGCGCTGCTGCCGAACCGCACGGTGCTCGACAACATCTCGTACGGTCTCGAAGTGGCCGGCATCAAGAAAGCGGAGCGCTATGAGATCGCGCGGACCGCGCTCACGCGTGTCGGCCTTGGTTCATACGAAAAGCTGCTGCCTGGCGAGCTGTCCGGTGGCATGCAGCAGCGGGTCGGTCTGGCGCGCGCGCTCGCGGTGAACCCGTCCGTGCTGCTGATGGACGAAGCGTTCTCCGCGCTGGACCCGCTGATCCGCTTCGAGATGCAAACGGAGCTGCTGCGTCTGCAGAAAGAAGAGCAGCGCACCATCGTGTTCATTTCGCACGACATCGAAGAGGCGGTGAAGATCGGCGGCCGCATCGGCATCATGAAAGACGGCTGCCTGATCCAGGTCGGCACGCCGGCCGAACTGATCCAGTCGCCGGCGGACGACTACGTGCGCGACTTCTTCCGCCACGTCGACGTATCGCGTTTCCTGAAGGCGTCGAGCCTGTTGACCAACGTCGGCCGCGAGCTGATTTCGTGCGACGTCGGCGCGCCCGCGGAACGCTACCTCAACCAGCTGATCGACAGCGGCGCGGAATGCGGCTATGTGTGCGACGAAGCTGGCCAGTACCAGGGCTGCGTTACGCCCGCATCGCTGCACAAGGCCGCCGCGCGGTCGGTGCGCGAAGCGCTGCTGCGCGACGTGAGGGCAGTGTCGCTGGACGCGGACCTGCATGAACTCGCGACCATCGCGCTCGATCAGGAGCACGACGTTCCGGTCACCGATGCGTCCGGCAAGCTCGCGGGTGTGGTGTCCTGCCGCGCGATCCTGAAACAGGTCATGGAACGGAGGGCAGCATGAACTCGTCGTCGTCGCTGATCGGTCAGTTCGCTGAGAACGCCGTCAATTTTCTCTTCAATCATTTTCGCGGCGGCTTCGATGCGTTTTCGGCCGCGCTGGGCGCGGTCGTCAAGCTGCTCGAAACCGGACTGGGCGCGGTTCCGTTCCCCGTGATGCTGGTCGTGTTCATCGCGCTCGCGCTGTGGCGCCGTGGTGTCGTGTTCGCCGCATTCGTCGGCATCGCGCTGCTCGCGATCAACTACATGGGCCTGTGGCCGCAAACCACCGCGACGCTCGCGCTCGTGGTGGCGGCGACCTTCTTCAGTCTCGTGGTCGGCGTACCGCTCGGCATCTGGGGCGCCCGCAACAGCCGCGTGGGCCTGGTCCTGCGCTCGCTGCTCGACTTCATGCAGACGATGCCGGCGTTCGTCTACCTGATTCCCGCCGTGATTCTGTTCGGCCTCGGCCGGGTGCCCGCCGTGATCGCGACGGTGGTCTTCGCGATGCCGCCCGTGGTCCGGCTCACGACGCTCGGCATCCGCCAGGTGCGTGAAGAACTGCTGGAAGCCGGGCGCTCGTTCGGCAGCACCGACTCGCAGCTGCTGTGGAAAATCCAGCTGCCGAACGCGATGCCCTCGATCATGGCGGGCGTGAACCAGACCATCATGATGGCGCTTTCGATGGTGGTGATCGCTTCGATGATCGGCGCGGGTGGCCTGGGCGAATACGTGCTGAGCGGCATCCAGCGTCTCGACATCGGCATCGGTTTCGAAGGCGGCCTTGGCGTCGTGCTGCTCGCAATCGTGCTGGACCGGCTGACGGAAACCTTCGGCACGAAGTCGAAGAAGAAGGTGAAGCTTGCCGCACGAACGACGAAGGGCGCGCCCGGCAACGCGGCCAGTACCTGATGGTTCGGCGCCCGGACTCAACGTAACCCGGGCGCCTGAAGTACCGAAGTGTAGGGAGACCATACGCTACACAGCAGCATCCGTCATATCGTTGAATAGTTCATCTATAAAGAAGGAGTACTACATGAAACCCGGAATTTTGAAGTCGCTCCTGGCAAAGGTCGGTCTATCCACACTCGTCGCACTGGGCGTCGCCGCAGGTCCCGCGGTCGCCGCGGAACCGGTGAACATGGCCGTGACGGACTGGGCCGACGTGCTTGCCACGGCGAATATCGCGAAGTACGTGCTCGAGACGAAGCTGAACCAGCCGGTGAAGTTCACCTATGCCGACATCGGCATCCAGTACCAGGGCGTGGCGCGCGGCGATCTCGACATCATGGTCGGCGGCTGGCTGCCGGTCACGCACGCGGTGTACTACGCGAAGTACAAGGACCAGATGGATGACGTCAACGTCATCTACACCGGCGGCAAGAACGGCTGGGCGGTGCCTGCTTATGTGCCGGAGTCGCAGCTGTCGTCGATCGAGGATCTGAACAAGCCGGACGTGAAGAGCAAGCTGAACGGCACCATCCAGGGCATCGGTCCTGGCAGCGGCCTGATGCAGGCATCGGAAAAGACCATCCAGGCGTATGGCCTCAACGGCTACAACCTGCAGTCGTCCAGCGAAGCCGGCATGCTCGCGTCCATCTCGCGCGCGTACCAGTCGAACCAGTGGGTGGTCGCCACGGTGTGGAGCCCGCACTGGCTCTGGCAGAAATGGAAGATGCGCTACCTGAAGGATCCGAAGGGCACGCTCGGCGGTGAAGAGCAGGTGCACGCGTTCGCGTCGAAGCAGTTCGCCGGCAAGTTCCCCCGCGCGGACCAGTTCTTCAAGCACTTCAAGCTGACGCTCTCCGACGTCGAAGCAGTCGAATTCGACGGCAACTCGACCAACGACTATGCGGCCGCGGCGAAGAAGTTCGTCGACGCGCATCCGGAGAAGGTGAAAGCCTGGCTCGAGCAGTAATTCGCAGGACCGTAGCACACGCGTTGTATGTACGAGGGCGGCCGCGGATCATCGCGTGCCGCCGACGATTTTCGCAGTCTTGCAAGACCTGCATCAATGTTGTTACTTCCGGAGTGACCAGTGAACGAGAACTCGCGGTTTTTTTCTGAAACCCTCCAGAGCCATGACCCCGTCATCGCATCGGAGATCACACTGGAGTTGCGACGCCAGCAAAGCCAGATCGAACTGATCGCGTCCGAGAACATCGTCTCGGCCGCAGTCATGGAAGCGCAGGGCACGGTCCTGACCAACAAGTATGCCGAAGGCTATCCCGGCAAGCGCTATTACGGCGGCTGCGAGCACGTCGACCGGATCGAGGCGCTTGCCATCGATCGCGTGAAGGCGCTGTTCGACGCCGAATACGCGAACGTGCAGCCGCATTCCGGCGCGCAGGCGAACGGCGCGGTGATGCTCGCGCTCGTGAAGCCGGGCGACACGGTGATGGGCATGTCGCTCGACGCCGGCGGCCACCTCACCCACGGAGCCCGTCCCGCGCTGTCCGGCAAGTGGTTCAACGCCGTGCAGTACGGCGTGAGCCCGCAGACGTATCGCATCGACTACGACCAGGTTCGCCGGCTCGCGAAAGAGCACCAGCCGAAGCTGATCATCGCGGGCTATTCCGCGTATCCGCGCGCGCTCGATTTCGCCGCGTTCCGCGAGATCGCGGACAGCGTCGGCGCGATGCTGATGGTCGACATGGCGCATATCGCCGGCATCGTCGCGGCCGGCAAGCACGCGAACCCGGTTCCGTTCGCGGACGTGGTGACGTCGACCACGCACAAGACGCTGCGCGGTCCGCGCGGCGGCTTCATCCTCACCAATAACGGCGACATCGCGAAGAAGATCAATTCCGCGGTGTTCCCTGGCCTGCAGGGCGGCCCGCTGATGCACGTGATCGCCGGCAAGGCAGTCGCGTTCGGCGAAGCGCTGCGCCCGGAATTCACGACTTATATCGACCAGGTGCTGCGCAACGCGCAGGCGCTCGGCGACGTGCTGCAGACGGGCGGCCTGAGCCTCGTCACGGGCGGCACCGACAACCATCTGCTGCTCGTCGACCTGCGCGCGAAGGGCCTCAAGGGCACCCACGCCGAAAAGGCGCTGGAGCGTGCGGGCATCACCTGCAACAAGAACGGCATTCCGTTCGATACCGAGAGCCCGACGGTCACTTCGGGCATCCGGCTCGGCACGCCCGCCGGCACGACGCGCTGCTTCGGCACGGCGCAGTTCGAGCAGGTCGGCGAAATGATTCTCGAGGTGTTGTCCGCGCTGGAGCGCGAACCCAACGGCGACGAACAGGTGGAGCGCACCGTTCGCAGCCGCGTGCGCGAGCTGTGCAGCCAGTTCCCGATTTACTCGCACGGCGAGGCGCTCGTCTAGCGCACGCAGATTTCTGGAAGCCGGAAAGGACCGCCAGTAGAGGCGGTTCATCAGGCCTTGTTCAAGACTACTGAAGAGAGATACCGAAATGAGCTTCGAGGGAGTACACACACCGCTCGTCACGCCGTTCGACGCCGATGGCGAGATCGATCATGCATTGCTGGGCCGGCACGCGGCGAATCTCGCGGGCCGGGTGGCCGGGCTCGGCGTGGGCGGCACCACGGGCGAGTACTACGCGCTGAGTTTCGAAGAGCGCGTGAAGACGTTCCATACGGTGGCGGAGGCAGCCGGCGGCAAGACCTATCTGACCGCGGGCATCAACGCGACCACGACGAAAGACGTGATCCGCCTCGGTCAGGAAGCGAAAAAAGCGGGGCTCAACGCGCTGCTGGTCGCCGCGCCGTATTACGCGCAGCCGACGCAGGACGAACTGCTCGAGCACCTGCTGAAGGTGGACGACAGCCTCGGCATGCCGATCATGCTGTACAACTTCCCGGCGCGCACGGGAACCGACATCAGCGACGCCGTGCTCGAAAAGCTGCTCGAGCGGCCGAATTTCATCTCGATGAAGGAAAGCACCGGCGATATCGCGCATCTGCATCATCTGGCCACGCATTTCCGCGACCGTCTGCTGCTGAGCTGCGGCATGGATGACCAGGCGCTCGAATTCTTCGTGTGGGGCGTGAAGAGCTGGGTGGCGGGTGCGTCGAACTTCCTGCCGGAAGCGCATACCGCGCTGCTCGACGCGTGCGTGAAGCAGCACGATTTCGTGAAGGGCCGCGCGCTGATGGCGCAGCTGCTGCCCGTGCTCGAACTGCTGGAGCGCAGCGGCAAATTCATCCAGTACGTGCGCTACGGCTGCGAACTGGCGGGCACTCCGGTCGGCAATGCACGCGCGCCGCTCGGCACACTCACGGACGACGAACGCAGCGCCTTCGCGAAAATCGTCAAGCCTCTGCTGCGCAACGCCAACTAAACCCGCACTCGTATGACCTCGAAACTGGAATTCGTGCGGTTTCCCGCCCCTGACGGCGTGAACGGGTGGTGGGAAAGCTTGCCGCCGGCGCCGCCGGCGCAGACGGTGTCGTCCGAACGCAGTTATGACTGGGTCGTGATCGGCGGCGGCATTACCGGGCTGTGCGCCGCGCGCCGTCTGGCGGAACTCGCGCCCGATGCATCGATCGCGCTGGTCGAGGCGGACCGGATCGGGCGCACCACCGCCGGGCGCAATTCCGGCTTCTTCGTCGACCTGCCGCACGACATCAGCAGCGAAAGCTATTCGCGCAGCGTGGAAGCGGACAAGGCCGACGTGCGGCTGCAACGTCATGGCATCGATTACGTGCGCTCGGCCGTGCGTCAGCATGGCATCGAATGCGACTGGCGCGACGACGGCAAGTTTCATGCGTCGGTGAACAAGAAAGGCCATACCGCGCTGGCGCATTTCGCAGATGGACTGAGCCGCATCGACGAGCCGTTCGAATGGCTCGACGAAGCCGCGATCGGCAAGGTGACGGGCACGAGCTTTTATGAAGGCGCGCTCTTCACGCCCGGTTGCAGCACCGTGCAGCCCGCCGCGCTGATGCGCGGTCTCGCGGCGACGTTGCCTTCGAATGTGAAGGTGTTCGAGCTGAGCGCGGTTCGCAAGATCGATCAGCGCGGCGGCGTGAACGTGCTGGAGTTCGCCGCGGGCCGGATTCTGGCGAAACAGGTGGTGCTGTGCACGAACGCGTACGGCGCGACCTTCGGCGGTCATCCGAACGGGCTGTTGCCGGTCTACACGTTCGCGTCGATGACGCGCGTGATGAATCAGGACGAAATCCGCCGCCTCGGCGGTACGCGTTCGTGGGCGCTGATTCCGGCGGACCCGATGGGCTCCACCGTGCGCCGGCTCGGCACGGATCGCATCTGCGTGCGCAATCACTTCGCGTTCCGGCCGAGCCTCGAAGTCTCCGAGTCCGACCTGGCGAACGCGAAGCGCCTGCATCAACGTTCGTTCGACCGGCGCTTCCCGATGCTGAAGGGCGTCGAACTGGAATACACGTGGGGCGGTCCGCTGTGCCTGTCGGCCAATAACGGCGCGCTGTTCGGGCGCCGGGACGATGGTGTTTACGAAGCGATGGGCTGCAACGGACTCGGTCTCAGCCGAGGGTCCGCCGCCGGCAAGCTGATCGCCGAATATGCGCTCGGCGAGTCGAACGACCTCGTTCGCCAGCTGTTGAATCAACCGCATCCGCGTTCGCTGCCTGTGCGTCCGATCGCCGATATCGCCGTCTCCGCGGCGATCTGGGTCAAGGAATTCACGGCAGGAGCCGAGCTTTAATTTTTGAGGACACGACCATGACGACCTATCAGGAATGGAAACGCAAAGCGGACGCGCTGTCGCTGGATGGCCGGGCCTTCATCGCCGGCGAGCGCACCGCGGCGGCTTCGAATGAAACGTTTCGCACGCTCAATCCGTCGACCGGCAAGGTGCTCGCCGACATCGCGAAGTGCGACGCGAAAGACGTGGACCGCGCCGTGACCGCGGCGCGTGATGCATTCGAAAGCGGCGTGTGGTCGAAGGCCGCGCCCGCGCAGCGCAAAGCCGTGCTGCTGCGGCTCGCGCAGCTGATCGACGAACACACCGACGAACTCGCGCTGCTCGAAGCGCTCGAAGCGGGCAAGCCGATCAGCGAATGCCTGGGTCTGGATATTCCCGAATCGGCGGCGTGCATCCGCTGGCATGCGGAAGCCACCGACAAGCGCTACGACGCGCTGTCGCCATCGGGCCCGAGCGTGGTGAGCATGATCACGCGCGAACCGATCGGCGTGGTGGGCGCCGTGCTGCCTTGGAATTTTCCGGCGCTGATGCTGGCATGGAAAATCGGCCCGGCGCTGTCGGTCGGCAATAGCGTGATCGTCAAGCCGGCCGAGCAAACGTCGCTGTCCACGCTGCGCATCGCCGATCTCGCGCTCGAAGCTGGTGTGCCCGCGGGCGTGTTCAGTGTCGTCACCGGTTTTGGCGAAGGCGCCGGTCAGGCGATCGGCTGTCACGCGGATGTCGACCTCGTCGCGTTCACGGGTTCGACCGAAACGGGCAAGCGTTTCCTGCGCTATTCCGCGGATACGAACCTGAAGCGCGTGGTGCTGGAATGCGGCGGCAAGAACCCGCAGATCGTGCTGCCCGACGTCGCGAATCTCGATCCCGTCGCGGAGAATGCGGTGGCCGCGGCGTTCTGGAACATGGGCGAGAACTGCAGCGCCGGGTCGCGTATCATCGTGGCCGCCAGCAGGAAGGCCGAATTGCTGGAGAAGGTGCAGGCGGTGCTGGAAGGCTGGAAAACCGGCGATCCGCTCGACCCCAACGTGAAGCTCGGCTCGTTGATCGAAGAGGCGCATTACCGGAAGGTGCTCGCGCACATCGAGAAAGCGAAAGCGGAAGGCGCGCGCGTGGTGTGCGGCGGCCAGGCGACGCTCGCCGAAACGGGCGGCTGGTTTGTCGAGCCGACCATCTTCGACAACGTGACGCCCGAGATGACGATCGCGCGCGAGGAAGTGTTCGGCCCGGTGGTCTGCTTCATCGAATACGACGACGTGGAAGACGCGGTGCGGATCGCCAACGATACCTGCTACGGCCTCGCTGCCTCGCTGTGGACGGACAACGTGAATCACGCGCACAAGATCGCGGCGCGCATTCGCGCGGGCACGGTCACGGTGAACTGCTTCGGTGAGGGCGATCTGTCGACGCCGTTCGGCGGCTTCAAGCAGTCCGGTTTCGGCGGCCGCGATAAATCGATCTATGCGCACGACCAGTATTGCGAACTGAAGACCACGTGGCTGAAGCTCGATTGATGCCGCTCCGCGACCTCGGGTTGGCCGCGCTTGCCATTCAGGAGTGAGGCTCGCACACTATTTTGTCTGAGGGGTTCGTGCCGTTGCACGATACCCTGGTGTTCGCGCAGCGATGCAGTTTGCAAGACGGGCTCTTCGGAGCCCGCTCGCGTTGCCCGCCTGAAAGGTGATAGTCATGCAGAAAAAACAGATGTTTGCCGACCGGTTGCTCGCGCAGATGCCGTCGCTGCGCGCGCTGCGCTGCTTCGTCACGGCGGCGCGCTACGAGAGCTTCACGCAGGCCGCCGAGGTGCTGTGCGTGACACAGGCCGC
Organism: Paraburkholderia phosphatilytica; assembly: GCF_003443895.1. GTDB lineage: Bacteria > Pseudomonadota > Gammaproteobacteria > Burkholderiales > Burkholderiaceae > Paraburkholderia > Paraburkholderia phosphatilytica. The sequence goes on along the minus strand of NZ_QQOA01000037.1, from coordinate 43,831 downwards.
GATCAGCCGGCAGATCAAGGAGCTCGAAGATTCGCTGGACGTCGCGCTGTTCGAGCGCACGGGCCGGCACATCGCGTTGACCGATGCGGGGCGCATTCTCTACAACGCGTCGTATCTGTCGATCATGAACATCGCGGAGGCTGCCGAGGCGGTGCGCCGCTCCGACAAGCATGCGTTGACGATCTGCGTATCGCACACGTTTTCCGCGCTGTGGCTGTCGTTCCGGCTGCCTTCGTTGCGTAAGCGCTTTCCCGATCTGCGGCTGCACGTGATGGTGACCGAGCACTTCATGGAGCTCGACGACATGATGGAGCCCGACGTCATCATCACGAAGAATCCGCCGCGCGAGCCGGAGTACGAAGTCGAGCCGCTCTTTCACGACGTCGTGTATCCGGTCTGCAGCCGGTCGTTTCACGAGCATCATTTCCATAACCGGCCGCTCAAGCCGCTCGACCTGCTTTCGCACCCCACGCTGAACCTGTCGCTGCTCGGGCGCGCGCAGGTCTGCGAACACGTCGACTGGCGCGTGTGGCGAAACTGGTTTCAGCAAGGCGACGGTTCCGACCGTCTGGTGGAAAACGAGCACCTGGAGAGCAACGACTACCGGCTGCTCGTCGCGCAGGCCGAAGCCGGCGAAGGCACGCTGCTCGGCTGGCATCACCTCGTGCACCGGCAGGTCGAACAGGGGCTGCTGGTGCGGCCGGTGCAGGACGCGCTCGTGTTCCAGGACCGCCATCACTATCTGATCACGCACAAGAATGCGCGGCTGCGGCCGGAGTACGAGCAGTTTCGCGAGTGGCTCGGCGAAGAGGTGGGCGCGATGATGCGCGAGTGGCACGGCGTCGAAGCCGAAGTCGCGCGATGACCTCTGGCGCCACGCGGCAGCTTCGCTTTGGCATCGTGCTGCTGCCCAACTTCACGCTGACCGCGTTCTCGGGTTTCGTCGACCTGTTGCGGCTCGCGAGCGACGAAGGCGACATGAGCCGCCCCGTGCGCTGTTCGTGGACGATCATCGGCGAATCGCTGGTGCCCGTGCGCGCCAGTTGCGGCATCCAGGTCACGCCGTGGACGACCTTCGAAGACGCCGGCACGTTCGATTACGTGGTGGTGGTGGGCGGCCTGCTGCACTCGGGGCCGTCGGCGAGCGCGGCGACACTGAAGTTCATCCGCGCCGCGGCGGAAACCTCGGCCACGCTCGTCGGCATCTGCACCGGCGTGTTCGCGCTGATGCGCGCCGAAGTGATGGACGGCTACCGGATGTGCGTGAGCTGGTTCCACTACTGGGACTTCGTCGAGCGCTTTCCGGGCGTCGACGAGCGCAACCTGATCGCCGACCGTCTGTTCGTGATCGACCGGCGGCGGATCACCTGCTCGGGCGGACGCGCATCGATCGACGTTGCGGCCGCGATCCTGTTGCGGCACGTGGAAGCCACGATCGTGCAGAAGGCGCTGCGCATTCTGCTGGTCGACGATGCGCAGAAGGGCAACGCGCCGCAGCCGCATCCGCCTGGACTCGAACCGGCCACACACCCGAAGGTGCGGCGCGCGATCCTGCTGATGGAGCAGCATATCGGCCATCCGTTGAGCCTCGCGGAACTCGCGCATCGCGTGGAAATGTCCGTGCGGCAGCTCGAGCGGCTGTTCGCCGCGGAGACCGGCAAGTCGCCGCACGCGTATGGCCGGCAGATCCGCATCCGGATGGCGTCGTGGCTGCTGACGAGTTCGGACCGCACGGTGGCGGACATCGCGACGTCCTGCGGCTTCGCGGATGCGTCGCATCTGGGCCGCGAATTCCGCAAGGCATTCGGCGAGTCGCCCAACGTGTACCGGACGGCGCGACCGCCGCTCGTCGAGCCGGAACGGGTGGCGATGCAATGAAAGGGATTCCCGCCCGAACCAAAGGCTACCGCCGGCTGATTCCGTCGATGACGGCGCTGGTCGAATTCGAGGCCGTCGCGCGCCTTGGCAGCTTCACGCTTGCGGCAAACGAGCTCGGCGTCACGCAGGCCGCGGTGAGCCGGCAGGTCCGCTTTCTGGAAGAGACGCTCGGCGTGCGCCTGTTTCACCGGCTGCATCGGTCCATCTCCCTGACGGGCGAGGGCGAGGCGCTCTATGTCGTCGTCGCGGAATCGATGCAGAAGATCGCGGGCACGTTCGATCGCCTCGCGAGCGGGACCGAAGAGCAGGAGCTGGTGCTGGCCGCGACGGCCGGCTTCTCGCATTTCCGCCTGCTGCCCCGGCTCGCGACGCTGAAGCAGTCTCAACCGAACCTGCAGCTGCGTCTGTCGACGCAGATGTTTACGGCGGATCTGCGCCACAAGGAAATCGACGTCGCGGTGCGTTTCGGCAATGGGCAGTGGAGCGACGGTACCGCGACGCTGCTGTTCGACGAAGAGGTGTTTCCGGTCTGCTCGCCGCGCTGGCTGCAGGCGCACGGCGTGCCCGCTTCCGTGGCCGAGCTGGCGCAAAGCGCGCTGGTGGAGTCGGATTCCACGTCCGAAGGATGGATGGGCTGGGACGCGTGGTTTCGCGCGGTCGGCTACCGGCCCCCGAAGCTGCACTACGCGTTCCGTTCGAGCCTCTACACCGATGCGATCGAGGCCGCGCGCTTTGGACAAGGCGTCGCGCTCGGCTGGGGGCGGCTCGTGCAGGACCTGCTGGCTTCGGGCGAACTCGTGCGGCTGCCGGTCGCATCGTTCAAGACCAGCGACGCGTATTTCATCGTCGTACCCCATGGCCGCACGATTACCCCGGCCATCGACGGCCTGATCGACTGGCTTCGTCAGGACGCCGTGACGCGTTCGGCGGTGTCGATCACCAACGGAGAACACTGTGACGAGTAAGGACCTGCAAGCGCCGGCGCTCGCCGGACTGTTCGTGAAGGGCGGACGCGCCCGCTACACGATCGAGTCTGACGACTGGCAACCGATGATGATCGGCGACACGCCGCTTGCCGGCTTCTCGTGGATTCCGGTGGCGGAGGAGGACGGTGCATGGTCCAGCTACTGGATGCGCATCGATGCCGGCGCGCGCTCGCCGTCGCATCGGCACGAATCGATCGAGTTGCTGATGATTCTGGAAGGCATCTTCACCGACGACGACGGCACGGATTTCGTGCCGGGCGAAACCGTCACGTATCAGGCGGGCACCACGCACCGTTCGTTTTCGCGCGACGGATGCGTGGTGCTGGTGGTCACGCGGGAGGCGTCGAGCATCGCGTGATCTGCGCCCGCGGCGCGTGCGTGCTACTTTCGTCCTGGTCACCACAACGACTGCAACGGGAGCCCTCCCGCATGGATGAAATCGCACTGCTCGCGGACGCGGATCAACGCGCTCGCCACTATCTGGCTTCGATCGGCACCGGCCGCGTGTTCCCGGATGCCGGCGCGCTAGCGGGCCTGACCGCGTTCGACGAAGCATTGCCAGACGAAGGCAAGCCGCCCGCCGACGTGCTGCGTCTGCTCGACGAACACGGCACGCCGGCCACCACCCGCTCGAACGATCCGCGCTACTTCGGCTTCGTGATCGGCGCGACGCTGCCCGCGGCGGCGGCCGCCGAGCGGCTGATGCTGGCGTGGGACCAGTGCGCGTCGTCGTTCGACAACTCGCCGCTTGCCGCCACACTCGAGCGCATCGCAGGGCGCTGGGTGGTGGACGCATTGCGTTTGCCGCACGACAGCGCGGTCGGTTTCGGCACGAGCGCGACGGCGTGCACGATGGTGGCCATCGCGGCGGCGCGGCGCGCGTTGCTCCAGCGCAAAGGCTGGGACTTCGACGGCGACGGCCTGATCGGCGCGCCGGAAGTGAAGGTCGTGATCTCCGAGCTCGCGCACGTTACCGTCAAAAAAGCACTGCGCGTGCTCGGCTTCGGCATGAAACGCGTCGTGATCGCGCCGGTCGATGCACAGGGACGCATCGATCCTGACCGTCTGCCGCCGCTCGACGACATGACGATCCTGTGTATGCAGGCGGGCGAGGTCAATACCGGTGAGTTCGATCCGTTCGCGGCCGTGATTCCGCGCGCGAAAGCGGCGGGCGCATGGGTTCACGTGGATGGTGCGTTCGGGCTGTGGGCGAGGGCGTCGTCGAAAGCTTCGCTTACCGAAGGAATCGAACTCGCGGACAGCTGGACCACCGACGGCCACAAGTGGCTCAACACGCCGTACGACGGCGCGATGGTGATCTGCCGCGATGCCGCCGCGCTCGCCGCGGCGATGAACAGTGACGCCGTTTATCTGACCGGCGCGCACGATGCGCAAAAGAACCTGAATCTGGAGTTTTCGCGGCGGGCGCGCGGCATTCCGGTCTGGGCGGCGTTACGTTCGCTCGGTCGTGCGGGCGTCGCGAGTATGGTCGACCGTCATTGCGCGCAGGCGTCGCGCATTGCCGCAGGATTGCGGGCGGGCGGCTTCGACGTGCTGAACCGCGTCGTGATCAATCAGGTGCTGGTGCGTGCCGCAACGGACGAGCAGACCGTCGCGATCCGCGAGGCGGCTCAGGCATCCGGCGAGGTGTGGTTCGGCGCGACCGTCTGGCAGTCGCGGCCGGCGTTCCGCATCAGCGTGTCGTCGTGGCGGACCACGGACGAACACGTGGACCGGCTCGTCGAACTGCTTTGCACATTGCGCGGCCAGTACGCGGGGTGATGCGGGTTGACGTGAGCAACGCGCGGCGTCAGGCAAGCAGATACGGGCTATGCCTGACGTTGGCCGAGCAGAATACGCGGAATTCCACCGGCTCGTTGGCGGGCGCTTCATCGACGATCCCGCACGCGTGCAGCACGTGCTGCAACGCCGAGATCACCTGGCCGTCCGGGTCCTGGTCGATCGCGATATCCATGATGCCGGCCTCGATGTACTGGCGATGCGCGTCGAACATCTCGTGCCCGACCCACGTTACGCGACCCGCAAGCCCCGCCTTGCGCAGCGCCGCTTCGATGCCGGCCGAACCATAGCCGGTGCTGTAGATCCCGGTCAGCTGGCCGCGTTTGATCGCCGCGTTCACCACGCGATAGCAGCGGTCGTCCTGATCCAGCGACTCGATCGATGACACCTCGCAGATCAGATGGCCGAAGTGCTCGCCGAGCTCCGCGCGGCACCCTTCGACGCGATCGACGTGTGCGCGGTAGTCGAGCCGCCCCGGCAGCAGCAGCACGCGGCCCGGCTTCGCGAGCCGCCCGATGAAGTAGCCGGCCGTGCGGCCCGCGCGGTGATTATCAATGCCCGCGTAGTGCAGCCGCTCGATGCCGCCGATGTCGGTGACCATCGTCGCGACCACTTCGCCGCGCGCGATCGCGGCCGCGAGCGCCGCGCGCACTTCGGGCGTGTCCTGGGTCGTCACGATCAGCGCGGCGCGCGGGTGGCGCGAGCGGCCGAGCGTCTGCGGCAGGCGTGCTTCGTCGGCGGCGGACAGCAGCGTGCGATGCACGACCACGCGCCGGTCGAGCATCTGCATCGAACGCTGCAGCGCCTGGCGCAGGCGGTTGAAGAACGGCGTGTCGTTCTCGGGCAGCAGGATGTCGATATGCACGAGCCCATGCTGCGTGTCCGGCAGGAGGCGCGGCACCGCGAGCTGCTTCGCGGCCGCGACCACCCGTTCGCGCGCCTTCGCCGATACGCTGCCACGCTCGTTCAGCACGCGGTCCACGGTGGTCGTGCTAACGCCGGCAAGCTCCGCGATTTCGACGAAGCGCGCGGTGCGCTTGCGCCAGCGCGGCTGGGCATCCTCTGCTGACACGGGCTTGGTCCTCCTCGATCTGGAGAAAGCAGGTTCATTCCCAACCTATCGAAATGGCGAAATTTCGTCAATCCTCCCGTTGAGACCGGGCCGCCGCTGGCCTATTTTTCATCACACGAGCTCCGTGGCAGACGAACCGGAGCCAACCCGGATCAGGAGACACAGGTGGCCCATACGGAGACAGATGCGCGCTCATCCTCTGCTGCGCGCGACGCTTACCGGCTGATTGGCGGTGCTGGAGACCGCGCGCAGGCCGCGGGACTCGTGAATGCCGACTGGTACAAGTGCGCCGTGCCGCGCCCGGTGATGAAGCAGTTGATGCAGCGCAACGATGCGCAGGCAATCCGCGATACGGCGCTCTGGTATGCGGCTATCGCCGTGAGCGGCGTGCTGGCCGGGCTCGCGTGGTTCGCGCATTCGTGGTGGGCGATCCCGGCGTTCTTCGTGTACGGCACGCTGTATTGCAGCCCGGCGGATTCGCGCTGGCACGAGGCCGGCCATGGCACCGCGTTCAAGACGCGCTGGATGAACGATGCGCTGTATCAGGTCGCGTCGTTCCAGGTGTTCCGCCGGGCGACGGTCTGGCGCTGGAGCCACGCGCGTCATCACACGGATACGCTCGTCGTGGGCCGCGATCCGGAGATTGCCGCGCAGCGTCCCACCGACTGGCTCGGTCTCGCGCTCAGCATCTTCGCGATCAAGCACGTGTCGCACGAACTGCCGAAAATGGTGAGCGCCGCGTTCGGCCGCGTCGGCGCGGAAGAAGAGACCTTCATTCCCGCATCCGAATGGCCGAAGGTGGTTCGCGAGGCGCGTATCAGCCTCTCCGTCTACGTGCTCGTGATTGCCGCGTGCATCGGTTTCCGGTCGGTGCTGCCGCTGCTCTATATCGGGCTGCCGAGCCTGTACGGCGGGTGGCTCTATCTGTACTTCGGTCTCACGCAGCATGCGGGCATGCCGGAGAACGTGCTCGATCATCGCCGCAACTGCCGCACGGTGCGGATGAATCCGCTGTTCCGCTTCCTGTACTGGAACATGAACTACCACGTCGAACACCACATGTTCCCGATGGTGCCGTTCCATGCGCTGCCGAAACTGCACGAAGTGGTGAAGCACGACATGCCGCCGCCTTATAGCAGCAGCCTGGCCGCGTACGCCGAGATTATTCCGGCGCTGGTGCGGCAGACGCGCGATCCGTCGTATGCGGTTGCGCGGCCGGTGCCGGGCGCCGCGCAGGCCTGAGGTCGCACCACACGACACCACAACGACACATGGAGACGAACATGACGCAATGGATCGATGCCGCCGCTTTCGACGATATCGAAGACGAAGACGTGATGCGCTTCGACCACGCCGGCCGCACCTTCGCGATCTACCGGGTCGACGATCACGTCTACGCGAGCGATGGCCTCTGCACGCACGAGCAGGTGCATCTGAGCGACGGGCTCGTGATGGGGCATGTGATCGAATGCCCGAAGCACAACGGCCGCTTCGACGTGCGCGATGGCCGTCCGCTGTGCACGCCGGTCTGCGAAAAACTGCAGACGTATCCGGCGAAAGTGGAAGGCGGCCGCATCCTGATCGAGGTCTGACGCGATGGGACAGCAACTGCTCGTCTTTCAATCGATGTGGGCGATGGAGCGCCGTCATAGCGACGGCCACGAGCGCACGCTCGAAGAGAATCTGCGGATGATTTCGGAGGCGGGCTTCGATGGCGTGAGCGCGCACTATACGAATCGCGACAGCGTGCGGCGCCTCGCGGAATTGCGCAACGCGTACGGGCTGCAGGCGGAAGGGCAGTGCTTTCCCAGCACGATCGACGACCTGCAGCCGGCGCTCGAGAATGCGGTCGAGTTCGGCGTGCATCATCTGGACCTGCAACCCGACGTGCGCCCTCGTACCGTCGCGGAAAGCGTGAAGCTGCTGGATGGCTGGCAGCGTCTTGCCGAGCAGACCGACATACCCGTGTACATCGAAACGCACCGCGACCGGATGACCACGGACCTGTACTTCACGCTCGATCTGCTCGACGCGCGCCCGAACCTGAAGCTGCTCGGCGATATCTCTCACTACTTGGTGGGGCGCGAGTTCGCGTGGCCCGTCTCCGACGAAAACCACGCGCTGATGCATCGCATCCTCGACCACTCGTGGGCCTTTCACGGACGCGTGGCGAGCCGCGAACAGGTGCAGATCGAACTGTCGTTCGAGCCGCACCGGATGTGGGTCGACCTGTTCCTCGACTGGTGGCGCTATGGCTTCGCATCATGGCGGCGCCGCGCGGGTCCGGATGCAACCCTCACGTTCACCTGCGAACTGGGACCGAAGCCCTACGCGATCATCGGCCGCGACGGCAACGACACGACCGACCGCTGGGCGGAATCGCTGCTGCTGCGCGACTGGATTCGCGCGGTCTGGCAGGAAACGGCACAGGAAGCGCAGCCTGCGTGACCTGACCATGCAACCCCGTTTACCCCTTCGGTAAAGCCCTCTCCGCAGAATGCGACGACTGTAGAAAACCCGCACCGGGCAAGCGCCAGGCGCTTGCCCGAAACGCCGCAATTTCGGACACCCGCAGTCTCTTCCAAGTTCATCGCGCTTTCTCTAGGCTCCTAGGAAACAGGCGCGCGGCATGCAGTTGCCGCTGCAAAAGCCTCGGTCCAATCATGACGGAGAGGCGCATGGCAAGGTGGAATCTGACGCAGCAGACCGATGCGTTGCAGCCGGTCGTGCTGACCGTTTCGGACTATCGGATCTCGGCGGCCTATCGCGTCGCCAGTGCGAGCCGGTTTTACGGAACGCTGAAAGTAACGCGCAAAACCGATGGGAGACGGCTGTTTCCCTATGCGGGTGCACCCGATATCGGCCCGTTTGAAACGGGCTACGAAGCGAAGATGGCAGCGGAGCAGTTTGGCATGAAGCTGGCAGAAGCCGACATCCTCGCACCGGAGCGATGACCGTCGAGTGTTGCCTGGAGATTCAGATGAGACTGGCGTTGCTGGACCGTAGCGCGGCCCAACGGGCGGGCTTGAGATTTTCGATCGTCGTGCGCGGGGAGCAGATCGAGTGCTTTATCTCGCGCGATGCGTTGGAGCAGCACTTCTGGCTGACCCACGATGCGGACGACGCACGGCTCCAACGCGTTTTCGAGGACGGCTATGAACGGATCGCGGCTGCCGCCGAGCGCAAGGTGCTGGCGGGCGCTCGCGCCGACGTCGTGCTGTTCGCCGCCGATTTCGGCAACGGGCGTTAGCCGGCGCTTTCTCTATTCAATGACGCTGCGATTCTTCAGACCTGTGTGCGCCACGGCGCAACGGGCGCTAAGCGCGTGCCCCAAAAAAAATGGCGGACATAAGGTCCGCCGGCTGAAAGAGAACGGGGGCGATGTCATGCCCCGTCCTCAATATAGCTCAGCAAACGCAAATGGGTGACGTACGAAACTTGACCGTTCCGTACAGTTTCGTACGATTTAACAGCGTAGCAATCGGTGTTCCCGACCACACGTGTACGAATTGGTTAAAGCGCCGGCGGGGTATGCCGTTATCAAGGACACGATTCAATTCGCATGTGGTCGACCTCGTTCGACGCGCAGCGCAGTGTTCAACTCCTCCCGATAACTCGACATTCCTCACATGAAGGACCTTTCTATCCGCGCGCGCCTTGCGCTCTGCATGGCGTTGCTTGGCGCGCTTCTCGTTGCTTCCGTTTCGCTCGGTCTCTACGGAATGAAGCTCATCGACGAGTCAGTCTCCGATCTTGCGGAGAACTCATTGCCAGGCGTCGATGCGCTGGCCAACGCTGAAATTTTCATGGCGCGCAGCCGTCTCGTGTTCGACCGCATTGCCTTGCAACCTCAGTCACCGGATGTGCCGAACCTCGAAAAGCGCGGTGTCGACCTGCTGGATCAGTCCGATCAATACTTCAACCGCTATGACAGGATTCCGCGAGGCGCGGACGAAGACGCGCTGGCTTCCAGGCTGAAGCAAAGCCGCGCGGACCTGCGCAAGCTGATCGGCGATTTCAGCACGGCGATTGCGGGCTACAACCAGGGCGAGATCAATCGACTTTCGCTGGACGCGTTGCCCGCATCCTATGACCGCATGGTCCAGGCATCGACGGCCCTCAAGCAATTCCAGGTGAGCGACGCAGCAGCCCAGCAAGCGGCGAACCAGGCGCGTTACCGGAGGCAGCAGATCCTCGGCTTCGCCTCGGTGCTGGTGGGCATCGCCGCGGCATTCGGCGGATGGTTCTTTCTTCGCGCCGCAATCGTGGGACCGCTCGCCGAAGCATTGGCGCATCTCGACGGCATTGCGCGTGGAGATCTGACGCGTTCGGTCCGCATCCATCGCGAAGACGAAATGGGGCAGTTGCTGCTCGGTGTCGACCGTATGCGTGAGAAGCTGGCCCTGACCGTGGGCAGCGTGCGCAGCGGCAGCGAAACCATCGCAACGGCCACCCGCCAGATTGCCGCCGGAAACACCGATCTCTCGTCCCGCACCGAAGAGCAGGCGGCGTCGCTGCAGGAAACCGCGGCCAGCATGGAAGAACTCACGGCGACGGTCAGACAGAACACCGAGAACGCGCAGCAAGGCAGCGCGCTTGCGGATAACGCGTGTCAGGTGGCCGCTCGCGGCAATGAGATCGTGCGGGAGGTCGTCGAAACGATGATGGGTATCGAGGAAAGCTCGAGCAAGATCGCCGACATCATCGGTCTGATCGAAGGCATCGCGTTCCAGACCAACATTCTCGCGCTCAATGCCGCCGTCGAGGCTGCGCGCGCGGGCGAGCAGGGTAGAGGTTTCGCGGTCGTCGCCGGGGAAGTCCGTTCGCTTGCGCAACGCTCCTCGACCGCTGCGGGCGAGATCAAGGAACTGATCGTCACGTCCGGCGAACGGGTCCGGACAGGCAGTGGACTCGTGAATCGCGCCGGGGCGAACATGACGGAAATCGGCACCGCGATTCAGCGTGTGACCGACATCATGAACGAAATCTCGGCAGCGTCGACTGAGCAAAGCCGCGGCATCGAGCAGGTCAATCAGGCGATCACGCAGATGGACCAGGTGACGCAGCAGAACGCGGCGCTCGTGGAGCAGGCTGCTGCGGCGGCGGGCGCGATGAGCGATCAGGCCGAACAGCTTCGAGGCGAAGTGTCGGTTTTCCAGTTGCCTTGAGCGCGGCCTTGTCGCGCTGACCGCCACGCGACGCCCTGATCGATCCTGCGAGCAGGGCGCGCCCGGCTTCAGCACCGCAAATTTCTCGATCGGCATCTTGACGAGAAAGTGCTCGACGCACGATCAGCCCTCAGGCCGTTGTCGATCGATGCGAACACGCGCGCGTTCCACGCCGTCGCGCACTGCTTCTTCCCGCGTCGCCCATTCGGGCACGATCGGGTGGTCGTCGGGTAATACCGCGTCGGTCCGGTGCGAGTGGATATGCACGTGCGGGATCCACGCTCCCTCGCTGTTCTGCCATGCGGTGACGGTAACCGCGTGACCGCGATAGTCGAACTGCCCGATGTGTTGGGCCTCGCCGGGTGTCGTCTTTTCAGGGCGGTTTTCGCGCAAGCCAGGCTTCGTCGGATCTGCGATGGACGGCATAACGAGTCTCCTTGCTGAAGCGAACTGCATACGAAGAAGGCCGCATCGATCGTTCCTTTGCCTTGGCACAAAGACAAGGCTCGCTGTGCCGTCTGTGAGCAACACATGTTCCGTCCGGCGCACGTACGCTGGCGCCGTCATCGTGCGCGGTGGAATGCAGCATGCGGGTGCGTTCCTGCATCATGCGATAGCAGGAGGCCACCATGTTCGAGAGAGGGGGATGACGATGATGGACATAGAGGCGCTCAACTCGATTGCCGCCCGTGACGTCCGGATCATGGACGCGGTGTACCGGACCCGCGCTGCGCTCGTCCACCGTAACGGGATGCGCGTGCAGTGCGAGGGCCGCCAGCAGGCACACTCGATTTCCATGAGGAGATCGACCTGCTGACGGAAGTGCTGGAATTGATCGGGATCGATCCTTCACGCGCGCCGACGCCAACGCGCCGCGACCTGAGCGGCGGTGGCCGCATGAATTGAAACCGCGTCTGTCACACGGTCTTCAGGCGGCGTTCATGCACAGGCTCCGCAATCGAGCGTGCGCGCATGGCGCTCGACGTCATCGCGAGCCGGATACGCCGGTTGCGAGCCGAAGGTCTTCACGGTGAGATTGGCCGCGGCCGTCGCGAACCGCGCGGCCTGCCCGACCGGTTGATGCTCCGCCAGCGCCACTGTCAACGCGCCGCAGAACGCATCGGCGGCGCCGGTCGTATCGACGGCGTCGATCGCCTGCGTCGAGATCGTGAATGCGCCATCGGCGTGCGCGACGACACAACCGCCGTCGCCGAGCTTCACGCATGCGATGCCGATGCCATGCTCGTGCAGCATGCGGGCAGCCGCGAGCGCGCTGTCCTCGTCGTGCACGTCGATGCCGGTCAGCTGCTGCGCTTCCTCCGGGTTCGGCGTGGCGGCGAGCAGCTTCGGCCACTGTTCGCGCATGCGTTCGGTACCGGCGCGTTCAGGTGGGGTGGGGTCGAGCACGACGCGCAGATTGCGGCGCACGGCCTCCTCGACCAGCGCTTCGCAGGCCGGCTGCGCGATCTCGCAGTCGATCGCGACCACGCTGTCGCGCGGCGCGCGGCCCAGCGCGCGTAGCGCGGCGTCGAGATCCGGCTGCGGCCAGACGTTGTTCGCGTTGTGCGCGAGCACGATGTGCTTCCTGCCTTCGGGCGGCACGAAGATCATCGACACGGCAGTGGGTTCCCCATGCGCGATCCGCACGCCCGAGACGTCGACGCCCATGTCGCGCAGCGGATGCAGTGCCTCGTCGCCGAAGTCGTCGTCGCCCACCATGCCGATCAGCCTGCTGTCATGACCGAGGCGTCGCGCGACGAACGCGACATTCGCGGCCTTGCCGCCGGCGAGCCGCATGAAGTCTCGCGCGGTGAGCATGTGCTGGTTGCCGATGCGGCTGTCCACACGCATTTGCAGATCCACATTGATGCTGCCGATGCTGATGATCGTCGTCATATCGCCACGGGTTCCTTGGGGCCCGTCGCGCTGCCTGCCGTTTTCGCGATGCGAGGCGACGTCGAACGAGCTTCGAATTATCCTTGCATCCCGCAACGCGCGTGCCGCCCGCGCGCAGGCCCGCGCTACCGCGGCCCGCGAGGTGGCACGCCGGATGCGCGCGTACGCCGATCACCACGGAGTCGCAGTAATTACCCATTGCGCTGTAAAAGCGCGTCAGTCGACAGTGGATTGATGGGCGCAAAAAAGGCGGTCCCCCCAGGAGTGGGAGAGACCGCCGCACAAACGCCTTTAGAGAAACACGCCCCTCAAGGAACCAGAGAGGGACAGGGCTAGTATAGGAAGCCGTTTGAAGGGTTGCGCAGTACGAAACCGGGCTGTTTCGCACGGGCTTTCGGATCGGAATGAGATCGGCTTACTGGGGGTGCCGGTCGCTACGCGCGTTTTACGATTACCTGGCGATCCTGACTACCCGCCGGCCGCCGTCTGCAGCATCGGATACGTGAAGAGAAAGAACTGCGCGGCGTTGAGCCCGACGTGCGCGAGCATCGCGGCCGGCAAGCCGCCGCGCCGATACGCGAACCCGTAGCCGGTGCCCGCCACGGTGGCGAGCAGCACCCATCGCCATCCGCCTGCCGCGTGAGCGAGCCCGAACAGCACGGCGGCTGCGCCTAGCGCGAACCATTCGCCTTGCGGACGGCGCCGCAGCAGGCGGGTCAGGCCGCCCTGCAGATAGCCGCGGAACAGCGCTTCTTCGGCCAGCGTGACCAGCACGAGATTGTTCAGCAGCCACAGCACGCTATTGGCGGGCAATTTCGGCGCCCATCGCACGACGTGAAGGAGCGTCGCGAGCCCAAGGCACGCGAGCGTCGTCACCAGCAGACACGCGAGGCCCGCGGCGAGCGAGGTGCGCCAGCTATGAGGACGCCGGATCCATGGAATCACCAGCAGCAGCCAGAAGGCGACGAGCGGCTTGTCCAGGTTCAGATACATCGTGAATGGCACCGCATCCGGCGTCAGACGCACCGGACCGATCACGTGTGGATTGTGGAAGCCCGGCATCCAGTGCAGGCAGAGCGCGACCGCGAGCGTGACGAAGAGCGCATGGCCGCTCGCGCGAACGGCACGCGGATGATGCGGCGACACGGCATAAGCGGCCAGCACGAGCAGCGCGATCGAGATGCCGGCCAGCGCGTCCACCTGGCCCATCGTCAGCGCGGCGGAGTAGCCGAGCGCGAGCAGCGTCAGCCCGAGCCACTGCAGCGCCGGGGCCCAGCTGGCCGGCGCGGCGAGAAAGATGGCGATCCACGGTAACGAAAGCAGCATGAGTGGTCCGGATGATGCGGTGCGGTTCGGCCGAGACCAGGCCGCGCGACCTCGCAAAGTGCGACAGCATAACCGAAGTCGCGGGCCGCGGATTTTCCGCAGAAAGTGCCTGAAATGACGGTTTTCGAAAGCTTCCAGCCACGCGCTGTGCGAGCCTTCGCACGGCGCGGTTCGGAGTCAGGATTTCCTGACGCGCGAATCAGGACCTCCCTTCATCGTTTGCAGGTCAGGACGACTGTCGTGCCGTCTGGCCAGGTTCATGATGGTTCAAGGCAATCTGCGATTCTGGTGAGGGCTGCACGATGGTTTCGTATCTATTGGACCGCAAGGTGCGCGTCGAAGAGGTGAACACGATCTGCCTGCGCCTGTTCGATGCGTGGTGCGAAACCCGCAGCGTCACGCCGCTGATTTACCTGATGCACTGCTGGCCGATGTCGGACAGCTGTTCCGGCGCGATACGCCGCCTGCGGGAAACGATGGTCGACCTGCGCCGTTATCACCCCGATACGCTCGACGTGTACACCGAAACGACCTTGAGCGAACTCGCCGATTGTCTCGATGAACTGATCGACCGGCCGGAGGTGCCGGCAAGACTGTCGCTCGCCAGCTGAAGCGGCAGGCGTAACCCGCGCAAGTTCGCAGCACGGCACCGAGGGCCCCGCGCGTCTGACGCAAAGGGAAAGCCGGGCTACGGACCCGCGCAGAACGCGGTATTCGTCTGAACCGGATGAGCCCGGGGTTGGCGGCATCCGGAAGTATCGCGCGCCAACGCGTTGCCGAGAATGCGTGGTTCGGCAACGAGTGCACAATATGAAAATCAGAGTCGGAGCACTCGTGGGCATCATGACTTTCGACAGATTGGGCGCCTGGTGGAAGCCCGTACGTCGCCTGCGCCATAGCGTCGTGCTGCGGCTGCTCGCGACGGTGTTCGCGTTCAGCTGCGCCATCACGCTCATCCTCACGGTTCTCCAGCTCCATCGCGACTACGACGCCGGCATCGCGCGGATCAGCGAGCGTCTCGTCGACGTCGATCGCAGCTATCGCGACAGTCTCGGCGAGGCGCTGTGGCGTCTCGATCAGCCGCAGATCCAGCTCGAACTCGACGGCATCCTGCGGCTCGCCGATATTCGCGCGGCGGAAGTGCGCGAAACGAAAACGGTGGCCGTACCGATGGTCGTCACTGCCGGCGGGCGCGCCACGAACATGGCCGTGTCGCGCGAATTTCCGCTCGTCTACCGCGTGCAGGGCAAGGAGCAGCGCATCGGCACGCTGTATGTCGAAGCGACGCTCGCGAATCTCTATCACGACCTCACGCGCACCGCGCTCGTGATTCTCGTGAGCCAGGGAGCGAATACGTTTCTCGTTTCACTGTTCACGATTTACATCATGTCGCGGCTCGTCACGCGTCATCTGACCGCGATCGCGCGGACTGTCGGCGACTACGATTTTCATGAGGCGCCGCAACCGTTCCGTCTGCAGCGCTCGCCGCCCGCGTGGCCCGACGAACTCGACCGCATGGTGGCCGCGTTCAACGCGATGGGCACGCGCCTGCACCGCGCGTATCTCGACGAACGCGAAGCCGCCGCCGAACGCGAAGCGCGCCAGCTCGCGGAAGCGGCGAACCGCGCGAAGGGCGAGTTCCTCGCGAACCTCAGCCACGAACTGCGCACGCCGCTGAACGGCATCCTCGGCTATGCGCAGATCCTGCGGCGCGATCCCGCGCTCGACGAGCGGCAGCGCGACGGCGTCGCGGTGATCCAGCATAGCGGCGAGCATCTGCTGACGCTGATCGACGAGACCCTCGACTTCGCGAAGATCGAGGCCGGCAAGCTGCGCATCGAGATCCGCGACGTGCTGCTCGGCGATCTCGTCGCGGCGATCCGTCAGATCGTCGCGGTGAAGGCGGAGCAGAAGGAGCTCGGCTTCGTCTGCCGGATCGCGGACGATGCGCCGGCCGGCGTGCGCGCCGACGAACGGCGGCTGCGTCAGGTGCTGCTCAATCTGCTGTCGAATGCGGTGAAATTCACGGACGCGGGCAGCGTGAGCCTCACGATCGGCCGTGGCGCGAACGGCGCCGCGCGCTTCGACGTGCGCGACACCGGCATCGGTGTGGGAGCCGATCAGTACGAGACGATCTTCATGCCGTTCGAGCAGGTGGGCCGGCGCGAGCGGCACACCGGCGGCACGGGGCTCGGCCTCACCATCAGCCGTCAGTTCGTGCGCGCGATGGGCGGCGAGCTGCAGGTGGAAAGCCGGCTCGGCGAAGGCAGCCTGTTCTGGTTCGAGCTGCCGGCCGCGTTCGCCGAGCCGGACTTGCCGGCCGGGCGGCCGTCCGCTATCGTCACGGGCTACGAGGGGCCTCGCCTCAAGGTGCTGGTGATCGACGACGTGCAGGTGAATCGCGCGGTCGTCGTCGAGCTGCTGGGCCGGCTCGGCTTCATGGCGAGCGAAGCCGGGTCGGGCGCGGAAGGGCTCGAGAAGGCACGTAAAGAACAACCCGAACTGATCCTCACCGACATCGTGATGCCCGGCATCGATGGTCTCGAAGTGACGCGCATGATCCGCGACGATCCCGCGCTCAGGCACATCCCGATCATCGGGCTGTCGGCGAGCCCGTCGGCGGTGGCGGGTGATGGCGGCCGCGAGAGCGGCATCAGCGCGTTCGTGTCGAAGCCGGTCGATTTCGACGCGCTGCTCGCGAAGATGGCCGCGCTGCTCGAACTGCAGTGGACCTACGCGCCGGCTTTGGACGAAGCCGCGCCGCTCGACCTCTCACCCGAAGCACGCTTCGAGGTGCCGGTTGCGCAGATGGACGAGCTGTACCGCCTTGCGCGAGAAGGCAACATGCGCGACATCGTGCGCTGGGCCGAACACGCGGCCGCCGCGGATCCCTTGCATGCGCCGTTCGCTGCGCGCCTGCGGCAGCTCGCGAAGGCGTATCAATCGAAGCGTATCCTGCAGCTGGTCGAGCAGCATCTCGCGGGGGACGCCACGTCATGAGCGACTACCCGAAGTCGGCGGATGCGCCCGCCACGATCCTGATCGCCGACGATACGCCGGCCAATCTCGGCGTGGTGATGGACAACCTCGCGGAGCGCGGCTTTCGCGTGCTGGTTGCACTCGATGGCCCGGAGACGCTCGAACGCGCGCGCTTCTCGCAGCCCGACCTGATCCTGCTCGACGTCCGCATGCCCGGCATCGACGGCTTCGAGACCTGCCGGCGGCTCAAACAGGACGAGCGCACGCGCGACATCTCGGTGATCTTCATGACGTCGCTGACGGGCAGCGAGGACATGGTGGAGGGTTTCTCGGCGGGCGGCGTCGACTACGTGACGAAGCCGGTGCGCATCGACGAGATGATGGCGCGCGTCAACACGCACCTCGCGCTGCGCGCGATGCATCGCCAGCTGGTTGCGCAGAACCGGCAGCTGCTCGACGAAGTGGCGGTGCGGCAGCGCGCCGAAACCGAGCTGTCGAAGGCGCGTGACGAACTCGAACGCCGCGTCGTGCAGCGCACGCACGAACTCGCGCGCGCGAACGTCGACCTGCTCGCGCAGATCGACGAGCGGCGCCGCATCGAAGCACGTCTGCAGGCAAGCGAAGCGCGGTTTCGCGCGATCGTTGAGACGAGCCCGATCGCGCTGTGCATCACCGCGATGCCGAGCGGCGATATCCGCTACACGAACGAACCGCTGCGCGCGCTGTTCGGCATCGATGCAAACGCCGACGAGGGCGGCAATATCGTCGACTTCTACGTCGACCCCGCCGAGCGCGAACTGCTGATCCGCCATCTCGCCACCGAGGGCAGCTTCCGCAATCACGAGGTGGAGTTCCGCCGCGCGGACGGCTCGCGCTTCTGGGCGATGCTGACCGCGCGCGTCGCGACCTATGACGACGAGCCGGCCATTTATGTCGGACTCCATGACATCTCGATGCGCAAGCGCATGGAGCAGGAGCTGTTTGCGTCGCGCGAGCAGCAGCGCGAGCTGTCGGCCTACATGGAAGGCATTCGCGAAGACGAGCGCAAGCGTATCGCGCTCGAGGTGCACGACGAACTCGGCCAGTTGCTGACCGCGCTGAAGATGGACCTGTCGCTGCTGAAGATGCGGCTGTCCGACGACCCCGAAGCGGTCAAGAAGGCCGACGATATGCGCGAGCTTGTCGAAGGCACGATCTGGATGGTCCGCAACGTTGCGAGCCATCTGCGGCCGGCGGCGCTAAACTTCGGCATCGTGTCGGCGCTGGAATGGCTGTCGGAAGAGTTTACGCGGCGCAACAGCATTCCGTGCGAACTGCGGGTGGAAGGCAGCGAACCGGCGCTGCCCGACACCCACGCGACGGCGCTGTTCCGCATCGTGCAGGCGTCGCTGACCAACGTTGCGCGGCACGCGGCAGCGCAGCATGTGGACGTGACGCTCGTGGCGCGCGACGGCTCGCTCGAACTGCGGGTGCAGGACGACGGCCGCGGCTTCGACCAGGCTGCGGCGCGCGAAGGCTATTCGTACGGATTGCTCGGCATGACCGAGCGGGCCAGGCTGATCGGCGGTTCGCTGCACATCGACAGTCAGCCGGGCGACGGCACAACGATTTCGATACACATACCGCTGGAGAACGGCAACAGTTCATGATCAAGATCCTCATTGCCGACGACCACGCCATCGTGCGCGGCGGGCTCAAACAGATCATCGCGACGACCACCGATATCGTCGTGACGGGGGAGGCAGCGCAGGGTTCCGAAGTGGTCGAGAAGCTGCGCACCATCGAGGTGGACCTCTTGCTGCTCGACATGACGATGCCCGGCATCAGCGGCGTCGACCTGATCCGCCGCGTGCGCGCGGACCAGCCCGCGCTGCCGGTGCTCGTGCTCAGCATCCACAACGAGGCGCAGGTCGCGTCGCGCGCGCTGCGGGCGGGCGCAACCGGCTACGTGACGAAAGACAGCGATCCTGAAGTGCTGCTCACCGCGATTCGCAAGCTCGCGGACGGCGGCCGCTTCATCGACCCGAAGCTCGTCGACGCGATGGTGTTCGAGAAGCATTCGGGCGACGTGCCGCCGCACGAGATTCTGTCCGACCGCGAATTCCAGGTGCTGCAGATGCTCGCGGCGGGCAAGAGCATCAACGACATCGCGGACGCGTGCGCACTGAGCGCGAAGACCATCAGCACGCACAAGATGCGGCTGATGCAGAAGCTCGGCCTCGCGAACAACGCGGAAGTGATCCGCTACGCGATCCGTCACGGCCTGATTTCCGAGTAGCGAGGCGGCCCGATTTTTCGCGTTCCGCGGCGCAGGAAATCCTGACAGGTGAACCAGCTATTTCCCAGGGAACTATCCTCCGGTCCCGATGGAACCGCGCATTCCGACTGCCTACGATACTTACAACGGACGGTGGGAGTGCGGTGATGGCAGCGCGGCAGTCTTTGCGGGTGATCGTCGAGAAGTGGCTTGGCTCGACGCGCGAGCAGACCATTCGGGTGCTGGCGGTGCATCGGTCGCGTTCCGGCCGGATCCTGAGCGTGTGTGTCGAGGCGCATGGCGCAACCGGCCCTCGCACGCTGTTTTTCTTTTGCCATGCCGACCGCGGATGGCAGGTTTTCCCGCCGGACGGCATGCGTCCGGCGCTGAACCTGGAAAGGCTGGCCGCGTGAGTGGAGCGCGCGTGCTGGCGGGAGGATGACCCTCCGCGGCAGGGCAGTGACGGTATGGCATGGCGGACGAGAGCGCGTCCACGGAGACTCCAGATGGAAGAGTACGCGACCGAAGAAGTATTGCCGCAGTATGTGGTGGAACTGCGCGACTGGATGAGCCAGTGGTACGACCACGCGGTCGCGGTCGGCTTCATCGAACCACCTTTCCTGCTCGACGATTCGAACGCGGAGCGCCTCGAAGGCTACTTCGTCGTCGGGCTCACGCCTGCCGAAGGTGCGCAGGCATTCTTCGGCACGGTTCATTGAACGACGCCGGTATCGGCGGCACGCCCCGGCGCTAGCCGGTCTTTCCTCTATGCATCGAAGGCGTTTCATTGGTGCGGCCGTGGGCGCCGCGGGCATCGTACTGTCTTCCAGAGCAGCCGCCGAACCGTTCGAAATCGTGTATCCCCGCATCCGCAACGGCGGCGACGTGCACGCGGCCTTTGCGCTCGCGACGCTCGACGTGGCGATGAAAGCCGCCAATGCGACCTGCACCACGCGCCAGGCCGACGTCGTGATGGAACGCGGCCGCGCGCTCGCCGAACTCGCCACGGGCAACACGATCAATCTGCACTGGACCAGCATGGACGCGCAGGCCGAGCGCAACCTGAACGCGGTGCATATTCCGATTCATCGCGGGCTGATCGGCTACCGGATCTTCCTGATCCGGCGCGAACGCCAGCCGGAGTTCGCGAAGGTGCAGACGCTCGACGATCTGCGCGCGTTGACGGCCGGGCAGGGACTCAGCTGGGTCGATACCCTGGTGCTGCGCAACGTAGGCCTCAAGGTGCAGACGGCGACTTACGAGAACCTCTTCGGCATGCTCGAAGCCGGTCGCATCGACTACTATCCGCGCGGCGTGATCGAGGCCTTCGCCGAAGCCGACGCGCATCGCGACGATGCGCCGCATCTGACGGTCGAGCAGCATCTGCTGCTGACGTACCGGTCGGATTTTTTGTTCTATGTGACGCCGGCGCAGCCGCGGCTCGCGGAGACAATCGCGCGCGGCTTCGCGGCCGCGTATCGCGACGGCTCGTATATGCGCCTGTTCAACACGCATCCGTATATCCAGAACGGGCTGAGACAGGCGCGGATCGCGGAGCGCCGGGTGATCCAGCTCGACAATCCGTATCTCTCGGATGCGGACCGCACGATACCCGGCGTGTACTGGATGGGCGGCTAGCGGCCGCCGGACGATGGTCAGGCGGGCTTGCGCAGCCGGCGGCCGCGTTTGTCTTCGTACATCGCCTTGTCGGCCATCGAGATCGCGTGGTCCGGCGTCCAGTCGGACGCGGCGGCGATATAGCCGACGCTTGCGCCGCGATAGTGCAGCTCGACACCGTCGATGTCGATGCTGCCGACGAGCGAGTCGGATACGCGGCGCGCCATCGTCACCGTCGCGTCGCACGCCACGCCGGCGTCGCGCGGGCCAGGCCCGACGATCGCGAATTCATCGCCGCCGAGCCGCGCCAGCATGTCGGACTCGCGCACCGCGAGGCCGATGCGGCGCGCGCAGGCCTGCAGGAAGCGGTCGCCGGCAGCGTGGCCGAACGTGTCGTTGATTTCCTTGAAGCCGTCCAGATCGATCACGCCGACCATCACGTGCGAGCCTTCGCGCGCGGCGCGCGCGAGCAGCCGGGCCAGTTCGTCGAGCAGCGAGCGACGGTTCGGCAGGCCGGTGAGCGCATCGGTCAGCGCGTGTTTCGCGAGGTGTTCGTTCGATGCGCGCAGCTGGTTCACGAGCATCTCGCGTTCGATGTGCTGCGCGATCAGCTTCGAGAACAGGTTCAGCGCGCTGCGCGAACGGTCGCTGAAGCTATGGTTGTCCTGGCTTGCCGCGCACAGCGTGCCGACCAGCAGGCCAGTGCTCGTGTAGATCGGGGAGCTTGCATAGGTGCGGATGCCGAGCTGGGCCGCGGCTTCGGAGTCGCCCCAGCACGATTCGACGTCGGCGGTGAAGCTGCGGCCTTCATCGATCGAGCGCTTGCACAGCGTGTCCGACCACGGCACTTCCAGGCCTTCGGGAATTTCCATTTCGCCGCTGTTGCGCGCGAACTGCACCAGCTGCACGCCGCCGTCCAGATCGATCGAGGTGAGGTAGGTGGATTCGAGGCCGGTGACCGTTTCGAGCATTTCGAGCAAGGGCCGCGTGAGTTCCTCGAGACTTTTCGCTGACGAGACCGATTCGGAGAGTCGGGCGAGTAACCAGTCCATGCATCACCTTGGGGCTGTCGAAGTCGGATCGAAGGGCTGAAGCGGGTAGATCACTATAAGGCGAAGTTCCTGACGTTACCAGCATTGTCGAGCGAAGCGCGGCGGTTTCGTTTCGGTTGCGCGCAGACGGACGTGCCTGTCATGTATTTGCAAGCATCGGTGGCGGGAATTCTGTGGACTGCCTAAGAAGATGCGACGCGAAGATGCGACGCGAAGGCGTGATGCGGATGGAGCGCGATGCGATGAAACAGGCGCTTCAATGAACGCATCGCCGGCTCGATACTGCAGCCGGCGATGCGTGGGGTCCTGCGTAATGTGAGAAGGTGGTCAGAAGGTGTTCCAGCCGTCGTCGGCGCCGGCGGCAACCGGTTGCGCCTTCGCTTGCGCAACGCTGCTCTGCTGCGGGCGCGAGACGGCCGGCGCCGGGCGGCGTGCCGGAGCCGCCGAAGGCTTCGCCACGGCTTTGGCAGTCACGCTGGCGCGAACGACAGCCTTTGCTTTTGCTGCACGACCGCTATCCGCCGTCTCCAGCCGGAACGAACCGACCGCCGACGTCAGATGCTGGCCTTCTTCCTCGAGCGAGCGCGATGCGGCGGCCGCTTCCTCGACGAGCGCGGCGTTCTGCTGCGTGACCTCGTCCATCTGCGTGACCGCTTCGCTGATCTGCGTGATGCCGCGGCTCTGCTCGCGCGACGCGGCCGCGATCTCGCCCATGATGTCGGTGACGCGCGCAACGGCCTGGGTCACATCCGTCATCGTGCGGCCCGCTTCGTCCGCGAGCGACGCGCCGTCGCTGATCTTCTGCACCGACGCCGAGATCAGATCCTTGATCTCCTTCGCCGCCGTCGACGACCGCTGCGCGAGGCTGCGCACTTCGCTCGCGACCACCGCGAAGCCGCGGCCCTGATCGCCCGCGCGAGCGGCTTCGACCGCCGCGTTCAGCGCGAGAATATTGGTCTGGAATGCGATGCTTTCGATGATGCCGGTGATATCGGCCACCTTGGTCGAGCTCGCGTTGATGTCGTTCATCGTGTCGACGACCTGCGCGACGACCGAGCTGCCGCGATGCGCGACTTCCGATGCGTTCGCGGCGAGCGTGCTGGCCTGCTGCGCGTTCTCGGCATTCTGCGACACGGTCGAGGTCAGCTCTTCCATGCTCGACGCGGTTTCCTGCAGCGACGACGCCTGCTGCTCGGTGCGCGTCGACAGTTCGGCATTACCGGCCGCGATCTGGCTGGAGCCATCCGCGATGCTGGTGGCCGACTGACGCACCTGGCCGATCAGGCGCACGAGGCTCGCCTGCATGTCGCCCATCGACGCGAGCACGCTGCCTTGCGGCGCGTGCTCCGCGCCGGGCAGCGAGCTCAGATCGCCCGCCGCGACGCGGCGCGTCAGTTCGCCGAGCGTGCCGGGTTCCGCACCGAGCGAGCGGGTCAGGCTGCGCGTGATCAGCAGCGCACCGAGCACGGCCGCTGCGACCGCGGCGAGCGACAGGCCGATCAGCGTGATGCGCTGGCTGCGGTAGTGCTCGGCGGCCTCTTCCATCATGCTGGCGGCCTGCGTGTGCGCGTACGCGCTGTACGCATCGGTTGCCTTGATCAGCGCGGCGAGGAGCGGCCGGCACTGGTCGTCCATCATCGTGATCGCCTGGTCGTGCTGGTTGTTCAGCGCGGCGTTGACGATCGCGAGCGCGACGGGACCGTACTGCTGCTCGACGCGATCGATACCGGCGACGAGATCCTTGCCTTGCTGGTCGGAGTCGCCGGAGTTGGCCACGCGGTCCTTCAGCTGGGTGAGGGCGCTTTGCACGTCTTCATGCGACTGCGTGACCGCCGCCTTTTCGAGCGCGATGTCGTCCGCCTTCGTGACGAGCACGAGGTTGCGTGCCGCGATCGCGCGGCGGTCGACAGCAGTGCGTACCTTCTCCGAGAGTTCCGCTCTCGCGCTGATGCCGTTCACGTACGTGTCGAAGCGCGCGTTTTCGCTCGACAGCGCATTCAACGCCAGCACGGACACCAGCACCACCAGTGCCGCGAGCGAGCCGAACGCAATCGACAGCCTGTTGCGTACCGTCATGTTTCCCATCCCCATTGCTATTCCCCAGCTGTTTAATTGATCGCGACGGATAGCGTGTAGAGCTTCCATCGTCTTTCGCTGTATCGGAGGGGCCGGAGCGAACCTTGAGAGATGTTTTGTACGCAAATCGTTTGCGCGAGCGTATACCCCGAGAGCGTAGGCGGCGCGCGGGATTCCTCCGATGAAACGTGCGCGGGCGCAGTGCACTCCGAAGTGCACGCATTACGCATCAATTCGCGCGGCCGTGATTTTTTTGTGGAACCAAACCACCGAAAGCTTTTCGTAAACATCGTTTGAGCCCCGCCGGACGCGGCGGGTGAGGCCATTCCTTCGTCCCGACATCTTCGGAGCCTGATCGATGAACCATCCGAAACGCCTGCTTCTCGCCAACCTCGCGTGGTCGACTGAAATCGCGACCCGCGAGCCCACCTTCTTCTCCACGCTCGCGCAGGGCCAGCAGCCACGGGTGCTGTGGATCGGCTGTTCGGACAGCCGCGTGCCCGCGGAGCGCATCACGAACGCGCAGCCCGGGGAACTGTTCGTCCACCGCAACATCGCGAACCTGTTCACATCCGACGACGGCAACGCGTCGAGCGTCGTCGAATATGCGGTGCATGCGCTGCACGTCGAGCACATCATCGTGTGCGGTCACCATCATTGCGGCGGCGTGCGTGCGGCGCTGTCGCCGCCCGCGGATGCACTGCCGCTCGTGAACCGCCGCATCGCCGGCCTGCGGGAGCTCGCGCTGCGGCACCGCGCCGAGCTCGACGCGATCGACGACTTCGACGAGCGCGTCGATCACTTCGTCGCGCTGAACGTGGTCGAGCAGGTGCGGTTGCTCGAAGCGTCGCCTATTGTGCGAGCCGCGAAACGCCGGCCACAGGTGCATGGCTGGGTATTCGGCCTGCGCGAAGGCCGGCTGATGCAGCTGACCGACATGCGCGACGCGGCCTGAACGGCGCGCGCTCTCGCCACCTCTCTCACTGTGGATCGCACGCCGCGCGGCCAGGCCGCCGCGGCGCGTCCGCGCACGCATCCTGAACACCGGCACCTCTTTATTTCGACAGCGAATCCCTATGCATAGCCAACCCTTCATCGATCTATCGAACCTGCGCAGCGACCTGTTCGCGGGCATCGTGGTGTTTCTGGTCGCGCTGCCGCTGTGTCTCGGCATCGCGACGGCGTCCGGCGTCGAGCCGTTCGCCGGGCTCGTGTCCGGCATCGTCGGCGGTCTCGTCGTCGCGCTGCTGAGCGGTTCGCAGCTGAGCGTCAGCGGACCCGCCGCGGGGCTCGTCGTGATCGTCGTATCGGCGATCGCTTCGCTTGGCAGCTTTTCCGCGTTTCTCGCCGCCGTGCTGATCGCCGGCGGTCTGCAACTGGTGTTCGGGATGCTGCGAGCGGGGCGGCTCGCGAGCTTCGTGCCGGTGCCCGTCATCAAGGGCATGCTGGCATCGATCGGCCTCATGCTGATCGTCAAGGAAGTGCCGCTCGCGGCGGGCTGGTCGGCATCGGGCCAGGGCGCGGCGGCCGCGAGCGCAGCCTCGATCGCGACGCCGTTCGGCACGATCTCGCTGACGCCGCTCGTGCTGGCGCTGGCGTCGGTCGCGCTGCTGTTCGCGTGGGACACGCCGCGCGCGAAGCGCTTCGCACTCGTGCGCGCGTTGCCGGGGCCGCTCGCGGTCGTGGTGCTCGGCGTCGCGGTGACGCTCATCGCCGACGCGTTCGCGCCGTCGCTCTCACTGCCGCGCGAGCATCGCGTGGCGCTCGACTCGTTCGGCTCGTTCGCTGCGTTGACGGATGCGTTCTCGATGCCCGACTTCGAGCAGCTGATCAACGCGGACGTATGGCGCGTCGCGCTGACGCTCGCGGTGGTCGCGAGTCTCGAAACGCTGCTGAGTCTCGAAGCGGTCGAACAGATGGATCCGCTGCGCCGTCGCGCGTCGCCGGATCGCGAGCTCAAGGCGCAGGGCGTCGGCAACATGGTCGCGGCGGTGCTCGGCGGCCTGCCGCTGACGGCCGTGATCGTGCGCAGTTCCGCGAACCTGAACGCCGGCGCGCGCACGCGCCTGTCGGCTGTCGTGCACGGTGTGCTGCTGCTCGTCAGCGTGTTCGCGCTGACCGCGGTGCTGAACCTGATTCCGCTCGCGTGTCTCGCGGCGATCCTGATCCAAACCGGCTACAAGCTCGCGAAGCCGGCGCTCTTCATCGCGTTGATGCGTGAAGGCACCGACCGGATCGTGCCGTTCGTCGCCACCGTCGTCGGCGTGCTGGCCACCGACCTGCTGATCGGCATCGGGATCGGCATTGCAGTCAGCACGTTGCTTGCGGTGCGCGCGAATCTCCACGATACGTTTGCGCTGACGCAGCACGATAACCACTTTCTGCTGTCGTTCCGCAAGGATGCGTCGTTTCTCGCCAAGCCGATGCTGATGCGTTGTCTCGCGCAGATACCGGACGAGGCGAGCGTGCTGGTCGACGCCGAGCGCGCCGATTTCATCGACCGCGACATTCGCGAGACGCTCGACCGTTTCATCGCCGACGCGCCGCGCCGCCGCATCGCGGTCGACAGCGTCCGCTGGCCCGATGCGGCGCGTGCGGTAAAAAAGCGGCGTCCGCTGTGGGCGCCAGCGCCGCGCACGATGTGAAGCGCGAAGCCGGTGTTCTTCAGCCGGCGGGGAAGCTCATCTCGACGGTGAGGCCGCCGTCGTTGCCGCCGTTGCCGCAATTGAACGCGGCGAACGAACCGCCGTTGTAGCGCACCAGCCGGCGCACGATCGCGAGGCCGAGGCCGCAGTGCGCGTCGCCGCTGCGCGCTTCGTCGAGCCGCACGAACGGTTGCAGCGCGCGTTCGAGCTGATCGGCCGGAATGCCACCGCCGTGATCGCGCACGCTCAGCACGTGCTCGGCGCCGCGCCGGAAGGTCGCGATTTCGACCGGCGGTTCGCCGTAAGTGAGCGCGTTCTCGATCAGGTTCTGCAGGATCCGGTCGAGATCGACGAGCGGCAGCGCGAAGCCGTCGTCCGCGCGCAGATCGAGCGCGATCAGCGCGTCGCCGCCGAGGCTGTCGCCATAGTGCCGGCGGCAATGCGCGTCGACCTGCACGCGCGGCGAACGGTCCGCGGATTCGCGCGCGAAATCGAGGAACTGCGTGACGATGCGCGACAGCGATTCGGCGTCGCGCAGAAAGCCCGCGCGGTTCGCCTCGTCGGGCAGCAGGTCGGCGCGCACCTGCATCCGCGTGATCGGCGCGCGCAGATCGTGCGCGACGCCCGCGAGCATCACCGCGCGTTCCTGCTCGGACTGTGCGAGCTCGTCGACCATCTGGTTGAAGTCGGCGATCAGCTCCTTGACCTCGCGTGGGCCGGCCGGTCGCACTTCGGGCACGCGCCGTCCGATGCGAAACTCGCGCGCCGCCAGCGCGAGCCGATGCAATGGCCGTTGCAGATGCCATGCGCCGACGAGCGCGATCGCAATCGCGAACGCGAGCATCAGCAAGCTCGCGCTGCGAAAACGCATCACGGGCACGGTCACGTTTTCCATCCGGATCCATTCCGGGTCGCCGGCATAGCGGATCCATAGCGAACCGGATTCGACGTCCGACACGATATGACTGCCGGGCGGCAGCTTCGGGCGCAGGTCATGCGTGAACGGCGTGGACGTGTCCGTGCACGGCGCGGGGCAACCCTGCGCGATCGCCTGGTTCGCAGGGATGTACGACAGGCCGAGCGTGGACGCGACGCGCAGCGCGGCCATTGCGCTGTCGTGCTTCGCGAGCTCGGCGAGCAGTACGTCGCGCTGCACGCGGGTCGTGTCGATCTGGCCGCGCTCCTGTTCGACGACGAAGATCGCGGTCAGGTTGACGAGCACGATCAGCCCGATGGTCATCGCCGACAGACGAAGGAACAGCGAATCAAACCGGATCTTCATCGTCGCCGCCGGGCACGAACATGTAGCCGACGCCGCGCATCGTCTGGATGCGGCGCGGATTCGCCGGGTCGCTTTCGAGCAGACGCCGCAGCCGCCAGACCGGTACGTCGATGCCGCGCTCGGTCACATCCGCGTGCGGGCCGTACAGCATGTCGACGAGCTTCGTGCGCGACAGCGTCTGCATCGGGTGGCGCGCAAACACTTCGAGCAACGCGTATTCGCTGCCCGTCAGCTTGACGAGTTCGTTGTCGCGATAGAGCGTGCGGCTTGCCAGCTCGAGCCGGAACGGACCGAACACGACGGTGTCGCGCCGTTCGTTTTGCGTTTCCGGTTCGCGCGTGCCATGCCGACGCAGCACCGCGTTGATGCGCGCGAGCAGTTCCTGCGGCATGAACGGCTTGCCGAGGTAGTCGTCGGCGCCGAGTTCGAGGCCGATCACGCGGTCGACGTCGTCGGCGCGCGCGGTCAGCATGATGACGGGAATCGTGTCGCCGCTCGCGCGCAGCGCGCGCAACGCGGTGAGGCCGTCGACGCCCGGCATCATCAGGTCGAGCACGATGATCGACGGCCGTTCGAGTTCGAGCCGGCGGGCCAGATGGTTGGCGTCGTGCAGCACCGACAGTTCGATGCCGCGTTGCTGGAAGAAGGTTCTCAACAGGTCGCGCAGGTCGGCGTCGTCGTCGACCAGCAGCACCTGGACGGGTGTGTCGGACATGGCAAAGGCCGCGTCGTGCGCGGCGGAAAAATGCGAAATGTGCGCTGGCTGCGGCGAACGAAGCCGCGGAGCAGGGCGCCCGACCCGACTATAGCGAATCCGTCCGCGGGGCCGGTTGCGGCGCCTTAGTGCGCCTTACAGTGTATTACTGCGATGCGCGGCGCCCGGTCTGCCCGGTTCGCGGCTGTCGTTCTCCTTGCCTCGGCGCGCATCGTCTCCGCAAGCCCTTGCGCATCCTTACCAAGCCTCAGGTTGCGGCTTCGCGTTCCGTTATCCACGCTGATAGCGCGTCGCCTCGCCGCGGGACGCGCATGCGCCGCGCGCGCATCCCGATGCGGTCGCCCGTCTCCGTCTGGAGTGCAACATCATGACCATCGATTCGATCAACCAGGCCGGTGCGTCCGTGCCGCCGTATGCTTCGTCATCGCAGGATTCGCCACTCGCGAAGTCGCCCTCCGCAAGCGATGCCGATACCGCCGACAGCAACAGCAGTCCCGATCCGCTGATGACCGCGTTGCAGCTGACGCTGTCGCAACTGGCGGGCGGCAACAGCGGCGACCCGGTGGTGCGCCATGTCGTGGCCGACGCGAACATTTCGCTGGAGTCGATACCGCGTTCGAAAAATCCGTCAGTGGGCGACGTCGAGACGACCGGCGCGCAACTGCTTGCCGCGCTGTATCGCGCGCTTGCGCTGCAGGAGAATGCGGCGGCTTCGAATGCAGCAGCTTCGCAGGAAGCGGAGGGTGATGGTGCGACGAATGTGTCGAGCACGACCGCCGCGTCGTCCGGTGGAAGCGTGGCTGCGTACACCGATCTCGCTTCGCGGATTGCGAGCCTTTCGGACGCGTCGCAAAGCGTGGCGAGCAGCGATGCCGCCAACGATACGTCGATGCCGTGGGACGATTTCGCCGACACTTCGCCGCCGCAGGACACGAACGCCGAGGCTTCCGCCGACAGCAGCGATCCGATGACCGCCGCATTGTCGAACCTGAACACGGCGCTGCAGGCTCATATCGCGGCGCTCAACCAGGACCCCGACGCGAGCGCGTCGTTGCCGGACGTGCTCGATGCGCTGAGCGGCAACACGGTCGGGCTCGCATGGCAGCCGGTGGGCGGCGTCGTCGATCTGACGGTGTGAAGCGCGCGTGAGTGCTCGATGAGCGCTAAATAAGTGCAACATGAGCGGCGGCCTCGCCATCCAGTGGCCAGGCCGTGCGCGTCACGGTTCAATGAAGTCGTTGCAGATTGCGGAAGTTGCCGGTCTGCACGTCGACCCACAATTGCGAGCCTTCCGTGTTGTGGCTGTAGACGAGTGCGCGGGTGTCGCGGTGGGTGCCGAGAAAGCCCATCAGCGCAGTCATCGTGTGCTTGCCGCGATAACGCAACGAGCGTGCGGCATCGCCGCTGCCGTTGACGATCACGATGGGATTGATGCGGACGAGCCGCGCGATCTGGTCAGGCGTCGCAGTGGTCATGGAGTCCTCATGTCGTGGGGCCTGGCCACGATATCGTCCGGTGCTCGCGGCGCTTGAGGGTCGGAAAGGCTCAGTAAGTGATCCCTCAAGTTTTTGGAAAATGTGCCGTTATGTGAGGTAAGGCACATAACGATTCTCAAACCTGTGCTGGCCAGATACACTGGCGCCGGCGTGACGTGCGGTCACGCTGCGACATCCACCCAACCAGCACACCGGCACGATGAAATCAGACGGATGGACGTGGGCAGCAGTCGTTTCGGTCGCGCTGCTTTCGGGCTGCGTGAGCAACCAGAAGCTGTCCGACGCGGCGCGCGAGCACCTGACCCAGGTCAAGAGCGCGTGTCTGCCGGAAGTCTCGTTCCCGACCGACGTCACCGCGCGCGACTTCGCGCATCGCGATGAACGCATGAGCGTGGCGGGCGAAATGGAAGCGCTGCGCAACGCCGGGCTCGTGAAGATGACGCCGCTCGTCGCGCGTGCCGGCGACCTGATGCAACCGGTGCGCCGTTACGAACTGAGCGATGCGGGCGCGAACTACTTCCGCGTGATCGGCCGCGAAACCACCACTGGCCAAACCGATGGTCAGTTCTGCTACGGTCGTTTCGCGCTCGACAAGGTGACGCGATCGGACCAGCCGGTCAAGATCGGCGGCCGCAAGATGGCCGCGTTCTACTACACCTACCGCATCGACGGACTGCCCGACTGGGCCACCCGTCCCGACATCCAGGCGGCGTTCCCGACGCTCGCGCAGATCGTCAATGGCGTCGGCAATGCCGAATGGCACTGGACGATGAACCTGACCGCCAACGGCTGGAAGCCGGCCATCTGATCTTTCCGGGTTCTCCGCATTTCCGCGGGTTGTCCGCAGTCTGCTGCGACTGTCCGCGGCTGTCCGCAATTTTCCTCGCGTTTTCCCCCGCGTTCTCCCCCACGTCTTCCTCGTTACACATTGGCTATCCGCGCGCCCTATCTCCCGAAATAGACGCTTATTCCCGTACTCATTACCAAGTCTTAATTCATTTCGCACGCGATTGCCGGATCGACAATAAAATCGCGAGCGAAATTGAATGCCGC
The DNA here is from genome assembly GCF_003443895.1 of Paraburkholderia phosphatilytica. GTDB lineage: Bacteria > Pseudomonadota > Gammaproteobacteria > Burkholderiales > Burkholderiaceae > Paraburkholderia > Paraburkholderia phosphatilytica. The sequence continues at coordinate 12,533 of NZ_QQOA01000037.1, read as the reverse complement.
ATTTCGCTCGCCTTATCCATCGCTTTCCTGCGGCTGCCTTGCGGAAGGCGTCGGCAGCGGCGCGAGGCGGCCACCACGTAAGGCTTGGTAGGAATCCGGGCGCCGCGAGACATGGCTGATTCGCCCTGTTTTATCGGGCAAAACTACCTTGTGAGAGAGTGAAAGGATTAATTCGGTCAAATCGTTGTTTTAAGCCTCAATTCAAATTGAAAACCCCTTGCCCTGCGACTGGCCGCTCTCATACACTCTGCCCCAAGGTGTGACAAAGTGTAACTTCTGTATCAAATGCAGCGCACCGCGGCGGCTGGTCGCGGGAAGCACACATACGCACGGCGGAAAGCCGGCGCAACGCGGGGAAAGCGGAAGCTCAAGACCATGGATGTGCTCGACGTGCAGGACTCGATCCACGAAATCAATCTCTCGTATCTGATGCTCGCGCAACGCATGCTGCGCGAGGATCGGCCGGTCGGCATGTTCCGGCTCGGTCTGTCGCACGAGCTCGCGGATTTGCTGTCGAGCCTGTCGCTCGCGCAGATCTCGCGCATCGCGGCGACCGATCAGCTGCTGTGCGCGTTCCGCCTCGACGACCATCTGCTGCTGTCGGCGCTGACGCAACAGTCGAAGCAGATCGACATGTCGGCCACCCACACCGCGATCGTGCTGGCGGGCCAGCACGCGCAACAGTTCTCCTGAGCGAACAGGGTCACGTCATGGCCATCTCTTCGAAGAGTCTTCGTCACGAGGCGCAGGAAGTGCTGCGCGCGATCGAGCTGATCGAGCTCGGCGCGCGGATGCAGTTGCTCGAGAGCGAGCTGACGCTGTCGCGCGACCGCATGACGCGCCTGTACCGCGAAGTCAGAGGCGTGTCGCCGCCGAAAGGCCTGCTGCCGTTTTCGGCCGACTGGTACATGACGTGGCTGCCGAACATTCACGCGTCGCTGTTCTTCAACATCTACCGTTTTCTGCGCGACGAAGCAGGCTGCGTGCGTCTCGATGCGCTGACGAAGTCGTACCGGCTGTATCTCGACCACTGCGCGGCGCGCAACATGGAAGTCGTGCTGAGTCTCACGCGTGCGTGGACGCTCGTGCGTTTCTTCGATGCGGAGCTGTTGCAGCTGACGCCGTGCTGCCGCTGCGGCGGCAAGTTCATCGCGCACCGCCACGATCTGCAGCGCGACGTGGTGTGCGTCGCGTGCCAGCCGCCGGCGCGCGCGGGCAAGACCCGCAAGGACCCCGCCGCGCTGCCGGTCGTCGCCGTCGAGACGGTACCGGTTCACGAACCCGCGGAAGAGACCGCGGCCGCGTTGCAGGAGCCGGTGTTATCCGCGGCCTGATTTATGCAACGAGTGGAGCAGTAAGCGGCGAAGTCAGCGACGCATCGCTGCGTCGCTGAGCGCCGCGAACAAACGCATCAACCCGCATCAACCCGCTTGCGTCGCGTGCGGCACCGTCACCGCGCCCTGCGGACCGGGACCGCCGCCACCGCCACCGCCACCAGGGCCGCCACCGCCAGGACCTCCACCACCAGGGCCGCCAAATCCAGGCGGCGGACCCCACCAGCAACCGCCCAGGGTGCTGGCCAGCAGCACAGCCGCTGCAAGCATGCCAATTCGCTTCATCACTTCTCCCTACAGGTTGATCACATTCGTTCGATGACTTCGCGCGTGCGTTCCGCTTGTGCGCTCCGCTCGTGTGTTCGCTTCGAACCCGCGACGAACGACATCGACGGACGCACGTTAACAGCGGCGCGCTTCGCATGTGCAACCGCACGTAACAGCTGCAACGAGGCCTTCGCATAGCGGGGCACGCCGGCGCGCTTCGCGCGGCATCACGCGCCGCGCTGAAGCAACTCGATACCATTCGTAAGCACGGGTAAGCGGCTCAGGCTCAGGCTCAGGTCGTCTCGCCGAGCCGCAGACGCTCGAACGAGCGCAGCACGCTGCGCGCGGTCAGCGCGAGCTTCCAGTAGCGCTCTTTCAGGAAGCCGATCACGAAGACGTTGCGCGGCAGCACGATCGCGCCGCGTCCCCAGTTCGGCCGCCACGTGCGCGCAAGGCCGCGACGCATGAAGAGCGAGATGGTCGGCACGCCGAGCGCCGACGCGAGATGTCCGAGGCCCGAGTCGTTGCCGATGAACCAGCCCGACTCGGCGATCCACGCGGCGACTTCGCCCAGCCGTTCGAACGAGTGAAGACAGGGCGCGGCGTCGCGGTCGAGCAGCCATGCCGGCTTTTCCTCCGGCGCGACGAGGAAGGTCGGATGAAAGCCGCGCTCGATCAGCTTGCGCGCCAGTGCGACGAACTTCTTGCGCGGCCAGATCTTCTCGATGTGGCTGCCAGTCGGATGGATCGCGACGCGCCGTTCGTTCGCGCGAAAGCGGATGCCGGGCGGCACCGCGATGCCGTTTTCGCGCGTCACGTTCGCAAGCTCGAACACGTCGCGCGCGACGGCGACCATCATGTCGATCATGTGCCCATGCTTGCGGAATGGCTCCAGCGCAACCATCTCGCACAGTTCGCCGTGGGCGGCGAGCGCGGCGCCGCGCTCGGTGCGGCGCAACTCGATCACGAGATCGAAGTGCCCCTGCACGTCGGATTCGCGATAGACGTCGACGCCAGGAAACCAGTCGGCGAGTTCGGCGACCACCCAGCTCACGACCACCGGCCGGTAGCCGTTGCGGATCAGGTTGTTGACCACCACCATCATCAGCAGCGAATCGCCGATTGCGGCCGGCAGCATGACCGCGATCGATCCGGCGCGTTGCAGCGTCGCTTTCATCATTGCACCATCCACTCCGAGGCCGCGCCGTCGCTTTGCACGGCAGTGCGCGACCGTAGCGCATGGAACGACGCGAGCACGCGCCGCACCGTGATCGACTCGCGCCACCAGCGTTCCTTCAGCCCCGCGGTGGGCACCCACCACGGCGGATACACGATCGCGCCGGGCGCGAAGCCCGGCCGCCAGCGCTGCGCGATCCTGCGCCGGCGAAATACGGTGAGCGTCGGCACGCCGAGCGACGACGCGAGATGGCCGACGCCCGAGTCGTTGCCGATGAACCACGCCGATTCGTACAGCCACTCGGCGAGCGCGGCCGTCGACGCGAAGGTGCGCAGCGGCGGCGCGCCTGCATCGCGCGAGTCCCAGCGCGGCAGCTCGCGCGCGTCGAGCGCGAATTCCGCGCGCAGGCCCACCGTGCGCAGATGCCGCGCAAGCTCGACGAAGCGTTGCGGCGTCCAGCGTTTGTCCGCGGTACTGGCTTCGGGATGAACGGCCACGCGCGACGTATGGCGGCGCCCACGCAGGCTGGTGGGCGGACTGATGCCGTTCGACACGACCACGCTCGGCAGGCCGAAGCGCGTGGCGGCGAAGTCCGCGAAGCGTCGCGCCATGCAGTCGCCGTTCTTCGCGTACTCGACGTCGTGCAGATCGATGAAGCCGGGGTGCCAGCCGCGCAGATCGGCGAGGGGCCGGTCGCGGTGCATCTGCACGACGAACGGATAGCTGGCGAGCACGTGGCGTGCATCGCCGGGCATCAACGCCGGCGCGATCGTCAGATGCGGGAACCAGGCCGCGAGCGAATGCGCGTGGTCGCCGAATACGTTGACGCGCCAGCCGGCGAGCCACAGGTTGTGCGCGACGACGAGCAGATTCAGCGTGTCGCCGAGCGCCGGCGACATCACGAACGCGACGGTCCGAACGCGGTCGGCGCCGCTTGCGGTTGGGATCTTCATGTGGGCCGAGGTGGCCGGTTGGGTCTCGTCGCGCGCCATACGGGCGATGCAGTCTGAACTGGTTTGCCGCGCATGGTGCCATAGGCATTGCTACGGCAGATTGCCGTTCTCTTGCGACGTATTTCGGGCGTGTGTCCGCGCTCTGCGGCGCGAGGAGCCATACAGGCGGGTGTGCGGCAGCTACGCGGGAGGGGTGTCGTAATCTGCGGTAAGCGTCGGCACCCGTTCGGGGCATGCGCTTTCGTGCACCATGTGCCGGTTTTCGTTCAGCGGACCCCGTTGCCCATGCAGGTCGTCATCTGTCTGACTTCGTTCAATCGCACCGATTGCGCGCGCATCTCGATGGAGATCGTCAAGCTGAACTGGGCGCATAAGTGGCCGGTCGTGCACGCGTGCGCGGATCCCGGCTATACGCGCTATATCGAGGACGTGCTGGTGCGGCGCGAACCCAGGCCGCTCACGCGCGGCGCGCTCGATCTGCTGGTGGCGTCGATGCAGGGCGCCGTCGACGCATTTCAGGCGGATTACGTGATCCATCTCGAAGCCGACACCTGGGTGTTCGACCAGAACGTGCTGCTGCGTTACATCGAGCGGCTCGAGCAGGACCCCGCCGCGTTGATTGCCGCGTCGTCGTGGAGCACGGACCGCCTGCCGGAATGGCGTCGCTCGCCGGAACTTCGCAGGCGTCTGCGCGCGCGGCTCGCGACCGTGCTGCGGCCGCTTGGCGTGCGCTACGGCATTCGCGAGCGCAAGTCGATCTCGACGCAGTTCTTCATCGCGAAGTGCACGCCTGAGCTGCTGCGGACGGTGTCGTCGCTGGAAGTGGAGGACGACGCGTTTCTGGAGAAGGTGCTGTATCGCGCGGTGGTGGAGCGGTTTGGACGCCGGGCGGTGATCGACATGCCCGAGCGCGAGCCGGTGCATCCGCGTTATCGCAACTCGTGCGATGCGCTGAGCCTCGTGTGCCATCACTGGCCGAGCGCCGCGGAAGCGCCGTCCATGCAGGATCATCCGCAACTCGAGGCTACCGATTGCCTGCGCGGCAAGAAAGAGTGTCTGGAGCGCGCGAAGCTGCACACGCACGGGCCGCACATGACGCGCCTTCTGACGAGCCCCGATCTCAGCTATTACAACGGCAACGCGGCGCGCGGCGTCGGGTCCGCGCTTTCGCACGGATAGCGCGGCTAATACGGCCAGCCCGCGCGTGGGCCGACGTCGGCGTCGCGCCGCTTACGCGGAGCCGCGTTCGATCAGCGTGAAGCCGACGTCCACCTTGCGCTGCTTCTGCGCGCCGGTTTCGATCTTCGCGATCAGCATCGACGCGGCGAGCTTGCCGATGCGCGTGCCGTCGATGCGGATCGTCGTCAGCGGCGGGTCGGTGTCGCCGGCGAAATTCTGGTCGCCGTAGCCGATCACTTTCATCCGCGTCGGCACGTCGACCTTGCGGTAACGCGCTTCCATCAGCACGCCCAGCGCCATGATGTCGGCGCCGCAGAACACCGCATCGATCGACGGATGATCGTCGAGCAGACGCGCGAGCGCGCGCCGGCCGTCGCCGAGATTGGCGGGGGACGCCACCGACATGACCGGGATGCTCCAGCCGCCCTCGAACGCATCGATGAACGCATCCGCGCGCAGCTTCGCACGGCGGTCGCCCGGCGTGACGATTGCCGGACGCTGTGCGCCGCGTTCGCGCAGATAGCGCGCCGCCGCTTCGCCCACCTGTTGATGCGAGAAGCCGATCAGCATGTCGAGCGGCGAGCGCGTGATGTCCCATGTCTCCACGACGGGTATGCCCGCCGCGCGCAGCTTCTGCCGCGACGCCTCCGAATGCACGACGCCTGTCAGCACGATACCCGCCGGCCGCCGGCCGATGATCGCGTCGAGCAGCGCCTCCTCGCGCGATTCGTCGTAGCCGCTTTGCCCGAGCAGCAGCTGGTAGCCCGCCGCCGCGAGTTCGGCGGTCAGCGCCGCGACCGTTTCCTGGAACACGCTGCCCGCCATCGCGGGAATCAGCGCGACCACGAGGCGGCTGCGGTTCGATGCGAGCGATCCCGCGATCAGGTCGGGCGTGTAGCCGGTCTGCCGCACGGCCTCGCGAACCCGTTCGAGCGTTTCGCTCGACACGAGCTCGGGGCTGTTGAGCGCGCGCGATACCGTGACTTTCGTCACCCCGGTCAGCCTGGCCAGATCGCTCAGCGTGACGCGGCCGGTACTGCGGCGGGCGCGCCGCGGAACGCCGGCGGCGGCCGGCAGGTCGAGTTCTGTCGAAGTTTTGGTCACGGCGGCGGCGGTTCCTGTCGGCGCAAAGAGTGCTGGCAATTATCCCAAAAGCGTACTACGATGGCACACATGTTACCGGTTACATATACCGGTAACATAAGTTCCAGAACAAACCGGCTGCGCGACCCCACCGCCGCGGCCCGTGGAGACACGCCGAATGTTGCAGGCCAATTCCTTCGAAGCCGCAAGCGGGCAGCTGCTCCGGCTCAACCCGCGTGACAACGTGCTGATCGCGCGCGAAGCGCTCACCATCGGCCAGCAGGTGTCGGTCGGCGGCAGCACGGTGCGGCTGCGCGCGCAGGTCGCGGCGGGTCACAAGGTCGCGGCCGCGCGCATCGCGGCCGGCGAACCGGTCCGCAAATACGACACCGTGATCGGCGTGGCCGCGCGCGACATCGAAGCGGGCGAGCACGTCCACACCCACAACATCACCCTCGTCGATTTCGAGCGCGATCCCGGCTTCGGTCTCGACGTGAAGCCGGTCGACTACGTGCCCGAGGCGCAGCGCGCTACCTTCAACGGCATCGTGCGGCCCGATGGCCGCGTCGCGACGCGCAACTTCATCGGCATTCTCGCGTCGGTCAACTGTTCGTCCACCGTGATCCGCCATATCGCCGACTGGTTCACGCCGGAACGCCTGCGCGCGTATCCGAACGTGGATGGCGTGGTGGCCTTCGCGCAGACGAGCGGTTGCGGCATGTCGTCGCCGAGCGAGCATTTCGATGTGCTGCGCCGCACACTCGCCGGTTATGCGCGGCATCCGAACCTGGCCGGCGTGCTGATCGTCGGGCTCGGCTGCGAGCGCAATCAGGTCGCCGATCTGCTCGATTCGCAAGGACTCAAGACCGGCAAGTCGGTGCATGCGCTCGTGATGCAGAACGAAGGCGGCACCCGCGCGACCATCGCAGCGGGCATCGCCGCGATCCAGCAGATGCTGCCCGCCGCGAACGACGTCGCGCGCACGCCGGTGCCCGTCAGTCATCTGAAGATCGGCCTCGAATGCGGCGGCTCGGACGGCTTCTCGGGCATCACCGCGAACCCGGCGCTCGGTGCCGCGATGGACCTGCTGGTGCGTCATGGCGGCACCGCGATCCTGTCGGAAACACCTGAAATTCATGGTGTCGAATACATGCTGACGCGCCGCGCGGTCACGCCGGAAGTGGGCCAGAAACTGCTCGACCGGCTCGCGTGGTGGGAGCGCTATACGCGCGGCCACAACGGCCAGTTCAATGGCGTGGTCGGGCCGGGCAACCAGCAGGGCGGCCTTGCGAACATCTTCGAGAAGTCGCTCGGCTCCGCGATGAAGGGCGGCACCACGCCGTTGCAGGCGGTGTACGAATACGCCGAACCGATCGATCGCGCGGGCTTCGTGTTCATGGATTCGCCGGGCTACGATCCGGTCGCGGTCACCGGGCAGATCGCGAGCGGCGCGAACCTGATCTGCTTCACGACCGGACGCGGCTCGATGTTCGGCTCGAAGCCCGCGCCGACGCTAAAGCTTGCGAGCAACACGCCGATGTTCGCGCGGCTCGAAGAAGACATGGACATCAACTGCGGGCTCGTGCTGGACGGCGAACGGTCGATCGAAGCGATGGGGCAGGACATCTTCGATTGCATCGTGCGCGCGGCATCGGGCGAACGCACGAAGAGCGAACTGCTGGGCCTCGGCGACAACGAATTCGTGCCCTGGCACATGGGTATCGTGAGCTGACCACGTTGCTGCATCTCGCAGCGTCGGCTCATGATGCGAACGTAGCGCACACCATAAATAAACGGACATTGGAGACAACGGATGCATAGCGCACAAGGACGAGGCCGCTCGAACGTGCGATGGTGGGTCGCCGGGCTGATGTGGTCGGCGATCGCGATCAACTATATCGATCGCACGGTGCTGTCCGCCGCTGCGCCGCGGATCCAGTCGGAGTTTCATCTGGGTGCGGTCGAGATGGGCGTCGTGATGTCGGCGTTCTTCTGGTCGTATGCGCTGCTGCAGTTGCCAGCCGGCATGCTTGCCGACCGCTTCGGGCAGAAGAAGGTGCTGGGTTTCGCAGTGTTCTGGTGGTCGCTCGCAACGGCGGCAACGGGCATTGCGAACGGGTTTCGCTCGCTCGTGGCGTTGCGCGTCGCGCTCGGCGTCGGCGAGGCCGGCGCCTATCCGAGCAACGCGGGCATCGCGACGCGCTGGTTTCCGCGCGAAGAACGCGCGACGGTAGCGGGTATTTTCGATAGCGGCTCGAAGCTCGGCGGAGCGATCGCGTTGCCGCTGATCGCATGGATGCTCGCGGCCTTCGACTGGAAGCTCACGTTCGTGCTCACCGGGCTGCTAGGCATCGTGTGGTTCGTCGTGTGGCAACTGAGCTTTACCGATTCGCCGGCCAGGCATCCGCGCGTCAGCGCGAGCGAACTCGCGCACATCGAACGCGGACGGACTGCGCAGTCCGCGGCCGATGCGGCTCGGCCCGACTGGCGCCGGCTGCTCGCCCATCGCAACATCTGGGCGATGTGCATCGGCTTCTTCATGATCAACTACAACTCGTATTTCTTCATCACGTGGCTGCCGACTTACCTGATCAAGGCGCGCGGTCTCACGGTGATGGAGATGGGCTGGATGGCGTCGCTGCCGCTGCTCGCTTCGATCGTCGTCGAGGTGCTGGCGGGCTGGGCGTCGGATCGCGTGTATGCATCCGGCCGGCTGTCGCTGACCGCGACGCGCAAGTTGTTTCTCGTGATCGGCCTCTTGATGGCGTCGAGCATCGGGCTCGCCGCGTTCGCGCATTCGGCGGCGATGGCGGTGCTGCTGCTGTGCATCGCGAAGTCGGGCACGACCGTCGCGGCGTCACAGGTGTGGGCGCTGCCGGGCGACGTTGCGCCGCCGAACGCGGTATCGATGGTGGCCGGCGTGCAGAACACGGTATCGAACATCGGCGGCGTGATCGGCCCCATCGTCACAGGCGCGATCGTCGGTGCGACGGGTTCGTTCGTGCCCGCGCTCGTCTTTTCGTCGGTGCTGATCGGCATCGCGATTCTCAACTACCTGTTCCTCCTCGGCAAGGTCGAACCGATCCGGTTCGACGGCCGTCCAGCGGAGTCCCTTGTTCATGAGCAACGAAATGCCGACGTCAGTCCCTGAAGCCGTGTCTCAATCCATCAACCCGTTCAAGGCCGCGCTCGCGGCGCGCCGCAAGCAGATCGGCTTCTGGCTCTCGATGGCGGATGCCTATCTCGCCGAAGTGAGCGCGACCGCGGGCTTCGACTGGCTGCTGATCGACAACGAACACGCGCCGAACGACGTGCGCACCACGCTCGCGCAGCTGCAGGCGGTGGCGCCGTACGGTGCGGAGCCGGTGGTGCGCCCGGTGACGGGCGACCCGGCGCTGCTCAAGCGCCTGCTCGACATCGGCGCGCGCAATCTGCTGGTGCCGATGGTCGATACCGCGGAACAGGCGCGCGCGCTGGTTGCGGCCGTGCGCTATCCGCCGCACGGTATTCGCGGCGTGGGCAGCGCGGTCGGGCGCGCGTCGCGCTGGAGTTCGCGCACCGACTACCTCGATATTGCCGATAGCGAAGTCTGCCTGCTGGTGCAGGCGGAGACCGCCACGGCGCTCGGCAATCTCGACGCGATCTGCGCGGTGGATGGCGTGGACGGCGTGTTCATCGGGCCCGCGGATCTTGCCGCGTCGATGGGACATCGCGGCAAGCCCGCGCATCCAGACGTGCAGCAGGCGATCGATGGCGCGATCTGCACGATCGTCGCGTCGGGCAAAGCGGCCGGCACGCTGACGTCGGATCCGGCGCTCGCACGGCACTATCTCGAACTCGGCTGCACCTACGTCGCGACGGGCGTCGACATCCTGATGTTCGCGAACGCGGCGCGCAAACTGGCGCGCGATTTCGCGGACGTTCGCATGCCAGCCTGAGGTAAGCGCTTCATGCGGTATGCACCCGGCGCACAGTCGGATAACGATGATGGAGACAGGATATGCAGGATAACGAAATGATGGCCGATGCGCTCGACGCAGCGCCAACGACAGGCTCGCCACTGAGCGAACTGCGCAAACACTGGCGGATCATCTTCGCGGCGACCGCGGGCTGGGCACTCGATGCGTTCGACTTCACGATCCTGCTGTTCCTGATTCCGCATCTCGGCAAGGTGTTCAACGTCGGGCTGCCGGCGATGGCGCTGGTCGTCACCGCCACCGGCTTCGCGAAGATCGCGGGCACGATCGGCTGGGGGCTCGCCGCGGACCGCTTCGGCCGCAAGCTCGCATTCATGGCCGCCGTGCTGTGGTTCTCGTGCGCCGCGGGGTTGAGCGGGCTCGCATGGAGCTACGGCTCGTTCATGGTGATGCGCATCCTGTTCGGCGCGGGTTTCGGCGGCGAATGGACGGCCTCCGTGTCGCTGCTGATGGAAACGGTGCCCGCGAAGGCGCGGCCGCTCGCGTCCGGCATCATGGTGGCCGGCTACGAATTCGGCTACATGCTCGCCGCGCTCGCGTTCCACTTCATCTTTCCGGTCACGGGCTGGCGCTGGATGTTCTTCCTCGGCGTGCTGCCGGCGCTGCTCACGTTGTTCATGCGTCGCGGCATCGCTGAATCGCCGGACTGGACGCGCGAGCAGCAGATGCATACGAAACGCAGCGCGCGCGACGTGTTCGTGTTCAATCCCGCCGTCGTGCAGGCGTGGCTCTTCTCCGCGGCGATCAACTTCATGCTGTGGGCCGTACAGGTGCTGTATCCGACCTTCCTGTTGACCATCCAGCACCTCGATTCGAGCCAGATCTTCCCGTTCGTGGTCGCGTACTCGGTCGGCTCGGTGATCGGCAAGCCGCTCTCCGGTTATGCGGCGAGCCGCATCGGCGAACGCCGCACGATCATCTCGTTCCTGTGTGTCGTGATTCCGTCGACGGCGCTCTACACGATGGTGTCGAGCCACTTCCTGTTAGGAGTCGGCGCGTTCTGCATGGGCATGTTCGCGAACGGGCTGTTCGGCATCATGCCGTTGTACCAGTCGCGCCGCTTTCCTGTGGAAGGACGCGCGACGGGTATCGGCATCAGCTACGCGATGACGGCCGTGAGCGTGGTCGCGCCGTATGCGATCGCGCTGGTGACGCCGTCGCTCGGTCTGAAATTCGGCATGGCGTCGTTCATCGCGGGCGGCGCGCTGCTGTTGATCGCGATCAGCGTGTTCGACACGTCGCGCTGGATGCCGCGCGGCGAATCGAGCGACGGCGAGACCGAGCGCAATACGGACGAGCACGCGCTGATGGCGGTCGGCAATGCAACGCGCTGAGCCTGCACGAGGAAGCACGCGATGAGCACGGCCAATGCCACTGAGAACCGCCGCTGGACACGGCGCCCCGACGATTCGACCTGGGGTGACTTCGGCCACGACGATCAACTCGGCCGGCTCAATCTGCTGACGCCGCGCAAGGTGCTGCAAGGCATGCTCGAAGTGCGCGAGGGCCGCACGTTCTGCCTGAGCCTGCCGCTCGACTACCCCGGCGGTACCGCGATGAATCCGCGCCGTCAGCCGCCGCGGCTCGCGCCGACGATGCGCGGCGACAAGCCGAACATGACGTACCCGCTGTCGCGCGACGATGCGCGTCTGACCGACGTGACCTGCGACGACACCGTGCACTTGACGCTGCAGTATTCGACGCAATGGGATAGCCTCGCGCACATGGGGCAGTGGTTCGACGCAAGCGGTACGGGCAATCCGGAAATGCTGTTCTACAACGGTTTTCGTGCGGGCGAAGACGTGGTGGGTCCGCTCGATTACCGTCAGCCGGGCGAGCCGTCAACGCATCGTGCACCGCGCGCGGAGAAGCTCGGCATCGAGAACATGGCGGTGACCTGCGTGCAGGGCCGCGGCGTGATGATCGACCTGAAGCGGCAGTTCGGCACCGCGCAGCTCGCGGTCGGCTATCGCGAGCTGAAGGAAGCGATGGACGCGCAGCAGGTCGTCGTCGAGCCCGGCGACATGGTGTGCCTGCGCACGGGCGTGGACGAAGCGCTGCTCGAGATGCGCGGCGCGCCCGACATGACGCGCCTGCAAGGGCGTTTCGCCGCGCTCGATGGCCGCGACGAACCGCTGCGCCGATGGATCGTGGAATCCGGAATCGTTGCGCTGATCGCCGACAACGCGGCGGTCGAAATGCTGCCCGCTGCACCTACGACGAACGAGCGCTACGCGTCGCATCCGTTGCACGATCTCTGCCTGTTCCGGCTCGGCGTGTATCTCGGCGAACTGTGGCACCTGAGCGAACTCGCGGACTGGCTCGGCGAGCATGGCCGAAACAGCTTTCTGCTGACGGCGCCGCCATTGCGTCTGCCGGGCGCGGTCGGATCGCCGGTGACGCCGGTCGCGACGGTTTGACCCAACGAATACCCCTCTCCAAGGAATTGACCATGACATCGAAGACCTACCGCATTGCCGTCATCCCCGGCGACGGCATCGGCACGGAAGTGATGCCCGAAGGCGTGCGCGTGCTCGACGCCGCGTGCAAGCGCTTTGGCATC
>NZ_QQOA01000036.1 GCF_003443895.1 Paraburkholderia phosphatilytica | reverse complement strand
CTTCATGACTGTGGGACCGTTCCGTGAGCTTCTTTCTACAACGTCCTCGGCCCCGTCAGCGATGACTGCCGAGCCGAATAAATCAGCGTTTCCTTAGCGGTGACCGGCGTATGGCAATTGAATGCGCAAATAAAACAAAAAATCTGCTTAAAGACCCGGTCCAATGCGCGTAATTCAAAGAAACCTGCGAATGTAAATCACAATCACATTTCTTCTCTTAGCCTTTGCTGTCGGGGGATTCCCTGATCCAATGCTTCGACATCCAGATCGTTGACTTTGAGAAGACTCCTCCATCCTTACATTCTTCTTCGATCCCACTGCACGTATTTGCATCCTGTCAGAAATCAATTGAAAACCGGACAGGCCCGCTGCGCATTGGCTAGAAAGCGGGCGGCAGCATACGGTATGCCACATACGATATCCGCTCGAAACGCGCAAAGGGCATTCAGCGGAGCGCTGGACAATAAGAATGGCTTACACCTATAAGAACGCCCTTATCGTTCGCATAAATTCATTCGATTGTCCTTAAGTTTGGGCCGGCGTCACAGTGCGCCCGTGGATCACTGAAGCCCTGCACTGTTCGTTCATCCACCTGATTCCAGATAGCGACGATGCACGTCACCGGGCGTGACCCGGCGGCGTCCCTGTCGCTGTCCACCGGCATCTCCGTGCGAATCCGCTGCCTGGACAGCGCATCTATCGATAAGCATCACTAATTACAATTACCAAGAGGAATGACTGTGAGACATCTGAAATATCGAGCAATTGCTGGAGGCGTGGCGGTCGTGGTGTCGAGTCTCGCGCATGCGCAAAGCAGCGTGACCCTGTATGGCACGCTCGACGAAGCGGTCGCGTACTACAACAACGCAGGCGGCCACTCGGTGGTCGAAATGCAAAGCGGCGACAACGCGGCGTCGTACTGGGGCCTCAAGGGCAGCGAGGACCTTGGTGGCGGGCTGAAAACGGTCTTCACACTGGAGAGTTCGTTCAACATCACGAACGGCCAGCTGTCGGGCAATCGCATCTTCGCGCATCAGTCCTTTGTCGGAATCGCCAAGGATTCACTGGGAACGTTGACGATGGGACGGCAGTTCGACCCGACGGTCGACCTGGTCCAGCCGATCACCGGCGACGCGATTGGCGGCCCCGTCTTCACGACGCCCGGCGACGCGGACAACAACGACGACACGGTCTGGATCAACAGCTCGGTCAAGTACGCAAGCCCGACTTACGCGGGCTTCCAGTACGAGCTGATGTACGGCTTTGGCGGGCTCGCGGGCAACACGACCGGCGGGCAGTCGTACTCGGCTGCTGCAGCCTATAACAACGGCGGGCTGACACTTGCCACCGGCTATCTGTTCTCGAAGAACGACGTGAACGGCAACGGCGCCGCCGACCTGACGCAGAACAACTCGGTTACGCCGCTCTACGACTCGACGCCGATGTTCGGCTCGCGCCAGATCTTCCAGGCGGCGGCGCAATACGTGATCGGCAGCCTGACGGCCAACGTGCGCTACAGCAACGCGCAGTACAAGCCGTACACGAATTACGGCGCGTTCAACCGAACCGAAACCTTCAACATCGGTGCCGCGGCGATGCAGTACCAGTTCAACCCCGCGTTCTCCGCCGGTTTGAGCTACGTGTACACGCGCTCGAGCGGCGCATCTTCCGCGACCTACAACACCCTCGGCGCGAACGGCATCTACACGCTCAGCAAGCGCACGAGCCTGTACGCGGCGGCCGGGTACTCGCACGCAAGCGGCACCACGTTCAGCGCGGATGGATCGGCCATCGTCGCGGCGGGCGGCACGATCGGCGATCTGACCTCGAGCTCCAGCAATCGCACGCAGGCCACCGCAATTCTCGGCATCACGCACAAGTTCTGACCGGCCGCTTCCAGGCCGCCGGAAATCAACCTCAAAAACACAATCACTCACTGAATCGGAGACAACATGGCTCACTTCATGCGCAAAGCGCTGGCGCTCGGTCTGGCAGTCGCGGGACTGTGCTCGGCGACGGCTTACGCCCAGACGTCGCAATACACGCTCGTCAAGACGATCGACCTGCCCGGCGCGAAGGGCGGTCACGGTGACTGGGTCGCCTACGACAAGGACACCAACGCGGTGTGGCTGTCGCAGTCGCCTGATCACAATGTGGTCGTGATCGACGCAAAGACGATGACCGTCAAGAAGACGCTGAGCGGCGTCGATTCCGGCAACGGTATCGATTTCGACGCGCATCACGCTTACGTGACGGACGCGACAAGCGGCAAGCTGATGATCTATGACAAGCGCAACTTCAAGCTGGTGTCCACCGTCGACAGCGGCGGCAAGACGCCAGACGGCGTGAACGTCGACACGAAGTCGGGCAGCGTCCTGCTCGCGAACGACGACAGCAACAACGAAGCCGTTTTCGAAGGGAAGGCGCCGTTCAAGCTCAAGACATCCTTCAAGCTGAAGCCCGAAGACGACAAGGACGGTCCGGACGTCGCCATTTACGTTGCATCGACGGACCGGCTGTACCAGCCGGTGGGCAGCCGCATCGACGTGGTGAACCCGAACACGAATGAAATCGAGGCCGTGTGGGATTTCGGTCTTAAGGGTCCCGCCAAAGGCGGCGTGTATGACGCCAAGACCAACCACCTGATCTTCGGCACCGGCGACAAGAAGATGATCGTCGTCGATCCTTCCACCGGCAAGCTCATGACCACCATCAGCGTGGCCGGTGCCGTCGATCAGACCGCCATCGACGCGCAGAAGCGTCGCGCATTCATCGGCGACAAGACCGGCGACCTCGAAGTCATCGATCTGGACACGAACCAGGTCGTCGACCATATCCATACCGAGCCGAAGGTGCACACCCTCACGGTGGATACGACCACGCATCGCGTCTACGTGTATCTGAACCAGAGCAACAAGGTTGGCGTGTACGAGCAGAAGTCGTGATGGTTCGAGGCCAGTCTCGCGGCGCGGGCCGCGTGCCCGCTCTGCGAATGGCCTCGTGTATCACGTAGCGCCGAGGGTCGCGCGCGGCTCGCCGTCAGCGCGATCGGTTATCTAATCTTGGGAGAAAGAGTCATGGCAACCGCTGGCTCGAGAGCAGGCAGTCCCGCGCTGGGAAACCGGTGGCTTCAACTGCTGATCGGTATTGCCTGCATGGCGCTCGTCGCCAATCTGCAGTATGCGTGGACGCTTTTCGTCGTTCCAATGAAAACGCAAAATCACTGGACTGGCGCGCAGATCCAGACGGCGTTTTCGATCTTCGTGCTGGTCGAAACCTGGCTGGTGCCGCTGGAAGGCTGGCTGGTGGATCGCTTCGGCCCGCGTCCCGTCGTGATGGGCGGCGCGCTTTTCGTCGGCCTGAGCTGGGTGCTCGATTCGTTCGCCACGACGCTGCCTTCGCTCTATGTTGCCGCGGCGATCGCGGGGATTGGTGCGGGCTGCGTGTATGGCACCTGCGTCGGCAACGCGCTCAAGTGGTTCCCTGACCGGCGCGGTCTCGCTGCGGGTCTCACCGCTGCCGGCTTCGGCGCGGGCGCGGCGTTGACCGTCATTCCGATCGCCAACATGATCCACGAATCGGGCTACCAGCAGACGTTCTTCACGTTCGGGCTGATCCAGGGCATCGCGATCTTCATCCTCGGCATTGCGCTCGTCCGACCACAACCGAGTGCGAAGATCAAGCCCGCCACGCGCGTTGCGACCAGCACGATCGACTACACGCCGGCACAGATGATCAGAAAGCCGATTTTCTGGTTCATCTATCTGCTGTTCGTGCTCGTTGCCGGTGGCGGTCTGATCGCGACCGCGCAGCTCGGTCCGATCGCGAAGGCGTTTGGCTTTGCGAAGATGCCGATGCAGATCTTCGGTGCGACGCTGCCGCTGCTCACGCTCGCGCTGTCGATTGACAATCTGCTCAACGGCCTGACGCGTCCCATCTGCGGATTTCTTTCGGACCGGATCGGCCGCGAAAACACCATGCTGATCGTGTTTTCCGGCGAAGGACTCGCGCTGCTCGGCATGAATGCGTTCGGTCACAACCCGTACGCATTCCTGGTCTTCGCGCCGATGATCTTTCTGTGCTGGGGCGAAATCTACTCGATCTTCCCGGCGCTTTGCGCGGATACGTTCGGCAGCAAATTCGCCGCGTCGAATGCGGGCACGCTCTATACCGCTAAAGGCACCGCGTCGTTGCTCGTGCCGATCGCTTCGCTCATGGTCGCAGGCGGGGGTTCGTGGGATCGTGTGCTGATCAGTGCGGCCGTGGTGTCGGTTGCAGCAGGTCTCCTGGCCAAGCTGGTGCTCGCACCGATGAGAAGGCGCTGGTTCGACTCGAACGGCGTCGAGGCTGGCGTAGTTCTGCAGACGCACTAAAGCACGCATCTGACGTGCGTGGCGGGCGAACGGGGGCGACGCAATCCATCAGGCGCTGGCTCCTGACCCGGTTGCTGTTCGGGCTGGCGATATCCGGGCTGGTGGCCGCATGGGGCGTCTACCAGCTCGCGCGCGGAGAAGCGAGCGAGCTGTTCGACTACGATCTTCGCGCGGTCGCGACGTCGTTGCCACGCTTGGGTGATTCGATCCGCCGCAGCGTGGCCACTGACGTCACCGGCCCTTTCGACGGGCGGATGGCGATCACGATCTGGGATCGGCAGGGGCAACTCGTCTTCGATTCAGGTCCGCATGTTCCAGCACAGCGTGTTCCTCAGGGATTCCACACAGTCGACCATCGCGGTCGTGCCTGGCGCGTGTTCGATATCCAGCAGCCCGACCGATTCGTACAAGTCGCGCAGCCCGTTTCGGAAGTCGACGAGGTTGCATTCGGTCTCGCGTTACGTACATTGCAGCCGCTGTACGTGTTCTTCGTCGCGATCATTGCGCTGATGCTGTGGGCCGTGACGCAAGGGTTGACGCCCATCCGTCGACTTGCCGTCACGCTGTCCGCACGCGGCGGCGATTCGCTTAAGCCGATACCTGGCGCGGCGCGGTTGCCTGCGGAGATCCGCGCGCTGGTCGACGAACTGAACGCGTTGATCGCGCGCGTCGATGCGATATCGGCAGCACACCGAAGGTTCGTCGCGGATGCCGCGCATGAACTGCGTACCCCGCTTGCCGCGCTCAAGCTTGAACTGCAAGTGGCATCACGTGACGGCTCGCTTGTCGCGCAGCACCGCACGCTCGAAGACATCGAGGCGAACCTGAATCACATGATTCGCATGGTCGCGCAGATGCTCATGCTGGCACGCGAACAGTCGAAAGCACCGTCCACTTCGATACCCGCACACCACGCTGCGACCTGAATTACGGGTTAACCATGTCTTAAGCTGGCTCGTTCCATCCTGAACGTGCCCGATGCGATCCGCTTTACATCCAGCATCGGGATGCGTCGACTTAAGGAGGTACGAACCATGAACCCGACCACAAAACTTCTCGCTATTGCAGCACTGATTGGATCCACACTGTGTTTCGCGCAGCAGTCTGTCGCAGCCGTCACACGCACTCAGGTTCGCGAAGAACTCGCGCAACTGGAAAAAGCCGGCTACAGGCCGGCGTTCGGACGCGACAACAAATATCCTGACGACCTTAAAGCCGCCGAGGCCCGCGTCGCCGCGGCGAAAGGCGGCGCCGGTGCAGGGCAAAGTGCCGGAAACCAGGGGCAGCCTGCGGCGAACTAATCAGTTAACCGTCGCTTAAGCTTGATCTGTCAACATTACGCACCGACCGCCAACGAGCGGTCCGCGGAAGCATCGGGTGGTTGCGTCAGCCTGCCTGTCTGCTGCCGAACGCTTCCGCGGCAACGCCATCACGTTTTCAACAATCGTTCTCCACTCAAACATGCAGACAGTCGAGGCCCTCAACCGGTCGTTATTCCTCGTCATCAACGGTACACCGACATCGCCGTCCTGGCTGATCCACATCGCGCTGGCCGTCGCGAACTACGCAATCTGGCTGGTTCCCGTTACGCTCGTCGGCCTGTGGCTGACCGGCAATGTTCGAGATCGCGAAGCGGCGCTCCGCGCATTCGTCGTCACGATGCTTGCGCTCGGCGTGAACCAGCTGATCGGGCTGGTCTGGACACATCCGCGGCCCTCCGCAATGGGGCTGGGCTACACGTTTCTCCCGCACACTCCGGACTCGTCGTTTCCGAGCGACCATTTCACGGTGCTGTCCGCGCTGGGTGTGACGCTGTTTGCCGGCGGCATGTGGTGGAGAGGCTATACGATCGCGATCATCGGCCTCGCGGTCGCGTGGGCGCGCATTTACGTCGGCGTGCATTTTCCGCTCGACATGATCGGCGCACTCGTCGTAGCCGGCCTCAGCTATGCCGCGATCGCGCCCGTCTGGAATGCGTTTGGATGGGACACGACGCAGTGGGTCGTCTCGTTGTATCGCAAGTTGCTCGCGAAGCCGATCGTCCTGGGCTGGCTGCGGGCCTGAACTGCCGATATGCCTGGGATACCGCACTATCTCGCAGAGAGTGCGAACACGAAGGGCACGCAAGCGCCCGTGAAGCCACCGCGCGCACGCGGTTCCAGGCCGTCCAGTCCTTCACGTAACTCACAACGCGTCGATGTGAAGTCGACACTTAAGCGGCGGTTAAGCTCACCGCAGCGACAATCGAATCCAGACTGATCCGAAGCGAGCGTTGTTCTCATTCGCTTCCTCACGTTCTTCACGACACATTCCTGGAGCCTGGTTTGATCGACGCTTTCCCCGGCGGGCGGAGCGTGTGGGTACCGCTTTGCCTGACGGTTTGCTGTGCATTCGCGGGCTGCACCTGGTATCGCGCAGAGCCGTTGACGCCGACACCCACCGCCACCACTCAGGCCGATCTCGCGCGGATCCGCATCGATCCCGCGACGATGCCTTTACCCGAACTCGCCGCGCACCGCTTCGATCCGTCCGGCGGATTCGACATCGACGACGTCGCGATGCTCGCGGTCGTCAACAATCCGGACCTCAAGCTTGCCCGCGACGATCTCGGCATCGCGCGTGCTCAGGCATTCTCCGCTGGGCTGCTGCCCGATCCGCAACTGGCCGTCTCCACCGACTATCCGGGTGCGGCCGGTTTCTCGCGCGCGTTCAGCTACGGGCTGAGCATGGATGTGATGGCGCTCGTGACCCGCAACGCGAACAAGCGCTCGGCGGATGCTTCCGCGGCGAAGATCGATCTTGGTTTGCTGTGGCAGGAATGGCAGGTGGTTGCTCAGGCGAAGCAGCTGTTCCTCAAGGCCGGTCTGCAGCAGCAGACACTGCCGTTGCTGCAACGTCAGGCGGATCTCACGCAATTGCGCTGGACGCGTATGTCCGCCGCGCAGCGCCAAGGCAATCTGACCGGCGACACCACGGCCGCTGCGTTGACCGCATACAGCGACGCACGCAAGCAGCTGAGCGACGCGCAGCGCGCAGCGGAGCAGACGCGCCACGACCTGAACGCATTGCTCGGCCTCGCGGCGGATGTGGCGTTGCCGTTGCGGCAATCGGACTCGGTGCAGCCAGTCGACAACGCGACGGTCGATGCAGCGCTCGCCGATCTGCCGAAGCGCCGTCCCGATCTGATCGCATTGCAGGCGGGCTACGAAGCGCAGGAGCAGAAGTATCGCGCGGCGATCCTCAACCAGTTCCCGAGCCTGTCGGTCGGCTTCGTGCGCGCTCGCGACACGTCGGAGACCTATACCAGCGGATTCCAGATCAACCTGAGTCTGCCGATCTTCAACCGCAATCGCGGCAACGTCGCGATAGAAAGCGCGACGCGTCAGCGTCTGCACGACGAATACCAGATCCGGTTGAACCAGGCTGATGCGGACGTCGTCCATCTGCGCAACGACACGGTCTTGCTCGCGCAGCAGCTCGCGGACGCTAACGCCGCGCTGCCCGGCATCGAGCAGACCGCGCGCGAATCCCAGCTCGCCTACGACGACCACGACCTCGCGCTCGGCTCCTATACCGACGCGCAGACCGCTGCACTGACCAAACGCATCGACATCCTGACGCTGACCGAATCGCTTGCGGAAGCGCGAGTCGGTCTGCAGGCGCTGCTCGGCAGCGCGATTCCGGATGCACAGATATTCAGGAGTTCCCATGAAAAATGAGCGCACCAGCACCAGCACCAGCACGCGTACCGTGCTGTTCGCGGTCTCGGTCGCCGTCGTGTCGGCGCTGATTGGCATCGTGATGCTGACCGGATCATCGTCGCGGGCGTCCGCAGCCGCAGCAAGCGATGCGTCGTCAACGGATCAACAACCGAGCGTAGCGGTCGAAACGGTCAGCGTGCAACGCGGAGAAATCGGCCAACCGGTGCATGCGTACGGTGTCGTCGCGGCCGGAACGGGCAACGTCACCAGCATCAGCCTGCCGTATGTCGCGAAGGTCGAGCAGGTTCGCGTGCAGCCCGGTCAGCGCGTGACGCGCGGCACGCCGCTCGTCGTGGTGCAGGCGGATGCGTCGGCGGTGGTCGCGGCTGAGCAGGCGAAGAGCGCAGTCACGCTCGCGCAGGGCGAACTGGACCGCACGAAAGCCTTGTTCGAACAGGCGCTGGCCACGCGCTCGCAACTGGCCACTGCGCAAAAGGCGCTATCCGATGCGCAGCAGAATGACGCCGCGCAGGCGAAGCTCGGCATCGCCGGTGGAACGAAGACCATCGTGTCGCCGGTCGATGGCGTCGTGCTGCAGATTGCGTCGGCGCAGGGCGACCAGGTGGCGGCGGGCACCGCGATGATGCAGCTTGCCGGAACCGGCAGCGAGGGGCAGCAGCGCGCCAACGTGATGCTGGGCATCGAGCCCGCGGATGCGGTCAGCGTGCATGCCGGCGATCTGGTTGCGGTGCGTGGGTTGTCCACCGCGCTCGCGGCGCATCCAGCCGAAGGTCACGTCGTGCTGGTCGGTGCCGCGGTAGATCCGCAAAGCCAGCTCGTCGATGTCGGCGCGAGTGCGATGCTCGCGCAAACGCAGCTGATTCCGGGCACGCACGTCGAAGCCGACATCACGACACGCAGCGGCACGCACTGGATCGTGCCGCGCGATGCGGTGTTGCAGGACGATCACGGCAGCTGCGTCTATCAGGTCGAGGCTGGAAACAAGGCGCGCCACGTACCCGTCACGGTCAGCGTGGAAAGCGGCGATCGCTATGGTGTCGACGGTGCGTTGAACGCGAAAGCGCCGCTGGTGCTGGCTGGCAACTACGAGCTGACGGATGGCATGGCCGTGCGCGTCGATGGTGCTGCATCGGCCGGGAGCGCGAAGCAATGAAGTTCGGTCAGTGGATGCAACTGCATCGCCGCTCGCTGCTGTTCGTGGTCGCGTTGCTCGCAGCCGCCGGCGCGCTCACTGCGTTCCGGCTGCCGATCTCGCTGTTTCCGAACGTCGCGTTCCCGCGCGCGGTGGTCTCGCTCGATGCGGGCGACCGGCCCGCGGAACAGATGACGACGCTCGTGACGATGCCCGTTGAAGAAGCGCTGCGACGCGTGCCCAACGTGCGCGACGTCGAATCGAAGACGAGCCGCGGCACCGCCGAGGTCTCGATCAATTTCGATTGGGGCACGGACATGGCGCAGGCCACGCTGCAGGCGCAATCGGCGATCAGCGAGATTCTCGCGACGTTGCCGTCGGGCACGTCGATGCAGGTTCGGCGCATGGACCCGACGGTGTTTCCCGTGCTCGCGTACAGCCTGACGTCGAAGCAACAGTCGGCGACCACGCTGCGCGATCTGGCGCAGTTCCAGTTGCGTCCGTTGCTGTCGTCCGTGGATGGTGTCGCGCGAGTCGATGTGACGGGCGGCGCGCAGGAAGAGTTCGAAGTCGCGATCGATCCGGCGAGACTCGCGGTGTACAAATTGTCCGTCGCGGACGTATCGAAAGCGATCGGCGCGACCAACGTGCTGATGGCGACGGGTCGCATCGAAGACCATCACAAGCTATATCTGGTGATCGCGAATTCCGCGCTGACGCAGATCGACGAACTGAAGCGTGTCGTCGTGTCGTCGGTCAACGGCACGCAAGTCCGGCTCGGCGATATCGCGACGGTGACCGATGGCGTTGTGCCGCAGTGGATTCGTGTGACCGCGGACGGACAGGACGCGGTGCTGATCAACGTCTATCAGCAGCCCGGCGCGAACAGCGTCGCGATGGCGCGCGCGGTTCGCGCGAAGCTCGCCGATTTTCGCCGCCAGATGCCGGCCGGCGTACGGCTTGCCAACTGGTACGACCAGAGCGAACTGGTGGTCGCGTCCGCGACGAGCGTGCGGGACGCGATCATGATCGGCGTCGTGCTTGCCGCCATCACGCTGTTCGTGTTTCTGCGCAACTGGAAGATCACGGCGATCGCGGTTGCGCTGGTACCGGTCGTGATGGCCGCGACCATCTTGCTGCTCGACGTGTTCGGAATGGGCTTTAACATCATGACGCTGGGCGGCATGGCGGCCGCGGTCGGTCTTGTGATCGACGATGCGATCGTGATGATCGAGCACATTGTGCGGCGCATGCGCGAGTCGGGCCAGCATGCATTTCACGGGCGCGTGATGGCGGCCGCGCTCGAATTCACGCGCCCGCTGGCCGGGTCGTCGGCGGCGACGCTGATCATTTTCGTGCCGCTCGCGTTTCTGTCGGGTGTGACGGGCGCGTTCTTCAAGGCGCTGTCGGTCACGATGGCGAGCGCGCTGTTCATCTCGTTCATCGTGACGTGGCTCGCCGTGCCGATTCTGTGCGATCGCTGGTTGAACGAGAAGGATGCGCAGGAGCATCGCGAATCGCGCGTGGCCGCGTGGATCAATCGCCGCTATACGAGCATGCTGACGCGCGTCTGCAATCGTCCGCTATGGGCGCTGGCGGGCCTCGTGCCGCTCGTGATCGTGGCGGCGTTCGCATTCACGCGAGTCGGCAGCGGTTTCATGCCGACGATGGACGAAGGCGGCTTCGTGCTCGACTATCACACGGAGCCGGGGACCTCGATCACGGAGACGGACCGTCTGATCCGCCAGGTCGAAAAGATCATCGAGGCCAATCCGAACGTGGCGACCTATTCGCGGCGCACCGGAGCAGGCCTGGGCGGCGATCTGAACGAACCGAACCATGGCGATTTCTTCGTGCGGCTGAAGTCGGGGCAGCGCGAGCCGATCGAAAGCGTGATGGAGGAAATCCGTACGCAGATCGACACGAAGGTGCCGGGCGTGAGCGTGGAGCTCGCGCAGCTGATGGAAGATCTGATCGGCGATCTGACCGCGGTGCCGCAACCCGTCCAGATCAAGATCTATTCGGATGACCAGGCAACGCTCGATTCGACCGCGCACCAGGTGGCGACGCGGATCGGCAAGATTCAGGGCATCGTCGATATTGAGGACGGCATCAATCCGGCCGGCGACGCGCTCGAACTGCACATCCGCCCCGACGCGGCTGCGGCGGAGGGTATGGACCCGCAGTCGATCGCGCAGGCGGTGTCGGACATGGTCGAAGGATCGGTCGCAACGCAGTTCGAGCGCGGGCCCAAGACAGTCGGCGTGCGGGTGCGCGTATCCAATGCGCGGCATCTGACCGACACGGAACTGGGCGCGTTGCAGATCCGCGCGCCGGATGGGCATCTGTTCGCGCTGAGCCGGGTGGCGGAACTCGTCGTCGCAACCGGACAGCCCGAGATCAACCGCGACAACCTGAAGCGTATGGTCGCGGTCACCGCGCGGATCGAAGGGCGCGATCTCGGCTCGACCATCGCCGACGTGCAGAAGGCGCTCGCCGAACCCGGATTGTTGCCGAAGGGTGTCTACTACGAACTTGGTGGCCTCTATCAACAGCAGCAGATTGCATTCAAGGGACTGTTGACGGTATTCGGCGCGGCGGTCGCGCTGGTGTTCGGCCTGCTGCTGTTCCTGTACGAGCGTTTCCGGATTGCGCTTGCCGTCATGGCGATGCCGCTGCTCGGCGCGGGCGCGGTATTCATTGGCTTGTGGCTGACGGGAATCGAGCTGAACATCTCCGCGATGATGGGCATGACGATGATCATTGGTATCGTCACGGAGGTCGCGATTTTCTACGTGTCCGAACTGCAAGGCTTGATCCGCGACGATGGCGTGCCGTTCGAACGCGCGCTGATCGAGGCGGGGCAGAACCGCCTGCGGCCGATCGCGATGACGACGATCGCCGCGATCCTCGCGTTGCTGCCGCTCGCATTTGCGCTCGGACAGGGCTCGGCGATGCAGCAGCCGCTCGCGGTCGCGATCATCTCGGGGTTGATCGTGCAGTTGCCGCTCGTGTTGCTGCTGCTTCCCGTGCTGTTGCGCCTGCTGCTTGGAAAGCGCGGCCATACCGACGGCGATACGGAGTAATCCGTCGCTCGCACCGTTGAGAACGAAGGGCCGTTCGCTGCATGCGAACGGCCCTTCTGCTTGATCGGGCGATGGCTGCTCAACTGACCTTCTGGGCCTTTTCTTTGGCCAGCAGGCGCTGCGCCTGATGATCGCCGCGACCGGCTTCCTGCGCGGTCTGCACGGACGTTTCGGTGGATTCGGCGAGTGCCGCGCGAGCGGCGCTGCTGATGCTCACCTTGTACGACGCGGAGGCGGTAGTGCTGGCTGGCGCGTTAGCGGACGACGACGTGGACGTTTGAGCTGCGGATGAAGCGGTGGTCGAACTGGATTTGCCGGCATGCGCGGACTGCACGGATGGCTGGCCGGCCGACTGAATGGCGGGAACCGTCATGAGATGCTCCGGAGGTGGACGTAAGGTGCTGCAAGGAATTTAACGGCGCGTTCCGGAACACGCTTGAGCACTATATTTTTCATGTCGATGCCGGCTGTTAAGCCTGTCTTAAGGCTCCGCACGCGCAGTGATTCCTGCTTTCGTTTTTCCGTGCCTCGCAACGTGTCGGTCCACCTGAGAAGCACGGGATTTCTTAAGCTTCCCTTAAGGTCTGGAATCCGCTGTGCGACGCGCCTTTAGAGCCGGCTAGCGCGGCCATGCAAAAACGCAACCTGATCGCGGCGTCGCAAAAACCGGGTAACCTCTCGGTTTTTTAAACGTCGAGACGCGCATGGCCTTGACCTCGGCAAGACAAGCATTCAACGATATCGCCCTGACCAGGCATCGCCGGACAACGACTCACGCGATCGGCGCCACTGCATTGCTGATGGCGTTTTTCTGGGGGCTGCTGCCATCCGCGCACGCCGAAGGCACCGCGTGTTCCGCGCTCGGCGGGCAAACGGGCCGTCCCGCCGTCGGTCTCGTGCTGTCCGGCGGCGGCGCACGCGGCTACGCGCATCTCGGCGTGCTGAAGGTACTCGAGGAAAACCGCATTCCGGTGGACTGTATCGCCGCAACCAGCATGGGCGCCGTGGTGGGCGGTCTCTACGCGAGCGGGATGACCGCGCGTGAGATGGAGAGCCGACTTGCGCAGATCAATCTCGCGGACATCGCCTTCGATGTGACCGAACGCGCCGATCTGCCCCAGTCGCAACGGGAAGACGAGCGGCTTTACGTGAACAGCCTGACGCTCGGCGTGAGCGATAACGGCGTTCGACTGCCTCCAGGACTCGTGCAAGGCAATCGTCTGCAGGCGCTGCTGCAGGACTGGACGTCCGCCGTGCCAGGCAATGCGTCGTTCAACCAGCTGTCCATTCCCTACCGGGCTATCGCGACGGATCTGCAGACCGGAGAGAAGGTGGTGCTCGACCACGGTTCGCTGCCGCAGGCGATCCGCGCGAGCATGGCATTGCCAGGCCTGTTCGCGCCGACTGAAGTGGACGGTCGTACGCTAGTCGATGGAGGGCTCGTCAGCAATCTGCCGGTCGAAACCGCGCACGACATGGGTGCGCAGACGATCATCGCGGTCGATATCGGTTCGCCGCTGCGGCCGCTCGATGCGCTCGCGTCACCCGCCGACGTGATGCAGCAGATGATCGGCATCCTGATTCACCAGAACGTTGCACGCCAGCGCGAGCAGTTGCGCGGCGACGACGTGCTGATCCAGCCGTCGCTCGGCACCTTGAGTTTTGCCGACTTCGCCAATGCGAAGCAGGCGATCGCCGCCGGCGAGGCCGCCGCGCGCGCGGCGCTGCCGCAACTGCAGCACCTCGCGCTGACGCCCGAACAATACGCGGCGTGGCGCGCGGCGCACACGTTGCCGGCGAGCGGTCCGGTCCGCATCACGCGAATCGAAGTCCACTCGCACGGCGCGGTACCGGAGAAAATCATCCGCGACGCGCTGCATGTTCAGGCCGGCGACAACTACGATCCGCAGGCGCTCAACCGCGACCTGCTTGCGCTGACCAATGCCGGCGACTTCGATACCATCACGCAGCAGCTTGTCAGCGACGGCGCCGGCAACACGCTCGTGGTCGATGCTCACGACAAGACGTGGGGGCCGAACTTCCTGCTGTTCGGTCTGGGCCTCTCGGCAAGCTCGTCGGACGAAGGCGGGTTCCGCCTGCACCTCGGCTATCGCCGGCCGTGGCTTACGTCGTCGGGACTCGAAGGACGCGTGGACGGCACCGTCGGCAGCGATCTGTTGAGCCTGCATGCGGAACTGCGGCAACCGCTATCGCAGTCGTTCGGCTACTACGTCGCGCCGTATCTGGAGTTCGAGCGCCGCTACGCGAACATCTATCAGGACGACCCTTGGGTCAAGCTGACCCAGTATCAGCTGCAAACCGAGCGCGCGGGTCTCGACTTCGGGTTGCCGCTGTCGAATCTCGGCGATTTCCGGATCGGCGTCGCGTACGCGCACGGCTTTGCGTCGCCGCAATACAACCTGCAGGTGGACAACGGCGACGGCACCACGTCGATGCTGTACCCCGATATTTACGGCCGCCAGGTCACGGCCCGCGCACGTCTCGTGATCGATCAGCTCGACGATCCGCTGTTCCCACGCCAGGGGTATTTTGTGGAACTGCGCGGCGAGCGTTCGCTGTTCACGCAGACCAACAGCTTTACCGAGGCGTATGGCAAAGCGATCGCGGCAGCGAGCTTCGGACGCCATAGCTTCAACGCGAGCGTGGAAGGCGGCAACGACTTCGGCAACACCAACCCGATCAATCCGTTCGGCTTCACGCTTGGCGGCTTCCAGCATCTGTCGGCGTACGCGGCCGATCAGCTCGCCGGCGACGCGATGTTCTACGCGCAGGTCACCTACATGAACCGGCTCGCGACGTTCGACGCATCACCGATCCACGGCCTGTTTGCCGGTATGAGCGTTGAAGTCGGGAACGTGTGGGAAGGCGAAATCCAGAACGGCGGCGGTCCGCTCAAACGCAGCATCACGTTCTTCACGAGCGCCACCAGTTCGTTCGGGCCGATCTATGTCGGTGTCGCGTTCGCACCGGGCGGGCGCCACAACTTCTATATCCAGCTGGGGCATACCTATTGATGCGAGGGCACGGCGTCACGTCGTCGTGCCGGCCGGCCAGCGCATTTCGAAGCGAGCACCGTTCAACGTCCGCGGATCGGTCACCGCAATCCGGCCATGATGCGCGCGCAGCACCTGCTGCGTGATCGCGAGGCCGAGACCGTAGCCTCCCGTGTGCCGGTCGAGCCGCACGAACGCGTCGAAAATGCGCTGGCGCTCGCTTTCCGGCACGCCGCTGCCGTCGTCTTCGACGAAGATCTCGACGTTGCCATGCCGCACGGAGAGCCCGACCTGAATTCGTGCACGTGCGTATTTGCTGGCGTTGCGCAGCAGATTGCGCATCGCGTAGGACATCAGGCGCTTGTCCATCGTCACTCGCAATGCGCGATCGATCTCGACGTTCCGGACGATTTCCTTGTCGGCATAGAGCAGCGTCGCATCGTCGATCTGCGTGTCGAACCACGCGGCGAACACAGTCGGTTCGAGGTTCGATTGCAGCGAGCTGTATTCGAGCCGCGCGTAGGTCAGGCTCATGTCGATCAACTCGTCGAGCTCGGTCACGTCCTGACCGATGCTCGCGAGCGCGCCCTCGTATTCCGCCGCCGAGGACGGTTCGTGCAGACTTTCCAGCGCGAAACGCACGCGTGCCAGCGGCGTGCGCAATTCGTGCGAGATGCCGTTGGTCAGATCGCGTTGCGCGGCAATCAGCCGTTCCATCCGTTCGGCCAGCGCATTCAGCGTGCGCGCCAGCGGACCGATGATCACGCTGTGCGATTCGCGGGCGCGCGTATTGAAACGGCCGCCGGTGAAGTCGATCGCGCGTTCGCGCACCATCACCAGATCGAGCCAGACGGGCCGCATCCATTGGTATGCGGCGATGGCGGGTATTGCCAGCAGCACGACGACGGGCAGCGCGACGCCGCCTGGCAGTGCCGTCAACGCGCGCCAGACGTTGCGCGTGTCCGGCGCGAATGACAGCCACACTAAAGGCACCGCCGCGGCAAGCAGCGTGAGCCCGAGCAGACGGAGATAGACGCGCACGTAGAGCCGGGACCAGCTTGGGATGCGATCGGCGCGCGTATCGGTCCACGAACGGCGGAAACGCAGCCATCGCCATTTGCAGTAACGGAAGGTGGAAAGCTTCTGCGCGGTCGGCTTCATGTTCGCAAACTGCAAAAAATCGGATGGTGTGCGCGAATGTCGATTTGCACGCCGCCCGTGTAGAGTTTTGTCGCCACGCGTTCGGCGCGCGTCATTCCCACGCGATCTTGCTGAACTGATAGCCTTTGCCGCGCACGGTCTTGATGCGTTGCGGAACGCTGGCGTCGTCGTGCAGCTTGCGGCGCAGCTTCGAGATGCCGCCGTCGATCGTGCGATCGAGTCCGTCGAACTCCACTCCGCGGAGCTTCCGCATCAGTTCGTCGCGACTCACGACTTCACCCGCGTGACTTACCAGTACCCACAGCAGATCGAATTCGGCCGAGGTCAGATCGGGCTGACTGCCGTCGGGCAGCGTCACGGAGCGTGTCGTGCGATTGATCTCGAACTTGCCGAACGTATAGCGTTCCCGCTTCGCGGGCGCGTCCGCACCGCGCGCCACCGCGCGCCGCAACTGGGCCTTGATTCGCGCGAGCAGCACGCGCGGTTCGACCGGCTTGTGCACGTAGTCGTCGGCGCCGAATTCGAGACCCAGCACTTCGTCGAAGTGCTCGTCGCGCGCGGTGACCATGATGATCACGCCGTCGTACTGCTCCCGAGCCTCGCGGCAGATCTGGAAGCCGTCCTTGCCAGGCAGGTTGACGTCCAGAATCACGAGATCGGGCTGTCCCTTCAGGATGGCCGGCACGGCTTCGTTGCCATGCAGAACTACGTCGACCTGATAGTCGTGTTTGCGGAGATAACCTGCGACGAGCGCGGACAGGCGGCTATCGTCTTCGACGAGCAGGATCCGGAAAGACATGGGCGTAGCGTCGGAATTGAACAGGGCGCGGCGGCCAAGCATAGCAGAGACACTCCAGGGTACCTGGATGCGCTCGACAAAACTCGACAATTCTCGACACGACTCGACATAGCCAGCGCGCGCGACAGCTAGCATCCGTTCGTCGCAATACCGAATGGAGCTGCTGTGAACTCGATACGTATCAACCGGCTTGGCGTCCGCACGCACTGGCTCGCCAGATTCGCGGATTCGCTCGCGTTGATCCGGCGCGCGAGCTACGCGCTCTATCCACGCGAGACGCTCTTTCATCGCTGGCGCCGCGTGCGTCTGTGGATGCGTTCGATGGTCTGGTGGCACGCGACGGTCGTCTGGCTCAGGCAATGCGAAATCTCGCCGTTGCGCGACATGGCGTGGCGCGATCCGATCGTGTACGAACGCATGCACCGTCCGTTCCTGCATGGACGCTTTGGTGCGAGCAGACGTCTTGCCGCAAGTCTCGATCACCAGGCGATCACGATGAGCGAGGCGCCGCGGCTTGCGACGCAGATTGCCCGCGATGGGTACCGGAAGATTGCGCACATCGAACGCGGCGACGAACGATGGACCGTCACGCTCGAATCGATCGAGCGGTTCTGCAAGGAGGGCGACTGGACCCTGTGCATTCGCGACAGCGAGGGACGGCGTGTGGTCTCCTGCACCTTCAGCTTTGCCTACCTCAGCGGCAAACGTTCGCGCGTGCGCATGTGCATCGGCTCGGTACAGGGTGCGGACTCCCCGCTAAACGGCCGCGAGCTGTTTCGCGCGTTGACGAAGCGTTGGTACGGGTTGCGGCCGAAGGTGTTCGTGATCTATCTCGCGCAGTGCGTCGCGTCGGCGATGAATGCGCACGGCACCTTGCTCGTGTCGACCCGTTCGCACATTTACTCGAGCTGGCGCTATTGCCTTCGCAAGCGTCGCGTGGCGGCCGACTACGACGAACTCTCGCGCGAATGCGGCGCGCTCGCGCACTGGCGGAACTGGCATGTCCTGACGCCGCCTGCGCGCTATGTGACCGACCATCTCGCGGACCGCGACGGCAATGCGACGCGGCGCAAGCGTCACGAATTGCGCACGAGCCTCGCGATGCAGATCGACGCGAGCGTTGGACGTGGTTGATTGCGACCAGTCGAGCGTTCTGCCGATGATCTGGCTGACCGGGCAGTGTCCATCGAAAGCGCTTGGTGTGGCCAGACAGCTCGATCTGCTGTTGAGCCGTCGCGCTTACCGGACGGTGCTGCTCGACGAAGCGCAGCTGTTGGGCGGGCTCTGCGAGGCCGCATCGACGAAAACCGGGATGCGGGAGAACGAACGACGTCTCGCCTATCTGGCGGAACTGTTCCAGCGTGCCGGCGACGCGGTGATCGTATGTACCGGGTTTCGCCCGTCCGGATGGATCAGCCTGGCGCGCTGGATTCTCGCAGACTGGCTGTTCGAAGTGACGCTGACAGACGCTGGTCGCGAAACCGGCGCCGCCGTGTCCCGGGAAGCCGGTCTTGCACCGCTGCCGAAGCTGAGCCTCGTCTTCGACCGCACCGACCTCGATCCGATGACCATGGCCAGCGTGGTCGCAACGAAGGCGGGCATTGCGCTCGAGATGCGTGACTAGGGCACCGCGGCCCTAGTGCGTTCCGCGGGCAGCGTAGCCTGCTTTCAGCATTTTGATCCGGTCGCGATCTCCGACGATCTCCGCGTGCTGCCGCCCGATCAGGGTGCGGACTTCCGCAGGCAGATTGCTGGTCAGCGCCTCGCTGAACCGCATGTTCGCCGCGTCCTCGGCACGCTCGCATTCCGCGAGGATGTCGTCATCGCTCAGGCGACCCAGGTGCGCTTTCAGATAGGCCGAACTGCGACGCATCGCGCCTGCCATCGTGCCGTCCGCCTCCGCGTGAATCCCGAGGTCGAGCGCGGCAAGTTGCAGCTCCTGCGAACGGTGCGCATATTCCTCCGCAAGCGTATTGAAGACGCGCTTCAGTTCGGGATCGTGCGCATCGCCGGCTGCGTCGTTGAAGTCCAGCACACCGTCTTTCAGGACTTCGATCAGGCCGTTCAGAACAGAGGCCTGGTTGATATCCAGAGCATTGGTATCCATAACACCTCCACAGGGCACGGTTGCAATGGCTGTTGGCGAGTGAGCATCAATCGTTCCACGAAAGGGCCGACTTGACCCTTCGTGCGACCCTTCAAGAGCTGGATGAACGCTCGGCGTCGCGCAGACGTTTTACTTCGCGCTCAACCGCGTCGCGGTGCGCAAGCATCGCTTCGAGCCCCTGTTGCAGCAGGCCCAGCAACGCCTCGCCTTCCGCTGCGGGAGGGCCGCCCGCAGGATAGCGTTCGAGATGCTGCGTCAACGCACCGATTCTCCGGCGGGCATCGTCCACATGCCGATTCGCCGCGGCCAGAACCTGTTCTTCGTCAGATAGATCCATCACGTTGTTCCTTGCAGCAGCTAGTGATTGCGCACCCGCCGATACGTTGAATTCATTGTAGGACAACGGGACCATCGTGCCGTTCGCGGCAGGCCCGCTTCGAGTGCCGGCATCGCGCCGCGGCACGCCCGCGAGGCCGGGAACGTGCGTCCGAAAGAAGAACACGCGTCGCGACGACACTCACGCCCGCTGCATGCCCGACTTCGCGCGCTCGACCAGTTCGAACACGATCATGCCTGCCACCATCGCCGCGACGAAGCCCGCGCCCTTCGCATAGCCCGCGCCCAATGCGACCAGCGCGGGCCCCGGGCAGAACCCGGCCACGCCCCAGCCGATGCCGAACACGGCGCTGCCGAGCACCAGCCTCAGCGTGATCGTGGTGCTGGTGGGCAGCTGCATCGGCGAACCGAGCAGCGATCGGCTGCGGCGCTTCGCGATGAAGAACGCCAGCACGCCGACGGCGATCGCGCCCACCATCACGCACATCAACGACGGGTCCCAGCGGCCCGCCAGATCCAGAAAGCCCAGTACCTTCGCCGGATTGGCCATGCTCGAGAGCATCAGGCCGATACCGAACAGCAAGCCGGCGAGCAACGCCGAAGCGGGCGCAGCGAGAGCGGCCATGTCAGCCTCCCATCACATGGAGTCGCACGAAAACGGTCAGGAATCCTGCCGTCATGAACGTCGCCGTGGCGACCAGCGAGCGCACCGATCCGCGCGACAGACCGCACACGCCGTGGCCGCTCGTGCAGCCGCCCGCGTAGCGCGTGCCGACGCCTACGAGAAATCCCGCCGCCAGAATCTGGCCCCAGCTTGCCTGGATGTCCGCGTGTGCCGGCTCGCCCAGCAGACCGGCGAGCACCGGCGCGCCGACCAGTCCGGCGACGAAGGCCACGCGCCAGCCGATGTCGCTGCTTGACGAGCGCGCGGAGGCCAGCAAGCCGCCGACGATCCCGCTGATGCCGGCAATGCGTCCGTTGAACAGCACCAGCACGGCGGCCGCGAGACCGATGACCAGGCCGCCCGCCAGCGACAGACCGGGCGTGAAATGGTTGAGATCGACGGTCACTGCCTGACTCCTTTCCTCACTGACGCACCAAAAACACACAACGCAAAACGCGCAAAACCCCCGTCTAACGCCGCGCGACGGGCCATCCGCACATCGTAACCGACCCTAAACGCCGCGCTTCGCCGGCAACCGCGGCGGATGCGCGCAGCCCGCTCCGACCCAGGGTTATAGCGGATGGCGACGCCCGATCCGCTTGCTATCCTTGCCTCAAACTGAAAAAAAATACAGCAAGAGAAAAAAAATTCACTTCGTTCTGATCTGGAGAAGACATGGCGAAATCCGTTGCCAAACGCGATGCCGAAGACAGCCTGGCAATCCGGGCTGCATGGTTGCACTACGCCGCCGGGCAGACCCAGGCGGACGTCGCCATGCGGCTGGGCGTCAGCAACGTCAAGGCGCACCGGCTGATCACGCGGGCCAACCAGAGCGGCGCGGTGAAGGTCACGATCGAAGGCGACGTGGCGGAATGCGTGGTGCTGGAAACGGCGCTCGCGAAGCGCTTCGAACTCGCGTATTGCGAAGTCGTGCCCGATCTGTACGAGCAGGGCCTGCCGCTGCGGGCGCTCGGCATTGCCGGCGCGCAGTTCCTGCAGCGCGAGATCGCGGCCCGCCAGGGCGGCGTGATCGGCATCGGCCATGGCCGTACGCTCGCGGCCGTCGTCGGCGACATGCCGCACATGGACGCGGGCAAGGTCCGTTTCGTGTCGCTGCTCGGCGGCGTGACGCGCGACTACGCGGCGAACCCGTACGACGTGATCCACCAGCTTGCGGAAAAAACCGGCGCGATGTCCTACGTGATGCCGCTGCCGTTCTTCGCGAATACCGC
Organism: Paraburkholderia phosphatilytica; assembly: GCF_003443895.1. GTDB lineage: Bacteria > Pseudomonadota > Gammaproteobacteria > Burkholderiales > Burkholderiaceae > Paraburkholderia > Paraburkholderia phosphatilytica. Next base: position 48,240 of record NZ_QQOA01000036.1, on the reverse strand, counting down.
CGAAGACCGCCAGGTGCTGCTCGCGCAGCGCGGCGTGCGCGAGGTCTTCGATCTCGCGGCGCATGCGGACCTGATGGTGGTCGGTATCGGTACCGCGCAACCCGACGCGCAACTCGTGTCGTCGCAGATGATCTCGCCCGATGAAATCCACGAGGTGCGCGAGCTGGGCGGCACGGGCGAATTGCTGGGTCACTTCTTCGACCCGGTGGGCAAGGTCGTGGAGACTTCGCTGGCGGCGCGCACCGTGGCGCCGGAACTCGTCGATCTGACCGGGCGGCGCATCGTCGCGATCGCCGGCGGCGCGGAAAAGATCGACGCGATCCGCGCGGTGCTGCATAGCGGCCTGCTGAGCGGCCTCATTACCGACGAGGCCACGGCGCTCGCGCTCAACGACGACGCCACCACTGCCGAAGGTGCATGATGGACAGCCCCGGACGCGATCTCCTGATCGGCATCGACGCCGGCACGTCGGTCATCAAGGCCGTCGCTTTCGACCTGGCCGGACGGCAGCTCGCCGTCGCATCGGTGCCGAATCACTACACGACGCGCGCCGACGGCGCCGCGTTCCAGTCGATGGAGCAGGCATGGGCCGATTGCGCGCAGACGCTGCAGAAGCTCGGCACGAAGGTCGAACGTCTTGCTGAACGCACGGCGGCAGTCGCAGTGACCGGGCAGGGCGACGGCACGTGGCTGGTCGGCGCGAACAACCGGCCCGCCGCCGATGCGTGGTTGTGGCTCGATGCGCGTGCCGCCGGCACCGTGCGGCGTCTGGAAACCGGCCCGCTGCGCCGCGCGCGTTTCGAAGCCACCGGCACCGGGCTGGCCGCATGCAGCCAGGGCGCGCAGATCGCACACATGGCCGCGACGACACCCGAGGTGTTGCACAGCGCCGAAGTCGCGATGCACTGCAAGGACTGGCTCTATCTGAACCTCACCGGCGTGCGCGCAACCGACCCGTCGGAGGCGAGCTTCACCTACGGCAATTTCCGCACGCGGCGCTACGACGATAAGGTGATCGAAGCATTGGGCCTCGACGCGTGGCGCGGCCTGTTGCCCGACATCATCGACGGCACGGAGATCCTGCATCCGCTGACGGCCGAAGCCGCCGCGGCGACCGGTCTTCTGCCAGGCACGCCGGTGTGCCTCGGCTTCGTCGACATCGTGATGACCGCGCTTGGCGCCGGCATTCACACGGCCGGCGTGGCGGGCGCGAGCTGCTCGATCGTCGGTTCGACCGGCATGCATATGCGCGCGGTGCAAAACGCCGACGTGTACCTGAATGTCGAGGGCACCGGCTACGTGATCGCATTGCCGGTTCCAGGCATGTCGAGCCAGGTGCAGTCGAACATGGCGGCCACGCTCAATATCGACTGGGTGCTGAATCTCGCGTGCGATCTGCTCGCGGAATTCGGCACGACGCTGTCGCATACCGACCGCGTGAAACGCATCGACGGCTGGCTGCAATCCGCGCGGCCGGGCGCGTATCTGTTTCACCCATACATCTCAGAAGCCGGCGAACGCGGGCCGTTCGTCAACGCCGACGCACGCGCCGGCTTCATCGGACTCACCAGCGACGGGCGTTTTCCCGATCTGCTGCGCGCCGTGATCGAAGGACTCGGCATGGCTGCGCGCGACTGTTATGCGGCGATGGGCGGCGCGATGCCGTCGGAGCTGCGGCTGACGGGCGGCGCGACGCGCTCGCGTGCGCTGCGCGCGGTCCTTTCCGCGATGACGGGCGCACCCGTGCGGATCTCCGAACGCGAAGAAGCCGGCGCCGCCGGCGCCGCGATGATGGCGGCGGTCGCGCTCGGCGTGTATCCCGACATGCAGGCGTGCATCGGCGAGTGGGTCACGCCGCTGCTGGGGCAGGCCGAGATGCCCGATCCCGACCTCGTGCAAACCTACGCGCGGCTCTTTCCCGTGTACCAGCATGCGCGGCGCGCGCTGGAACCCGTGTGGGAAGAGATGGCGCAGCGCACGAAGGCCCCGTCTCATCCCGCGCCCGTCGTTACGGCTGCGGCTGCGGTGAAAGCAGCCGAACCGAGGGCCGTGCAATGAGCGAAGGCCAGACATTCGACCTCGTCGTCATTGGCGGCGGCATCAATGGCGCGGGCATTGCCCGCGACGCCGCTGGTCGCGGGCTGTCGGTCCTGCTGTGCGAAAAGGACGACCTGGCGCAGGGCACGTCGTCACGCTCGGGCAAGCTCGTGCACGGCGGGCTGCGTTATCTGGAGTACTACGAATTCCGGCTCGTGCGCGAGGCGCTGATCGAACGCGAAGTGCTGCTCAACGCCGCGCCGCACATCATCTGGCCGATGCGCTTCGTGCTGCCGCATAGCCCGAACGACCGGCCCGCGTGGCTCGTGCGGCTCGGCCTGTTCCTGTACGACCACCTCGGCGGCCGCAAGAAGCTGCCCGGCACGCGCACGCTCGATCTTCATCGCAGCCCCGAAGGCGCGCCGATCAAGGACGAGTTCCAGCGCGGCTTCGAATACTCGGACTGCTGGGTCGACGACGCGCGCCTCGTCGTGCTCAACGCCGTGGATGCGGCCGAGCGCGGCACCCAGGTGCTGACGCGCACCGCATGCGTGTCGGCGCGGCGCGAAAGCGGCGCATGGCGGATCGAACTGCGCGACTCGCGCGACGGCACGAAACGCGTGGTCGCCGCGCGTGCGCTGGTGAATGCCGCGGGCCCGTGGGTGGCCGACGTGATCGAACGCGCGGGCGCTAGTTCGACCCGCAAGGTGCGCCTCGTCAAAGGCAGTCACATCGTCACGCCGAAGTTCTGGGACGGCGCGCATTCGTACCTCGTGCAGAACGACGACAAGCGCGTGATCTTCGTCAATCCGTATGAAGGCGACAAGGCGCTCATCGGCACGACGGACGTGCCGTGGGACGGTGCGCCGGACAACGTCGCGATCGACGACGCGGAGATCGACTACCTGCTGACCGCGGTCAACCGCTATTTCAAGCAGCCGTTGCGCCGCCAGGACGTGCTGCAGACCTTCGCCGGCGTGCGTCCGCTTTACGACGACGGCAAGGGCAATCCGTCCGCGGTGACGCGCGACTACGTGTTCGATCTCGACACCAGCGGCGGCGCGCCGTTGCTGAATGTATTCGGCGGCAAGATCACGACCTTTCGCAGGCTCGCGGAATCCGCGCTGCAGCAGCTTCGGCCGACGTTCCCGAACATGGGCCCCGACTGGACCGCACACGCGACGCTGCCCGGCGGCGACATCGAGCAGGCCGACATGCCGCATTTCATCGCGCGTCTGCAACGCGAGTATCTGTGGATGCCGCGCGACCTGATGCGCTACTACGCGCGAACCTACGGCGCGCGCACTGCGCAGGTGATCGATGGGGCTGCTTCGCTCGCGGAGCTCGGCCAGAAATTCGGGCCCACGTTTTACGAGGCCGAAGCGCGCTATCTGATCGCGCACGAATGGGCCGAGACCGTGGCCGACATCCTGACGCGGCGGACCAAGCATGGGCTGCATATGAGCGCCGATCAGATTGTCGCGTTCGATGCGTGGTTCGGATCGAAGCTGGACACGCGCTACGACGGCGCGGCCCGAAGCGCGCTCGAAGCGAACCGCGCGCCGTCCACTCACCCCACGAGATGAATATGGCTTTCACCCTCGCGCTCAACACGAATCCGCTCGTCAACCGGTTCGCCGAACCGGACGATCTGATCGACACGATCGCGCACCGGATGAAGATCCGCGATGTGCAGCTGACGCACGAATTCATCAACCCGTCGTGGCCCGCCGCGGTGACGCGGCGCCAGGTGCGCGCCATGCAGGCAGCGCTCGCGCGCACCGGCGTGCGGATCACGTCGGGCATGACGGGCCCGTACGGGCGGCTCAATCACTTCGGTCACCCTGATGCCGACGTGCGGCGCTATTACGTCGACTGGTTCAAGACCTTCGCGGACATCACAGCCGATCTCGGCGGCCGCTCGATCGGCACGCAGTTCGCGATCTTCACGTACCGCGACTATGACGACGCCAGCCGGCGCGATGCGCTGATGCAGACCGCGATCGACTGCTGGGCCGAGGTCGCGGAACACGCGAAGGGCGCGGGCCTCGAGTACGTGTTCTGGGAGCCGATGTCGGTGGGACGCGAATTCGGCGAGACCATCGCCGCGTGCATGGCGCTGCAGGAGCGGCTGTCCGCCGCGAAGATGGCCGTGCCGATGTGGATGATGGCCGACATCGATCACGGCGACATCACGAGCAGCAATCCCGACGATTTCGATCCGTACGCATGGGCTCGCGCGGTGCCGCGCGTGTCGCCGATCATCCATATCAAGCAGTCGCTGATGGACAAGGGCGGACACCATCCGTTCACCGCCGAGTTCAACGCGCGCGGCCGGATCCAGCCGGAACCGCTGATCGCCGCGCTGAAAGCGGGCGGCGGTCAGGATAACGAAATCTGCCTGGAACTGTCGTTCAAGGAACGCGAACCGAAAGACCGGCAGGTCGTCGAGCAGATTGCCGAATCGGTGGCGTTCTGGGCGCCGCATTTCGATACCGGCGTAGCCGACCTGAACATCTGAGGAGCGCGACGACGATGCCTGGCGCGATGACACAGAAACTGATCAACGACGGCGACGCGGCAGTCGACGAAATGCTCGATGGCGTGCTCGCCGCGCATGGCGATCTGCTGACGCGATCCGCGGACGCGCCGCGCGCGATCATCGCGCGCCACGGTCCGCGCGACGGCAAGGTGGCGCTCGTGATCGGCGGCGGCTCGGGGCACGAGCCGACCTTTCTGGGCTTCGTCGGCAAAGGGCTGGCGGATGCCGCGGTGATCGGCAACGTGTTCGCGTCGCCGCCGCCGCAACCGGCTGTCGATGCGGCACAGGCCGCGCACGGTGGTGCCGGCGTGCTGTTCATGTACGGCAACTACGCCGGCGACGTGATGAATTTCGACATGGCCTGCGAACTGCTGCAGATGGAAGGTGTCGAGGCGCGCACCGTGCTGACGACCGACGACATCGCGTCGGCGCCACGCGATCGGCGCGACCAGCGCCGCGGCGTGGCGGGCAACGTGTTCATTTTCAAGGCTGCGGGTGCAGCAGCCGACCTGATGATGCCGCTCGGCGAAGTGGAGCGCGTGGCGCGTCACGCGAACGCGCGCACTTACACGCTCGGCGTCGCGCTCGCGCCGTGTTCGCTGCCGCAGACGCGCCGCGTGAACTTCGAGATTGCAGCGGGCGAGATGGAAATCGGCATGGGCATTCATGGCGAGCCGGGCATGCGCCGCGAAGCGCTCCGTCCCGCCGATGCCGTGGTCGACGAGATCATGGACGCGATCCTCGCCGAGATGGGTGCGGCGCGCGGAGACCGCGTGGTCGTGCTGGTGAATTCGCTCGGCTCGACGCCGCTGATGGAGCTGTACATCCTCAATCGCCGCGTCGCGCAACGGCTGCAGGACGCAGGGCTGGTCACGCATCGCACGCTGGTCGGACCGTTGTGCACGTCGCTCGAAATGGCGGGCGCGTCGATCACCGTGATGCATCTCGACGACGAATTGCAGCGCCTGATCGATCACCCGTGCGAATGCGCGATGTTCCAGCAGGAGGCCAGCCGATGCGCACGCTGACCACCGCCGACATCGCGCGACTGTTCCGCGAACTCGCCGCAACCATCGGCGCGGCGCGCGACGAACTGTGCCGGCTCGACGGCGTGATCGGCGACGCGGACCACGGCATCGCGATGACGCAAGGGTTCAACGCCGCTTCGACCGCGGTTGGCGCACTGCCCGACGACACGACGTTCGCGGCTCAATTGAATGCCGCGGCGAAGGGCTTCCTGAATGCGGTTGGTGCGTCGTCGGGGCCGCTTTACGCGACGGCATTCATGCATGCGGCGAAAACCGCTGGCGCGCGTGAAGAGATGCCGCTTGCCGATGCGCCTTTGCTGATCGTTTCGATGGCCGAAGGCATCCGGATGCGCGGCAAGGCGGAGCCCGGCGAAAAGACGATGGTCGACGTGTGGATGCCGGCCGCGGACGCAGTGAAGCAAAGCATGGCGGACGGACTGCCGCTCGCCGCGATCATGGCCAGGATGCGCGATGCCGCGACAGCGGGCGCAGCATCCACCCGCGCGATGGTCGCGACCAAAGGCCGTGCATCGCGCCTGGCCGAGCGCAGCGTTGGGCATGTGGATCCGGGCGCGGCGTCGGCCGCGATCATCGTCGGCGTGATCGCCGATGACTGGGAAAAACTTGAAGTTCTAGCGTAGAGGAGGTGTCCCGATGAGCACGAGCACGCTCGCCCCTTCGATGAGCCATCGACATCGGCACGGTATTCGCACGGTCATTGCAGCCGTCGTGGTGTTGATCCTGATTGCAGCGATGGCGTTGTCCACCAAGGTCGTGAAGATCGGATCGTCGGCGGATACGCAGGTGCAGAGCTTCGATCCCGCCGCCTACGGCGCGAAGCAGTTTCCGAAGACGCAGGCGGCGATCGAGAAGCGCGCGGTGGATGCGACCACGCTCGCCGCCGCGATTGCGAAGGATCAGGACGCAGCCGGCAAGCAGTACGGGGTGGCGAGCGGCGGTGTTGGCCCGGAAATGTCGGTGAAATTCACGGGCGTGGTGGGCGCTGACGACGGCGGTGTCTACACCGTCAAGGTGCCAGGCGTACCTGATTCGCTGGTGGTGCGCGTGCAGACGGGCCCGGCCATCAACGGCACCGATCTGCGCGATTCGACCGGCACCATCAGCTTCGAACAGTTCACCAACCAGATCGACTATCAGAACGCCGGCTATGCGATCAACGCCGCGATGAAGAAGGCGGTGCTGTCGAAAGTCGATACCAGCAAGCTGACGGGCAAGACGATTTCGGTCGTGGGCGTCTTTCAGTTGATCAATCCGAACGGCTGGCTCGTGACGCCGGCCACGCTGGAAGTGAAATGATGGCTACGCCAGAAACCCGAGACCAGGCGCCGGCAGTCGGCGGAGTTGTGCTGTCGGCGCGCGACGTCGTGAAGTCGTACGGCGGCGTGCACGCGCTGAAAGGCGTGAACTTCGACGTGCATCGCGGCAAGGTCACCACGCTATTCGGCGAGAACGGCGCAGGCAAGTCGACGTTGATGAAGATCCTCGCGGGCGTGGAGACGCCGACGTCCGGCTCGATCGAACTGGATGGTGCAGGCGTTGCGTTCTCGTCGTCGACCGATGCGCGCGAGCACGGCATCTCGATCATCCACCAGGAGCTGAGTCTCGCGCCGAACCTGAGCGTGCGCGACAACATCTTCATGGGCCGCGAACTGCGCACGCCGACCGGCGTCAATTTCGCGGAAGAGGCGCGGCAGACGCGCGCGCTGATGGAGGACCTCGAGGAAGACATCGATCCGCTGACGCGCGTGCAGGATCTGCGCCTCGGCCAGCAGCAGGTCGTCGAGATCGCGCGTGCGCTGTCGGTGCAGTCGCGCATACTGATCATGGACGAGCCGACGTCGGCGCTGAGCGCTTCCGAAGTGGAGGTGCTGTTTAAGGTGATCCGCGATCTGACGAGCCGTGGCGTGTCGATCGTGTACATCTCGCATCATCTCGAAGAGGCGCTGCAGATCACCGACTACGCGGTGGTGCTGCGCGACGGCCGTATCACCGCGACCGCGGAAGCGCGCGACATCGACCTCGCGTGGATCGTGCGCAACATGGTCGGCGAGAACTTCGATCTCGGCACGCCGCCAACCGGCTACGAATTCGGCGACGTCGCGCTGTCCATCGAAGACGTCAGCGTGGCCGACGAATCCGGCTCCGGCATGTCGGTTGTCGATCACTTGTCGCTCAGCGTGCGCGCGGGAGAAATCGTCTGCGTGTACGGGCTCATGGGCGCGGGGCGCACTGAACTGCTCGAAGCGGTGGCGGGACGTTCGCCGGTTACCAGCGGCAAGGTGCTGCTCAAAGGCCAGGATCTCGCCGGGCTCAGCATCGCCGGGCGGATTGCGAAAGGTCTCGTGCTCGTGCCGGAGGACCGTCAGCGCGATGGCCTTGTGCAGACCATGACGGTGGGCAGCAATCTGTCGCTCGCGAGCATCGGCACCTTCGTGAAGGGCATGTTGCTGTCGTTCCCGCGCGAACGGGAGATCGTCGACGCGTCGATCCGCAACGTGCACGTGAAGACGGCCGGCGCGGGCGTGCCGATCGGATCGCTCTCCGGCGGCAACCAGCAGAAGGTCGTGATCGGCAAGATGCTCGCCACGCACCCGAAAGTGATTCTGCTCGACGAACCGAGCCGCGGCATCGATATCGGCGCGAAAGCCGAAGTGTTTCGCCTGCTGAGCGAAAGCGCGAAGCAGGGACTCGCCGTGGTGTTTTCCACTTCCGAAGTGGGCGAATGCCTGAGCATCGCGCACCGCATCGTGGTGATGCGCCGCGGCAAGATTTCCGCCGAATTCGGGCCCGACGCCACCAAGGATCAGATCATGGCCGCCTCCGGCGAAGCCGTGGTCGCCTGATCGCACTACACCAGGACATGGAGACTTCAACATGAACGATTCCACCAAGGCCGCCGGGCCGGGCCGAAACGGCCGCGCGGGCGAGGGCTTCGACATCGGCAAGATGCTGCTCGAAGGGCGCGCATTCTTTGCGCTGATCGTGATCGTCGCCGTATTTTCCTTTCTGTCACCCCATTATTTCGCACTAGAAAACTTCCTGACGATGGCTTCGCACGTCGCGATCTACGGGATTCTCGCGATCGGCATGCTGCTCGTCATCATCAACGGCGGTATCGATCTGTCGGTCGGATCGACGCTGGGGCTGTCCGGCGTGGTGGCCGGCTTCTTCATGCAGGGCGTGACGTTCAATCTGTTCGGGGTCGTGCTGTATCCCGCGGTGTGGGTCGTTGTCGTGCTGTGCTGCGCGCTCGGCGCATTCATCGGCGTCGTGAACGGCGTGCTCATCGCGCGCTTCAAGGTCCCGGCATTCGTCGCGACGCTCGGCGTGATGTACGTGGTGCGCGGACTCGCGCTGCTGATGACCAACGGCCTCACCTACAACAACCTGGGCGGCCAGAGCGACCTCGGCAACACGGGTTTCAACTGGCTCGGTTTCGACCGCCTGTTCGATATTCCCGTGGGCGTGCTGATCCTTGCGGTGATCGCGATTCTCGGCAGCCTGATGCTCACCCGCACCGCGTTCGGTCGCTGGCTCTATGCGTCGGGCGGCAACGAACGCGCGGCCGCGCTTTCCGGCGTACCGGTGAAGAAGGTACAGGTCAGCGTGTACGTGATGTCGGGCGTATGCGCTTCCATCGCCGGCTTGATTCTGTCGTCGCAATTGACCTCCGCGGGTCCGACGGCCGGCACCAGCTACGAGCTCACGGCGATTGCCGCCGTGGTGATCGGCGGTGCGTCGCTGATGGGCGGCACCGGCAATATCCGCGGCACGCTGCTTGGCGCGTTCGTGATCGGCTTCCTGTCGGACGGCCTCGTGATCATCGGCATCTCGTCGTACTGGCAGACGGTGTTCACCGGCGCGGTCATCGTGCTCGCGGTGCTGCTCAACGCCATCCAATATCGCCGTCGCGTCAAGCGTCCCACGCCGACCGCCGGCCACCCCACTTCTCAATTAGGCGGCGGCAAGGCTTGAGCCGCGCCGCCGGTCACCGAGAAGCAAAGCCGGACTGACTCCGGCTCCACCCCTAACCATCGAGACAGAGACACATCATGACAAGCAAGACAAGAAACCTGCTGCTCGCCGCCCTCGTCCTTGTGACCCCCCTGTTCGCGGAGCAGGCTTACGCGGCCGGCGGCCTGATGACCATCATCACCAACGATCCTTCGAATCCGTACTGGCTGACCGAAGGCAACGTCGCCGCGGCCGAAGCGAAAAAACTCGGCTACACGACCAACGTCGTCGCGTCGAAAGGCGACACCAACACCGAGAGCCAGCTGATCGACACCGCGATCACCAACAAGTCGGTCGCGATCATTCTCGATCCGGCGAATGCGAGCGGCTCGGTCGGCGCGGTGAAGAAAGCGGTGGCCGCGCACATTCCGGTGTTCCTCGTGAACGCCGAGATCAACACGGAAGGTCTCGCGAAAGCACAGCTCGTGTCGAACAACGCGCAGGGCGCGGCGCTGGGCGCGCAGCAGTGGGTGAAGGACGTCGGCTCGAAGGGCAACTACGTCGAGCTGCTGGGCGCGCCGTCGGACAACAACGCGGCAACGCGTTCGAATGGCTATACGTCGGTGCTGAGCCAGTATCCGGACCTGAAGAAGGTTGGCTCGCAGGTGGCCAACTGGGACCGCACGCAAGGCTTCAACGCAATGCAAAGCCTCTTGCAGGCGCACCCGGACATCGTCGGCGTGATCAGCGGCAATGACGAAATGGCGCTTGGCGCGATCGCCGCGCTCAAGCAGGCCGGCAAGCTGTCGAGCATCAAGGTGGGCGGCTTCGACGGTTCGCCGACGGCAGTCGATGCGGTCAAGGCCGGCGAGCTGCAATACACGGTGCTGCAGCCGGTCGCGCTGTTCTCGGTGAAGGCGGTGCAGGAAGCCGACGAGTTCATCAAGACCGGCAAGACGGGCGCGAAGACCGAGAAGCAGCTGTTCGATTGCGTGCTGATCACGAAGGCCAACGTGTCGAAGTACACGTCCGCGTTCACCCTCTCGAAGTAACGCAACGGTTCGGGTATCGCGGTGCGCCGCGCCGCGGTACCCGTTCATGGATTCGATTGACGACACCATCATGACTCATTCCCCGTTCTGGGTCGGCACGAGCTGGAAGATGAACAAGACGCTGGCGGAAGCGCGCGCTTTCGCCGAAGGTCTGCTCGCCAGCACAGCCGACTCGCGGATCCAGCGCTTCGTGATTCCGCCGTTCACCGCGATCCGCGAGGTGAAGGCGATGCTCGCGGAGACGACCGTGAAGGTCGGCGCGCAGAACATGCACTGGGACGATCGCGGCGCATGGACCGGCGAGGTCTCGCCGCCGATGCTGGTGGACTGCGCGATGGATCTCGTCGAACTCGGTCACTCCGAACGCCGCGAACATTTCGGCGAGACCGATGCGACGGTTGGATTGAAAGTGGCAGCCGCGGTGCGCCACGGTCTGACGCCGCTCATCTGCATCGGCGAGACGCTCGCCGATCGCGAAAGCGGTCGCGCCGCCGACGTGCTGGCAACCGAAGTGCGCGGCGCGCTGGCGCGCCTGACGCCAGTGCAGCACGCCGCGCCGATCCTGTTCGCGTACGAGCCGGTCTGGGCCATCGGCGAGCACGGCATACCCGCGAGCGCGGAGTACGCCGATGCGCGCCAGGCCGAGATCATTGCCGTTGCCGAAGGGGTGCTCGGCCGCCGGGTGCCGTGCCTCTACGGCGGCTCGGTCAACCCCGGCAACTGTGCAGAACTCGCGGACTGCGCGCATATCGACGGCTTGTTCATCGGCCGCTCGGCGTGGGACGTCACCGGATACCTGGACATTCTCGCGCGCGTTGCGGCGGTGCTGTAACGGTGCGCGTGGAAGCCAAACCCGAAGGAGATCATCATGAAACTTGCGATTGCCGGAGATAGCGCGGGAGCGGGTCTCGCTCATGCGCTCGCCGAACATCTGAAGAGCCGCTTCGAGGTGTTCGAGGTTTCGACCAACGAGGACGATCCTCAGGAGTTCTATGCGGAGCTGTCGGACCGTGTCGCGTCCGGCGTGCTGCGCGGCGACTACGATCGCGCGATCCTGGTGTGCGGCACCGGAATCGGCGTCTGCATATCGGCGAACAAGGTGCCGGGCATTCGCGCGGCGCTGTGCCACGACACCTATTCGGCGGAACGCGCGGCGCTGTCGAACAACGCGCAGATCATCACGATGGGCTCGCGCGTGATCGGCCCCGAACTCGCGAAGAGTATCGCCGAGGCGTTTCTCGAGCAGACGTTCGACGAGCATGGCCGCAGCTCGGGCAACGTGGCGGCGATCAACGCGGTGGATTCCAGACACCGTCGCTAGGCCGGAGAGGCGATGCAGACGTATCTGCTGGGGCTCGACAGCGGTTCCACCGCGACCAAGGCCGTGATCTTCGACACCGCGGGGCGTACCGTCGCCGTGGGGTCGCGACGGGTGGAGCAGCGACAGCCGCGCCCGCGTCACGTCGAGCGCGACATGGACGAGACGTGGGCCGCGGCCGCCGGCGCCATTCGCGATGCGCTCGAATCCGGCCGCGTACCAGCGGATGCGATTGCGGCCGTCGGCGTGACCGGGCATGGCGACGGACTCTACCTCGTCGACCGTGACGGTGTGCCGCTTGGCCCAGGTATGCTGTCGCTCGACAGCCGCGCGGTGAGCGTGCGCGACGAGTGGCGCGAAGCGGGGCTGTTGCAGCCGGCGCTGGAATTGACCGGGCAGCAGCCCTACTGCTACGCGGCCATCAGCCTGCTCAAATGGATTCAGCTCAACGAACCCGAACGCTACGCGAAGATCGGCCATGTGCTGTTCTGCAAGGACTGGCTGCGCCTCTGTCTGACGGGCGTGCCCGCAACCGATCCGACCGAGGCCAGTTCGTCGTTCACGGATGTCCGGACGCAACGCTATAGCGACGCCGTGCTGAACCTGTACGGTCTCGCGTCGATCGGCCCCGCGTTGCCGGAGATCGTGTCGTCTACCGCGGCTGCGGGGCGCGTGACCGCGCGAGCCGCGAGCCTCACGGGTCTGAAGGAGGGCACGCCGGTCGCCTGCGGGCTGCACGATGTGACCTCCAGCGCGCTCGGCATGGGCAACATCGAAGCGGGCGCGCTGTCTATCACCGCCGGGACGTTCAGCATCAACGAGGTGCTGTCCGATCGTCCGCAACTGGATCCGCGCTGGTCGTGCCGCAATGGTCTGCGTACCGGGCAGTGGATGAACATGTCGATTTCGCCGGCGTCGTCGAGCAACGTCGACTGGTTCTTGCGCGAATGTTTCATGCACGAGGCGCATCAAGCCGCGGAGAGCGGGGCTTCACTTTTCGACCTGATCGACGATGAACTGCAGGCCGCGTTCGCGGAGCCGAGTTCGGTGATGTTCCATCCGTTCCTGTTCGGATCGCCGTTCGAGGAGCCCGCGAGCGCGTCGTTCTTCGGCATCCGCAGCTGGCACCATCGCGGTCATCTTGTGCGGGCCGTGCTCGAAGGCATGGTGTTCAACCACCGGTATCACGTCGAAGCGCTGACCAGCGCGTTCCCGGCGTCGCGTGCGGGGTTGACCGGCGGAGGATCGTCGGGGTCGCTGCTCGCGCAGCTGTTTGCGGATGTGCTCGGCATGCAGATCGATATTCCCGAAAGCCAGGAGGCGAGCGCGCTTGGCGCCGCGCTGTGCGCAGGCATCAGTGCGGGCGTGTATGCGTCGCTGCAGGATGCGTGCGTTCGCGCGTGCCGTGTGCAGCGAACGCATTTGCCGAACCCGCAACGTCACGTCGAACTGACCGATGCGTACACGCGCTATATGAAGCTCGTGTCGATCATGAACCCGCTGTGGCCCGCGCTCGATCGCGCGGGCGTCGCAACTTCGTGACCCAACACGCCATGACCGCACGATCCCGTGAACACGCTCTCGACCGGCTTGCGCAGCGAGGCCGCATCAGCGTGTTGATCGTCGGCGGAGGGATCAACGGCGCGGGCCTGTTCCGCGATCTGTCGTTGCAGCAGATCGACTGTCTGTTGATCGACAAGGCCGATTTTGCTTCCGGCGCGAGCTCGGCGCCTTCGCGGCTGATTCACGGCGGCCTCAAGTATCTCGAGACCGGCGAGTTCCGGCTCGTTGCCGAATCCACGCTGGAGCGCAACCTGCTGCTGAAGAATGCGCCGCACGTCGTGCAGCCGCTGGAGACGATCCTGCCGATCCATTCGTACTTCGGCGGCATCGTCGCGTCCGCGCTGCGCTTCTTCGGCGTCAGCTCGAAGCTGGCGGATCGCGGCGCGGTGATTTCCGAGCTCGCATTGACGATCTACGATTTTCTCGGCCGTCACGCGAGGACGATGCCGCGCCACCATCTCGCGTTCAGAACGCGGTCGCTGCGAAGCCTGCCGCTGCTCGATCCCGCGATCAAGGCCACGGCCACGTATTTCGATGCACAGGTGACGCAGGCGGAGCGGCTGAACTACGAGCTGGTGGCGGACGGGCTTGCCGCGTGCGAGGACGCGGCGGCGGCAAACTACATGACCGTAGACCGCGTGGAAGGCGAGCGCATCTGGTTGCGCAATCTCGTGTCGGACCGGTGCGTGTGCGTCGAGCCTACGATCGTCGTCAATGCGGGCGGCGCGTGGATCGACAGCGTGAACCGTTCGCTCGGCCTCGACACGAAGTACATCGGCGGGGCCAAAGGATCGCATCTGATCGTCGATCATCCGGAGCTTCATGCGCAATTGCGCGGTCGCATGGTGTACTTCGGCTCGAAGGATGGCCGCATCTGTCTCGTCTATCCGTTCATGGGCCGGCTGCTGGTTGGATCGACGGACATCCGCGTCGACGATCCCGACCAGGTGCGATGCGAAGACAGCGAAGTCGATTACATGCTCGGCGTGCTGCGAGAAATTTTTCCGCGGCTGAAACTGGACGCGTCGAATATCACGTTCCGCTATAGCGGCGTGCGTCCGCTGCCGCATTCCGATACCGCGAATCCCGGCGAAGTGAGTCGCGATCACGTAGTGCACGTCGATCAGTTGCCCGATACGCGCGTACCGGTGCTGTCGCTCGTAGGCGGTAAATGGACGACGTTCCGCGGCTTCGCCGAAACCGTCGCTGATGACGTGCTCAAACGCCTCGGGCACTCGCGCAGGGTCAGCACGCGACAGGAACCGATCGGCGGTGGTCTTGCCTTCCCGCGCTCGCCGAACGATCGCGCGGCCTGGATCAATGGGCTCGCGGTGCGTTGCGGCATTCCGGTCGAACGCACCGCGGCGCTGTTCGCGCGTTACGGCACTACTGCGTCCGTGATCGCCGCGTTCTGTTCGCCGGTGCGCGGCGGCTTCGACGACCATCCGCTCGCCAGCGCACCGGCTTACTCGGTCCGCGAAATCCAGTATCTGTGTGAGCACGAAACGGTCACGCATCTCGCCGACCTGCTGTTCCGCCGGACCGCCATCGCGCTCGCGGGGCAATTGACCGATGCGGTGGTCGCGGAAACCGCCGCGATCGCCGCCCGGACGTTGCAGTGGGAACCGGCGCGCGTCACGCAGGAGATCGACGCGGTGCGCCGCGTTGCCCGCGAGCGTCATGGACTCGCGATCGGCGACGCCGAACTTGCGTCCACGAATGACGGTTGATCGCGCGACGCCTGCTCGTCCACGCTCCGATCATGGATTCACGGCGTGTGCCGCATCTTCGATCACCTTCTCCACCGCATCCGCATGCGAGATCAGCACGAGGTGCGATGCGCTTTTCACGACCACCGTCTCTCTGGCATTCGCGCGCTTAGCCATGAATTCGTGAAGCGCGGGCGGAATGCTACGGTCGGCCGTGCCGTAGACGAACCACGACGGAATCGACTTCCATGCCGGTGCGCCGCTGACGTCCTTCAACGCAGCTTCGGTCACCGGACGCTGCGTTGCTGCGAGCACGCGCACCCGCGCGTCGGGCAGATCGGCTGCGAAGGGCTCGCGATATTTGCGTTGATCGACGTAGAAATCCTTGCCGCCACCGTCTAGCGGCACCGGCGCCGCCAGCGACGCACCCACCAGGCTGCCGGGAAATTTACCGATCAGATCGAACGCGCTTTCGCCTTCATCAGGCGCGAGCGCGGCCACGTACACGAGTGCTTTCACGTTGTCCGCGCCACTGGCCGCGTTCGTGATGACCGCACCGCCATACGAATGACCGACAAGCACGACGGGCCCGTAAACCTGCTTCACGATCGTCGCCACGTAGGCCGCGTCGCCGCTCAGGCTGCGCAACGGATTGGCGACCACGATGGTGGTATAGCCGTGTGTTTGCAGTTTTGCGGTCACGCCGTCCCATGTCGCCGAATCGGCAAACGCACCGTGCACCAGCACGATGGTGGGCTTTTGCACGGAAGCCGAACTCTGCGCGTCGGCAGCGGCTTGCGCAGGTGCCGCGACGAATGCCGCCACAATCAGACACCACGCCAGGAAGGCAGCGCGAATGGCATGACGGGTCATACGCTTCATGACATTGGAGCATCTCATGCTGTGATCCTTTTCTTGTTGTCCGGGCGCTGCGATTTGCGTTGCCCAGCGGGTTTGACGACATGTGTGGAAAAAGCCCTTCCCCGATGCAGGAAAGGGCTCAAACGAAGCATTGAGTCGCTTACTCGAACCTCAAGCCTTCCATGCGTGGGCCTGGAACATGTCTTCGAGCGGCGGCTGGGTGACGCTCGCGGTGTAGTTCGTCATGGTCGACGCGGCAACCACGAGAATCACGTCGAGCACCAGCGCCTGATCGAAACCGGCTTCCGTGAAAGCGGCGATGTCCTGATCGCCGACGAGACCGCGCTTCTCGATCAACGTGCGCGCAAGGCGCGACAGCGCCGCAAACTTCGGATCCTGCGGCAGGCGGCGTTCGCGGATCGCTCGCACGTCGGCCTCGGTCAGGCCTTCCTTGAGCGCCAGGAACGAGTGGAACGCGACCGGCCACGTGGAGCCGTTGGTGACCGCGTTGGTCAGCAGCAGCACCTGAACCTGCGCCTCGCTAAAGCTGCCGCCATGCACCTGCGAGAACACACCGACCAGGCCGTTGATCAGATGCGGCGAACCGGCAATGGCGCCGGCGATGTTGGGGACCATGCCGAATGCCTGCGCGAGGGCATTCAGCGAAGGCTTCGATTGTTCCGGGGCGTTGTCGAGCGTATAGATGGGAAAGTGAGCCATGATGTTTCCTTGAGAGTTGAACGTGTCGGCGAGAATCATCGAACGACAGGTGCAGATTAGTGAGGCTTGCGCGGCTCGCCAATTACATGGCATGTAATCAGGACCGCCGCGTTATTCGCGAATGGCGTCGAACAGCGCGAAGTGCCGCGCTTCGGTTTCGTCGTCGGCGGGGAACATGCATTCGATTCGCAGTTCCTGAGCGGCGACCGTCAACGGCGTGCCGACGGTGGTGATCATCGAGAAGTAGTTGAGGACCGTGCTGTCCTTGCTGAAACCCATTGGCACCATCGGCATGCTGTTTGCAGAACCTGCGATGCCTTGCGATTTCCATTCGGGCTGCACGCCAGGGTAGGCGAGCAGCGCGTCGAGCAGTTGCTGCGTCTGCATGTCCACGACATGTCCCACCGCTTCGCGATGCACACGCTGAATCAGGCTGCGCGCCACCGTTTCCCAGTGCGTCATATGCGGCCGCATGCCATGGGGATCGAAGATCAGATGCAGCATGTTGCGTGGCCCCTTGCGCGCGGCCATGTCGACGAAACAGTTGAAGAAGTCTGGCGCGGCGCGGTTGGTCATCAGCACGTTCCAGTACCGGTCCATCAGCAATGCTGGAAATGGCTCGTGCTGCTGCAGTTGACGCCTGACGGCGCTCATCACGAGCGACATCTCCTGCGCACTCCATCCCGCTTCCGAATACATCGGCGCGTACCCGGCCGATAGCAGCAGGATGTTGCGTTCGCGCAGCGGCACGTCGAGCGACTGCGCGAGGTTCAGCAGCGTCTGTCTGCCCGGCACGCTTCGTCCGCTTTCGATGAAGCTGATCTGCCGCTGCGAAATGCCCGCATCGAGCGACAGATCGAGCTGGCTGACGCCACGCACCTCCCGCCAGTAGCGAAGCAGGCCGCCCAGTTCCTTCGACACTTTCTGTTCGAGGCTCACTGCACTCATGACGAGTCCTGTATGTACTAAGACAAAAAATCGATTGCGGCGCGACGCGCGCACACTCGACCGGATACCGGAATGTATCGAGTCTCGTTCATATCGCGCAATTACATCCGATGTAATCAAATGGCGCCGGATATTTGCGTCGAAACTGACGAGTTGACATGATCTTGAATGGGTATATAGTTGGCTCGTTAACTAGTACAAATGCATGTACGTACTGGTACAAACGAAGCAGAGGAGGTAGATTATGACTATCCCATCGGACATCCACCTGAAGATCGGCGGCATCATTTTTCCGAACATGGATCAGTGCGACTTCACGGGTCCGTTCGAGGCGCTCGCGCGCGTGCCGAACTCGTCGTTCGTGACGATCTGGAAGGACAAGAACCCGGTGCGCGATCTTGCCGGCATGCAACTGCTAGCCGATACGACGTTCGACGAGGCGCCGCAACTGGACGTGCTGCTGGTGCCGGGCGGTCACGGTCAGGAAGCGCTGATGAACGACGAAACCGTGCTGTCGTTCATTCGCGCACAGGCGGCGGGCGCGCGCTACGTGTATTCGGTCTGCACGGGCGCATTGCTGTGCGGTGCGGCGGGTCTGCTGGAAGGCAAGCGTGCCACCACACACTGGAGCGCGATGGACGTGCTCCCGCTGTATGGCGCGACGCCGAGCAACGAGCGTGTGGTGATCGACGGTCAGTTCATCAGCGCCGGCGGCGTGACCTCGGGCATCGACGGGTCGTTGATCGTGGTCTCGCTGCTGCGCGGCGAGACGGTTGCGCAGGAGTTGCAGCTCTACATGGCGTACGACCCGCAGCCTCCGTTCAATGCGGGTTCGCCCGCCACCGCGCCGGCGTCGATTCTCGCGACGGTCACCGAGCGCGCGCGGGCGATCACGGAGAAACGGTTGGCAACGGGTCGCGCGTATCGGTCGCGTGTGCAGGTTGCTTAGGCGCCGGCTTCACGCGCTCAGCGTGGTTGCCGTGGCGTGATGGATGCTCGCGAACGCGTCGGTCAACGCGAGAATCTGCTGCGCGGTCATGCGCGCCGACGTCACGCGAATGCCCGGCTGTTCGGTCACACAGAAGTCGCGGCCGGGAGAGACCAGCCAGCCGGCGTCGAACAGCCGTTTCGCGAGTTCCGTTTCGTTCTGGATCGGCACCCAGAGATTGAGCCCGGCGCTGCCGATCGTTTTGAACCCCTTCTTCTTCAACGCGGCCTGAAGCGATTGGTAGCGATCACGATACGCTGCGCCGGCGGCGGCGATCTTTCTCTGGACCGACGTGCTGGCGAGCAGTTCGAATGCCAGCCGCTGCAGGAACGTGCTGACCCAGCCCATCCCGACGCTCTGCCGGCTTTCGAGTTGCTCGATCGTATCGGCGTCTCCGGTGGAGACGGCAATGCGGAAGTCAGGGCCAAGCAGTTTCGACAGCGACCGCACCGTCAGCCAGCGTTGCGCACCGGTGTGCCATGCGTGGTACGGGGCGAGCTCGAGCAGGTTCGAATGATCGTCGTCGATGAACAGCACGTCGCCCGCACCATTCCCGATACGCCGCAGTTCCGTGGCGCGGGATTTCGATGTGGCAACGCCCGTGGGATTCTGCGCGCGACTGCTGGTGAGCACGGCTTTGGCGCCACGTTTCAACGCGCTGCGCAGGTCCGCCGGTACGATACCGTTCTGGTCGAGCTGCAGCGGCAGCAGTTCGAAGCCCATCGAACGGGCGAGCGCGAGCAGGGTCATGTAGCCCGGGTCTTCCACCGCGATGCTATCGCCCGGCGCGAGGCCGCAAGCGTTCAGCGCCCGCTCGATCAGATCCAGCGCGCCGGCGGAGACGAACACGCCGCGTGGCACGTCGATGCTGTCGGCCGCGAAGCATTGCGCGGCCCAGTCGAGGAATGGCCCGTGGTTGCGCCGCTCGCCGTACAGATGGTGCGCGACGCTCATCCGGCCAAGCGCATCGCGGATCTCGGTTTCGTTCGGCAGAAATTCGAGGTCTGGATTGCCGTCGCGCACCGACAGCGTTTGCCGGTTGCCGTGCGCCGAAGCCCCACGCTTCTGCCGATGCGAAGCCTGGCTCGAGACGATCGAACCGCGCCTGCCGTCGGACGTGACGAGCCCCGCGTGCTGAAGCAGCCGATACGCGACGACGACGGTGTTCTTGTTGATGCCGAGGTCTTCGGCGAGCGAGCGGACCGTTGGCAGTGCGTCGCCAGGCTTGAGCCGCTCTTCGAGTATCGCGCGCTCGATCGCACGCCGGATCGAATCCGCTTTGCCTTCCTGGATTTCTTCCAGTGTCAGCTCGAACATCGCCACGCTCCCGTACCTTCACGCATCGAGTGAAAATAATACATTAAGCGTGATGTATTGGTACGTAAGCGCGGTTTAATCAGTACATATTTCTGGCGAGCGCGACGGCGGTTTTCAGCATGCCGCTCGTCGCGCGTTCGTTCTACTGCGAGGCTGGCTGCAGCCAGGTCGCGAGTTCCGCATCGGACGCCTGCGCGACGCTGCGGTCCGCCGGCACCTCGGCGCGCAGCGGGGCAAAGTACGGACGACGATGATCGGCCTCTGCGACACCGGGCGCGACGAGTGGCCGGTCGGACGGATCGAAGCCCGCGAAGTACAGCCACCATGCGCCACCCGGCCCTTGCGCCGCGGACGCGACGCCGGGACTGATCACCTGCGTGCCCGTGTAGTTGGGCCAGCTGGTTTGCTGCGACTGCACGAGGTAGCGGACTTCGAGCGCGCCGGGCTTGCCCCAGATGCCATTGGGGTCCGCCGCGAGCACCTTGCGATAGCGCTTGCCGTTTGCCGGGAACAACGTATCGGACCACGCGACACCTGCCTTGTAGCCGACCTGCTGGTAAGCGCCCGTCGAATAGATCAGCGCGTATTTGCCCGCGAGCTTGATGATGTACGGCGCCTCGACGAGTTTCGCCTGGGTTTGTCCGTACCACTCGGAGTTCAGCGGACCGAAGCGGTCGCCGGGCATCAGCAGCGTGACGGGCGCTTCGGGCGCGACCTGGGTGGGCGACAGCATCCGTTGAATCACGATGCCGTTGCGTAACGCCGGCCGCGGCACGAAGTTTTTCACGTACAGCAGGTAAAGCTTGCCGTCGTCTTCGAAGTACTTGCCGTCGTAGTTGCCATCCACGGGGTTCGAGAACGAGCCGGACAGCACGGTGTCCGCGGCCCACGCGAGCGGGATGCCGCCGTCGCCGGCAAGTTTCGTGGGGTGCGCGTGCACGAGCACGGTCCAGTGATCCGGATGGCTCGGACTGTGCACGCCGATTGCGACCACGCCATGCCAGCCGCCCGCATCGTCCTGGAAGAGATCGATGTTCTGGATGTTCGTCACGGTCGCGCCGGCTGCGGCGATCTGCGTATGCAACCCGCTCACGTCGACCGTATCGGGTGTCCAGCTGAAGCAGCGCGCTGAGATGGGATACGCGCATCGCATGATGGCTTTCGTCGTGCCGGAGAAAACCTGGACCTGGTTCGCATGCGGTCCTGCTAAATGGACGGGGTACGGGTCTTCGAAATAACCGCTGCCGCTGGACGTGACAGTCGTCATCGGGCGGATGGCGAGTGTCGGGGTGGGGGTGCCTGGCGCGGCGCCGTCTGCCGCCAGCGCTGCGTGCTGACCGATAAGCAACGCGAGCACGCTTGTCGCGATGCGGCTGAATCGCTTCGCGCACGTAGCCTGCTTCGCTGCGGCGCGATCGTTGCGACCCTTGATCTGTAGCGTCTCGCGCAAAGTGAGACGATGGCTGGTTGTTTCGTACATCGTTCGAAGTCCTTTTGAATTTCTCTGCAGATGGCCAGTATGCAGAGACGTTGAAGCGACGCTCACAGCATAGGCGAAGTGCGGTCGTTCAACACGAATGTCGGACTGCGATGCGCCAACCCCCGGTTGGCCCTAAAGATTTGTTACATGTTCGCGCGACAGATTTCCGCGCCTCACCCGTTTATTCCCGTACATACCGCGAGATATCGCGTCACGTACTGCACTCGCGAGTGTGATCGCTATCTGACAACGCACGATGATTAGTCGAAGGAGCTAAACACATGAAGCCACGGATAATCTTCCAGCTGATCGCGGTCCTGCTGTTGCCGCTCACTATTTCGGAGGCGCACGCCCAGACCTGGGCCGCCCACCATCCATGGCGCGCGTCCGACAACTCCCGTCTCGCGCGGCAGAACTACCGGATATCGAAGGGCGTGCAGGACGGACAGCTGACGCACGCGCAGGCGCATCAGCTCAGAGCGGACGACCACTCGATCCGCACTGAGGAACGTGCGGATGCTTCGGTCAACGGCTCGCATCTGACGCCGCAGGAACAGCGGCAGATCTCGACGCAGGAGAACGCGAATAGCAGCGCCATCTATGGCGAACGACACTGAGTTTTGGGGGCTCACATGAAAGGAAAAGCGAAGGTCTTGTTCTTGCTGCTGTGCGGCGCTGCGCTGGTGTCGATGGCTGGATGCGTGGAAAGCGCGAGGACCGGGCTGATCTGTCCGCCAGGAACCCATCCCGGTCCGTATGGGCATCGCTGCTTCGCCGACTAGCGGCGGAAACTAGCGACGGAAAGCGCGCAGCCGGTCACTCGTACTGCGGGTCGTCGATCGGAAACGTGGGGCGTCCGTCCTTGACCGGCATGCCCCACTTCTGCATGAGCTGATCGTAGACACCGTCTTTCTTCAGCTTCAGCAGCGCCTGCTGCACGGCGCCGGCCAGGCGCTTGCCATTGTCGTCGGTGCCAAAACCAATGCCATACGACGAGTTGTAGTAGAAGAACACCGCCTGATACTTGTCGGGAAACTTCTTCACGTTGTAGTTGGCGGCGGGCGAATCGACCCATACGGCCTGGCTCGCGTCGTTGGTGAGCGACAGCAGGGTCATGTTGGTGTCGGGGTAGGTTGCGATGGTGATCGGCTTCTTGCCGTTCGCCACGCACTTGCTGCTGACCTTGTTCGCCTGTTCGATCGGCGCCGTGCCGCGCGAGAACGCGATCTGCAGCCCGCAGAGATCGTCGAGCGACTTGATCACCAGCTTGCGGCTGGGCGACGCAACGATGGTTTGCCCGACGTTCAGATAGTCGACGAACGTGACCTTGCCGTGGCGCGAAGGAAAGTCGCCAAGCGACAGCAGCACGTCGAAGCGGTTCGCGCCAAGACCCGGAATCAGCGAATCGAACGAAGCCTGCACGAACCTGATCTGCAGGCCCAGTTCCTTTGCCGCGGCGGACAGCAGATCCGGCGCGAAGCCCGCGATCTCGCCATCGTCGTCGATGAACTTGACCGGCGCGATCTCGGGATTCACCGCGACCGTGATGGGTTGCCGCTGACGGTAGGCGGGCGGAACGAGCGCGGACAGCGCGGCATCAGGCTTGATCTGCGACACGATCGAGGATTCGTCGGCATGCGCGGCTTCAACGAACAGCGGCGAGACACCGAGCGCGAGCGCGCAGCAAGCCAGCGCAAGATGGGTGACGGAACGTGCGAATCGGGTTTGCTGGGTCATGTTGTGGGAATGCTTCGCGTGTGGAATGAAGTCGACAAGTTCATTTGCATGCATGCAGCGGAAACCCCGCCTATGCCGCCGCGACCGCAGCCGCAGCGAAATTGCGTTGATGCCAGAGCAGGCAGTTCGCTGACGCATTGGGATGCGTGATCGACGCGGTGATCTCGCCCACGAAGATCGTATGCGAGTAACCGTTGTGCGTCGCGATCACGTTACAGTCGAGCGAAACCACGCTGCCGGTCAGAATCGGCGCGCCGGTTTTGCCGACGGTCCATTGTGCCGGGTCGAAGCGCGCCGCGCCTTTTGCCGACGCGAAGCGCTGCGCCACGTCTTTCTGATCCGCCGCGAGCAGATTGACCGCGAAGAACCGTGACCGCAGGATCGCATCGTGCGAGCTCGCGTGTTTGTTGACGCAGACGATCACCGTCGGCGGATCGGCGGACAGGCTGCACACCGAGGTGGCGATCAGGCCCGCGGGTGCACCGTTGTCGGCCGTGGTGACGGCTGTGACGCCGTTCGTGAAGCGCGCCATCGCGTTTTTGAAAGCGTCATCGGTCGTGTTGGTGTTCATAAGAAGCGCCTCGCTTCATCGGAAGGTTAACCGCTGCGCGGGCAGCGGCCAGTCACGCGTCATTCGCCGAACTTCAGGGGCTGCAGGCCGAGGTTGCCGCGCAACGTGCTCGACTCGTACTCCGTGCGGAACAGGCCGCGCCGGCGCAGCTCGGGCAGGATGAAACGCGCGACGTCGTCGATACCTTGCGGAAGCGTAGGCGGGCAGATGTTGAAGCCGTCGGCCGCGCCGCCTTTGAACCACGCTTCCATGTCGTCGACGATGTCTTTGGCCGTGCCGATCAGCTGCCGGTTGTTGCCGGACGCGACCCGCTTGTACATCTGGCGAATGGTGAGATTCTCTTTGCGCGCGGTGGAGAGCAGGTTCTCCGCGATGCTGCGCACGCGCTGATTGCCGACGTCGGGCACCGGCCCGTCGATGTCGTATTCCGACAGATCGCCCAGCACGCCATAGAGCAGCGCGAGACCGCTCAACGGATCGATCAGGTCTTGCAGCTGGTCGAACTTGTCCTGCGCTTCCTGGCGCGTTTCTCCGACGTAGAGCGTGATGCCGGGCATGATCAGCAGTTGATCCGGCGCGCGTCCGTGCGCGGCAAGACGGCCTTTCAGGTCGTCGTAATAGGCTTTCGCGCCATCGAAATCCGCAGCGTTGCTGTAGACCACGTCTGCGTTTCTCGCTGCAAGCTGGCGTCCGGCTTCGGCGGCGCCCGCCTGCACGACGATCGGCCGGCCTTGCGGGGTGCGCGCCGAATTCAGCGGGCCGCGCACGCTGAAGTGCTTGCCCTTGTGGTTCGGCGTGTGCAGTCTGGACGCTTCATAGAACACGCCGGTTGCCTTGTCGCGGATGAACGCGTCGTCCTCCCAGCTGTCCCATAGTTTCTTGACGACCTCGACGAATTCGTCCGCGCGTTCATAGCGCTCTTCGTAGCCGAGATGTTCGTCGCGGCTGAAATTCCATGCTTCCTGCTGTGACCAGGACGTGACGACGTTCCAGCCCGCGCGCCCGCCGCTGATATGGTCGATGGACGCGTATTTGCGCGCGATATGGAAGGGCTCGTTATAGGTGGTCGACGCGGTTGCGACGAGGCCGATATTGGACGTGCACGCGCCGATGGCCGCGAGCAGCGTAAGCGGCTCGAGTTCGGCGTTCTTCGCGTCACGCGCGAGCGAACCTTTTGGCTTGTCGTTCGCGCGGATGCCGATGCCGTCGGCAAAGAAGATCATGTCGAGTCTGGCGTCCTGCGCTTTCTTTGCAGTACTCAGGAAATAGTCGAAATGAATGGCGCCGTCCGCCGGCACGTCGGGATGCCGCCACGCGGCCATGTGATAGCCCAGGTAGCGCATGGACAGCCCGAGTCTCATCTTTCCGTCTTTCGTAGTCATGTTCTGGTTCCGGTCGTTGGTTCAATGTAGTCGGTTGCGACAGCAGGTCAGGTGCGCAGGCTCGACAGAAAGCGCTTGCAGCGCTCGGTACCGCCACCGCTGAAGATGTACGACGGCGAGCCTTCGTCGACGATCCTGCCGCCATCCATCAGCACCACGCGGCTCGCGACTTTTCGTGCAAACTCCATCTCATGCGTCACGACGATCATCGTGGTGCCCGTCTGCGCGAGTTCCTTGATCACGTCCAGCACTTCCATCACGAGTTCGGGATCCAGCGCGCTGGTCGGCTCGTCGAACAGCATCACTTCCGGTTCCATCGCGAGCGCCCGAGCAATCGCCACACGCTGCTTCTGTCCGCCGGAGAGTTGCGCCGGGTAGTGGTGCATGCGGTCAGCGAGGCCGACACGCGCGAGCAGATATTCGCCGCGCTCGATCACCTCCCGCCGGCGTTTGCGTCCGACGATGCGTGGGCCTGCCAGCACGTTGTCGAGCGCGGTGTAGTGCGGAAACAGATGGAAGCCCTGAAACACCATGCCGAAGTGGCGGCGCTGAAGATCCAGCGTCTTCTTCGGCAGACGGATGCAGCGGTCGCCGCGCATTTCTGTGCCGAGCACTTCGCCCTTGAAGGTGATCGTGCCGGCGTCGATCAGTTCGAGCATGTTGATGCAGCGGAGCAGCGTGCTTTTTCCCGAGCCCGAAGGGCCGATCATCGCGACGACTTCGCCTTTGGCGAGCGAGAAATCGACCTTGTCGAGCGCGGTGAACGAGCCGAACTGTTTGGTCACCCCGCGCATGTCGAGCAGGCTCGCCGTTTCCGCGGACAGGTGCATGTCTCTGGCCGTCATGTTCATTGCCGCACTCCTTTGCGGAAGTGGCGTTCCAGCGCGCTTTGCGCGCCCATCGCGAGACTCGTCAACAGCAGATACCAGATGCACGCCACCGTGAGCAGCGGGATGGTTTCGAAATTGGTCGCGTAGATCAGCTGAACCGTGGTGAGCAGTTCGACATAGCCGATCACGGTGACGAGCGACGTGTTCTTGAACATCGTGATCAGCTCGTTCGCGAGCGGCGGGATGATGATGCGGATGGCCTGCGGCATGATCACGTGCCACATCATCCGGAAGTCGCTCATGCCGATCGCCTTGCACGCTTCACGTTGCCCGCGGTCCACCGCCGAGATGCCGCCGCGGAAGATTTCCGCGCTATAGCCGCCCAGGTACATCGCGAGTCCGATCACTGCCGCGCTGAAGCGGGAGATGAGCCGGTTGGTGTCGATGTCGAACAGGTTGACGTGCAGCACCGGAATGGGGAGATACAGCCGTGGCACCAGCGCCGACAGAAAGAACAGGAACAGCAGCATCGCGAGTGGCGGTGTGGCGCGAATGATCCAGATGTACACATAGCCGGCGCCGCGCAGCACCGGGCTCTCGGCCATCCGGCACGCGGCGATCACCACGCCGAAGCACAGCCCGAGCGCGCTCGACACCATCGTGAGGATCAGCGTGTTCGCGAGTCCCGCCATCACGCGCTTGTTGAACAGATAGTGGGCGACGACGTCCCACTGCCATCTCGGGTTGTTAATCACCAGCTCGACGAACAGCACGACGACGATCAGCAGCATCGCGTACCAGAGCCAGTCGGATTTTTTCGGGCGGGGGTGGATGCGCAGCGTGTCCGGCGGGCGATGCGCCTCCGGTCTCGCGGCCGCTGCATCGGCCGTGTCTCTGAAGAACGCGGCATTGTCCTGCACGTCGTTTTGAGCTTCGATGTTCACTTGCCTATCCTTGGGAACCAGTTGTCCAGCACTGCTCGGAACGGCGGACACCACGTCTGCGATGCCTGTGGGTCAGGGCGAATGCCAGCGGATTGCGTCGGCCGATTGCATTCGTTGAAGCCGAATATAGATAGTCAAAACCATTACATCCACTACAATTTTGTTCGTTCAAACTAAAACTATGTAATGCATCCGGGTTGACCCCTGGTGGCGCAAAAGCGGCCGGCGGACGCGAATGTTCAGGAGGAACAGCGATTGGCAAAGCTCAACGCAAAGCAGATGGAAGTGTTCGTTGCGGTGATGGCGCACGGCTCGATCACGGCCGCTGCGCAGCACCTCAACGTGTCGCAGCCGGCCGTCAGCCGGATGATCGAACGCTTCGAGCACGAAGCCGGCTTCGTCGCGTTCGAGCGTCGTAGAGGCAAACTGGTGCCCACGCCCGAATCGGAGATCTTTTTCGCCGAGGTGACGCAGGTTTATCGTGGGCTCGAGTATCTGAATGAGGTCGCGCGGGACATCGGCGGGGCTCGCCGCGGCTATCTGCGTGTCGGCGTCTTTCCCGCGTTCGCGGAAGCCTGGATCGGCGAGCGCATCACGCGTTACGTCGCCGATCGCGAAGACGTATTGACGTCGCTGATTCCGATGTCGACGGATAGCGTGTTCGATGCCGTGTCGCGTCAGGCGGTCGACCTTGGCATTGCGCTGCGCGCATCGGATCGCGAGGGCATCCGCAGCGAAGAGATCTGTGTATCGGAAATCGTCTGCATCGTGCCCAAGGGGCACCGGCTAACGGGCAAGCAGCTGATTCAGCCCGCCGATCTATCCGGCGAAGACTTTATTTCGATGTCGTCGAAGGTGAAGGCGCGCACGTCGATCGATGCGATATTCGATTCGAGTGGCGTGGAGCGGCGCATCCGCGCGGAGGCGCCGTGGGCGTCGACGGTCTGTCATCTGGTGGCGCAGGGGCTGGGGGTGTCGCTCGTGATTCGCGAATCCGCGGAGGAATTCGCGCACCTCGGCTATCACATGGCAGCGTTCAGGCCGCGCGTCGACTATCGGGCGTATCTGATCAGCTCGACTGCGCGTCCGCTGCCCGCCGTCGCGCAGGGCTTTCGCGACCTGCTGCTGCTCGACTACCACGCGCCGAAGAAGCGCGGCGTGCGCGCGGCCGCAGCCGGCGCCGCCTGACGGCGAATCGCGTCAGGCAGCGGCCAGTTTGAACTCGCCGATCGTCTCCGACAGCTTCGCGGCCTGCTCGCGCAGCATCGCCGCGGCAGCCGCCGATTGCTCGACGAGCGCGGCGTTCTGCTGCGTCGTGTGATCGAGTTGCGACAGCGACTGATTCACCTGGCCGAGGCCGGTGCTCTGTTCGCTTGCGGCGATGGTGATCTCGTTGATGACGCCGGTGATGCTGCGCACGCCCGCGACGATTTCATCCATCGTCGTACCGGCGGTCTGCACGAGTCCCGAACCCGCCTCGATCTTCTCGACCGACGAGTGGATCAGTTCCTTGATTTCCCGTGCCGCTTGCGCGCTGCGCTGGGCCAGCGCGCGCACTTCGCCCGCTACGACCGCGAAGCCGCGGCCATGTTCGCTAGCGCGCGCCGCTTCGACCGCCGCGTTGAGCGCGAGAATATTCGTCTGGAACGCGATGCCGTCGATCACGCCGATGATGTCCGCGATCTTCGCCGACGCGGCCGTGATGTCGTTCATCGTCGAGACGACTTCGCTCACCACTTCGCCGCCGCGCACCGCGACGCCCGACGCGGACGTCGCGAGGTGGCTTGCCTGCGTCGCTGCATCCGCGGAGTTGCGCGCGGTGCCGGCAATTTCCTCGAGCGCGGCTGCGGTCTCCTGAAGATTCGACGCGGTATGTTCGGTGCGGCTCGAGAGATCCTGATTGCCTTGCGCGATTTCCGCGCTGGCGGTGCTGACCGACTCGCTGAACTCGCGGATCTGCAGCAGGATGGTGCTCAGCTTGCCGGCGAACAGGTTGAACGCGCGGGCGATCTGCGCGGCTTCGTCCGTACCTTCCGCAGGCAGGCGTTTCGTCAGGTCGCCGCTGCCGCTTGCGACGTCGTTGAGCGCGTCGCGCACGAGCAGGATGTGCTTGAACGCGGCATTGGTCAGCGCGCCGACGAGCGCGGCGGCGATCAGCGCGACGACCACCATCGCGATCAGCGTCGTCGTTGCGACCGCGCGCATGCCGGCCGTGACGTCGGCCTTGTCGAGCGCAAGCACGAGGCTCCAGTCGGTACCGTCGATCGCCTTCGCGCGCAGCAGCTTCGTGGCGCCGTCGATGTCCATCGCCACCGGCGCGGATGCGGACTGCAGCGACTGCAGCATGTCCGGCGTCAGCCCTGCCGACATGTCGGTGGCCGGCTTCATGATCAGATCGGTCTTGGCGCCGGCGATCACGCGTCCGCTTTTGTCGACGAGGAACGCGAAGCTCGATGGCGTCGGATGCACCGACGTCACGATCCCGCTCACGCTCTCCATAAAGAGGCTGGCCGCGATCACGCCTTTCACGTTGCCGTCGCGAACGATCGGCGCGGCGAACGCGAACGCCGGTTTGCCCGACGATGCATCGCGGTACAGCGCGGTAACGACGAGATGCCCGGCGTCGACGGCCTGCTTGTACCAGGGCCGCGCTGTCGGGTCGTAGCCAGATGCGAGCGGCACATTGGAGAACGCGGTCTTGTCGGGCAGGCCGAGCGTCATGATCTCGAAGCCGCCGGATTTGCGCAGCAGCTGCAGCGCCGGCAGCGGGTCGCCTTCGCCGACGGCGATCGTGTCGGCAAGCGCCTGGGTCTGCTTGCCGCGACCCGCGACCCATTCGTCGATGGCTAGTGCGTGACCGGTCAGGGTCGACTGCAGGTTTTCATCGATCGTCTGATCGTTGTGATGCTTGACGACGACATAGACGAGACCGCCGGTGAGGGCGAGCGCAGTGACGACGATGGCGACGCAGGTCGCGAGAATTCGTGCGCGGATCGATGCGAGCATGAGAGTCCGTTCTCCGGGGCAGGGTGAGTGCAGGTATGCAACTCATCGCGTGAGTTCGGACCGTTTAACGACATGTTGCGTGCGAGGCTTGAACGCCACGTACTTTACAAATCGCTGTTCGCCAATGCCAGCATGGCGAGCAGCGATCAGTCAGGGTTTACGCTGTATCCTTCGCCGGCGCGGCGGCCGGCGCGCGAACCGCTCACGGCCACGACGTAAATTCGCGCGACTTCATGGCCCATGCGCCGTTGCCTTTGTCATCGGTCTGCAGGCTCGCGACGTCGTCGGGCCAGGCCGCTGCGATCGGCGCCGGCCACGATTCTCCGAACGGCTGATTCACGCGCGAACTCCACGCGAGCGCCATGTCGTGTTGCCCGGCAAGCAGAACCGCGGCATCGGCCGGCTGAATGGAGCCGAACAGGCGCACGATGCGCGGCCCGAAGTCCCAGGGCATCGCGAACGGAAACTGGTTCACCATCGGGATCGTATCGGCATGCGCGAGCGGCGCGATCGTCGCGCTGCAGAAAAGGGCGAAGCCGGCTGCCCTGAGCGATCGTGCGAGTAGCGTCCGAATCGTTGCGGGGTTGCGGGTGCGATGTGCTGCCATCTGTCCGTCTCCGTTCTCGTCGATGAAGTGTGAGCGAAACGGACCGGTACTTAAGGCCCTCGCTCACCTGATCTGGATTACGGTGTGTCGCGCAACGACTTTAGGGATCGAATCAAAATAATAACGGCCGGCGCTTTAATCTTTACAGACTGCGTAGCGGCATTCGCATTGCGCGATTTTCGCGGCCGCCAAAGCAATCACAAACGACCAAAAAGCGCGAAAAATCCCGGCCTCTTCGCGACTTCGATCGTTGCACTGCAAAACTAGAATGGCATCACGTCGCATGGTGGCCCTGGCTGCCGCGGCGCCATTCCTGAACATTTAGGCCGGTGAGCCACGAGCCAGTGACTCCTTAGGCGATGACGCCGGCGCAGTTGGAAACATCATGCTTTCGATCAACAGCAATATCAGCTCGCTCGTCGCCCAAGAGAACCTGACCGGTTCGGGCACTGCCCTCTCGCAAGCCATTACGCGCCTTTCGTCGGGCAAGCGCATCAATAGCGCGGCCGACGACGCGGCCGGTCTCGCGATCTCAACCACGCTGCAAACGCAGATCAACGGCCTGAATCAGGGCGTGGCGAACGCGAACGACGGTACGTCGATCGTGCAGACGGCCAGCAGCGCGTTGAGCCAGATCACGCAGTCGCTGCAAACCATCCGCTCGCTGGCGGTGGAAGCGTCGAACGGCTCGCTCTCGACGAGCGACCAGGCCGCGCTGCAGCAGGAAGTGTCGCAGCAGATCGGCGAAGTGAACCGCATTTCGTCGCAGACGACGTACAACGGCGTGAGCCTGTTGAACGGCACCGCCGGCAGCATCAACTTCCAGATCGGCGCGAACACCGGCCAGACGATGACGCTGGACCTCGGCACCGACATGTCGGCGGCGAATCTGGGCGGCGCTCACCCGGCTTCGGGCACGACGCTCGGCACGCTGAGCGGCCTTGCGATCGACGGTTCGACGGGCGGCGCGTATGGATCGTCGTCGACGTCGGAAATCACGTCGGTCAACGTGATCGCGGACGGCAACGGCGGTTTCACCTTCACCGATCAGAACAACCAGACGATCGGCGGCGGCGCGATCAGCGGTATGTTCGGCGCGAGCACGTTCACGCAGGCCGCGGGCGTCACCGCATCGGCCTCGTTGCCGTCGTTCGCGTCGCTCTCGTCCGGCGCGGGCTTCTCCGCGATGGGCTCGGCCGCGCTCAGCACGATCAACACCGAGCTGACGCAGATTTCGGCCGACAGCGCGCCGCCGCTCGTGTCGAACATCGACATCAGCACGACGACCGGCGCGAGCGCCGCGATGGAATCGATCGACAATGCGCTCGCGACGGTGAACAACCTGCAGGCAACGCTTGGTGCTGCGCAGAACCGCTTCGCCGCGCTCGTGTCGACGCAGCAAAGCGCGTCGACGAACCTGGCCAGCGCGCAATCGCAGATCACCGACGCGGACTTCGCGCAGGAAACCGCGAATCTTTCGAAGGCGCAGGTGTTGCAGCAGGCCGGCATCTCGGTGCTGGCGCAGGCCAACTCGCTGCCGCAACAGGTGCTGAAGCTGCTGCAAGGCTAACGGCTGGCAGCTAGCGGCTAAGCCACAAGCAGGTCCATCCACGCCCCGGTGCATTCGCGCCGGGGCGTTTCCATTTCCGCGGTATGCGCGAAGCAGCACCCGATCCCCGCGATTCAGCAGGATTTGCTAAATCGCCGCGTGCTATCGTGTTCTTCATCGACCTCTCTCGACGAATGTCATGAACGACATCGCCCAGCGCGCCCGTTATGCGGCCCGACTCGCCCGCGTGCTCGACCATATTTACGATCATCTCGACGAGCCGCTGGACATCGAACGACTCGCGGAGATCGCGTGCCTGTCGCCGTATCACTGGCATCGCATCTATCACGCGATGCACGGTGAAAGCGTCGCGACGACCGTGCGCCGGTTGCGTTTGCATCGCGCGGCGGGCTTTCTCGCGAACGGCGCGATGCCGATCCCCGAGATTGCCGAGCGGTCGGGATACAGCAGCTTGCAGGCCTTTACGCGGACCTTCAGTGCCGTCTTCGGCATGCCGCCCGCGCAGTATCGGAAAGCCGGAACGCACACGCGTTTCCGGCCGTCTCTTGCGAACCCGGGAGAACATGACATGACCATGCATGATGTCGAGATTCGCCACATCGATGGCTTCGATCTGTTGACAATCGATCACGTCGGGCCCTACATGCAGATCGGCAAGGCGTTCGATTCCCTGATGGGATGGCTGGCATCGCAAGGTTTGCTCTCCGGCGAGATGCGCATGATGGGCCTCTACTACGACGACCCGACCGTGGTGGCCGAAAGCGAACTGCGCTCGAAGGCCGGCGTCTGGCTGCCGCAAGCGGTGGATGTGTCCGGCAGCCCGCTGAGCGTGACGCATGTTACTGGCGGCAAGTACGCGGTGCTGCGGCACCGCGGGCCGTATGCGGACATGGCAGCGGCCTATCAGTGGCTCTATGGCGAGTGGCTCGTGAATTCCATCTACGAAGCCGCGGATGCGCCGGCGTTCGAGGAATATCTGAACAACCCTAAAGACACCGCGCCGGCACATCTGCTGACCGACATCTGCCTGCCGCTGGTGCCGTGATATCGGTTGGTTGCTACGGTTTGATTTTGCGCGGCGCCATGTAGGCGAGATACGCAATAACCAGATCGATCTCGCGATCGCTCAGCTGGTCCGGCGCGAAGCCCGGCATCGTGCGGCCGGGCCAGTTGCGCACCGATGCCGGGTTGCGGATATAGCGGTGCAACGCGGCGGGTTGAAAATAGTCGACCGGATTCATCGGCACGTTGAGATCGGGGCCGACGTTCGCGTTTCCCGCACCGTTGAGCTTGTGGCAGGCCAGGCATTGCGTGATGAAAAGACTCTGGCCGGCACGGATCGGGTCGGTGGCGGGCAGCGATGCATCCACGGCAAGCGCGGGCCATCGGGTGGACGGTGACGGTTGCGTGTCGAGCTGCACGATCCGGTACGGCCACTGCTCGCTGCGAACGGACGCGGCTTGCTTGCCGACCCACACGAGATAGAACGGCCCCGCGTCGACCGTCTTGCCCGGCAGCTTCGGCCACGGGTGCGCGGGGTCTTCTATCGCGAGCCATGCCACGGCGGTTGAAGCGTCGCGATTGCGAACCAGGTCCATCGGCAGCTGCGCGGCGAAGCCATCGTCGGCGCGCGCTTCGAGCACGCTGTCCGCCGGCAGCGTGGCGCCGTCTAGCAGATTCGCGAGCGGCACCGCGCGGTACGTCATCGGCATCCCGTACGCGATATCGCGCGGCACGTGGATATCCGCTGCATCCTTGCGGGCGAGCAATGCCTGCCGTTCGAACGTCTGTGTTTTGCCGGCTATTGTGAGTGTGAGAACGGTTTCTGCGGCTGCACAAGATTCGGTCAAGCCAAAGCTGCCCGCTATCAGCAGCACCGCAAACAACATCCGTTTCAGCATGCGGTCTCCATTGATGTTCACAAAAGACTTCGCACAGGAAACAGCAGCACGAACCGCATGCCCTGTTCGTCGCGAACGGCGCGCGCCGAGCCGCCGTGCAGTTCCATGATCGCGCGAACGATGGCAAGGCCCAGCCCCGTCGATCCCGATGCAAGATTGCGCGAAGGGTCGCCGCGATAGAAGCGGTCGAAAATCCGTTCGAGTTCCGCGTCGGGTACGAGCGCTCCCTGATTGAACACCGAGACCTGCAAGCCATCAGGCGTCTCGCGCGACGAGAGTTCGACGCTGCCGTTCCGCGGTGTGTGACGGATCGCATTCGCCAGCAGATTGCCGACCGCGCGCCGGAACAGTTCGACGTCCGCAGTGAGCCGGCCGCCGCCTGTCGCGCGGATCGCAATGCCTGCTTCGTCCGCGAGCCCTTCGAAGTATTCGGACATGCGCGCCAGCTCGTCACCCACATCGAACGCCTGCATGTGCCTGACGAACTGTGGATGCTCGGCGCGCGCGAGAAACAGCACGTTTTCGATCATGCGCGATAGCCGGTCGCATTCTTCCACGTTCGACGCGAGCAGTTGCTCGTAGTCTTCCGTGGAGCGCGGCCGCGCGAGCGCGACTTCCATCGCGCCGCGCATGTTGGAGACAGGCGTGCGCATGTCGTGCGCGAGATCGGCCGTGAAGCGCTGCATATGCTGAAAGCCCGTTTCGAGCCGCGCGAGCATCGCGTTGAGCGCATTGACGAGCGATACGAACTCCACCGGCACGTGCTCAAGCGCGAGCCGCGCGTCGAGTTTCGCGACCGTCACGTTTTTCGACCGCTCGGAAATGGCGCGCAGCGGCTTCAACGACAGCCAGATCAGCACGTAACCGAGCGCGGCCGAAAACAGCACGCCGGCTACGCCGGCTGCTTTAAGCGTGTCGCGATAGCGATCGAGCAGCGCGACGCGGTCGGTCATCCTGCGCGCAATCAGCAGCATCGCCGTGCTGTTGTCTCGCAGCGTGGCCAGCGTGACGATGCCGCGCACCGGCTCGCCGTCGGCATCGGTCCATTGGGCGATCGAACCGGTGGTGATGCGCGCCGTGGCCTGCATGATCGTAGCCGGCGCAAGACCGGGACCGGTTGCAGGCGGTGGCGCGGTGTCCTCTTTCCTGACGTTGTGCGTCAGCAGCACATGGCCCTGCGCATCGGCAACTTTCATGTACAACGCCTGGTTGCCCAGCACGATGCTTTCGAGCCGCTCCTCGTGCTCTTCGATACCCGACAGCGTGTTCAGCTCGTCGGTTAGCCGCCGTGCGTGACGCGCGGCGAGCACGATGTCGAGGTCGTCCTGCGCGGCGATCCGCTGTTCCAGCGCTTCATACACGAATCCGCCGACAGCGATGAACACCGCGAGCGTCGTGCAGCCGAACGCGATCGCGAGGGTGGCGGTCAGCGAAAGGCGCCGCATCATGACGGCTGTTTCGGTTCGAGCACGTAGCCGACCCCACGCACGGTATGAATCAGCTTGACCGCAAACGCATCGTCGATTTTCGCGCGCAACCGGCGGATCGCCACCTCGACGACGTTGGTGTCGCTGTCGAAGTTCATGTCCCACACGTACGACGCGATCTGCGTGCGGCTTAGCACTTCGCCCTGGCGCCGGGCCAGCAGTTGCAGCAGCGAGAATTCGCGCGGCGTGAGATCGATGCGCTGATCGCCGCGCTTCACGCGCCGCCGGGTGATGTCCATCTCGAGGTCGCCGACCTTGATCACGTTCGTCTCGCGTACCGGTCCACGACGTGCGAGCGTGCGGACCCGCGCGAGCAGCTCGACGAACGCGAACGGCTTCACCAGATAATCGTCCGCGCCGAGTTCGAGGCCGCGCACGCGGTCGTCCACTTCATCGCGCGCGGTCAGGAACAGCACCGGCGTTTGCCGGCTCGCGCGCAGCTTCTTCACGATCGTCCAGCCGTCGATGCCGGGCAGCATCACGTCGAGCACGATCACGTCGTACTCTTCCTCTTCGGCGAGCAGGAGCCCTTCGTGCCCCTCGTTGGCGACGTCGACCGAGTAGCCCGATTCTTCGAGGCCCTTCTTCAGGTAAGCACTCGTCTTGAGCTCGTCCTCGACTATCAGAATACGCATTGCGTTCCCCCTCTTGCCCGCATCACGACGATCATAGCCGTTGCGACGCGCAATGGCGACCTAACCCGCGCTGGCGCGATCCTGCCACGGACCGCCCAGCGCCTTCAGCAGCGCGACGCTCGCGTCCATCCTGCGCGCGCCGATGTCTTCCGCCTGCAACTGGTTCGACAGCGCGATCGTCTGCGCCGTGACGACGTCGAGATAGCTGACCGCGCCTGCGTTGAAGCGGTTCGTCGTCAGCGTCAGCGACAGGTTCGCCGCCGACACCGCGCGCGCTTCGCTTTGCGCTTCGGTTGCGAGCGTCTGCAGCGCGGACAGATTGTCTTCGACCTGCTGAAGCGCGACGAGCACCGACTGACGATAATCGGCGACGGTGCCGTCGTACTGCGCGTTGGCGGCATGCAGGCTCGCTTCGCGTTTACCGCCGTCGAACAGCGTGCCGGCCAGCTGCGGCCCGATCGACCAGAAGAGACTTGGCGCGGTGAACCACGGTGCGTAGAACGTGCTTTCGAGACCGGCGCTCGCCGACAGTACGAGGTCCGGGAAGAAGGCCGCGTGCGCTTCGCCGATCTGCGCGTTGGCGGCGGCTACGCGCCGCTCCGCAGCCGCGATGTCGGGCCGGCGCTGCAGCAGCTCGGATGGCAGTCCCGGCGGAATCGCGGGCACTGTGAACGAGACGACCGCGGGCGGCAGCGTGAATGTCGACGCCGGCTCGCCGATCAGCGTCGCGATCGCGTGCTGCAACTGCGCGCGGCTGACGTCGACGTCGGCATCGCGGGTACGCGTGGATTCGAGCTGCGTTTGCGCCTGTGCGATCGCGGACGCGTCGATCGCGCCGTCTTTCAGCTGCTGCTGAAGCAGTCGCAGCGCCGCGGCATATGCGTTCACGGACGCATCGAGCAGCTGCTTTTGATTATCGAGCGAGCGCAGGTCGAAGTAGTCTTTCGCGAGATCCGCCGTGACCGACAGGCGCACCGCTTCGAGATCCGCGGCGCTTGCCTGTGCCGTGTCCGCCGCATTGGCATTCGCAGCGCGGATGCGACCAAACAGATCGGGTTCCCAGCTGGCCGACAGACCCATCGAATAGTCCGGCACGGTCTTGCCCGCAAGCGACCGGTCGACGACGTTCTGCGAAGTCCGGAAACGTTGCGCGTCCGCGCCCGCGGTGATGGTGGGCAGGAACCCCGCGTGCTGATAGTCGACCATCGCGCGCGCCTGCTGCAATTGCGCGACCGCTTTGCGCACGGTCTGGTTCGAGACGTCGACCTTCGCTTCGAGCGTGTTGAGTTCGGCATCGTTGAAGACGGTCCACCATGGGCCGAGCGGTTGACCATTGGCGGGCGTGCCGGCTTTCCATCCGCTCGCTGCCTCCGGCGCGTTCGCATAGTGCGTGGGCACTGTGACCTGGGGCGGCGTGGTGTCAGGGATCGTCGAACATGCCGTGAGCGCGAGGCCGAACATCGTCGCTGCAGTCGTGCGGCGAACGCGGACCGGCAACACGCGCAATACGCGGAACATGCGGCGCGGCATCGTAGCGTCTCGTGTGCTCATTTCACGCATGACCATGCTGCTGCTGCGCATCGTGCGGATTGGACGCGGGCTGCGTGGCGATCCGCACGGCCTGCCCGCTCGTGATCGCATCGCCGGGATTGTCGATCACGCGATCGGTTGCCTGAAGTCCGCTCGTGATCTCGATGTGCGTGCCGAAATCGCGCCCCACGTGCACGGTCTTGAGCGCGGTGCGGCCGTTGTGATCGACGGTGGCGACGGTCACGCCGTCGGGGCGGAACAGCAGCGCGCTGACCGGCAGATCGAGCGCGGGCTGCGTCGTGGCGAGCGCCAGATGGACCTGCGCGTAGGCGCCGGGCATCAGTGCGCCGTCACGATTGTCGACGTCCACTTCGACGCGCAGCGTGCGGCTCGCTGGATCGATCGCGCCGGCATTGCGTGCGACGTGCGCCGCGATCTCGCGGCCAGGATACTGCTGCGTCTTCAGATAGACGCCCGTGCTGGTCGTCACGTAGGGCGCATCGTCCTGCGGCACGTCGACGAACACGCGCAGCGTGTCGGTCTGCTGGATATGGAACAGCTCGCCGGATACGCCCGCGCTGCCCGGCGTGCCGCCCGCCGTGACGAGCGTGCCGACGTCGATGTTGCGCGCGGTGACGACACCGTCGAACGGCGCCTGCACCTGCTCGTAGCCGACCAGTTCGGCGAGATGCGCGACGTTCGCGCGGGCCGCATCGAGCGCGGCCTGTTTGGCCTGCATGTCCGCGACGCGCGAGTCGGTGTCCTGCTGCGAGACGGATTGCGTCGTCAACATCTGTTGCCAGCGCTGCGCGGTGGTTTTCGCGTACGTGTAGTTGGCCTGCGCGGTGGCTTCGTCGGCGCGGGCCTGGCGAAGCTGTGCGTCGAGTTCGGGCGCTTCGATCGTCGCGAGCACCTGGCCTGCCTTCACGTGCACGCCGATATCGGTGTTCCAGTGCGCGATATAGCCGCTCGTACGCGCGTACACCGAGGCTTCCGCGAATGGCGTGACCGAACCGGGCAGCAGCAGGTCCTGGTGGCTGGGCGCGAGCGTCGGCGCGATGACGGCCACAGTCGGCAACTGCTGCGCTTCGGTCTGCGCGGTCAGCGCGGTGCTGGCGCGCAGCCTCGGCACGATGCCGATGGCAAGCAACGCGGCCGCCAGCACGGCAAGCGCGAGCGGTGCGCGCAGACGCCGCCGCATAGCAACCGGCGCGACGCCTGCGGTGCGTTCCGCTTCCGTGCCTGTGGAGGATGACGAATCCTCGGAGATTCGGGTGGACATGATGCTTCCTTGCGTAGCGTGAGATTCGTTGCGAGTGTCGATGTGCCGTCGCTCAGTTCGTCGTCGGCTGGCCCGAGGCGCGCGGCGGTTTCGCTGCCTGCCGCTTCGCGAGCCATTGATGAACGAGCCCGAACACGACCGGCACGAACAGCAAGGTCGAGACGGTGCCGATCGCGAGACCGCCGATCACCGCGCGGCCGAGCGGCGCGTTCTGCTCGCCGCCGTCGCCGAGGCCGAGCGCCATCGGCAGCATGCCGATCAGCATCGCGAGCGCGGTCATCAAGACCGGCCGGAACCGGCTGAAGCCGGCTTCGAGCGCCGCGTGCAGCGGGGCATCGCCACCGTGCAGCAACTCGCGCGCGCGGGTGACGACGAGAATGCTGTTGGCCGTCGCGATGCCGATACACAGGATCGTGCCGGTCAGCGCCGGTACGGACAGCGTGGTTCCGGTAGTGAACAGCATCCACGCGATGCCCGCGAGCGAAGCCGGCAAACCGCTGACGATGATCAGCGGATCGATCCACGACTGGAAATTCACGACCATCAGCAGATACACCAGTGCGATCGCGAACGCGAGGCCGCTCGCGAGACCTTCGAACGAGTCGTGCATCGCCTGCACCTGGCCGCGGATCACGATCGACGAGCCCGGCGGCAACTGCGCCTTCGCTTCGTCGACGAGCTTCGTCACGTCCGTTGCAACACTGCCGAGATCGCGGCCCTGCGCGGACGCGAAGATATCGAGCACGGGCTGCACGTTGTAGTGCGAGACCACCGCTTGTTGCGTGCCGCGCGACAGCGTGCCCAGCGTGCCGAGCAGGTTCGCCGGTTGAGGACCGTTGGGGCCGGTTGTGAACACCGGCGACGCACCGTTCTTCGCGAGCGGCACGTTTTCGAGCGACTGCAGCGAATGGATCGCGTATTGCGGGACCATCGCGACGAGCGGGTAACTCACGCCGTTCTTCGGGTCGAGCCAGAAATTCGGCGTGGTCTGCGAGCTGCCGGACAGCGCGATCAGCAGGTTCTGCGACACGTCGCGCTGCTGGAGGCCGGCTTCGATCGCCTTCGTGCGATCCACGTCGACGTTGATCGACGGCTCGTCGCCGGGTTGCTGGATACGCGCGTCGACGAGACCGCGCACGCCGCGCAGCTTCGCGAGCAGCTGGTTCGCCACCGCGCGGTTCGCATCGAGCTTGTTGCCGACGATCTGGATATCGATGGGCGCCGGCAGTCCGAAGTTCAGAATCTGGCTGACGATGTCGGCCGGCAGGAATGCGAACGTCACGCCGGGAAAGCGCTGGTTCAGCGTGTTGCGCAGCTTGGTCACGTATTGCGCGGTGGGACGGTGGTGAGCGGCAAGCGTGACCATCACGTCGGCATCTTCGGAGCCGATCGGGTCCGACGAATCGTAAGTGAGGTTGATGCCGCTGATCGGCAGGCCGATGTTGTCGAGCATCGCGGCGAGGTCCTGCTTCGGAATCACGCTGCGGATCGTCGACTCCACCTGATCGGTCAGACGCGCGGTTTCCTCGATACGGGTGCCGGTGGGCGCGCGAACGTGCAGACGGATTTCGCCGGTATCGACCGAGGGGAAAAAGTCGCGGCCCGTGAACGGAACGAGTGCGAGCGACGCGATACAGATCAGCAGAAACGACGCGATGAAAACGCGCGGCGCGGCGATCGCGCGTGCCAGCACCTCACGATAGCGTGTGCGCAACGCTTCGAAACGGCGCTCGAACGCGGCCTGAAAACGGGCAAGGCGCGCGAACGCACCGTTGCCTTGCGGCGCGTTCGGATCGCGCGGACGCATCAGGTACATCGCGAGCGTCGGCACCAGCGTGCGCGAGAAGAAATACGACGCGCACATCGCGAACACCACGGCTTCCGCGAGCGGCACGAACAGATAGCGTGCCACGCCGGAGAGCAGAAACATCGGCACGAACACGATGCAGATCGACAGCGTCGACACGAAGGTCGGCACCGCGATTTCTCCGGAGCCTTTCAGGATCGCATCGTGCAACGGCTCGCCGTTCTCCAGATGATGCGTGATGTTCTCGATCGCGACGGTCGCGTCGTCGACCAGAATGCCGACCGCGAGCGCGAGGCCGCCGAGCGTCATGATGTTGATCGTCTGCCCCAGCGCGGCCAGTGCGATCAGCGAGGTGAGCACCGCGAGCGGAATCGAGATCGCGATGATCAGCGTCGCACGCCAGCTGCCGAGAAACAGCAGGATCATCATCGCGGTCAGCGCGGCGGCGATCAGCGCTTCACGCGCCACGCCGGTGATCGCGGACTTCACGAACACCGACTGGTCCGACAGCGGCGTGATCTTCAGCGCACTGGGTAGACCCGCGGCGATGTGCGGCAGCATCGCCTTGACCTGCTGGATGATGGTCAGCGTCGACGCATTGCCGGATTTCTCGATCGTGAGCAGCGCACCGCGTTTGCCGTCGCTGCGCACGATGTTGGTTTGCGGCGCATAGCCGTCGCGAACCTGCGCGACGTCGCGCAC
This sequence comes from Paraburkholderia phosphatilytica, assembly GCF_003443895.1. Lineage (GTDB taxonomy): Bacteria > Pseudomonadota > Gammaproteobacteria > Burkholderiales > Burkholderiaceae > Paraburkholderia > Paraburkholderia phosphatilytica. The sequence continues at coordinate 6,711 of NZ_QQOA01000036.1, read as the reverse complement.
GTAGACCACGCCGCCTGCCACCGTCTTGATGGGCAGGTTGTTCAGCGCCGCGACGCTGTCCGTGCTGCCGTTCATCTGCACGTTGTATTCGCGCGAACCGATTTTCGCGGTGCCGCCGGGCAGGATCAGGTTCTGTGCGTTTACCGCGTTGACGACGTCGATCGGCGCGAGGCCTTTCGCCTGCAGCGCGCGCGGATCGATGTCGATCATGATCTGACGGACCTTGCCGCCGAACGGCAGCGGTACCGCGGCGCCTTGTACCGTCGCGAGCTGGGTGCGGATGAAGCTGTTGCCGAGGTCGTACAGCTGCTGTTCGGACAGCGTGTCGCTGGACAGGCCAAGCTGCAGGATCGGTACGGTCGAAGCGTTGTACGTGATGATGTTCGGCGGCAGCGTGCCGGGCGGCAGGACGCGCAGGATCGACTCGGAGTTCGACACCGCTTCGGCAATCGCGCGGTTGATGTCGGCGCCGGGGTGAAAAAAGATCTTCACGACCGATACGCCGTTGAGCGACTGCGATTCGATGTGCTCGATGTCGTCGACGTCCGACGTCAACGCGCGCTCGTAGCTGGACGTGATGCGGTTCGCCATGTCCTGCGCGGAGAAACCGTTGTAGGTCCAGACGATGCTGACGACCGGAATATCGATGTTCGGGAAGATATCGGTCGGCGTGCGCATGATCGCGAGCGGTCCGATCGCGAAGATCAGGACGGCGAGCACGACGAACGTATACGGTCTGCGAAGGGCAAGCCTGACAATCCACATGAAAGTCTCTGGAGAAGTGACGGCGCGTTGCGCGAAACGAATTTCGGCGCGACGCGGGCTTCGAGAGACTGCAGTGTGAATAACAGGGCTTTACCCGATACTGACCCTCACATTACGGGTTCGTTATCTTGGCTGGAACGCAAGCGGAGCGGGCGGCCGCCGGCAGATGTCAAAAATGTAATTCACGGGTAAGGGGCTCCTCAGGTCGGGAGAGAAGAATGGCTCATGTGGCCTGTGCCATGCCTACTCAATCTCACTGGAGCGACATCATGAAGATCCTGACCAATGCTGTTATCGCCGCACTCGGCCTCGCCTTCGGCGCAAGCGCCTTTGCACAGACGAGCGCACCGGAACTGACCCGCGCGCAGGTTCGCGCGCAGCTCGTGCAGGCGGAAGCCGATGGCCTGCTGCCGACGAACCGGAACAACTATCCGCCGTCGCCGGCCGTGATCCAGCACAACCGCGAGATGTGGGCGGCCGCGCATCACGACGACGTGAGCACGACCGCGTCCGCCTCGTCGCCGGCGAACAGCATCGCCGGCGACTGAGAAGCGCGCTGACTAGCCGTTAGAACCGCCGCGAACCGATACCCGGCAGCGTCTGCGTCCCTTCGATCGCGACCGAATGCAACTGGTTCGGATCGAGATCGAGCAGGCGCAGGATCGTCGGTGCGACCTGCGTGGTCAGCACGCGGTCATCGATCGTGAGTCCGCCGTGATGGATTTCCGGCGCTTCGATCACGAGGCCGAGGTGGCTGTCGTCCGGTGCGTTGCCGCCGTGCTCTTCATCCTTCGCGGTGCTCGACGTATAGATCACGCCCGGATTCGGCTGCACGATGATGTCGGGCGTACGGCCCTGCAGCGGACTGCCGAAGCGCGCCGCGAGTTGCGGTCCGTACAGGATGTACGCCTGCGAACCATCCGCGCAGATGCCCGGCGCGTTGCACGACAGGTTGTCCTTCAGCGTCTTCACGACCGCGCTCAGCTGGCTTTGATCGTTCAGCCAGATGAGGCCCACATCGTCCGTCTGCACGAAGCCCGTACCGACGAGACCGCTACCGTCGTTCAGGTTTCCGGTCGTCGTGGCGTTCTGGCCGAAGTTGCCTGCGGAGTTCAGGTAGTTGTTCGTCTCCAGCAGCTTCGTCAGCGTGTCGCCGTTCTTGACGAGCTTCGTGTGGTCGGTCGGCGATTGACCATGTTTCGCCGTGACGATGATCGTCGTCGACGAATACAGGTTCTTCGTCTTCAGTTCCGACACGAGGCGGCCGAGCGCATTGTCGAGGTACGTGATCGCGCCGCTCACCTGCTGACCCGGCGTGAAGTCGGCGTCGAGATAGCCGCCGTTGTCCGCGACCGGCGACTTCTGCGCGACGCTCAGCGTCTGGAAGTTCGCGCCGAACACCGTCGGCACCGGAACGCTCGTCTTGCCCGTCGAGTCGAGGCCGTCGATCTCGTTGATCAGTTCCTGCACGTGGATGTTGTCGAACACCTCGGTGTGCGTATAGGTGTCGAGATAGTACGTTTGCGTCACCGGGTCGATCGAGTTGATCTCGGTGCGCGCGAGATCGTCCACGCCCTTGCCCGAGGGACCGTTGACCCAGTCGTAACCCCATGCGTGCTTGTCGGCCCACGCGGTGCGCGCATTGGGACGGTCTTCCTTGACCACTTCGAAAAGCGTATTGGTCTTGATGTAGTTGTGCGGATAGACCGGCACGCACGCGCCGTTGACCATCGCATGCGGAATGGCCTGCGGATTGAACGCGCCGCCGCCGTTCAGGTTCTTCAACACGCCGCCGTTTTCGGCATCGATGCCCGTCGTTTCGTCGAACACGACGTTCCAGCCTTGCTTGCCGGAGCACGTCGGGTCGGACGGCGAGTACAGCGTGCGGTCATACGAGACGTCGTAGAAGAGGCCGGCTGTTTTCGGCGAGCCCCCCGTGAGAAGCGCGGTGAGGCCCGGGAACGAATCCGACAGCCCAGGCGTGTGTGCGTTCGTATAGGTGAGACCCGACTTCGCGAGTACCGCGAGATTCGGGCAGGTGTTGCCGGCGATACAACGCGCGACGTCCTGTTCATGCAGACCGTCGAAGCTGATCAGGAGCACGTGCTTCGTGTCGCCGTGGCGATCGCCGCGGTTCCCGTGATCGTCGTCCGCGGATGCATCTGCGCAGTGAATCGCAGCGAGTGCCGCGATGCTGAAACTTACCAGCTTGCCGAGTTGTTTCCTTCGTATTGCTCGTTCCATGACTCCCCCTTCCTGTTGGTTGCGAGTGAGAAATGCGCGGTAAGGATTGTCAATGTGCATCGCGCGTAAGGCTTATCCGTGAAGCGGGACTTTCGTTTCGCTGTCTCTTGAGGATTGGTGTGGTTTGTCGCATAGATCAACAAGAAAATCCGTTCGCTTAAGCGTCCCTTAAGGATTGAGCGAGATCGATTCACGCGGCCGCTAAAGATCATGGAAACCCCTTACGTCAGACGGCTTGGTGTGAAAGCAGGGAGAAGGGTTTCGGCCAATAGAATCCCGCCATCGACACACACGCGGCAGTCCGCCGCGATGACAACAACGGAGACAAGCTATGCGCGCCACTCGCCACACGTTTCGCCAGATCGCGCTCGCCGCGAGCATCTTTGCCGCTATTGCGTCGCAACATGCGATGGCCGACGACGCGTCGAAGATCACGATCATGGTTGGCGGCATCACCAAGCTGATCTATCTGCCGGCCCGTCTGACCGAAGAACTCGGCTACTTCAAGGACGAAGGTCTCGACGTCGAACTGCTGTCGCAACCGGCCGGCGTCGATGCCGAAAACGAACTGCTCGCGGGCGCCGTGCAAGGCGTCGTGGGCTTCTACGATCACACGATCGATCTGCAGACGAAGGGCAAGGAAGTCAAGGCGATCGCCGTGCTCGGCCAGGTGCCGGGCGAGGTCGAAATGGTGTCGACGAAAGCGGCCGACACGATCCATTCGATGGGCGACGTCAAGGGGAAAACGCTGGGCGTGACGGGCCTCGGTTCGTCGACCAGCTTTCTCACGCAGTACCTTGCCGGCCAGCACGGCGTGCAGACGAGCGACTACACGATGCTGCCGGTGGGCGCCGACGCGACCTTCATCGCGGCGATCAAGCAAGGCCGCATCGATGCCGGCATGACCACGGAACCGACAGTGTCCGCGCTGGAAAAGACCGGCGAAGCGAAGGTGCTGGTCGACATGCGCACCGTGGACGGCACGAAGGCCGCGCTCGGCGGCACCTATCCGGCCGCCAGCCTGTACGTGCAGGCGGCGTGGGCGGATTCGCACAAGGCCGAAGCCGCGAAGCTCGCGCATGCATTCGCGCGCACGATGCAGTTCATCCATACGCATAGCGCCGACGAAATCGCCGCGAAGATGCCCGCCGACTATCAAAAGGACAAGACGCTCTACGTGAGCGCGCTGAAGGCCTCGCTGCCGATGTACACGCCGGACGGCAAGATGCCCGCCGACGGTCCGGCAACGGTGCTGAAGGTGCTGTCGGCCTTCAATCCTTCGGTGAAGGGCAAGCACGTCGATCTCGCGAAAACCTACACGAACGACTTCGTCAGCGCGAAGTGACGCTGCGCTACGAGTGCCTGCATTCCGGGCATGCGGCGACGCGTGCCTGATACGACTGTGACGCCGGGGCTGCGACACGCGCAGCGCCGGCCATTCAATGGAAATACCTGATGAGCCCGGTTCAATCCCAGCAAACCCAGGACACGCCGGTAATCGAGTTTCGCTCGGTGTCGTGCCGCTTCATTTCGCCGGACGGCAAGGCGACCGTCGCGCTGCGCGATTTCAGCATGTCCGTCGCGCAAGGCGAGTTCGTCGCGATCGTCGGGCCGACCGGCTGCGGCAAGTCGACGACGCTCAGCATGATCACGGGCCTCCTGAAGCCGACCGCCGGCGAAGTGCGCGTGATGGGCGCGCCGGTGGACGGCATCGATCCGCGCATCGGCTTCGTGTTCCAGGCGGACGCGGTGTTTCCGTGGCGCTCGGTGATCGACAACGTCGCGGCGGGCCCGCTGTTTCGCGGCCGCTCGAAGTCCGCGGCCTACGACGAAGCGAACCAGTGGCTGCGCCGCGTCGGTCTGGAAAAATTCGCGAAGCACTATCCGCATCAACTGTCGGGCGGCATGCGCAAGCGCGTCGCGCTCGCGCAGACCTTCATCAACAAGCCGGAAATCCTGCTGATGGACGAGCCGTTCTCGGCGCTCGACATGCAGACCCGCACGCTGATGCAGGACGAACTGCTGCAACTGTGGTCCGCGAACGCGGGTTCGGTGGTGTTCGTCACGCACGATCTCGAGGAAGCGATCGCGCTGGCCGATCGAGTATTCGTGCTGACGGCGCGCCCCGCGACGCTGAAGAAGGTCTACGAGATCGATCTGCCGCGTCCGCGCATCACGTCGGAGATCCGCTACGAACCCCGTTTCATCGAAATCTCGCGCGACATCTGGCATGACCTGCGCGAAGAAGTGCAGATCGCGTAACCCGTCAGAACTACGGAATAACCCATGGCATCCCGCAACAGCACCTTGAACATGTCCTTCGACAGCCTATCGCCGGCCAAGGCCGAGCAGATCGCCCAGCGCCAGTTGCGGCAACGGCACGCGCTGATCATCGGCCTGCGCATCCTCGTTCTCATCGTCGTGCTCGGCGGATGGGAAGTGGCGGGGCGGCAGAAATGGATCGACCCGTTCTTCTTCTCGATGCCGTCGCTGATCTTCCTGCAGATCGTCGACTGGTTCCAGAACGGCACCTCGCAGGGGCCGCTGCTCGTGCAGGTGTGGGTGACCCTGGAGGAAACCCTGCTCGGCTTTCTGATCGGCTCCGCCGGGGGTATCGTGTGCGGCGTGGTGCTGGGCCGCAACAAGCTGCTCTCCGATGTCTTCAGCATTTACATCAAGGTCGCGAATTCGATTCCGCGCGTGGTGCTCGGCTCCGTGTTCGTGATCGCGCTCGGTCTCGGCATGGCGTCGAAGGTGGCGCTGGCGGTCGTGATGGTGTTCTTCGTCGTGTTCGGCAATGCGTTCCAGGGCGTGCGCGAAGCAGACCGCTACATGATCGCGAATGCACAGATTCTGGGTGCGTCGAAGCGTCAGGTGACGACGGCCGTCGTGATTCCGTCCGCGCTGTCGTGGATTCTCGCGAGCCTGCACGTGAGCTTCGGCTTCGCGCTGGTCGGCGCGGTGGTGGGCGAGTTTCTCGGTTCGAAGCAGGGTATCGGTCTCCTGATCTCGACCGCGCAGGGCGCGTTCAATGCGAGCGGCGTATTCGCGGCGATGATCGTGCTGGCGGTGGTCGCGCTGTCTACCGACTATCTGCTGACGGCGCTGGAAAAGCGCCTGCTGAAGTGGAGGCCCGCAGCCTTCTGAACGAGGATGTGGCTGGACGGGAAGCGAATCGCTTTCCCGTCCGGCGGAAACAGAGAGCGTGTCGCGCCGGTCCGGGGCGCGCATGACGAATGCCGGAGAGTTCCCGATGTTGCCAAGCCTGCGCGCGCGTCTGCTGCTGTGGCTCCTGCTGCCTTTGGCAGCGTTCGTGTTTGTGACGGGCAGCATGTCGTACGAGGCGGCGCGGCAAACCGCCGATCTGCTGCAGGACAATGCGCTGCTGTCGTCGGCGCGCACCATCATCGAAGACGTCGACTGGGACAATGGCTCGCTGACCGCGGTCATCCCGCCCGCGGCGCTCGAAATTTTCGAGTCGCCGTATAAGGATCAGGTGTTCTACAAGGTCGTCGTGAACGGCGACCGGCTGCTGGGCGGCAACCCGGACCTCGAAGGGCCGCCGGGTCCGGCGCGCGTTCCGGTGTTCTATCACACGAGTCTGGCCGGCTCGCGGATTCGCGCGGTGGCCTACGAACGCGAGGTGTACGACTCGGGCAACGCGGAGCGCGTGACGGTGATCGTCGGCAAGACCGAGGCGTC
>NZ_QQOA01000035.1 GCF_003443895.1 Paraburkholderia phosphatilytica | reverse complement strand
CACCCGGGAAACCCTTGCCTTCGGCTAACTCTTCCCCTTGCCGGGCGAGTAGAGGACTTTCACCTCCAAGTGAGTGCGCCCTGCCGGGCGCACCCACAAAAAAAGACACCCCGCTCGCGCGAGGTGTCTTTCTTCAAGCTGGCTAAAAAGACCGCGGCTTACTTCTTCTGCACGAGATCGCCGTTCAGCGATTCGATGTAAGCGGCCAGATCCTTCATGTCGCCCGGCGACAGGCTCTGCACCTGCGCCTGCATGATCGCGTTGTTGCGGCCGAGATGCGGGTTGCCCGTGCCCATCTGGTACTGGCGCAGCGCCCAGTAGACGTAGTCGGCATGCTGGCCCGCGAGCTTCGGATACTGCGGGCTCACCGGCTTGTTCAGACCCGGACCGTGGCAGGCCGCGCAGTTGTGGCTGTCGGCGAGCACCTTGCCGGCCGATGCGTCGGCCGCATGCGCCGGGGTCAGCGCGACGGCACCGACGAGCGCCACCGATGCGCACGCAGCCTTGAACATCGTGTGGAGGGCCTGTTGGGGCTTGTTCATGGATTCTCCTGTTCCGCGAAAACCGGCGCGCAACGCGACGCGGCCGGCACGGCTTTACTTGTCGGGGTTGTTCTTCGACGAGGACGTCTGCGCGGCGTAGTACGCGGCGATGTCGGCGATGTCCTGGTCCGACAGCGAGGTGGCGATGGCGTGCATCGTTTCGAAATGACGGTCGCCCTTCTTGTACTCGTTCAGCGCGTTCGCGATGTATTCGGCGTTCTGGCCGCCGAGCATCGGCACGCGGTACACCTCGGGATACGCGGTGCGGTAGTCCGGAATGCCGTGGCAGCCGATACACATCGCGACCTTGCCCTGGCCCGCCTTCGCGTTGCCGACGACATCCGCTGCCTGGGCGCTGGCGGCGAAGCCCGCGAGCACCGACAGCGCTGCGATCACGACGTGTTTGCCGACGAATTTGTTCATAGCATGTAACCTGGCATGAGGGGAAACGGGCGCCCGAAAAGGCAACGGCCTGCGCCGTTATTCTTCTAGGGTTGCCACGCAGGCCAAAAAAATCCGGCCAATTGTACCGCGACGCCTGGCCGAACGTCCACCGGGCGGCCCGCGGCACGACGCTGCGTCCGCCGGGGTCGCGCCCCGCTCCGGCAGCGTGCCGCCGCGCGCATCCGGGCATCGCGGGAACGCCGGTTGCGCGACCCGCGCAATGGCCTTCACAGCGGCCTTCACAACGGCCCTTTCCGGGCCTTGCGGCGCGGGTCACACGATACGCGAGGCGCGCCAGGGCCAACAGGGCTTCTGACTTATACTGGAATTTTTCTGGAGAGCGTTCCGCCATGCGCTTCGAAGGCTCATCGCAGTACGTCGCCACCGACGACCTCAAGCTCGCGGTCAACGCCGCGATGACGCTGAAACGCCCGCTCCTGATCAAAGGCGAACCGGGCACCGGCAAGACGATGCTCGCCGAGGAAGTGGCCGCGGCGCTCGGCATGCCGCTGCTGCAATGGCACATCAAGTCCACCACGAAGGCGCAGCAGGGTCTCTACGAATACGATGCGGTGTCGCGTCTGCGCGATTCGCAGCTCGGCGACGAGCGCGTGAAGGAGATCGGCAACTACATCGTGAAGGGCGTGCTGTGGCAGGCGTTCGAATCGGACCAGCAGACGGTGCTGCTGATCGACGAGATCGACAAGGCCGACATCGAATTCCCGAACGATCTGCTGCGCGAACTCGACCGCATGGAGTTCTACGTGTACGAGACGCGCGAACTGGTGAAGGCCAGGCACCGTCCGCTCGTGATCATCACGTCGAACAACGAGAAGGAGCTGCCCGACGCGTTCCTGCGCCGCTGCTTCTTCCACTACATCAAGTTCCCGGAGCCGGCCACGATGCAGCAGATCGTCGAGGTGCACTATCCGGGCATCCGCCAGGACCTGCTGAAAGCCGCGATGGAAAGCTTCTTCGAGCTGCGCGGCGTGTCGGGGTTGAAGAAGAAGCCGTCCACGTCGGAACTGCTCGACTGGCTGAAGCTGCTGCTCGCGGAAGACATCCCACCGGAGGCGCTGCGCTCCACCGACCACAAGCAGATCATTCCGCCGCTGCACGGCGCGCTCCTGAAGAACGAGCAGGACGTGAGCCTCTTCGAACGGCTGATCTTCATGAACCGCAGCAACCGGTGATGGCGGGCGGCCCTGCGACAATAGACCGCACCCCGGCACGATAGCAACCCCGCGCCGCCAGCCCCGCACTGCCAATCCCGCACTGCTATCCATTACGGAGCCCTGACTCATGAGCCGCTGGATCGAACCCGTCACGTTGACCGGCCAGCACGTCAGCCTCGAGCCGCTGCGCATCGAGCATGCCGACGCGCTCGCGGCAGCCGCGGCGGATGGCGAACTCTACCGGCTCTGGTACACGACCGTTCCCGAGCCGGGCGCCGAGCGCGCGTACATCGAAACGGCCCTCGCGATGCGCGATGACCAGGGCGCGCATCCGTTCGCGGTACGCGAGCTCGCATCGGGCGAGATCGTCGGGACGACGCGCTATCTGAACGTCGAGGCCGCGCATCGCCGGCTCGAGATCGGCGCGACGTGGTACGCGAAGCGCGTGCAACGCACCCTGCTCAACACCGAAGCGAAGCTGCTGCTGCTCGCGCACGCGTTCGACCAGCTGAACGCGAACGCCGTCGAGTTCCGCACGCATTTCATGAACCACGCGTCACGCGCCGCGATCGCGCGGCTCGGCGCGAAGCAGGACGGAATCCTGCGCAACCATATGATCGGCCGCGACGGCGTGCTGCGCGATACCGTCGTGTTCTCGATTATCGCGGGCGAATGGCCCGCCGTACGCGCCAACCTGCTCTTCAAGCTCGCGCGCTGACGCGGAACGCGCCACGCACACAGTCATCGCGGAGAACCGGCCATGCTCATCGACTTCTTCTACTCGCTGCGCGCCGCGAAACTGCCGGTCTCGGTCAAGGAATACCTGACGCTGATGGAAGCGTTGAAGGCGCGCGTGATCGCGCCGTCGCTCGACGAGTTCTACTATCTCGCGCGCATGACGCTCGTGAAGGACGAGCAGTACTTCGACCGTTTCGACCAGACCTTCGGCGCGTTCTTTCGCGGCGCCGAAATGAAGGCCGAGCTCGCGTTCGAGATTCCCGAGGAGTGGCTGAAGAAGAAGCTGCAGCGCGAATTCACGGCGGAAGAGAAAGCGCAGATCGAAGCGATGGGCGGTCTCGACAAGCTGCTCGAACGGCTGAAGGAACTGTTCGACGAGCAGAAGGAACGCCACGAAGGCGGCAGCAAATGGATCGGCACGGGCGGCACGTCGCCGTTCGGCCATGGCGGCTACAACCCGGAAGGCGTGCGCATCGGCGGCGAAGCATCGGGCAACCGCACCGCGGTGAAAGTGTGGGACGCGCGCGCGTACCGCGACTACGACGACCAGGTGGAGATCGGCACCCGCAACATCAAGGTCGCGCTGCGCCGGCTGCGGCGCTTCGCGCGCGAAGGCGCGGCCGAAGAGCTGGACCTGCCCGACACGATCCACAGCACCGCGGCGAACGCCGGCTGGCTCGACATCAAGATGGTCCCGGAGCGGCACAACAATGTGAAGGTGCTGATGCTGCTCGACGTCGGTGGATCGATGGACGATCACATCAAGCGCACCGAAGAGCTCTTTTCCGCGGCGAAGGCCGAGTTCAAGCACCTCGAGTTCTACTACTTCCACAACTGCGTGTACGACTACCTGTGGAAGAACAACCGGCGCCGCCACACCGAGCGCACGCAGACCCTCGACGTGCTGCACAAGTTCACGCCCGACTACAAGCTGATCTTCGTCGGCGATGCAACGATGAGCCCGTACGAAGTGCTGCAGCCCGGCGGCTCGGTCGAATACAACAACGCGGAGGCCGGCGCGGTGTGGCTGCGGCGCCTCGCGGACCAGTTCCCGCATTTCGCGTGGCTCAACCCCGAGCCCGAAGGGCTGTGGGAATATCGCCAGTCCGTGTCGGTGATTCGTGAGATTCTCGGCCACCGGATGTATCCTCTCACGCTCGCCGGGCTCGAAACCGCGATGCGTATCCTCAGCAAATAGGCGCGCGCGGCGCCGGGCACCAGCCTCACAAATAACCGAAAAGCATCCGCTTCACGCACTTCCACGCACCATCCGCATGAGTTCGCCGTCCCTGCCACCGCTGTCCCCTGCCCCGTCGTCCTCCGCCACGCTGTCGCCGCTGCGGCCCTTCGCCGATTCGTCGCTCGCCGCACTCGTCGCGGGTTTCGTCGCGATGATGACGGGCTACACGAGTTCGCTCGTGCTGATGTTCCAGGCCGGCCACGCCGCGCACCTCAGCGACGCCCAGATCTCGTCGTGGATCTGGGCGCTGTCGATCGGGATGGCCGTCTGCACGATCGGGCTGTCGCTGCGCTATCGCGCGCCGATCGTGATCGCCTGGTCGACGCCGGGCGCGGCGCTGCTCGTCGGCGCATTGCCGCACGTGCCGTATCCGCAGGCGGTCGGCGCGTTCGTCGTGTGCGCGGTGCTGCTGACTGCAGTCGGCCTGTCGGGCTGGTTCGACACGCTGATGAAGAAGGTGCCGGCCGGCATCGCGTCCGCGCTGCTCGCAGGCATCCTGTTTGAGATCGGCATCGGGGTCTTCCATGCCGCAGAGACCCGCACGCCGCTCGTGCTGACGATGTTCTTCACCTACCTCGCGGTGAAACGCTTCTCGCCGCGCTATGCGATCGTCACGACGCTCGCGGTCGGCACCGCGGTGGCGGGCGGCCTCGGCCTGCTCGATTTCAGCCATTTTCACGTCGCGCTCGCGCAGCCGGTGCTGACTGTCCCGGCGTTCTCGGTGTCCGCGATTGTCAGCATCGGCATTCCGCTCTTCGTCGTCGCGATGGCGTCACAGAACGTGCCGGGCATCGCGGTGCTTCGCGCGGACGGCTACACCACGCCATCATCGCCGCTGATCTCGACCACCGGCCTCGCCTCGCTGGTGCTCGCGCCGTTCGGTTCGCACGGCGTCAACCTGGCCGCGATCACCGCGGCGATCTGCACCGGGCCGCAGGCGCACGAAAACCGCGCGAAGCGTTATACCGCGGCGCTATGGTGCGGTGCGTTCTACCTCGTCGCCGGCGTGTTCGGCGCAACCATTGCCGCCCTCTTCGCCGCGTTGCCGAAGGAACTCGTCGTCTCGGTCGCGGCGCTCGCGCTGTTCGGCTCGATCATGAACGGCCTCGCCAGCGCGATGCAGGAGCCGAAAGCGCGCGAGGCGGCGCTGATCACCTTCATGGTGACGGCCTCGGGGCTCACGCTGCTGTCGATCGGCTCGGCGTTCTGGGGGCTGGCCGCGGGGGTGATCACGCAGGTCGTGCTGAACGCGCGGCGGGCGTAGGATGTCGGCTTTCCGTCAGGCGCGCGCCCTCCGAACGCCGCGTTGCCGCACATGTCAAAAACGCATCACCCGATCCGCCATAAAATAGCGGTATCGGCCGGCGATCGGGAGCATCATCGAACGATCGCCACTCTTTTCCCTCTCACTGCGCCCTTGCGCCCGGAAGGCTCGACATGACTACCGCACTCGACCAGCTGAAGCAGTACACCACCGTTGTCGCCGACACCGGCGACTTCCAGCAGCTTGCGCAGTACAAGCCTCAGGACGCGACCACGAACCCGTCGCTGGTCCTGAAAGCCGTGCAGAAGGACGACTACAAGCCGCTGCTCGAAAAAACCGTACGCGAACACGCGTCGAAACCGGTCGGCGCGATCATCGATCAGTTGCTGATCGCGTTCGGCACCGAAATCCTGAAGATCGTCCCGGGCCGCGTGTCGACCGAAGTGGACGCCCGCCTGTCGTTCGACACGAAAGCCTCGATCGACAAAGCGCACGAAATCATCAAGCTGTACGCCGATCACGGCATCAGCCGCGACCGCGTGCTGATCAAGCTCGCGTCCACGTGGGAAGGCGTCCGCGCCGCCGAAGTGCTGCAGAAGGAAGGCATCCACTGCAACATGACGCTGATGTTCTCGCTCGCGCAGGCCGTCGCCTGTGCCGAAGCGGGCGCGCAGCTGATCTCGCCGTTCGTCGGCCGGATCTACGACTGGTACAAGAAGGCCGCCGGCAGCAACTGGGACGAAGCGAAGAACGGCGGCGAGAACGATCCGGGCGTGCAGTCGGTGCGCCGCATCTACGCGTACTACAAGCACTACGGTCACAAGACCGAAGTGATGGGCGCGAGCTTCCGCACCATCAGCCAGATCACGGAACTGGCCGGCTGCGACCTGCTGACCATCAGCCCGGATCTGCTGCAGAAACTCGCCGACAGCAACGACAAGCTGGAACGCAAGCTGTCGCCGGAAGCCAGCAAGAACGCCGACATTCCGAAGATCGCCGTCGACGAATCGTCGTTCCGCTTCCAGCTGAACGACGACGCGATGGCCACCGAAAAGCTCGCCGAAGGCATCCGCACGTTCGCCGCGGACGCGGTCAAGCTCGAGAAGCTGATCGAAGCACTGCGCTAGGCCTTCGCACACCCTGCTGACGGCACCCGCGGGCGCGACGCGCGCCCGTGCGGTGTCCACCCTTCCCGGTCGGGCGCACCGGCACTTCGCGTGCCGCTGCGCCCGATTGTTTTGGGTCGTACATCGTGGGCCCGTCGCCTGCCTTCACATACGGAATACCGTCACATCCTGCGCCGGTCAGCGGACTAGAATCGATTCGTTCGCGCGTGCATCCGGCCGACGCATCTGGCCCGATCTGGCCGCGCGCGACATCCCTCAAGGAGACAACGATGCTAGTCCAGCCCTACCTGTTTTTCGATGGCCGCTGCGAAGAGGCGCTCGCGTTCTACGGCAAGACGGTCGGCGCGCAGGTGCTGTTCCAGATGCGCTACAAGGACATGCCGCCCGATCCGAACAACCCGGTCAACATGGAGCTCTCCGACAAGATCATGCACACGTCGTTTCGCATCGGCGACACGGAGCTGATGGCGTCGGACGGGCAGTGCGACGGCAAGCAGGCGGCGCACTGCGGCTACAGTCTGTCGCTGACCGCCGACGACCTCGAGTCCGCGCAGAAGATGTTCAACGCGCTCGCCGACGGCGGCAAGGTCACGATGCCGTTTGCTCCCACGTTCTGGAGCAAGGGGTTCGGCATGGTGGCTGATCGTTTCGGCGTCGGCTGGATGGTGACCGTTCCGCACGAAGGCGAGATGCCGCAGAGCTAAAGCGGGCGGCCAGGCGCGGCCGGCTAGGCGCCCCCGGCTAGGCGCCCCCGACCGTTCCCGCGCGCGGCGGCCGGATGCGCCGTTCGATGTTCCAGTTCGGCTCGATCGCATAGAGCAGGCCGCGCAGCTGCCCGACCTGCTCCGCAAGCCGCTCGCCGAGCCAGAACGGCCCGAGTTGCGCGGCCGTCAACTGCGTCGTTGGTGCATCGTCCGCCGGCTCGCAACTCGCGCCGCCGCGCGGCGCAGGCGTGCGCGGCTCGAGCGTCGCGGAAAAACGCAGCGCGCGGGCCATCTCCAGCATGCTCGCGCGCATCTCCCGCATCTGCGGATGGCACTGATGCGCGAACGCCGCCCGGCCCGATGCGTCGGCATGTGCGAGCGCGCCCTCCACCATCATTTCCAGCGCGCTCAGCATCGTGCGGTGCAGACGCTGGATCTCCTCCAGCCGCGCGTTCGGCACGTCGATCTCCTTCGCCACCGACGGCATCAGCCCCCGTGCCTGCACGAGCCGCCCGCCGAGCTGGATGAAGACGCGGTTCTGCGTCTCCGTGTCGAACTTTTCGCCCTCCATTACCCTCAGCAGCACGCGCGCGCAGCCGCGCAGGTTGTCCGCGATCAGATAGCGCCACGAATAGGTGGCGTGCAGCGGCAGCGCGAACGAAAACGCGAGTGCGATCACGATGCCGATCATCACGTTGAGCGTGCGCCACAGGCCCGTGTCGATCAGGTTGTCGCCGTGACCCGCGACGATGCACGCGGTGATCGCCGTCAGCAGAGCGACGTAGCCGGCCTTGCCGATCGCGTAGTAGCCGCAGACCGCGGCGATGATCGACATCAGCACGTAGGTGACCCACAGCGAACCGATGAACGACTGCTGCAGGATCAGCGCGAGACCGATCGTCGCGCCGAGCATGGTGCCGGCGGCGCGGTCCGTCGACTTCTTGCGGATGTTGCCGTGATGCTGCAGCCCGCCGATCACGACGAGCGTGGTGACCGACGCCCAGATGCCGTGCGGAATGTGGATGCCGCTCGTCATCAGGATCGACACGAACATCGCGAGACCGACCCGCACCGCATGGATGGTCTTCGCGTGACGGAAACGGTAGAACGGCGACATGACGGCGCGCACCACGCGGGACAGCAGCGAGCGGCGCGGCGCGAGCTGGGCGGTAGAGGTCGAAGCCATGCTGGGCAGACGCGCTGGACGCGCTCCGAAACCGGTTCACGCTATCGTGCACCAGAACGCCGGAAGAAGAAACGCCCGCAACGTTCGTTGCGGGCGTTTCGATCACACCGGATGCTGGCGCAGCGCCAGCCAGCCAGCGAGGCTCAGCTTTCGACGACGTCCAGGTAGTCGTCCGGATGCGTATGATCCGCGGCCGGCTTCATGCCCATCGCGCGAACCGCGAGGCTGACCACTACCGACACCACGAGGTTCACGATCAGCGACCACACCGCGGCGTAACCCGGAATCGCGACGCCGCCGATGTGCAGCACGTAGATCGAACCGGCGAGCTTCAGCGAGATCGCCATCCACGTACCGGTCGCGATACCCGCCGCCCAGCCGATCAGGAGGCCACGGTAGTCGAGCATGCGCGTGTAGAGACCGAGCACGATCGCGGGCAGCGTCTGGATGATCCAGATACCGCCGAGCAGTTGCAGCTGGATCGCGTACGTGAGCGGCAGACCGAGAATGAACGCGACCGCGCCGACCTTCACGATCAGCGACACCAGCTTCGCGATGTTGGTCTCCTGCTCGTTCGTCATGTTGCGGTTCACGAACTGCTTGTGGATGTTGCGCGTGTACAGGTTCGCGGCCGCGATCGACATGATTGCCGCCGGCACCAGCGCGCCGATACCGATCGCCGCGAACGCGACGCCGACGAACCACGACGGGAAGAAGTGCAGGAACAGCGCCGGCACCGCGAAGTTCGGGCCGAACGCCTTGAAGTACGGCGCGAACTCCGGCATGTCCTTCACGCCCGACGCGAGCGCCATGAAGCCGAGCAGCGCGAGCAGGCCGAGCACCAGCGAGTAGGCCGGCAGCATCGCCATGTTGCGGCGGATCGTGTTGCCCGACGACGACGACAGCACCGCCGTGATCGAGTGCGGATACAGGAACAGCGCCAGCGCCGAGCCGACCGCGAGCGTCGCGTACGCGCTGTAGCCATTCAGGCTTGCCACGTCAGGCGCCTTCAGCAGCAGCTTGGCTGGCGGCACCGCGGCGAAGATGTGGCCAAAGCCGCCGAGCTGCGACGGGATCACGATCACGGCCGCGCCGATCGTGATGTAGATCAGCACGTCCTTGACGACCGCGATCATCGCCGGCGCGCGCAGGCCCGACGTGTACGTATACGCGGCGAGGATCGCGAACGCGATGATGAGCGGCAGGTCGCCGACGAAACCGGTCGTATCGAAACCGAGCGCGCCGATCACCACTTCGATGCCGACGAGCTGCAGCGCGATGTACGGCATCGTCGCGAGAATGCCGGTCACGGCGACCGCGAGCGCGAGGCTGCGGCTGCCGTAGCGGGCGTTGACGAAGTCGGCGGAGGTGACGTAGCCCTGCCGCTTCGCGATGCTCCACAGCTTCGGGAACACGACGAACGCGAACGGGTAGATCAGGATCGTATAGGGCAGCGCGAAGAAGCCGGTTGCGCCCGCGCCGAACACGAGCGCCGGCACCGCGACGAAGGTGTACGCGGTGTACAGGTCGCCGCCGAGCAGGAACCACGTGACGATCGTGCCGAAGCGCCGGCCGCCGAGGCCCCACTCTTCCAGATGGCCGAGATCGCCGCGGCGCCAGTGCGCGGCGACGAAACCGAGAATCGTGACGCCGATGAAGAACAGGACGAAAACGAAGGTTGCGGTTGCATTCATGGCAGATCCCTCGGGGAGCTGTGGCTCTTCGAGAGGCCTTTGGTCTTGAAGTACACGAGCGCGGTGATCACGGCGCTGATCAGCACCCACGCGAGCTGGTACCAGTAGAAGAACGGGAAGTCCCACAACGTGGGCTCGACCTTGTTATACGAAGGCACCCAGATCATCGCGATCCAGGGCAGCAACAGCAACCAGAGCCAGCGGCGGCCGGCTTTTTTGGCGTCGGCGTCTTGAGCCATGACGTCTCCTCTACTTTTATTCACTTGTGACCCGTGCGTGCCGGGCCACCCGGCCCCGCGGGCGGATGGCCCGCGGGTACCCCGAAAGCTTCGAAAGAGTATAGGAGTCGCAATCGCGCGGTCAAGCGGGGAGGACCCGAGGCCGCGCGGCCCGCGCGACTAGATGGTGAAGCTGTCCCCGTCCTGCCCCGACGACTTCTTCAGCGCCGCGAGCCATTGACGCGCGGGCAGGCCCAGCTTCTTCTCGATCAGCTTCGCGCGTTTCTTGAGCGCGCCGAACGGCGACTCCAGCGCGGGGCCCGAGAACGCCAGCGCGACGCGGTTGCCCTCGTGCACTTCGGGCAGCGCGATCACGCGGCCTTCGAACGCCTCAGACAGACGCTCCATGTTGCGCACGAAGCTCGGATGATCGCCGAACAGGTTCACGGTGACGACGCCGGCTTCGGTCAGACACGCGCGCGCCGCGCGATAGAACGCGACGCCGTCGAGCACCGGGCCGCGCGCGGTCGCGTCATACAGATCGATCTGCAATGCGCCGACGGTGCCGTGGTTCGCGCGATCGTGCACGAAGTCCCACGCGTCGGCTTCACGCACCGTCAGCCGATCGTCATCGGGCGGCAGCTCGAACATCGTGCGCGCCGCAACGACGACCGCCGGATTCAGCTCCACCGCTTCCACGGTCGCCCGCTTCAGATACTTGTGCGTGAACTTCGTCAGCGCCGCGGCGCCGAGACCGAGCTGCACGATGCGCTTCGGGGTCTGCAGGAACAGCAGCCACGCCATCATCTGTTGTGCATATTCGAGCTCGATGTGATTCGGCTTCTTAAGGCGCATCGCGCCTTGCACCCACTCCGTGCCGAAGTGCAGGTAGCGGACGCCGCTCTCTTCCGAGAACGTGACCGGCGCGAAGCGCGGCTTGCGCGGGGTGTCGATCTGCGGTGCGCCGTCGAGCGACTCTGCGCGGTCTGAGCGGTCTGCGCGGCGGGATTGCTTGCGCTTTTTGTCTTTGTGGGCTTTGGCGGCTTTGTCGTGCTTGTCGGCTTTGTCAGCGTGGCTTTTCGACGTTGCCACGTCATTGCCCGCTTCGTTGTCCACGTTATCGCCGTCGGTATCGCGGCGGGAGCGGAATGCCCGCGCCTCGGCGGACGCGCGCTTGATCAGTTTGTTCATATTTGAGGATGTCGCGCCATGGCGCCAGTTTCTGGACGAACGAGAGGATAGCATTCGCGGAGGTGGGGGTCGGCGGGGACGCCTTGCGCGGGGCGCGCGGTGCGTATCGCCGAATCGAGGCTGCCTTGGGACAGGCGGCGTGATCGTGAAATTGACATGTACAGTAAGACGTACATGTGTTAAAGTCACCATTCACCACTCGCTCTGGAAGGGGCCCATGCGAACTGTCCACTTCACTGACGCCCGCAGCAATCTGAAAACCATCATCGATCAGGTGGTCGACGACGCGGATGTGACATTGATCACCCGCCGCGACGCGCCGAACGCGGTGGTGATGTCGCAGGAGTATTACGACAGCCTGATGGAAACGGTCTATTTGCTCAAATCGCCGGCGAACGTCGCGCACCTTGAGCGGTCGATCGCGCAACTTCGTAAAGGGAAGGTCTCGGAACGTACGCTGGATGAAGGCCAATGACGATGCGGCTGGTGCGTTTTACTGCAGAAGCCTGGGATGACTACGTTTTCTGGCAATCTCAGGATC
The DNA here is from genome assembly GCF_003443895.1 of Paraburkholderia phosphatilytica. Classification (GTDB taxonomy): domain Bacteria; phylum Pseudomonadota; class Gammaproteobacteria; order Burkholderiales; family Burkholderiaceae; genus Paraburkholderia; species Paraburkholderia phosphatilytica. The sequence continues at coordinate 59,176 of NZ_QQOA01000035.1, read as the reverse complement.
GAAAGACGCTGAAGCGTATCAACCAGTTGATCAAAGAGGCGCAACGCACCCCTTTTGAAGGAATCGGAAAACCGGAGCCGCTCAAAGCGAATCTCTCGGGTTTCTGGTCACGTCGCATTGATGAAGCGAACCGACTGGTGTACGAAGCCGACGAGAATCAGATCAATATCGTCGCTTGCCGCTATCACTATTAATGGCACTCATGCCAGCAGACGGGATGCGCACTGTCACCGTCAGACCGTCATGGCAACGACACCCTGACGACCACACTCCCGACCGGCTCGTCCAGCTGTCGCATCTGGACGGCCTGCTGCGCCCCAGGCAACCTCCTCCGCACAGCCAACTTATTCGTAACCGCACCGCCACGTACGCCAGACTACTCGACGGCTTCACTCAAAATGTTCGCGGCACTCCGATTTGATGAATTTCAATCGATAATCTGCCGCCAGACGGTGAGCTTCTGTTCGAATGACAGCATTGCATTCGCGGGGCTCGAAGAAGGCAGCACGAGCGTGTCGTAGCCAGCTGCCGAGATCACTGCTGCAAACCGCCCCGCCGTCTTGCCGTTGAAGCACACCTTCTTGAGCATAGGCGCATGCTCCCGCAGCGAATCGAAGTCGTTCGGCTGCGCGTTGCGGATCGCCGAATCGAGGCTGCCTTGACGATGGCACGCATCGAGCACGTCCCAGATGCCGATGCCATGTGTCAGAACGCGTTCGAGCCGCGCTTCATAGGCGAGTTCATGTAGTCCAGGTTCACCGAGCACCGCGCCAAGCAAACGCCAGAACTGATTGCGCGGATGTGCGTAGTACTGCGTCGCCGCCAGCGACGCCTCGCCAGGAAAGCTGCCGAGCACCAGCGTATGCGTATCGCCAGCGACCACCGGCGGAAATCCGCGCAGCATCTCAACGAGCCCGGCCGGGCGCGGTGCCGCCATGCGCGCGCGACGCGGTATGAACCAGCGGCAGGTCGCCACGCTCGCGCTCGCGTTCGCGCGCTTTCGGCTGCACCGGCACGTCGTGCCTGCGTTCGAGTTCGCGCCGGCTATCGAGATGCGCCCACAGCGCCGGCAGCATGCACTCGGTCACCATCAGCGGCGCGCGATGCCGCTCGAACACCGACCGCCGCGCGACCAGCGCATGCGGCGCGTCACCGGGAATCTGCACCTCGGCCAGCCGATAGAGCGGATGACGCGCGGTGAGCCGCCGGCTCACCAGCGCCGATCGCGCCACGCCGCTATCGCTATAGAGCAGTTCCGCGAGTGGACGCGTGCGCAGACGCCGCATCGCCTGCCACACGCCGGTGCTCGCGGCGAGCGGCGCAATGCTGTGCGCGGCGACGAACGGCACGCCATCCACCGACAGCACCACTTCGCGCACCCACACCGGCGCACGGTCAACGACGCCCAGCGCGTCGTGCTCGTCGGCCCAGCACTGCGCGACGGCTTCGCGCGTCACGCGCACGACGACCGTGCCGAGCGCGCGCAGGTGCGCCGTCAGCGAGCCGCCGCGGGTGAGCCAGTCCTTCTGGTCGGGAGTGAACGTGGACATCGGCGTGACGCGCCAGTGCGCATCGGCCGCATCGAAACGGATAGTCATGGCCGAATTATAAGATGGCGCGCCTTCATCCCGCGCCAACTTGCGCAGCGCAATTGGCGACGACTGCACGCCCCTCGTACCCACGCGCCGCTTTCACGCCGACCGCAATTCCAGGACTGTCATCAGACTGCGCCCAATTGAACGCGGACAGTTAGTTAACCATACTAACTTTTCTGTTCAATTCTGTTCGACGTTCGGCCTGGCGGATCTTCGAGACCGCCTTTTAGAACCTTCTCAAGGGAGCAGTTCATGACGGTAAAAGACAAGGAAACTTCCGATCGCATCGCGCATCTGGCAGCGATCGTTCTGAGAAAATCAGGCGTGTCGATGCTCGAAAAAGAGCTTGCGGGTTCCGCGCTCGCGCAGCATCACACGTCGAAGCACACGAGCGCGAAGATCGGCAGCCTCGCCTCGCACGTGCTGAAAGACTCCGCGGCGTGCGCGGAAGCGAAGGAACTCGCGGGTTCGGTGCTCGCGCAGGTTCGGCAGCATGGTGAACCGGTCGCCACGCGGTAAGCGCCAATAAAAAAACGCTGCCGTGAAGCAAACCCCGGAAGCTGGATCACTGTCCAGCTTCCGGAAGTCCGTTCAAAGCAGCGTTTTTCCAGTCAACGAATGGCTTGCAAAACCCCTCTGCCCAGCAAGCCATCCGCGATCAACAACGTATCAGCCCGCACGCGCCAGCAGCAGCGCATTGGTACGCTTCACGAAGCTCGCGGGGTCGTCGAGCGCGCCGCCTTCGGCCAGCAGCGCCTGGTCGAACAGCAGATGGCACCAGTCGTCGAAATGCGCGTCGTCCGTGTGCAGGCCCTTCACCAGCGCGTGCTCCGGATTCACTTCGAGAATCGGCTGCGACGCCGGCGCGTTCTGGCCCGCGGCCTTCAGCATCCGTTGCAGGTAACCGCTCATGTCGCCTTCGTCGGCCACGAGGCACGACGGCGAATCGGTCAGGCGGAACGTCAGGCGCACGTCCTTCGCCTTGTCCCTCAGCGCTTCCTTCATGCGCTCGACGAGCGGCTTCAGCTCTTCGCCCACCTTTTCCTGCGCCTGCTTTTCTTCGTCGTTCAGCGCGCCGAGATCGAGGTCGCCACGCGCAACGCTCGCGAGCGGCTTGCCATCGAACTCGTTCAGGAACGACAGCATCCATTCGTCGACGCGATCCGACAGCAGCACCACTTCCACACCCTTCTTGCGGAACACTTCGAGGTGCGGGCTGCTCTTCGCGGCCTGCCACGTATCGGCGGTCACGTAGTAGATCTTCGTCTGCTCGGGCTTCATGCGCGCGACATAGTCCGCGAGCGACACGTTCTGCTCCGCCGTGTCGCCATGCGTCGTCGCGAAGCGCACGAGTTTCGCGATGCGGTCCTTGTTCGCGAAGTCTTCGCCGATGCCTTCCTTCAGCACCTGGCCGAATTCCGTCCAGAACGTCGTGTACTTGTCTTTCGACGCCTGCTCGTCCGAGTTCGCGAGTTCTTCGAGCATCGACAGCGCGCGCTTGGTCACGCCTTCGCGGATCGCCTTCACGTCGCGGCTTTCCTGCAGGATTTCACGCGACACGTTGAGCGGCAGATCGCTCGAATCGACCACGCCCTTCACGAAGCGCAGGTAGGACGGCAGCAGCTGCTCGGCGTCGTCCATGATGAACACGCGCTTCACGTACAGCTTCAGCCCGCCGCGGTGTTCGCGGTTCCACAGGTCGAACGGTGCGTGCGCCGGCACGTACAGCAGCTGCGTATACTCGCTGCGACCCTCCACGCGGTTGTGCGTCCACGTCAGCGGGTCCTGATGGTCGTGCGCGAGATGCTGATAGAACTGCGTGTACTGCTCGTCGGTGATGTCGTTCTTCGGACGGGTCCACAGCGCGCTTGCCTGGTTGACGGTCTCGTCTTCGTCCTTCGCGACCATCTCGTTCTTCTCGCCGTCCCACTCTTCCTTCTGCATCAGAATGGGCAGCGCGACGTGGTCCGAGTACTTCTGGATGATCGACTTCAGCTTCCATGCGGACAGCAGCTCGTCTTCGTCCGCGCGCAGATGCAGCGTGATCGACGTGCCGCGCTGGGCGCGCTCGATCGTGTCGACCGCGAAGTCGCCCTCGCCTGCGCTTTCCCAGCGCACGCCTTCCGCGGCGGGCAAGCCCGCGCGGCGCGTTTCGACGGTGATCCTGTCCGCAACGATGAAGCCTGAGTAGAAGCCCACGCCGAACTGACCGATCAGCGCCGCGTCCTTCTGCTGGTCGCCGGAGAGCTTGCCGAAGAACTCCTTCGTGCCCGAGCGCGCGATCGTGCCGAGGTTCGAGATCGCTTCGTCGCGGCTCATGCCAATGCCGTTGTCTTCGATCGTGATGGTGCGCGCGGCCTTGTCGAACGACACGCGAATGCGCAGGTTCGGATCGCTCTCATACAGCGCGCTATTGGCGATCGCCTCGAAGCGCAGCTTGTCCGCCGCGTCCGACGCGTTCGAAATCAGCTCGCGCAGGAAGATTTCCTTGTTGCTGTACAGCGAATGAATCATCAGGTGCAGAAGCTGTTTGACTTCCGCCTGAAAGCTCATGGTTTCTTGTGCCATGTTCCAGTGTCCTCTTTGCAGTGCAGGTTGGTTCGTCGCGGGCAAATGGGGATGCCCGGCGCGATTTCAAGGGGTGCCGAAGGTGCCGGATGTACCGGACGCGCGGTATGCGCCGCTCACGACGCCCGCCGCGCCACGCCGTCGAGATACCGGCAGAGGAACGTCGGCAGCGCCGGATCGCCGCAGTTCGCGACATTGAAGCGCATGTAGCTGGACGGCGACTGATGCGGCGAGAACAGGCTCCCCGGCGTCAGCAGGAAGCCGGCCTCGTGCCCGGCCGCCGCGAGCGAATCGGAATCGACGCCGGTGTCGGCCCACAGGAACACACCCGCGCCCGGGGTGACGAAGAGCCGCAGACCGGTCTTCTCGAGCATCCGCGCCGACTTGTCGCGCACGGTGTCGAGCCGGCTCCTGAGCCGTTCCACATGGCGCCGGTAGTGGCCTTCGGTCAGCACTTTGTACAGCACCCGCTCGTTCAGTTCCGGCGACGTCATGCCGACCAGCATTTTCTGGTCCGTCAGCGCCTTCGCGATTTCCGGCGCGCACGCGATGAAGCCGACCCGCAGATTCGCCGCGAGCGTCTTCGAGAAACTGCCGAGAAAGATCACCCGGCGCAGCTGGTCGAGGCTCGCGAGACGCGTCGCCGGATAGCCCGGCGGGCACAGGTCGCCGTAGATGTCGTCTTCGACGACGATGAAGTCGTATTCCTCGGCGAGTCGCAAAATGCGAAACGCCTGCGCGGCGGTGAGCGACGTGCCGGTCGGGTTTTGCAGCACCGAATTGACGACGAGCATCTTCGGCCGCCAGGTCTTCACCAGCGTTTCGAGCGCATCGAGATCGGGCCCGTCCGGCGTGTACGGCATGCCCACCAGCCGCGCGCCCTGCGATGCGAAGCGGCCGAACATCTGGAACCACGCCGGATCGCCGACGATCACCGTGTCGCCGGTCTGCACGTAGAGGCGCGCAATCAGATCGATCGCCTGAGTGACGCCGGAGACCATCACGATCTGCTCGGGCGATGCGCCGATCTCGAGCTCCTCGAGACGCGTCTGCAACTGCTGCCGCAGCGGCAGGAAGCCCTGCGGCGTGCCGAAGCCGAGCATCTGCGCGCCGCTCTGGCGGCCGAGCGTGCGCAGCGCGCCCGCGATCAGGTCGCCGTCCAGCCAGCGCGACGGCAGGTAGCCGAGCCCCGGCCCCTTCTCCGGGCGGGTGGACGGATGCAGCATGTTACGCAGCAGCCAGACCACGTCGAGCGCATTCGGTCCGGGCTTCGGCGCGGCTTCGCCGGTCAGCCCGACAGCGCGCGGCTCGCCGGGGCCTGCGACCACCAGCCGTTCGCGCACGTAGAAGCCGGAGCCGCGGCGCGAATCCAGATAGCCCTGCGCGACCAGCCGCTCGTACGCCTCGACGACCGTAAAGCGCGACACGCCCTTGTCGAGCGCGAGCTTGCGGATCGACGGCATGCGCATGCCGGGGCGGAACACGCGCTCTTCGATGCGCCGCCGCGCCCATTGGACGAGCTGATCGACGAGCGTCAGCGTGGAAGCATCGTGCGGGGCGGGAATCAGGTCGAGCGGGACGGACATGGCGGGCCTCAGACTGTACCGAACACTATTTGGCCGATTGTACCGTTACTGTGCAGGTCGGAAGGACTACATTGACACGCATGAGTCATAATTCGAGATGTAAAAGGAATTTGAAATCAGGCACATGACCGCTCACCCGCTCAGCATCGACCACCTTGTCGTCACCGCCCGCACGCTCGACGAAGGCACGCAGTATGTCGCCGACACGCTCGGTGTCGCACCCGCGGGCGGCGGCGCGCATCCGCTGATGCGCACCCATAACCGGCTCCTGAACCTGTGGGGCGGCGTCTACCTGGAAGTGCTCGCGATCGACCCGGCCGCGGCCCAGACCTCGGCGGTCGAACGCCCGCGCCTCTTTGCGCTCGACGACCGGGCCACGCACGCGCGCCTCGAAAGCGGCCCGTTCCTGTCGCACTGGGTGGCGCGCGTCGAGCGGCCGCGTGATCTTGTGCGCTGGCAACAGCAGTATCCCGACCGCATTCCCACTGTCCTGCCGATGACGCGCAGCGACTTCCGCTGGAACCTGACGGTGCGCGACGATGGCGCGTTTCCCGCGTGGCAACACGCGGGCGACGGGCTGCTGCCGTCGCTGATCCAGTGGAACACGCAGCACCATCCGTCGGCGGTCCTGCCGGAAAGCGGCATCGCGCTGAAGTCGCTGCAGGGCTTTCATCCCGACGCGGCCACGCTGCGCGCGCAGCTCGACTGGCTCGGCGCCGGCCATCTGATCGCGATCGCCGGCAGCGAGGATGGGCACGCCGCATCGCTCGTCGCGCAGTTCGAGACGCCCGACGGCATCCGCACATTGCAGTAACCGCGCGTCGATGGCCGAGCAAACCAGCCCGCCCGGCCATCGACGCAAAGCTAGAATAGACCCCCTTCGACCGACCCCATTCAGCCCCACCCCAACGAGGAGACTATGGATCACAGCGACCTTCACGCCCCGACGTGGCAATTGTCCGAACGCGCACGCAAGCTCACGAGCTCGGCGATCCGCGAGATCCTGAAGGTCACCGAACGGCCCGAAGTCATCTCGTTCGCGGGCGGTCTGCCGGCGCCGGTCACGTTCCCGGCCGAGGAAATGCGCGCCGCGTCTGACCGCATCCTGCGCGACACGCCCGCCGCCGCGCTCCAGTACAGCGCGACCGAAGGCTACCTGCCGCTGCGCGAGTGGATCGCTAAACGCTATTCGGTGAACGGCGCGCAGATCCGCCCGACCCAGGTGCTCGTCACGACCGGCTCGCAGCAGGCGCTCGACCTGCTCGGCAAGGTGCTGATCGACCCGGCGAGCCGCGTGCTGGTCGAAACGCCGACCTACCTCGGCGCGCTGCAATCGTTCTCGCTGTTCGAGCCGCACTACGTGCAGGTACCGACCGACGAGCACGGCCTGATTCCCGAAGGCCTCACGCCCGAGCTGACCGCGGATGCGCGCCTGTTGTACGCGCAACCGAACTTCCAGAACCCGACCGGCCGCCGTCTGCCCATCGAACGCCGCCGCGCGCTGGCCGCGCTCGCGCAGACGGGCGCGTTCCCGATCATCGAAGACGATCCGTACGGCGCGCTCGACTACGCGGGCGAACCGCTGCCCACGATGCTCTCGATGGCGCCGGACCACATCGTGCATCTCGGCTCGTTCTCGAAGGTGCTGGCGCCGGGCCTGCGGATCGGCTACATCATCGCGCCCGAGGAACTGCACTTCAAACTCGTGCAGGCGAAGCAGGCCACCGACCTGCACACGCCGAGCTTCACGCAGCGCATCGTGCACGAGGTCGTGAAGGACGGCTTTCTCGACACGCACGTGCCCACCATCCGCGCGCTCTACCGCGACCAGTGTGCGGCGATGCTCGATGCGCTCGCGCGCTACATGCCGAAGGGCGTGAGCTGGAATCGCCCCGAAGGCGGCATGTTCGTGTGGGTCGACCTGCCGTCGCAGATCGACAGCATGAAGCTGCTCGAGGAAGCCGTCGCGCAGAACGTCGCGTTCGTGCCGGGCGCGCCGTTCTTCGCGAACGACGCGCAGCGCAACACGTTGCGCCTGTCGTTCGTGACGGTGCCGCCCGCGAAGATCGACGAAGGCATGGCGAAGCTCGGCGCGCTGATCGCGTCGAAGCTCTGAACCCGCGATGGCGCGCGCGGACCGATAAACGGCGAGCTGCCGCTCGTCCGGACACGGTTCGGTGCCACAATCGGGCAGTGTGTGGCCGCGCGCCGGCCGCGCTTTCCCGACGAATTCATTTACCGCAAGGACTGATGCAATGACTCAAGCGAACGTGTATGACCGGCTGAAGGAGCTCGGCATCGAACTGCCGAGCGCAGGCGCACCGGCCGCCGCCTATGTGATGAGCGCGCAGAGCGGCAATACCGTCTACCTGTCCGGCCACATCGCGAAGAAGGACGGCAAGGTGTGGGCCGGCAAGCTGGGCGACTCGATCACCACCGAAGAAGGCAAGGCGGCCGCCCGCTCCATCGCGATCGACCTGCTCGCGACGCTGCACGCGCACACCGGCGACCTGAACCGCGTGACGCGCATCGTGAAGCTGATGAGCCTCGTCAATTCGACGCTCGATTTTACCGAGCAGCACATCGTCACCAATGGCGCGTCGGAACTCGTCGCAGATGTGTTCGGCGAATGCGGCAAGCACGCGCGATCCGCATTTGGCGTTGCGCAGATTCCGCTCGGCGCATGCGTCGAGATCGAAATGATTGCGGAAATCGCATAGAGTGACCGAATAGTCGGACTATCATCCGTCGCGCTTCCGACCAAGGGTTTTCCATAGTCTGAACAGCGCGGAAACGCAGCATCCATGCGCGTCGCGAGGGTATTCCCCTCGCGGCGCATTTTCTTTTTGTAGGCTGATTCGCACCTCAGCTAGAGGTATTTCCTGACGGATTTTCAGGCGAATTTCCGTCGGTTCCTTACCTTTCCGTTTGAAGGTATTCGAACGCGACGGCAATGGCGCTCACTTGAAGCCGGTCAAAGCCGCGATGCGGGCCAACAAAAAGAATCCGCAAGCACCCGCGAAGGTGGTCAAATCAACGGGCGCCCCGTAAAATCGGCCCGCCAGTTGTCCGCACATCGTCACCTCAACGCTAACGGCGCAGTCCACCTTCATGGCCAGTCAGAGTGTTCGTTTCAAACAGGTCGACGTGTTCACGTCGGTCCCGTTCAAGGGCAATGCGCTTGCTGTCATCTTCGACGCCGGCGAACTCTCCACGGAGCAGATGCAGGCCATCGCACGCTGGACCAATCTGTCCGAGACGACCTTTCTCATAGCCGCCACCCATCCGGACGCCGATTACTACGTGCGTATCTTCACGCCGGGCGGCGAGCTGCCGTTCGCCGGACACCCCACCATCGGCACGGCGCATGCGCTGCTCGAGAGCGGTTACCAGCCAAAGCAGGCCGGCCGGCTCGTGCAGCAATGCGGCAAGGGGCTCGTCGAACTCGAACAGCAGGCCGACGGCAGCTGGTCGTTCGCCGCCCCGCCCGCGCGGGTGACGGCGCTGCCGGCCGAACGCCATGCCGAACTCGCGGCCGCGCTCCGCAGCGACGCGATCGACTTCTCCGCGCCGCCGCATGCGATCGACAACGGCGCGCCGTGGCTCGTGGTGCAGATGCAGTCGGCCGCAGCGTGCCTTGCGCTCAAGCCCGACGCGGCGCGGCTCGCGAAGATCGTCCACGATGTCGATGCGCATGGCGTGGCGGCTTACGGTCCGCACGATGCTGATGGCCCGGCCACCTTCGAGGTCCGCTGCCTGATGACGGGCGAAGCGTTCGGGGTCGGCGAAGATCCCGTCACGGGCAGCGCGAATGCGGCAATTGCCGGGTTGTTGACGGCGCAGCAAAGGCGCCCCGGCGAGCGCTATACGGCGCGTCAGGGCACCGTGCTCGGCCGTGCCGGCGACGTGCGGGTCCGTTACGACGATGCGGCCGGCAAGACCTGGGTGGGCGGCCCGGCGGTGACGGTCGTCGACGGAACGTTCAGGCTGCCCTGACCGGTCGTCCGGACATGCGCCGGCAGCGCCGGTCAACCCTCTGCGATTCGACATGCGCGATGCACGCCAACCATAGCCACACAATGCCTCTGCGAATGCCACGACGCGCGAGCCACAGACTGGCCCGCAGTCTGGCCATCCACCGTCGCAGCGAAACAATCGCCGCGACTGTCGGCATCCGGCTACCTGGTATGCATCGCCGCCCTAGCCTGGTTGCCGGCTCCTGGGGCATTGAGCGCCGCACGTGCCCAGCCGCGGCAGCGTATACCCGAAGGCTGGAAGCTTTCTTAATCTTTTGGCATTCAGTAATATCAAAATTACCGGGTCGACGCCCTGGCGCGCTCTTCCAACGGCTCGACACAACCGCCCGCTTCTATTCACTGCGCAGCCGCAACGGCGCCTTGCACGACATGCAGCCCAACACGAAACCAGCGCAGCCGAAGTACACGGAACCGACGCAAGGCCTTGGGATATTGTCGGCCCGATGAATCCGTTCCGTATCTCCTTCGTACGCGACATCCGGCACCGCCACGACGCGGCAGCGCCCCGTCAGCGCGCATTGCTCGCGATCCCGGCGCTCGGCGTGCTCGTCCTCGTGCTGCTGTGGGCGGTGATCGCCGCGCGACTCTCGGTCGAAAAGGATTCGACCTATCGCGAGGCGATGGCATCGTCGGCAATCCTCTCCGCCGCGCTCGAACAGCACACGGTGAAGGCGATTCACCAGGTCGACCAGATCACCCGCTTCGTCAAGTACGAGTTCGAGAAGTCGCCGGATCACTTCGACCTGAAGAGCACGGTCGACAAAGGCGTCGTGCAAAGCGACACGCTCGTGCAGGTATCGCTGATCGACGAGCGCGGCAGGCTCATCGCGAACACCGCCGAGCTCAACCCACAGCACATCGACCTGTCCGACCGCGAGCACTTCAAGGTCCACGAGCACGAGAACGACGACCAGCTTTATATCAGCAAGCCGGTACTCGGCCGCGTGTCGCACCAGTGGACGCTGCAGATGACGCGGCGCCTCAATCATCCGGACGGCTCGTTCGCGGGCGTCGTCGTCGTGTCGGAAGACCCGAGCTACTTCACGAGCGACTTCTACAACAACGCGGCGATCGGCCGCGACGGCGTGATCGCGGTGATCTCCGACAACGGCGCCGTGCTCGCGCGCCGCACCGGCAGCAACGTGCGCGCATCGGGCTCGTTCTCCGCGACCGGCACCTATCCGACCTCCGAGCACGTGTCGGGCACCTATGTCGACCCGATCGATCACGTGACGCGCATCGTGTCGTACCGGCATATCGACGGCTATCCGCTCGGCGTGCTGGTCGGTCTATCGCAGGCCGAAGAATTCGCGGACTACAACCACACGCGCAACGTCTATCTGCTGATGGCGAGTTTCATCTCGCTCGCGATGCTGAGCTTCTTCGCCGTCGCGACCGGTCTGATCGGCAAGCTGCTCGGACGCGAACGCGAGATGACGCATCTCGTCGAATACGACCTGCTGACCGGCCTGCGCAACCGCTATGCGACACTGCAGAGCCTGCACTTCGATGTATCGCAACCTGCGAACGTCGGGCGCCTCGCGATCCTCTTCATCGATCTGGACAACTTCAAGACCGTCAACGACACGCTCGGCCACAACGCCGGCGACATCGTGCTGCAGATGACCGCATCGCGCCTCGCCGATGCGGTGGCGGATTCGGGCACGCTGTCGCGCATCGGCGGCGACGAGTTCGTCGTGATCGTGAAGGGCGACAGCGTCGAACAGCGCGCGGTCACGCTGGCCGAAGCCACGTCCGAAGTATTCGCGAAGCCGTTCGAAGTGCGCGGCAGCTCCTTCGTGCTGCACGCGAGCATCGGCATCGCGCTCTACTCGGTCGCGAACGAAAGCGAGATCGACCTGCTGAAGAAGGCCGACCTCGCGATGTATAGCGCGAAGGATGCGGGCAAGAACTGCTACCAGTTCTATTCGCCACACCTGTCGCACCGCGCCGATCACCTGATGAAGTGGGAGCAGCAGCTGCGCGTCGCGTTGACGGAAGGCCAGCTCTTCCTCGCGTACCAGCCGAAGATCGATCTCGCGAACCGCTGCATCACGGGCTTCGAGGCGCTGGTGCGCTGGAATCATCCGCAGCACGGCCTGATTCCCGCAAACGAGTTCATCCCGGTCGCGGAATCGACCGGCCTGATCGTGCCGATCGGCGACTTCGTGATCCAGACCGCGTGCCGGCAGCTCGCGCAATGGCAGCAGCAAGGCTACGACACGCTGTCGCTCGCGGTGAACATCTCGCCAGTGCAGTTCTGGCGCGGCGACCTGCTGGACACGGTGTCGCGCGCGATCGAAGAGAGCGGCATCGCCGCACGCCGGCTCGAGCTCGAGATCACCGAGACCGCGATGATGGAGTATCCGGAGCTGGTGTCGGAGAAGATCGTCGCGCTGAAACGCCTGGGCACGCGGATCGCGCTCGATGACTTCGGCACCGGCTACTCGTCGCTGTCGTATCTGAGCCGCTTCTCGGTCGATACGCTGAAGGTGGACCGCTCGTTCGTGCAGGCCATTCCCGGCGACCGCAGCGTGTGCGTGATGGTGACCGCGATCGTGAACCTCGCGCGCTCGCTCGGGCTCACTGTTGTCGTGGAAGGAACGGAAACCGAAGAGCAGATTGCGTGGCTCGCCGCGCTGGGCCATATTGAAGCGCAAGGCTTCCTGTTCTCGCGGCCGGTGCCCGCCGAGAGCATCGGCGCGCTGCTCGACCGTTTCGGCGTGTGCGGCCTCGATGGCCGGCGTCTTGCGCACGAATCCGATGCGCTGAGCGCGGGCGCGGCGTCTGGCGGGCACGGCCTGTCGAACTGACTGGCGTACGACCGGCGCGCGCGTAGTCGCCCCAATGCGACGCCGGCAGGCTGATCATATCTAACGATGCGTGACGCGCTTTTGGCGCGCGCTCTACAATAGCGATCGCCGGTTCATGGATGCCGGCGCGCGTGTGATTCAACCCGCATCAATCAGGCATGCAAACTGCTCAACCTCACGCCTGGCCAACGAGGTGACGCATGGAAACGCTGCAACAAAGCGCCGCCATCCCGATGAGGGCGGCCGATAAGGTCGAAGTCGCGGTCGTGATACCAGGGGTTCAGCCCGAACCGCTGTGGAAGCTCTTTCGTGTCGTCCTGCTGCTGTCCGCCGTGTCGTGGGGCGGTCTCGCGCTGATGGCGCAACTCGAGGAATACTACGTCGACCGTGAGCAGCGCCTCACGCGGCTCGCCTATTCCGACATGATCGCGCTCGCGTGGATGGTGCCGGGCCCGGTGGGATGCAACGTCGCGGTGCAGCTCGGCCACGCGCTGCGCGGGCGCGCGGGCGCATGGATCGCCGGCGCGGCGAGCGTGTTGCCGTTCTTCCTGCTGATGACGCTGTTCGCGACGTTCTACCGGATGCCGTGGATGCATGCCGCGATGCCGAAGCTGCTGCTCAACCACTTCAGCGTCGTGCTCGCGATGCTGATCGCCAACACCTGGTTCAAGCAGACCCGTTCGCTGGTGCGCGGCGGTCTCGAATGGAGCGCGGCGATCCTCGGCTGCGTGGCGCTACTGCTCTCCCACAGCGCGGCCACCTATGTGTTCACGCTGTGCGCGGCGTTCGCCGCCGGCTGGGCCGTGAGCAGCGAGCGCAACGCGCGCTTCCATGTGAAGATCACCACGGCCGACTGGCAGCTGATCGCCGCGCTCGTCGTGCTGATCGGCCTGTTCGCGATTCCATTGCCGCATCGCTTCGAAGTCGCGCTGCTGTGGCCGCGTCTCGCGGGCGCGGGGATGACGCTGTTCGGCGGCGGCTTCTCGGCGCTCCCGGTGTTGAAGACGTTGTTCGTGGCGCCAGGTATCGGCGTGACCGACGGTGACTTCACGCTCGCGTTCTCGCTGTCGCCGCTCTCGCCCGGGCCGCTGTTGAACGTCGTGCCGTTCTTCGGCTATCTGGTGGACGGTTGGGCCGGCGCGCTGATCGCGACGCTTGCGCTGTTCGTGCCGTCAGGGTGTCTGGTGGTGTTCGCGCAGCGGCATCTGCATCAGTTGAAGACGCATCCGCGCTTCGAGCACGGCATGCGCGTGCTGCGGGCGGTGACCACCGCGTTCCTCGCGGTCGCCGTGCTGAAGATCGCGCTGCACGTGCCGCTGCAACCGGCCTATCTGCTCACCGCGGCGTTCGCGGGCATGAGCTTCGTGAGGCTGAAGCTGCCCGTGTATGCCGTGTACGGAACCGTCGCGGCCGCGTGCGGGATCTGGATTTTCTGCGGGCACGCGCTCTAGCGCGAGCGCGGGTTCAGAACCCGCGCGACAACACCGCGACGCCGATCGTCACCACGCCCAGCACCAGGTTGATCACCACGAGCCGGCGCACCGTGCCCACCGCGCGTGCGCCGTTCGGCCAGTTCTGCGCCTGAACCGCGCGGCGGATGCGCGGAAAGACCGCGAAGCGGAGGTGACCGAAGATCAGCATCATCAGGATGCCGAGGCCCATCATCGTATGCAGTTGCCAGTTCGCGTGGCTGCCGCCGAAGTAGACCATCAGCAGCGCGCCCGACAGCAGGATGGCCAGCACCGACACGCCCACCCAGTTGAAGAAGCGGCCGAACACCGACTCCCAGAGCGGCAGCCGCAGTTGCGGCGACAGGTCTTCCAGCGCCGGACGCAGGCAGAAGTGCGCGAACACCATGCCGCCAATCCAGATGGCCACTCCAAGCAGATGCAGGAACAGCGCGATTTCGGCCGCTTTGTTCATGTGTTGTCCTATCCCTTTCCCGTAAGTCGAGCCGGCTGCTCATGGGCCGGTCGCAGCGTTCGACCATGCTCAGCGCATCCGGTTCAACCGATGTGGAATGACGGCCGGCCATCGCAATCGATGCGCCTCGTGAGCCGGCCGTCTGTTGTTATATATGTGCTGCTTCGTTGCGTTGGCTTTGCGTCGCCGTTTGAGCAAGCTTAAGCGCCCTTAAACGCTCTTAGGCCAGCACCGGCCGCAGCATCGTGATCTTGATCTTGATGTCGGGCGCGCGACCCTTGCGGGCGCGTTTGCCGACGTGCGGTTCGAGCGCGCCGCGCGCCAGCGTCTCTTCGAGCGCCTTGCCACGCGGCGACGTGCCGACCAGCACCACGCCCGCCGACGTGATCGCCAGCGCCTGCGCGAGCTTTTCCTTGCCGTCGAGCGCCATCAGCGTCACGCCGCGGCCGCCGCCCGCGAGCGTCTTCATCTCGTCAAAGCCGAACACCAGCAGACGTCCGCTATCCGACACGCACGCGACCTGGCTCGCATCCGGCGGCACCGGCATTGGCACCAGCGGCACCGCGTCTTCGTCGATCGTCATGAACGCCTTGCCGGCCTTCACGCGGCTCACCATGTCGCCGACCTTGGCGATGAAACCGAAGCCGTTGCTCGATGCGAGCAGCAGCGCCTGATCCGCCGGCGCCGCGTAGTAGTGCATCAGGTGCGTGCCCGATTCGAGCTCGATCAGCGACGTGACCGGCACGCCATCGCCGCGGCCGCCCGGCAGCGCCGACACCGCGACCGAATACACGCGGCCCTTGCTGCCCCACGCGATCAGCGTATCCGGCGTGCGGCACTGGAACGCGGCGTAGAGGCCGTCGCCGGCCTTGAAGGTGAAGCTGGCCGCATCGAGCCCATGGCCCTTCAGCGCGCGCACCCAGCCCCGCTGCGACACGACGACCGTCACCGGCTCGTCGATCACGCGCGCTTCGAACGTGGCGCGCTTCTCCTGCTGGATCAGCGTGCGGCGCTCGTCGCCGTACTGCTTCGAGTCGGTCTCGATCTCCTTGATGATCTGCCGCTTCATCGCGGACTCGTTGCCGAGCAGCTCTTCGAGCTTCGCCTTCTCGTCGCGCAGCTCGCCGAGCTCCTTCTCGATCTTGATCTTCTCCAGCCGCGCCAACTGACGCAGCCGGATTTCGAGGATGTCCTCCGCCTGGCGGTCGGACAGCCCGAACGCCTGGATCAGCGCCGCTTTCGGCTCGTCCGATTCGCGGATGATGCGGATGACCTCGTCGATATTGAGGAACACGATCATCCGGCCTTCGAGGATGTGGATGCGATCCTCGACCTTCGTCAGCCGGTATTGCGTGCGGCGCGTGACCGTCGCGAAGCGGAAGCCGATCCATTCCTGCAGGATCTCGATGAGCCCCTTCTGACGCGGCCGGCCGTCCGAGCCGACCATCACGAGGTTCATCGACGTATTCGATTCGAGGCTCGTATGCGCGAGCAACGTGTTGACGAACTCGGTCTGCTCGATGCGGCTCGACTTCGGTTCGAACACGAGGCGCACCGGCGCATCCTTGCCCGACTCGTCGCGCACGGTGTCGAGCAGCGCGAGCAGCGTCTGCTTCGTCTGCAGCTGCTCGGGCGTGAGCGCCTTCTTGCCGAGTTTGATCTTCGGGTTGGTCTGCTCTTCGATTTCCTCGAGCACCTTCTGCGCGGCCGTGTTCGGCGGCAGTTCGGTGATCACGAGCTGCCACTGGCCGCGCGCAAGTTCCTCGATCTTCCAGCGCGCGCGCACCTTGAGGCTGCCGCGACCGGTTTCGTACGCGGCCGCGATCTCCGCCTCGCTCGAGATGATCTGGCCGCCGCCCGGGAAGTCCGGACCCGGCAGATGCTGCATCAGCTCGGCGGATGTCATCTTCGGATGACGGATCATCGCGACCGCCGCGGCCGCGACTTCGCGCAGGTTGTGCGACGGGATTTCGGTGGCGAGACCCACCGCGATGCCGGACGCGCCGTTGAGCAGCAGGAACGGCAGACGCGACGGCAACAGCTTCGGTTCTTCGAATGCGCCGTCGTAGTTCGGCATGAAATCGACGGTGCCCATGTCGATCTCGTCGAGCAGCAGCTTCGCGATCGGCGTCAGGCGCGCTTCGGTGTAGCGCATCGCCGCCGCGCCGTCGCCGTCGCGCGAGCCGAAGTTGCCCTGGCCGTCGATCAGCGGATAGCGCATCGAGAAGTCCTGCGCGAGGCGCACGAGCGCGTCGTACGCGGACTGATCGCCGTGCGGGTGATACTTGCCCAGCACGTCGCCGACGACGCGCGCGGATTTCACCGGCTTAGCGTTGTCCGCGAGGCCCATCTCGTTCATCGTGAACAGGATGCGGCGCTGCACCGGCTTCTGGCCGTCGCAGACATCGGGCAGCGCGCGGCCCTTGACGACGCTCACCGCGTAGTCGAGATACGCGCGCTCGGCGTAGTTGCCGAGCGTCAGGAATTCGCCCTCGGGCGGCGCCGGATCGGTGAAAAGATCAGGAGTGTGATCGTCCATCTAGTGCATTCCGTTTCGGTGTGTGGGTTCGTGACGGTATCGAGCGTTCGCTCACGCGCAGGGTTCGCGCGCGGCGCTCAGATGTCCGCCTCGACTTCGTTGCCCTTCTCTTCGAGCCAGCTGCGCCGCGACGCCGCTTCGCCCTTGCCCATCAGCATCGTCATGCGCGCGACCGTCGCGTCGAAGTCGAGCGAGCCGAGCGCGACCGGCGTCAGGCGGCGCGTGTCGGGGTTCATCGTCGTGTCCCACAGCTGTTCCGCGTTCATTTCGCCGAGGCCCTTGAAGCGGCTGATGGTCCACTGCGATTCGCGCACGCCGTCCTTGCGCAGCTTGTCGAGGATCGCTTCGAGCTCGCCTTCGTCGAGCGCGTAGAGCTTCTGCGCGGGCTTCTTGCCGCGCGCGGGCGCATCGACGCGAAAGAGCGGCGGCCGCGCGACGCACACATGGCGGCGTTCGATCAGCTGCGGGAAGTGCTTGAAGAACAGCGTGAGCAGCAGCACCTGGATGTGCGCGCCGTCCACGTCCGCGTCCGACAGGATGCAGATCTTGCCGTAGCGCAGGTTGGTGAGGTCGACCGTGTCGTCCGGGCTGTGCGGGTCCACGCCGATCGCCACCGAGATGTCGTGCACCTCGTTGTTCGCGAACAGACGATCGCGCTCGGTTTCCCACGTGTTCAGCACCTTGCCGCGCAGCGGCAGGATCGCCTGGAACTCCTTGTCGCGACCCATCTTCGCGGAGCCGCCCGCCGAATCGCCCTCGACGAGGAACAGTTCGTTGCGCGAGATATCCGACGATTCGCAGTCGGTCAGCTTGCCCGGCAGCACCGCGACGCCCGAACTCTTGCGCTTCTCGACCTTCTGGCCCGCGCGGGTGCGCGCCTGGGCCTGCTTGATGACCAGATCCGCCAGCTTCTTGCCGTGCTCGACGTGCTGGTTGAGCCACAGTTCGAGCGCCGGACGCGTGAACGACGCCACCAGCTTCACCGCGTCGCGGCTATTCAGGCGCTCCTTGATTTGCCCCTGGAACTGCGGGTCGAGCACCTTCGCCGACAGTACGAACGACACGCGCGCGAACACGTCTTCGGCAAGCAGCTTCACACCCTTCGGCTGCAGGTTGTGCAGTTCGACGAAGCTTTTCACCGCCTGGAAAAGCCCTTCGCGCAAGCCCGATTCGTGCGTGCCGCCGGCAGGCGTCGGGATCAGGTTCACGTACGACTCGCGCGTGAGCGGCCCTTCCTCGCTCCACGCGACGACCCACCCCGCGCCCTCGCCCTCGGCGAAGGTCTCTTCGTTCGAGCGCGAGCTTTCCGCGTAGCGCTCGCCTTCGAAGAGCGGAATCAGCAGCTCGCTGCCGGCCATGCCTTCCAGCAGATAGCCGCGCAGACCGTCTTCGTACTTCCAGGTCTGCCGCTCGCCGGTTTTCTCGGTGACGAGCGTAACTTCGACGCCCGGCAACAGCACCGCCTTCGAGCGCAACAGACGCTGCAGTTCGCCCAGCGGCAGATTCGGCGAATCGAAGTACTTCGGGTTCGGCGAGACACGCACGAGCGTGCCGCTCTTCTTGTCGGCCTTCGTGGCGGCGCGCGTTTTCAGTGCGGAGACGACGTCGCCGTTCGCGAAGCCCAGCTCGGCCACCTTGTTGTCGCGCCAGACGGTGACGTCGAGCCGTGTGGACAGCGCGTTCGTGACCGACACGCCGACGCCGTGCAGGCCGCCCGAGAACGTGTAGGCGCCGCCCGCGGCCTTGTCGAACTTGCCGCCAGCGTGAAGACGCGTGTACACGATCTCGACCACCGGCACGCCTTCCTCGGGATGCAGGCCGAATGGAATGCCGCGCCCGTCGTCTTCGACCGAGATCGACTGATCGATGTGCAGCGTGACCGTGATCTGACGGCCGAAGCCGCCGAGCGCCTCGTCGGCGCAGTTGTCGATCACTTCCTGGATGATGTGCAGCGGATTTTCGGTGCGGGTGTACATGCCCGGCCGTTGCTTGACCGGCTCGAGCCCCTTCAACACCTTGATCGACGCTTCGCTATACGTGCTGCCTGGTTTCTTCGTGGACATGACTGGACTGGTTTCGTCGGTTCATCGTTATCCACAGCGCCTGTGGGCAGCTCCGTGGACAAAATGTTGGGTTTTCCAAAAAAGCGAAACGAAACAATGAGATGAACGGTGGTGCCCGCAAAACGGGCAGATGTTCCGGGTAGCAGCTTCCAACTGCGGGCCTGACGACAGCGTTACGCACGGCACTCGCCACGCACACGCCCGACGCAGGCCGGTTCGCGGGGTATTGTACTGATTTCAGATGGCGCGGCAATTTGGCTGTTCGGCTGAGGGCTCCGCCCGGCACACGCCGAACCGCGTCATTTGCGCTTGCTTTCGAGCTCTTCCCAGCGCTCGAGCGCGGCCATCAGTTCGTCGTCGATTGCCGCGTAGCGTTCCGACAGGCGCGCGCCTTCCTGCGCGTCCTTCGCAAAGATCGAACCGTCTTCCAGTTGCGCGCCGATCGACTTCTGCTCGGCCTCGAGCGACGCGATCTGGCCGGGCAGCGCCTCCAGCTCGCGCTGCTCCTTGAACGACAGCTTCACCGTGCGCTGCGCGTTGCGGCCCGCCGCGCTTTCCTTCGGCGAGGCGTCTTTCGGCGCGTCGCGCACTTCGGTCTGCGCCGCCGCGATCTGCAGCGAGCGTTCGCGCTGCACCTGCCAGTCGGTAAAGCCGCCGACGTATTCGCGCCAACGCCCCTCGCCCTCCGCCGCGATCACCGACGTGACGACGTTGTCGAGAAACGCGCGGTCGTGGCTCACGAGCAGCACGGTGCCGTCGTAGTCGGCCAAGAGCTCTTCGAGCAGTTCGAGCGTGGGAATGTCGAGGTCGTTGGTGGGTTCGTCGAGCACCAGCACGTTGGCCGGCCGCGCGAACAGACGCGCGAGCAGCAGCCGGTTGCGCTCGCCGCCCGACAGCGACTTGACGGGCGAACGCGCGCGCTCCGGCGCGAACAGGAAGTCGCCGAGATAGCTCATCACGTGCTTCTTCGCACCGTTGATCTCGACCCAGTCGCTGCCGGGGCTGATCGTGTCGGCGAGGCTCTTGTCCTGGTCGAGCTGCGCGCGCATCTGGTCGAAGTACGCGACCTGCAGGTTCGTGCCGACGCGGATCTTTCCTTCGTCCGGCGCGAGTGCGCCGAGAATCAGCTTCAGCAGCGTGGTCTTGCCCGCGCCGTTCGGGCCGACGAAGCCGATCTTGTCGCCGCGCATCACCGTGGTCGAAAAGCGGTCGACCACCGTGCGCGCGCCGTAGCGCTTCGTGACGTCAGTCAGCTCCGCGACGATCTTGCCGGACTTCTCGCCCTGCGCGACGTCGAGCTTCACGTTGCCCTGCACGTTGCGGCGCTCCTCGCGCTGCTGGCGCATCTCGACCAACCGCGCGATGCGGCCGACGCTGCGCGTGCGGCGCGCCTCGACGCCCTTGCGGATCCACACTTCTTCCTGCGCGAGCAGCTTGTCGAACTTGTCGTTCTCGACGCGTTCCACTTCGAGCTGCTGCGCCTTGCGCGTCTGGTACGCGGAGAAGTTGCCGGGATACGACAGCAGGCGGCCGCGATCAAGTTCGACGATGCGCGTGGCAACGCGATCGAGGAACGCGCGGTCGTGGGTGATGAAGAAGAGGCCCGCGCGCTGCGTGACGAGCAGGTCTTCGAGCCAGCGGATGCCGTCGAAATCGAGGTGGTTGGTCGGTTCGTCGAGCAGCAGCACGTCGGGCTGCACGACGAGCGCCCGCGCGAGCGCGACGCGCTTCTGCATGCCGCCGGACAGCGCGCCGACACGCGCATCGCCCGCGAG
This sequence comes from Paraburkholderia phosphatilytica, assembly GCF_003443895.1. Lineage (GTDB taxonomy): Bacteria > Pseudomonadota > Gammaproteobacteria > Burkholderiales > Burkholderiaceae > Paraburkholderia > Paraburkholderia phosphatilytica. The sequence goes on along the minus strand of NZ_QQOA01000035.1, from coordinate 38,277 downwards.
ATTCAGCTGCGCGAGCGTCGTGGCGACGCGGTTGCGCCAGTTCCAGGCATCGATCGCGTCGAGCGCCGATTGCAGCGCGTTCATGCGCGCGAGCAGCGCATCGTGCTGCGCGCCTTCCGGCGTGTCGGCCAGCTGGTGCGCGACCACGTCGTATTCGCCGAGCAGCGTGCGCGCCGCGGTGAGCCCGGCCGCGACCGTATCGAACACCGACGCGTCGGCGTCGAACTCGGGTTCCTGCGGCACGTAGACCGTGGACAGATTCTGCTGGCGCGTGACGAGGCCATCGTCCGGCTTCATCAGATCCGCGACGATTTTCAGCAGCGACGACTTGCCCGCGCCGTTGCGGCCGATCAGGCCGACGCGCTCGCCCGCTTCGAGCGAGAAATCGGCGTGATCGAGCAAGGCGACGTGACCGAATGCGAGTTGCGCATCGGTGATGGTGTAGAGCGACATGAGGCGTGAAGGAGGCGAAAGCGGCGGCGTGGAGCCGAAACCGTTCATTGTACCGGTTGCCCCTCCTTCGTCATCTGACGCCGCAACGATTCCGGTAAGATGGCGGGCGCCGCGCGCTGGCCAGACGGGACTGGACGGGCGCGCGATCTCCGTCTGTATTGTCCCGAATGAAGAGTCGAGTCGTGAGCGAAGTCGTCGAGTACAAGAGCTGGGTCTGCCTGATCTGCGGTTGGGTCTATAACGAAGAAGAAGGTCTGCCCGACGAAGGCATCCCGGCCGGCACGCGCTTTGCCGATATTCCGGAAGACTGGCGGTGTCCGCTGTGCGATGTGGGGAAGGCGGAGTTTGCGGCGGTGGAGTTTTGATCTGGCCGTGTTGACGGTGCTGCGGCGAGTCGCAGCGCGTTCAGGGCATTCTCCGGCGCCGGTGCGTTTGTTATACTCTGGCCCCTGCACCGTTGGCCTCGCGGCACGGTACAAATGGCACGGATTCCGGCTGCGATGGGTTACTTAGGAACGCAGCGATCTAGCGGAACCCGGGCATCGGTCAGGTGATCGAAGTGGTCGTTTCGATCGCGGTGATCGCAGCGGCAAGATCTCCCCGTAGTTCAATGGATAGAACAAGTGCCTCCTAAGCGCTAGATACAGGTTCGATTCCTGTCGGGGGGACCAGCTTCAGCGCACGACGCGCCAAATCCCCTCTTCCCACCGCAATCACTGGCACCGCCCCCGCAAAAACAAACGCGGCCGGGAAACCAGAGCATCATCGCCCCAGCTTCCCGACCGCGCCAAGCAAACAGCTTTCCAACTCTGCCCGGCATCTCTACCGGACACCGGCCGCAATCGCAGCAACCGGTAGCACTACTTCAATACCAATCCCAGCTTACCGACCCGTCACATGCACCGGCACCGAGTACGTCGTTGCCGCGAAATCTCCACGATTACCCGATTGCGACGCGCCTTGCGAGCCCGAACCGTATGCCGCATTGCCTTGTTGCGCCGAGACACGCGCTTCAGCAGCCTGGATGTTCTCCGGGTAGTGGATCCAGTCGTGCGGATCGTAGCCAGCTTGCTCGACACGGACCAGATCGGCGCGCACTTCGGCGCGGGTCACCGGCTGGCTCGACTGCGCGAACGACGCAACCGGAGCAGCGATAGCGAGAGCAACTACGACAGCCTTGATGAGCGAATTCATGATGACGACCTCCGAGAATTGTTTTCCGTTTCGCTACAAACATCGTGTTTGCAGCGGTTGATGTGAAGTCTAGAAGCCCATCGACTTAGGGTAAATACTTAAAACCCGAATTCACTGTTCTCTATTCCATGACAATCGCCGCGACACAGCCGCATCGGCGAAACGCCGCGGTATCGCTTTGCAATCGTTGACTGTCGTTGTCACGATCGTCGCCTACGATGGGTGCCCTCCCGCCTCCGTTCCCCTCGTCTCTCATGAGCCCTGTAACGTTGTTCGTCGTCGGTGGCTGCCTGCTTGCGCTCAGCTTCACCGCGCTCTTCTGCCTGCTCCTGGCCTGAACCCCGCGTCCGTCGCCCACCCGCAAGGCGCGAGTAACCTGTGGTGACAATTCCGACCGAACTCGCACGAAAGTTGCGCTTCTCATCTATGTACGGAGGAGCGAATCATGTTCAGGCTCATCGCAATTGCCGGAACCGCCGTCGCGCTGTCGGGATGCGTCGCGGCTCCGGGTTATGGCTATTACGGTCCCGGCTACTACGACGGCTACGGCGGCGCGTATCCGCCGGCCTACGAGTACGGCACGATCGGCATCTGGGGCGGTGGAGGCTACGACCACTACCACCACGGCTGGGGCCATGGCGGCTGGGGCCACGGTGGATGGGGCCACGGTGGATGGGGCCACGGTGGATGGGGGCACGGCGGCTGGGGCCACGGCGGCGGCGACTGGCACGGCGGCGGAGGCGGCCATGGCGGTCCGGGGCACTGAACAGTCAGATTCAACGCGCGGCGAAAAATCGGCTTACCGTGTAAGAGGCGGTTAAATTGGCGCCGCGAATAGCCCCTTTTCCCCCGATTGATTTTTTTAGTATTTCGATACGATCATTCCACGCTGCATACTACGACGCGCCCGCACCCGTATTCGAACCATTGCGGCGCGGCCAGGAAAGAAGCACAGCCCATCGATCGACTGCACGACCCGCTACAGGATTGTTTCCCGCAGTTTGGCATTCCATCTTTTTTGGCCTACAGTAATCCTCAGACGATAACAATGAATATCGCTCGCAGTACAGACCACTCCATCCACGGGGGCACCATGCTTGCACTGGTCGATCAGGAGATCGCTCACATATCGCGAGCGATGAAGCTGTCGATGATCAGCGACCTCGGCGGTCCGATCCTGCCAGCCGACTACTGGCGCAAACGTCTCCATGCGCTGCTCGATAGCTACCACCTGACCAAAGGTCAGCTGTGCGTCGTCGACAGTCTTCTGCTGCAACTCGATGTCCAGAGCGGAGTGCGTCGCAACAAGCCCGCCGCGGCAGTGGCGCTGGCGGATGCCGATCACGCGCAGCCGCTTGGCGAAGCTGGAGCGCAGCTCGATGCGCTGACGGCCGCGATCGCCAAGGCCGGTCACGACGCCGAGTCCGCAGCCGGTGACGAGACGGCCGCCGCCGCCGCGCTCTAACCCGCCGCGACTCTCAGGGCTGCCCCGCTGCAGCCCATCCTGCGGCGTTCGTCCGGACGCCGATCTGCACCGCGCCGACCTTCGCGTCGCGCGCGAGGCCCAGGCTCCCTCCCAACATTGACCCGAGCGATCGTCTTCACGACGGTCCGTGTGCCGTCCTTCCGGTCACTTTCCCCACCCTCGCCCCGTCCGAACGCGACGTATCTGCCCGCGCATGCCCTTCCGAAGTGGCAAAGTCACCACGCTCTTCACGTCGATCGATCTGCTTATTCATCGCATCGCATCAAGACCCTGGGAATCCTTATAAATCCCAATGGCATCAACGCGTTAGCCAAGCCCAGCCTACGTCTGCGGCCTACCCGAACCCGCCGAAAACGGCGAACAGTTCGCACACCCAAACCATGCCGTCGCAACTTTTCGTCGTGTGAACCCGCACATCTGGGAGTCCGATAGGTCATAATGTCCGCCAAAATTCCCAGCCAGAAGGAACAACTGTGACCCAGGCCACCACGCGCAACCAGCAACGCGATGCGCGGCATCACGCGCTCGATCTGTTGAAAGCGGCGCGTGCCCGATTCACGCAACGCGAGATCGCCGCACACGTCGGCAAAGATACGAAAACGATCCGGCGCTGGGAAACAGGCGAAACGTCCTGTCCGGCCATGCTCGAGCCCGCGTTGCGCGCGCTGCTCGATTCGCCGCCGCCGGCTGCTACGGCGTCGCTCGCGATGAACGCTACGGTCGCGCCGCCGTTCCGCTTCGTCGATCTGTTCGCGGGCATCGGCGGCATCCGCATGGGCTTCGACGCGCAAGGCGGCGAGTGCGTGTTCACGAGCGAATGGAACCCGTTCTCGAAGAAAACCTACGTGGAGAACTTCGGCGCGGGACACGAATTCATCGGCGACATCGTCGCGCATCCGGCCGAGGCCGTGCCCGATCACGACGTGCTGCTCGCCGGCTTCCCGTGCCAGCCGTTCTCGATTGCAGGCGTCAGCAAGAAGAACGCGCTCGGCCGCCCGCATGGCTTCGAGTGCACGACGCAGGGCACGCTCTTCTTCGACGTCGCGCGCATCATCGCCGCGAAGCGTCCGGCCGCGTTCCTGCTCGAGAACGTGAAGAACCTGCTGTCGCACGACAAGGGCCGCACGTTCGACGTGATCCTGCAGACGCTGCGCGACGAGCTCGGCTACGACGTCCACTACAGGGTGATCGACGGCGCGCATTTCACGCCGCAGCATCGCGAGCGGATCATCGTCGTCGGCTTTCGCAGCAAGACCGAATTCAGCTGGGACGATCTGCAACTGCCCAAGGAAGGCCCGAGGCTCGCGTCGATCCTGCATCGCACCGATGGCAGCGAACCGGTGCTGCCATGGGACGGCGATCGCTTCTTCGACCACGCGAAGCGCGCGGTACAACCGCGCTACACGCTCACGCCGGCGCTGTGGACCTATCTGCAGAACTACGCGGAGAAGCATCGCGCGGCAGGCAATGGTTTCGGCTTCGGCATGGTCTATCCTGACAGCGTCACGCGCACGCTGTCGGCGCGCTATCACAAGGACGGCTCGGAGATTCTCGTGCATCAGCCGCGACAACGTCCGCGCCGGCTGACGCCGCGCGAATGCGCGCGGCTGATGGGCTTGCCGGACACGTTCCGCATTCCCGTCAGCGACACGCAGGCGTACCGCCAGTTCGGCAACAGCGTCGTGATGCCGGTGATGCGCGAAGTCGCGCGCATCGTGACGCCGCATGTGCAGCAGTTGCTGGCCGAAGAAGGCGGCGATCGCGCACACGGGATGAGCTCACATCTATCGGCAGACGCGCGCGTCGCGAGACCTCGCAGTCAACCCCGCAGTGAATCCCTCAGTCAACCCACCACTCGCCGCAAACGCGCTGCGGCGACTGGAGTCGAGGCCCGCTGATGGTCGACGTCGTCGACGCGGCGACCCGCAGCCGCATGATGTCCGGCATTCGCGGCCGCAACACAAAGCCCGAACTGCTGATCCGCAGCCTGCTGCATCGGCGCGGTTTTCGCTTCCGGCTCGACGCGCGCGACCTGCCCGGCCGTCCCGACATCGTGCTGCCACGCTATCGTGCAGTCGTGTTCGTGCATGGCTGCTTCTGGCACGGCCACGACTGTCCGCTCTTCAAATGGCCGCGGACGCGCCCGGAGTTCTGGCACGCGAAGATCGAGCGCAATCGCGCCAACGACCTGAAAGCCGTCACCGCACTGCGCGAACAGGGCTGGCGCGTCGGCATCGTCTGGGAGTGCGCGCTGCGCGGCGCGAACCGCGATATCGAAGGCCTCGCACAACGGCTCGTCGACTGGCTGAAAGGCGACGACGCCCGCTTTGAAGCCAGGCAGTAAAGCCGCCTTCCAGACCCTCTCCATTACCGCTCGCCAATCTGCCCGCGAGCGCCGCTCCTTTCCAGTGCCGGTGATACACTCGATTGACTGATCCGGGCCCGCAATATGCGCATGCACTGCGCCCCCTGCATCCAGCACCCGCTCCATCCGCAGAACCATCCTTCAAGGAGGCATCCGATGGCTGATTTCCGCATCTGGTCCGACGACTTCCCCGCGAACGGCTTCATGCCGAAAGCGCAGGAGTTCGACAACAAGGCGTTCGGCGTCGACGGCGACAACCTGTCGCCCGCGCTGCAATGGGACGCTCCGCCCGCCGACACGCAAAGCCTCGCGCTGACCGTCTACGATCCCGACGCGCCGACGGGCAGCGGCTTCTGGCACTGGGTCGTGGTCAACATTCCGGCCGACGTGCGCTCGCTGCCGCGCAACGCGGGCAAGGCGGACGGCTCGCTGCTGCCGCCGGGCGCGCTGCAGGTCCGCAACGACTACGGCACGGTCGGCTTCGGCGGCGCGGCGCCGCCGCGCGGCGACAAGCCGCATCGCTACATCTTCCGTGTACACGCGCTGAAGGTGGCGAACGTGCCGATCGACGGCGAGACGACCAACGCCATCGCGCGCTTCATGACGCATCTGAACGAGATCGACTCGGCTACCTACACCGGGCTTTACGAACTCAAGTAAGCGCGTCCGCTTGCATCAAGCCGCTTGAAGGCCGCCTGAAGACAGCAAGTCAAACCGACGATCGATCATGCCGGGCCGCGCGCCCGGCATCCTTTTTTGTATGCCCGCCACTTCTTCGCGCCAACCGGATTCACCTGGCAATGTCTCGCGCGAGCCCGGACCGGATCGACCGGACGGACCCGGTGCCGAGCACGACGATGGGCTGCCGCTGCCGCAGCGCTATCACGCGATCCTCGTCGTCGCGCTCGGCATCACGCTCGCGGTGCTCGACACCGCGATCGCCAACGTCGCGCTGCCGACCATCGCGGAGCATCTGCATGCGAGCGCCGCCAGCTCGATCTGGATCGTCAACGCGTATCAGCTCGCGGTGACGATCTCGCTGCTCCCGCTCGCGTCGCTCGGCGACCGGATCGGCTACCGGCGCGTGTACCTCGCTGGCATGGTGCTGTTCACCGTATCGTCGGCGGGCTGCGCGTTCGCCACATCGCTGCCGGAGCTCGCGTTCGCGCGCGTAATTCAGGGCTTCGGCGCGGCCGGCATCATGAGCGTCAACACCGCGCTCGTGCGCAACATCTATCCGTCGTCGCAGCTCGGCCGCGGCGTGTCGATCAACGCGATGGTGGTGGCCGTGTCGTCGGCGGTGGGGCCGACCGTCGCGGCCGGCGTGCTGTCCGTCGCATCGTGGCCGTGGCTGTTCGCGATCAACGTGCCGATCGGCATCGTCGCGATCGCGATCGGGATGCGCGCGCTGCCGCGCAATGTCGCGCATCCGGCGCCGTACGACTATCTGAGCGCGGTGATGAACGCAATCGTGTTCGGCCTCCTGATCTTCGCTGTCGACGGTCTCGGGCACGGCGAGCAGCGCGGCTGGATCGTGCTCGAACTGGCCGCCGCCGTCGCGATCGGCTACGTGTTCGTGCGCCGGCAGCTGACGCTCACGGCGCCGCTCTTGCCCGTCGATCTGCTGAAGATTCCGATCTTCGCGCTGTCGATCGGCACGTCGGTGTGCTCGTTCTGCGCGCAGATGCTCGCGTACGTGTCGCTGCCGTTCCTGCTGCAGGTGTCGCTAGGGTTGAGCCAGGTGCAGACCGGCTTGCTGATGACGCCCTGGCCGCTCGTGATCGTGTTCGCCGCACCGTTGTCGGGCGTGCTGTCGGACCGGATGTCGGCGGGCTTGCTCGGCGGCATCGGGCTCGCGGCGCTCACGGTCGGCCTGTTGCTGCTCGCGACGCTCGGCGCGCATCCCGACCCGCTGCAGATTGCGTGGCGCATGGCGCTGTGCGGTGTGGGCTTCGGCATTTTCCAGTCGCCAAACAACCGCACCATGCTGTCGTCCGCGCCGCGCCATCGCAGCGGCGGCGCGAGCGGCATGCTCGGCACCGCGCGGCTGACCGGCCAGACGCTCGGCGCCGCGATCGTCGCGCTGATCTTTGGCGTCGCGCCGCAGCACGGCCCGATCATCGCGCTCTACGTCGCCGCGTGCTTCTCCGCGGTGGCGTCCGGCGTCAGCATGATGCGAACTTTGCAGCGGGTGGCGCCGCCGACGTAGCGCTGCTTCGGTCGCGGTGAAGCGCCGCACGCGCGCGCGTTCTGCGCTGACTTCGCCACACACGGCATCCGTGATCGCAGCCTCAGCGCCCCGCCGTCGCGTCGGCCAGCTTCACCGCCTTCGCGGTCACCGATGACGCGTTCGCGACCCGCCGCAGGTCGCCGAGGAACGTATCGCGCCACACCGAGAGGTTGTTCTCGCGCAGCGGCCCCATCATGTCGGCGTGCCGCGCCTGCCGCTCGGCGAGCGGCATCGACAGCGCACGCTCCAGCGCCTCCGCCATCTGCGACAGATCGAACGGATTCACGACGAGCGCGCCCGGCAACTGCTCGGCCGCGCCCGCGAACTGCGACAGCACCAGCACGCCGGGGTCTTCAGGATCCTGCGATGCGACGTACTCCTTCGCAACGAGATTCATGCCGTCGCGCAGCGGCGTCACATAGCCGACCTGCGAAAGCCTGAAGAGCGCCATCAGCACGTTGCGTTCGTACTTGCGGTTCAGATACTGGATCGGCGTCCAGTCGAGCTGCGCGAAGCGGCCGTTGATGCGGCCGGCCTCGCCCTCCAGGTTCTGGCGGATGCGCTGATAGGTCTGCACGTCCGAGCGGGTCGGCGGCGCGATCTGCACGAGCGACACGCGGCCATGCCAGCCCGGCGCATTCTGCAGCAGCCGCTCGAATGCCTGGAAGCGCTCGACGAGCCCCTTCGAATAGTCGAGCCGGTCGACGCTCATGATCAGCTTGCGGTCGCGCATGCTGTCGCGCAGGCTCTTCACCACCTTGCGGTCGGCGAACTGCGCGGCCGCCTTCGCGATCGAGTCCGGGTAGATGCCGATCGGGTACGCGGCCACTTTCAGGAAGCGGTCGTACGCGTGCACGATGCCGTCGTCGCTCGTCGAGCCGTGACCGCCGCGCTCGATGTAGTCGACGAACGACTGCCGGTCGGCCTCGGTCTGGAAACCCACGACGTCATAGCTGCACATGCATTTGACGAGCTCCTCGTGCGGCGGCACCGTGCGCAGCATCTCGGGCACCGGAAACGGAATGTGCAGGAAAAAGCCGATCGGATTCGTCACGCCGATGTCGCGCAGGCAGCGCGCGAACGGCAACAGATGGTAGTCGTGCACCCAGACGATGTCGTCGGGTTCGAGCAGCGCCTTCAGCTGCTTCGCGAGCGTCACGTTGACGCGCAGATAGCCGGCGTATTCCTGGCGGTCGAAGCGCGCGAGGTCGTTGCGGTAGTGGAACGCGGGCCACAGCGTCGCGTTCGAGAAGCCGCGGTAGTACTGGTCGTAGTCGCGCTTCGTGAGACCGACGGTCGCGTACGTGACGCTGTCCTGCTGGTCGATCACGGGCGGCGCCGCTTCGCTGACGATCTCGCCGCTCCAGCCGAACCACACACCGCCGGTTTCCTTCAACGCGTCGAGCACGCCGATCGCAAGGCCGCCCGCGGCGGGCCGGCCTTCCTGCGTGGGCGCTACCCGATTCGATACCACGATCAATCTGCTCATTCAGTTCCACCTCGTTCAGTTACGTCCCGTCGAGTCGAGAACGTTAGGAATGTGACTGAGTGTTGCAGGCAAATTGCGTGCCGCTGGAGAAAAAATCTATCTGGTGCACGGCAGACGAAGTGAAACATGCCGTTCGCGCACGGGCGCGACAGCATTTTCCTCTTTCAGCCGACATGAATAAACCGATGCGCGCGATGTCCGGGACGGTCGCGGTCGCCCGCTCCGTCAGGAATCCTGCTCCGAGCCGAGATCGCGCTGATAGTCGATGCCTTCGGTACGCACACCGCCCTGGTTGTGCTCGCCATCCGCCGGTACGCCCGGTACCACACGATTCTCGTGGGCCGGATCCGGAGACTGGCTCGGCGGAGGACCGCCGGAACCGCTGCCTGGACGGGAATCGCGTTTCGCGTGACGTGCTGAGCGGCGCAGTGCGGGGTGTCTCATGGTTATGCCTCCGGGGAAGGCCGCGCCCGTGCGGGCGGCATCATCCTAGTCTAGGCGGCGCGAGGTAGTTTGCCGGTAATAAATGCGCCGGCTTTGTAATAACTTCAGCAACGGCCGCGCCGAGAAGACTCGACCTGCGACTTGTTACCACGCGGCAGCCTGTTCAAACCGCGTGCGGCTGCTGATTCGGCGTCGGCGGTGGATCGCCGATGGGCGGGGAATCCGGCATCGGCGGCTCGCGGGTGGGATCGGGCACCGTGTCGGGTTCGTCCGGCGTCGGCGGGTCGTTCGGCTCGGGGCGATGCGCGTGGATCGGCGAGATATGCGCCGCGAGGTTCGGCCCGAAGCTGGCGCGTGCGGATTGTGTGAGAGGCTCAAGCGGCATGGACGGTCTCCTGTTCATGTTGCGTTGCAGATCTTCATGCAACGCACGTGCCCCGCTTCGCCGCGTGTCATCGAACGTGACCGCGCTGTCTTCGCATCGTGCGGCTTCGCAGCCAGGTGCGACGACAGCGCAAGCGCGAACCCCTTACGCGTTCGCGCCGCCCATCGCGCGCGATTCGTCCGCGTCGCCATCGTCTTTCGCGGCGGCGTCGTTGCCGTACTCGACGAGGCGGTTATACAGCGTCTTCAGGCTGATGCCGAGAATCTCGGCGGCACGCGTCTTCACGCCGCCGCATTGCTCGAGCGTCGCGAGGATCAGTTGCCGGTCCGCTTCCGCGAGCGACGTGCCGAACGGGATCGTCACCGCGGTGCCGGTGGCCGTCGGCTTCGACAGCGAGATCTGCAGCGGCACCGTCGCCGTCACGTCGGAATCCGTGCCCGACATGATGTGCGCGCGCTGCACGTAGTTCTTCAGTTCGCGCACGTTGCCGGGCCACTGGTACGACAGCAGCATCTCGCGCACGGCGGGCGGGAACTGCTTGCGCGTGCTGTGGCGTTCGTTGAGGTCCTCGAGGAACGCCTGCGCGAGCAGTTCGACGTCCTTGCCGCGCTCGCGCAGCGGCGGCAGGTTGATCGGGAACACGTTCAGACGGTGGTACAGGTCGAGGCGCAGCTTGCCTTCCAGCACCGCCTGCTCGGGGTCGCGGTTGGTCGCCGCGATCACGCGCACGTCGGTCTCGATCTCCTTCGTCGTGCCGACCCGCATGAACATGCCGGTCTCCAGCACGCGCAGCAGCTTCACCTGCAGTTCGATCGGCATCTCGGTGATTTCGTCGAGGAACAGCGTGCCGCCATTCGCGCGCTCGAAGTAACCCTTGTGCTGACGGTCAGCGCCGGTGAACGAGCCGCGCTCGTGGCCGAACATCTCGGATTCGATCAGATTCGGCGAGATCGCGCCGCAGTTCACCGCGAGGAACGCATGCTTGCGACGCAGGCTCAGCTCATGGATGGTCTGCGCGGCCACTTCCTTGCCGGTGCCCGACTCGCCGACGAGCATCACCGACGCGGCCGTCGGCGCGACGCGGCCGATCTGGTCGTAGACCTCCTGCATCACCGGCGAATTGCCGAGCATCAGGCCGAAGCGCCCCATTCTGCGAAGCTCGCCGCGCAACGTACCGATTTCGGCCTTCAGGTCGCCGGCGCGCGGCAGGCGCGCGAGGATCGCCTTCACGCGCTGCAGGTTCACGGGCTTCACGAGGTAGTCGGCGGCGCCCATTTTCAGCGCGCTCACCGCGGATTCGACCGTCGCATGGCCGGTGATCACGACGAATTCCACGCCCGAGCGCGGATCGAGATCCTCATACAGATCCACGCCGCTGCCGTCGGGCAGCTGCAGGTCCGTGAACACCACGTCCGGCATCTGCCGGATCAACTGGATGCGGGCCTCGCGCAGGTCGGACGCGATGGCGGTAGTCAGCCCCTCTTCCGCGATGACGGCTGCGAGCGCCTCGCGGGTGCCGGGATCATCATCGACAATCAGTACGTGCGGCATCGTGTATCGAAAGCCTCAAACAGAGAGGTGAACGGCATGCATCAAACGCATGGGGAAAGCGGCCCGAACGGTGCGCTTTCCCGCGAAAGCTGCCCGCCCGGTTGTGCCGGCAAAATGTAGACGGAGTGTAAGCCCGATCGCGCGACGGCATCGCTTCGATCGGCAAAAAATACAATAAAACGGTGCATTCCACCCAGCGCCGCAACAATCAGCCGGTCAAAACGACTCGATCAGCATATTTCAAGCCGATTGTTGTCGATTTAACGATTATACGGCTTTATTGAGATGCCGCCGAGACCCGGCGCGGTGCCCGCGCGGGGTACCGCACACGCCGGAACCGCGGCGCTTAATGGCGCGTGGCGTTCGCGTCGATGTCGTCGCCGTGCGGGAACGGCCAGGCGCCGGCTGCGGTGCCGGCGGCACCTGCGACGTGCTCCGTCGCGGACATTGCGGGGCCGTGGGACGGCGCCGTCTGCGGGCTCGCGACGACTGCGCCGCCCTCGTCTTCCCAACGGTTAATCTCGCGATTCAGGTTCGTCTGCGACACGCGGTGCTTCTGCGACCAGCGCCAGGCCAGCACCCCGCCGACCGCGACGAGCGCGCCAAAAATGCCAATTCTGGGTCGAGCCATGTTGCGATCCTCCTTTTTGATTTGATGTGGTCGGTCTCTGCCGCTTCATGCATCAGCGGCATCAGCGCGCAACGAGCACGCCGACCAGGAATCCGACGCCTGCCGCGATGCCGAGCGACTGCCACGGGTTATGACGCACGTGGCGCTCCACGTTCACGGTGGCAACGCGATAGCCGCGGTGCGCGGCCGTCTGCGCGTCCGACAGCGTGTCCTGCAACGAGTCGGCGTGATGCCGCAGACGTTCGCGCAGCTTGTCCACGCCTTCACCCGGCACGCTCTTCGCGAGCCGGAGCATTTCCTCCGAGTCGGTGAGCAGCACCCGGAGGTCTTCGACGATTTTCTGTTTGCCCAGCGAGAGCTGGTCAGTCGTATGGCTCATTGCGACACTCCGTGAGATTCAGACAGCGGCCGCTTTATCCGGCGACCAATCGAAGCGCTGCAAACACCGCGCCCGCTTTCCCTCTCGATCGAATCTCGCCGCGCGAGTTCCGTCGCTTTCAAGGTAAGCACATGAAGGTCGTAAGCGCCAGGCCGGACATTTGTGCCGCACACGCAAAGCGTCACGGTCAATCTTGCCACCGGTATCGCAAAGCGCGATGGCGCCTGGCATGCGGATTGCCCTTGCACCGCGCCAGGTGGTTAAATTGCATCTATGAGATAGTGAACCGATCGCGTGCGAAGCAGATGGCGATGAACGCCACGCTTCGCGCGCCTCGTCTTTTTTGTACTGGACAATCCTGTTTATGGCATCAACCGATCTTGACTCGCCTGATGTGAGCGCCGATGGCCCGCAAGATTCGCAGGTGAAGCCACGAATCGAAACGGGTGGCACGGGCCTCACATCGTATGGGCTGCTGTACGGATCGTCGCCGGTGATGCTCGAGCTGTACGAACAGATCGAGCGCGTGGCCGCGACCGACGCGACCGCGTTGATCATCGGCGAATCGGGTACCGGCAAAGAGCTGATTGCCCGCACGATCCACGATCACAGCGCGCGGCACGACGCGCCCTTCATCGCCGTGAACTGCGGCGCGATTCCCGACGAACTGATCGAAGCGGAACTCTTCGGCCACGAGAAGGGCAGCTTCACCGGCGCCGTGCAGGGACGCGTCGGCTACTTCGAGCATGCGAACGGCGGCACGCTGTTCCTCGACGAAGTGACCGAGATGTCGCCCGTGCGGCAGGTGAAACTGCTGCGCGCGCTCGAGAGCGGCACGTTCTATCGCGTGGGCGGCACGGACCTGATCCGCTCCGACGTTCGCGTGATCGCGGCGACCAATCGCGACCCCGCCGTCGCGGTGAAAGAGAACGGCCTGCGCGAAGACCTGATGTATCGCCTCGCCGTATTTCCGTTGCGCGCGCCGCCATTGCGCGAACGCGACGGCGACCGCGTGCTGCTCGCGCAGCACTTCCTGCAGTCGCTCAACGAGCAGGAAGGCACGAGCAAGGTGTTCAGCAAGCGCGCGATCGAAACGCTGCGCGCGTGGTCGTGGCCCGGCAATGTGCGCGAGCTCAAGAACGCGATCTACCGCGCGTTCATTCTCGCGGAGAAGTCGGTCGAGCTGCCGCATCCGCATCTCGCGTCGCGCGTGAAGAAGCCGCTCACGCAAGGCGATTCGATGAGCGTGTGGATCGGCACGCCGCTCGCCGACGCGCAGAAGCAGATCATCCTCGGCACGCTCAAGTATTGCGGCGGCGACAAGCGCCGCGCCGCCAAGGCGCTCGGCGTGAGTCTCAAGACGCTCTACAACCGTCTGAGCAGCTACGGCCCCGACGAGGACGGAACGACCGACGACGATTCCGAATGAGCCCCACGATGCGGCTCATTCGACACGTCGCGATGCCTGAGTAAGCAGCCGGAAAGTCAGCCGGCAAGCGTTCCCGCTCCGCACGCGATGCAGCGGTAAGAATGGCCTCGCGGCACCCCTCTCCTGTGTGACGGACGCTCCGTGGATTCGAAGCTCAAAACAGAATCCACGCGCATCCGCACGTCCTTTTGCAATTGCTTGCATTTTCACCATCCCATTCACAAATTCCATGCTGCACAATGCGGCAGCGATACGCGCGGCACGGCGCGGCGCGCGCGTGACACGGGTCTCGCGCCAGCCATCCGCGCGTCGCACTGAAACATCCGCACCAGGCAAGAGACAGGGAAAATGCACAACACGACGCACCGGTTCGCCAGTCATCGGCCCTTCACCGCATGGCGTTCCGGCGCCATCGCCATCGCGACGCTCGCCGCGGCAGCCGTGGCCACGCTGAGCGGCTGCAGCTCGCTGTACACCGAGGGCGCGACGGCAAGCGCCGGTATCGCCGGCGCGGCCATCGCCGCGAAGGTCACGAACAACGCCGCGGTCGCCACCGGCATCGGTCTTGGCGCGGTCGCGGCGGCACGAGCCGGCGTGCAGTACAGCGAACGCGTAGTACACCGGAATACCCAGGACATGATCGCCACCGCCGCGGGCCCGCTCGACGTCGGCGCGGTCGCGCCATGGAGCGTCACGCACACGGTGCCGATCGAAGCCGACGAGCACGGCCGCGTCACGGTGAGCCGCACGATCAGCACCGGCCCGCTCGACTGCAAGGAGATCGTGTTCTCCGTCGATCGCCCCGCCACGAAAGATGCGGCCGCATCGAGCGCGTTCTACGTCGCGTCGATCTGTCGCGACGGCAACGTGTGGAAGTGGGCGTCGGCGGAACCGGCCACCGAACGCTGGGGCTCGCTGCAATGAAGACGCGCGTGATGCTGTCAGCGCTCGCCGCCCTGGCGTGCGCCGGCGCGGGCCTCGGGCTCTCCGGCTGCTCGTCGATCGGCGCCGCGAGCGGCGCGGTCGCAGGTGTCGCCACTGGCGCCGTGACCGCGAATCCGGCGGTCGGCTTCGGTGTCGGCATTGCCGTGCAGGCCGCCACGGACGAAGCCGTGAACTACTACTCGCGCACGATGCACGAAGATCAGCAGAATGCGATCGCAGCGCTCGTCGGCGGCATGCCGGTGGGCGATTCGAAGCCGTGGCGGGTCAAGCACAGGTTGCCGGTCGAGAACGGTCACGGCGAGGTGCGCGTCACGCGCGCGTTCAACACCTCGCTCGCGATCTGCAAGGAGTTCGCGTTCTCGGTCGTGGATGGCGAGAAGCCGGATTCGAAGGTGTACTGGTTCACCGCCAGCGCCTGCCAGCAGGCCACGGGCTGGAAGTGGGCGTCGGCGGAGCCTGCGGTCGACCGCTGGGGCACGCTGCAGTAACGTCGCGCGCGTATCCCGCTTCAGATGCGGAAACGGCGGCTCGCGGCCGCCGTTTGGTCTTGCGTCGCGCTCGCCTTTGCGCGGCGAGCGGTGCCTCGATCAGGACTCGACGTCCTCGAGGCTGAAGATTTCCGTCTGGTCGTTGTACGAGAAGATCTCGCCATAACGGCCCCAGTTGATCACCGCGTCGAGCGTCTCTTCCGCCGCGTTGTCGGACAGGAAGTCTTCCAGTTCCTGCTCGAAGCGCACGCGCGGCGCGCGATGCCCCGGCCGCTCGTTCAGCACCTTCTTGATCCGCGCCGCGAGCGGCACGTGCTTGAGCAGGTGATCGGCGAACATCAGCTTGCGTTCCTGCGTGCCGAATTCCGCGAACACGCGCGCGGGCGGCGTCAGGAAAATGTCGCCCTCGCGCACGTCGGCAAAGCCGAGATGCTGCAGCACTTCGGCGATCGGGAACAGATCGTCCACCTCGAGATGCAGCGAACGCGCGATTTCCGGCATGTCCGCGCGGCCATGGTACGGTGCGGCCGCCAGCGTCTCGATCAGACCGGCCATCAGGTTGGTCGACACATGCGGCAGCCACGAACCGGGCTCCAGTCCCTTCTTCGTCGTCTCGCCGGTCTGGCGCGCCGTCATCTTTGCGTAGATGTCGTCCACCAGCTTGCGGAACGCCGGATCCAGACGGTTGCGCGGATGCTTGAACGGCACCTTGATCTCGGCAATCACGCGCCCCGGGTTCGACGACAGCACCAGGATGCGGTCGCACATGAACACCGCTTCCTCGATGTTGTGCGTGACGATCAGTACCGACTTGATCGGCATGCGCCCTTGCGTCCACAGGTCCAGCAGGTCGGTACGCAGCGTCTCGGCCGTCAGCACGTCGAGCGCGGAGAACGGCTCGTCCATCAGCAGCAGCGTCGGATCGACCACCAGCGCCCGCGCAAAACCCACACGCTGGCGCATGCCGCCCGACAACTCGCGCGGGTATGCATTCTCGAAACCGTCGAGACCGATCAGGTCGATCGCGGCCAGCGCGCGCTCGCGGCGTTCGCGCGCGCCGACGCCGAGCGCTTCCAGCCCCGCTTCCACGTTCTGCAGCACGGTCAGCCACGGGAACAGCGCGAAGGTCTGGAACACCATCGCGACGCCTTCGGCCGGACCATCGAGCGGCTTGCCCTTGTAGGTCACGGTGCCGTCGGTCGGCTCGATCAGGCCGGCGATGATGCGCAGCAGCGTCGACTTGCCCGAGCCCGAACGGCCGAGCAGCCCGACGATCTCGCCTTCGCGCAGCTGCAGGTTCGCGCCATCGAGCACCAGCAGCTCGCCCTGGCTCTTGTTAAAACCGCGGCACACGTCCTTGACGTTGAGGATTTCCTCGCCGAGGCGCGGTGGCATCGGCGGCGTCTGCACGGGTGCGGCGGCGGGAGAGACTTTAGGATTTTGCATCGCGGTTTGCCTCAAGGACTTCAGTCGAGACGGAGCTTCGACTCGGCATAGGCGTACATCGGACGCCACAGCAGACGGTTGAACAACGTCACCAGCAGCGACATCACGGCGATGCCGAGGATGATCTTCGGGTAGTCGCCGTCGGCGGTGGTCTGCGCGATGTATGCGCCCAGCCCGTGCGCGACGACCTTGGTGTTGCCCCACTGCACCGCCTCGGCGACGATGCTCGCATTCCACGCGCCACCCGACGCGGTGATCGCGCCGGTCACGTAGTACGGGAAGATGCCCGGCAGCATTGCCTGCTTCCACCACTGCCAGCCACGGATGCGGAAGTTCGCCGACGCTTCCTTGTAGTCGTTCGGATACGCGGACGCGCCTGCAATCACGTTGAACAGGATATACCACTGCGTACCGAGCACGATCAGCGGCGACAGCCACACATCGGCGTTCAGGTTGAACTTCACGATCACAATCACGAACACCGGGAACAGCAGGTTCGCCGGGAACGCCGCGAGGAACTGCGCGAGCGGCTGGACCTTTTCGGCAAGCGCCGGTCGTAGCCCGATCAGCACGCCGACCGGCACCCACACCACCGAGGCGATCGCGATCAGCACAATGACCCGCAACAGCGTGATCAGGCCGAGCACGAACACGTGGCCCACCTCGCCCATCGTCACGCCGGTGCGCACATACGACACCACCCGGAACACGACGTAGAGCGTGACGACGATCACGATCGCCGACCAGACGATGTCGCCGATCTTCGACGGCTTCCTGTTGGGCTCGCCGGCAAAGCCGACCTGCTGCAGCGTCGGCAGTTGCAGCGGAATGCGCGCCGCGCGGGCGAACAGCCAGCCGACGGGCACGAGCAGACGGTGAATCAGCCGCGTGCGGCGGATCAGGTCGAGCAGCCACGACTCGGGGGCGTCCCCCGAACTCGTGTTCTCCATGCGGAACTTGTCGGCCCATGCGACGAGCGGACGGAACAGGAACTGGTCGTATGCGAGGATCACGACCGTCATCGTGAGAATCACCCAGCCGATCGCAGCGAGATTCTTGTCCGAGATGGCCTGCGCCAGGTACGCGCCGATACCCGGCAGCGTGATCGTGTTGTTGCCGACGGTGATGGCCTCCGACGCGACGACGAAGAACCAGCCGCCCGACATCGACATCATCATGTTCCAGATCAGGCCCGGCATCGAGAACGGCACTTCGAGCTTCCAGAAGCGCTGCCACGCGGTGAGGTGAAAGCCGCGCGACACTTCATCGAGATCGCGCGGCACCGTGCGCAGCGACTGATAGAAGCTGAACGTCATGTTCCAGGCCTGGCTCGTGAAGATCGCGAAGATCGCGGCGAGCTCGGCGCCCAGCACGCGCGACGGAAACAGCGCGATGAAGAACGTGACCGTAAACGAAATGTAGCCGAGCACCGGCACCGACTGCAGGATGTCGAGGATCGGCACCAGCACCTGGCCCGCGCGGCGGCTCTTCGCCGCAAGCGTGCCGTAGACCAGCGTAAACACGAGCGACGCGACCATCGCCGCGAGCATGCGCAGCGTGGTGCGCATCGCGTACTCGGGCAGGTTCGAAGGATCAAGCGAGATGGCCTGGGTCTTCAGTGTCGAGATCGGCGCGAGCGTCTGGTGAAACCCGACGGTGGCCATCGCGAGCGCGCAGATGATCAGCGGGAACGCGACGAAGTCCCAGCGGTTCGGCAGTACACGCCATGCGGACGCATTGGCCGTGCGATTCAGGTTGAAGCTGAAATCCATCAGGCGCCCTCCCCGCAGGCGTAGGCCGGCAGGCGCGCGCACACGACCGGCACGAGCCGGGCGGCGGGCGTTGCAAGGCAGTCGAAAGATCGGTCCGGAAAGCGGAAATCAGGCATGACAGAACGCATGAGCGCAGAAATTCGTTAGCGTTGATGGCGCGCTGGCCGGCTCGGATCGAGCGCGGATTCGGACCGCCCCCCCGGCGGCCGCGGACGCTGCCCAGGAGGGCGGCGCAGCTTTCCTTGTTTTGGACGGCACGACAGTACTACAACCTGTGTTTCAGGCACAACCTTTCGGGCTCAAATCGTCCGCGCGGACGGCGTTTCCGCGCGGATCCGCCAGCCCGGCGTCGCGCCCGGGCCACATCGGCGCGTTCAGGGCGAAAGACGGGCGCCCGGAAAGCGCTTCCATTTCCGCGCGGCATCTGGAAGCCAGCGCGGGATAGTCGACAATACGCTCGCGCGACGCCCCGCACGGTTAAAATCGCAAAAGAGAGACACGGCCCCTTGCCGCGAGGTCGAACGCCGCCTGGCCAGGCGGATGCGCCGCCCGATCCATCGACCGGCGCCACGTCCGGCTGCCCGCGCGCCCCCGCTGTATCAGACAGGACGGATCAGAGAGCCGATGAACAGGACTTCCTTGCGTCAGGCAACCGGGCCGATCAGCTTCCTCGCGATGCTGATCGCGTGCTGGTTCGTGGCCGGCCTGATCGCCGACCGCATGGTCCGGCAGGAGCTGGACGCCACGCTGCGTACGGAACACCAGATGTCCAGTTCGATCGTCGATAACATGGCCGAGGTCATCGCCAGCGACCTCGCGATGTCGCGCTCGATCCCGGGCACGATGGCCGAGATGGGCCTGATCCAGCACGCGCTGACGCAATCGCAGGACTACGCCGTGAGCGGCGCGACCACGGAAACCGCGCTGCGCACCGCGCTCGTCGGGCGCACCGATCTCACTGCCGTGAACAGCTTCCTGCGCGACGCGCAGGGCTTCTCCGGGCTCGACACCATCTGGCTTGTCAACGCGAACGGCATCTGCATCGCATCGAGCAACTCGGACTCCGAACACACGTTCGTCGGCCGCGACATGCGCACGCGCCACTACATCTCGCAGGTGCTGCTCGGCGCGTTCGCTGAAAACTACGGCGTGGGCCGCGAAACCGGCGAGCCCGGCATCTTCATCGCCGCGCCCGTCTACGACGACGGCATGCTCGTCGGCGCGGTGGTCGCGAAAGTCGGCATCGCGCGGCTGCGGCACTGGGTCGCGCACGCGGGCACCTTCGTCGCCGACGATAAGGGCGTCGTCATCATGGCGCACAACAGCGCGCTCGAAGGCCGCGCGCTGCCGGACGCCGCCGTGCTCAAGATGAGCCCGACGGACCGGATGAGCACCTACAAGCGCAGCGACTTCCCCACCCTGCAGATCCACAGCGCGAACGAAGACGAACACCGGCAGGCGCCCTGGATACCGGCGTCGCTCTGGTCGCAGCTCGTCACCACGCCGCATCTGAATACGCCCGCCATGTACCAGGAGCGGATCGGCCTGAATTCGGGCCTCTCCGCGCATCTCGTCGACCCCGTGGCCGCGTGGCCCGATCTGCTCGCGAACCATCGGCGCGATCGCCTGCTCGTGTTCCTGACGATGGCGGGCGTGGTCGGCCTTGCGTGGGTGATCTCGGTGTCGTGGGCGCGCGAGCGCCGTCACCATCGAGCGACGCGCGACCTCGCCGACCAGCTGACGTCCGCCAACGCGCTGCTCTCCGCCGAAGCGCGCCACGACGCGCTGACGGGCGCGCTGTCGCGCCGCTACTTCCTCGATCTGCTCAAGCGCGAGATCGACCAGGCTCGCGCGAACGGCGAACCGCTGTGCATGGCGATCGCCGACCTCGACCACTTCAAGCAGATCAACGACCGCTTCGGTCACGCAATCGGCGACCGAGCGCTCGAACACTTCGTCGAGAGCTGCCGCGCGGAGCTGCGCGCGAGCGATGCGATCGGGCGGCTGGGCGGCGAGGAGTTCGGCATCCTGCTGCCGTCCACCAAGCTCTCGGCCGGGCACGAGGCTGTCGAGCGTCTGCGGATGCGGGTGAAGACGTTGCAGTCGACGAAGCTGCCGGCGTCGACTGGCTTGAGCGTCAGCATCGGCATCACGGAGCTCAACGCGGACGATCTGCCCGAGCGGCTGATGAGCCGCGCGGACCAGGCGCTCTACGCAGCGAAGTCCGGCGGCCGCGACCGCACCGAAGCCGTGCCGCCCGACGACAGCGCACCGACCGCGCGCACGGCCGCCGCACTCACCTGACGCGTCGCCGCTGAAATCTCACGAACGGGAAGGACCGCACGAAGAACACCCGATGCATCCCGCGATCAACAGGTATGATGGGCTTTCGTCAGAACGTTGGTGAATACCGCTTGAACGGGAGAGTCGCATGAAGGGCAATCTGATCATCGTCTGCCGCGATCAGGACGCAGATGCGTTCGATCATCTGCTCGCCGAGTATGGCGCGTTCCAGACGCGTCTATCGTCGACGGCCTGGTACCTGAAGCTCGATGTCGCGCCGGAAGTGATCCAGGAAGAGATCCTGACCCGTCTTGGCAAGTACACAACGCATTACATCTTCGAAGCGGAATCGGCCACGTGGAATACCGTGGACAGCGAGGCGGCCACCGCGCTCAATACACTGTTCGCGGAGTAACGGAGCAGCGCGCAACCGCCGGAGCATGAGCGCGCGCCGCGCCGTTGCAGCGAGGCGCGGCCCACCCTCACCCTGTCACCACGCCACTTCGGACGCCGGCGCCGTGCGCGGCATCGCCTGCATCGGGAAGGTCATCAGCACGCGCAGCCCGCGGCCGTCGTAATTGCCGATCTGCCATTCTCCACCCGCGCGGCGCACGAGCCGCTCGACGATCGCGAGCCCCAAACCGCTGTGCCCATTGCCGCCACGCGCCGGGTCGAGCCGCACGAACGGCCGGCTCGCGTTGAGCAGATCCTGCGCGGCAATGCCCTTGCCGTTGTCGCTGATCGATAGCGTATAGCCGCCGGCCGTGCGCGCGGTTTCGACGACCACCGGCGGCGCGCCGTACGCGTGCGCATTGTCGATCAGGTTCGACAGGATGCGCTCCAACGTGGCGGCCGGCAGCCGGAAGCCGGGACCCGCGGCGAGCTCCGTACGCACGGTCGGCGCGCCGGCGGCCACCGCGCGGTAGCTGCGCACGACGCGCTCGCACTGCGCGTCGACTTCGACCGGCTCGCTGCGGTCCGCGCCATCGTGTGCGAACACCAGGAATTGATCGACGATGTGCGCCATCGAATCGACGTCGCGCACCACGCCCTCGCGCACCTTCGCTTCGTCCATCATCTCGGCGCGCAGCCGCAGCCGCGCGAGCGGCGTCTTCAGATCGTGCGCGACGCCGGCGAGCATCACCGCGCGGTCGTTCTCGGTGCGCGACACCTCCTGCACCATCTGGTTGAAGCCGTGCGTGAGCTGCTTGAGTTCGCGCGGTCCGCGCTCGGGCACGGGCGGCACCGGCAGGCCGCGGCCGAAGCGCGTGACCGCCTGCGCGAGCGAACGCAGCGGCTGCTGCAGCTGCCATGCGAGGAACAGCGCCGCCATCACCGCGACCGTGAAGATGATCACGAGCCACAGCACCATGCGGTCCACCGAGCGCGGCGGACGCAAAGGCTGCACCGGCACGACGATCCACTTCTGATCGCTCGTGGCGCGCACCCACAGCATGGGCGGCTTGCCCGGCGGGCCGACCCGCACGAGCGTGCCCGGCGGCATGCGGTCGCGCACGTCTTCGAGGAAGCGGCTGAGCGGCGTGCCGGCTTCGGGCATCTCGGTCGGCACGACGCTGTCCGCCGGATCGACGAGCTTCACGCGCGACGGCAGCGGCTGGTCCGGCTCGCGCGCGACGTGCTGGCGCACCGCGTCGACGAGGAACACGGCTTCTTCGACGGCATAGCGGGTTTGCAGCTGGCTGCGTTCGAGCCGCATCAGCGCGAACCAGGCGAAATGCGACATCAGCAGGACGGCGACGACGAGGAGTGCCAGCCGTCCGAACAACGAATCAATTGGACGCCGCATGTTGCTCGCCGTCAGGCACGAAGACATAACCGCGGCCCCGCACCGTCTGGATGAAACGCGGCGTGGAGGGATCGGTTTCGAGAATGCGGCGCAGGCGCCAGACCTGCACGTCGATGCCGCGATCGGTGCCGTCGTACTCCGGACCGTGCAGCAGTTCGAGCAGGCGCTCGCGGGTGAGCGTGCGCATCGGGTGATTCACGAAGATCTTCAGGAGCGCGAACTCGCTGCCCGACAGCGTGAGCGGCTTGCCTTCCTGATGCAGCGTGCGCGACTGGAAATCCAGCGTGAAGCGGCCGAACGTAAACGGCTCGCGCTGCTCGGGGGCCGCTGCCGACGGCAGGGTGCGGCGCCGGCGCAGCACCGCCTGCACGCGCGCCAGCAGTTCGCGCGGATTGAACGGCTTGCCAAGATAGTCGTCCGCGCCGAGTTCCAGACCGACGATGCGGTCCACGTCGTCCGCGCGGGCGGTCAGCATGATCACGGGGATGTCGTCGCCCGACGCGCGCAGCTTGCGCAGCGCGGTCAAGCCGTCCACGCCCGGCATCATCAGGTCCAGCACGATCAGGTCGGGCCGTTCGCGTTCGAGCCGGCGTTCGAGCGAGCCGGCGTCATGCAGCACCGATACTTCGATGCCTTGCCGGGCCAGATAGTCGCGCAGCAGATCGCGCAGTTCGACGTCGTCATCGACGACCAGGATTTGGGTACTCATGGGACGAAGTTTAGCGCGATGGGTTGAGGGAACTCGATGACAAGCCTGTCCAAGAGGTTACGGGGTGTTACGACGAAAGCGGGGAGTAATGTTGCGTAATACCGACAATTGTCCACGTAACACGCCGCACGATCACCCCCTCTACGCTTCGACTTACCGGATCCGGACCGTCCCTTGTGAGCGGATGTGCACCACCGGCCCGTCCATTCCAAGCAACGAGGAGCATCACCATGTTCAAGACAACATCGCGTTATCTCGCCATCGCCGTGGCCTCGGTCGCGCTCAGCATCGGTGCCGCCGGCTATGCCGCGGCCCAGCAGTCCCAGATGCCGATGCAGGGCGCCGGCCACGACGGCGGCCACTTCATGCATCACCACCATGGTCATCACATGATGGAAGAGCTCAACCGCGTGCACGGCTGGCTCAATCTGAACGCGAGCCAGGAAAAGCTCTGGCAGAACGCGGTCGACACAATGAAGCAGGCGCACGAAACGGAGCACGCCACGCACGAGCAGATGCACCAGCAGATGCAGGCCATGCAGCAGCAGCCGATTCTCGACATGAACGCGCTGCACGCGGCGCATGAAAAGGCCGAGCGTCAGCACGAGCAACTGCGCGAACAGACCGCGAAGGCATGGCTCACGCTGTACAACTCGCTGAACGACCAGCAGAAGACCATCGTCAGCACGGTGATCAAGCAGCACTTCGCGGAAATGGAAGCGCGCCACGATCGCATGCAGAAGATGCACGAGATGTGGCAGCAGCATCACAAGGATGGCCAGGCGCCGCAAGCTCCGGCGTCGGCGACCAACCAGTAAGCTGCGGTTGAAGCCGGCGTTCGGGGTGCGGGTGAGTTCGACGTAGATCTGACCCGCCCGCGCTTCCGCGCGATCCATAAGGAAAAAAGCCACAGGCGCGCTGCCTGTGGCTTTTTGTTTCCAGCGCAACGAGCTGGTTTAAGCAAGATCGAACAGCAGCACTTCGGCGGCGTGGCCGTCGGTGAGCGTCACCTTCGACTCGTCGCTGATCATCACGGCGTCGCCATGTTCGAGCGTCTGACCATTCACCGTCAGCGCGCCGCGCGCGACGTGCAGGTACACGCGCCGCCCGGCCGGCACGGCGAATTCCGCACGCTCGTCGCCATCGAAAAGACCGGCGTGGATCGATGCGTCCGAATGGATCGTCACCGACCCGTCGCGCCCGTCCGGCGACGCAACGAGGCGCAGCTGCCCGCGCTTGTCCTCGTTCGTGAAGCGCTTCTCCTCGTAGCCCGGGGGATCGTTGCGCCGCTTCGGCAGGATCCAGATCTGCAGCAGATGCAGCGGGTCCTCTTTCGACGCGTTGAACTCGCTGTGCATCACGCCTGTGCCCGCGCTCATCCGCTGCACGTCGCCCGGGCGAATCGTCGAGCCGTTGCCCATGCTGTCGCGATGCGACAGCGCGCCGTCCAGCACGTACGTGACGATCTCCATGTCGCGATGGCCGTGCGTGCCGAAACCGCGGCCGGCGGCAATCACGTCTTCGTTGATCACCCGCAGCGGGCCGAACTGCATGTGGTTCTCGTCGAAGTAGTCGGCAAACGAGAAGCTGTGGAACGAATCGAGCCAGCCGTGGTTGGCATGGCCGCGCTCGGCGGAACGTCGGATCTCGAACATGGAAGGCTCCGTGAAATTGGCGATGACCTGAATGTATGGGCACGGCGGGTCCGGAACAATCCGCGCAGGCGCACCGAACTGTTCCGCCGGTGCATGCAATGCGCGCGTGCCGCCCGATGCTCGCTGGATGGCCGGGGTTACGGTCCGGGTTACGGTCCGACAGGCACATCGGGCCCCGTCTGCGCCAGACTGCAGCAGCACGCGCAGCATGAGTTTCGCTGGCGTTCGAATGCGGTTCGGGTAAAATACCGCGCTTTTCGGTCGGACACGGCGCGCGCCGCCCTATTCCGAAAGGGCCGGACGGGGCTATCGAAACATCGCCGGATGCGATGCGTTCATCGCCTTGCACGGCAGCGACGGGGCGCGATCCGCCAATTTTGACCACCTAGAATAGCGACGGCCGGCCAGCCGGTTCCGAAGCCACTCCTCGAAGCGAAGCGCCGATCCGCCTCCTTCGGGTCGCAAACCACAGCGCCGTCAAGGACCGCATATGCTCCAAGGCTACGGCCCGCTGATCCTCGCGGGCACCTGGCAGACCGTCAAACTCGCGGTCCTGTCGCTCGCGTTCGCTTTCGTGCTGGGCCTGATCGGCGCGGCGGCGAAACTGTCGAAGAACCGGCTCACCCACGGCGCCGGCACGGTGTACACGACGCTGATCCGCGGCGTCCCCGATCTCGTGCTGATGCTGCTGCTGTTCTACGGCATCCAGATCTGGCTCAACAACCTGACCGACCTGCTCGGCTGGGACCAGATCGACATCGATCCTTTCGTGGCCGGCGTGATCGTGCTCGGCTTCATCTACGGCGCGTACTTCACCGAAACCTTCCGCGGCGCGTTTCTCGCGGTGCCGCGCGGCCAGCTCGAAGCCGGTCACGCGTACGGCATGTCGAACTGGCAGGTGTTCAGCCGCATCATGTTCCCGCAGATGATGCGTCACGCGCTGCCCGGCATCGGCAACAACTGGCAGGTGATGGTGAAGGCGACGGCGCTCGTGTCGATCATCGGTCTCGCGGACGTCGTGAAGGCATCGCAGGACGCCGGCAAGGGCACGCTGCGGTTCTTCTTCTTCACGCTGCTGGCGGGTGCGATCTACCTCGTGATCACGACGGTGTCGAACTTCGTGCTGATGTACCTCGAGCGGCGCTACTCGACGGGCGTGCGCAGGGCGGACCTGTAGGTCCGGCCGCCGCAACCGTCGCCCGCGTTCCATCGCCCCGCTCAACCGGACAGACCAGCCGGACCAAGGCCCAAGACCATGCTCGAACTGATCCAGCAATACTGGCGCAACTATCTCTTCACCGACGGCTACCGCCTGACGGGCGTCGTCATCACGCTGTGGCTGCTGGTCGTCTCCATCGGCCTCGGCTTCTGCCTGTCGGTGCCGTTATCAGTTGCGCGGGTGTCGAAGAAGAAGTGGCTCGCCAGCCTCGTGTGGCTGTATACGTACGTGTTCCGCGGCACGCCGCTCTACGTGCAGCTGCTGCTCTGCTACACGGGCCTCTACAGCCTCGACATCATCCGCAACCACGAACTCACCAACGCGTTCTTCCGCGACGGCATGCACTGCACGCTGCTCGCGTTCACGCTGAACACCTGCGCGTATACAACAGAGATCTTCGCCGGCGCGATCAAGGCGACGCCCTATGGCGAGATCGAGGCGGCGCGCGCGTACGGCATGTCGTCTTTCACGCTGTACCGCCGCGTGATCCTGCCGTCGGCGTTGCGCCGCGCACTGCCCTACTACAGCAACGAAGTGATCCTGATGCTGCACGCAACCACGGTCGCGTTCACGGCAACCGTGCCCGACATCCTGAAGGTTGCGCGCGACGTCAACTCCGCCACGTATCAGTCGTTCGGCGCGTTCGGCATCGCGGCGCTGCTGTACCTGCTGATCTCGTTCACGCTCGTGTGGCTGTTCCGCCGCGCCGAGCACCGCTGGCTCGCCTATCTGCGGCCGCAGGGCAAGTGAAGCGACGCGTCATGCCTTCGGTCGCGCCGCACCGCACACTTTCGTCCGCTCATGTCCGCTCATGTCCGCTCCTGATAGCAAGTAGTCAAGGACCCAGATGAATTCCCAGATGCAAAAGCTTTTCGTCGACGATCTTCATAAACAGTACGGCGACAACGAAGTCCTGAAAGGCGTATCGCTGAAAGCGAACGCCGGCGACGTGATCAGCGTGATCGGCTCGTCGGGTTCGGGCAAGAGCACGATGCTTCGCTGCATCAACTTCCTCGAGCAGCCGAACGCCGGTCGCATCTTCGTGGATCGCGAAGAAGTCCGCACGATGAAGGACAAGCAAGGCGCGTTGCGCGTCGCGGACCAGAAGCAGTTGCAACGGATGCGCACGAAGCTTGCGATGGTGTTCCAGCACTTCAATCTGTGGGCGCACATGAACGTGCTCGAAAACGTGATCGAAGCGCCGTTGCATGTGCTGGGGCTGTCGCGCAAGGAAGCGGAAGACCGCGCGCGCGAATATCTCGAGAAAGTCGGTCTCGCGCCGCGCGTCGAGAAGCAGTATCCGTCGCATCTGTCGGGTGGCCAGCAGCAGCGCGTCGCGATTGCACGCGCGCTCGCAATGCATCCCGACGTGATGCTTTTCGACGAGCCGACTTCGGCACTCGATCCCGAACTCGTCGGGGAAGTGCTGAAGGTGATGCAGAAGCTCGCCGAGGAAGGCCGCACGATGATCGTCGTCACGCACGAAATGAGTTTCGCGCGCAACGTTTCGAACCACGTGATGTTTCTGCACCAGGGACGCGTCGAGGAAGAAGGTCACCCGAGCGAAGTGTTCGGCAACACGAAGAGCGAACGCCTCAAACAGTTCCTGTCGGGCAGCCTTAAATAGACAATGAAGTCGTGACCGTGAGCACATTCGCTCTGGACCGGAAAATGTAGTCAAAGTAGTATTACAAGGCGCTTTCATAGCGCCTTTTTTATGACCGGCCCGGACCGCCGCGCCCCAGGTAATTACCCGTATCCGATGCTTCGTCGTCCCAAATCTGGAGACGTCCGCGCGGTGTCGCGGTCTACTCTGGACGAATTGCATCGTCAATAGTGGCAATCCTTAGGGGTCCTCCCCCTAAAGCCCCATGCCCTTGACACACAAGGGTTTTAGCGTGATTCCACGTACTCCCCACAACCCTGTCCCAGGAACGGTATTGCAATTTGGCGACACCTCCTTGCGCCGACGAGAAAATTCTTCGCCCACCGAAGGTATTTTTGATAAATTAGTAACCAAAGTAGCAAAACAAAGTTCATTAAAAGTAGTTTCACTTCAAAAGCACAGGAGACCGGTCAGCGAGGGATCGGAAGACGTACAGATGGCCGACGAGGCCGCGCGTCCGCAAACGCAGTCCGACACCCGTGTGACCCTTCCCGTCTTGACGGTTCCTGCTCGGCGCCTCTGGCGGCCGGGCACCACTCGCAGTACTGGGTTATTCCTTGACAGGGTATGGAGGAGAAGATGAAGAAAGCTTTGCTAGCCGCTGCACTGATGTCGGCCGGGGTGATCGCGCATGCGCAAAGCAGCGTGACGCTGTATGGTCGCCTCGACGCAGGTATCGAGTACATGAGCGGCCTGTCGAACGCAGCTGGCACTGGTACGGCTTCGCGCTGGCGCCTGGAAAGCGGCGACTGGGGTACGAGCCTGTGGGGCTTGAAGGGCGCTGAAGACATCGGTGGTGGCAACAAGGTGCTGTTCCAGTTGGAAGGCAGCTTCAGCACCGCGACCGGCTCGCTCGGCTCGGCTGGCTCGATCTGGAATCGCTGGGCAACCGTCGGTATGTCGAACGACCAGTTCGGTACGCTGCTGCTCGGCCGTGAACTGTTCATCTCGAACGGCGTGTGGGACTTCGATCCGTTCGGTCAGTCGAACTGGTCGTCGGCATCGCTGGTTCGTGGCCGCAACTGGCCGCAATCGAGCAACAACGTGTCGTACCAGTCGCCGAAGATCGCCGGCTTCGACGTGTACGGCCAGTACGCGCTGTCGAACGCCACGAGCTGGAACGGCAACGGCACGACGTCGCAAGGTCGTGAAGACGGCCTGCAACTCACCTACACGAACTCGCTGTTCCAGGTTCGTGGCCTGTACGACGAAATCCGCAACGCAAACGGCCAGCTGAACAACCCGTTCACGGCTTCGCGTGAGTACTTCGCCGGCGTGAACGTGTTCCTCGGCCAGTTCAAGATTCAGGGCGTGTACCAGGCTTCGCGTACGTCGGGTATGACCGGCACGGCATATGGCACGCCGACGACGACGAATCAGGAATGGGGTGGTGTGACGTGGCAGGCTACGCCGGCTGCAGCCCTCATCGGCGCGGTCTACCACGTGAACGCGAACAACGGTGGCGGCAACGCGAACATCTTCACGATCGGTGGCTCGTACAACCTGTCGAAGCGCACGCTGCTGGACATCCAGATCGCTCACATGACCAACAGCAAGACGGCCAACTTCGGTCTGGACGCGAATGCTGAAGGCGCTGGCGGCGGCACGGGTTCGTCGTACAACGAAAATCCGCCGCTTGGCCACAGCCAGTCGGGCGTGTACGCCGGTATCCAGCACTCGTTCTAATCGACGGGTCTTGCTGACAGAACAGATGTAGAGAAGTTTTCACGCTGCTGCGAGAGGCGCGTATCGGTGCGGTACCCGAAAGGGTATCGCACCGTTTTTTATTGCAGCAGAAAAAGCGCGCAAGCGCTCGTGTGCGACGCGCCCTGCCCTCAAACGACGCGTGGCGTGACGCGATGCAGACGATGCACCGCGTCACGCCACGCGTTGCCGGTCGAGAAAAGAAGCGTTCGCTCAGACGGCCGCTTCGTTCTCCTCGCCCGTGCGGATGCGGATCACCCGCTCCACTTCCGCGACGAAGATCTTGCCGTCGCCGATCTTGCCGGTGCGCGCCGCGCCGATGATCGCGTCGATCACCTGATCGGTCTGGTTGTCCGCGACCACGACCTCGATCTTCATCTTCGGCAGGAAATCGACGACGTACTCGGCGCCGCGATACAGCTCGGTGTGCCCCTTCTGGCGGCCGAAGCCCTTGACCTCGGTGACCGTCAGGCCGGTGAGCCCGACTTCGGCCAGCGCTTCGCGCACTTCGTCCAGCTTGAACGGTTTGATGATGGCGGTGATGCGTTTCATGGCGTGCCTCGTCTCGTTTGTCTCAGTGGTCAGTCGTGGAAATCGACAGGTTGGAGCGCGTGCGCGGCCGGCTTACTCGACCGGTTCCGTGTAGCGCGACGTGATCGGATAGCGCCAGTCGCGGCCGAAGGCGCGATGCGTGACGCGAATGCCGATCGGCGCCTGGCGGCGCTTGTATTCGTTGATCTTGATGAGGCGCGTGACGCGCTTCACGTCGTCCGGCGCATAACCGGCCGCGACGATCTCCGCGAGCGAGCGGTCCTCTTCCATGTACATCCGCATGATCGTGTCGAGCACCTCGTAAGGCGGCAGGCTGTCCTGGTCGGTCTGGTTCTCGCGCAGTTCCGCGGACGGCGCGCGCGTCAGGATCCGCTCGGGGATCACGTCGCGCGTGGCGAACGTCGTGGCCGCGTTGCGGTAGTGGCAGAGCCGGTACACGAGCGTCTTCGCGATGTCCTTGATCACCGCGAAACCGCCCGCCATGTCGCCGTACAGCGTGCAGTAGCCGACCGCCATCTCGCTCTTGTTGCCGGTGGTCAGCACGAGCGAGCCGAACTTGTTGGACAGCGCCATCAACAGCGTGCCGCGCACGCGCGCCTGGATGTTCTCTTCGGTCGCGTCTTCCTTGCGGCCTTCGAACTCCGCGGCCAGCGACTGGCGGAATGCGTCAAACATCGGCGCGATTGCGATCTCGTCGTAGCGCACGCCGACGCGGCGCGCCATGTCCGCGGCGTCCGTGGTCGAAATATCCGCCGTGTAGCGCGACGGCATCATCACCGCGCGCACACGGTCGGCGCCGAGCGCATCGCAGGCAACGGCCAGCACCAGCGCCGAATCGACGCCGCCCGACAAGCCGATGATCGCGCCCGGGAAGCCGTTCTTGCCGATGTAGTCGCGCACGCCGAGCACGAGCGCCGCGTACACCTGCGCCTCGATCGGCTGCTCCGGCGCGACTTCGCCGCGCACGGGCTGCGCGCCATCGAACTCGACGATGCGCGTTTCCTCGACGAACTGCGGCATCTTCGCGACGACCTCGCCTGCTGCATCGAGCACGAACGAGCCGCCGTCGAACACCAGTTCGTCCTGGCCGCCCACCATGTTCACGTAGATCATCGGCAGGCTCGTTTCGCGGATTCGCGCGCGCAGAATGTCGACCCGCACCGCTTCCTTGTTCAGGTGGTACGGCGAGCCGTTCGGGATCAGGAGCACCTGTGCGCCCGCCGACTTCGCGAGCTGCGCCGCCGACGCATGCCACGCGTCCTCGCAGATCACGAGGCCGTAGCGCGTGCCGTCGAGGTCGAACACGAACGGTTTCGGGTCCGCCGCGAAGTAGCGCTTTTCATCGAACACCTCGGTGTTCGGCAGCTCCTGCTTCAGGTACGTCCCCACGATCTTGCCGTCGACGATCAGCGACGCCGCGTTGAACGTATCGAGCGGCGGGAGCCCGCGCTCGATCGGCGCGTTTGCATTACCATGGCCGTTCGCTGCGTCCCGGTGCGGGTGACCGACCACGACGTGCAGGCCGGCAAACGGCGCGAGCTGGCGCGCGAGGTCGTCGAGCGCGACTGCGCTCGCGGCATAGAACGCCGGGCGCAGCAGCAGGTCTTCGGGCGGATAGCCGGACAGCGCGAGCTCCGGCGCGAGCAGCAGCTTCGCACCATCGTTGTGCGCGGCACGTGCCGCGGCGACGATCTTCGCGACGTTGCCGGCAAAGTCGCCGACCGTGACGTTGAGTTGGGCTAGAGCGATTCGGGTCTTCATGGCAGGGTCAGGTGCAGGCGCGCGGCCTGCCGGATACGACGTCCGGTGCCGCGAGAGCCGCTTCGAGACGGATCAATGGGCATCGTGCCGCGCGAAGCGGCGCGACGTCGAACAGAGTGAAACGGCTACACAGATTGAACCAGCAACGCTTTGATTATCGCACGGGCATTCTGGCGTCGCCGCTGGAAGTCGATGCGGCCGAATGGAACGCGCTGCTCGCGAGCCAGGCGCAGCCCACGCCGTTCCTGCGCCACGAGTTCCTGAGCGCGCTGGAGGCGACCCGCTGCGCGGTCGCCGATGCCGGCTGGCAGGCGCAGTTCGTCACGCTCACCGACGGGCGCACGGGCCGGCTCGCGGCCGCCGCGCCGGTCTACCTGAAGGGCCACTCGTACGGCGAGTACGTGTTCGACTGGGCGTGGGCCGACGCGTACCGGCGCAACGGCGTCGAGTACTACCCGAAGCTGCTGTGCGCGGTGCCGTTCACGCCGGTGCAGGGCACCCGCCTGATGGCCGCGAACGACCACGCGCTACGTCATCTCGCGGCCACGCTGCTCGCGTTCGCCGAGCAGGCGGACGTGTCGTCGCTGCACGTGCTGTTTCCAACGGAACGCGAAGCCGGTGCGCTGACGGAACTCGGCATGATGAAGCGCGAAGGCGTGCAGTTTCACTGGCTCAACGACGGCTATCGCGACTTCGACGAATTCCTCTCCACGCTCGAACAGAAGAAGCGCAAGAACATCCGCGCGGAGCGCCGCAAGGTGCGCGAAGCGGGCGTCACGTTCCGCCGCGTGCGCGGCGAAGATGCGACGGACGCCGACTGGCGTTTCTTTTCGAAGTGCTACCGGCAGACCTATCGCGAACACTTCTCGAGTCCGTACCTGAACCTCGATTTCTTTCGCATGATCGGCGAGACGATGCCGCAGAATCTGCTGCTCGTGATCGCCGAGCGCGAAGGCAAACCGATCGCGAGCTCGCTCGTCGTCTACCAGCGCGACGACGCATCCGGCGGCACGCTGTACGGCCGTTACTGGGGCGCGCTCGAACACGTACCGTGTCTGCACTTCGAAACCGCGTACTACCAGCCGCTCGAGTTCTGCATCGAGGCGAAGCTCGGTGTATTCGAAGGCGGCGCGCAAGGCGAGCACAAGATGGCGCGCGGCTTCATGCCCACGGTCACGCGCTCCGCGCACTGGCTCGCGCATCCGGCGTTCGCGGACGCAGTCGCGAAGTTTCTCGACGGCGAGAGCAATCACATCCACGCGTATGTCGACGAACTGCGCGAACACAACCCGTTCAAGAGCTGACGCGCCGCGATGGCCTGGTTCCTGTACCTGATCGAATGCGCAGACGGTAGCGTCTACACCGGCATCACGACCGACGTCGACGCGCGCTTTGCCGCCCATGCCAGCGGCACGGGCGCACGCTATACGCGCTCGCGCAAGCCGCTGCGCGTGCTCGCGTCGTTCGAGCTCGCGGGTCGCGCGAGCGCATCGCGCGCGGAGTATTGGGTGAAGCGCCTCACGCCCGCGCAGAAGCGCGCGCTCGCGGCGGGCGAACGGACGCTGGATTCGGTGGTGCCGGCAGTTGTGGACCCAGATGCCGACGTGGATAACGTTGACGTCGGACCTGGCGAGGCGGCGCCAACCGCGGGTTGACCGCATCCGCACTGCTGCGACCCGCTGCGATCCGCTGCAATCGTTACCCCGCCCTCACCGCGGGCCGGCAGCCGAAATGCGCGAACGTATCGGTCACCACATGTTGCGGCAGACCCTGCACGATAAAAACGATGCGCGTACGCCGATCGTCGTCGGGCCATCGGTTGAGGCGCAACGGTTCGTGCAGCAGCTGCTGGACACCATGCACGACCACCGGCGCTGCTTCGCCGATGAAGCAGCAGATGCCCTTCACCCGCAGGATCTGCTCGCCGTGATAGGCAAGCAGCACGGTTAGCGCGGTCTCGACGGCCTCGGCGGGCAGCGCTTCGTCGAAGGTCAGCGAGAACGTGCTGATGTCGGGATGCATCCGGCGCTGCGCCGCGATGCCGTT
This sequence comes from Paraburkholderia phosphatilytica, assembly GCF_003443895.1. Lineage (GTDB taxonomy): Bacteria > Pseudomonadota > Gammaproteobacteria > Burkholderiales > Burkholderiaceae > Paraburkholderia > Paraburkholderia phosphatilytica. The sequence goes on along the minus strand of NZ_QQOA01000035.1, from coordinate 4,188 downwards.
CAGCGCGGCAGATTCCGATGGTTCGCTTGCGGCCTGCGCGTCGTCGTCGCGCTCGTCGTCCCGCGCTTCCAGCACCGCGCGCGGCAGCAGCGGCTGACGTGCCGCGCCCAGCCACGCGGACACCGTTCGCGGCGCGAGCATGCCGATGAAACCAGCGGCATCGAGTTCGCCGTCCGACACCTGCAGACGAGGCGCGGCAACATTGAGCGCATCGAGCGCCGCACCAAGCGCGTCGAGCAAAGCCGCATCCGCGAGGTCGGCCTTCGTGATCAGCAGCCGGTCCGCACACGCGGCCTGCTGACGCGCCTCCTCGTGCCGTTCGAGCTGGCTCGCGCCATGCACGCCATCGACGACCGCAATGACGCCATCGAGCGTCACGCGCGCTTCGAGCCGCTCGTCGCCGAGCAGCTCGGACAGTACCGGTCCCGGCCGCGCGAGCCCCGTCGTCTCCACCCAGACACGCTCGAAAGGCGGAATCTCGCCGCGATCGCGGCGTTCGATCAGCGCGTCGAGCGTATCGGACAGTTCGCCGCGCACGCCGCAGCAGAGGCAACCGTTCTCGAGCAGCGCGATGGTCGCGTCGCGGGTCGTACCGAGCAGCAGATGATCGAGCCCGATTGCGCCCATTTCATTGACGACGACCGCGCAGCGCGCCATCGACGGCTGCGCGAGCAGACGGTTCAGCACGGTAGTCTTGCCCGCGCCGAGGAAGCCCGTCAGCAGCGTGACGGGAATGCGCTGGTCCGGCATGGCGGCAGGCTCGCTCACACTTCCATCAGATCCCGGCCGATGACGATCTGGCCGCTGAAGTCCTTGCGCACGTCCGCGGCCCACATGTCGTCGGTGACCGACGGATCGGCGCCGGGCACGAAATGACTCAGCACCAGCGTCTTCACGCCGGCCGCGGCTGCGATCTTGCCGACCTGTTCGGTCGTGGTGTGGCTGCGCAGCAGATGGTCGCGCAGCGTCGGCGCGTTGTCGGCGGTCCTGATCAGCTTTTCGAGCGCGGGCAGATACATCACCTCGTGAACGAGTACGTCGGCGCCCTTCGCGAAAGTGGCGAGCGGCTCGTAGTAGCGCGTATCGCCGGAAAACACGATGGTGCGGTCGCGCGTCTCGAAGCGATACGCAAACGCGGGCTTGATCGTGTAGTGATCGACCAGTGCCGACGTGACGCGCACCTGATCGTTCTCGAGCACGACGCGCGGACCGTCGAACTCGTGCACGTTGATCAGCGGCTTGAATGCCGGCCTGCCCTCTTCGCGCATCCGCACGTCGAGATCGATCTCGTTCATGTCGATGAAGTCGTCGACCATCTTCGCGATGCGCGGCGGACCGTACAGGTTGACCGGGGTCTTCAGACCGCTCGCCCAGGCGAGAAACACGAGGTTCAGCAGATCGGCGTTGTGATCCGAGTGGTGGTGCGTGAGGAAGATGTCGCGCACCATCGGCAGCTTGACGCCCGCTTTCGTCAGTTGCAGCGCGACGCCGTTACCGCAGTCGATCACGTACGGCTGGCCATCGACGAGCAGCACGTTCGCCGGCGCCGCGCGCAATGCCGACGGCGTGGGGCCGCCTTTGGTGCCGAGCAGGATCAGCTTCGTGCCGCGCGTGGATGTGCCTGCGGTCGTCGCGGGTGCGTTGCCGGGCGTCGCGTCTTGCGCCGTCTGCGCCTGCGCGTCGGTCGATGCGAGCCACGGCAGCGAAGCGCTGCTGGCCGCGGTCACCGCGACACGCATGAAATCACGTCGGGAACGTCCAAAGCGCTGATCGTCGGCCATGCGGGCTTCTCCTTGCGATGCGGGCGGGAACCGGAAGAGCCCACATTATGGGGGAATGTGGAGCTGGGTTGATACATGCTCCGGTCAGCGCATTCGAGCCCGGTTTGCTTCCACGGCCTTCACCATGTCGTTCAAGGTTGCGCCGGAGATCGGGTAGTCCGCTGCTTTGGCCCGCAGTTGCCCTGCCGCGTCGGTCAATCTGTCGATCACGGCCGCCGCCGAAGGCGCGCGAATGCCCGTCATCTCCGCGAGGCGCAGCAGATGCGCCCGCGCAGGTGCGCGCGCTTCGCCGCAGATGTCCAGTTGATGCTCTCCCGCCGGACCACGGTTGAATGTCGTGTCGTATGCCGGCGCGATGCGCCATTGACCGCCTTGCTCGAGGCGGAAGGAAAAGTTCTTCGAGTGATCGTCGCGGTTGTTGAACACGACGTTGAACACGCACCGCTCGAAGAGCACTTCGACCTCGCGCATGTCGCCAGTGACGAGGCGAGCGATCCGCAGCAGGTTCACGTAGTCGAGCGTGGGCCGGCGAAAGTCGGCGTGCGCGACACCCGCCGCCGTGTGCACCGGCACCCTCATGCCGGCATGGCGATCGAAACGCTCGATACCGAAGGCCGAACCTCGGGAGCCGAGATCGAAGTAGCGGGTCGAGGGCATGTCGATCCCGCATTCGCGCGCGATATCCGAGTACAGCTTTTCGACTGCGCAGACTTCCGGCGACTCGGCTTGAGCGGGAAACTTCACGAGCCACGGAACGCCGGGAGCATCGTTCGTATTCCACATGTGATTGCCGGCCGGGTCGACATTGACCAGGACTTTCGGCCTGGCGCCGTGTGGCGAGCCGCCCATCAGGATCAGTTCGCGCAGGAGCTGCTCGCCGTCGCCGCTGACCACCTCCTTGACCTCGTCGGCGATCGTGTGAAGATCGACGTCCGCCAGCACCAGAGGCGCCTCGCTCTCGGGCGCGTAAGTCAGTGCGCCCATTCCGCGGTGGCCGACCACCGCGAGCCTGTCGAGCGGCGACACGGCGTACTGGTCGATGCCGCGCTTGCGAAACAACCGGTCCATCAGCAGCATGCCCCAGCCATCCGGCAGGCTGTCGCTCACCAGCCCCGGCAGACCATGCTGGTGCGCCGGGAAGTCGCCGAGCGCGTCGGCCTGCAAAGCCAGCTTGAATGGCGATAACTCCAGCCCACGATCGAGCGCTGCATGCGTGTATTCGAACAGGATCTGCTGCCCGTCATCCGCCAGCACGCCGAGGTCGAATCGCTCACCCCAGCCTTCGTAGATCACTCGCAGCCGTTTCATCGAGTGTCTTCGCGCGGCGTTGCTCTGGCCGCGCCTGACCTGCGCTTAGGCGCGCGTTGCCGCTCCTTGCTGGCCGCTTCCATTGCGCGGATCGAATGGATCTTAAGCTCGAAAATGTTTTCCAGATCGGCCGCGCGTCCTAGCGCCTGAGCGACACGCAGCAAGGTATCGAGCGTGGCCTGGCCACCCAGTTCGAAGTTGCGCAGCGCACGCTGCGACACACCGGCGCGCGCCGCCAGTTCGGCCTGAGAAAGCGACTGCTGCAAGCGCAGCGCCCGGAGCCGCTGTGCAAGCGCCTTGCCGATTTCCTCCGCCGATGCGAGATCGAAAAGCATGCTTGCCCTCGTTCTTAACAGGCAATATTATGCCTCTTAAATCCGAAAATCGCAATCAACAGGCAGATTTCTGCCTGTTATAAAACCGCCTCGCTTAGAGTACGGAAGGTCCCGCTACGCCCGCTCGAACCTTGGGCACCCTCGTCATCCTCAAAACAAAAACGCTCCCGAAGGAGCGTCTTTTTGACATCCTCCCGCGGCCTAAAGGCCGGAGATTCCTACGGCGCTCACCCCGGCGTCGAGCCGGAATGAGCCGCTTCGGCGGGTTCCTGCTGCTGGCGACTCTGCTGCATCGCTCACTTCACGGGCGAACCGGGCGTGTCCCGCCCTTAGAACATTGATCGCGCCGACTACATCGGCGTTTTCCTCAAAGCCACACTCCACGCACGCGAACCGCGCCTGCGTCTGCCGGTTGTCCGCCGACACATGATCGCAGCACGGACAGGTGCGGCTCGTGTTCCGTGGCGGTACGGCGACGAGCCAGCCGCCGTGCCACGCCAGCTTGTAGTCCAGTTGGCGGCGGAACTCGAACCAGCCCTGATCGAGGATGGATCTGTTCAGCCCGGACTTGCCCCTGACCTGCTTTCCCGGTTGTTCGGCATTGCCCGTGGCGGACCTGGACATGTTCCGCACCTGCAAGTCCTCGATACACACCATCGCGTGGTTTTGGCTGATCGTGGTTGAGCACTTGTGCAGGTAGTCGCGGCGAGCGTTGCCAATGCGGGAATGAATACGCTGGACGCGGGCTTTCGCCTTCTTCCAGT